>NZ_FQXS01000093.1 GCF_900130015.1 Desulfofustis glycolicus DSM 9705 | reverse complement strand
CAGATTTCAAGTCGATTATGGTCATTTTGCCGTGAATGCTATATTAATACAAGATGTTACACCGAGTCGTTTGGCTCTTAACCGGACACTACTGAAATCAATCATGTATCTACTTACTCAATTCGGTCATATCGCATTTGACTGATTTGCTCCGCCACAAGGCCTATCATGAAAACAATAATTGAACTATTGAAAAGCAGTGCCGACATATTGGTAAACCGACCCTGAGTGATGAATGTATATCCGTAATAAAAAACGCCACTAAAAAAAAGGAGTATGCTGATAGGTAAAAAAACTCGTAATGGCGAGAAAAGCGTGGCTATCCTGGTAATAATCAGGAAAAAACGTGTGCCATCCTTAATTAATTTTATCTTGCTTTTGCCGATTCTTTCTTTTGTGTCTATCGGTATATATTTGATACTTCGTCCACTTCGTAGATAGGCCATGGTCAATGTGGAGGGGTAAGAAAAGGTGTTTGGAAGAAGATAGATGAACTGTTTTGCTGTAGACAGTCGCACCAATCTGAAGCCTGAGGTAAGATCAATTATTGCAAATTGTGTAACATATGAAGCCATTTTATTATATAACCAATTTGCTAAGTCCCTGTGAATTTTAGTTTTGGATTTGCGGGTTCTGGCCCCCACTACCATATCGTATCTATCTTTGTGTTCCAGAAGTCGTGCCAAATCTTCTGGCTGATGTTGGCCATCGGCATCCATCATCACCACCCACTCACCCTGTGCACAACGTAGGCCGGTTTTAATAGCAGCACCATTGCCGATATTGTAAGGGTGCGGCCAGACATTGGCACCAGCTGCCATGGCAGCTTCCAAAGTACCGTCGGTGGAGCCGTCATCGACTACGAGGACTTCGAAATCAGGATAAAGATGTTTGATCTTGCGAACGGTGTCACCGACGACACTAGCCTCGTTATACGCCGGAAGAACGACGGTTACCTGTGGTTTTTTTGCTGGGACTTCCATATTAGTCTTCGCCTCTCTTTTTCTTTGTAACTCTTCGAACCGTCAACATAAAGCTCTTTAATCAAGGCTCCTATCAGAGCAAAAGCCCTCCCTTGTAGGACATTCCAGGACTGGTTTGAAGTGGGAAATATACTCTGCTCGTGTCGCCATTGATAACAGCGGTGGTAGTGATGTACAGAAGCAGTTTTGTGGCAGAGTCTGCTCCTTTAAGCGGTCGGTCCATTATCGGCTGTGACGCAGTGCTGAATATTATTGAGATGTGGTCATACTCAACTATTGGTTTTTCAAACAAAACAATCATATTCTATTTAATCAACCAGAGACAGCAAAAAGAATGACGCAGTGAAGGTTTCCGAGAGAGTTATAATCAAGTCTGGTGTTTGAGGAATCATTCTCAGATATTGACAGCCCTGTCAAGCTCGCCTTCTTTTACAGGTTCAACCCTCTCTC
>NZ_FQXS01000092.1 GCF_900130015.1 Desulfofustis glycolicus DSM 9705 | reverse complement strand
GTTAGTGTACCTTTTTTTCTGTAAATTCGGATAAGGCTTGGCAAGAGCAGGCCATCGTATATCCTTTCGCTTTCATTTTTCGCGGAAACAAAAAGAAAGGAGAATACGATGACCTGCAGTCTTGAATGTACCCAATTTGACCTGGCAATGGAACTTTTGATTGAAAATGGCTTCGACGGCATTGCCGAGACTGTCGGTATGCTCATGAACACGGCGATGAAGCTGGAGAGATCCCGGCATCTCAACGCCGGCCTCTATGAGAGAAAAGCTGACAGGATTGGTTATGCCAACGGCTACAAAGCCAAAACGATGCGGACCCGATTCGGTGAAGTTGATCTTGCCATTCCGCAGACTAGGGGGACCGAGTTCTACCCTCAGAGCCTTGAGCGCGGCCTTCGATCAGAAAGAGCCTTGAAACTGGCCTTGGCTGAGATGTACGTCCAAGGCGTATCAACCCGGAAAGTAGCCAAGATAACCGAAGAGCTCTGTGGTTTTGAAATCTCATCTGCAGAAGTCAGCAGGGCAAGCCAGGCCTTGGATGAGCAATTGCAGGCTTGGCGCACCCGGCCATTGGGTGCCTTTCCCTATGTCTATCTTGATGCCAGATATGAAAAGGTCCGCACAGGAGGCGTGGTTGTCTCCAGCGCTGTTCTGATAGCAATAGGGGTAAGTGAGACGGGTCGCCGCGAAGTGCTGGGCACCTCCGTCAAGCTATCCGAGAACGAGGTGCATTGGCGAGACTTTCTGAGCAGCTTGAAAGATCGTGGCCTCTATGGTGTCCGGCTCTTTATCTCCGATGCTCATGAGGGCCTGAAAGCAGCTCGTGATGCTGTTTTTCCAACGGTTCCCTGGCAACGCTGCCAGTTTCATCTACAACAGAACGCTCAAAAGTATGTGCCCAGACAAGCCATGAAAAAAACGGTGGCGGAGAGACTGCGAAGTGTCTTTACCGCTCCTACCGAGACAGAGGCCCTCCGGTTGCTGGGCCTCTTCCTGGACGATTATCGTGAGAAAGCCCCGGATCTTGTCTTGTGGGCGGAAACGGCAGTGCCGGAAGGCCTTGCGGTGATGAAAATGCCGGAGCCGCACCGCCGGCGCCTTCGCACGGTCAATATGCTTGAAAGGCTGAATAAAGAGATAAAAAGAAGAACCCGTGTTGCTACCATTTTCCCTAACACCGAATCGTGTTTACGACTGGTGACGGCTGTGGCCATGGAGATCTCTGACGAGTGGGAAGCTGGGAAAGCATATTTAACCTTTGAATAATTGCTGGAACTTGGTGCTGGCTCTGCTCCACAGCCTTTTTGTTGGAGCCCCGTCGGAGACGCCTCTCCGTCATCGCCATCTTCAGGTCCAGCGCTGAAGGTTGAGGTTGTCAAGGCTGCGAGGAACGAGCACCCGAAGGGCTTGGCCTGGACGATCTCAGCTGTCCGCGCTACTCAGGAGTGCATGTGTTGAAAGAATTGAAAGGATAGTGAATTTACAGAAAGGATGTTGCTTTATC
>NZ_FQXS01000081.1 GCF_900130015.1 Desulfofustis glycolicus DSM 9705 | reverse complement strand
GCTAAACCGGGGCAGCGCCGACCCGCTGCACGTGACGTTGAATGTCTAGCTTAAACCCAGTGGATTTCTGTCTTGACTCAGGGGTCCACTTCATTAACTTGCTCAAAATCATAAACTACTTCTTTCTGACCGAGTCGCTCAAGCTCATCGAGCAGCGTCAAAGCTCTCATTGTTTTGCTTTTCCGTGTTGCTTTCGTATCAGCAGTGCTGATTTCGGGCATCAACTTCTCCAATTGCAGGAGTACCTTTTGAGCTCTTTCAATTTTTTTAATTTGGGAACGTTTGATCGATTCCTGCTGTTTCGTGTGGTTTTCAAGGGTGATTCCTGTAAGGTACAACGGAAGAAGTATTAGAATCCTGAATGGTAAGACGATGAGGATTTCAAATAAAAGTCGGGCAAGGACAAATTTCCCCATCTGCTTGGCATAATCTGTCTTGCCTGTCATGCCATAGAAAACATTCCAGTCGCTGATTCGGTGAGGCCTAATCATCTTTTCATCTCAATAGAGAAATTAACTAGATTTCCATTTATTCTTGAGCCTTGATCTCGTACCCAAGTGACTCCACATGTCGAAGCAATTTGTAAATATTTGTTTTCCCCCATTGTGAACACACAGCAATTCGTTCATCAGATAACTGGATAAGTTCTTCAGGCTTGATGTAATACCGTTTATGTCCGGTTCTCTGATAGATGTCATTTGCAATCGATTCCTTATTAAAAACCCCATGAGACCCTTGCAGGTGCTTAGGGAATATTTCAGATAAATCCCCGAAATTTAAGCCCGGATGGTTTTGCACGTAGTCCTTTACAATTGCAAGTACAAGGCGGCCCTTTCCATAAGCATTCCCCTTGAAGTCAAACTTCGAGAAATCCCGATCCCCCATATCAGGCCCAGAGAATAATCTTTCAGTTGGCAGGTTCTTTCCTTCGTAAAAATCTAATATTCTTTCAATAACGCTCTGAGGTGAGTCCCCAAATCCGGCGACATGTTTCTCAAGTCGTCGGTAAAGCTCTTCTGAGATGGTAATAACCTTCTCCATTGTTGCACCATATTGTAAGTATCATTTACAACTAATTGTAAGTTTATTGTAATTGTAAATTGTTTACCGGTCAAGGAAAATCGATCCTAACTTACAAACCCTTTATAAATTCACGGAAGTCTCTTTATCTATTTATAATGATTTTATTATTCAGGTTCCGTACGTTGCTTTTCCCGGACTTTTCAATGCCTGGCCCCGTATAATATTTTAAGCCAACGAGACTTCGGACCAGATATCTCTCGCGCGCATACGTATATACATAGCCGGATCTTCGGATATGGATGTGCTGTTAAGTGGGAACTGGGACGGCACGGAAGGAACAGAGGCTAGAGCTACATCCCTGGTATTTTACCTTCCCTAATCATTTTCCCGATGGCTCTTGAGTTTGCTTTTTCCTGCAGCGTCACATATATGGCCGTTGAATTGATCAATTTCGATACTTGGCTAGGCGTGATTTGCCCGTTGGCCGCCGCACTCAAAAGCTCGCTTATGAATCGCGGCACGTCATCCAGTCCCTCGACAGGCGCAAGGTTCAGCCGGGGCATCGGCTCCCTAGCGTCTGACACAATTTTATTCAATAGCACTTTACCAGCGTTCGTCGATCCGTCCTCTATTAGCCTTTTATACAAGCTATCGATAATCGATGGTGCTAACTCTCTCAATTTATTATGCATCTCGCGTTCAAAGTTGTCCTCAGGGAAGAGATCTTTCAAGTCTGCCATTTTCAGTACCTCCGGTTCTCATGTTTTGCTTGCTCAATCATTTGCCGCAATGTACGCGGCTGTAGGAACGGTGCCACACGCCTTGCATTGCCGACATAGCCGCCGCCCGTCAGCAAGTAGATGAATGCCTCCTCGGCGATTTCACCGATCACCGGATAGCGGTCGGTGATCCGAATTACCCGGTGAACCAACTCTTGAACCTGCACGGTATTAAATTTCTCACCGGCCCGATCCGCTTCCCTGATTTC
>NZ_FQXS01000018.1 GCF_900130015.1 Desulfofustis glycolicus DSM 9705 | reverse complement strand
GCTCATTCGTCTCGAACCGGCAGTCGGATCTTCCAGATAAAGACGATCCATCTCTTTCATCAGAGCACGGTTTTCTTCCGACTCGCCGGTCAGCTCATAGTAGACCATTGATCTCGAGATGCTCAAGAGTTGGCACTGGCGGCGGATACTCAGTTGGGAATCGCGCTCTATGAGCTGCGCTCTTTGCCGGTTATTCCCAACTGCCTGCACTTTTTTTCGAGAAAATCGACCTCCATCGTCAGCTGCCCGACCTTGCGTTGCAGTTGCTCTGTTTCCTTCTCTGTCAGTTTATCCTTCTTGGTATTTTTCTTCTCGAAAACCTCCGGAAGACGTTCCATCATGTCCTTTTTCCAGGCACTGACCATGACCGGGTGGACTTCGTACTCCTTGGAGATCTCACTGAGGGTTTTGATCCCTTTGATCGCTTCTAAGGCTACCTTGGCCTTGAACTCCGGGGTGTGCTTGCGTCGCTGTCGTTTCATAATTCCTCATGATCTTGGGTTGAGAAACTATGAACATCTTACTATAACTTAGCTCGTGGTCCTAATCTTGGGGGCCGTCTCGCCTTTGTTTCCCAAATTCGCTGTAAATGCCAATCGGATCAATTATCACAATTCACCGGTCGCTGCGCCCCCCCCTTTGAATACACAGAAAAAACAGAAAATGACTCCACAAGTATGAGGCCGGAACTCTCAGAAATATCGGCCTAACGATTGGCGGAAGCCACACCGGGTAAGGTGCTGGATCCCTACTCACGGGGAAAAAGTCGGTGGAATTTTGAAGGGATACCGGTATCGAATCTACACAGTCTGCCGGTTGCAGGATGGGTGAAGGCGAGTACCCGGGCGTGCAGGCCGAGCCGGCCGAGCGGTTTTTGTCGGGAACCGTATTTGGTATCACCGACCACCGGGTGCCCGATATCCTGCATGTGGACACGAATCTGGTGTTTTCTCCCGGTTTCAAGCTGGATCTCCAGCAGGGAGTAATCCTTGCCGGTCTTCAACGTCGTATAGTGGGTCACGGCTTTCTGGCCGTTTTTGGGATTCTGCGAAGAATAGACGATAAAGGCCTTGCTCTCTTTTAAAAAGGAAGTGATGGTTCCCCCTTCCCGCTCGACCACTCCTTCAACTACCGCCACATAGATACGTTCTTTGATGGTCGCCCCCCAGGTCTCCTGGATCTTGTGCTTGATTGCCTCATTTTTGGCAAAAAGCAGGAGACCGGAAGTTTCCCGGTCGATTCGGTGGACGATATAAATTTTATTATCCGGATTTTCCGCTTTCACATAGTCGCTCAAGAGGGCATAGGCGGTTTTGCGCTTTTCCTTGTCCGTAGCGACTGTCAGGAGCCCGGCCGGTTTCTCGACCACGATCAGGTCCTCATCCTCAAAAACGATTTTGAGACCGTGCGGGCGGTGCCTGGGAGAAGTCTTCTCCCAGAAAACTTCCAGGATTTGACCCGCCGTGAGCAGATGATCGAACTGCGTTACCGGTTTATCATCGACCAGGACCTGTTGATCTCGCAACACGGCTTTCAACAAACTACGGCTCTTCTGTGGGAAGGCCTCAATGAGGCTGGTAAGCAGCGAACCGCTGTGCTCAACAGTCACTTTGTCTGATTTCGGTGTCTTCTTTTCGGGGCGGTTACCAGTTTTGTTCTGCATCATCTTACTCGCAAGGAAGAGGAGGTGTCCTGATCACTGCCGATCACAGGTCACCAGTTGGTGGTTACAGCTACGGGCTCAGTGACTGCAAAATGAATCGTTACGTTGCATATTGCTATGTTTCTAGTTAAAATGAATAAACGAGCCATTTGCAAAACAATCTTTTCGCCCAAACTCTGCGTTATGCTCAAAATTTTATCCTCGGAATATCAATTATATGCCTGTGGTAAAATTTTTCGCATGCCTTGATTTTGAACGAAAATCTAAGTTTTTCAAAAGGCTCAAACTTCAAAGAATATGGAGGTAGCAAAATGCCAACAGCAGTAAGAATATCTGAAGCACTGTTGAATGATGCACGCAAATTCAGCAAGGTAGATCACCGATCATTAACTGGTCAAATAGAACACTGGGCCAGAATTGGCAAGTGTGCAGAAGAAAACCCTGATCTAACCTACGACCTTATCAAAGAAATACTGATAGGTATTGAAGAATTAAATCAAGGCGAAAGAGAAGAGTACCAATTCGGTTGAACTCCTATGAAAGTCTTTCAATCAAGTTCTTTCGCCAAAAAAGTAAAGAAATTAAAAGCAAAACAAAAGCAGCATTTAGACGCTGCTATAAAAGATATTATCCCTGCCCCCCACATTGGTGTGGAGAAAAGAGGCGATTTGAAGGGAGTTTTTGTCTACAAGTTCAAAATTCAAGGGGTGCTGTACCTTTTATCATACCGTTTTTTAGATGAAGATCTTGAACTCATCATGCTTGGTCCGCATGAGAACTATTACAGAAATCTTAAATCATATTTTAAAGAAAAATAACAGACCTTGATCCTGAAGCCATTGATTGCTCATACCCATCTGCGTGGCTTTGGACTTGGCCAGTCGCCATGGGCTCTTCCGGCTCAAGCAGATAGAGATCTCCAGATGAAGGTTGGCTAGAAAGGGGGGCAAATCTTTAGTTTTGACAAATATTCGAACTATTTTCGCTCACCAGAATAACTTCTAGTTAGAACATTCTGCGGACAAGCCGCAGATGTTTTCGTTCACATCGTTGTGTGGGGTGGTTGTGGATTTTATTTTGACCTTTTCGACTTTCTTCAAATTTCTTCGAACTTTTTTTGACGTAAAATCAAAATAGTGGATTTATCCTGGCGAAGTTCAGTTGCTCCTCTGACACCGGGAACAGGGGGGTCGTGTCCCCTTGGGTCGCCAAAAGATCTGTTCACGGGGTCAATGGTTCAACTCATCTCGGCTGACCGGCAGCGGTGGAAAATTGTACTGCCATTGCCTGTGCGCGACATAGATCACATAGCTCGTGCCTTCGGATCTGATGAGAAAATCCCCTGTTGAACCAGGCACGCGCCAGTCGAAACCCGGCCAAGGAGTAGACCCGGCCGGCTTGACCGGAGTGCCTACCGTGGCCTCGGTATTGTGGGCATGCGGTACGGCATAGGCGGCCTTTTCAAGCACGTTTTTAGCAGGAGAGCTCACTAAACCGGTCTGGATTGCCTGTTTCAACGTCGTATGGTCACTCGAAGCTGGCGAGATCGTAGTAGCGTACCAAGGGACGATAAAGGAAAAGTACGGATCTTTCACGGCATTGACAGGGAAGGGTTGGTTGCTCTGCGGCAAAGGAGAAGAAGGGGAAATAGCTAATGTAATCTCGTGGCTTGCACCTGGAGCGAGTGGCGGTAGGTCAAAACGTGCGTGGCTGAAGCCAACACCCCCTGATTGGGGTTGAGGCATGGCACGTCGAATTTTGAGCGGGGGGTTCAGAATCTCGAGCACCTGAAACCCTTCAGCAACGTAAGGATAGTGGTTTGCGAAACTCAACCTCAAACGGTGAGCTTCAGAATCCCACCATTTGCTGAACTCGACGGCACAGGGATGCACTGAGATGCTAATCGGGTTAGCCTTGACGCTGCGCACACCTAATCCTGGAAGATCGTAGACGACCGAGGCGTCGGGCGCGTCAATCTTGAAATAGGTCGTGTAGAGTGGGTCGCACTCATCCACTGTGATCGTGTAGTGCAATGAGTATTCCGCCACAGCCCCGTTTGACTCAATATCCAGCCGGTCGATAGCCGGAAGGGTGGCGCTTCCTGTGGTCTTGAGGGCTGCCCATGCCGGTGCGGCGGCTTGAACAAAAGCATTCGGATTTGCTTGGTTCGGCGGCGGGTTTGGCGCCTCGGTTGCCGTGACTTCTACCTCATTCGTCAACTTTTCGGTGACGACGATGTTGCTCGGTGCCACAATCCTCAGTGCTTTCCGGATAAAATCGTCAACTGCTGCCCGAATTGCGCCGTCCAGAGCGTTCGAATAGGGCGGTTGGGTCGTGTCGTAATATGTTCCACCCGTGCCGATCTCCATGCATTTCAAGACATTCTGGTTTTGGAAGCCGACGCCTATAAAGGCGTAGGTCCATCCGTTGTTTTTTGCTAAGTCCATGTCCGTCTGATCCGGGCAACTATCCTGCCCGTCGGTGACAAAGAGCGCAGCCTTACAGGCAGGATTGCCGGGAGCGGCTTCTAAAAGTGTATTAGTTTTTCTCAGGGCGTTTGGGATGTTTGTTCCTCCCCCTGCTTGAAGCTTGGTGAAGGCCAGGATCACCGATGCCTCGTTTGACCCCTGCCAGCTCTGAAGCACGTTATAATTCTGGTTGAAAGTGGAAACAGCCACCTGATCGTTCTGAAAGTCGATGTATGGCAAAGACCCAATGATCGCGGCACTGAGTTGACCATGCCAATCGGCAAGGCTGCCAGAGACGTCAAGCACTACTGCAAGTGCGGTAGAGGCACATTGAGCTTCGTGATCACCGGTCAGGGTCAGGGTGACTTCAACCGGTTGGCCCGGGTGTATTATGGTTTTGTCTACGGTGCGATCAGCGTCCAACATCGGTTCGCCTAGTGAAGGCTGACCATAAAATACCAAGCATAGACTGACGAAGAATACAAAAAAGGACCTTGATACCCATCTCATAATACCCTCCGTTAAAAAGTCTTGGATTTCGGAGAGGCCGCGGGTGCTGAATTCGCCCTTCCATTATGTCCTTTTCGCTAACGTCTGTGGTTAGGGGGCCCCGGAGCGCGAAGCGCACTGGGAATCCGAAAGGCAGCTTACGGGCGTTCCACTCGACCTACTCATTCAATCGTTCTCCTTGAAAGCTGTTGACGCTTGGGCTGCTCATCATGTGGCCCCAGGATCCCACGTTATCTCCGATGGCCTTGGCTGCTTCATCCCCCCCACCTTGCTCCAGTCGGAAAAGAGACCGTGTAACCGAGTTCCTGTTGGCGAGTTGCGTCCGCCCAGGGCGCCGTTTTCGGGCTCAGATAATTGAAGACGAACGTTGGTGCGTCGCCTTCATGGTGTTTCAGGATCAGTTCTATGGCGTCAGCATCCGGATGTCCGTAATACTGGCTGCTTGAGGAAACCAGGTACCGATCCGGCCGCAGGGCCTTGATGATGTTCTTGTTCAGATTGCTGAATGAGCCATGGTGCGGGAGTTTGAAATCTAGCACCTTGATCGGGCTTTCGTGCTCCTGGGCATAGCGCACGAGCGATTTTTCCAGCAGGGTCGGCCAGGCATCGCCGGCAAGGAGTAGTCGCTCTCCTCCGTGCTCGAGTATAAAAGCGATACTTGAGCCATTGGCCGGTGAATCGTCCTCTGTGCCGCCCAACACACCGGGCGGTGGGCCATAGCGGGCGCGCTGTTCCAACTCGGCAAGGGCTGCAGCACGATCGCCTGGGGTGAAGCCTGCGTGGCGCACAGACTGGCGCCAGTTCTTCTTGAGGTTGTCGAGTTGAGCAAGCCCCGGGGACAACAAGGTGATGGTGGCGTCGCCGTTCAGATTGAATACCGGCAGCGGGCCAGTATCGGGCACGACAATGGGGTTGCCGGACAAGTTTGGATGGTTCTTCCACGGCAGATCACGGTGTTCCAGGAGTGCCCCTAAAAACTCTCCCTGCACACCCGCCAGAATACCCGCTGTTGCCGCCTCCAGGTGCTTCCAGTCGTTGAACCAGATGTCGTTGAATCTGATTTCGGCCAGTTCCGGGTCCTGCAGCAGGCGGATGATGCCGTCTATATGGTCCGTATCCACGTGGGTGATGACGAGCAGTTGAAAGGTGGTTGCTCCGCTGTCCTGGAGCGCCTTGAGCCGTTCGCGCAGACCACCGGGATCGTCGTAGGCGAAATATGGTCCGCCGTCGATGAGTATGCGATAGGGGGCATCGACCGGGCCGTATTCGATCAGCAGTGCGTCACCGTGTGCTGCCGACAGCATTTCAAGGTGCAGCATGTCACTGTCTCTCCGTGTAAAAACGCCAGTCCGCGTCACCAAACGCGGTGATCGCCAGCGCCATGATATTGTCTTGTGCCAACATGCGCCCGCGGACCTGTCGCATGATTTCTCCCACCGTGTCGGAGTCCCTGGATCGCCAGATCTGCGCCACGAATTCCCTGGCTACTTTTGCTGCCTGCGGACCGAGAACATAGGTGAGTGTAGCGATCACGAGTGAGGCGCCGGCGCAGCGCAGTTCATTGACAAAATCTTGATAGGCTACCGTGGCATTCGCGGTGTTACAGCCGAGGAGCAGCACTGCCGACCCGAGCGTATCGGTCCCGGGTCGGACATGTTCCAGGGTGATACGATTGAGCGCCAGTTCTTCCGATGCAGCGATTTGCAGCTTATGGAACGGGCGCGATTCTACATTATGGGGCAGTGCGACCAACAGCGAGGGGTAGTGATCTCGCACGTGATCAACCCATTCCTGCCAGGTGTTCGCCGGGTAGACAGGGGCTGCAGCCTGCATGGTGACAATGGTATCGGCGGTTTCATTCGGATGCTCGGGCGTGTTTACTTCGTTGGAAGCGGCGAAAATAATGCCATTGAGCCCGAGCCGGGTTTGCTGGTGTGCTGCAACCTCCGGTTGGCGACTTCCCGCACGTTTATGCGGTCGCACCTGTCGTTCGATAACTCTGTTGAGCGCCCATAATCCCGACGGGCACACAAAACGACTGTCACCGGCGGCCGCGGGGCAATTGGGCGAGCAGTCCGGACCGTCACTCCGCTTGAACTCGGGACACAGGGCTGCTGTTTCATCCGGTAGCACGTAATCATAGAGATACTCCACCGGGAAGAAGTCCGACGAGTGAGGGCTGGTTACCTGAACCCGGCGAATATGTTCCTGCGAGGTTGTACCAAAAAGGATGCGACGCAGGTATTCACCCTGCGCGGCGAGATTATTCAGCGTGCGCAGGCCGGCATTTTCGATACCTGTCTCCAGCTGCTCGATTCTCCGGGCAGCGTCGAACAACTCTTCGCGGATAGCGGCAACGACAGCATCTATTCCCCCCAGTGCCGGGTGCAGGATGGTGTTTGAAGGCTGGCCCGGGGCTGCGTTTGCATCGAATATGGTGAGTTCAAGTTCAGTTTCGTCTTTCCATATGGACAGATCAAAGGGCCGCTGGCGTCCAAGTTCCGCCTCGCTCGGCAGGCCGAGCGAGAAATCTATGCCGGTGGCTTCCGGCACGTTTTCGCCATGGGTCACGGGGCCGGACAACTGTGCGGTCTGCAGATGATTGCCTTTATGGTAGACGATGATGGTGGCATCGATTTCAATGGCATCGGCCGGAACGCTCCCGGAAAATTTGGCCACCTCGCTGCTTCCCGTGGGACCGATCAGAATCTCCTGAGCAACTGGTGTGCTGACAAAAGCCGGCGCCAGCAGCGTTACCGTAAGCCGTGTCTCCTGCTCTGGTAATGCATGATCAGGAAACCCCCGCGGCGCATTGATCCAATTCATGCTGGTTGGGCCGATGCGAACATTGATTTCATGATCGGCGCCTGCTTCAAATGAGCGCATGCGTTGCACCGGTGCCCCGCCACTCACATCAAAGACCTGTGCCTGCAGATGGCGCTGTGGCCGCACCATGGTGGCCTCACGGAGTGTCCCTGCCCGGCTCACTAATAAAGCGCCTATCCTCGCCGTGCGATGCACCGTTTCGGTGGCAGCGCCTGACTCGGCATCCCATGCCTCGGAATCGGGTCCCGGCGCGGCAGCTACCTCGTCGACCATGTCGGAAAACTCGTCCGTTTCGATCGCACCGGAGTGAAATTGCCGCTCCAACTCGTCTTCCAGGTGGGCCGTAACGGTACTTATACGGGCGCGATCCAAAAAAGCGGGATCCCCAACAATGAAAAGGGGTGCATCGTGAACACCGGCCTGCGTGATGGCAATGTCGGGCTGATTATTATGCGCCAGATTATCGAGAAATATCTGGATACAAGTGGTGAACGAGTCCGGTCTTTGGATAAGCGCGGCGGCACGGAAACCGATGGCCTCATTGAGGCGACGCACGGTAGCCACGCTCAAATCATCTGGCGTTTCCACCTGCACGACGAGGAAACCGGCTGTCAGCCGCTTATCGCGCACACGTTCGACTTCGGCGAGGGATTCGAAAATCAGAAGATCGAAGTTGTGCCGCGCGGTATCGGTGAAATCGAACTCAATGAGTTGTGCGTGCCAGTACGACTCAATAGCGGATCGCGCTTCAGCACCATAAGCGCCGATGTTCAGTGGAAGGTCCCAGCGCGAGGGACCGACAAGGTCACGAGCTACAATGGTAACCGCACCGGCGTTGTCGGCCTTCCTGATGATCTTGACGATCTCCGGTGCCTGCTCCAGGGTACCGGTTTCGACGCGCAAACGAAGCTTTTGATAGGGGTGATTGCGCTCGTACTCTACGGCTGCCGATTCCCATACCCGCTGCAAGTCTTCTATCCCCTCCTCGCTGATAGCCAATTCAGCCAGTGCGGTCAGGTCGAGGTTCAAATCGACTGAACCGTGCGCCACCGCTTGTCGCACGTCCTGCTCCCTATTCGGTGCGAGTCGCATCTCAGCAGGTGATGTGTTGTCGATCTTGCATAACGTTCCGAGAGCGGCAACGGCATTGGCATTTGCGAGGAGGGACATGACAAATCTCCAGAAAAGTAATTCGTGACATCAACAACAACCGTATCACGGTTAGGGGCACGGTGTGCCGCGGGCGATCCGGTGCGTGTTCACTACGGGTGCACTGCCACTGGCCAGATAGCTCCTTAGATTATCGGGATCATAGGCACACTCCGGAAGGTTTCGTCGATCAAGCGCTGACTGATGGACCGCTTCTCCATGGCCGGTATGTTCGCCCAGCTTTCGTTGTATCGGGCCCATAACCGTATAGAGCGTGGTCATGGAATCGTTGAGCACCGAATTGAAACAGGGCCGATAGTGGCCGAGATGGTTGGCATCAAACTCCAGGCCCAGATTCTCCGCTTTTTCCACGATCCAGTGCAGCGCTTCATTCGCCAGGCCGTCAGGGCTGTAGCTGCCTCCTATATTGGAATGCACGCCGGGAAACCAGACCTGTTCCAGCGCGCCGGACCAGTTTTGCGGTTTGATCCACATGCTTGGCAAAAATGGTTTCCGGCGTTCATCGATAGCCAGCGCGTGAAAGGCGTGTTGGATGTTAGTGTGAAGCCCGATATCGTGATATTTATATTTCCCCGGATTCACCAGTTGGCCGAGAAGTCCAGGCGCCCCCAAGGCACCGACGGTGTCCCAGACACCGATAAATTGAATTGCCGGGCAAGGACGCGTCCCGCTAATATTGCGGAACGCGTGCTGCCATTTAGACGAGCCTTTCTGCGTGCTCGATTGGTAGAGGCCGTACACCTCGGGCGTATAATACTCGTCGTCCTTTTCCAACAAACCAACCTGGTTCATGAACCCGGCGAGCGTACGAACCGTGAAAGCTCCGCGGCTGAAGCCAAACAAGTACAATTCGTCGCCCGGTTCAAAGTTGAAGACCAAGAAGCGATAGAGCGCCCGCACGTTCTGCTCCATGCCTCTGCCAAAAGCGCCGCCGGTGAATTTATCCAGCCCACCTTCGGTCCCCACACCTTCATGGTAGTAGACGACCTGATCGAAGCCGTCACGTGAACGGGGCAGGATGGCACGGGCGACTTTGAGAACATTGGTCGGCTGCAGTCGCCCCGTCTTTTTGTCTTTTCTTTCCGGTTCGTTCCAGGTGCCATCAGCACAGAGAATGATCCGCTTCATGATCTTGTGCCTCCCGTTCCTCGTTTGCCCGGTCTCCCCTGGCCGTCAGAAAGAACTGCCTTTATCCCGCTCGCAGAGAGCCAAGAACTGATTGCGTGCACCTTTGCACTGCATTGTTTATGTGTCGGGCAAGTTGAATAAAGTGGGGTGAGAATCCTGGCATAACCAAAACCTCCCATGTGTGAGGGAGAGAAGTATACGACTTGGTTGATGACCAATGAAGAAGAGAAACAGATTATGCTACTGATGTATCGGCATAATCGTTTCTGTGGTAGTGATACTACAGGAAATAGTCACCGAGAGTGCACAGGCACGGCATACCTGTCACTCTCGAAATACTACCAATAAAGAGGAAAGGATATATCAGCTTATCCTAACAATTTAGATATGTCAATAGTCGCTCTGTTAGAGATCGCCGGAAAAAGGTTGGTACCAAGCTCCACCAGCTCACACACCTTGGTCCGGCACCACCGCCACAGCTTGATAAAATACATGCGGATGCGCCGGCACAGTCAGTGGTCAAAGTCATTTAACAGGCTGATATATTTGGAAACAAAAAAGCTCCACCTCCAGCCGCTGAGGTATTGGCCGGCACCAGTGGGCCCGATTTTCAGAAACCGGAAACGTCAGAATCCGTATTCTTTGATCTTGTTGAGCAGCGTTTGCCTGGCCACGCCGAGGATTTTCGCCGTCCGGCTTTTGTTGTTACCGGTCTTCTCGAGGGTCGAACGAATCATTTCCCGCTCCATATCGCGCAGAGTGAATGTCTTGTCAGGCGTGTCGCTGCCAAACTCGCGGACCTCCTTGGACAGCAGGTGTGACGGCAGATCATGGGGAGTTATCTGCTCACCATGGCAGAGAATGACCGCCCGCTCAATGGTATTTTCCAGTTCCCGGATGTTGCCCGGCCATTCGTAGTGGATCAGCAGATTAATTACTTCGGGGTGAAATCCTTTGATGTCCTTCTGGTTCTTCCGGGCATAACGATGCAGGAAGAGGTTCGCCAACTCCGGGATATCGAGGCTACGCTCGCGCAGAGGCGGCAGGTTGACCGGAACAACCGACAGGCGGAAATAGAGGTCCTGCCGGAAGGTGCCCGCCTCTATCATCGCCTGCAGGTCCTTGTGGGTCGCTGCTAGCAGACGAACATCCACCTTGATCGTCTCGGTGCCGCCGAGACGCTCGAATTCACCTTCCTGGAGCACCCTGAGGATCTTGGCCTGAATCGGCAGGCTCATATCGCCAATTTCGTCGAGAAACAGGGTACCGCCGTGGGCCCGTTCAAAACGCCCGCGACGCCGGCCCGAAGCACCGGTGAAGGCACCGGCTTCATGGCCGAACAACTCGCTCTCTAGCAGGTTCTCGTTGAGTGCCGCACAATTCAACGTGATAAACGGGGCATCCCGCCGGAGACTGTTCTGATGCAGGGCATTGGCCACCAGTTCCTTGCCGGTCCCCGACTCGCCGGTGATCAACACGGTGGCATCGGATGGGGCGACCATGGCCAGGGTAGCAAACATCTCCTGCATGGCCGGGCTGTTACCGACGATATTGTTGAAGGAAAAGCGCTCGCCGAGCCTCGTTTTCAAGCTCCGGTTCTCTTCGCTCATGGCGGTGAAACTGAGCGCCCGGTCGATCAGCACCTGCAGTTCGTCGATATCAACCGGTTTAGCGATGTAATCGAAGGCCCCCTTCTTCATTGCCTCGACAGCGCTTTCGACGGAGGAAAACGCGGTCAGCATGATCACCGGGGTGTCGTGTCCCGCCTGGAGCAGCAGCGACAGCGTGGCCAGGCCGTCGAGCCGTTCCATCTTCATGTCCAGCACAATCAGGTCGACAGAGTGCTCAGCGAGAAAGGGTAAGACCTCGTCACCGTCGGCCAGTTGCTCGACACGATACCCATGTGCACTCAAATTGGCGGTGAGCATCAGGCGATGGGCCTGATCGTCGTCAACGAGCAGGATGGTGGGAGTATCGTCGCGGTTGCGCTTCATCAATTCACCTCTTTTTCGGCAACTGTATCTCTACCTCGGTCCCCTCCCCCGGAGCGGTTCGGACTTCGATGGTGCCATGATGCTGCTCGACGATCTGGTGACTGACCGCCAGGCCGAGACCGACGCCGTTCTTTCTGGTGGTAAAAAACGGGTCGAACATCCGCTCTTTATCCTCGTCACTGACGCCGCTGCCGGTATCAGCTACAATAATTCTTACCAGCCGGTCGTCCGCCGCAGCGCGCAGCGACACCTCGCCTCCTGCAGGTGTGGCGTTAACACTGTTTTTCAGCAAATTCATCAAGACCTGCAGCAACAGGTCCGGATCGGCCTCCACCTTGATGTCGACCTCCTGCTGGCGATGGGCTTTCAGCTTGTGTTCGGCAAAATCGTTGGCCAACAGGGCGAAGGTTCGCGCAAACAGCTCGTCGAGATCGACAATTTCAAAGCTCGGCTCCCGCGGTCGGGCAAATTGCAGCAGGCCCGAGACGGTGCGATTGAGTCGATCCACTTCGCCGATCATCAGTTCGGCGTATTTCCTGTTGTCTTCGGTCACTTTTTCCTGGGTGCGGAACAGGTGGGCGAAGCCGCGCAACGTGCCGAGCGGGTTGCGGATCTCGTGTGCAATACCGGCCGCCATCTTGCCCAGTGCGGCCATTCTTCTCGATCGCTCGAGCTGCTGCTCCATGTCCCGGATCAGTGTCATATCCCGGAGCACCAGCACGGTGCCGATCTCCTGACCGGCGGTATTGTGCAGCGGCGCCCTGCCGATCTGCAGCGGCAACCGCCGGCCATCGGCCATTTCACAATCGACCCGGCGATCCAGATCCGTCATGTCAGAAGACGCGGCATCGCCCCCGCATCCGGGGAGAATCTCAGGCAACAGCCGGCCGCGAAGCTCCTCTACCGACCGGCCGATGATCTCCTCTCCGATGCGGTTGCAGGAGACGACCCGCTGCTCCTTATCCAGGGTGATGATGCCCAGAGGGATACTGCCCACTATATTGTCGGTGTACAGCTTCATGTTGGCCAGCGTCATTTTGGCCACCCGCATCCCCTGATAGACGAACAGGGCATAGAGCCCGGCACTGCCGACCAGGAACAGGAGCGCACCCATGAAGATGGCATGACGCACATCCTGCCGTCTCGCTTCGTCAAAAGCCTCAGTGTACAAGCCGACGGCGATGATCGCGCCGTCAAGACGCGCGGTCTCGCCATACCCGTGCAGCCGGTGCATCGGCATCATCGATCTGCGGGTATATCCGCCCCAGCCGGCGAGCCGGGCGCTGACGATAAACAACCCGGCCTGCTCATCCAAAGAAGAGAGCAATCGATCGGCATCACCCTGTACGTTGACGTCGGCAACCATCGTCTGCACATCCGGTGCGTCTTCTGTCTGGGCGATGACCCGGGCATCCCGATCGGTCAGCACGATAAAGGCGATATCTCTCTCCCTGCCGCTCTCGGTCAGCAAGGTCTGCAGCGCATCCCCGCTCCCCATCATCCGGTGCATCATCGAGGTTCTCAAGGCCGCCCGCACCGCTCTGACGACCGTCTCCCCCTTCTGGAGCATGAAACGCTCCATAAGCTCTTGCTCGCGATTGATATTTTGCAACGTCGACAAGGCGAGCACGACAGCCAGGACGATCGTCGCGACCAAGACGCCGACAGCTGCCTTGGACGGCCGAAACAGCAGGTTGCTGCGAAAAAAATTGCTCTTCGGGGAACCGTCGCCGCCCATCTTACCAGCCACTTCGCTCTGGGCGGCCTTTGTTTGGAGGAACGGCCGCGTTCATGTGAGATCTTTCTTCAACTGTTGGAACTCCTCTTTGCTGATCTCGCCCGCGGCATAGCGATCTTTGGCTATTTTCAGGGAACTGGATTCGTTACGGCCGGACGTGGCGGAGAATAGATACTGAAACAATTTCACCGCCAGGACGATGACGACAAGCCAGAAAATGATGGTTACGATCATGCCGAATGGGTGGGGAAACATGGTTCCGAACCCGCACAACCAGTCTGATGCTCCTGCTCCGTGTCCATACATTGTGGAAATCTCCGTTATTTCACAGGGGGTTTGAGCCGGCGGCAGACACCGCACGACACCCCCTGATTGCCAGACTATCGATTCTGTCTAAATATTAGGCACTATCGCCCTTATTGTTAAGGCTACCAGCTTCGGTCGTTTGTCGCGGGGCGATTACAGGAAGTGGTCAGGCACCGGCAACTCTCCTAGTCCGTCAAGGTGCACCGGTCCGGCCGTGGTCAATCGAGACGGCCGGACCGGCATAAAAAACGGGCCGGTTCATCACCGGCCCGTCGGCTATATTACTGTTATTGCTGAGCTGCCCGTTCCTGCAGTTGACTGCGTAGATCGATCAATTCTTTCTCGATCGAGACCAATTGTTCCCGGGTGGTATTCGGATTTCTCCGTGCTTCCTGATAGGCAAACTGGGTGTCATTGATTTCTTTTCGCAGCTCTACCGTGTCATCAAGAAATTTCTGATGCGACTCACTGGTCCACTGACCATCGCCAAACGCCGTCGCTCTCGGGCAATCGCCATAACCGCCGAAGCCGCCCATCATACCGGGGCCCATCATCGGCTGGCCACCGCCCATCATGCCATGCTGCATCATTCCGTAGTTACCGCCCATCATGTGTCCGCCGTTTCCTCTCATCCCCCAATCGTTATTGTGGGCAAAGGAAAAACCTGCAGCCAGTCCGACAATGAGGATCGTTGTGATAATGATTTTCTTCATGGTGTGTCTCCTTTTTTTCCTTGTTTTCCGTTGCGGCCCAATTGAGAGGCCGATAGTGCGCTCATCGTATGTGTCGTGGACGATCACAGTTCCGATAGTGCGCCGTCGTGTTACCTCTCATAGTGCAGAGGCCATGCCACCACGGAAAATCAATTTCGGAGACGACCTAACGTACCATAATTGTACGCATTAAAATTTCGAGCAGACCAACCGGGAGCAGCGAGCGAGCGGCCAGCTGTCTTATTTCAAGACAGATCACCGTCGTCAGGGATCGGTGATCTGTCTTGAATTTAGACACCCGGCATCAGTCGTGAAAGTGGAGACGACAAGAAAACCTTACGGTACCACCATATCAAAGGTGTGGCACTGACTGCAGAACAATTCCGACGGCTGGTGCTGATAGTGACACAGCGTACAATCCAGATCAACGCCGTAATGGGGCGAGTCGTGGGGATTCGGGTCGAGTTGTGCCGTCTCATCTGCAACATCCCTGGCACTGCCGTGACACTCCAGGCACGTGTCCATCCCCACTGGACCGGGAGTAGCCGGATCGCTGTGACAATCCCCACACCCTATCCCGCTGAGCAGGTGGATGTGGTCCAATGGCAACGGCTGCGCAAAGTTGACCTCTTCGGCCGAGTGACATTCGACACACTGTGAATAATTCATTCCGGCGACATCCGGATGCCTATCCGGCAAGACGGTTGGCTCCCGATGACATTCGCTGCAGCGGGAGGCTTCACTATCGATATGCATTGGTGTAGCGGCCAGCGAACCTCCCCACGCCGCCACCGGTAAAACGATGACCAGGCATCCCAGAGTCACCAGTAACGATCTGCAGCCCCGCCCTCCGTTTCTCATTTTTCCTAATACCATCGTTTTCTCCCCGGCTGACTGCTGGATGCATCAGCATCCTGCCAGCTCAACAAGCACCCGTTATGTCGTTGTGAAACGATACAAAACGCCGGCGATAGACTGGTCTACCGCCGGCATCGAGGTTCACCGGACGAAGTCACTAGCTACTATTACTTCTCTTTTTCTTTCACAACGTTACTACCGCAAATCCGGCCGAAGACAAGGCAATCAGGGATCGCACAGCTTCCCAGGCGACTCGCGCCGTGAGGCCCGCCGACAACCTCGCCCGCCGCATACAGGCCGGGAATCGGTTTCTGGGTAGACCCTTCGATCACCTTCCCTTCCGTATTGATCATAACGCCGCCCATCGTATGGTGGACTTTCGGCACACCTTCCATCACATAGAAAGGAGCCTTTTCAATCGGCTTCATGACCTTGTCGATCGGTTTTCCAAACTGTTCATCTGTTTTGGCGTTGACAGCGTCATTGTACTCCTTGATTTGCTGTTTGAACGGTTCAACCGGCACGTTGAAGTGTTCTGCAATCGCATCAAGGGTCTCAAACTTAAGAACAACATCGCGTTCCAGACACTTATCAAGGGTCTGCGCAGCAAGGACACCTTCCTGACTATCGGCAACCGTAAACGGGTAATTCGGTTTGCTCGGATCGCCAATGACCTTGAACATCGCCAGCGCCCTGGTTCGTCTATCGGCAAGCTCATTCATGAACCGTTTGCCGGTCGTCTTATCGATCATGATACCGAACCGGAACCCGGCGGCGATCTGATACGAAGAACCGACACCAAAGCCTTTCTCGTTCGGCGACGCCCACGGTCCTGATTGAATCCAGCTCAGATGCACCGGCACCGCGCCGAGTTTGAGCAACTCTTCGATTGTTTCCGCGGTTGCTCCCGGCTGGTTGGTACTGTCGAGCTGGTTGGTCGGCTTGGCCAGGTTCGGATCCTGGGCTCCACGGAAAAAGGGATCCTGACTGAACCCGCCGGTAGCGATAACGACACCTTTCTTGGCCCGGTAATATTTTTTGGTACCACTGGTGTTGTTGAGATCTCCGTCCGTTGATTTGTAGTTAAACTTATAGCCGTCCTGAACCTCAACGCCGAGTATCTTACCAGGGGCCTCTTCAGTTTCGGCCTCATCCCTGATAACGCCAACCAGTTTAACACCGGTTTTTAAAATCCCACCAAGCTGCTCCTGGTAATATTTCGTCAACGGTCTGACAATACCCGAACCTGAAGAAACCGTGGTCAGATACGTTCTGGCAACAGAATGGCCTCCCAAATGCTCCAGTTTCGGGTTCCATTCAACACCACGTTCCGAGCACCATTCAGGAAGGTCCTGCCCTTTCATTGCAACGATTTTGATCAGGTCTACATGATTGAGACCACGGCCGGCCTTGAGCAGATCGTTCATGTACAGCTCAACAGAATCCTTGACCCCTTCCTTTAGTTGCAGCTGTGAATTGACAACCGCCAGAAGGCCGCCATTGATCGTTGAATTCCCGCCTGATACCGGCATCTTCTCGAGGATAACGACCTTTTCGGCACCAGATTCCTTGGCGCTGATTGCCGCCGCCAGTCCGGCAAAACCGCTACCGACGACAATTACATCAAATTCCTCATCCCATTTCTCAGGAACCGGCCTCGCCTCGGCCTCCTTAGGCCCGCCGCCTAGACCGAACGCCAGACCGCCTGTGGCGATAACACCGGCCACCGCACTTTTTTTCAAAAAATCCCTTCTTTCCGTATTGATTTCTCTTGTCATCGTCTCGCCTCCTTATGATATTTACCTGTCCACAAAGACAGGTCGCTGACAACTATTTGGATGGTCTGTGTATCCATAATAGACACTTCAGCAATTTTATCGTAGGGGACGTTTCGGGGAGTTATCGGGTATAAGTTCCTACCCGATAATAAAACAGACTGAACATCATTGAAGACACGGCAATCAAAAGGGCTCATTTGCCGCGTTGCGGCCGGCAATTCTACCGAAAACCAGGCAATCGGTAATTGCAACGCTGCCCAGCCGGCTCGCTCCGTGAATTCCACCGGTTACCTCACCCGCCGCGAACAGGCCCGGGATCGGTTCATGGGTTTCAATATCTAGTACTCTTCCTTCCCGATCTATCTGCACTCCTCCCATACAATGATGAACCTTCGGTGTCAGACGAATTGCGTAAAAGGGAGGCGTTTCTATCGCTTGCAGATCTTTTTGCAGCGGTTTGCCGAAGTCCATGTCGTGTCCGAGACTGACCGACCGGTTGTAACGCTCAATTGTTACCAACAGGTTATCGAGCTTGATGTTATTTTCGATCGCCAATTGCTCAATGGTTTCATACTGCCGGACAACTCCTCGCTTCAGACATTTATTAAGAGTTGACGCAAACCGCACTCCGGAGCTGTCGGTAATAGCGATCGAAAATCGCTTTTTTTTCAACATCGCATCCACCCGTAAACGGCGGTCTGACAACTCGTTAACAAAGCGCTTCCCGGTGCGGGCATCGACCAGAATACCGTACGGGAACCCGGCCAGCATGCTGAACATCGATCCGACACCAAACCCTGCTTCGTCTGAAGACGCCCATGGCCCGAGTTGTATGTGGGCCAGTTGTATAGGCGTAGCTCCGATCTTTAACGCAGCTACCAGTCCTTCGGCTGTCGCGCCCGGTTGATTCGTACTCTCGATTTTTTCATTCAGGATGGGGTTTTGTATGGTTCTAAAGGCGATATCCCGACTGTATCCGCCAGTGGCTAAAACGACACCACGCCTGGCGCGAATACGCAACGGTGTGCCACTCTTCCCGCTTGGAAAGAGATAACCGTCTTTGATCACTACACCTTCAACACGACCATTAGGCTTTCTTACTATTTCAGACAACATCGCCTTCATCCGGATCTGAATATTATTTTTCCGGCACGCCTGCAGCATCGGCCGAATAATTCCTGACCCTGAGGCGTTAGCCGTATTATATGTACGGGCTACCGAGTGTCCCCCCAGAATGTTGAGGCAAGGTTTATATTCAACACCAAGTTTTTCGATCGTCCAGCGCAACGCATCGGTCGACTGTTCGGCAACGATCTTTACCAAATCATGATGATTCATATCTTGACCCGCCTTGAACATATCCTTAGCCAATAGCTCCGGCGAGTCCACAATTCCCAGTTCTTCCTGTAAAGGTGAGGCTGCTGCCGCGACCAACCCGCCACTGATCGACGAATTCCCTCCCGGCGCATGCATTTTTTCCAGTACAATTACCGTCGCTCCGCCCTCATGTGCTTCCAGGGCAGTCGCCAACCCGGCAAACCCACTTCCGACGACAACGACATCATATTCAAGATCCCACATAAAGCGTTTCCTCAACCCGGAAGTTCTGCTCTTGCTTTAAGACGTTTTTTCTCTCCGCCTCCGTTGCATCGTCACACGTCACAGTTCTTTCCCGCCAGATACGCCTGTAAGTTTACTTTTCTTCCTCTTAATCCGAGTTTTTTTCGAATATTCTTGCGGTGCGTCTGGAGTGTCTCGAAAGCCAGATTCATCAGTTCACAGATCTCTTTCCCGGAACGTCCTGCCTGAATAACCCGGCAAATCGCTATTTCCGTCCCGGTTAGCTTTAACAGACCGGCATCAAGTCTCGACTCAAATCCGGAGGTCAACTCAATTAGCTGTTGCGCGATCAATTCCCTGTATGTTGACCGGATCTCAAGATCATTTGTTTTTGTCATTTTCTGCAATGACGGCAGCAGCGATTGCTTGACCTTATTCTTAACCTGCTGCTCGCGCTCCCGGCGATCTTTTTCGATCGACTTCAGCACATTGCTCAATGTCACATTCATCTCTTCGCTACGTTTCATTTCATACTGCAATTTTATTTCATATTCTTTTTGTTCGGTAATATCCCTGACGATAATCGGCCAGAATTTCCTTTTACGAAAATCGACCCGCGTTACCGTCACGGCAATTGGGAACTGATGACCATTACTGTAATGACCGGTAATTTCCGCCTGCTGCTTTTCCCCCTCCACCAATGAGTTAAACAAGCCATTGAGAATTTGCATCCCCTCCCCATCAGTTAGGTATTCCAGTTCCTCTCCGCATAGCTTTTGCTCCAATATCCCGAAAATTTCGCTTGCCTGGGAATTTGCACGAACAATTTCTCTATCCTCATCGACCAAGAGTATGCCTTCGCCGACAGAAAGAAAAATCATTTCCAGCATTTTATCCAAATGCGCCTTTTCTTGAACATGACACATCATTTCACTCTCGATCAACACCCTGTTGTCAACCTCAGGTGTAAGGTCGTTGAGAATCGCTATGACCCCTGCAGTCAAATTGGAATCGCCCAATAACGGCGAAACGTTCATCTTGAAGATAAGACTCTCATTACCAATCCGCACATCGATCTCATGCTGCTGGTCAAATGGATACCGTTCCTTAATTATTTGCAAAATATTGCTATCCAAATCAAGTAGTTCTCCGAAGAATCTACCAACCAGCTTCTGCTCCTGAAAAACCTTGTATGCCTTGGGATTTGCCTCGACAATGACCCCGTCGTCGCCGACGATAAGAATCAGATTATTGGTGTTGAGGAAAATAACCTCATAATAACTTTTTCCAACCCGCTGCTGACAGCACTGTTCTTCCTGTTTCATAAGTAGATCCGAACCAACATGATACATATCTTCTAGATATTCAGATCGAGCCTGGTCAATGCGACCACAACCACAACATTGCCGGCGGACAAAAAAATATGGGGTTCAGAGTGAAATAAACGACTCTTTATTTCCCTCTGGACTCCATATTGAAGCCAAGATAGGCAAGGTTATTACCCGGTCCAGGGCGAATGCGCCGTTAACCTTTTCTTTCCTCAATGGCTTTGCGGGCAAGCTGGATTTTTTCATGCAGTTCCGCAAAATCGATTGGTTTCAGGCAATAATCAAAGGCCCCTTTTTTCATGCCGACAAGGCTGGTGTGTGGTGCGGCATGGCCGGTGAGGATGATGACTTCCACCGCCGGATACAGTTTCTTGATTTCTTCCATGCACTCCAGACCGTCAAGTCCGGGCATGCTGACATCCATGACCACCACGTCGAACGAGCCGTTGTCGAGTTGGTCCAGGGCTTGCAGACAACCATCCGCCACGGCGAAATCGATATTTCTGCGAGTGAAATATCTCGACATGATATCAAGAAATTCACGCTCGTCATCGACGAGCAGGACTTTGGGTGAAGAGGCCATGTCAATGTTCCTCCAGAGCGTGCAGAGGTGCTTCGGCAAACATCGAATCGATCTCCGCAAAGAATTTGTCACGGTAGCGCTCCAGGGACCCGACCTGGTCCATGATCATGTCGAGTTGTCTGGAATGCAAAATGAGATAGCCGAGAACCTGGAGCCGTGTCTCCAGATAGTCGGCGGGACGTTTCTTGAGGCGGGCGAGCAAGGAATCGGCCTGCAGTTCGACCCGGAACCCGTAATGTTCCAGGGTCTCAGCCAGCAACTGCACGCGGAGTGTTTTTCGCCCCATGTCCGCCGCACCGCCTTTGAAGCGAAAGGTCACATAGCTTTCCGTCAGCAGGTCACTGAGGTAGGCCTCGATCAGCGCATAGTGGTAGCCGAGCCGGACACTGAGATGACAGAAGTGTTTGGAAACGAGAAAGTAATTTTTGACCGTCAGCCGGGAAGCAACGGACGGATCGATCTCCGGCCGCATCGTCGATTGGAAGATAATCGAACCGAACCCCCGGGCACTGACCGGTGGTGGGCCCTGCCAGGGATAGGCAATAAGCCCGTTCCAGATGGCCTGCATCGGGACCGAAACGACATCTTCAATGCGAAGCGTTTTTGCGTCATCGTCGATCCCCGGGCGCAGACCATCGGCCAGGTCGACGACCCACCACTCCAACGGCACCTCTCCAACCAGACGCTTGGCCCTCCCCTCGTCAAAATGATGCGTGCGTCCGAAGCTGAACATCGCCGTCACCGACTTTTCATGGCAGAACCGGGTGATATCGTGGATCGTTTCACACCAGGAGGGCTTGAACTGTGCCGCATCCGGATCCGTCAGATTCAGCGGGGTGACCAGTTGCATCGCCTCGGTAAGCAAACGCTGGACGGGGCTACCAGCCATCGGGTCTTTTGCGACTGGTCGTGCCACGAGCAAACCATCACGCCGACCGCGATAGACAGCGCAGTCATCCGCATGCAGCGTGATCTGTAAACCATCCGTCAGCAGGGACATCGCGCCATCCACTCCAAACAGCGCCGGGACGCCGAATTCCCGGGAAACAGTGGCCAGATGACCGGCCTCGCTGCCGGTTTCGGCTATGATGCCGGCTACCTGGTTCAACAGCGGCGCCCATTCCGGCAAAGGGTGGCTGACCACGACGATTGCTCCCTTGGCAACAGTCCCGAGGTCCTGTTCACTCTCTACCCGGCATATTTCACCGCAGCATACGCCCCGGGACACACACACGCCGCCGCGAATCAGAGGCGGTTCCCCTGGATCTGCTGCTGCCGCGGGCTCAACAGATGCTGCCCCGGTTTCATCATCATCAATCTGTAGGGGGCGACTCTGCAGGATATACAGTTTATCGTTGTGATCAAGGGCCCATTCTATATCCTGGGGCTCGCCAAACGCCGCTTCAATCTTCAACGCCGCAACGGCCAGACGAGACAGGAGTTCCTCATTCACCAGCGAAGCCGCCGCCGCAGACGGACCGAGCGATGGAGTGGCCGAATTGTCAGTTGAAACGTGCGGGAAGCGGCGCTGCAAACGTATCAATTCGGAGTCGCCGGTTCCGTCGACGACCCCCTTGCCGAGACCAGAAGTAACAATCACATGCAAAACATCACCATCCCGGTTGGCAGGATCACGCGTATAGATTACTCCACCGACCCGAGCATCGATCATCACCATGCAACCGACACACATCTCTATGTCTTCGTGGCGATAGCCGCGGCGGCGGCGGTAGGCGATCGCCCGTGCTCCGTACTTGCCGGCGATCACCTCTTTATAACCGGAAACGAGCGTCGACCGATCGGCATCAAGCATCGTATTGTATAAACCGGCAAAAGATATGCCTCGGCTGTCCTCTCCGAGGGCACTGGACCGCAAGGCGACTCGGCAGCCGGGTTGAGAGATCTTTTCCAACCGAGAGTAATGTACCTGCAAGAGTTCCTGAAGATCCCCCGGCAGCGGGGCTGTTGTGATCATCTCGCGGAGCTCGGCACAGGTTCGATAGAGGCCGTCAAGGTCGTCCGACTCGAGCACTTGCAGCCTGCGGTTGATTTCATCGAGGTGATCGGCGAGGAAATGTCTCGTGGCTGTCGCCGAAACGACAAACCCCGGCGGCACAGAAATCCCTTCAAGGCGAGATATCATACCAAGACGAGCCATCTTGTCGCCGACCAGGTGGTGCTGCTCGGAGTTGCACTCCGCCAGGGGGACGATCATCGGACCGGACTGGTACTCCGGCTTGCGATCGACGATCAACTCCAGTTTCGAGCTGATCCGTTCAAACACGGGGATGAGTTCTTGATACTTGCCATCTCCCATGGCTATCAGGTCGCGAATCATCTTGTAGACATTGACGAGGATAGTGGTGATTTTTGAGCGAATCACCGCCATTCGATAGCTCTGGCCGCTGTAGAAGACCTGTTCGAGGTCGGCCATCGCCTGCAGTGTATTATTGTTGGCCGTCAGCAGACTGCGAAAATGAGCGTAGCGTTTGCGAAAAGCGGCCCGCAGGTCCCCTTCGGGAGGAACTGCGGGCGGTGGTGCCGGGGCCCGAACCAGCTTGCTCTTCAAAAACGAAACGATTCGTCGCATGTATCACCGCCCCTGTGCTCCTGCAGGATCGCGGGTATGGTGTACCACCGTGACGATCCTGCAGGATAGTGTGCCAGGCACACCGATCAATGGCTGATCTTCAGTCCGAGCCCTTCAAAAAGGTACATGATACCAAACCCATACCACAGAGTGTAAACAACATAGAAGGCCAAGGCCACCAGAATCAGGCCGATGTGTTCCTGCCACTTGATGGCTTCAACACCATAATAATTATAAGCCGGCTCAAGCGCTTTTTTCTCGACATTGCCGAAAAATTTGGCGGCGGCAAACATTTTCTGCTTATTCAACTCCGGGGTGATCTTCTTAAAGAGGGTCCACCAATTGTACATGACCTGACGTTCGGAATACCCATACTTTTCCACCAGCGGCGTTCCGTTGTTATTGAAAATCAAATCCGCATCCGCCAGACTGGCAGTGGTGATCGACGCCATGTCGCCATTGACCGCCAGTTCGTTGTCGTTGACCGACACCGTAACTCCGGCGTTCGCCAGTTGGCCGGCGACCTGCTCCGCCTGGGCGGCATCGGCCAGTTTAACGGTCACGTCAATGGTCTTGCCCTTGTACAATTCGCTTTCCTGCAGCGTTGCCGGAATGAAGTAGGATGATCCCTTGGATATCATGTTAAAGATGTTGTCCGTGTAATCAAGACCATTTACCTTTCCTGGGAAAACCGGCAGGAAAATCACCACCAGGACGGCGAAAAAACCCACCAGCATCAAAATACCCCTGGTTTTTAGTTTCTGTTGCATACTCATATCAGTGTTCTCCCTTCAGCTCTTTGATGTTGGTAAAGAAAACGTAAAAAACCCAAACGGTGAACGCAGTGATTGCACCAAAAAAGAGGACATTGCCGATCATGTTCAGGATCGCTCCCGCCTGCTTGCTCAACGTTATATATTCCATACTCGCGAGCTTCTGCGGCAGGGCGAAGAAGCGGTTGATAAAGCCGGCAGTCACCGCCACGGCGAAGAACCCGCGGATGGTCAGACCGGGCACAACCTTGGTTACCAGCGAGCCGATCTGCACGCCGATCAACGAGCCGAGCAGCATCCCCATGGCCAGGGTATAAAAGACAAAACCGTAAATGGCGTACTGACTGATGGACGTGTAACCGGCCGTGAAGACGATCTGAAAAATATCGGTACCCACTGTCGTAGCCGATGAAACACCAAGGCCGTAGACGAAGATCGGAAACGTCAGGAAGCCGCCGCCGACGCCCATAATAGCGGCGACAAAGCCGACGATAAAACCGCTGACAATCAGAAAAATGCAGGAAATTTTGCGGCCTCCGGGGGTAATGCCCTCGTCGAAGGTGAGCATCGGCGGGATATTGACTGACTGCAAACGCCGGCCAAGCGGCGGGATCTCCTCCGCCTCTCTGTTCTCCGAACTGCCCCGCCCGCGTGTGGCCTTGCTCACGCTGGCTCTTCTCGATCTCATGAAGTCGGTCATGGCATAGAACGACAGGAAACCGAGCATGAAGACATAGACAGCGGTGATAAACATGTCGCTCAGCACCGGATTGAGGTCATAGAGGAAGCGGTTGAGTATGCCACCCACAGTAGCACCGGCAAGAGAGCCGATAAGAAAGGTCACCGCCAGCGAAATGGAGACGTTGCCGAGTTTGCGATGGAGCACGCTGCCCATGATCGCTTTGGCGAAGATGTGGAACAGATCGGTGCCCACCGCCAAAATTCCTTTGACGCCGACGCTCATCAGAGCGGGCGCGATGATGAAACCGCCGCCGGCACCAATGCAGCCGGTGATCAAGCCGGCGCAGAGTCCGACGAAGATCGAGGCAAAAAAGATCAGGTTAGTGTAGTGGGACGGCATATAGGCCGATTTCCCGCCAAGCATCCCGGGCAGCCCGGCCCCATCCCCGCCGGCAAGTGCGATACCACCGAGCAAAATAGGTAGCAACATGAGGAACAGCAGTATCTGCCGTTTTCGGCTCGTCAGGATGTTCGTCGACATCTCCAACTCCCACCGGGCATGCGCTTGCGATCCCTTGAGCATCAGTTGATAGAAATCCCTACAACATTTCATAGCAGTTCCCTTTTATGTGTACGTTAATCTTCTCCGGACGAGTTCCCGCCCGGGCAGTTTCCCTGTAGAACGGGCACTAAATGCTTTTCATTCAAGCTCTTGCACAACGTGTGGAACGTTACGTCAACTGGGCATCGCCATGTGTTTCTTGATCATCGCCTGCTCGATTTTTTCTTCGTGCAGCCGCTTTTTCTCATAAGCATCATTAAGTTTTTCGAGCAGCGGCTCCAACTCGATGGGTTTCATCAGATAATCAAAGGCACCCAATTTCATCCCTTCGATGCCAGACTCGACCGAGGCGTGGCCGGTCAATAACACCACCTCGACCAACGGCTGGAGAGCGCGGATGTGACCGAGAGTTTCAATGCCGTCCATTCCGGGCATTTTGACATCGAGCACCACCACATCGATCCGTCCGGTCTTGATGATATCGAGTGCTTTCCGACCGCTTTCGGCTCCTTCGACGATCAGCCCCTTCTTGGTGAGCCGTTTTATCGTCAGGTCCCGGAATTCATCCTCATCATCGACGATCAGAACGTTAAATTGTTTCATTCTTTCCTCCTCTGGACTCTTTAATTATTGAGACAGCCGTCTCGATCACCTGTTATCGCCGGCAGCACCGCTTCCGGTAAGCGGCAGGATAATGGTGAAGAGCATGCCGCCCTGTTCTCTATTTTCCCCGGTGATCTCGCCACCAAGCTTCTTGATGATGTCGTAACTGATGTACAACCCAAGGCCGGTCCCCTTGTTTGGATCTTTCGTGGTGAAAAAAGGATCGAATATCTGTTTGAGTTGTTCGGGCTTCATCCCCGGGCCGTTATCTGCAAAGGTGATCACCAGTCTCTGATCAGCATGAAGGCGGGTGGCGATCTCAATCATCCCTCTCCTGCCGATCGCATCCAGCGCGTTGTTGAGCAGGTTCAGGAAAACCTGCTGGAGTTGCGGGCCATCGGTAAGAATCGGCGGCATCTCCTCGGAAAAGTTCTTGATGACGGCAATCGAGTTATTGTCCGCCTCCCGTTCGATAAAGGAGATGGTCTCTTCCAGTAAATCGTTGATTCGGACACTTCCTTTTTCGGCCGACATTTTCCTTGAAAAACCGAGAAGTCGATGGGTTATTGTGCCGGCCCGGCGCACATGATACTGAATCTGCTCAACCGCTTTTTGATACTCTTCAAGATTTTTTACGGTGTTTGGGTCTTCTTCCGGCAACAACTCTTTGATCCAACCGGCCTGGCTGGTTATCAATTGCAACGGATTGTTGATCTCGTGTGCAATACCGGCGGCAAGCCTGCCGATGGTAGCCATCTTCTCGATATGCGAGAATTGCATGGTGGCAGCAGCGTACTCACGATCGGCTTTCTCGATTCGGCGAGTCAGCAATACGGTTATAAATGTTGCCAGCAGCAGCGAGAGAAGTGCTATCACCGAAAATATTAAGAGAATTCGATCCCGGATTGTGTAGTAGAATTTCAGGGAGTCATCGATGCTTGCTTTCAGGACCAGGAGCCAGTGTTTATTACCGATCCAGCGTGTCGCGTACACATAGCCGCCAATATGAAACGGTCCCGCCTTCGTATCCGATGAAATCAATGTTTTTTCTTGCTCAGACAATGATTGCTGATCAAGAAGACTGGGTGTTTGGAATTCTCCGGCCCGATTGACGATGAAAGCATCGCTGTTTGGCCCGAGTTGCGCCGAAAGCAGCAGAGAATTGAAGATGCTTGAATTGATAGTCGCCCTCAAAACAAATGTCTTTAGAGGATCCGTGACCGCGATGACAAAATGGGGAACGTTGCGGTATCCGAGAAAGACATGGCTGATGTGGACGCCGTTGATCAGCGTCTCCTTGAACCAGGATGCATCATTGTAGGTTTTTCCGACTATCTGGCTCCAGTACGGTCCGACATAACCGTGCTGGTAGCCGCTACTATCAATTACATGCAAATCGACAATGTCGCCATTTTTGCCAAACGCCAAAAAAAGTTCTTCGATGGTCTCCTGGGCCATGAGCTGCTCGGGAGGATACAGCTCGACTATCATGGTCAGCAGGTTAAGCCGATCCTGGAGAAACAAAGCGATGACTTCCGCACGATGTTCTATTGTATTGTTTGCCTGTTCTTCCAGTTTGACGATATTCATCTGTTCCACGGAATCTTTCACAAGCCAGGCAAAACTCAGGATCGGCAGGATACTCAAGCAAAAAAATGCGAGAAGCAACCGCCGGATGATCATCACATAATATTTTCTTTTTCGTTCCATGCACCTTCTCAACCCATCAGAACAATCTCGTGATCATTCCCTGCCAAACCGACGGAAAGACCTGATCCGACCTTTCAGGTGAGCGTGCTACGCGCCGTTTTCCACGTAATAAGACCGAGTTTTCATCACGCTCTCCCCGTCGGCGGCCACTCCCCTTAAGAGGGATTTAGCAAGCACCGTGCCATGTGCAGGAAATCCGTGTCTGGAACGATTTATGCTACAGAATCACTGAAGACACTCGCTCATTCCACTGAACCGGAGGTAGTCATGATTCCCCTGCGCATCCTCATTGTCGACGACGAAGCAATCGTTCGCGAGCTACTGGAAACAATCCTCACGAACAACGGACATGAAACAGTCGCCGCACAGAGCGGTGCAGAAGGTGTCAGGTACTTGCTGTTCGATCGTTTTGACCTGGTCATTACCGATCTGCAATTGGGCGATACGAGCGGGATGGAGATCATCAGGAAGGTTAAGGAGTTGGACGAGACTACCATCGTTTTTCTGATGACCGGCTGCCGGGATGCCCTCTGTCGAGTCAAAGCCCTGCAGATGGGTGCAGACGCGTTCCTTGCCAAGCCGTTTGATCTCGACGAAATGATCAGTCTGATACAATTTCACTCGGTCAAATATCTTGCCGCCGGGAAATTGAGGATGCACTTTCCACGAAACGACCTGGCAGTGTCAGAATAATTTACAACGTGTAAAGGTTCGTTTGTCAAACATGACGTATAACGGGTGCGCTTGCCGATAGCAGGCAACACATGTGATCTATGGAATACGCACGCCAGCCACACCAAATCAGGATTATGATAACGGATAGCAACAGCAGGGTCCGGGACCTGTTAAAACGTGAACTGGAGGATGAGGGATATGTGGTCTTCTCGACAAAAAACGGTCAGGATATTCTTGATAGCATCTCCTCGCCTGGATCGATTGACCTGATTATTCTCGATCCGCAGCTTTTTTGTCCATACCGCCTAAATTTGCTAGGCAGTCTCTGCGCCTCAGCACAGAACGTCCCTATTATCATCCATGGGTTCCACGATCAACGAGCATATACCGAATCGCTGCAACACGTCCGCTTCGTCGACAAAGATGCCAACAGCATCAAGGAACTGAAGGAAGCAGTACGCAGCTGTATGTCTCGGAAGACGGGCGGTATCGCATAACCGCCCGTCCAGTCGTCCGCTCTATGAGGTGTTTAGGAATGCAGAACTAAAACGGAAACAGGGACGTGACGGAAAAGCTTCTCACAGGTACCGCCGAGCAAATGACGCTTTTGATTCGTTGCGCCTTTTGCCGATATGACCAACAGATCGGCCTCTTCTTCGTCAACCACACGGAGCACTTCGGTAAACGGAATCCCGGACCTGATTTTCATGGATCGAGGAACGTGCCGCGGCAACGAATGCTCCAGCAATTCCCTCATCGCCTGAGTTCGCCGGTAAGTTTCGTCGGAGAGAAAACGTTTACTTGAGAAATCACGTTTTTCTCTGGCAAAGATGGTCTCAACGGAATCGACCAGATTCCGGTCGATGACATTCACCGCGATCACTTCGGCACCGGCTCCTTCAGAAATGGCGCCGGCATAGGCCAAAATACCGGAAGAAAATGGAGAAAGATCTATTCCGGCGACAATCTTTCGAATCGCCTTCACCTCGACCTCCGTTCCGCCGCTGCTGCGAATTTCTGACGGTTTCTGACATTGAGAACAGGAACCGGGCTATGCCGAAAGACTTTTTCCGCATGGCTTCCCAAAAGCGTCCGGGCAAGGTTGGTCCTGCCCTTGTTGCCAAGGACCACCAGGTCAACCTTTTCCTCGTTGATTGCCAGTAGGATTTCCTCGAAGGGAACGCCAGCCTGAATCCGAATAGCGATACCAATGCCGTTTCCGGCAAAAACGCTGTCAAGCAGCGTTTCGATTCGCGATCGTCGATCGGCCTTGGTGCGCTGCATATACGTCGCGACATTGACCAGTTCAGGGTAATGCTGCCCTGCCATCGATATCGCATCGATCTCCCGTTTATTGATCACATTGATAATCACTACTTCCGCCCGAAACATCCGCGCAAGAGTGATCGCATAATCCAGAACCTCCTCTGAATAATCAGATAAATCAATACACGCCAGAATCTTCTTGACTTCTACCATCCTGTGTCCTCCTTGATATTCTTCAGCATTTAACAACAATACCCGTACGGCCGAACGACGAGCCTGAACAATTGACTGTCGATGTTATCTACTGCAGGAAATGCAATTCGCGCGCCACAAAAGCAGCTGTCTAACAGACAACGAGGATAGGACAGGAGAGAGATCTGTTATTCCCGAATTTTTTCAGGATAGAGGTGATATTTTTCCATCTTTGCATGCAATGTCGGTCGGGAAATACCAAGAAGTCGCGCCGCCTGCGAGCGGTTTCCACCGTTGAGCTCAAGTGCTTCCGTGACAAGCGCGGCGGCAACCTGATCCAGGCAATAGTCAAAGAGTCGCTCCTTTTTTTCGCCAACCAAATTGGCCCGCACCCAATCACGTATCGGTTCCGTTGAAGACGGTTCAAGGGTATCTGAACCGGCACCGTGGTTGAGCTGGGGGATGGTGATTTCTTCCGGTTGTATTGGAGCGCCCCGATTAAATATCAGCGCTCGTTTCAGCGTATTGGCAAGTTCGCGAATATTACCGGGCCAATCGAACTGCCCGATTTTCTCCGCCGCCGTCTCCGAAATGCCGGGATTGCTCATTGACAGATCGACTGCCAAACGAGAGACAAGAAATTTTGACAGAACGGGAATGTCTTCCTTGCGTTCCCGCAGCGACGGCATCCTGATAGAAACCACGCGCAGGCGATAGTAGAGATCCTCACGAAAAGTACCATTGGCAACGGCCGCTTCGAGGTCTCGATTGGTTGCGGCGATGATACGAACGTCAACCTGGACGGGCTCTTTCCCACCGAGCCGCTCGATGCTGTTTTCCTGGAGTAGGCGGAGGAATTTTGCCTGAATGCTCATCGGCATATCGCCGATTTCATCAAGAAAAACCGTGCCACCCCGCGCCTGCTCGATCTTACCGACCCGCCGATGCATGGCACCGGTAAAGGATCCTTTCTCGTAGCCGAACAATTCACTTTCCAGCAGTGTCTCGGGAATAGCCACACAATTGACAACGATATACGGTTTGTCGGCCCGGGTGGAATGGTTATAGATGGCCCGGGCGGCAAGTTCTTTGCCGGTACCGGATTCACCTCTGATCAATACCGTCGCATCGGTGGCCGCCACCCGGCCGATGGTCTTGTAGACTTCAAGCATCTGAGCACTGCTGCCGACCAGCGCTTCACGCCCGGAGATCTCTTCAACGTTCGGGTTGAATTCCACAGGCGAAGACATGCACCGTCCGGCGATCAGGGCCTTTCCTATCAACTGCAGCATCTCCGGGACATCGAACGGTTTGTAGATATAATCATAGGCGCCATTGCGAATCGCCCCAATGGCCGTTTCGGTGGTGCCAAATGCGGTAATAATGATCACCGGCACTTTCGGGAAAGAATGGTGAATCGCATCAAAGACTTGGATGCCGCTGATATCCGGCAGCCTGATGTCAAGGATGACCAGATCCGGTTGAACCACCCCGACCGCCTCGATCCCGGCCCGACCGGTATGCACGCTTTCGACCCGGTATCCTTCAAGAGTGAGGATCTTGGCAAAGCTCTGACACAACTGCTTATCGTCGTCAATGATCAGAATCAGACTCATCGCCCTCTCTCTTCTTTGGCAGCATCAACGAAAACTCCGTAGTCCGACCGGGATCGGATGAGATAATCAGTCTTCCCTTATGTTCCTTGGCAATACGCTCGACAATGCTCAATCCCAATCCTGAGCCATCTTCTTTCGTGGTGAAAAACGGCGTGGTAACTTTATGCACCAGGTCTTCACTGATGCCTCCACCGTAATCCTTTACCGTCAGGACCGCGACCAGTCCGAGATCGTCGTCTTCTAGATGTTCTTCACGAATTTCGATGCGACCACCCTCATTCATCGCCTCACAGGCATTGGTAATCAGATTGATCAATGCTTCCTTGATACGATCCGGATCAACCGGTACCTTCGGCATATCCGGATCGAAAGGAAAAGAGACTTCGGCGTTGTATTCCTTCAATCGATATTCGAGCAGCTTCAAGACGGACTGAACCAACCCTCCGAGATGACACGGCTCCATTCGTAATTTCGGCGTTCTGGAAAACTCCAAAAAATTCTGAACAATCTTATCGATTCTGCCGATCTCATCGGAAATCACCTGGAGGTCTTCATTCTGAACATCACTGAGTTCAAGGGATCGGCTCAGGGAAAAAAGCCTCATTTTAATCGAGGTAAAGGGATTTCTGATGGTATGAGCAACTCCCGCCGCCAGTTCTCCGACCATGGCCATCCGTTCAGCCTGCCGCAAGTGTTTCCTGCTTTTTGCCAATTGGTCATGTGCTTCATCGAAATCACGCAGCATTTCCTCCAATGATCGCCGCAGTGAACCGACTTCATCGCGAGAACTTTCAGCGGGAGAGCCTCCGGTGGCGAGAGCCAGTCCCCTGATAGGAACGAGGATCTGCCGATAGATAACGAACAGAAAGACGGCGCTGAGAGATAAGAAGGTGACGATACCGGCATATGACAGTCGACGCAAATACGTGGAACGACGGTTACTCTTCGCTTGTGTCTGCTGAACAATCTGCCATTGAACATTACTGAAGCCACGACATAACTCGAGCAGATCGAAAAACTCGTCGCGCTGCTTTTCATGCAATCGGGAAATGCCCTCACCAATCGTGCGTTCCTGATAATTCTCGATGGCAAGATCTTTGGCAGCGATATAGCTTCGATAACCGGCGGCAATCCGGCCAAGCGATTCCCGCTGTTCAACGGTCAAGTCAAGAGCCAAAGCCTCTTCCAGGCTGTTCTTGAACATTTCTCGGTATTGGCCGAGCGATTTAAGCCATTTTCCGTTCCCATCAAATAGATAATAGGTCAGGAGTCCTTTCTGGTTGGCCAGAGTCAACTCCATTTCCTGCGCCTCCTTATATAGAACAAGTTCGCGATCCACCAAATCATCGAACATCCGGTCGACCTCAGAGGCATACCAGAGGGTGCCGACACCGCCAGCGGTAACGATCAGAGCCATCAGGACAAAAATAGTTGCAACTCTTCCCCTGAGACTGATTCCGCTAAGCATCAATCACTCTTTGTTCTTTGGTTTCCGTTGCTCTCTTCATGCAGAGACCTCTGCCGGGGGAAGCCGGGCGGTCAGTTGTTGGGACGGTTCAAAACGAAAAGCCTTCTTGCTGACTTTTATCTTCTCAACCCCGGAAACCGCAAGGGCTCTTTTGGCCATAGCTTCGGCCAACCAGGGAAAATGAAAGGAACTGGATTCAACCAGCAATTCCAACCCGTCACTATTGGTCCGGATATGGGCCTGATAACCATCCTCCAGAAGAACTCGTTCGACCGACAGGCCGATTGCAACATTGTGGAGAGCGGCCTTAACCGAATCAGGACGCTCATGTGAAGAGGCTTCTCGCTCTGTGTAACACCTGACAATTTCTTCGACAACGGTAAACACATCACGCGAACGATACTGAATAACCCTGTCGAAGAGACTCTGGTCGGAGGGTGGTTTGTTGTGCAGAAACATCGTCCAGTCGGCAAGCTCGGCATCGTTTTTCTCGATCAACGCTAGTGCCCGCTCCGGCGAACACCCCTCCTGATGCATGGCACGCTTGATCCGATCCTCTTCGGAATCAATGACGCAGACTCGCAAAATGGAAGTGATCTCAGGACTAAAAAGGGAAGCAAGTCGACCGTAAAAGAGAATTCTCGACGGTGTGGAGAGCAACATTTCAACCAGGTGGCTCCGACAGAGATTTACATGCAGTTCTTTTTCCAGGGTAAATCGGTTCTGCGCGGATGGTGGGCCGAACACGATACGATTCAGGCGCTCTGCTGAAATATTTAATTTCTCGGCAACGTCGATAACAAGCAATTGATCGGTATAAACCGTAAGACCCAGTTGCCCTGAAAGCTCACCGACAATGGTCGCGCCACTGACAAAGGTGCTGGGAAAAAGAGCGATGGATGCCATTTCATCACCTCAGCTACCGGATAATGGTTGCAAGAATCTCGTCCTTTAACTTGTTTAGCACAAACTATGCCAGAGAAGAGGCGTCAAATTGTCCATGCCGGATCACAGGACCGTTGAAGCCTTCATCTGATAGTAAAGCAAACAACACCGGGAAAGCTGAGCAGAGAAAAACAAAGCATGTCCGGGTTCTTTACAACGTGCAAAGAACCCGGACAGCATCGCGTGTGCCGGCGGCACAGGTGGCATGTCCTGACCACCCGGCAGCGCTAGGGTACCGGTACGGTAATCGTCATCCCCATGAGCGGCCAGATAACGGTGACGGCCAGCCAGACCACGACCATCAACAGAATCGATGCAGGAATGCCATACATGACGAATTCCCCGGTCGTAAATTGCTTGGAGTTATAGGCAATTGCATTGGGCGCGGCCCCGACCAGCAAGAGAAACGGCATGCCGGCGGTGACCAGCGAAGAAAAGAGAATAACCTCACCGGCTACCCCGAGGTACGGGGCGATGACCAGTGCCACCGGCAGCGAGATGGCGATCGCGGCAACGTTCATAATGAAGTTGGTCATAATCATCACGAAAAAAGCCATACCGAGGATAAAAACGATTCCGGGTGCATCCTTGAACAATTGCAGCCAGTTAACCGCCAGCCATTTAGCGGCGCCGGTTTCCCAGAGACAAAAACCGATGGACATGGCACCGGCAAAGAGCAGGATGATATTCCACGGAATTTCTTCAAGATCTTCAATATCGAGAATATTGAGCAAAAAGAAGGCAATCGTCGAACAGAGCATGATCGCCGTTTTATTCAATGGATCAAGAGCCGGAATGAAATTTTTCAAAGCAATAACCAGGATGGTCGCGAAAACTACAGCTAACGTCAATAATTCCCTGCCCGTCCAGGCCCCCAGTTCTTTGTACATCCGCTTGGAACGCTCCTTGAGCCCTTCGATACGGCTTTTTTCCGGGCGGCAGATGATCATGAAAAAGCCCCAAAGCAAAAAGACCATCAACCAGCCGATGGGAAACATATACATGGAAAGCGTAAAAAAGCTGATTTCCACGTCCATGATATCCTTGTAGAACCCCAGAGCAACTGCACCCCGGGCCGCTCCGAGCAGGGTGATGATACTGCCGGCCCCGGCCACGTAGGCCATGCCGATAAACATGCCCTTGCCGAACTTGGTCGGAGAATCATCATCAGCATACAATGAGTTGATCGCCATCAGCAGCGGGAACATTGTTGCGGCTACTGCGGTATGCGCCATGAGGTGGGTCAAAGCTGCGGTCATTACAAAACAGCCGAGATAGATCATACTGGTCCGTTCACCAACGATGGCCAGCATTTTATAGGCAAGCCGTTTGGTCAAACCGGTCTTGGTAAAAACCATGCCGATGACAATCGAACCGAAAATAAACAACACCGAAGGGTCCATGAAATCTTTGAAGGCACTGCTTGCCGACCTGATCATGAACAGCGCCTGCAACGTACCGATGGTAATACTGGTAACACCGATCGGCACCACCTCGAAGACCCACCAGGTGGCGGCGAGGGCGAACACCGCAAGTGCCCCTTTGGCTTCCTTGCTCAGGACGAAGTGTTCTCCGAGCGGGTCGATGGCGTCCGGCCAGGGAGGGCAATAATAGATAAAGGCGAACAGCGCCATGCCCAGCAGCATGAAAAACAGTCGCCGGTACTGTGCAAAACTTTTGGTGGCGGGGGCATCCGCCATTGTCAGTTCACTCATGGTTGATTTCCTCGATTAAAAGTTCTCGATCGCTCCCGGCTACAACGTGCAGTATGTTCCCAGGACACGAAAAATATCGCTAATCCGGATAGCCCCGATCAATTTCTCCTGCTCAACGACCGGCAGGCTGTTCACATTACCCGCGACCATGATTTCCAACGCGTGCAAGGGATGCATGGTACCGTCAATGGTTCGCCGCGGTTTCGACATGTAATCCCGCACTACTTTCGTCGCTTGTCGCCGGCATTCTTTCTGGAAAGTATCTTCGAGCAGTATGGAAAGATCTGTGTATCTCTCTTTTTTACCGACGTATGTCGTGACTGGGTTCGGGGTGAGGATGGAAGGGAAAAAACTGCTCAGGATATTTTGTACCGAAAGGTGGCCCACCAGGCGCTGCTGCTCGTCAATTACCAGCAGTTCGTCATAATGCAGATGAAGGCCGTCAGCCGAACGCCGTTGGAGCAACTGGGCCACTCCATCGCCGATCGGCTCGCTTTCACGAAGGTGCGGATAACGATCGAGCGTGATTGCTACCTCGCGTACCGACATTTTGTCTGGACTCATAGTGGTCTCCCGTTGATAATCAATAATTGTCAGCCGATAAGGACGTCTACCAGCCGCGACTTTTCAAAATACGATCTATCTCTTCCTGTGATTTTTCTTGCAGGACCGTGATGTGTTTGTCATGGGCTTCTCCGATCTTGCTCAGCAGGGTCGTCATGTCCACGGGTTTCTCGAGAAAGTCGTCGGCGCCAAGCTTCATCGCCTGAATGCCTGCTTTCACCGAACCGTGCCCGGTGAGCATGATAATTTCCGTGGCAGGACGTCGCTCTTTGATACGCTTGAGCGTTTCCAGACCGTCCATGCCCGGCATAGCCAGATCGAGAATGACCGCATCAAAATCCTGCCGGTCAACCATATCGATCGCATCTTCCCCTCGGGTCACCGCAGTTACTTCCAGTTGCCGTGCCTTCAGTCTTTCGGAAAGCGTAAAAACAAATTCCTCCTCATCATCTACCAGTAAAACCCGGGCCTTTTTTGTATCGCTCATGTCTGCTCCTTGTTTCATTTCAGAGATTGTCACTTCTCAAACAGTGCAGTTACCGGTTGATACTCATCGTAGTTGTTGTCTGAGCAAGCAACTGGCGTGCCACCTCTCAAAAAGAATAATATTTATTTTTATTACAGGTTATTAGGAATATTGATCTGCCATGCGCGAAAGAGCAACCAGCATCTCTGCACAACGTTGCAAGATACTATTTGATACTTTATGTTCTTATATGGGATTTTATGATACACATCACTGTTTTCTCTTTGCAGGCGTGTCACTCGCGCAACACAAACGTGCGCCACAACCATCGATGTCACAGCGAAACCCGGATAATCACGCTAAGCTACTGAATACGAAGAAGAAATAATTATCAACCAGACTCTCCGAAGATAACCACCATGACAAAAAGAAACATAAAGATACAAATAGATACTTTTTGAATTATGCTTCATTTTGTATCAACCCCTCTTGTACTTTGAATAACCATGCTATATATCTGTATTTATAGATATTCTTTTTCTTGCTGTAATCTTTGGCACAAATAGTGCAAAATAGGAACAAAATGAACATTCATGAAACACATAAAAGCATGAGACAAACGACCATATCAACCATCTACAAAGAGGATCAACCATGTCATCAATAGCCATTTTCCCCTGCACCTTTACTCCCGGTGAAGAAATTGTTGGTGAACTGTCGAAAAATCTGGAGTTGGAGGTCTACAAAGATCTCGATCTCATCGAAGAAGCAATGGGACAATGCGATATCAATAGAGAGCGACTAAAAAATTACATATACGGAAAGACATCAGTCTTCAATCAATTCACTCTTGAAAAGGAAAAGGTCGTTAACTTGTTCAAAACGATCTTGGCAGAGCGACTTGATGATTCCCGCCAATACTTGTTCCATGGTTTTCTGACATCGCTCATTCCAGCGCGGGTTACTCATGTTCTGAAAGTTCTTATTGTCGATACCAAACAAAACAGGATCGATTATGCCGTTAACCAAGGGATCTCCAAACGAGACGCCAAAAAAGCAGTAAAAGTCCACGACGTCAGCGCCTACACCTGGACGGATTTTCTCTTTTCAAAAGAGGCCTACGACAGTTCACTCTACGACATGGTCATTCCGGTGGAGAACAAAGGACAGGCCGCGTTGATCGAAACAATTACCAAAAATTTTCACACTACCTCCGTCCTCCAGAATACCGCCTCTCGCCAGGCTATTGCCGATATGCGCTTGGAAACCATGGCTCAAGGTCGACTCCTCGACGCCGGCCACAAGATGACCGTGCGTTGCCAAGACGGGAACCTTACCTTGATTGTCGACAACAACGTCCTGAACTTCAGTAAACTCGAGCAGGAACTCACCGATCTGGTAGCGGCCATCCCCACTGTCAAGAATGTCACTGTCGAACGGAGCGCTAAATATCGCGAATCCATCTATCGTCGCCAACGTTTTGAACTTCCTTCCAAAGTTCTCTTTGTCGACGACGAAAAAGATTTCGTGCAAACCGTGTCCCAACGCCTGATCAGTCGTGACGTCGGTACGTACGGCGTTTATAATGGCGAAGATGCTCTTGAATTGGTTACCGAAGACAAACCGGATGTCATGGTTCTCGACCTGAAGATGCCTGGTCTCCACGGAGTCGAAGTATTGAGACGAACCAAAGAACTTGCTCCAGACGTGGAGGTGATCATTCTCACCGGTCATGGCACCAACGAAGACATGAAACAGTGCATGGAACTCGGAGCGTTTGCCTATATGAATAAACCGGTTGATATCGAAGAGTTGTCAGCCACTATCAAGGCCGCTAACGAAAAAGTCCGGCAACGCGACGGTGATCAGTAAGAGTACCCGGGCCAACCGTCCCGTCCGGAGAGGAGGATACCTGAATGGCCGATGAACACATCAACGCGAACGTCCTATTGGTCGACGACGAAGAGGACTTCATCGCCGTGCTTTCCAGACGGCTCGAAGCCCGTCACTTAAAAGTGACGGCAGCCAGTTCAGGGCAAGATGCACTCGCTCTGACGGACCGGCAGGACTTCGATGCAATCATTCTCGATCTGGCGATGCCGGGGATGGATGGCCTGGAAACTCTGAAACGTATCAAACAAAATCATCCGGAAGCGGAAATCATCATGCTCACCGGCCAAGGATCTATCCGGACCGGCATTGAGGCCATGAAGCTTGGAGCCGAGGATTTTCTCGAAAAACCAGTCGATATCCAGCACCTTCTTGAACGAATAAAGGAAGCCAAAAGCAAACGGGTTCTTGTCCTGCAAGAAAAAAGCAAGGACGAGATCAGAAAGATCATTCTCAGTAAACCCTGGTAACACGGACCCGGTTTCGTTTTCCTCTGGTTCACGATTTACCATGAAATCGGCAGGAAATCGGTGGCGGTACGCATGCCCAATGATCGGTTGCCGATACCCTGTCGAAGCAAGAACACCGGAGTTATCAAAAATATGTTCAGGCAGCCGGCCATCGTCACGCTTCTTGATGGAATTCCTTATCCTGCAATGATTCTCGACAATTCATTTAGGATAGTGACCATGAACCGGCTGATGGTCGCGATGAGCGGCCGTGAGGGAGAGCAGGTCAGAGGCCTGCACGGAGAACTGGTCGTCCGCAGCAATGCCGGCAATGCCAGAGGACAATTGTATCAACAGGTACTGAAAACGCGAGAGCCCGTCTCCGAGAGCGGTGATGTTCTGAACTGTTATCGACACAAGGTGCCGGTTCAATACCACATCTCTCATCTTTCGACGGAAAAGAATGATCCTGTCGGCCTGCTGGTCATTGTCGAAGAAACCAGTGCCCTTGCCTACCGTAACGACAAGGACTCCAGCGGTTATAGCGTTCCGGAACTGATCGGCCACAGCTCGAAAATGCAAAAAGTGCTTGATCTGATTCCGCTGATGGCGCACACGGATGCTTCCGTTCTGATCACCGGTGAAACAGGAACGGGCAAAGACAAAATCGCCGAAATTATCCACAAAAACTCCCCCCGCTCCCGGTTCCCCTTTATCAAGGTCAATTGTGGCGCCCTCCCCCTCGGACTTCTCGAGTCGGAACTGTTCGGTCATGTCAAAGGAGCTTTCACCGGTGCCACGAGGAACAAACCGGGAATGTTTAAGATCGCTGACCGAGGAACCTTGTTTCTCACGGAAATCGGCGATATGCCGGTCCCCCTGCAGGTCAAGCTCCTCTCAGTCCTTGACGATCGCCAATTCGTCCCGGTCGGCGGTGAGCAAAGTGTCAGCGTCGATGTCAGGATCATTGCCGCAACGCATCGCCCCTTGCGGGAACAAGTGCGCAACAGCACATTTCGCGAAGATCTCTATTATCGGCTTAATGTCCTCCATGTCCACTTGCCACCGCTCCGCGAACGGGAAAACGATACTCGGCTTCTTCTCGATCATTTCCTGGAAAAGTTCTCCTCGGCACTGGGTAAAAAGATAGACGGCTTTACCCCAAGCGCCTTGCAGACGCTGCTCAATTACACCTACCCTGGAAATATCAGGGAGTTGAGAAATATCGTCGAGTACGGCGCCAATATCTGCAAAGGGAAAAAAGTAAACAAGGACCAACTGCCACCCTACATCTTTGAAAAACAAACCGAATCACCGGTGGTACCGGCCCCTCCGTCGATTCCGGACCGATCGACTTCCGTCCCACCTGCCACCGAACGGGAGAAGACTGTTGAGAACTCCGGAAGTTGGGTAGCAATTGAGCGCCAGATGATCATTGATGCGCTAAAGAAACACGCGGGCAACCGTATCAACACCGCTGCTGAGTTGGGATGGGGACGAATGAAATTGTGGCGAAAGATGAAAAAATACGGCCTGATCGAATAACAACGCGTCATGAATAAATTGCTGATTCCATTGCAGGGTGACTATATCGCTCCCCGCTTCGATCTGGCCACTGAGATTCTCATTGTCAGAATTGAGGACGGCACAATAATCGGAGAACCTCGAACCATTATAATGGAACGCCCGTCCGATGAAGGGCTCTGCCAGATGATTGTTGAGGAGAATATCACCGATCTCATATGCGGCGGTATCGAGGAGCTTCATTTTAACTTTTTGGAATGGAAAAAAGTCGCCATCCGAGATGCAATCATCGGCGGCTGGCAGGATGCATTACAGCTTTTTTTGGCCGGCACGCTGCAGTCCGGTGATATTCTCCCGATCTCTACAAACAACCACCTGACCCTATGAGAAAAAAAAGTGTCTTTCTCGAAAATCTCCTTCCCAAATCACTGAAGAGTTCCCTGAACACAGAGTTGCACCGACGGAACTACAAACTCTTCCGGATAGCGTTATGCGTCATCATGCTGCTGGTTGCGATGGTGCCGGTCCTGATTGTCGCAGGTCTTGGTTATCATAACTACGGGCATCTGGTCCGAAAGACAGAACTGCAACAGGTGGAATGGCAACTGGACGGGAAAATAAAATCGATAGAACACATGATCGACAGTCTGACCTCGATCGTCGAATTCACCGCCCGTGAAGACCGATATAGCGAGCTGATCAGCGAGAACAACCTGGGCACCCTTTTTGAACGATTGAGCCGTCAGTACACTTTTTTTGCCGATCTCGGCGTCATTGACGATGCAGGTATCCAGCAGGCCTATCATGGGCCATACGCGCTTATGGGCGCCGACTATTCCGAGGAAACCTGGTTCCAGGAAGTTCTGCAACGACACCTCTATATCAGTCGCGTCTACACCGGATACCGGGAAGTTCCGCATTTCGCCATCGCGGTAAGCAATTTCGACCCCATCACTAAACGGCAATGGGTCTTGCGGGCCACCATCGATGCCACAACGCTGCAACAGTTCATCAACACGATAAAAACCAACGCTTCAGACGATCTCTTCCTGGTGGATGACGACGGCATTTTACAAACCGAGTCCAAGTATCATGGAAGGACATTGACAAATATCAACTTTCTGCGAAACTCCGATCTTCGGGACGTATCACCCGACGACGAGCAATTATTTCAAGTATCCGGCACGGTACAACGCACTCCCTGGACCCTGGTCCTACTCAAGAAAAGTTACATTCACCAACAGGATTGGAAGAGTTTCCGCAATACGCTGTTTCTGATCGTACTGACCTGCCTGGTTCTCAGTATGATAATCGTGTGTACCTTGTCGATGATCATTACCGATCTCATTCATCGTGCCGACGATATGCAGTTCGCCATGCTCAAAGAAGCGGAACACACCGACAAACTCGCCTCGATCGGTCGGCTGGCGGCAGGTGTCGGGCATGAAATCAACAATCCCCTGGCCATTATCGGGCAGAAGACAGGTCTGATCGAGGATCTGCTCAGTATGACCGGCCCCTTTGACCATAAGGACACGATCGCCAGCGGACTGAAAGTGATCAACCAGAGTGTTGATCGGTGCAAAGCGATCACCCATCGCCTCCTCGGTTTTGCCAGGAGGACAGATGTGGTGGCCGAAGAATTGCAAATCAACGAAGTTATCAAGGAAGTGCTGATGTTTCTTGATAGCTCCCTGCTCTACAGTCGCATCAAATTGGACCTGCAGCTGGACGAGTACCTGCCGCCCGTCATCAGTGATCGGATGCAGTTGCAGCAGGTATTTTTGAATATCATCAATAACGCGATCGATGCCATCGGCAAGGACGGTCTTATTTCCATCATGACCCACACGATCGCCGGCGATATCCGCGTCGTGATACAAGACAACGGGCCGGGCATCGATGAGGCTATCCTTCCCCATATCTTTGAACCATTTTATACCACAAAAGAGACCGGAAAAGGGACCGGTCTCGGATTATCGATCACCTACGGCCTGATCAAACGACTTGGTGGCGATATTACGGTGCGCACGCACATTGGCCAGGGAACCGCATTCACCATCACCATCCCATTGCACAGTGAAAACTATGATACAGGCAACCAACAAACCGACTAAAGTACTGATTGCAGATGATGAAGTGGAGTTTGCTTCAACGCTGATGGCTCGTTTGCAATTAAGAGATTTTTCCGTTGAAGCAGTCAACTCCGGGAAAGCAACCCTTGAGGCGATTGCCAAGGACCTGCCGGATGTAGTGCTGCTCGACCTGAAAATGCCGGACCTCGACGGACTTGAGGTCCTGGCCAGAATCCGACAGGATCATCCCGAATTAACGGTCTTTATCCTGACCGGTCACGGCTCGTTTGAAGCCGGCAAAGAAGGAATGAAACTCGGTGCCAACGACTACATCATGAAGCCGGTGGATCTCAACCGTCTCATCAAGAAGATGGAAGATGCTCTCGGTAGTTGACAGTCGCCGGAACATGACGGAAGCCACCTGTCAACCGGTCGGATCATACTCCACCGGAGCGACACCTACTCACTCCTGACCACCCTGAAGGGACGAGGCCTCATGGAACAGCAAGACGCAACTATTTCTCAGATCTGCATCGACACGTTCGCCCGAATCGGGGCATCGATTTCCCACGAAATCAAAAACACCTTGTCAATCATTAACGAGAATGCCGGGCTGCTTGAAGACCTCGCCGCAATGGCCGGCGATGACGGGGGAGTATCGGGCGAGCGAATCAAGGGAGCGACGGCGTCCATCGCGCGACAAGTTGAACGCTCAAATGGCATCATGAAAAATCTCAATCGCTTCGCCCATAGCGGCGATGTTCCCATCGCCTGGGTAAATTTGAAAGAAGTTCTTGATCTGGTTATCGACCTCTCCTCACGTCAGGCGGCGATGAAACGAGTTGTCGTCACCCATACCTGCCCGCCCGCTGTCGAGTGCCGCACCAAGCCGATGGCCTTTGAGGTGCTGCTCTATGAACTGTTTTGCCGGGTATATAACAGCGCCGAGGAAGAGGCCGATCTGCTGATCGAAGGGGGTGAACAAGCATCCAGCATTGTTGTCGAGATACGTCCGTCTGACCGGCACGCATCCTGGTCTCTGCCGGCTCCGGACGCCAGGCTCCTGCCATTGATCAATCACCTGGGCGGTACCTTTCATCACGAGCAGGAGGTATTTTCCCTGACCCTTCCCCGGGACATTATGGCCGATCCTGCTTCTTGAGCCAGCCGGTACGGATAAAGTAGCGCTGGCCGGCATCCTGCCAGCGATCACAATGATCCTGATGCAGTTTCATCGGGTAGGCCTGGGGATCGATACTGCCGCGATCGACACGGCAGCGTCCGGAATATCGGTCTTCCAGGCGAAAGAACAAACAGCTGAGACAGATCTTTACCATTGCTCCATGCTCCTTGACAGATTCAGTATTGCAAGCGTTTGCTCTCTTCAGGGTCCCCTTCAATCAAAGAGCGATGAGAAATCAACACAATAAGAAGGGGTACAAGCTACTGCCGGCAGGTCGCACAGCCGTTCGTCACGCTTCATGTCCTGCAGTCGCCGGGCAAAGAGGTGCCGGGAGTCGTCGACAATGCGCGGATCGGTGTCCGGGGCGTCGGCCAGGTTGTAGATCAGTCCCTGCAGTCTGATGTTGCGATGTTCGAGCGCCTCAAGCGCTGCCAGCGTATGGTTGATCGAACCGAGCCGCGGGCTGGTGACGAGCATCACCGGCCACTGCTGCGCTGCGGGCAGGTCGATCAGCAGCTCAGCTTCGTTGAGGGGAACGAACAGGCCGCCCGCCCCTTCAACGAGCACATACTCATACTGCTCGGCCAATTGGCGAGCATGTTCGACGATGACCTGCGGCTCAATCCGGCAGCCGGCGAGACGCGCTGCCAGATGCGGTGAACAGGGTACCGGAAAGACGTACGGGCAGGTCAGTCCGACGGCATCTTCCTCCTGCAGCGGTACGCCGGTCAACTCCCGGTGCCGGACGATATCCTCACTGAGATTGGCACAGCCGGTCTGAACCATTTTCATGGTGATCACGCGGCGGCCGCCGTCGTACAGCCAGCGCGCCAGCAGGCCGGTGGCAACGGTCTTGCCGATCCCGGTATCGATACCGGAGATCATAATGATCGTGCCGCCTGCGGTGGGTCGATGCTCGTTCATGGTCGTTTCTCGGCAGTGAAGAGATAGCTGACATAGCTCAGGCCGACGCCCTGTTCATCACCAAAGCGGCGGCGATACTCCCGGCAAAAATATTCCAGCCGGCGCGGTGTCCAGGTATAACCGCCAACCCCGCCGACCCCGGTAGCCTGGATATGGCGCAGGACCGCCCGGGGCTCGGAAAACGACAGCCGGTCGCGAAGCACCTCACCGTGATCGATCCGAAAATGGTGGTCCAGTGCGTCCCGCACCTGCCTAAACGTCGGATAGTGCAGACCGACACCGGTCAATTCGGTGACCTCGCCGAGCGTCTCCCGGCCGAACATGGAGAAGATCAGCCGGCCGCCGGGCACCAGCACTCCGGCCATCCTGGCAAAAAACGCATCGAGATCATCGAGCCATTGCAGCGTCGAGCTGGAGACGACCAGGTCCAGTTGGCCGGGCAGAGCACACCGTTCAATATCTCCGAACCACGGCTGCAGCCGCGCCCGATCGCCCTCGGGCAACCGTTCGCTGACGGTGTCGAAGAATTGTTCCACCAGATCGTTGACGAACAGAAGATCCGGGGCATGCCGACGGACGATCTCTTCGGTGAGCATACCGGTGCAACAACCGACCTCAAGAACGCGCCGCATCTCGTCTGGCCCCCGTTCCAGCAGGTACAGCAAGCGCTCGTTGACGGCGCGCTGGATCACCGCCTCGCGGTCGTAACTCTGCCTGCCGCGCAGAAAGGCACGGGCGACCCGCTCCTTGACGACGCCTCCCCTACCGCTCATCTCTGCCCACCAGATCGAGGATATCGGACCACCGCTGCCAACGGGAGAACGGATAATGACAACCGTCTATTTCAATGACCCGCCGGTCCTGCCAGAAGGCCTGCTGATTCCGGGTCGGGATAATCAAGTCGTTGCCGGAGATAATCACGGAATCATAGAAGGTCGGCGTCCCCGCCTCGTCCGATACGATGGATTGCAATACGGCCAGTTCCCGACGTTGACTTGCCAGGCTGCGCTGCGGCCGATGCTCATGGAAAAAGGTGAAGACGCCGGTTTCCTTGCACATCCGGCGATAGAATCGCTCCAGGATCGACGACGAGAACTCCTCAAGGGTGGCCGCAAAGATCTCCACCGGGATGCCGAACCGATCATTGACGGGTTGCAGGGTGCCGTTGATCGCGATACACCGGGTAAACAAGTCTCTGTCCCGGCTAAACAGACGCTGGCCGGCCCAAACCCCCATGGACCAGCAGATCAGATAACAGCGACGATAACGCAGCAACTCCGCCCGTAGCTGTTCGATTTCGTCAAGCAGATGATAATCGGACAGGACCACCACATCAAACGGCTCCGCAGCCAAGCCACTCAGCGGCCACCGGTCCATCCCCCAGCCGTTGCAGAAGACGATCAGATCGCGGCCTGCACCGCGGGCACACCAATCGACAATCATGACGTCCTGCTGCCGGCCAGCCAATCACCAATCAATCCGGGCAGACTCTCGATCTGCTGCCAGTGTAACTCAGCGGTCAGCGACAGGCGAAACCGCGAGGTCCCTTGCGGTACGGTCGGTGGCCGTACCGGCAATACAAGAAAGCCCTGCTCCCGGAGATGGCCGGCCCCGGCCACGGTCTGCTCGGCACTGCCGATGATAACCGGTACGATATTGGTGGAGCCGGCAGTCGGCAGTCGCCGCTCCAGCAGCGCGGCCCGAAAACGATCGCTCAAAACTCTCAGCCGGCATCGCTGCTCGATCATCGCTGGAATGCGCTGCATGACAAACAGGTTCCAGGAGAGCACCACCGGCGGCAACGCGGTGGTAAAGATCAGCGAGCGGCTGTGGTTGATCAGATAGTCGCGCAGATCCTCGCTGCAGATCAAAAACGCACCCACCGAACCGCACGCCTTGCCGAAGGTGCCGACCAGAAGATCAACCTCGGCCAGCACCCCTTCTTCTTCGGCCAGACCGAGCCCCAGCTCGCCGCGGACACCGACACCATGAGCCTCATCGATATAGAGCAGGCAGTCGAACTCGCGCTTGAGCGCTACCAGCCGGGCCAGATCGGCACAGTCGCCGTCCATGCTGAAGATCGACTCGCTGACGATAACCGCTCGTTGGTACCGCTGCCGATCACGTTCAAGTAGCCGGCGCAGGTGCTCGTAGTCACGGTGATTAAAACGCTTGCAGGCAGCGCGGCCGACGCGCAGGCCATCGTGCAGGGAGGCGTGATTGAGTTTATCGGAAACGATCAGATCATTTTTACCGAGCAGGGCCGGCAAAATGCCGATATTGGCGTGGTAGCCGGAATTGAACAGCAGCGCAGGACGACCGTAGAGCCCGGCCAGGTGGGTTTCAAGTCGATGGGCCACCGCGGTATCGCCGGTAAGCAGGCGCGATGAGGCGGTGCCGAGGGCAAAGTGTTCGAGCAGTGAAGGCCCGTTTATGTCCATCGTCTCGTAGAAGGCCTTCAGCAGCGCGCTGTCGCTTGCTATTCCAAGATAGTCGTTGGAACTGAGGTTGAGCAACGCCCGACCGCCATCTTCGATGAGTGCTCCGCCGCTGCGACCATAGGGCCGAAGACGGCGCAGCATCCCGGCGTCGTCGAGCCGATCCAGCGTCTGCCGATACGATATCACCGCCCGGCTCCCTCCTCGGCAACGGTAGCGGCAACAGCGCCGCACAGCGTCTGCAGGTCGCCGTCTTCGATACAATAGGGCGGCATCAGGTAGACAAGCCGGCCAAACGGGCGCACCCAGACCCCTCTGGCGACGAAGCGGTGCTGGATGGCGGCCGCATCCACCGGCCGCCGTAATTCGACCACCCCGATCGCCCCGAGCACGCGAACATCGGCAACCTGCGGCAAGACCCGACACGGTGCCAGTCCTTCGGTCAGGCCACGCTCGATGCGGGCAACGTTTTCCCGCCAGTCGGAGGCGAGCAGCAGATCGATCGATTCGACCGCTACCCGGCAGGCCAGCGGATTGCCCATAAAGGTCGGGCCGTGCATGAACACGCCGGGCGTTGCCGCGGAGATGGTCCGGCCGACACAATCGGTGGCCAGCACCGCGGCAAGCGTCATGAACCCTCCGGTCAGGGCCTTGCCGAGGCACATGATGTCCGGGGTGATTTCGGCGTGGTTGCAGGCGAACAGTGCGCCGCTGCGGCCGAAACCGGTGGCGATCTCGTCGGCGATCAGCAGCAGGTCGTATTCATCGCAGATCCGGCGGGCCTCTTTCAGGTAGTTTGGATGATAAAAGCGCATGCCGCCGGCGCCCTGGACAATCGGCTCGAGGATCAGGGCGCACAGCTCTTCGCGGTGTCCGGCGACCAACTCCTCCAGGGCCTCGCTATCCTCCGGGTCCCAGTCCTCGTGAAAAGCGCACTGGGGCGGCGGCGCGAAATGGTATTTCGGCAGCACCCCGCCAAAGATGTGGTGCATGCCGGTCACCGGGTCGCAGACCGACATCGCATGGAAGGTATCACCGTGATAGCCGGAGCGGATCGTGGCAAAGCGGCACTTATCGGCCCGACCGCGAGCGTGCTGATACTGCAGGGCCATCTTCATCGCGACCTCGACGGCGACCGATCCGGAATCGCACAAAAAGACCCGTTCCAGCCCGTCCGGGGCGAGGGCCACCAGCCGCCGACCCAGCTCGACGGCGGGCCGGTGGGTCAGACCGCCGAACATCACATGGCTCAGGGACGCCGCCTGCTCCTGCAGGGCCGCCACCAGCCGGGGATGGCCGTAACCGTGAATCACCGACCACCAGGATGCCATACCGTCGATCAATTCGCGGCCGTCCATCAGACGCAGCCGGACACCACTGGCCGAGGCCACCGGCAAGACCGGCAGCGGCTCGCTGATCGACGTGTAGGGATGCCAGAGATGGTCCCGGTCAAAATCCAGCAAGCTGCGAATTTCCGATTTCGATTCCACTACTTACTCCTTATTACAGGCCATCGGCCGGTATCCGAGAGACTCGATCATACCGATATCCTCAGCAATGCTGTTGCCGGCGGTGGTCAGATAGTTGCCGACAATGGCCCCGTTGGCGCCGGCCAGGAAAAACCGATACTGCCCGACGCCGAACCGGGCTCGCCCGCCGGCCAGCCTGATCACCGCGGCGGGGTTGGTCAGCCGGAACAGGGCGATGGCGGTGAGCACGTCCTCAATCGTCAATTCCGGCCGCTCGGCCAGCGGCGTGCCGGGAATCGGGGTGAGGATGTTGATCGGGATCGACAGTACACCGAGATCCCGCAGCTCGACCGCCAATTCCAACCGCTGCCGAAAACTCTCTCCCAGGCCGATAATGCCGCCGGAACAGATATCCATGCCGGCCTGCCGGGCGATCTTGATGGTTTCGACCTTATCCTGCCAGCTGTGCGTCGTACACACTTCGGCAAAGAAACTGCGACAGGTCTCCAGATTACAATGATACCGCCTGACTCCGGCGTCGACAAGCCGCCGGGCCTTTTCCGGGGTGAGAAAGCCCATCGAGGCGCAGAGGGAGAGTCCGGTTTCCTCTCCGAGCCGCTCGTACATGGTGGCGAAGGCGTCGAGATCTGCGGCTGCCACCTCGCGGCCGGCGGTGACCAGGGAAAATCGCTCCACCCCGTGGCTCTCGTTCTCCAGGGCCTGCCGCCGCACCTCCTGATAGTCCACCCGGTCATAGGTCTCGATGGCCGTTTGATAGCGCGACGACTGGGCGCAGAATCGGCAGTTTTCCGAGCACTTACCGGACCGGGCGTTGATGATCGAGCAATAATCGAAGCGATCGCCATGGACCCTGCGACGCAGCTCGTCGGCGGCCGCCCAGAGCTCTTCCGGACCGGTCTTGTCGGCCAATTCCAGGGCCTCTTCCAGGGACAGCTGTTCGCCACCAATAATTCGCGCTACCAACTCCCGCAGGTGCCGATCGCTCACCGGTCGAAGACCGCTCCGGGATTCCTTGTCAGCCATTGATACCAAGTTTTTGCAAACATTCGTCCAGGCCGTCCGGACTGTCGAATTGCAGTGCGGTAACCCGCTGCCCCTTCGGAACGATCTTGCGCATCATCCCCTTGAGGACATTTTTCGGCCCGACTTCGATAAAGGTGTCGACACCGTCGTCGATCATAGCAATGATACTCTCGCACCAACGCACCCGGGAGATGATCTGCCGAGCCATGATCTCTTTGATAGCCGCCGGGTCATCGACCGGTTGGCCGGTAACATTGAAAAAGACCGGCAGCTGCGGACGATTGAAGGTGACGGTTTCGAGATATGCGGCAAAATCGGGCACCGCTCCGGCCACCAGCGGGGAGTGATTGGCGACGCTGACGTTGAGCGCGATCACCTTGGCACCCTTGTCGGCCAGCGCTGCGCAAACCACGTCCAGGCCATCCTCGCTACCGGCGACGACGATCTGTTGCGGGGTATTGTAGTTGGCCACCGTAACACTCCCTTCGCCCTGATACGCAGCCACTGCCGCTTCGACCACGTCGATGGAGAGGCCGAGGACGGCGCGCATGCCGCCGGGATGTTTCAGCCCTTCCCGCTCCATGAAAAAACCGCGGCGCTCGACGAGCCGGACCGCATCTTCAACCGAGATCACCCCGGCCGCACAGAGGGCCGAAAATTCACCGAGGCTGTGGCCGGCGCAGCAGGAAATCGGCAGCTCAGGGGGCAGCCGCATCTGCAGAGCCTGCAAACACATCAGGTTGGTGACGGTGATGGCCGGCTGCAGGACCGCTGCCCGGGTCAACTCCTCCAGCGGCCCGTCAAGACAGAGGCGGCGCAACGGAAAGTCGCAGACCGCCTCGGCCGTTGCCATGATCGTCGCGCACTCGGGCAGTCTGTCGATGAACTCCCGGCCCATCCCGACGAATTGCGAGCCCTGGCCGGGAAAGAGTACTCCAAGTTTCATTGCCTTCTCCTTTTCTCGTTGCGGATGTCGAGGATATTGGCCAGAACCATCACCCCGACCCCGACACAGATCGCGGAATCCGCGACGTTAAAGGCCGGCCAGTGATAACTGCCGAGATAAAAATCAAGAAAATCGGTGACGGCGCCGTGGCGCAACCGATCGATCAGGTTACCGAGTGCCCCGGCAGCGATCAGGCCAAACGAGATGCGGTAGAGACGCTTCAGGTCGCCGCCGATTTTCCAGGCGGCAACCGTCAAACCGATTACCGCCAGGCTGTTGACACCGACAAAAAAGTAGTGTCGTAGCGGCGAGTCGATCGATGCGAACAGCGAAAAAGCCGCCCCCTTATTGGTCACGTGGACCAGATTGAACAGGCCGGGAATCACCTCGCGCACGTCATAGAGAGGCAGATTGGCGACAATAATGAACTTGCTCAGCTGGTCACCGGCAAGGATGACAACAAAGATCAGAAAATAGAGCCGCACCGTTATGACTGCTCATGCAGGTTCATCGTGCCGATCACGTTCAGGCACCTATCACAGATGGTCGGATGACCGGCGGAGGTCCCGACGCTGGTCGATCTGATCCAGCAACGCTCGCACTTTTCACCCGGTGCCGGGCCGACGGCCACCCGCAGGCCCTCGACCTCTTCTCCGGTCGTTGCATCAAGCCCGGCCAGTTCCTGGGGGCCGACAAGCCGCAGCGCGGAAACGATGGTGATCTCTTTCAGCGTTTGCCATTGGTCGGCAAGAAATGCGGCAAGTTCTCCTTCACCGGCGACGAGTACTTCGGCCTCCAGCGAATGACCGATAATCTTGCCGGCCCGCGCCTTTTCCAGTGCCCGGGTAATATCGGCGCGAATCCGGGCCAGCCGCTTCCAGCGCTGCTCGGTCGCTTCGTCCAAATGATTGCGCCGGTTGCCGGCCGGAAAATCGGTAAAGAAGATGCTGCCGGCCAGATCGTCCTGCCGATCGCGGCCGTGCAGCGCATCCCAAGCCTCGGCAGCGGTGAAGCAGAGTATCGGCGCCATCAACTGCAGCAGCCCCTCGGTGATCTCCCGGAGCACGGTCTGGGCGCCGCGCCGCAGCGGCGAGTCGGTGCCGGAGACGTAGAGGCGGTCCTTGATGATATCGAGGTAAAAGGCGCTCATGGTCATGCCGCAGAAATAGTTGAGTCCATGATAGACCCCGTGGAACTCGTAGCGTTCGTAGGCGGCGACAATCTTCTCCTTGACTTCCTCGAACCTGGCCAGAGCCCAACGGTCCAGCTCATCGAGCTGCTCCAGCGGTACCGCGTCCCGATCCGGCTGAAAATCGGCGAGATTGCCGAGCATATAGCGAATGGTGTTGCGGATCTTGCGATACGACTCGGTTACCTGACGAAGGATGCCGTCGGACACCTTGACGTCGTCACGATAGTCTTCACTGGCAACCCACAAACGCAAGATCTCGGCACCATACTGCTCGATCACCTCCTGCGGCGCCACGACGTTACCAACCGATTTGGACATTTTCTTGCCCTGTCCGTCGACTACGTAGCCGTGGGTCAGCACCCCTTTATACGGAGCCCGGCCCCTGGTGCCGACCGACGTCAGCAGAGCACTGTGAAACCAACCTCTATGCTGATCACTGCCCTCCAGATAGAGATCGGCCGGCGAGGTCAATTCTTCGCGCCGTTCGCAGACCGCGGCATGGCTGACCCCGGAATCGAACCAGACATCGAGAATATCGGTCTCCTGACGAAATTCCACGGACCCGCAGGACGGACACGTTTTATCGGCCGGCAGGAAATCGTCCACACCGTGGCTGAACCAGGCATCGGCGCCTTCCTGCAGAAATAACTCGTCGATCGTGCCGGCGATCGTCTCGTCGTTGATCACCGCGCCGCAATCCCGGCAACTGATCACCGTGATCGGCACGCCCCAGGCGCGCTGCCGCGACAAACACCAATCGGGCCGGTTTTCGATCATCGAGTAGATGCGCTGCATCCCCCACCCCGGCGTCCAAACCACCTGACGGATCTGTTCCAGGGATTTACGACGCAGGTCGTCATGCTCCATGGAAATAAACCACTGCGGCGTCGCCCGATAGATGACCGGCTGCTTGCAGCGCCAGCAATGCGGGTAGCTGTGGGTAATCGCCGCCTGGTGGAGCAGATGCCCGGATTCGACCAGATCTCCGTTGATCCGGTCATTCACTTCGGGAACGCGGAGTCCTTCGTAAACGCCGGCCTCGGCGGTGTAATAACCGTCATCGTCCAACGGCGAGAGGATATCGAGCCCGTAGCGCAGGCCGGTCTGATAGTCGTCGGTGCCGTGTCCGGGAGCGGTATGCACACAGCCGGTACCGGCCTCGAGCGTCACGTAATCGGCCAGCACCAGCAGCGAGTCGCGATTCATGAAGGGGTGGCGACAAGTTCGCTTCTCCAGCGGGCCGGCGGCAAAGGTGCTCTCGATCGTCCAGTCGCTCACGCCCCACTCGTCCATGACCCGGGGTACCAGTTCTTTGGCCAAGACCAGCAGCTCGTCGCCAACCCGGACGGCGGCGTATTCGAAGTCGGGATGCAGGGCCACGGCCAGGTTGGCCGGCAAGGTCCACGGCGTCGTGGTCCAAATGACGATAAAAGTCGGCGTCCCGGCCAGCTTCTCATCGATATCGCCGAGGCCGGCATCGATGGCAAACTTCACGTAAATGGACGGTGACGTGTGCTGGTGATATTCAACCTCGGCCTCGGCCAGCGCAGTGACACAGGTCGAGCACCAGTAGACCGGTTTCTTGCTTCTGACCACCGCCCCTGAGAGAAGAAATTTATTGAATTCCCGGGCGATGGTGGCCTCGTAATCGTAACTCATGGTCAGATACGGCCGCTCCCAGTCGCCGAGTACTCCGAGACGCTTGAACTCTTTTTTCTGGGTCTTGATCCACTTTTCCGCGTAACTCCGGCAGGCGCGGCGTTTGGACAGGGTGGGAATGGTCTTTTTCTTGTCGCCCAATTCTTTGTCGACGTTATGTTCGATCGGCAGACCGTGACAATCCCAGCCGGGAATATAAGGCGCATTGAAACCGGCCATCCGTTTGGAGCGAAGGATGATGTCCTTGAGGATCTTGTTGAACGCGGTACCGAGATGGATATTGCCGTTGGCATACGGGGGGCCGTCATGCAGGACGAAGAGGGGCCGCCCAACGCTTCTCTCCTGGATTCGCTGATAGAGGTTTTCCGCATCCCAGCGCTTCAACATCAGCGGTTCGTTCTGGGTCAGGTTGGCCTTCATCTTGAATGAAGTTTCGGGCAAATTCAGCGTCGCCCTGTAGTCCATGATTCTCTCCTTTTTCCTCGCTCGCGGAAGACCCGCCAAGCAGGTCGACAACCACTGGAATAGTGGCCGAATTTATTCGAAACCAAGTACAATAACACCAACAGGGCAAGTTGCAAGCAGAAAGTCTTGTCCCCCGGCCCCTCCCCGCCGACCGGGCGGCAGCCGCTGTGCTTTCCAGGCATTGCGTCGCTTTAAAATTGACACCGGCCGCCAAGCCTATTAAATAGTAGAAGATTATTAAAGAAATTCGACCCGACAGACAACTGCCCCTTCTCCCCGTGCGTGATCCATGAGCGAAAGCAATGGCGCCATGATCGAAATGATCAAGGTGAGCAAAATATATCAACCCGATATCAGGGCGCTTTCCGACGTGTCCGTGTCGATCGCCCAGGGGGAGATGTTCTTTCTTATCGGCATGAGCGGCGCCGGCAAGACCACCTTTCTCAAGCTGCTGTGCAACATGGAAACTCCGACCAACGGGCTGATCGAGATCGCCGGTCGAGATATCCAGAAATTGCGCGGCAAGACACTGGCCAGGATGCGCCAGAAGATCGGCGTCGCCTACCAGGACTTCAAACTCCTGACCGATCGTACCGTAGCCGAGAATATCGCCATCTCGATGGAGGTCTCTTACAAAAAGCCGCAACATATCAAAAAGCGGGTCAGAGATCTGCTCGACCGGCTGGCCCTGGCCGATAAGCACGATGCCATCACCGGCGAGCTGTCTCGCGGCGAACAACAACGCGTCGCCCTGGCCCGAGCGGTAGCCAATTCGCCGACCCTGATCCTCGTCGACGAGCCGACCGGCAACCTGGACGCGACAACGACCAGGCGGGTCATGGACCTGCTGACCAAGTGCAACCACTCCGGGGCCACGGTGATAATCGCCACCCACGACGATTCAATTTACCGCGACACCCAGCATCGCATCATGGAGTTGCGTAGCGGCAAACTGCACTTGATCCGAGAGGGACTACCGCAATGAGTTTCTGGCTCGCCGTGCTTCGCCAGGTCGCCCGAAACCTCAGGCAAACCTGGCCTTCCCAGTTCATGACGCTGCTCACCGTCAGCCTGTCGGTATTGATCTTCGCCTTTTTCTATCTGGTCTATATGAATATGCTCGGGGTCGGCGACAAGCTCGGCGACGACCTGCGGCTCATCGTCTACCTGGAGGAAGAGCCGGGGCCGGAAATGCAGGAGCAGCTCCGGCGCAAGATTCTCGCCTTTGACGAGGTCGAGCAAATTCGTTTTATCTCCAAAGCCGAAGCGTATCAGCGCTTTGCCGACCAGCTCGGCAACGACCGCGATGTGCTCGACGACATGCCGCGTGACTTCCTGCCGGCCTCCATCGAAGTGGTACCGCTGAAGAACCTGCGCAGCCTCAGCCAGGTCAAACTGTTTTCCGATTATCTCGCCCGTTTGCCCGGAACCCTGAAGGTCCAGTACGGCCAGGACTGGATCGAACGGTTCTACTATTTCACCCGGCTCCTGTCCATCGTCGTGCTGCTCAGCGGCGGCCTGCTGATCATGACCACGGTCTTCATGGTTTCCTACACGATCCGCCTGACTATCCTCGGCCGGCAGGCGGAACTTGAACTGCTCAGGCTGGTCGGCGCCACCAACAACTATATCAGAACTCCGTTTCTGATCGAGGGGGTTCTGCAGGGTATCCTCGGCTCAACGGTCGGAATCATCTCGCTCTACACACTCTTTCATTGGATCAAGCTCAGGTTTTCCGGTCCGGGCATCCTCACCATTTTCGAATTCTCATTTTTCCAGGGCCCGACCGTCGCAACCATCATTTTCATATCCGTATTGTTGTGCACCGTCGGCAGTTATCTTTCGATGCAGAAATTCCTGCGCATCTGAGCCGGAACAATGGTCATGGGACGTCTTGAGGGGAGCTTGAAAAAATTGGGATTTCTCTCAAGATTGAGGCGCGCAAGAGAATTTTACCGCAGGCATATACATGATATTCCGAGGATAAAATTTGATTGCGCAACGACGAGATTGAGCGAAACGGCAATTTTTCAAGGTTCCCTTGTAGGCACCGCGCGTAGACTGTTTGCCGCTGCAGGCTTTGTCCTGCTTGTCGCCGTGCTCCTGCCGGCTACCGATGCCGGCGCCGCCGACTCTCCCGAAGTGCGCCAGCAAAAGAAAGAAGAGGTCGCCAAAGGAATCAAGACTTACCGGATCAACATCAGGCGCCTCCAGGAAGGGATCAAAAAACAACAGGAACAGATCACCCGGACCCGCCAGCAGGAACGCGACCTGCTTGCCGAGTTGCAGAATATCGACCTGCGCCTCGGCGAACAGCTGGAAAAGCTCGATGTACTGGAAGCAAGAATGAAGGCGCAGCGCGAACTGCTGCTGGTCAAGGAACGGGAACTGCAGCGAACCCGCAGCGAGAAACAGGCGGTGCAGGACCACCTGATGAAACGGATTCAGGCCTACTACAAGATGGGCAGCATCGGCTTCATCAACGTTACCTTCTCTGCCCAAACCCTGCCCGAGTTGATGCGCTTTCACGACTCCTTCCAGACCCTGATCAGGTACGACCGCGATGTGATCGCCACCTTCCGCCATACTATCAACGAGTTGGAGGCTGCCATCGAGACCCTGGAACTTGAAGAGGGTCTGCTCCAGGAGTTTATCGCCCAAAATGCCAGGGAACGGGAAAAACTGGACGATATCAGGCAGGAGAAGGAAGCCCTGCTGGTCCGCATCAGGACCCAGCAAAAACTCCACCAGCAAGCCATCGAGGAAATGCAGCAGGCCAGCGCGTCCCTCTCATCTTCGCTGCAAGTTCTCGAGAAAAAAGAAGATTTTCTCGACCAGAGCTTTCTCCGCAACAAGGGCAAGCTGCCGCCGCCGGTCGACGGCACGATCATTACCCGCTTCAAAGAGCACAGCACCAACCGACTTGGCATCACCTCGCTGAGCAACGGCATCGCCATTGAGGCACCAACGGGCACCATGGTTCGTGCCATCCACGAAGGAGAAGTCATGTTTGCCGGCTATCTCCGCGGTTATGGCAACACGGTTATTGTGAATCACGGTTATCAGTATTATTCTATCACCTCACGGGTCGAAAGAATCCTGATCGAAAAAGGGCAGCGGGTCGATGAACGAACGGAAATCGCCATCATGGGCGAGACCGCAACCTTAATAAATGAAGGACTCTATTTCGAAATCAGGCACGGTTCGAAAAACCTCGATCCGTCAGACTGGCTCGACCCATCCCGAATATCGAAAAAACCTTAGGCGGCCGCGCTGTTCCCGGGCGCCGATAACCCACAGAAAATAATGTTTCAACGTCGCTTGTTCACCTGTTGCCGTCTCCTCCTCCTGACCCTGCTACTCACCATCCCGGCACCGGCCATCGCCGAAGCTGAAATCAGCGAAAAGCAGCAACAGGATACGTATCAACACCTGGAAACCTTCGCCGCCATCCTGAGCATCCTGCAGGAACACTACGTCGAAGAGATAGACACCAAGGAGGTTATCGAAGGGGCCATCGACGGTTTGCTGCTCTCCCTCGACCCCCACTCCTCCTACCTGAAGCCGGAACATTATCGGGAATTTCAGGAAGAGACGAGCGGCGCCTTTACCGGTATCGGCATCGAGATCACGCTTAAAGACGGTGTCATCACTGTCATCGCCCCGATCGAGGACACACCGGCCGCCAAGGCGGGCATCAAGGCCAACGATAAGATCATCAAAATCAACGGCGATTTTACCAAGGGTAAGTCACCCTTCGATGCGGTCAAGCTGCTGCGCGGCCCGAAAGGCAGCGAAGTGACGATCTCCATTTTCCGTGAAGGCTGGCAGGAACTGAAGGATTTTACGCTGAGCAGGGATACTATTCCGCTGCAGTCGGTCCGCTCCTTTGCCATCAAGCCGGGCCTCGGCTATCTGCGCATCTCCAATTTCCAGCGCAATACCACCAAGGAGGTTCGCGAGCACCTCGCCGAGCTGAGAAAAGCCGAGCCCCTGCGCGGCCTGATCCTCGATCTGCGCAATAACCCCGGCGGGCTGCTCGATCAGGCCGTCAACGTCGCCGACCTCTTTCTCGCCGAAGGGCTGATCGTCTATACCCGGGGCCGGAATAAGGAACTCGATCTCACCTATGAAGCGCATCGCGACGAACGTACCGAATCATTCTACCCGCTGGTGGTCCTCGTCAACGAAGGATCGGCCAGTGCATCGGAAATCGTCGCCGGCGCCGTTCAGGACCATAAGCGCGGGGTTATCGTCGGCAGCAAAACCTTTGGCAAGGGATCGGTACAGACCATCGTTCCACTGGCCGACGGCGCCGGCCTGCGAATGACCACCGCCCGTTACTACACGCCCAGCGGCCGCTCCATTCAAGCCACCGGCATCCTGCCCGACATCGCCATCGAACTGGCAAACGGCAGCACGGATGAGACCGGGGAATCTTCGGCACCGGCAGTGCGCGAAGAGGATCTGGAAAACCATTTTTTCAACCAGAGCGACAAGCCGACCGAAGACACTCCCGAATTTTCCGACGAGATGCGGAGCCGGGTTGAAAACGACAACCAGTTGCGCGAGGCCTACAACATTTTGAAGAGCCTGATTCTCTACGCCTCCTTCAACCGGCAGCAAACGAGGGAATAAGACAGCCCATGTACAACGCCATTGCCCTTATCGCTGAACAGCGGATCAGCCAGGCCATCGAAGAAGGAACCCTGCGGACGGAAGGCTGGCACGGACGACCGCTGCCCATGGATACCGAGCCGTTCGTCCCTGCCGATCTGAAAATGGCTTACAAAATCCTGAAAAACAGCGGCTACCTGCCACCGGAAGTGGAGATGCGCAAGGAAGCGCATCGCCTCGAGGATCTGATCGCCAAGACCGAAGACGCCCATCAACGGCTGGTACAGATGAAGAAACTCAACGTACTGCTGATGAAGATCGACCGCTGCCGGGACCGGCCGACCAGGATCGATCATAACGACGAGTATTACCGCAAAATTGTCGAGAAATTTTAGTCCGCCGTCCTTGACCCGCCGTCAAAACCCGAGTTCTTTCAGGAACCTCTCGTCCCGGGTCCAGTGTTTCTTGATTTTGATCCACAGCTTGAGCATCACGTGCCGGCCGATAAGCTCTTCGATGTCTTTCCGGGCGGCAATGCCGATCTGTTTGAGCTTGGCTCCCCCTTTGCCGATGACGATCGGTTTCTGCGAAGGACGTTCCAGGTAGATGGTGGCATGGATGGTGACGCTGTTCCGTTCGTCGTCCTCTTTGAAGGACTCGATCATCACCGCCGAAGAATAGGGAATTTCCTGGCCGGTCAGCAGAAATACCTTTTCCCGGATGATCTCTGCGGCAAGGAACCGCTCACTGGCATCAGTCAGGCTGTCTTCCGGGAAATAACGGATGCCGCGGGGCAGCACCGTCAACAATTGATCGATTATCTCCGGCACCCCCTCCCCGCGCAGTGCTGAAACCGGCATAATCGCCCGGAACGGATAGAGCGCGGCATAGGAATCGATCAGCGGCAGCACCTGACGGCGATCGATCAGATCGATCTTGTTGAGCAGCAGCAGGGCCGGGCAGTCAATCTCGTTGAAATAATCGAGATACTGATGGCCTTTCTCGGGCCTGTCCGCCTTCGTTAGCGGCCGGGATGCATCTACCATGAACAACACCGCATCCATCCCCTTCAGGCTGTCCATCGCAATCTTTACCATCTCCTGGTTGAGGAGCCCGGAACTCCGATGCAACCCCGGCGTATCGAGGAAAACGATCTGGTAGTCCGGCCCGTTGAGAACCCCGACAATGCGGTTCCTGGTGGTCTGCGGCTTCGGCGTGACGATGGAGATCTTCTGGCCGAGCATGGTGTTGAGCAGGGTCGATTTTCCGGCGTTGGGGGGACCGACCAGGGCAACCATCCCGGAACTCACCGTTTCAGCGGGGAAAGCATCCATATTTTATACCGTGGAGGTGGAATTTATCGGTTTGCTGAGATTATACCGTGGAGAAATGGCAAAAATACACTATATTTCTCTGTTCGAATCTAAAAATCGGCCCTGTTTCGGCCCAGACAATGCAATTATCCCGGCAACAGGCCCTCCGAACGGCCGTACCGCCGTCCGGCAACAGACAATCAAGGCGTACATGTCTTTCACACATATCAGTTCCGGCAAACTCATCGAATATCTCGACAACGGCAGATTTATCTGTGGCTATGTCACCGAAAGCCAACCCAAACGCGTCCGCCTGCTCAACCAGAACGGCCGCGAACTGAACCTGCCGGTATCGCGTATCGTTCACTGTTCACAGACTTCGCCGCCGGCCGTCTCCGACCGGGAATCGTTGATCAGACTGCTACAGGATACGACCGAAAAACGGCACCTGTTGATGCAGGACATCGATCTGGAAATGCTCTGGGAACTGGCCTGCACGGAGGCCACGGACACCTTCGACCCGCGTTTCCTGACCGAGCTGATGTTCGGCCGCGTTGCCGACGACGACAGGATCTCCGCCTTTCTCCGTTCGGTGTTCAAGGACAAGCTGTTCTTCAAATACCGGGAAGGCAGGATTCAGGTCCACAGTCCGGAAAAAGTGCAACAGCTGCGCAATCAGCTGGAAAAAGAGGCCTGGAAAAAAACTGTCATCCTCGACGGCGCCGAACTGCTGCGCCGCATCGACCGGCTGGAGCAGGCGGCCGCACCGTTCACCGAACAGCAGGACGAAATTCTCACCCTGCTGCAGAACTATTACCTGCACGGCTCCGATGCCGACCAGGCCGATCTGGTCCGGTCCATTCTCAAGGAGGCCGGCTTCAACAAACCTCACGATCCGTTCCACCTGCTGGTCAAAGCCGGCATCTGGACACGCAATGTCAACCTGCCCCTGCTCCGCGCCAATCTGTCCATCTCGTTCAGTACCGAGGTGCGACAGCGGGCGGAGGCCATCCTTCAGTATGGCAGCGATTCATTGTTCAACGATCCGGCCCGCGTCGATCTTACCGATCTGGCCACCTTCACCATCGACGGCGCCACCACCCTGGATTTCGACGATGCGCTCAGCATCCAGGAACAAAACGGCAATTACCTGGTCGGCGTCCATATCTCCGATGTCGCCCATTATGTCCGGCCCGGCGATCCGCTCTTCCAGGAGGCCCTCAATCGGGGCACCTCTCTCTACTTTCCGGAAGGGCAGGTACCGATGCTGCCGAGACACCTGTCGCAGGGGGTCTGCAGCCTGATCCAGGACGAGACGCGGGCGGCCTTTTCGCACCTGATCCTGCTCTCGCCGGAGGCAGAAGTGCTCAAGGTGCAGATCGTGCCCTCCATTATCCGGGTCGCCCGGCGGCTGACGTACGAAAATGCCGACCAGATGATCGACTCTGATCCGGAATTGCGCATCTTCAACATACTGCGCCAGAAATTGCGCCAGCGTCGTTTTGCCGCAGGAGCACTGCTGCTTCCCTTTCCCGACGTCAACATCTACATCGACAACCAGGGCAAGGTGCACGTATCGCTGGGAAAGACCGACACTCCGGCGCGCACCATCATCTCCGAGATGATGATCCTGGCCAACACCGAGGCTGCCCGCTTCGTCTCCGATCGCATGGCGCCCGGACTGTTCCGTTCGCAAGGCCGAATCACCAAACGATTCGTGCAGGGCGACGACGACGACCTGTTCCTCAACACACTGCAACGCAAACATCTGCCGCGCAGCGAGCTGACCACCGAAGCCAGGCCGCACAGCGGCCTGGGCGTCGGTTTCTATACCACGGTCACGTCACCGATCAGACGGCTGCTCGACCTGGTCATGCAGCACCAGATCAACCACCTGATTCGCCGGCGCAGCGTCTGTTTTACCGAAGAAATGTGCAAGGACTTCACCTCGGTGATCGCCCGTACCCTGGCCGCCGCCAACAGCGTCAAACAACAGCGACATCGCTACTGGCTCCTGAAATATCTGGAAGACCATATAGACACCTACATGGAAGCGCTGGTCATCGAAACAGGACCGAAGCGGGTCAACCTGCTGCTCACCGATATCCTGATGGACATTGATCTGCCCCCCACCCGGACGCCGCTGCCCGAACCGGGCAACCGCGTCATGGTCAGGCCGGTCAAGGTCGACCCGCTCGATAACAGTTTCCGCTTCGACTGGTAATCAGCACCCCTCAATCGCCGCCCGAACCCGCTCCACCCTGAGCTTTACCTCCTGGCCCGGCTGAAAATCGTCGGTGCCGCTCTCGCACTCGAGCACCAGCTCCTTGTCTTCGGCTGTGACGACGACGCAGCGGGCGCTCGCCGCCGAAACCGCCGTCGCACCGCCGGCCACCATCATCACCATTGCCATAATTGCAATAATTCGTTTCATCTCGTTCTCCTTTCGATCTGCGGCCGGACCCGATGTCCGCCCTTTTTCGAAACCATAGCCGCTCCATCGACCCGGGAACAGGCGACATCGGCCAACATCGACCAAAAAAGATGGCGACATCGGGTGGTTTGCCGTACCGGTGCAGATGGCAAACCTTGCGACATCTGCTATGATAAAGAAAAAACATCAACCGGTCAGCGACAACCAGTGAACGAGACAAGCTATCCAGGCGGCCCGGAAATGGTCAAGATCGACGGGGGTAGAGTCCGCGCCCTCCGCGAGAGCAAGGGCCTCACCCAACTCTACATCGCCACCTCAGTCGACGTAACCACCGATACCGTCTCCCGCTGGGAGAACAAACGCTATCCGACGATCAAGAAAGAAAACGCTCTGAAACTGGCGGCCTCTCTCGAGGTGGACCTTGGAGAACTCCTCGACCGGGATGAGGCCCCCGAACCGGACTCGCCGGAGACGCCACCCGAGCCGCCCGAACCGGCAGCCACGTCGATGGCCGACGACGGGCCCGAGCAGGTGACGACTCCGGCCGCAACCGGAGCTGCGCCCCGCCCCACCAGGGCAATCAAAACGGCACTGATAATCACCGCACTGCTCCTGTCCGGCGCAGCCCTGGCACTCTTCTTCATGGGACGAGGCCAGAACCGGCCGCTTGAAATCAGCGTCCGCCGTATAGCGCCGCCCCATTTCGTTGCCGGGCAGCCGTTTCCGGTCTTCCTGAAGGTCGATGCGCCGGCGGACGAGCCCCGCTCCATCATCCTGAAGGAGGCCATTCCTCCGGGTCTGCACGTCGTCACCGCCCTGCCCCCGATTTCCGGACAGGACAAGAAAGACAACTCGATCAAATGGCTGACCAAGGTGCGCGGTACGACGACCTTTGCCTATACGCTGCGCAGCGAACTCTCCTACCAGGGGACGCTGCACCTGGACGGCTTTGTCAAAGGCCCGGACAACGCCACCGCGGAGATCACCGTCGATGGTGACCGGCAGAGTACTTCCGGGGTTCATCACTGGGCGGACAGCAACCGGGACAACCGCATCAGCGACGAGGAAATCCTGGCGGTCTACGACCTGGCTGGCAGCGATCAACCGATCGGCATCGATATGGAGTTGATCGAGGATATCTGGCTGGGCGACGGCTATGTCTGGCAGGCCCAGCAGCAGCGTTTTGCCGTACGGGAGTAAAGGATCGATGCCATTATCTCACCAACCACCGAGCATTGTTATGAAGACATCCAGACGATACCCCTCTGCTGCCGCCGGCTGTTTCCTGCTGGCGCTGCTCTTTCTGCTGGCCACCTCCGGACATGCCGACGGTGTCTCCGCCCGGCTCTTCCAGGATCAACCGAATAGCGTCATTGTCGAGATTTCGCTGTCCCGGCCGGCCCCGAGCAACCTGATCGTCGAGGTGTTCCTGCCACGCGGCGTAGCGGTTACCGCCGGCCAGCCGAAGCCCGCTAAAATCGAACGGAAGAAAGGAAGTGTCAGGTGGCTGCTCAAGAACACCGGACCGGGTACCGTGCAGGTGCGACTGGTCGCCAACCAGGCGGTGCGCCTGTCGGATTGCACGGCCCTGATCCGGTACCGCCAGCCCGGCTCCGGCACGCTGATCGAAATCACAGCGCAGCAGTAAGCAATCCCCGCACCCCATCGGCAATGAACTGAATCGACAGCGCGGCGAGCAGCACGCCGAGCAGCCGCTTCATGATACTATTGCCCGTTTCCCCCAGGACTCGCGAGACCGAACCGGCCGCCAACAGACAAAACAGCGACAGGCCGAAGACAACCGCGACCGCAGCCAGCAAAAAGAGATAATCTCCCACCCCGCCAACGTCTCCGGTGAACAGCAGCACCGTCAGAGTCAGACAGCCGGGGCCGGCCAATAGCGGGATGGACAGCGGAAACACCGATATGTCGCTCTGCACTTCAGCGTCATCGCGCTGCTCGACCGATTCGGCGCCGACCACCATGCTGAAAGACGTGTAGAAGAGCAACAAACCGCCGGCGATCTTGAACGAATCGAGAGAAATGCCGAGTTTGCCCAACAACCACTGGCCGAAAAAGCCGAAAAATATCACCAATCCACAGGAGATCAGCACGGCCCGGAAGGCCATGGTCCTTCGATAGGTCCCGGATCGGTCACCGGCCAGGGCATGAAAGACCAGGGCGACACCGACCGGGTCGACAATAACCATATAGGAAATCAGGGCCTGCAGAAAAATATCCATCGCTCCTCTCTCAACCAACGCCAAAAGCGCCAAAAACGCCCGATGCCGGGCGATGTCGGGCCCGACATCGCCCCATGTCCGCTACCGTTTCCTCCAAAAACAGCTTACATCAAAGACAACAGCAGCACCAACCGTAGAAAAACCAACAACGGAGGACGGTCATGAAAAAACTTATTCTCGGAGCAACCATCCTGATGGTATCCCTTACCGGCTCACTGAGCGCCCGGGCAGATCACAACAACGGCATCAACGGCCTGATCTTCGGCGCCGGCGGCGGGGCCATCGCCGGCCAGGCCATCGGCCGAAACACCGAGGCGACGCTGATCGGCACGGCCGTCGGCAGCCTGCTCGGCTATGTGATCGGCAACGAGATCGACAAGAGCGGCGGCTATCACCGCCAGGTCGTCTACCACTCACAGCAGCCGGTCATTCACCGGCAGCAGCGGGTCGTCAAACATTACCCGCCGCAGCGGCGGGTGGTCTACCAAAACAAATACGTCACCGAGAATCATCACTACTACCCGGGTGCCACAGATCGTTACACGCAGGGACCGCCGTGCCGTGAAGCGGAAATCCTCGGAACGGTAAACGGCAGGGCAAAAAAGATCTACGGCACGGTCTGCCGTACCGAAAACGGCTGGGAACTGGTTTCCGAACCGGCCGGGCAGGTGAAAATGCGCCGCGACCGCGGGAAACACCGCAGCAACCAGCATTGGGTCGGCGGACGACGGTTCTAGACAGCTGCGGCCGTCCTGAAGACCTTCCTTGCAGCCACCCCCAACCGCTCCCGTTGGGCCCGACCGAGGGCACGACGGGAGCGGCATCGTCTCGCCGCGGTGTTCGCCCGGCCGCCGTCTTGCCGCCGTTTTGCCGCCGTTGCCATCTCTCCGACGGTGTTGTATGATTTACGCACGTTCACCTTCCACCGCGGAACACCATGGCCAGGAAACTACTGCTCACCGGGGTGCTCTGTCTGGCCGCCCTGCTGTTCTCCGGAGCGGTCGACCGCGCCATTCCCTACCTTGACGATCGGGCCGACCGCTATTTCCGTGATACGACCACCGATGCGGCGCTGGCCTATGCAACGGTGCGCGGCGTCAATGCTGTTGTCTCGGTGCTCAAGGAATCGGCGCTGGAGATTTCTCCGGCCGGAGTTGGCCTGAGCATCGCCGCCGGCCAGATTCTCGACCCAATCGACGACCTGACCGAGCGTCTGTCTCTGGTCATGGTCACCGCACTCGTCTCCCTCGGTCTGCAGAAACTGATCATGGAAATCGGTCAGCAGGCGCCGCCGGTTCTGCTGGCGCTCGTCGCCTTGCTGCTCATTATCCCGCTCTGGCTGAGAGACGGCCGGCGCATCCCCTTGACTGAACTACTCTTGAAATTCGGGGCCGTGCTGATCGCGTTGCGCCTGCTGCTGCCGCTCTCTTCACTGGTCAGCGATACCCTCTACCAATCCCTGCTCAAAGACGACATGGTCGCCGCCAAGGCGCAGCTTTCCGCACTTTCCGCCGAGCAACAGGTCATCGGCGGTTTCGACAGCCCGGAGGGAAGCGGGATCATCTCTTCATTTACCATATCGGCCCGGGAAAAGATGGAAGGCGCCCGTGACCTGTACCGGCGCATCGCCGAAAGCGGCGACGACATCGTCAACGCGCTCCTGGTATTGACCACCTTGTACGTGTCACTTTTCATCCTGCAGGTGATCGTTATCCCGATCACCACGCTCTGGCTGCTGATCGTATTGATTAAATCACTGTTTTCCGGGCCATGGTACGGCACCGGGCAACCGCCGGTGCTGCCCGCCGCGATGGGCAGAAGCAGCAGAATGGCTATCGAGAAGAAAGACGAAAAAGAGCAGGCGTAACGCGGTAGAGGCAGTGCACCGCAGTGCACCGGAAAGCTGGCGGGCAAACCGATGCCGGAGATGGGCGGGATCGGCTCAGATGTCCAAGGCCCAGGTAGGAATGTGTTTCAGGATGTAATCCTGAACGGATTGTTTTCGCTCGCCGGCCGGCACCTCACCAACCGCTGCCATTACTTCGTCGAAATCGAACCAGCAGAGTTCCCGGTCATCGTAGTTGTAGACCGTCAGGACCCGGCGGTTCTTGTCGTGGATATCTTCCTCCTCCTGAATGGCGGCCACGATTTTCAAGGCCTCAGCGTAGGAGAGAAATTCCATGGCTTCGTCAGACATCGATGCCCTCACTGATTCGAAAAAACAACCATTATCACCGGTACTCCGCCGCCATCACCCGATGCAGAACCGGCGACGGCAATCATTCATCGTTCAGACAGCGGGTTTGACAACGGCACCGGAACGAATGCAACGGGTACACACGCGGGTTCGACGAACGCCGCCGTTATCGGTCACCATGCGCACTCGCTTCAGGTTCGGCAGCCAACGCCGTCGGGTCTTGTTGTTGGCATGGGAAACATTGTTGCCGGTAACCGGCCCTTTGCCGCAAATTTCACATACTTTAGCCATGATCGATCTCCTGATATCTCCTGTCGCCACCATCAGACCGATTGACGTGCTGACGGCGTGACGTTGGTTTGTCATCTGCCAAGGCGAAAAAGCCCAAAAGAGTTCTTTTACCTCGTCTATCAATCTTTTTCAAGATTTTTATCCCCGGTTGCTCTTTGACCGGGAAGGATTAGAATAATCCTGAGAATCGCACCCGACCACGGCACTGCTCCGCTCCGGCCTAATCGATGCTCCTTCGACGCCGACCGGCGTTTGCTGCCGTTTTCTCAATAACCCTTACAAAAATCACCCCACCGATGAGCAGAAAACCCAACAGACCGCTCGAGCAGCCGGTCATCCGTCCTCCGAGCGAGTGGCAGAGCACGCTGATTCGCGTTACCCGGGGCTGCAACTGGAATCGCTGCCGCTTCTGCGGCATCTACCCGCACCTCGGCCAATCGTCTTTCTCGATCCGCCGGTTCGAGGAAATAGCCGAGGATATCGAGATCATGCGCGCTCGCCGGCCCCAGGCGGAGGATTTTTTCCTCGGTGACGCCGATCCGCTTCATGGCGGCAGCGAGTTGATCGGCCGGGTCATCGATATGCTCTATGATCGCTTTCCGGTCAAGAAAGTAACCAGTTATGCCCGGGTCTCGACACTCAGAAAACTCGGCCGGCAGACCATTGCGGAATTGGCCGCTCGAGGACTGACCAGAGTTCACCTCGGCCTCGAATCAGGCGACGAGGAAGTCCTGCGGTTCCAACGTAAAGGACAATCACCGGCCATGGTGCGCGAGGTATCCGGCTGGCTGGCGGCCGCCGGTATCGAGCAATCATTTTACGTCCTGCTCGGGCTCGGTGGGACCGAGCGCTGGCGTGAACATATGATCGCCACGGCCGAGTTGATCAACGAGTTACAGCCGGCTTTCGTCAGGATCAGGCGACTCTGGCTGTACGAATCCGATCCCGTTGCCGGCCGATCCGGCTGCCCGCTCCTGCAACAGGTCGATGACGGCTCGTTCACCCCGCAGAGTGCCGAAGGTACCGTCCATGAACTAGCTCTGCTGCTCGAACGGTTACGCCCGTCGCCAACCTATCTGACCTGTGATCATGCCAACAACGTCGTCCAGGTGCACGGTTCTCTGGCCTCCGACCTCGATGAGATGCGCCGGGAAGTGAGATCGTTTCTCGCGTTGCCCGAAGAGCAACGCCGTGCCTGCTGCGCAGAACATCGGTCTCGGATTTGAAATTTACTTTCTATTTAAGAATCTGCTTTCCAATCGGGACGAAAACTGGTTAAGTGCAGATTCGTGTTCGCGGTTCAGCAGGTCGTCATTTGTCGTAGTCAACCGCTGCGTTTTTCGATACCGAACGAAACTGCCGCTGCCCCTAACTACCCACTTTCCCCATTCAATGCAAAAACATAACGCTATCTGGCAATTTTTCGCCTCGGTCAAGCTGGCCCTGGTCACCATCTCTCTGCTCGCTGTCACCTCGATCATCGGCACCCTTATCCCGCAGAAGAAACCATTTGCCTTCTATGCCGGCGAGTACGGCGATCAGCTGGCTCGGCTCTTTCATGTGCTGGATATCCCGGACATGTACAGCAGCTGGTGGTTCGTCAGTCTGCTCGCCTTGCTCTGCTTCAACCTGATCATTTGCAGTCTCGACCGGTTTCCGGCGGCCTGGAAGCAGATCACCGCCGACGGCCTGGCCCGTCCGACCGATCGATTGGCGACGCTGCCGACCAGCACCAGCTGGCAGGTGGCCACCGGCATATCCGCCACCGCCAACCGACTCACCGACCTGTTGCGCGATGATGGCTGGAAACCGGCACGGAAAGATCAACCCGACCACACCCTACTGTTCTGTCAGAAAGGGGCATGGACACGGACCGGCGTATACATCGTCCACGCCTCGATCCTGGTCATTTTCCTTGGAGGCGTCATCGGCGCCATCGGTGGCTTCAAAGGAAGCATGGTGATCCCGGAGACCATGCAGCGTGACCGTGTTGCGCTGTTCGGCAGCCAGTCCTTCGAAAACCTCGGTTTCACGGTACGCTGCAACAGCTTTCTTGTCGATTTCTATCCCAACGGAGCCCCGAAAGACTATGTCTCCAGCCTAACCATTATCGAAGACGGCAAGGAAATCCTGACCCGTGAAATTCGGGTAAACGACCCGCTTACCTATCGGGGAATTACCTTCTATCAATCCAGCTATCAATCGTTTCAAGACTTTCTGATCACCATTGAAAACACCGCCGCCGATCTGCGCGAATCGTTTATCGTCGAGTTCCAGAAGCAGGAGCGGTGGCCGGAAGAAGGTCTGCGGTTCGGGGTCATCAACGCCAGAGCCATGGGGCAATCCGTCGTCAGCAGTAAGCTCTGGATCAGTGACGATCAGAGCGCCCCGGTAACCGTCTGGTTGGATAAAACCGACACCGCCGAAGTTCAACTGGGCGAGCGGAATTATCTGGTCGGTGCCCGGCAGATGTACACCACCGGCCTGCAGGTGGCCAAAGATCCCGGAGTCTGGTGGGTCTATGCCGGCTGCTCGCTGATGTTAATCGGTCTTTACATCGCCTTTTTCACCTCGCACCGGCGTCTCTGGGTTCTCGTTTCCGCCGCCGATAACGGCGCAACCGTACTGCTGGCCGGATCGGCCAACAAAAACCGACCCGGTTTTACCCGAACCATGGAAGAACTCGAGCAGTTGCTCCGAACGGAACAGCACGACTAGATACCATGGACGTCCGACAATTCGATTATTTGCAGACGGAGTAGCACAATGGATAGTTCCCAGCTTCTCGGTATAACCACTTTCACCTACCTGTTCGCCTCCGGCCTCTACGTCGCCCTGCTCGTCTTTCGCAGCGCGCGACTCGGGTTCATCGCCACGACCTTTACCGCTTTGGCCCTGCTCGTTCAGACCGCGGGAATCATCCTGCGCTGGATAGAATCGTATCAGATGGGCATCGGCCACGCACCGCTGTCCAATATGTACGAATCTGTCGTCTTTTTTGCCTGGATGATCATCGTCATTTACTTGGGCATCGAATGGAAATTCAAGCATCGTGCCATCGGCGCCTTTGCCGTCCCGCTGGCCTTTCTGGCCATGGCCTATGCCTCGTTCGCCCCGATCAACAAGGGCATCAATCCGCTCGTCCCGGCCCTGCAATCAAACTGGCTGATCGCCCACGTACTGACCTGCTTCGTCGGCTACGCCGCCTTTGCCATTGCCGCCGCACTGGCCCTCATGTACCTGATCAAGGCCGCCGCCAGCAACAGGCGGCAGGAAGCAGGTCTGCTGCCGTCTTTGCGGGTACTCGACGACATTATCCACAAATGCCTCATTTTCGGTTTTATCTGGCTCAGTGCCGGTATCATCACCGGCGCGGTCTGGGCCAACTCCGCCTGGGGCACCTATTGGAGCTGGGACCCGAAGGAAACCTGGTCGCTGATCACCTGGTTCGTCTATGCATTTACCCTGCACATCCGCTATACCCGCGGCATCAGCGGCAATGCGATTGCCTGGTTGTCCCTACTCGGCTTTCTCGCCGTGATCTTCACCTACTACGGTGTCAACTTCCTGCTCTCAGGATTGCACAGTTACGCCTGAAATCAGTTTTTTATATGAAAAACCAGACTATTAAAGAAAAACATTTCCAAGAGAGGTTCTTGACATACGCCCGCTAACCCGGTATAAGATGGATAGGGTGAATCTTCGTTCAGTTCTACCGGCAGAAAACCAATTCAAGAGAGGAGTGGTCACCATGATGAAGAAATTGTTGCTCTGTATTTGTGCCGTCGCGGTTCTGGGTTTTGCCGGCGTCGTCGTCGCCCAGGATCCACCGGCTGACATGATTCTGCAAGCCGAAATCGACAAAGCGAAAAAGCCGAAACCGGCTGTTTTCCCGCACGCCAAACATCAGGAGATCGCTGCCTGCGGCGACTGTCATCACGGCGCGGAAAACGGCAAGCAGGTTCCTTACACGGAAGGCATGGAGATCGCCAAATGCGAGTCTTGCCATAACTCCGGCATCGAAGGGCTGCCCAAAGAAGTCGCCACCTATAAAGATGCCGCCCACAAGAACTGTCGAGACTGCCATAAAAAGGCCGCTGCCGATAACCCGGCCCTGGCCGAGGTCTTCAAAGGCTGCAAGCCCTGCCATCAATAAAACCGTGTACGGTGATGCGTATCACCGACTGAGGTTTGGTAGTACAATAAAAAAGGCTGCTCCGAACGGGAGCAGCCTTTTTTTGTTTTTCCTTTCGGTCAGCAATCACGAAGGCCCAGCAGGGCGGAGAATCGGGCCCTCAGTATGCGTAGATTTATAATCCGCCGTGCATGCGGGAGATATCTCCAATCGCCAGGATCAGCGTACCGATACCGGTCAGTAGGTTGAGCCGGTTGTTCCGCACCGCCTCGTCCTCGGCCATGACCATTACGTCGTCGAAAAAGCGATCGACGGGTTCTTTGAGGGCCAGCATCTCTTCAAGAAAACCGCTATAGTCGCGACGCGGCAACCGTTGCTCGCCGGCAGCATGCAAGCGCTGATAAACGGTGTATAACTCCTGCTCCGCCGGTTCGGTCAACAGCGAACGGTCAACCTCCAGCTCCTGGTGATCTTTGATGATATTTCTAATCCGTTTGAACGAGCCGGCCAGCACCTCAAACGATTCCTGTCGCTTGATTGCAATCAATGCCTCGATCCGCTGCAAACAATCATTAACATCGTCAAATGCGACTGAACTAGCCGCGTCTACGGCTCTGGCATCCAGCCCCCTGGCAGCGCAGTCGTTGACGAAGCGGCCTTTGATAAAGGTCATGATCTGCTCTACCGTTGCCGCCCCGCCGGCCACCTTGTCGCCGTAGAGCGCCAGCGCCTTGTAGAGCAGATCGGATAACGGCAGCCCATAGCGATAATGTTCAATGATATGGAGTACGGCCAGGGCCAGGCGACGCAAACCGAATGGGTCGGTGGTGCCGGTCGGGGTCTGCCCGATACCGAAACAGCCGGCAATGGTATCGATCCGATCGGCCAATCCGACCAGGGCGCCGGTCGCCGTGGTCGGCAAGGGTGAGCCGGCCCGCAGCGGCAGGTAGTGTTCGGCAATGGCCACTGCAACGCTGTCGGCCTCTCCGTCATGGGCACCATAGGCGCTGCCCATTACCCCCTGCAATGACGGAAACTCTCCGACCATGTTTGAGGTCAGATCGGCCTTGCAGAGCAGCGCGGCTCGGCAGGCGTCCTCGGCAACAGTCGGCTCGAGCATATCGGCGAGCAAGCGGGTCAGCTTAACGATGCGATCGACCTTGTCGCGCATCGAGCCGAGCCGCGCCTGAAAGATGATGCCGGACAGCGCCTCGAGCCGCTCGGCCAGCCTGATCTTTTTGTCCGACTCGAAGAAGAAGAAGGCGTCCTCCAGCCGTGCCCGCAAAACCCGCTCATGCCCGGTCCTGGTTACTTCGATCTGTCGTACCCGGGTATTGTTTACCGCCACGAAGCCGGGCAGCAACGAACCCTGACGGTCGATCACCGGAAAATATTTCTGGTGTTCACGCATCGAGGTGATCAGTACCTCGGCCGGAATCTGTAAAAATTTCTCGGCAAAACGACCGCAGACCCCGAACGGGCATTCAACCAGATTGGTCACCGTATCGAGCAGCCCCTGGTCAACAGCCACCTCGGCGCCATCACCAAAGCCGGCAACGGCCACGGCAGCCTTGATTTCATCGAGTACCCGCTGTCGGCGCCGCTCGACATCGGCAATAACGAAACGTTCTTCCAAGGCGCGTTCATAGTCGGCCGCCGTTGCGACAGTAAATGTGTCGGGGGCGAGAAAGCGGTGACCACGACTCAGATTTGAACTGACGATCCCCTCGTGCTCGAATACGACCGTATCGTCGCCGAATCGGGTGAGCAGCCACTGAATCGGGCGAGCGAAGGTGAGTTGGTTACTACCCCATTTCATGGACTTGGCAAAAGACAGCTCGACCAGGATCTCCTTGAGCAGTTCCGGCAACACCGTTTCCGTCGCGACGCCTGCAACCTGGCGAACCAGCTTCAGATACTCGCCTTTCGGGGTAGCCACCAGACTGAGTTGATCGACTGTTACCCCTTTTGAGCGGGCAAATCCCTCGGCGGCCCGGGTCGGTTTTCCCTGGTCGTCAAACGCTGCCTGTTTCGACGGGCCGAGCAGCTCTTCCCGGCTGTCTTCCTGGCGTTCGGTAAGCTGCTCGACAACCAGGGCGAGCCGGCGCGGGGTGCCATAGGTGCGCAGACCGGCGAAGACGAGCTTGAGTTTTTCCGCCTTCGTGCGAAACAACGAGGCAAGCTGCTCCATGGCCGGAACAAGAAAACCGGCCGGCAGCTCCTCGGTACCAATCTCAAATAGTAAATCCTTCATGGTGGCCTTTTGCAAAAGGTGATCGCATTATACCGCCGGATTCGGCAGCAGATCGGGGCCACTCGTCAGTGCAAATAACGAATACCCCTGTGATAGGTTTTCAACGGTAACTTCGTACCAGCGTAACTCCGTGAGGGTCGCCAATCGCCGGTCGAGCCGTTCGAGCAGGGTTTCCATCGGCTGGCCTGGATCATCACCGCACTTCCGGCGCTCGGTCATTTCCGCTTTAATGGTCGCCTCGATGATATCGATCAGGTCTTCCAGCCACATAAAGCGCTTGAAACGCACACTGACCAGCGCCGTACCCCAGAGCCCGCCGCGTTCGGCAGTTCCTTCATCGGACGGTGGATAGGCAATGGGCACGGAAAGATCGATCCGCAGGTCGTCATCCTCTCCGAGAAAACAGCTCATGGTGCATTCATACCTGCTGATCCGCAACGTATCCTGATCATCACTGCGCCGCAGAAAAAATGGAAAAAACATCTCCATATGGGCAGCTTCCGCATCCAGCCGGAGCTTCATTTCTTCAAGAATCTGCCGGAAATTCTTGATATCTATCTTGCCGTGAAAGCAATTGAGGATTTCGATAAAGCGGCTCATGTGCGTGCCCTTGAAGTGATGCGGCAGGTTCACGTACATGTTGATGGTGGCGATGGTCTTCTGTCTGCTCTGCGCCTTATCGAGGACCGTTATCGGGTAGGTGACGGTTTTGACACCGACTTTCTTGATATCGATACGTCGGTAATCCTGCTGACTCTGGATATCTTTCATGATCGACGCGGACCCGAGCTGCGGCCGTCCGGCAACCGGGTCAGCCGACCAGCCGGCGAACGGCGGTCTTCAACTCGCTCATATCCGATGATTTGACCACGTATTCATCAGAGGCCCAGGCGCCCAAATCCTGTTTGTACTCGTTGTAGGCGCTGTTGATGATCACCGGAATGGCCGCGTTGAGCATCTTCATCTGCCGCAACACCTCGATGCCGTTGAGACCAGGCATCTGGATGTCAAGCACCACCAGGTCGGGCGGCGACTGTTTGAACTGCTCCAGGGCGCTCTCCCCGTTGAGCGCCTCGGCCACCTCGTACCCTTCTTCCTTGAATTCCTCCTGGTAGAGCAACTGGATCGACTCGTCATCGTCGACGATCAGCAATTTTTTCATGATGACCTCCTTCAACTATCCAGAGATTCACGTAAGTACTGGGTCGCCTCTTCCGGTGGCATCGGATTGATGTAAAACCCCGAGCCCCACTCAAAACCGGCTATCGAGGTCAACTTCGGCACAATTTCAAAATGCCAGTGGAAATGCTCCAGCTCACCGGAGCGCAGCGGCTGGGTGTGCAGCACGAAATTGTAGGGGACATTTGAGATGCAACCGTCGAGCCGGCGCAGGCTTTCCGAGAGGATTCTGGCCAACTTGAGCAACTCCGTATCGTCTTCGTGGCAATAGCCGGAGGTGTGCCGTTTCGGCAGCACCCACATCTCAAACGGCGTCCTGGGTGCAAAGGGAGAGATGGTAATGAACGATTCGTTCTGACAGACCACTCTGACGTCCTGTTCGATTTCCTGCCGAATGATATCGCAGAACAGACAGCGATCCTTGTAACGAAAATAGGATTTCCCGCCATCCAGCTCATTGGTGATCATCCGCGGCAAGACCGGGAGCGCAATCAATTGGGAGTGTGAATGCTCCAGCGAGGCTCCGGCCGCCTTGCCGTAGTTCTTGAAGATCATTACATAACGGAACCGTGAATCCTTCTGCAGATCGAGCAGACGATCGCGATAGACACGCAGTACCAGAGCGATATGCTCGACGGGCTGGTTCCACAACTGGTCATTATGGCCCGGCGATTCAATGATCACTTCGTGGGCGCCGATGCCGTTCATCCGGTCGTACAACCCTTCCGCCGCCTTGCCGAGTTCACCCTCGATGATCAGCGCCGGATACTTGTTCGGGACCACCCGGACCTGCCAGTCCGACTGGTTGCTCCGGGATTGACAGCCGCCCCGGTAGGCCAGCACCTCCGGTGGCGTAAAATCCTCGTTGCCGGGGCAGAGCGGGCAGAAGCCGCCGAGCACCTGCGACTTTTCCACCAGAAAATCGGTCGGCCGTTTACGACGTTCCTTGGCAATGATGATCCATCGGCCGAGAACCGGATCTTTACGCAATTCCGGCATAGTGTATTACTGACCCTGGGAGCGCTCCTTCTGCTCCTGAAGTGTTTTACAATCAATGCACAGAGTGGTCACCGGCCGGGCCTCCAACCGTTTGACATTGATATCGCAACCGCATTCCTCGCAAATCCCGTACTCACCGTCTTCGATACGGGCAAGCGCCTCGTCGATCTTGGTCAGCAGACGACGCTCGCGATCCCTGATGCGTAGTTCGAAACTGCGATCTGATTCAATCGAGGCCCGGTCGTTGGGATCCGGTACGTTGGAGCTCTGATCGGTCATATCGGCCAGGGTCCGGTTCGCCTCTTCGAGGATTTCCTTGCGCTTTTCAGTGAGTTGCTTACGGAACTTCTCCAGTAACTCTTTCTCCATCCGATTCATCTCCTTCGTTTATCACACACCCGGCTCTGCTCTGCCGGTTACCTTCGGTTATTCCCGCCTGAATGCGCCGCTCTTGCCGCCGGTCTTGCTGAGCAGTCGGATGGCGCCGATTTCCATGCCCTTATCGACTGCTTTACACATATCGTAGATGGTCAAGGCCGCCAACGATACCGCCGTCAGGGCCTCCATCTCCACACCCGTTCTACCGCTGATCGTCACGCTCGCTTCGATGATAACCGCACAGCGCTCGGGGTCGAAAGAAAAATCAACGGTGACCGAATCGATCAGTAGCGGGTGGGTCAGCGGGATCAGTTCGTCCACTTTCTTGGCCGCCATGATACCGGCCAGCCGCGCCACACCGAGCACATCGCCCTTGGCCATCGAGCCGCTGCGCACCATCTCGAAGGCCTGTCGATTCATGGTGATCTCACCTGCGGCGACCGCCGTTCTACTGGTCACCGATTTCGTGGAAATATCGACCATGATGGCGTTGCCGTCACTGTCGAAATGGGTCAATTTCTCTTGGTCACTCACCTGTGATACTCCCGTTAATGATTCCTTCCCATCACTTCGTTCACCAGGCGTGAAAAGAACCCTTCTCCTTCATCTTTTTGCCCATGCTTCTCGCACAGCTTATCGAATTCGCGAAGCACGTTCTTTTGCTCTTCACAGAGATTGATGGGCGTCATCACCTGTAGCTCGACATACATATTACCACGTCCGTGGCCACGCAGGCTCTCAACACCCTGACCGCGGAGGGTGAAGACCGTACCGGACTGAGCGCCTTCGGGGATGGTCAGTTTCTTCTTCCCGTAGACGGTCACCACCTCGGTTTTCGTACCGAGGGCGGCATCGACCATGGCCACCGGCAGCCGGCAGTGGATATCGTCTCCGTCCCGCCGGAAAAATTCGTGTGGTTCAACCTCGATGATCACATAGAGATCGCCGGCCAGCCCGCCGCGTCGTCCGCCCTCGCCCTCGCCGCGCAAGCGCATCCGGGCACCGGTATCGACCCCTGCGGGGACTTTGATCGACACCTTCTTGGACTTGGCCACCAGACCGCTGCCGTGGCAATCCTCACAGGGATGCGTGATCAGTGAGCCTTCGCCGCGACACTGCGGGCAGGTGGAGCTGACCTGGAAAAAGCCCTGGGAGCGGATTACCTGGCCCCGTCCATTGCACGACGGGCAGGTCTGCCGCTGATGCCCCGGCCGGCAGCCGGAACCATCGCAGGTCCAGCAGGTTTCACGCTTGGTGATATCCACTTCCCTGGTAGTACCATGCACCGCGTCCATGAAGGAAATTCGGATGTCATAGCGCAGGTCGTTGCCGGGCACCGGGCCGTTGCGCCGCGCCTGGTTGCGTGCCGAGCCGAAACCGAACAGATCCCCGAAAATATCACTGAAGCTGGAGAAGACATCCTCGAAGTTGCCGGGACCGCGATACCCGCTGTTCTGCAGTCCCTCGTGACCGTAGGTATCGTAGATCTGTCGCTTTTGCTCGTCGCTGAGCACCTCGTAGGCCTCGGCACACTCCTTGAAAGCACTCTCCGCTTCCTGGTCTCCGGGGTTGCGGTCCGGGTGATATTTCATCGCCAGCTTCCGGTACGCTTTCTTGATTTCGGAAGCTCCCGCCGTCGTGCTGACTCCAAGTATTTCGTAATAATCTCGTGGCATACCAAAAACAGGCTTACAGCTCAGCCTCTACTTCCTTATTGTGTTCCGGCAGTACTGGCACGTTCAGGTCGGCCGACGGCAACTCATCGATATTTTCCGGAGTCACCAGACCGGCCGCGATCTCCCGCAGAGACATCACCACCTCTTTGTTCTTCCCTTCGACGAGGTACGGCTCTCCCTGACGATGCTGCTTGACCCGTTGAACCGCCAGATGAATCAGACCGAACCGCTGACCGTCGCCAACTTGCTGCAAACAATCTTCTACTGTTATCCGTGCCATAAGTTCCTATTTTCCTAATCTCATTGAAGGAGGCGCCACCGATTACACCGATACAGGCGGCGTCGTTTTTTGTTCAAACGGATTCTTCAACAACAGTGTTTCTTCCCGATCCGGGCCGACCGACACGATAACCGCTTCGACACCGGTAATATCCTCAATCCTCTTGATGTAATCGCGTGCCTCGACGGGCAGATCACCATAGGAACGAATCGTGTCGAGTTCGGTCTGCCACCCCGGCATCTCCTCATAGACCGGCTCGACCTGACAGGCCTGCCTGATATTGGCCGGCATAGCCTGCACGACCTGTTTGCCAAGCCGGTACGAAGTGGCGATCTTGAGAACCTGCTGGCCGCTGAGTACATCGAGCTTGGTCAGCGCCAGACCGGTCAGACCGTTGAGGCGCACCGCATCACCGGCGACAACGCCATCGAGCCAGCCGCAGCGCCGCTTCCTGCCGGTGGTCGCTCCGAACTCCCCGCCTTTCTGTTGCAACTCCTCACCGACCTGGTCGTGCAGTTCGGTCGGAAACGGTCCTTCTCCGACCCGGGTCGTGTAGGCCTTGAGGATGCCGATTACCGAATCGATGTGCGTCGGACCGAAACCGGTACCGTTACAGGCATTGCCGGCCACCGTATTGGACGAGGTAACGAAGGGATAGGTGCCGTGATCGATATCGAGCTGGGTGCCCTGCGCGCCTTCAAAGAGAATGTTCCGCCCCTGTTTGCGCGCGGTATCAAGGGCGACGGAGACGTTGTCGAGATAGGGCGCCAGTTTCTCGCCAAACCCGAGCAGATCGGCCAGCACCGCGTCAAATGATACCGGTTCGGCGCCAAAGCGCTTGGTCAGCAGGAAGTTCTTTTCTTCGATATTGGCCTGCAATTTCTCCCGCAGCAACGTTTCATCGCGCAACTCGCCGATCTTGATCCCGGTCCTCGACGTCTTGTCGGCGTAACACGGCCCGATTCCGCGACCGGTGGTGCCGATCCGCTTGCTTGCCGAGCGGGCCTCCTCCTGGGCCTGGTCGAGCCGCTTATGGTAATCGACGATCAGGTGGGCGTTCTCGCTGATCATCAACCGTTCCGGGGTCACCGGCAGTCCTTTGTCATCCAGGCTTTTGATCTCGGCGAGGAGGATCTCCGGGTCGATGATCACCCCGTTGCCGATCATGCACATCTTGTCCTGGTAGAGAATGCCGGACGGGATGATATGAAAGATATATTTCCGGCCGTTCACCACTAGGGTATGACCGGCGTTGTTTCCACCCTGGAAGCGGACGATACAATCGGCATAACGGGTCAACAGGTCAACGATTTTGCCTTTGCCTTCGTCACCCCACTGACCGCCGACCACAACAACACTGGACATCTGGTATCTCCTCGTCAAAAAAACATGCCGGTTCCCGCCGGACGACGGAAACCGCACGGATTGTCAGAAGTAAAACCTGGTAATTATAGTCAACCATGCAAACAAAGTCAATCTATCAAATTTATTCGCTTTTCCCATAAAAATCTGGGAGGTTAGGCAGAGCTCGTCACCCTCCCAGTCGGTGGGCTCCAACCAATTAGCAGTCGATTTCTGCCGACCGTTCTGTTAGATTTCAGCTGGTGTCCGCAGAGACACACGACTGATCGTCGCCTCGGCGGGAAAGTGAAGGGGAGCTTGAAAAAGCAGGAATTTCGTTCAAGATCGAGGCGTGCAAGAAAATTTTACCGCAGGCATATACACGATATTCCGAGGATAAAATTTGATTGCGCAACGACGAGATTGGACGAAATGACAATTTTTCAAGGTTCAGGGGAGCTTGAAAAAGCAGGAATTTCGTTCAAGATCGAGGCGCGCAAGAAAATTTTACCGCAGGCATATACACGATATTCCGAGGATAAAATTTGATTGCGCAACGACGAGATTGGACGAAATGACAATTTTTCAAGGTTCCCTAAAGAAGATCAATGGGTAGTGCCAACGGCACACCCGATACGGTGAATACGAATTATGTTCGGCATCGGCTTGCCAGAATTGATATTGATCATGGCGCTTGCACTGATCGTCGTCGGCCCGGATAAACTCCCGGAGATGGCCCGCTCGATCGCTAAGGGCGTCATGGAGCTGAAAAAGACCGTCAACAACCTGAAGGAAGACCTGGCCAAAGACAATCCGCTCGACGAGGTCCGGCCGCAGCTCGAAGACGCGGCCAACTCGTTGAAGAAGCAGCTCGGCGAGCCGGATCCCGACGGCTGGACCGGGGTAGCCGGCGATTACGATATCGTCGATACGCATGAACAGGCAATCAACGAACAGGCGAGCACCGAAGAAGTTGTCGTCTCCGATATCGGCGAGAAAGACGACGAACCGACCGACGAGTCGGCAGGCGTGATAGCCGCTGATGCATCAGAATCGGCTGACGACATCCCTATCGAAGATGTCGACGACGTACCGATTGAAGACGTTTCGACCGAAGACAAAAACGACCTACCGACTGAAAATGCCTCCGGCAAGCAGGCGCCGACCGGTGACGAAACGACCGCCGAAGATTCGACCGACAAGCAGTCGACTCCCGATTCGCAGCGCGCCTGATCGATGTCCTCGCTCGAACGCAGCCTGGCCTTTTTCCGCCCCCATCACGACGAACTACGCAAGCGGCTGGTGCGCTGCTTCATCGCTGTTATTCTCTGCTCCGGTGTTGCCTATTTCTTTGCCGAAGAGATCGCCCAATTCTTTATCCGGCCACTGTTTGAGGCCAGTCCGATGGTCTACCAGATGGTCTACACCAACTTGCCGGAGGCGTTCATCGCCTATATCAAGTTGGCTGTCATGATCGGCCTGATCACCAGCTTTCCGTTTCTACTGCACCAGAGCTGGTGCTTCATTGCCCCGGGGTTGCACGACAACGAAAAACGATTGGTCACCACCGTGGTCTTCTGGTCCACCCTGCTCTTCGTCGGCGGTGCCGCTTTTGCCCTGTTCAGCGTGCTGCCGCGCCTGCTCGTCTATTTCATGAGCTATGCCCACCCCGGCCTGGAGCCTCTACCGAAACTCGGGCTCTACCTGACCTTTGTCGCCCGGCTGATAGTCGCCTTCGGCCTGGCCTTTCAGATCCCCTTTCTGATGGTAATGACCGGCAAGGCCGGCATCGTCAAGCCCGGTTACTTCCGTAAAAAACGTCTCTATTTCTACGCCGCCATCGTCGTCGTCGCCTTCCTGCTCAGTGCCGGCGATCTCATGGCCACCGTGCTGCTCTGTTTTCCATTGTTCGGTCTCTACGAAGCCGGCGTGCTACTCACGGCACTGTTCGGCAAAAAAAAGCCCACGGTTGACCCGGGTCCGGCAGAGGATGAAGCAAACCGGGAAAACATTGACAAATAGGATCTGTCACCGCTTCTTTCAGCCATGAAACTACACGTCAAAACAAAGACATGGATCGAGAACGACAACCACGATCTATTATTCGGCAAGGGGAAAACGGATTTGCTGGAACTGATCGAGGAAGAAGGCTCAATTGCCGGTGCCGCCCAGCGATTGTCCATGAACTATAAAAAAGCCTGGACCCACATTAAAATCCTGCGAAAGCACTTCGCCGACGAACTGGTACTCTCCAAGAAAGGTGGCAGCGGGGCCGGCGGCACGACGCTGACCCCTACCGCACGGTCTCTTATCAAAAACTATCGAACCCTGCAGGACGATATCGAATCCTACGCCAACCATCGTTTCCGCGAACTGTTCGACCCCGATTCGCAGAAGCCGTTATAGCCGGCACCTCCCCCTTCTCGTCATTTTTCCGGATTACCCGGTTGCCTTTGCCACGGTAATATGCATATATTGCATATTACCGTCTTCCCCGGTAACGTGATCCAGCATTTCAAATTTCCTTGGATCATCAACGATAACAGGTACACCTTGACTCTGATTACCAAGACTCCCGATTACAAAGTCTGCGCCATCCGGGTAGAGCGCGTGTGCGCGACATCCGGCAGCACTAACGCCCCCCATACCAACAGGATACTCCATGACCATACCGACTCTCAGCGATCCCGCCCTGCTCCGCTCTCACTGTTTCATCGACGGCCAATGGTCCACTGCCGACAACCAAAGCACCATCGAGGTAACCGATCCGGCATCCGGTAACGTACTCGGCACCGTCCCCTCCATGGGCACGACGGAGACCCGCCGGGCCATCGAAGCGGCCGCTCGCGCCCTTTCCGGCTGGCGGGCCAGGACGGCCAGAGAACGGGCCGCCATCCTGAAAAAATGGCACGACTTGCTCATGGCCAACCAGGAAGACCTGGCAATTCTGATGACCGCCGAGCAAGGCAAACCGCTGGTTGAATCCCGCGGCGAAATCGCCTACGCCGCCTCGTTTATCGAGTGGTTTGCCGAGGAAGGCAAACGAGTCTATGGCGAGATCATCCCCTCAGAGCAGCAGGACAGGCGGCTGCTGGTCCTCAAGGAGCCGATCGGTGTCTGCGCCGCGATCACCCCGTGGAACTTCCCCGCGGCTATGATTACCCGCAAAGCGGCGCCGGCGCTTGCGGCCGGCTGCACCATGGTGGTCAAGCCGGCTTCGGCAACGCCGTTTTCCGCCCTGGCCCTGGCTGCACTTGCCGAGCGCGCCGGCGTTCCGGCGGGGGTTCTCAACGTCATCACTGGCTCGGCCGGAACCATCGGCGCCGAACTGACCACCAACCCGCTGGTTCGCAAGCTGACTTTTACCGGCTCCACCACCGTCGGCAAGAAGCTGATGGCCGCCTGTGCCGGCACGGTGAAGAAGGTCTCGATGGAACTCGGCGGCAACGCACCGTTCATCGTCTTTGACGATGCCGACCTCGACCAGGCCATTGCCGGTGCGCTGCTCTCCAAATACCGGAACACCGGTCAGACCTGCGTCTGCACCAATCGCTTTCTCGTGCAGGACGGTATCTATGATCGTTTCGTCGAAAAGCTGGCGGCGGCCGCGGCCGATCTGCGCGTCGGCAACGGCCTGGCGGAGGGCACGCAGCAGGGGCCGCTGATCAACCAGCAGGCGGTGACAACGGTTGAAAAGCAACTCGCCGACGCGCTGACCAAAGGCGCCCGGACGGTGACCGGCGGCAAGCGCCACCGGCTGGGCGGCACCTTTTTCGAGCCGACCGTGCTGGCCGATGTCACCGAGGAAATGCTGATCGCCCGGGAAGAAACCTTCGGCCCGGTAGCACCGGTCTTCCGTTTCACCGACGAACAAGAGGCGATCCGACTTGCCAACGCCACCGAATACGGGCTGGCCGCTTACTTCTACAGCCGCGATATCGGCCGTATCTGGCGACTGGCCGAAGCACTCGAGTACGGCATAGTCGGGGTCAACACCGGCATTATCTCGACCAGTGTCGCACCATTTGGCGGCGTCAAGGAATCGGGCATCGGTCGGGAAGGCTCGCGCTACGGCATCGAGGAGTTCGTCGAGGTCAAATATGTCTGTCTGGCGGGGATTTCTGCGTGAAAAAGGTTAAGCAACCGCTACCGGCGATCGTCAGCGCGGCTGGTGCTCGGCTCCGTTGCCACCACCGCTGATTCGCTGCTTCAACAAGCAGCAGGAGATGCGGTGCAGCGGCCGGCCGGCACTGTCGTAGGCGATGGTGTCCGGCTGCAGCAATTTGTTCATCACGCAGCCCTCCGGGATGCCCAGGGTAAAGAGACGCTCCTCGTTGACTCCGCCGGTCCTGATCAATTGATCGTCCCTGATCTCATAGGAATGGAGCGGGTGGTCTTCGCAGAGCGGGCATTGATAGACCCGGCCGTTGGGAAAGACGAAAAAGTTTTCGGCGACCCGGCCGGCGCACTCGAAAATCTCGCCCTCCTCCAGATAGACCTTGGGATAGACTACGTCGATACCGGCCTCGGCCACCTGCCGGGCCACGGCCGGGACCACGGTCAGCCACTGTTCGGGGGCCACCTGCAACTGCTGTTCGACCGTGCCTCCGGCTGGAGCCGATTTTCCGCGCAGGCCGATCACCTGAATAAAAAAGCGGTTAACACCCAACTCGACGAGCAGCGGGACCATCCGCTGCAGATGATCGATATTGCTGCTGCTCACGGTATAGATCAGACTGGTGTTGAAGCCGCGGGCAACAGCCCGGCGCAGGTTGTCGGTGCAGACAGCGAACACCCCCTGCCCGCGGATCGGGTCGTTGATCGCCGGGTCCGGCCCATCGAGGCTGAAGCTGAGATAGTCGAGGTGGTGCGGATTGACGCGCTCGAGAAAATCGTGAAACAAGTAGCCGTTGCTGTCCACTGTGGTTGTGTAGCCGCAGGAGCGGGCAATCTCGATACCGTAGGGCAGATCCGGGTGCATGGTCGGCTCGCCGCCGAGAAAGATGATATTGGCCGTCCGCTGCCTGTCGGCAAACAACCTGATCCAGGCAGCCAGTTGCTCCCGGCTGAGCATCGTCGTACCGTGCTGGACCGGATTGATATAGCAATGACGGCAGGACAGGTTGCAGGCGGTCAGGATGTGCAGAAAAACGTTTCGTTCGCCGGCGGCAAAGGAAACGGTGCGGGGATCAAGACTCATATCTCTTGGGCCAGCGTATAGCGTGCCAGCAGTGAATCCCGCCAATAGCCGTGCGGGTCTTCGCGGAAAAAACGCTGAAAGAGCACCAGGCTCTCGCTGCGGCAAACGCCGCCGACAACGGTGACGTCCATTGCCGCATAGAGCGGCGGCAAGGCCTGCAAATCAAGACCGGTGCCGCCGCCCATTACGTCTTCATAGGCATAGACAATGGTTCTGAAACCGTTGAGAATCAAGGTGGAAAAACACATCAGGCACGGCTCCATCGTCGCGTAGACGATCAACTCCGCCGGATCCGGGCCGCCGTCCGGATCAGCAAGCAGCAAGCGGGCGGCAACCACCTCGGCATGATCGATCTCGCCGCCGTCTCTACTGTTTTTCCGCGCCCCCCGAGCAACGATCAGCCCCTTCCCCGTTGTTATCACGCAGCCCACCGGGAACTCGCCGGCAGCAAGGGCCTGGCGGGCCTCGTCCAAAGCAGCCCGCATCGGTGTCTGGTGATCGATGGAAGACATTGACGAAAGGAAACCCGGCTAGAGTTTCCGGCCGAAACGAACGACGGACGACGGCACGGCCAGTGACGCATGGATCTGCACCAGGTCATGACCAGTGTCCTCGAAGGGGAGAAAGACCAGCGACGTCTGCCGCACCCCAAACGAGAGCTGCGGCAGTTGTGGCAGGACCTCTTTTTTTCGCACCGTCATTTCGGCAACGAGGCTTTTCAAGGCCTGAGTCGCCTCTTTCAGGGGCAGAGTGACCGGATGGAGCGGGCGGGCCAGCCGACGCTCACCCTCAGGAAATTTGAGTTGCGACAGGGTTGCGCTCCTGGCAAGTTTGAGAAAGGCCGTCGGCCGCAGCTTCACCGCCGGGATCCAGAACTCCAGGCCACGCTCGCGATGGGCGCTGTTTACCACCACCGGCTGATTGGTCACTCTCAGCAGATCGCCCATGGTCCGCATCTCGATGCCCCGGGTCTCGACACCGATCCGCCAGAACGGCAGGTAGACGAGATCACTCGCCGTCCCCGGCACCACCTGGTAAGGCACCGGCACGAATTTTCGCCCTTTTTCCGACCAGCAGGTCTGGCAATTGTCGCAGTGCAGCACCAGGCTGTCCCGCTCACCGCGCATGGTGGCACCGCATTGCGGACAGATCGTCGCCAGAAACGACGGCTGCCATTGTGGCTGGAACGGCACTGAAATGGAGGTGTCGATCATCCACGGCTCGGCCGGACCGATCTGCCGGTCGAGAACCCCGTCATAGACGATGCCGTCCTCGACCACCAGCGGCAGGTAGATGCAGCTTACCGTCTCGCCGATAAATGAGCGGTGGTAGAGCGGCCCGTCTTCAACCGTGCCGCTTGCCTTGACCGTTGACGCGGCCCGCTGCAAAATAGCTACCGCCGTCTCCTTTCTCCGAAAATAGCGGCCCCCGAGGGTGGCATCGACCATCTGCACCTTCATCGCCTGGGGCCGTACCCCGAGCGATGGCGGCAGCAGCGGCGCGCTCAGCCCACGATAGGTGGTATCGAGTACCTTATGGCTGATCTGCAGCCCCTGACAGCTGAAAATATTACCCTTAAAGCGCAGATACGGGAAATAGAGTGCGCCGTGGTCGGCACGGCGCCGGGTGTCCTTGCTCGGAAGGGCATAACGCTGCAGACCGCTGTCGACCAGATAGTTCTGAACATCGCAAAAGGCGCAGTCGGTCAGCCGATCTGCCTCTTTCATCTCCACCGGGGCGCCGCAGGACGGACAGCCGTGACTGATTCGCAGCTCCATACCCTACCCGAGCCGATGTCCGCACTGGTTGCAGAAGGTCGCCCCCGGCAGGTTCTCGGTACCGCACTCCCGGCAGTGAACCTCGGACGGGCTTTGTTCGGTTGCCGTACCGCAACGTGAACAATACTTGGCATTGGGCGAGAGGTTTTTGCCGCAGGAGCTGCATTGGCTGAGAACGAGCACCTGATGGCCGCACAGCGGACAGAACCGGGCGGCGGCGGGAATAGGATTCTGGCAATCCGGACAGGTCGTCGTCTCGCCGCGTCCGGCAGTGCCGACTCCGCCGCCGATTCCGCCACTCCCGCCGGTCCTGCCAGCTGCCGCCGCAGAGAACATGGCCGGCATCATCATGCCGATGCCCAAGCCGAGTCCGGCGCCGGCCTCGCCCTGGTTCTCGGCCGCTTTTTCCATGGCCATGGCCGCCTTGAGCTTGACGAATTTCTCCATATCCTTGATCACGCTCATCCGCGACTGGTCGTCGATGGCCTTCTGCACCTCTTCCGGCGGCGTGATCGATGTGATGTAGAGGTGGCTGAGACGCAAGCCGAAATGGGCGAAATCAAGGGTCAGTTTCTTCTGCAGCTCGACGGAGAGTTCGTCGAACCGACCCGGCAGATTCAAAATGGTATCGAGATTCTCGCCGAGATAATCGTTGAAGCGGGAGACGATCACCCGTTTGAGATAGGAGGCGACCTCCTCGGTGCCAATCCGGCCCATGGTACCGACCAGGGAGTTGATAAAGAGGATCGGCTGGACCACCTGGATGTTGAAGATACCGTGGGCGCGCAGCCTGATGAGCCCCATCTCGCTATCGCGAAAGGCGACCGGATTGGTGGTCCCCCATTTCAGGTTAGGAAAATACTTGAGGTTAACCATGTACACCTCGGCGCGGAGCGGACTGTCGCCGCGCCAGGGGATGGACAGGATCTTGGTGATGATCGGCAGGTTGGCGGTCTTCAGCGTGAACCGGCCCGGACCGAACGCATCGCGGGCCTTGCCCTGATAGAACAATACCGCTGCCTGACTCTCGCGAACGGTGAGTTGCGCGCCCCACTTGATCTCGCCTGAGCCGTGTTCGGGGAGCCGATGCACCAGTTCCTGTCCGGTCTCGTCGAACCATTCGATGTTTTCCAGGAACACGCCGCCGTCAAAGCGATTCATTGTCTTCTCCCGGGATCAAAGTCGGTTAACGGGCCATGCCGCCGCATTGCGACATATCGCCAATGATTATCGAAGGATTATAGCAGCAATTTCACCAGATACCGACCATTTTCCGCCTTCTGGAAGCAAAAAAAGGACAAAAAAAGGGGACTGTCCCCTTTTTTCTTTTTACGAATTATTCCGGGTGCAGGTCGTACAGGGTCTCGTCGTGGCGCGGTCGCTCCGATCGGGCCAATGCCCGCTTTTTCATCGCGTCGAAGGAGAAGTCGTCGCCCTCGAACAGCTCGCCCATCTCCTGTTCGATCTGTTCCGGGTCTTCGCCCCGTTCCATGCGAGCGATGGCCTCCTCCATGTTCTCACCGAGATTGATGCCGGTTTTCTCGGAGAACTTGCGCATCAGGCCGGCCATCTGCCGCGGGTCATCCTCGTTGATGCCTTCCGACTCCCGCATCAGCGACTCGAGCGCCTGCTCCATCCTGTTCTCGTCAAGACCGGCGAATTGATCGTCTTCCTCGCTAGCCTTGCCGATGGTGGCGAACATCGACACCTGTCGCTGCAGGTCGGGACCGCCGCAGCGCGGACAATTCGGCGTGGTCGTCGTATCAATACGTTTCGAGTAGAAATTGAACACGGTATTACAGGGCTGACAATAAAACTCGTAAATCGGCATCGCTCTATCCTCTGTGAGACTCGTACAGAAATCCTACGGCCCGACCGCCAGGACGGCGTCGATATCGGCCTCGGTAACCTCGTCGGTGATCACCACGCTGCCGTCGCTGCGCGGCAGAATGAAGAACAGGGTACCACCGATCCTTTTTTTATCGGTGAGAAGATAGCTTTTGATCTGCCGACGGTCAAGGGTTTCGGGAATTTCCGTCGGCAGCCCGTAAGCGGCGATCATCCCGGTGATCCGCTCGGCCCGCTCGGCGCTGAGCATTCCGCGGCTCACTGCGATACGGCTCGCTGCAACCATGCCGATAGCCACCGCCATGCCGTGCAGCACTTCGAACCGGGAGGCGGCCTCCACCGCATGGCCGATGGTATGGCCGAAATTGAGGATGCGCCTCAGGTCGCCCTCGCGCTCATCGGCAGCAACCACATCCGCCTTGATCCGGCAGCAGGTGAGGACCATCTCGCTCACCACGGTCGGTTCGAGGGCCAGGATAGCATCCCGATGCTGCTCGAGATAATCGAGAAAGGTCGGTTCCCGGATCACTCCGTACTTGATCACCTCGGCAAGGCCGTTGCGATATTGGATCTCGGGCAGCGTCTGCAAGACATGCAGGTCGATGAACACACCTTTGGGCTGGTAAAAGGCGCCGAACAGATTCTTGCCCTCCGGCAGGTCGACCCCGGTCTTGCCGCCCACCGACGAGTCCACCTGGGCCAGCAAGGAAGTCGGCACCTGTACGAAATCCACGCCGCGCAGATAAGCAGACGCCAAAAAACCGGCTAGGTCACCGGTAACCCCGCCGCCCAGGGCGATGATCATCGAGTGGCGATCAAGGCCAAGCCGGGCGGCGGCGCTGGCCAGCCAGGCCACAGTCTCGATGGTCTTGCTCGCCTCGCCGGCCGGAAAGCTGAGCATCTCGGCTGTCAGATCGGCGGCCCGCAGTGCTTCAAGAAGCTCCTGTCCGTGCAGGGCGGCCACCGTGTCGTCGGCGACCAGGCAATAGCAGCTGGCCGGCCAGCGAGCGGCCAGTTCGGCCGGCACCGTTGCCAGGCACCCTGACTCGACAAAAATAGGATAGCTCCGCTCGCCCAGCCCGACCTGCAAGATCCCCATGGTTCATCCTCCCCTGCCGGCTTAAAAAACCAGCCTCTGTTAAAGAATCGACTGCAGAAAAAAAACGGGAGATGCCGCCAGCACAGCGGCATCTCCCGATACAACGTTACAGCGATGTAAAACGATTCAATTACATCTTTGTTCCGGATGCGAAGCCCTGCATTTTGACCTCGACCTTCTCGGTCAGACCCTCATAGTACTCGCGCAGCAGGGCGAGGACTTCGTCACGACCGAAGTGATCGACGACCTCGGCTCCCTCGGACAGCGCCTTGCGCAGCTTGGTGCCGGACAGAATGACGCGGGATTCCTTCTTGTGCGGGCAGGTACGCAGCGATGCCATGCCGTCGCACTCGTGGCAGTAGAAGGTCCAGTCGATTTTCATCGGCTTGCAGAGCAGGTCTTTGGCAGGATCGCCGGTTACCGGAATGCGATCGAAAATCTCCTGGGCCTCGAACAGACCGTAGAAGTCACCGACGCCGGCATGGTCACGGCCGATCAGCATGTTGTTAACACCGTAGTTCTGGCGGAAGGTGGCATGGAGCAGGCCTTCGCGCGGGCCGGCATAACGCATGTCGAGCGGGTAACCGGAGCTGATGACGTTCTCTTTGACGAAGTGATTCTCGATCAGGACGTCAATTGCTTTAATCCGAACCTTGGCCGGAATGTCACCGGGCTTGAGGTTACCGATCAGCGAATGGATCAGCACACCGTCACAGACCTCGACGGCGATCTTGGCCAGATACTCGTGTGAACGATGCATAGGGTTGCGCAGCTGCAGAGCGGCTACGTTGGCCCAACCACGCTCTTCAAACTTGGCGCGTACTTCTGCCGGACGCATGTAGATGCCCGGGTACTCGGCCGGATACTCACCTTCGGAAAGGACCTTGACCGGGCCGGCTATGTTGAACTCTTTCTGAGCCATGACCATCTGGACGCCGGGATGATCTTCCATGGCGACCTGCCAAAATTTGTCACCGATCGAGTCTTCACCTTCACCGCGGAATACCTTCTCGCACTCCCATTTCTTGTTTTCCTCGGTCATCTCGAACTTCTCTTCGACCTTCATGGTCGCGAAGGTCTGACCACCGCGAACCAGGGCGATCTCGTCGCCTTCCTTGATGGCGCCGGCATCGGCAGCGGAAACGTCGAGGGTGATCGGGACCGGCCAGAAGGTACCGTCAGCCATCTGGAAGTTCTCGCAGACACCTTTCCAGTCGGCTTTTTTCATGAAACCGGTCAGCGGGCTGAAGCCGCCGATACCCATCATGATCAAATCGCCTTTGGCGCGGGCGGAAATCTCAATCTGCTTGAGGCCAGCAGCTTTTTTCAGTTCCGCTTCGCGCTCGGCGCCTTCGAGAAGGGCGCAGACCAGACCTTTTCCACCGTGGGGAGCAACTAATTTCGACATAGCATTCCTCTCTGAAGTGTATTGAAATAAATGGCGCCGGCCCACCCAGAGCGAGCCGGCAACGTTCATCAAGACAAACTGACTCTTGCCGATGCAGACGACACGCACGAAACGACGCCTGAACCGCTATTCATTTACAGAGGCTTATATATATAGGAGAAGGAGAAAAAGTCAAGCCAAAAGCGTTGCTGTCATCCCCCCCTCAGCCACGAAAAAAGCGAAGGCGCAAGGCGTTGCTGACAACCGATACTGAGCTGAGGGCCATGGCTGCGCCGGCCAGCATCGGATTGAGGGTCGGGCCGCCGAACAGGTAGAGCAGGCCGGCGGCGACCGGGATGCCGACCACGTTATAGGCAAAGGCCCAGAACAGATTCTGGCGGATGTTCTTCATCACCGCCCGGGACAGTGACAGCGCGGTAATGACGCCGCCAAGGCTGCTCTTCATCAAGACGATATCACCGGATTCGATGGCGATATCGGTCCCCGACCCCATGACGATGCCGACATCGGCCTGGGCCAGGGCCGGTGCGTCGTTGATGCCGTCGCCGACCATCGCCACCGCGGTCCCGGCGCGTTGCAGCTCCTCGATCTTCTGCTGCTTCTCGTCCGGTAGCACGCCGGCGATCACCTCATCGATGCCGGCCTGAGCGGCAATGGCCCGGGCGGTCAGCGGGTGGTCACCGGTGAGCATGACCACCAAGATGCCGAGCCGGCGCAGCGTGGCCACGGCCGCCGGCACATCTTCCTTGAGCTTGTCGGCAATAGCCACCATTCCGACACACCCACCGTCGACCCCGATAAAGAGCACAGTCTTGCCGGCGGCAGACAAGCTGTCGTCATCCCGCACCTCCTCGGGCACCGTTATGCCATGCTGCTCCAGGATACGACTGTTACCGACCAGCACCCGGCGACCGGCCACCGTCCCGCTGACACCGGAACCGGCCAGCGGCCGAAACGCTTCGGCCTGCTCGAAACGACTCTGGTGCTCCCGGGCATACCGTACGAGCGCCTCGGCCAGCGGGTGCTCCGACTCCTGCTCCAGCGAGCCGACCAGGTACAGCACCTGCTCGTCATTGAATCCGTCACCAATAACACTAAAGTCGCTTACCTCCGGCCGACCATGGGTCAGCGTGCCGGTCTTGTCAAAAACGATGGTCTTCACCTGCTCCGCGGTCTGCAACGCTTCACCGTTTTTGATCAGCACACCGAGCTGGGCGCCGCGCCCGGTACCGACCATGATCGAGGTCGGCGTCGCCAAGCCGAGGGCGCACGGGCAGGCAATCACCATCACGGCTATGAAAAAGCGCAACGACAACGAAAAATCGGCGCCGCCAAGGAAGTACCAGGCCAGGCCGGAGGCGATTGCGATCGCCATAACAATAGGCACGAAGTAGAGACTGATCCTGTCGGCCAATGAGGCGATCGGCGCCTTGGAGCCCTGTGCCTGCTGCACCGTTTTGATGATCCGGGCCAGCACGGTGTCCTCGCCGGTGCTCAGCGTTCGCACCCGCAACGCGCCGGTCTGGTTCAGCGTGCCGCCGAAGACCTTGTCCCCCTCCGTCTTGTCCACCGGCAGACTCTCACCGGTGAGCATCGACTCGTCAATGCTGCCGGCCCCGCTCTCCACCAGACCGTCCACCGGCACCCGCTCACCGGGCCGAATCAGCAGCCGGTCGCCGACGCCGATTTCATCGACGCCGATGGTCCGCTGCTCGTCACCGTCCAGCAGCGTTGCCGTCTCCGGCGTCAACTGCAACAATTTAGAGATGGCATCGGAGGTATGCAGCTTGGAGCGGGTCTCGAGGAACTTGCCGAGCGATACCAAGGCGATAATCACCCCAGCCGACTCGAAGTAGAGATCCATGACCCGCTCCTGCACGTCGATCCCCAAAGCAATCTCGGCCACGCCCCAGGTCGAATAGACGAAGGCCGCCCCGGTGCCGACCGCAATCAGCGAATCCATATTCGGCGCCCGTCGCCACAAGGCCGGCAGTCCGTCGAGAAAGAAATTCCGGCCGAGCACCATCACCGGCGACACAAGCAGCAGTTGCAGCACGGCAAAAGCAAGCGGCTGGCGATGCGGGTCGATCACCCCCGGCAGCGGCAGCCCGAACATCTCGCCCATGGAAACAACGAAGAGCAAACCGGCAAACACCAGAGACACAACCAGCCGCTTCTTCATCGCCTGGAGCCGCTCCTCGGCCTCCTGCCGACGGCGGCTGTATTCATCGCCCCCCCCTTCACTGCGCGTCGCCTGAAAACCGAGCTTCTCGATGGTCTCCCGCAATTGGCGCACGCTGACCAGACGCCCGTCATAGCTCACCTGGGCCCGTTCATCGGCCAGGCTGACCTCGGCCTCAGCCACCCCGTCCAGAGCACGCAGCACTTTTTCGATCCGCGCCGAACAGGAAGCGCAGTGCATCCCGGAAATGGCAAAACCGACCGTCTTCTCTCCGGTCGACTGTTCCTGCAACGAGAACCCAAGTCCGGCCACCCGCTCGACCACCTCATCAACACCTACCTGCTGCGGGTCAAAGCTCAGACGCAACTCCTCGGTAGCCAGGTTGACCTGGGCGGAGTCCACCCCGTCCAGCTGCGAGAGAACCTTCTCAATTCGACTTGAACAGGAGGCGCAATGCATGCCGCCGACCGAGAACATCTTTTCCACACGAGCCATAAATCAACAACGCTCCCTTGATCGATCGACTGTCATTTCTTAGTGTAGCTAGTAGCATACAGTGTGGTATCAACTAAACTCACAGGTTAAACCATAAGGAACCTTCGGGAGATGACAATGAATACCATCAGGATAAAAGGAATGAGTTGCCAGCATTGCGTCGCCTCGGTCACCAAGGCGCTTGAGGGTCTTCCAGGCGTCTCGGATGTTAAAGTGGACCTGGAAAAGGGGAAGGCGACCTATCAGGGAGACATCAACCACGGTCTTGTCAAAGAAGCGATAGAAAAAACAGGTTTTGACGTTGTCGACTGAGACATCCGTTCCAGCCCGGGCGACGATCAGGCAGATTATTCGACACGGATTCGCCCGACGACATTGACGATTACTTTCGCGATATTGCCGCCCTGTTGCGTCATGACGATCGTCCCCGGCTGGTTTCTGCCAAACCCCTTGAAGCGGAATCTGTCTGACGGGAAATTCGTGGAACACGCGATGGTCGAGGGGAACTCATACTCGCGCAGCACCTGTTCATCCCCTGTTTTCAGCCAATCGCCGGCAACCGCTCCGCCCGCACCGTTATCGACAAAAACCAGGAAGTGGTTCGACTGGAAATCAAGAACAACGTATTCTCGGTTCGCAAGGGCATAGGTCCTTCCCAATTGCAGACCCGCAGCCATTCGAGACACCGCTCCCTGCAGCTGGGCGTTCTTCTTCCAGGCGAGCAGCGGCGGGGTCGCAATCAAGGTAAGAACAGCCAGGATACTGACAGCCGTCACAACTTCCATCAGGGTAATGCCGGTTTGGGGTTTCATCGATCAGCCCCTTATGAGAAATTGATGAGTTTTCTCCAATCCTACGATGCTGATCTGACAAATTTCTGATTACGGTCCCCGTCGGGTGAAAAAAATTGTATTACGGGCATCCAGGGATGCACAAAAAAAGCGCGATCTCACTCACTGCCGAGATCGCGCCATAAAACAGGTGTTATGAGCTAGTTACATATCAATCCACAATCGCCCGACCGGGTTCAGATGAATTTCCACCTGGTCTCCCCGATTGTTGAAAAATCTCAGATTACCCTGCACCAGTGCCATTCCCCTGCTGTCGAATTGCGTCTGGTTGCCAGGCAGGTTTGTCGCGTCCACCGATACCTGGGACGGCGTTGTCACATCTCTCAGGACCTGTTCGCCGGCATCGAGCGTGTAGTTCTGGTTCGGATCGACAAATATCCGATAATCTCCGCTCGGCGAATTGATGGTCATCGAGACATTCACGGCCTCCCTGATCGCGGTAAACCGCCCGTGCTGTAGATTGCCGTAGAACTCCCGTGCCGCACCCTGCAGTTGCCGCTCCGCACGCCAGCCAATCATATTGGGAATGGCGATTAACGCCAATATCCCAATGATCCCGACAGTAACACAAACCTCGATCAGCGTAAAACCTAACGTTCCACGCTTGTTTTCAGACCTCGTCATAAAAGGCACCTGGTTCCTTAGGCAGATTAGTTTCGCCACACGCCGTCTTCAAACCTAATCTCGTCTCCCGTCGATCCGGAAGAATCGGGAGTGAGTTCCGGAGGCGGCTGGTCACTGTCTGTTTCCTGTTCCGCATCGTGCCACATCTTGGTGATCGTCTTATCATCGACGACGAAATAACCGACGTCCATGCCGGTTTCGAACGCGTCAAGCGACGTTCTGCCACCATAACCGTTCCGAAAGATGCAGTCCTCGTCAAGTGCAAAGGACCGATCGTCGATGGTAACCGATGCAGGTCGTTCAGCACTACCCGGAGTGATGAGATCCAGCCTCCCCTGACGCTCGATGGCACTGTAGGCCACCAGGTCGTCGTGGAGATCATAACGCGGTTCGCTGATCGCCGGAGATCCTGCCAGCATGAAAGCGCAGCAGAGAACCGCGATTCCCAGTACTATTCTCATGATCTTGTTCCTCATCTGCACAACCTCCTTATGAAGAACGTTTCAACCTCGGAGCCTTTTGCAAAACTTAGATTTTCGTTCAAAATCTAGGCATGTGAAAAATTTTACCGCAGGCATATACATGATATTCCGAGGATAAAATTTTGAGCATAACGCAGAGTCTGGGCGAAAAGATTGTTTTGCAAATGGCTCCTCTTATTGCCAATTCAGTTCACGCCAGTGGAGAATGGGGATGCCGTAGCCGCCGTGGCCCATGCCGCCGCCACCGCCGCCGCCACCGCCGCCACCGCCGCCGCCTCCTCCGCCGAGGCCGGGCGCGTAAATACGGTCGAGCCCCCGACTCACCTCGGCCAGGGTCGGCTGCGGGCTGATCCCTTCGACGTTGACCGCACTGGGAGCAACCCAGATGGGGTCGGCATCCGTACCGATATTGATATAATCGTTCTCGTCGATAACTCCGTCGTTGTTGAGATCCATGTACGCATAGGAGGTTCTGCCGCCGCTGCACACCTCAACCGTCCAGATACTCGATGTGCCGCCGCCGGTACAGGGGTCGTCCGCCGGGGTGGACGTGGTGAAGATCAGCTTGCCGGCGGCGATCAGGACGTCTTTTGTCGCACGCTCGCCATTGGCCGGCAGGTCGAAATACCAGCCCACATGATGGATGGTTTTGTTCGGTTCAGCAGCAAACGCAGCTGCCGCGGACGGCAGGAACCACTGCATTTCATAGTCGGACATGGTGCGGACAACCTGGTCTACCGCGTTCAGGTTCGTCTCACCATACTCCTGACTCTGCAGAGAACCGTCGGTATTGTAGACAAGCCCGTTCACCGAGATCTGCCGCTGCTGCAGCAGGGCGACATACGGGGCATTGCCACCGCCGACGATCGTCGACATGTTGGAGAGGTTTCTCACCGAACTGCAATTGTCCACGCAGCTCATATTTTCTTCGGAGCACTCCAACTCGCACTCAGCGTTGCCGAAACAATCGAATACGCATTGCGTCTGAATGGCGGAACATGACCCCAGGCAGGAGGATGTCACTGCCGTTGACTTCGGTTGGAAATCGCCGAGATAGGTGGTCGTCGGATCGGCTCCCTGAACCTCCCACTCCGCAGACCAATCCCATATCCCATACATAGTCTGGATCGAGAGGTCCATAATGTCCACATCCGGATCGAGCAGACGGCCGGTCCCGAACGCGACCAGATAGCCTTCGGTATTGAAGACACAGGTTGTCGTCACGTCCGGTTGCATGGTAATCGGCTGACGATAGCCGGCATTGCTTTTCGCGGAGAACAGCGGTTTCGGATCCCCGCTGACCGGGTCGGCAAAATAGACACCCCAGTTGGCCCGGTCCGGATCACTGATATCAAACTTCCACATATTGCCGAGCAGATCGCCGGCAAAGATATAATCGTTCAGGCCATCCCCCTGCGGGAAGATAATGGCCGGAGAGGAGAGGCCATTGCAGTTATCGGGCCCGCTGTCCCCGACCCCCGTGTCGATATGGTGGGTCCAGACGATTTCGCCGTCGGCATCGAGTCCAACCAGGAACAGAACGGCATGGCCGGAAGCGCTGTCATAGCCATTACCGAACACGAGAAGCTTTTCGGCGCTCGGGTCATTGGAGTTGATAATCTGTGGTCGGGAGAAGCTGTATCCCAGGTGACTGCTCAACACCGTTGCATCGGCCGCGTTGGCGATGGTGTTCGGGGTTGTTGTATTCAGTTCCCACTTGATAATCGACCCGGCCGACGCCTCCAGCGTCCCCGCTGTCAGAGCGGCTTTGGCCGCCCGCAGGTTAAGTCCGTAATAGCCCTTGCCGCCCTTGCCCAAGCCACCGACCAACAGGCTGGCATTATCCAATTCGGAGATGGTCGTATATCCATCGACAAAGACCACGTGCGAATCGTTATAACCGGGTTCGGTCAACTCGATCAGGTTGCCGAACACCATGTTCGGAACGTAGCCGAAGAGTTCCGCACCGGTTTCACCGTTAAACACGTGCAGTATGCCGTCGTTGGCACCGGCGATGACCCAGTCGATGTTGTAGGCGCTGTTCTGGTAATAGTGGGGCTCTGCGTTAATGAAATCACCGAGCGCGCTTGACCTGTTCCTGAACCCCCTGGTACAGCCGGTCGTGGTGTCTTCCTCGCAACTGTGATCGCCCCGCAGATAATTGAGCACGAACTCATCTCCGTCCAGCTGCACTTTCATCGCAGCGGTCAGGCCGTCCATGGTGGAATCGAGCGCATCACCCCAGCGGAACGGCACACCCTGACCGGAAGCGGTTGCCGTAATAATCCTGCGGGTAGACCAGCCCATGCTATCGACTTCCTCGGCCGCCGACCACTTAACTTCCGGCGGATCGTCGAGACAGACCGACTGAGCATCGTCACACAAGGAAATGCAGGCGGAATCGTTATCGCACGCATTGACACAACCGGTGTGCGCCGCTGAACATGTCTGGTAATCCTCGCAATTGTTCGTCGTATAGCAGTTGGTTCGTGCCGTAAGGCATACCTCTTCGCAATCAATATCGCCAATCGTGCAGAGTGCAATGCAACTCTCGTAGGAAGCATCGCACGTGCTCGAGCAAACCACCCGGTCACAGGGTGAGATATTACCCCAGATATCTAGGCATTTTGCCTGGATGTCGCCGCTCCAGTCACCTGAATCATAAGATGTCTGAAAGAGCAGGGTGTTGGTTTCCACCTTGTTGGCATTGATAGAGACTGCCGCCGCGGTTCCCTCGGTCTCCTCGATCAGATCCTTGATCGCTTTCATCGACTGTACGAGTTCCGAGGGGTCGGCAGCGTTGAGGAATTTGCCGCGACCGTTGACGCTGGCGTGGTAGAGGTCGTCGACTGTTCTCTCTGTATCCAGATAGATTTGGCTATGCCAGTCCGGACACATATTGTCGAACGGTCCCACCGTGCGGTCATCTGAACAGGTAGTCGTTCCATCGGAAGCTCTCGTGCAGGTGCGGCACTCAATGTCCCCATCTCCATTGGTCTGACAATCGTCAACCTTGCCCAGGTCCTGCAGATCCGGGCAGCCGTCACTGCCCGGCGTCGTACAGGCGGGCAGACAGTCGGGATACAGGTCCGGATCAAACTGGCCGAACACGCCGAACGAAACACCAAACGTCGTCATGTGCTGATGCGGCGCATCGTCAAACCCTTTGGCCGGGACATTATTATCAAGTCCCGAGTCCATATCGGTATGATACCAGCGATGGGCGATATCGGCCACCGTGTTGGACGCACTGTCGGTCAAGGCGTAGGCGGAATTGCCGTCACGATTACTAATCGAAAAAGATTGATTGTAGTAGCCGTCGGTCATGGCAATGACATAGGCGCGCTGACACTCACCGCCGCTGTCGTCTATATCGTCCGCATCGTCATCGACGGTCGCGTCCCAGAATACAGAATTATCGCCAGAAGGCAGCCCATTTGACGTCCTCAAATCACGGGTTGCATCATAAAGGTCAAAATAATCTCCGGAATCGCCCTCCTCGAAGTATCTACCGACATCGTTGAGTCCGCGACGGAGATACGTGGAACCGCTCGCATTGACATTGTAGAGTGTTTTCAGATAGGCGATCTTTTCGGCACTCTCAGCCGTGACCATATACTCCAACGGCTCGGAGTAACTGCGATTGATGGTGTGCAGACCGAGTTCCACCCGTTCCATATCGGCCACGGTCAACCCCACCGCCGCCTTGGCGGTCAGGATACGCCGCCGGTAGAACGAGTACCAGTCGGCAAAATTCTGCCGAACGACATAGGCAAGCTCGTCATCATCGGTAATCTCAGTGCCGGTCTCATCATAACGGACCGGCTTTACCGGTGCGTAATCGGCCGGATCCGTCAGCTCGATTAACTCACCATCATCGACCCGATCGTCACCGTTGAGATCGTTGAACCGATAATACTCGAGGCTGTAGTCACCCACCGCATGCCCTTCACCGGGAATATTGATCAGGTAAATTTCGCCGAGATCTCGATCATCATTGCCGTTTTCGTCATGCCAGACGTAATAATGAGCATTCTTGACACTCACCTGGACCGGCGCTTGCGCGGTAAAATTGTACCTTGTGTCAGAAAGCAATATCCACTGAGGGCCTTCGTCCGTCCCGTCGTTGTCAGGATCAGGTTGCTGATTAACCCGAACATCTTCCGATACCAAATCACCTGAAGCATTACGGGAATAAATAGTATATTTTGCGTTCGCATCACTATTGTAATATTCATCTATCCAAGCGTAGACATAACAGCCACCAGCCGCAGCACAGTCGTTCGCCTGATCAGCAGTTAGGTTAAGCCTCCATCCTGCTGACTCACCGACATTTTCGGTGTAATGTAAACTGTCCTCCCACTCCCAATAGTCCTCTCCCCAGGACTCGATCCAGTTATCCGTTTCCCAGTAGATGTCATCACCGTCTTCATTATCGAATATAATTTCGGGACGATTAGCGGCAGTATACCAATACCAACGATGTGGAACATTTAGCTGCAGATCATTCCTCACAGATAGCCCTATGGCATCGGCCCGTGTATCGCTATCGTCCGGTGAACTCAGTTCATCACGCGTCACAATAACCTGCTGTCCTCCACCTGCTGCCTGGACATTGAAGTATTCAGCATTGAGCTCGAAAATGTGCCGATTGGGTGTGCCATCGTCTGCGATATAGGACCATGAGTGACCGTCCTCACCATCGAGCGTATTATTTCTCGGCCAGTCCATATCGGCATGGGTGAACCCGTCAGGAAACGCAATATCCGGGAACATGGCGTTGTCGGTATCATAGCTGTTCTCGTGGGTACGGACCGACATCTGCTCACTGCCGTCATACTCGCCGCTATCAACGCTGGCTACGACATCCTCCCACATCGGCCACGGGTCGTATGTTGCTTCCGGGTTGAAGAAAATCCGGTTGTGGCCCGCCCACTGACTCCGCCACTCCCTGCGTTGGGTTTCAGAAAGGCGGTTATCCCAATAGTTTCTGGATTCATCATCCGAGTAATAAACATAATAGCGGCTTGCATAAAGCTGGTTGTCAGCATCAGTCATGAACTCCCAGTCCATACTACCCGAGTCGTCGAGCAGGAACATGAGCAGCGGCGGCGCCGGCTTCCGGGACGCGTTGGCCGGAATATCCGACGGGGCGACACAGGTCACTTCACTGCCGATCTGCCGGTCGCCGTCGAAACAGTCCTCGTCGACCCCGTTACCGGGAATATCCTCGGCTCCGGGTCTGATGGCGGCATCGCCGTCATTACAGTCACCCTGGTTCTCGGTGTAGCCGTCATTGTCGTCGTCGGAATCATCTCCGGTACAGGCAAGATCACCACCCGAGCAGTCCTGATCGATACCGTCGCCGCAGATCTCGGTTGCTCCGGGGTTGATGGACGCATCCCCATCATTGCAGTCGACAAGCGGGCCGGGGTCGCAACTGCCGTCACCGGGATCGACCCGATAGCCGTCAAGGTCGTTATCGGTACACCCCTGGACAAACGCTGCTTCGACAACCTTGTCGCGATTCATCGTGATGGTCATCGGAGTGGTGGTACCGGATGCATCTCCCTCCCAGCCGTGGAAATACCACCCCGCATCCGGCACGGCGACCAGGGTCACGTCTGTATCGCTCTGATAGTAATAGCGGTTGGCGCCAACCGCCGGCTCACCGATCGGGTCGGCCGTAATCGAGCCATGATCGAAGACGAGTTGTAGGACATGCGAACTGGCATCGTAGAGCCCTTCAACAACTTGATCTTCAAACTGATCCCGCAAATCAAGAGGCACAGGATCCGGCCTTAGCCAACCGTCGACATTGAGAAATTCGATCCTGATATAGCGGGCATCACAGGGCGTGGCTGTAGGTATATCATCAGGGATAACAAACGATTCACTATGATCTCCTTCCATGATCAAAGTGTCACCGCTGGAGTCGGTCACATAGGCACGCCAGCCGCTGCCGCTGACCGGATTCTGGATGATCAGGTCCTCGGCGGTGCCGGTGGCCCCGTCATCGGCACCAAGCATGACGGTAATCTCAACGGAGCCGAACTCCGCTTCAATCGTGTGATCGGTCGTAATGCCCGAGAATGTGTAACTATCACCCTCCCAGTTATTCGAACTGGAAACAGGAAACGCGTACTTCGAGGAACCGTCAACCAGCAGATCGGTAACACAGGATCCGGAGTCGGCGTCTATCAGAAAGGTCGGACTCGAGTTGTGATCGGCGATGTAATCCATCGGGCCGCCGTCATGCACTGACAGACCGCCGGGGTCGGTTACCGTTCCGGGACCGGTGGCGGTGTACTGAACGCGGTGGTCGAACTGTACCGATATCGTGCGATTGCCCTGCGGTGTCGTGCTGAGAAACTCGTAGGTATGGTATACGGGTGAGCTGACCGTCACGGTGATGTAGCCTAACGACGACGGAGCGACTCCGTCAACAAGGACCTGCGTAATCTCGTAATCCGCTACGACCGTAAAGATCGCCGGCGTATTGTCCTCGATACCCACAGCTGCGCCGTTGCTGATGGCGACGGCAGTGCCGGCGGGCGATTCCAGTGTTACCGTGCCCCCCTGGGTCCAGCTCGGGGTGATGATATATTCGGTATCCTGGATGGTGCCGACACCTTGCGGATCGACAAAGGTGATGATCTCCGCATAGGGCGATACTGCGCTCAGGTTCACCAGAAAGGTCTCCAGGGCGCCTTCGTCGATGACGTCATCGATGACCGGGACGGCAAACGTGGCCGTCGTGGTTCCGGCAACCGTATAGAGGAACTCGACGTAACTGTTCTGGTGGGTGTAGTCATCAGGGCTCGTGGCCGTGTCGTCGGCCGTTTCGTAATTCACCTGCAAGCCGTCATCGTCGGCCTCCAGCGGTCGATCGAGAGAAACGGTGAAGATGGCTTCACCATCCCCTTCGAGCAGGGTGACATCGTTCACTGAAACACCGTACCGATCATCGACACCGATGGTAATGGTCGCCGTATTATCCGGAACAGTCGCGCCGGAGAAAATAACGTTGCCGGACGTCGGTGTGGCTGCCAGGATAATGGTTTCGGGAAACTCGACTTCTCCATCATCGTTGATGGCAACGTCTAGTGTCCCTTCTAGGGCTCCTGCCGGAACCGTGATGGTAGGGATAGCAGGCAGGTTAAAGTCAGTCCCCGAAATCGCCGTCGAACCGGACATCACGGCAACATCAAAGGTCACCGAATCGCCTGCCGGGACCACTCGGTTGAGACGGAGTGTCAACTGGGCCGTGCCCGCGTCCTCATTTACGGTCATATCGGCGAAGGTGGCAACCGTGTAATCGTCATCGGAAATATTGCAGTCACCGACCCCATCGGAGATGGATGCGTTACCTGACTCATTGGTCAGAACCACCTGGAAGGTCTCAAGCGTTTCGGCGACGGCGTCATCCTGAATCGGGACGGTAATCGTCTCGGTCGCGTCGCCGGGATCAAAGGTTACGGTACCGGTTGTCAGCGTGTAGTCTCCAGGTTCTAAAGCTGTACCATTCTGCGTGGCGTATTCGACGGTCACCTGTTCGCCGGGATCAACCGCTCGATCGAGCGAGACGATAAACGCTGCCGACGGCTCTCCCTCGGTTACATTGGTATTGGCGATGGAAATCGTATAATCGGAATCAACGATGGTGACAGAAGCACTGCCGGTGGCAATGATGCTGTTGATGCTTGGATCGGAAAGCGAGACGGAAAATGTCTCGTCCGGTTCCTGGGCGCCGTCGTCAAGGATCGGTACCGTTATCGTCTGCGGGTTGAGACTGGTGCTGGTAAAGGTCAGCGTATCGGTTGAAGCGGTATAATCGTCGCCGGCTAGCGCAGTGCCATCGACCGTCTGGTAGTCAACGGTTATCTGGTCCGAGCCGCGAATGGTCGGGGAGACGATAACCTGAAATGCCGCCGAGCCGTCTTCTTCATCGACGGAGGCCGCCACCGCGCCGATCGTGATCGAATAAAAATCGGTGTTGGTGATGACACCGGTGGTGGTTGCCGGATAGGTCTCAATATTGGCGGACGGGCTGCTCAGGACGAAGTCGAAATTCTCGTCCTCCTCCCAGTGGGCGTTGTTGGTGGCCGGATCGTCGATGATGTTCACATTGACGGTCTGTGGCCCGGGAGTCGCACTGGTAAAGGTCAGCGTGCCGGTCTGGTCGACATAGTCGCTGCCGGCAGTAGCCGAAGGCGCCGCTCCATCTGCCAGAGCATAGGATATGGATACCGTCTCGTCTCCGGAAATCGGCGGATTCACAGCCACGGAAAAGACGTAGGGGGACGTCTCTTCCGGCTGGCTAGCCACGGACGTAACCGTGACGGTATGGTCTTCATTGGTGATCGTACAATTCGCCTCGCTGTCGGACATCGAGGCGTTGGCGGAAGGATTGCTCAGTAGGACCTGGAACTGTTCGGATCCCTCAACCACATTGTCGTCGATCAGGTCTACGGTAAAGGTCTGGGAAGCGGCAGGAGCGGCGATGGTAACCATTCCGCTGGCAGCCTGAAAATCACTGCCGGCAACCGCCGTGTCGTTTTGCGTGGCATACTCTACAGTCACCTGCCCGCTCGGCAGCGCCCGATCCAGAGAAACGGTAAAGGTTACCGTGCCATCGTCCTCACTGACGGTTTCATCAGCAATCGAGATGGTGTAATCGCTGTCGCTGATCGTCACCGACGCACTGCCAGTACCAATACCGCTATTGCTGCTCGGGCTGCTCAGGGACACCGAAAATGACTCGTCTGTCTCCTGTATACCATCATCGAGAATCGGCACGGAAAAGGTCTGCGGATTGGTGGCCGCAGACAGCGTCATCGTATCGCTGGTCGCCGTATAATCGGAACCGGCTACAGCTGTCCCATCGGCGGTCTGGTACTGAACGGAAACCGTATCACTGCCCTGGATGGCCGGGGTAACAGTAATCTCGAACTGGGCATTGCCGGCTTCCTCGGCCACCGGAGAGGCGACCGCGGCAATCGAGATGGAGTAATAATCGGTGTTGGTGATCAGCCCCGCGGTGGAGGCAGGATAGCTGTCTACGGTTTCTGATGGAGTGTGCAGTTCGAAAACAAAGTTTTCCGCCTCTTCGTAAAACGCATCATCGACAATACCGACCTCGACCAGTTTCGGCCCACTGTCTCCACTGATGAAGGTAAGCGTACCGCTCTGGTCGGTATAATCGCTGCCGGCAGTGGCGGACGGCGCAACACCGTCGGAAATGTCATAGAAAATTGCAACGGTTTCCCCTCCGGTCACCGGGGGAACAACGCTAACCTCGAAGGTATACGGACTCGATTCTTCAACCTGATCAGCAGGCGCCGATACGGTGATATCGTGATCGTCGTTGACGATGGTGCCCGTCGTGCTGGTCATACTTGCCACGTTGATCGAACATGGTGGCGCGCTGGTAGAGCAGGCACTGGACAGGGTAATTCCGATGGTTTCATCCGGCTCCCGCGCGTTATCGCCGCTGATGTCCACTGCGAAGCTACCGGAGAATTCTCCCACGCCAAACACCAGCACACCGTTCTGGCTCGCATAATCCCCATCCGCAACCGTTGCCGAGCCGTCTGTTGTCGCCCAGGAAACTTCTACCCCTTCTCCCGAAGTAACCGGCGGATCAAGCGTCACAGTAAAAAGAAGCGATCCGCTCGTCGTTGTGCCTCCTTCGGCTGCTGTCGGACTGTCTATACTGACCGTGTAGTCCGCCGCCCAGGCACTGCCGGCAAGACTGAGCATTCCTAAAAGCGATGCCCAGAAAAATACTCGCGTTGTGACGCTTTTTTTCATCTTTATTACCTCAGCTAAGCTGCCGTTTCCCTCCACTGCAAGAGCCGCAGAGAAGTGACATGTTGCACTAGAGTCAACAGAAAACACGTTTTCCGTTCGATCACTCGGTTGGTCCGTTTAATTGTACAGAACTTTCTTATACCCGATGGTCATCATCATCCGACCAGTGTACGTCTTGCCGCCTCCCCGCTTGACATCGTACATGCCATAGACGTCGTAACACCGTTCCTGAGGGGCACCCGGACCACCGGTTAACGACCCGCCGGAGCCGGTCCAGGCCCCGCAGGTGCCGTTGTCGATGGCGGCGTACCAGATGCGGTCCCCAGCAGCAGTCCCATCCGACGCGTAACCGGGCGGGGTGATATCGGCAAAGGCACTGAGGGCCTCTGTAAGTGTGGTATCTGCCGGTGCAATGAGCGCGCTCGGCCATTGCGAGGATTGCGTCAGGTCGATGGCTGGATCGTCAAGCTTGAGCCAGTTGAAAGCAGGCGGTGCACCGCTGGGAGGATTCAGATTGTCATCATCTTCCTCAAAAATCGTTGTCGCCGCTTCCAGGGTAACCGCTTCCGCCGCGTAGAAATTATGCTGAAAGACCTCGCTGTTATTGGTCACCCGCTGTTCGATCGAACTGATGGTCAAAGCGAAACCGCCCATGATCGAAAGAATGACCAGCATCATCAGCGCAACGACGAGGACCGCTCCGGTTTGATTGGGCACAGTGCATATGCACCCTCCCCATCTCCACGTATTCATCATATCTCTCCTGCCACTCGAGTACCTGTTGTCCGTTTTCTCAATTGTAGGCTGCATTGGAGGCCATATTCCTGAAATCCACCCAGGTTGTGTAACTCCGCTCGATCATGCCCGTTCTTCCCGCCGGCGCTTCGGCGGTCAACGTAATGACCATGCTGCGCATCTGGTTGACGAAGGTGGTTGGGTTGCCGTCGTTATCCCGGTAGGCGAAATCGACGGCGGTCACCAGCGTATCCGAATTACCGATCAGGACCTGGATATCCTGGCCGGCCCCGCCCTCATTGCAGACAATCTGTAGGGCCTGTTGCGCTGCGGAATAACGGAACGACAAACGCTCACAGTTTGGAAAGCCGGTGGTGGCCACCGCTCCGTCTTCATTGAGGTCCGTAGTAAAACGAAGGTGGGTCGACGTTGCCGTCTTTAATTCAAAATCGCCGGTCTTCAGCGGATCGAAACCAGCCATCCGTGCCTCCCGGGCGATAATCTCCACGGCGGCACGGACTTCCTCCTGGAGGGCTGCGCTCACGTTCTGCGTGGTGTAGAGCCTGCCTGAGCGTTCAAATACGGCTGATAGGGAGACGAGAACAATACCGACAATGGCGATCGCCACCATCAACTCAATGAGCGAAAAGCCGCCATTGCCCCCCATGATCAATTTTTTTTTATAGTCCCGTTTCATACGCCGTTCCCATGCGTTACAGATCGGATAGTTAAAGGATGTCCGTGCGGCCCTTGTTTGGTGACGGTAACCTCGATAACCCGGCTGGAGGTACTGCTCAGGGCGTTGGTTACCCGGCGAGAAACGGTATATGGACCACCCGGGTCGCCATTTGCGTCGATATTGGCATCAGTACCGGAGGACAGGGTCGTCGGGTCGGGATTATTTTTCAGCCGTTCCATCGTTCGCTGCGCAAGCAACATCTGCTCGGTTACCACATTGCCATTGGCATTGCCCCGTACCACAAGATGCTGGGCGCCAATAACCGCCAATATACCGATGGAAAAAATCCCCAAGGCTATCATCACCTCAAGCAAGGTGAATCCGTTCCTCTTCCGATGCAACCTTTGATCATCTGTACCGGGCTTCATAGCGTGACACTCCTATAGACAATGATATGAGCCTGTAATCTCCCAACGACATATGCAAATTCTTATCCAATTGGCGCAGACATGCTCTAATTAACTGATATGAATGGTACCGCAGAGCAGAGCACACTGGCTTTTTCGCAGGGGGGCTCCGTTCTATTAACTTTTTTAATAGCTGCGATTCATGAGGGGGAGACACAGCCCCCGCGAAAACGGCTTCGCGCTACGGTTCCAAACCGTACTGCTTGATCTTGCTCAACAGAGAGGGGTAGCTGAGGTCCAGCAAGGTTGCCGCTTTGCTCTTATTACCGGCGCATCGAGCCAGGGCGAGCATGATCATGCGCGCTTCCATCTGTCGCTGCGCCTGCTTGATAGAAAGGTTACCGTCAATCATGTCGATCCGGCAGGAATCAACGAGGCAAACATCAGCGGTGACATTTTTTGTCACCACTTCAGGCACATGTTCTTCCTCGATATATCCACTTTGTGTGAGGACCATGGCGCGCTGCAGGATATTTTCGAGTTCCCTCACGTTACCGGGCCAGCGATACTCAAGCAGCCGGGACATGGCAGCCGGCCGGATTCCCTGTACCTGCACATCGAGACTGGTGTTAAATTTTTTAATAAAATGAAGACAGAGAGGCGGGATATCCTCTTTCCGGTCACGCAAAGGCGGCACGGTCAAGGGCATGACATTGAGCCGATAATAGAGGTCTTCACGAAAAGCGCCGCCGGCAACCTGTTCTTCGAGACGGCGCGCCGTAGCAGCCAGCACCCGGACATCCACCTTCGCCGTTTTGCCGGATCCCACCGGACGAACCTCCTGTTCCTGCAGCACGCGCAACAGCTTCACCTGCATCGGCTGGGGCAGCTCGCCGATTTCATCGAGAAACAGGGTTGCGCCGTCGGCCTCGCGAAACAGCCCCTTTCGTTCCGTGTCGGCCCCGGTAAATGCCCCTCTCACGTGACCGAAGAGTTCGCTTTCCAGCAGATTGGCCGGAATACTGCCGCAATTGACGGCGACAAAGGGCTTGTCACGACGAGGAGACGCCCGGTGAATACCGCGCGCGATGAGTTCCTTGCCGGTACCCGACTCCCCGCTGATCAGCACAGTCGTATTGTAGTGAGCTATTCGTTCCGCCACCTCGAACAACTCCGCCATAAGCGGACTGGCGGCAACCATCGAGCCGAAGCGCAAACCTCCGCTGATTTCGGCAATCTGCTCGCGCAGCGTAACATTTTCCCGCTTGAGCTGTTCCCGCTCTTCCGCTTTTTTCAGGGCCAGGAGCACCTCGTCAGTTTTGAACGGCTTGGAAATGAAGTCATAGGCGCCGGCCTTCATGGCCTCAATTGCACTCTCGACGCTGCCGTAAGCAGACATCATGATCACCGGGCAATCGTTTAACCGCTCACTGGCCTTCTTGATGAACGAAAGGCCATCCATGCCGGGCATCCGCACATCGCAGAGGATAAATGAAAACGTCTCGCTCTCGAGCAGCGCCAGGGCCCTCTCGGCGGCCGTTTCAGTCGTAACCTGGTAGCCATGCCGCTCGAGGAGAACCTTGAGGACATGGCACATGTTCTCCTCGTCGTCAATGACGAGAAGGTGTTGCTGCTCCGTCACGGGAATCTCCTGGCTGATGTTCGTCGTCGCCTGCAACGGGCAACTCTATAATAACCTGGGCTCCAGATCCTTTCACCCCGGTCAGTTCCATCGTCCCGCCATGCGCTTCAATAATGGCGCGGGACACCGACAGGCCGAGCCCGGTCCCCTTACCAGGTCCCTTGGTGGTGTAGAATGGCTCGAACAGAAGGGGCGCCTCACCACCATCGAGCCCGATGCCATTGTCACTTATTATAATAGAAACATACTCGCCGCCGTCTGTCTCCGCTTCGACAGAGGCGGAGACAGACACCCGCCCCCCGCCTCCCCGGCCTGCCGTCTCGACCGCGTCAAAGCTGTTGAGCAGGCAATTGAGCAGCACCTGTTTAATGCCGTCGCGGTCACCGAGCACGTGCACCTGGTCCCCGGCCTCAAATGTCAACTCGAAACCAAGCCGGCGCGCCTGGGCAGCAAACATATCCTGCAACTCCTCGAAAACTTTCTGTACGCCAAACAGTTCCTTGCGGCGCGGCCGGGTCCGGGCAAAATCGAGCAATCGGCAAATCAGCCGATCGATGCGCCCCAACTCTCTAAGAGCCCGTTCAGCAAATTGCCGTCGATCACCAATGGCGAGATCGGCCTGCCTCAACAACTCCACATACCCCTGAACGATACCGAGCGGATTGCCGATCTCGTGGGCAAGGCCGGCAGACAATCGCCCCACCGCCGCATATTTCTCTGCCTGCACCATCTCCCGCTGCGTCTTGCGCAGCTCTTCATTGGCCCAAGCCAGCGAGGAGACGGTACGGCGCAACTCCTCCCGATCCAGCTCGATGCGTAGCAGCATGGAGTTCAGTGCCATGGAAAGACGGCTGAATTCACTGCCGGTATCCATCCCGCTGAAGCGGGCTCCTTCGGCAACCGAGTAAGTCTCGGACACCTTGACCATGCGCTCGATCGGTCTGACCACTAGGCTGATCATTCGGTAGAGGCCGATGACGGTAAAGATGATGATGTTAACCGCCACATATACGCCGACCATTTTGATTTCACGGCGAAAGGCAGAATAGATCGGCTCCATCTCAACAACGGCGGCAAGTGAACCTCCCGCCCCCCCAACCAGATCAAACGGCCGGGCAACAACCAGTGTCTTGACTCCGGGCGATACGGCTGCCCAGACACTGTCTCGGGAAACACAACTTTGCTGCTGCGTGAGCGCGCAGCTGCGAACAACCCGCTCAACAGCGCCATCGCATTCGGGGCCGGGAAAACTGACGCATTTCTTCCCATCGAAATATGACAAGCCGTCAAGAAGAAGCACCTTGTCATCAACGAACCGTTGCAACCTCTCAACGCTTACAGGTTCACCCGGCCTACTCCCCGCCGCCAGGTCCCGTGTTATTTGAGAAAGTGCGAACTGTACCCGTGCTTCCTCGGCATGCACGAGACTTCGCTGCCAGAAAACAACGGTGACAAAGAGCCCCAGCGCCAGCGAACCGCAGAGCACCAGCACGAACGTTACCGTAATGGATAGTGTCAGTCCGGAGAGTCTCATTCTACGGTAACTCGCCCTGGGTATGAAATCATAAATCACCAGATCCAACTATGATAAAGAGACAGGACCTATAGCCCACGGGGTCGCACGTGAGCGAACGGCAATACTGATCAGCCCGATCGTCCGTTCAGCAGTGTACAGCACATTTTGTCATATTTACACAACTCCTAAATATTGTACATGGTTTCATGTATATGAGGCGATCCCCCAGGCAGCTCCAACGGATGTTCCAAATATAGAAAGGCCGATTTTGCCCCTCAATATTCTGAATTTATTTCGATTTTCTCCTGCTCGGCAGCTTCCTTCTGCTGTCTACGTGACCAGTCCGACGCGGCAGAGCACTGGGCGGGGTAATCGTCAGTGCTGAGAATAACCGAGCCAGACTTGGCCGTGGCTGTGGTACGCTGAGCATGCCACCGGTCTGGTTGCCGTTGATTTCATGCTCCATCGCGCACAGGGTTGATAATTTTTTCAACCCCTCCTCGACGGTCACGTCCAGATCCCGCCAGGCATCCGCCAGCTTGCGCCGGATCAGATACGCCAGCATGACAACAAAGACAT
>NZ_FQXS01000086.1 GCF_900130015.1 Desulfofustis glycolicus DSM 9705 | reverse complement strand
TTTTTCTTCTTTCTGGATCGGCTTTTGTTCGTGCTACCGACTTAGTCACATAGTGTCAAGCGTAGTCCTGCGGGTGGCGGGACCGGATTTGCTCAGGGCCTTTGTGGGAGGCCCTTTTTGAGCAAATCCGGTTGAGGTTCGATCATGTTTCCGGCCCTGGGCAATCAGTTTTGGATTACGGGTTGAATCTTGTTCTCGGGGTCGTAGAGTTCCCAGTAGTAATCTTTCAATTCTTCAAGTGCGGAGTGGTCATCAAATTCAGGATGCTTCTTTGTGAAATCAAGTTCATCCATTGCGAATCGAATTTGATTGCGGATCATCTCCGAAAGAAGGTGTTCAGGTGCAACTCCCATAAAAAAGGCAATTTCTTTGATTCTTTTCCAAGGTTCTTCTTTGACTGTAAATCTCATTTTTTTCTCCTTCTGTTTAGTTTTCTCTTTGATTGCATTTTCTTTGCCCTGGGCGTCTCCGGATCCCGTTTTTTGCAATCACTTTTCCTAAAATAATCAACAGGCCGGTGCCGATCCGAAAGGTGAAGCCCTGCCGGTTGATTGCATTTCTCATTTTTGTTGAGGTTTGATGATTCGTTCAACCCAAAGTATTTCTTCTCCATCATTGAGCATTTGTGATGCTCGCCAATCAGCATCAATCAATGATTCTGCCCGTATCTGCATTGTTTCAGTTTTGTCGTTGTCGTTTGGTAATTTGATAGTGATTAAATATTCGTCCATTTTTTCACCTTTTAATTTTTTCAGCCTATTGACGCGGCCATAAAACGGCCGCTACGCGCTAACGCGGCCTGTAAACCTACGGTTTCCCGCGGGCCTTCCCTAATCCCTCTTCGCTGGATTGCCGCAATGAAACCGTTTCCACGAATCGAAAAGGCCGATTCGAGAAAACGCTTTCAAAGCTCTGTTTTTCAAAAGGGAATTTTTTGTTCCGTTCTTTCAAGAAGTTTGTCAGCCCCTGCAATATGGTGCCAATACTGGTAAACCCAGTTTTTCCCGAGTCGAAACGACAGTTGTTCGATAGAATCACAGCCATAGAGACCGGCAAATATCTTGAGTTTCCGTCTCCATTCTTTTGCTCCTTCGGTGTTCCAGGCGAATTTTGCATTGTTTTTTATCCATCCTCTAGATGAGTTGACCAGGCGAACCCCTTTGTCTTCCGGTTTCCTTTGCCCTATGTGCTTCGATATGTATTTTCCGAGATATCGGGCTAGTCCTTCTTCGTTCGATCGAATAGGGAGCAATTCTGAACGTCCCAGGCCGTATTCCTTCATTGCCGATCGGAAATCTTTCCAGAGTCTGCGAAGATCTTCGTTTCCGGTCTGTAATCGCCTGACGGTTCCGTTTTTACGGTCTTCAATCCATCTGTTGTATTCATCCCAGTCGAAACCAGACCGAATGTCTTCGGTGGTCTGGATGGCAAGGTGATAGTGCCACGCTCCCCTGGTCTGTCTTTCTTTGGTGCTGATCCATTCGGAAACATGCGGGTATGGTGCCAGGAAATTGCTATTGAATGAGCGGAAACGCTTGTATGCTTCGCGGTGATCCGTGACATTGTCGGGAAATGTCAGAGTAAGGAATCCGACGTGCCCTGGGGAAGCCGCCAGGGAGATCAAACGCTGAACATTGTTTTTCAGGGTGAAAGCCGATTTTCGATAATACGGGGAGAGCGCACCAATTAAGGCGTTAACAACCTTTTGTCGGTCTTCGTCCTGACAAACTGTTTCAGGAATCTGGATGCTATTGTTTGTATATAGATAAAGAAGAGAGCTGGCGCTCTCAGAGGAGG
>NZ_FQXS01000083.1 GCF_900130015.1 Desulfofustis glycolicus DSM 9705 | reverse complement strand
CAGCGACGCCGGCCGGGGGGGCAGCAGCAAAATAATCAGACAACGCTGTCAAAATAATCAGGAAAACGATGTTCATTTATTGTGAAAAGCAACACTGGTTCGGAGGAAGTACATTCCTAAGGCCAACGGCAAACAGAGGCCGCTGGGCATTCCGGCGGTCGAAGACAAGCTGCTGCAGACCGCAGTATCGATGCTTCTTGAAGCGATCTATGAGCAGGACTTTCAACCGTGTAGCTTCGGCTATCGTCCGAAAGTCGGCGCAAGAGATGCCGTGCAGGCCCTCGGGTTCAACCTTCAGTGTCGCCCCTCCGGGTACGTGGTGGAGGCGGACATCCGCGGGTTCTTCGATCATTTCGATCATACGTGGCTCAAGACGATGCTGCGCCAGCGCATCGCCGATGAGGCCATTATCGGCCTGATCGACAAGTGGCTCAAGGCGGGGATTCTGGAACCGGACGGCACCGTTCACTATCCGGAAGCCGGCAGCCCTCAGGGAGGTGTGGTATCGCCGATGCTGGCGAACATCTACCTGCACTATGTGCTGGATCTGTGGTTTGAAAAGGTGGTGAAGCGGTACTGCAAAGGCAAGGCGGTGCTCGTTCGCTATGCCGATGATTACGTCGCGGCCTTCCAGTACCGGGCCGAAGCCGAAGCATTCTATCGGGTTCTACCCAAGAGGCTTGGAAAATTCGGCCTCGAAGTGGCTCCGGAGAAGACTCAACTGCTTCGGCTCAGCCGCTTTCACCCGAGTCGCAAGCGCACCTTCGTCTTTCTAGGGTTCGAATTCTATTGGGATCTCGATAGGAAAGGGGAGAGGCGGCTAAAGCGCCGCACCTCCCGAGCCAAGATGAAAGGGGCGCTGAAAGACTTCACCGAGTGGGTCAAGACCCATCGCCATGTGCCGACCCTGCAGCTCTTCGCAGCAGTAACGCGCAAGCTACGTGGTCACTACAACTACTTCGGACTGCCGGGGAACTCTCGAAGCATCAGTGAATATCACCGAAAAGTCCTGGCGATCTTCTTCAAGTGGTTGCAGCGCCGCAGCAGGCGGCATCGGATGAATGGCTGGCGGTTTTACGAGTTGGTCGAACGGCTGAGATTGCCGGGACCGAAAATCGTCCCATACCCACGCCACAAAAGCTTGGTATTGGTTTAGGTGCTTTCGCGAATTGCGGAAGTGAATATTCACGAAGAGCCCGGTGCGGTAGTTCCGCACGCCGGGATCTGTGCCGGGGCGGTCGGGTAACCGGCCGCGCCTACGGCGGCGACTCTGCGCTTAATCATGGTGGACATAAGACTCTATATTATTTAAATATCGAGGGTAAAGTTTCCTGAAAGTACGAGGCTATGATATGAGTTCGCTCAAATTCGTTGATGACATGGCGTGTATCCAGCGCTCAGTGGCTCAATGCCACGACCAGGCCGGCCGTAGAGGCATGGTGCTTGATGTAATGCAGCCTCAAACTGGCGAGATGGTTTTGGAGGTTGGCTGTGGTGGAGGATTCTATGCATATGAGGTGGCTCGGTGTGTTGGCCCAACAGGGCGCGTGTGCGCAATCGACTATAGCGCTAACCAGATCGACACAGCGAAAAGCCATTGCGCTGATATGGAATGGGTTAATTGCCGTGTAGGAAACGCCAGCGAACTGCCTTACGAGAACAGCGCCTTTAATACAGTCTATGGCATACAGGTTTTTGAATATATAGATCAGTTGGACGCAGCCTTGCACGAGGTCCAACGTGTTTTACGCCCTGGGGGGCGGTGCATTATTCTGTCGACAGACTGGCGAACTGCGGTCTGGCATTCTAATCAAGTGGAACGGATGCAGCGGATTCTCACGGCTTGGGAGACTCACAGCACAGCGGTGGTCCCCATTCCTAAACCACGGTCCGGTCATTTTAAGTTATGTTCATAGCCCCTGGGGTTGAGGCACGGCCTTCCCCCGCGGGGGAAGG
>NZ_FQXS01000061.1 GCF_900130015.1 Desulfofustis glycolicus DSM 9705 | reverse complement strand
TCTCCCCTCAACCACCACCGGCTTTTTCCGGGGGCGATTGGGGACGATCTGCTTGGTGACCGGATCAACCCGCCCGATGCAGGTTCGCTTCGCCCGGGATTGTTGCTTTTCCTTGTCCCAGTAGGAAGTCGATTCGTAGGCGTAGGTGACGCCGGTCTTTTTGTTGGTTTGGTACACGATGGTGGCCATGGGCAATCCTCCTTTCCTCGTTACAATTATGCGCTGTAACGAGGATAAGAGCAAGAAGAATCGCCTTAAATTATCATATTTTTAAGTGGTTATTTAGTTTCATCGTTACAATTTTCCGGGAACTCAGGTTATCAGTGTCAGCTTCTTAACCCTCATCACCGGGTATGTTGATATTCATCATATCTGGAAATAGTCGGCAATTTTCCACTGCATTGTTCCTCTCTTTGTTGTCGCTTTCTCATGTTTCAACTTCTTGATGCCATCTAATGCTTTTGTTATATGATTTACCTATCCGTAAAAAAAGATTTATCAATATATAATATTTGACATTACGTGCATTTATCTATTATGAATGCGTTCTAGGAAAAATATTGAAAATTTCGTAAGTTTTTTAAATACGTTACATTTCATGAGCCCATGATATGAATTCAGGTGGTAAAAAATATTTTGCAGGTATCGATGCGGGTTCCCGTACCACCAAAGTAGTTTTGTTGAACGGCGACTCCTCCTTTGTTAGCGCGATTCGGCCAACCGGTTTAAATGTAGGGGAAACTGCAGAAAAAGTATTGGCCGAAGCACTGGTTGCCGCCTCCGCTCAGACCCATGACATTCAGAGAATAGTAGGTACCGGTTATGGACGCGTATCACTCTCGTGTGCCGATACGACTGTGACAGAACTTTCCTGCCATGCTCTAGGAGCGAATTGCATCAGCCCGGATATTCGGATGGTCATCGATATAGGCGGCCAGGATAGCAAAGTGATTCATCTTGACCAAGACGGTAACATGGTTGATTTCATTATGAATGATAAATGTGCCGCCGGGACCGGAAAATTTCTGGAGATGGTGGCACGCACTCTGGAGATGGATATGGATAACTTATCTGACATTCACTTCAAAGGAGAGCGACCTTGCCAGATTAATTCGATGTGTGTTGTATTTGTTGAATCGGAAATCATTTCACTTATTGCCCGTGGTGAATCCGCAGCGGACATCGTTTCAGGTGTAAACCACGCATTTGCAAACCGTATCGGCAATATGGCTAAGCGACTTGGCTTGAAACAGCAGTGTGTGCTCACCGGCGGTGTTGCAAAAAACAGGGGCCTTAAAGATGCGCTTACTATGTATCTCAGGACTTCATTGACGCCTCTGGGTATCGACCCTCAACTTAACGGGGCTCTCGGGGCAGCCGTTCTGGCACAACGATTGTCTCACTAAATGGTGTTAATATGGTACTTGCCGTAACTGAAACAATACAGGATGTTCATAACGACTTTGCCCTTTCTTTAGAGATGGCAAAGGAGGGTGGCCAAAAGGTGGTGGGCTGTCTATGCTCCTACTCACCGACAGAACTCATCCTTGCCGCCGGAGCAATTCCGGTCGGTCTCTGCGGTTCGACTCAAGAGCCTATAACCAAAGCAGAAGAGATTCTAAGCCCGGACCAATGCCCCAAGGTCAAGGCGACCTACGGCAGAGCAGTTGCAGGTACCTGCCCTATCTTTCCGCTTGCTGACTGTGTGATTGCAGAGACCACCTGTGACGGACGAAAAAAAATGTACGAGCTTCTTGAGCGGGAAGTGCCCATGTCCATTATGGACCTGCCACAAAAACCCGAAACTCCTGCAGCCTTGAATCACTGGATAGAGGAGGTCCGTCAGACCAAATCGTTTCTCGAACAGCAACTTGGCGTAACCATCACCGACGACGACCTCCGTAGCGCCATTGTAATGGGTAATAAGCGGCGCAAACTGATCACTGATCTCTACTATTGCAGGATACATAATCCCGGACCAATCAATGGGCTTGAGTTCATCAACACCATGTCAAAATTACAGTACTACACTGATTTTGATCAGCATATCGCGACCCTTGAGAAATTTTATTCAGAGCTGCAGCAGCTTATCGAGGAAAAACACTACGCCCACTCCGCTGACCAGCCGCGCATCTTATGGACGGGGCTTGGTAACAGCCTCGGCTGTTCAAAAGTTCTCGAACTTGTTGAAGAATGCGGTGGAGTTGTCGTCTGCCAGGAAGGTTGCGGTGGCTTAACTCGCTCTGAAGATCAGATTGTTTTAGGTGAAAATGAAGACCCAATCGTTGCAATTGCCAAACGCTATCTCAGGGTTACCTGTGCCTGCATGACGCCAAACAGCCAGCGATTTGATGATCTTGAGCGTTTGTGTAGGGAATTTAAAATCGACGGAGTTATTGACCTGGCCTGGCAATTCTGCCAACCCTTTGAGATAGAGTCATACCGAGTTAAGGAACTGGTAAAAGATAAACTTGGTCTTCCTTTTCTGCATGTCGTAACCGACTACTCACAATCAGACACCGAACAGCTTCGTATTCGCGTGGAAGGATTTATGGAACGGATTGCCACGAGGAAAAAATATGCTGATAGACGCCTGTAATATCAGGAAAGTATTCAACGGCAGAAAAGACAAACAGGAGACCGTGGCGATTTCCGATCTCTCCCTAGGGATAGAGCGAAACGAGTTTGTCGCCATTGTCGGTCCTAGTGGTTGTGGCAAGTCAACTTTTCTGTTGATGGTTGCAGGCCTTGAAAAACCTTCAGCGGGGACACTTACCATTGAAGGGCTTCCAATAAAGGGTCCGGGTGTACATCGCTCGATTGTTTTTCAGGAATATCTATTGTTCCCCTGGAGGACGGTTGAAGGCAATATCGAATTCGGACCACGAATGAGGAAAGTCTCAAAAGACGACTGCCGGGCGGGCAGCCGGGATCTCATTGAACTTATGGGGCTGAAGGGGTTCGAGGATTGTTATCCCCATGAGCTCTCGGGTGGTATGCGGCAACGGGTGGCCATCGCGCGGGCCCTTGCAAATAAACCTGAAGTATTACTTATGGACGAGCCGTTCGGTGCACTGGACGCACTGACCAGAGAAAGTATGCAGCTGGAATTACAAAATATCTGGTTAAAAACTCGTTGTACCGTCCTCTTTGTAACCCATTCAATTTCAGAGGCTGTATTTCTTGCTGACCGAGTAGTGGTAATGAGTAAAAGACCGGGCATCATCAAGGAAGAAATACTGATCGATCTTGAACGTCCCCGAACAAGAGAGATGCACACGACAAAAGAATTCAGGGACTATGAAGCACATCTGGAAGGAATTGTCTGGGAAGAGGTGAATTGAGATATGGGGCAGTTCAAATATCGTAAATTTGTGTCACCGATACTGGTCCTGTTGATCTGGCAGGGTATTTCAGCATACGGCATCGTACCGAACTGGTTTCTGCCGATTCCAACTGAAGTTTTAAAAACCTTGGTAGGCATGATGATGTCCGGTGAAGTTCCACACCATACCCTAATCAGCCTTGGACGTGCCGTATCAGGTTACCTGCTCGCGGCGGTAGTAGGCATCGCACTTGGACTGCTCATTGCTTGGTCCACCCTTATAGAAGATTTTTTTGATCCGTTAATCGAGCTTATACGGCCACTCTCAACATTTGCACTGATTCCCATTTTCTTTCTCTGGTTCGGGATCGGTAATACCTCAAAGATTCTAATTATTTTTAAGTCCTGTTTTTTCCCCATCGTCATCAACACAATTGCAGGAATTAAAGGGGTTGATAGCAAACTCATCATGGCCGCCCAGTCTCTTGGTGCTAACGGCTTTCAATTATGGACGAGGGTATTGCTTCCTTCTGCCCTGCCGATGATTATTACCGGCCTGCGGATCTCAACGGCAATTGCGATGATGGCGCTTGTTGGTGTGGAAATGCTGTCATCTGATTCCGGACTTGGGTTTTTGGTAATTGATGCTCAGAGGACCTTTGATACAGAACGTGTTTTCGCAGGAATTGGAATTCTTTCTATACTCGGATTTTCTCTGGACAAATTGGCCAGATATATCCAGTCAAAAGTCTTAGCATGGCATTCAGAAACGTCGCTAGGCGGCGGTATGTAATATAAATGATAATGTTTAAAAGGAGAAAATAGTAATGTTTTGCAGAAAAACACGAAAAGTGATTGCACTGCTGGTTGCAACTCTTTTCATCAGTGTGCCGACAGTGGTACTTGCAACAGAGAGTTCAACAGAACTTCCTACGGTGAAAATAGTTTACTGGCGTTCCATTGATGATTTGCCTCTTTATGTGGGGGTAGAGAAGGGTTATTTCAAGGAGGCCGGTGTAAATGTTGAGTTGGAGTACATAAAAGGTGAGCCAAACGTTCTTGCTGCTGTACTGCGGGGTGATGTGAGCGCAGGCGTCATCTCTCTTGCGTCTCTTATTAAGCTGGCTGAAAAAAAGGTGCCAGTAAAAGTGGTTATATGGATGGGCCATGCCCATGAGAAGACCAAATGTGGCATTCATGTTGGTGGCCAGACAAAATATAAAACACTTCAGGATGTGAAAGGGATGCGGCTTGCCACTTCCGGCAGCATCAATTCCAAAACCATGTTGACTCATGCCTTGGCAAAAGGCGGGTATACCATTAAGGATATTCACCCATTATGGGGGGGAGATCCGGACAACCCTATGCAGTATGAAGCGGCTCTACGTTCAGGGGGGGTGGACGCTTTTATTGTTTGAGACCCTTTAGCAGCCATGCTGGAATCGCATGGAGCAAGTCGTATCCTCGCCTCTTTTCATGATATCGTTCCCAACTGGATTTTTGCAGGATTATATTTCTCTGATGATTACCTCAAAGAAAACCCAGAGCTTACCCAGAAGGTGCTGAACGGTATGGTTAAATCTTTCGAATTCATCAGGACGAATGAGGAGGAGGCACGTAAGTTTTTACCAAAATACACAAAAGTGGAAGAGGATCTCTGCATGATTGCGGCCCTCAGGGAGTATTCACCAATTGAACCAATGGATCATATACTGACCCAAAAACAGTTGATGGTCGATTATGGTTTCATTAAAAATGAAGCTCCCATTGAAAAAATGATCGATTATAGTTTTCTTCCGCAGGAACTAAAAACACTTGGACATTCATCGGTGGAGGATAAACAATGAAAAGGACACAGTTTATCCTGACTGCTATCTGTGCGGCTTGTCTACTGCTAACCTCTCTATCTTCAGTTGCACAGTCAGAATCGAGGTTTACCCAGGGTTTTCGAGGTATTGTCTGGGGCACTCATAAGGATCAGCTTCCGGATCTAGGGCTGAGTAAGAAGGCCCTGAAAAATATCTATGAGAGTGGTCCTGCCTCAGTACTGTTTATGGAAGGAAAAGGTAATCTCGATCTACATTTCGATACTGTTCCGTTGCTCTCAGTTTTTATGCATTTTAACGACCAGCACTTCACCGCAGTTGATATGCTCTTTAAACCAGAAGACAGGGAAGAGGTCATCTCGATTGTTACCTCGGAAACAGGAGCGGCAACATCTGAAAATGATGGAGAGAAACAATGGCAGACAAAGGAAATTAGCATCACCATAACGGATCGGGAACTGATGGTAACAACCCCAAAAGAGTAACGTCATTTGTAGGTGCAGAATGATGGATTCAGATAATGGGATTTCTATCATTTTTTAATTCTCTTGGAGAAAACAAGGTAACCGTCAAATTAACCCCATCTGGTCAACGGGCCTGAGACATGGTCATGTATGCCGAAAATTTTCTGGAGGCATGCATCGTGGATCAAAAAGC
>NZ_FQXS01000079.1 GCF_900130015.1 Desulfofustis glycolicus DSM 9705 | reverse complement strand
AGTGGATCAAAATAATCTGCATTGTCATGGAGCACTGATAAACGATTCTGACAAAAACCGCTGCTTTTCATTCAGATATTGTGGGGAACAACACCAGCTTGGCCTTGTAGCGCCTGCTTTTCAGGCGACAGACCAAGTCGGCAATATTGGCTTCGAGGTCTTGCGCATAGGCATGGGCACTGACCTTGTCGATGCCGCTGGCGGATGACTTGTTAGGCCGGCGCCATGCCTTCCTCAGCAGAGCCGCGTTCAGTTCTCGATACAGATTACCGAAACGATGGCTCTTTTGGTGCCTTGCTTTGTTCGATATGGCCTGCAGTGAGGTTGGCTCATGTTGTTCCGATCCGACTGTGTCCGGCATGAGTTTCCTTTGCGGGCTGCATATTCACGTCGATCCCTTCCCCATGTGATCGGCTCTCCCGTCTCAGAGTACTATGGATCGATCCGACTCCCCAGTAACCTTCGGTCACCTATCCCGTTGCCGGTTCGGCTTTCCTACCTGCGTCGACCTCTCATGGGCCGGTCAGGAGTCTTCGGGGTCTCCCAAGTTCCTGAAACATCTCTGATTACATGCCATAGCCTGAGGACCCGGGCAGCCTTCCACGACCTTGCCGTTTGCGGTCGTTTCCTGTTGACTTCGCGGCCGTTAAAACGCTCGTCGACTGCAACAATACTCGATTTCGGGGCTGTACCAGCAATTCAGGGAGTGCGGCCTCCCCTATGGCCTATAACCTTCTCTGTGTACGCTTCACCTGTTTTGTTCGCGGCCCTTTGCAGACTTGCATCCACGCAGGCGCTCCGCCACAGGCGCAACACTCGATACGGGTGGGTGGCTAACCCTTGCCCGACAGGGACTTGCACCCTGCTAGATGCTCCAAACTTCGCTTGGCGCAATAACGCCCAGCATGAGAGGCGCGCGCTTTTTGCGCGTCCTACTCAATGCCGTTGTTCGCATTATTCATATGTAACCATTTATCTTTATTCAATTTCATCCTGATGACGTTCCAGCTTTCATTTTGGAATTGTCTTGCACCTTTCTTGAATTGAAACTCAGTAAATCCAATGCTTTTGTACACACCGATTGCCGGAGTATTAAAATCAAAAACTCCTAGATTGATTTCAGCTAAATGCAGATCTTCAAATGCAATTTTAACGGCCTCTTTTACCATCGCTTTTCCGGAACCATTTCCGCGATAATTTTGAAAAATTAACACCCTTCCGAGGATACAACTTGCAGCATCGTAATCAATATCCATCAGCTGAATATGACCGACGGTTTCCGTAGTGTCTGATCTGATGACTTTGAAAACTTTAAAAGATGGTTTCTCTCCGTTGGTATTCGCTAAAGAATCACGTAATTGGGGAGCATCCAGGGGATAGGTATATTTTGGACCGGCCCACTGAAGGAGAAACCGGGCGTCATGAATCTCGGCTATCAACTTACTAAAGTCGCCTTCGTTAAATGGCTGTAACTCAATCAATTCATTCTCCTGAATGCGAACGTTTGGCGTGACCTGCGCGGCGGGTTTTTGCCGCGTCAGAATCAACGCAATGGTTGGGTTTTGCTTAGGTCTGCGGCTCCACGTCGGGCAAATGTGCCCATAAAGTATCGGCCGTTGCACGTGATTGCAGAGCATCAACCACAACGGGCAACGGCTCGGCCCATATTTTTGGAAAATCTGCCTCCCCCAGAAGCCTGATGGGAAAAGCCAACTGCTCGACCGGCGACACGAACTGCGCATTGATGCCAGCACGGTTGCCTCTTGCATCGATGCGATACCAGCCCACACCCGGTAAGAGGACGGCGTTCAGCCCATGCAAACAGAAAGGCGGGCCGTTATCATCGCGGCTCAGACGCTGATAGCAAAGACCCGCAGGAATGCCGTTCGCCCGCAGCAGTGCCGCAAGAAGGTGGCTCTTTGCATAGCAGTATCCACTGCCAACATGAAGCACGTCCGAGGCCGCGCAGGTAACCACTTGCAACTGGTAGTCTCGTGAGTGTTTGATCTCGTCGCGGACCCACTCGAAGCAGCGTTTTGCTGAAATTTCAACAGAATTGGCACCTTCGGCTAGAGCCCGAGCACGTGATAGAACGTCAGGATGATCCCAATCGATGATTTTTGTGGCCGCAAGGAATTGCTGCACTGAAGTCCCTTTTAGTCAAACCCAATAACGCCCAGGATCAGGAGCGCGTATTGTGCGTCTGCCTGAATCCGTTTGTTGTCCCTGAGTTTGTCAGATTCCCAGAATTTTGTAGCGGTGGCGC
>NZ_FQXS01000075.1 GCF_900130015.1 Desulfofustis glycolicus DSM 9705 | reverse complement strand
ATATCTACCTGGGCGATACCCTGGTCGCCCGGCGCAGCACCAACCGGCCCGGCGATCTGCTTCGGGACGGCAGGATCGAGCTGACCGATGCCATGATCGGTCTGCAGCTTGCCGCCGGCCGACCGGTGAGTGTTCCCTTTACCCGGGAAGGCGACATCGGCGGCGACGGCCGGATCGGCCTGGCCGAATCCGTGCATGACCTGCGGGTGGTTGCCGGCGAGCTGCCCAATGAGTCGTACGAGCTGTTCTGGTACGATACGGATTATCTCGGCAGCCCAATGACGCTCAGCGACGAATCGGGCGACGTACTCTGGCAGACCGATACCCTGCCGTTTGGTGAAGCGTATGAAGAGACCGGCTTAGGAGCGTTGAACAAGCGGCGCTATCTCGGCAAGGAACTTGACCCCGAGACCGGTCTGCTCTATTTCGGGGCACGGTACTTGGACGGCCCGGTGGGCCGGTTTGTCTCGGCCGATCCGGTGGGATTGGTCGACCCGTTGACCGGGGAGGTCAACCAAACCATCCTCAGTAACTCGCAGCGGTTGAACCGCTATGTCTATGGCCTAAATAATCCGTATCGATATGTTGATCCGGATGGGGAGTTTGCAGTTGTCGCAGCGGCAATTTTTGGGGCTGCCATTGCTTATATGGCCGCTCCTGATATTGCAAATGCACCGGAAAGTTCTTCCACTCCTATATATGAGTCTCATGGCGTGAGGAGTATTGCTATTGGTGCAGCAACAGGTTGTGCTGCTGGGATTGCTGGAAAAACTATTGGTGCAGGTCTATTTAGGCAAAGTGCATACGATATCGCAGTAGGTGGCGGAAGACACGCTGGCCAACTTAGACAATTCATGAACCAAAATTCAAAACAGCTATTTAAATCAATAAAATCATACAATAAAAGAATTTCCGAACATAAAAGTTGGATTAAAAACCCCTCTTCAAAAGTTCCGAATTTCAACTCATTGAGTCGCGAACATCAAGGGAATTTGATTCACCACTGGAATCAAGATATTAAGAGAGCCAAAGAACTTAAATCAATTGCAAAGAAAGTCCTGAAAAAAAGGAGGTAGCAAATGGAAAAAGCTTCTAACCAAAACGCACTTTATCAAGATTATCTCATTGATTTAAGCTTCCTACTCAAAGAGATGGCCATAGAGGCTAAAAAGGCATCGGACAAAGAAAAGACCGACTTTTCAGTCGGATATCTTTCAGGATTTCATAGAGTGATATCACTCATGCAACAGCAAGCAGAATCTTTTGGGATACCGTTAGACATTCTGGGATTAGATGGTATAGATCCAAATTTAGACTTGGTGTAATGAAAGGGGGAGCAAGGTGTATTTTGGTTCCATTCGAATGAAGAGTTAACAGGCATCGCCCGGTGTAACGGCTGATTGGTAACCGTCTATTAAGCCCCACTGGCAAGATTCTCTAGGCTCACATTCTCCGGTCGAAGCCCATCTACGTAGAAGAAGGGGTCAAGCTCTAAATACACTTAATACAGCTTCAGTTGGATATGCAGCTGCTGGAGGTATGGTTGCTGGTCAGACAGGCAAGGCTACACAACTGGACTAATCAGAGAAGGTGATCGAAGACTGCCGCATAATCCCTCTCTATTAAAACCGGTAGATTTAAGGAAGATGATAGTTTCTGGAAGCAAAGCGTTTGATAATACTGGTAAAATATTGGCAGTGCCAACAAGCACTACGGCAGAAAATATTAGTAAAAAATACTTGAAGGATAAGAGAAAAAAAATGGATATTTTATTGTATCTTTTGATTTTTGGTTCCTTCTTTAGCGGGTCTTGGCTATTTTTTTGTGCACTCAGAACTGATAATCGAACACCTTTATTTAGGTCGATTAATTTTCGTTCTTTGCTTTTTGGTGGAACAGATAATTCCAGCAAGTCAAGGTCACTGCTCATGTTAGAAGGTATTATGTGCTTCATAGCTGGGTTTGCTTTTTTATATTTGCTTCTTTGATCACCAGATTTACAACTTCACAACTTCACACCTGCACCTTCGAAAGTTCTCGCAGGCTTCCAAAACGTCAGCATATAGCCAGAATAGAAAATTGTTCATGCGACGCCCCGGCAATCAGCTATTGCCCACGGTGATTCCAGCGCTGACCTTCGAGACTACTCTCCCTGATTGTTTCCATACCGACGACAAATTGACCAAAATGTTTTCAATATGAATACATAAATACTCGATATAACTAAATATATCAATTGACGCATGGTTGTGTCTCGTGCTATTTTGGGATGGTACCATCTAAACCCCTACAAGGAGGAGAGAGCATGAGGCCCCAGGCAGAAGTGACGATAGACCAGGCAGGAGTGGCACTGATGGCGATGAGCAAGGTTATCAAGAACGAAGCAGAGAAGGATACCAAGGATGAATTCGTCCTTGAAGGGATGGCGGCAGGTATCCACATAATCGGGTTGCGTTTGGTCGCCCTCTGCGAGGAGAAGCCTCTATCAACCTGAAATTCTCCTGACATCTCCCAGAGGTGGCCCCGGAAATTTGGACAAGCCGTTAAGTGGAAGATCTGCTACCATTTTGACTGGCCAAATGGCTATAACAATGGAGCAGAAACATGG
>NZ_FQXS01000096.1 GCF_900130015.1 Desulfofustis glycolicus DSM 9705 | reverse complement strand
GGCTCCTCGTCATTTCGTGTGGATTTGATATCATAAGATCAAATCCACACGAAATAGCGAGGAGAAACGTATGAATGGCAACGATATCATAGCATTAGGACTTGGATTAGAGAGACCCTGGGAAATCACCGGCCAATCTCTGAACACCGAGTGCACGCCCCACGAACTGCGGATCACCCTGTCCGCTCCACGGGGAAGCAGTTTCCCTTGTCCTGAGTGCGGAGAGCTGTGTAAGGCCCATGACTTCAAGGAAATGACCTGGCGGCATCTCAACTTCTTCCAGCACCATTGCTATATCACTGCCGACGTGCCACGAATCAAGTGCAACGACCATGGGGTTAAAAGAATCACCGTGCCCTGGGCGCGCAAGGGTAGCAAGTTCACCTTGCTGTTCGAGCAAGCCGCGCTCATGCTGGTTCGCGAGATGCCGGTATTGGCTGCAGCCCGGATCATCCAGATTCCCGATAAAAAGCTGTGGCGCATCGTGTCTCATTACGTCTCGGAAAGCCTGGCCAAGCTTGATCTGACCGAACTCAAAGCCATTGGTCTTGATGAAACCTCGGCAAAGAAACGGCACAACTACGTGACCGTGTTCATCGACCTGGACCAACAGAAGAATCCGGTTGTTTTCGCCGTTCCCGGCAAAGGCCAGGATACGATCCGTGAATTTAAACGATTTCTCACTGAGCACGGCGGCACTGCCGACAATATCCTGGAAGTGACGTGCGATATGTCCAGGCCATTTCTGTCCGGTATCAGGAAGCATTTCTCGAAGGCAGAGATCACGGTCGATTGGTTCCATGTCGTGCAGATCTTCACCAAGGCGGTCAATAAAGTCCGTGTCTTGGAGGCCAAGAAGAAACGGTTGCCAAAGGCAACGCGCTGGGCTGTCTTGAAGAACGAGGAATCCACCACCCTCAGCGAAAATGAACGACACGCCCTGGCAGAGCTCAATTCGATGGACTTTTTCACGGCCCTCGCCTGGCGGGTGAAAGAGCGGTTGCGTTGGGTCCGAAAAGCAGCAACCCCGCAGGCAGCCAAGTGGCGCTTGAGCAATTTTCTACTGTGCATGGCAGAGACCGATTTGACCAGATCACCGGTGTTAAAGCCGATCATCTCCGCAATCGAAACAGTGATCAGGCACCGCCAGGCGATTGAATCACGGTGGCAGTCGGGCCACAGCAATGCTCGCCTGGAAGGCTTGAATAGCATTTTCCAGGCAGCCAAAGCACGGGCCAGAGGGTATCGGAACCCACAGACATTTATCAGCATGATTTACCTGATCGCCTCACCGGTTGGTAATCTGCTCAAATCCACTTGAAACGACGAAGAGCC
>NZ_FQXS01000074.1 GCF_900130015.1 Desulfofustis glycolicus DSM 9705 | reverse complement strand
CTTCAGCGACGACCAAATCATGTCAAAAGTTACTTCAAACATCCACTTGTCCGATATGCGGCATGACTTCGATATTTAGACACCGGAGCAATAACTGCCTTCGGTCGAAGATTGCGTCGAACGGTTTGGGGGTGGTTTCTGAGCTGCGGGGATTCTAGGAGCCTCGTATACACGATTTAGCGGCACATAAGGTTCTTTTTTGAAAAAAACATGATAAGCACCGATTGCTGATCCCCCGCAAAGCAGGAAGACAATGCCGACGATATAAACGGGATTATAATCTTTTCTTCTTTTTGAGGTATTGGTGTTGTCAGCACTAACATTATTGAATCGGTTTATCCAAAAGGTTCTCTCACCTTTCCTATTACCATAAACCTTGTTAATCAGTACTTTTGTAAGCGGAGAAGGTGCCAGGTGATTGGTAGTTTCAGCAGCAGCAATATGAGTAGAATCTGTATAATAGGAATGCTGAACATCATTAGCCTTTGAAGTGGTATATTTCTCACCCAAGGCGCTGTTTGAACGTTTACGACTGATATAATTTAGAAGTACAGCATTGAAGAGAAAGATAAAAATTGCAATTAATTGAATAACAAGAACGATTACCCAGTATTTGAATATTTTATCTTGGTTGGATAATTGGTTGACCGAATCGATTGTCAATAGAGAGAGAAAGACAGGAGATAAAAAAAGGACGTTACACAAATTGATGATGACTGCGGCAAGTCCGAATATAGCGGCTCTCCCCACCGAACACCAGGCAAATACCCCCGACAATCCGGAGATGAAAACTCCGTAAACCGGTATAAATATAGAAACGATTGCTAACACAAGAGAAGAAATCCCGAATGCCTGCGTGAACACACGTTCCTCCAACTTGATTGTTGACAAGCATTAGAAAATCTTCCATCGACACAGACTTTTTACCAGATACTTTAACAAGTTCAACATTTATCAAAGTACGGAGTTCTAATAACTCCAACAGTCACACGTGGGAGTCGACCCCCTGATCAGGCAGTAAAATTAGGCTTTGTGCTAAGTTTCGAGACACATTAGGGACACCATGACAAAAAAACGTGGTCTGTCCCCCTTTTCCTGTCCCCCTTTTCCTCTTGGCTGAATCCTTTTGATGTCCTTGCGTTGCCGATTATTCAGGATTGTGAAGCGGCGACATCGTTAAGCTAACCGACCCGGCGTTGTTTGCCGGGGCCGAGCGAAGTGCAACGGAGCGTTGTTGAGCGCTAGGTTATGCTTTTTTCTCAACACCATTTTCATCCCAGTCATTCCAACCTGGAAAGTTTAATGGCTTGATATTTTGTATATTTTCCAGATGTTTTCCCCACTTTGCCATACTTTCAGTAAGGTGTAATTCAAATTTTTCAGGCGACATATATGTAAAATCTTTATTTTGAATTTCAGCTGATAAGTAAGGAGGGAGCACTGTAAACCCCATATAGTGAAGAGAAAAGTTAATTGATTTTAATAGTGCTTCAATTTCACCACCACCTCTTCCGCTTGCAGTAAAGGTAGATTTCGGAGCTCCAGATGTGACAGAACAAATAGCACTTTTTCCTTTGAAATACCCTTTGTCATATCGCATTTTACTGGTGTATAAACCACCGCCAACAAAGACTCTATCAAACCAACCTTTTAATATAGCCGGTTGTTGATGCCACCAAAGTGGAAATTGCAAAATAAGTAAATCACATTTTTCCAACCTTTGAATTTCTCGCTGCACATCTTTAGGGAGGGTGCCAGTTTTATAAGCATGCCTTTGTTCAGATAATATATCAAATCGCTTTGTTTCAATCCTGTTTTTATAGTGCTGATCTCGTTCTACAGGATCAAAATCTTCTGCATATAAGTCTGAAATTTCGACACTATGGCCTGTGGCTTTTAACGTTTTAACGGCTCTTCTCGTCAGCGAACCGTTAAATGACTGTTGCTCTGGGTGACAATGAACAATTAGAACGTGCAATATATCCTCTCTATTTATTGCTCAAGCATAACGCCCAGGATCAGGAGCGCGTATTGTGCGTCTGGCTGAATCCTTTTGATGTCCTTGCGTTGCCGATTATTCAGGATTGTGAAGCGGCGACGCGCTCCTGATCCTGGGCGATGTTCCCGCGCAGCGGCGACATCGAGCAATTCAGCGAGAACCGCGAAGTTTGCGGTTTCCGCTGAAATGACTGGTTGTGCAAATTATTTTTTCTTTGCCATGTTCGCAGAGTGCTCAAGTATTATGTCCATAATTTCGGAAGATTCAGTAAGTTTTCGTTTAACCTCTTCAGGTGATAACTTCTTACTCATTGCTAGATCACACATCAGGACTCTGTTTACTATATATGTATGAAGTGGCGGCATTACTGTAGCGGTTGATTTTTCAGCAATGTATTTCCAATTATCAGATGCCGTTTTTAAAACAAGCTCTCTGAAATGTTTTTTTTCTTCAGATCGCTTGTTAATAAAAGCTACTGCCACTGTGCAAATTCCAGCTATAGCAGCACCGCCTAAAGTGCCCTATACTGCGATCTTGGTAGCCTCAAAGTCCATTATTTTGTTAGGTTTTGATTGTGATTGATATATTTACTTGGCTCCTCGTCATTTCGTGTGGATTTGATATCATAAGATCAAATCCACACGAAATAGCGAGGAGAAACGTATGAATGGCAACGATATCATAGC
>NZ_FQXS01000027.1 GCF_900130015.1 Desulfofustis glycolicus DSM 9705 | reverse complement strand
CTGAACCGATAAATCGGTCCTTATTTAAAAACACAACTTCAAATAAGGGCTCTGTATCGCATTACTGCTCTGCAGATCCCTCTGCGTCAAAAGACGCGTCGGGCCCGTTTGCACGTATGTTGTTATTCAGTTGTCAAGGATCGCTACAAACGCCGCAAGCGGCGCGCACCAATGAGTGGTGCAGAAGAGCATAAATCTATCAATTCGCCGACGCTCTGTCAAGCCCTAATCAGCCTCGCTCGTCGCTTTCGGCACCGCCCCGAAACCCCCGGCACGGCCTGGCGGCCGGCCCGTGCTTCAGGACCGCGGCACACTACTTGATTCACCCGGGGGTGTCAATAGGTTTTTGGAATTGCCGTGACGAATAAAAAAACATTGGCCTGTTGTAGCTGCTGTTGCTATTGTTCCCGGATTAAACGTAACGTTATTGTAAATTTGCCATTTCCCGATTGCGGAGAACGATGGATCAAAAAGCCGAGATGCTGCGCAACCTGCCCAAGGTTGATGAATGTCTACTGGAACTGTCTGATTTTATAAATCAACAGGGCGTACCGCTGCGTATTGCCAAAAAGGCTGTGCAAACAACAATAGATCGTGTCAGAAAAGGTATCCTGGCCGGCGGAGATATTACTCTACCTGTCGACCGTAGCGCCTGGAAGAGTCTTTTTGTCGATCAGATCGGGCAATTGCAGCGCAGTCGTTTCCGCCGGGTGATAAACGGCACCGGTGTTGTTATCCACACCAACCTTGGCCGCTCACTCTTGTCGACCGCGGCGCTCGAACAGTTGATTGCCGGCGCTGGTTACTACAGCAACCTTGAATTTGACCTGCACAGCGGGAAGCGGGGTAGCCGGTATGCGTTGGTCGAAGATATCATCTGCGATCTGGCTGGGGCCGAAGCTGCGCTGGTAGTAAACAACAATGCCGCCGCCGTGCTTATCGCGCTGGATACGATTGCCAGGGGCCGAGAGGTAATCGTCTCGCGCGGGGAACTCGTTGAGATCGGCGGCTCGTTTCGCATTCCTGACGTGATGGCCAAAAGCGGGGCCGAGCTTGTCGAAGTCGGAGCAACCAACCGTACCCATCTCTACGATTATGAGCGGGCCATCACCGAACGTACCGGACTGCTGTTGCGGGTCCATACCTCAAATTTCCGGATGATCGGTTTTACCGCTGCAGTCCCGGCGCAAGAGCTGGTTGCCCTCGGCCGGACGAAGGGGCTACCGGTTATGGAGGACCTGGGCAGCGGCTCACTGATTGACCTGGAGCGCTTCGGCTTACCGGCCGAGCCTACTGTCCAGGAGGTTCTGGCTGCCGGAGTTGATCTGGTCACCTTCAGCGGCGATAAACTGCTCGGCGGACCGCAGGCCGGCGTCATAGTCGGCAGGAAAGACCTGGTCGATCAAATCAAGCGGAACCCGCTCAATCGGGCGCTGAGAATCGATAAATTCACTCTTGCCTCGCTCGAAGGTACTCTGCGAGCCTACTATGATGAGTCGCTTGCCTGTAAGCAGATACCGACTTTGCGTATGATCGGCGAGTCTCAGTCAACAATCAAGAAACGGGCCAGTCGTTTGCTGAGGAGAATCGGTAAAAAATCTCCCGATGGCTGCCTCTTTTCGCTCGTCCCGACCGTTTCCCGGGTCGGCGGCGGGGCGCTGCCCGAATATGGGTTGGACAGCTGGGCGGTTCAGCTGCAGCCGGTTGATGTGCCGGTAAGCACGCTCGAGAGGGATTTCCGCCGTTTGCAGATCCCGTTGATCGGCAGGGTTGAGCACGATCGTTTTCACATTGATATGCGAACGATCCAAGATTCCGAAATCGCTTTGCTTGCCGATCAATTGGTTGAGTATTTCTCCTTGGTTTGCTGAGTATGCGCGCCGCTTCTTTTCCGGTTTCACCGGTCAACGGATCGCTCTGTCTCACCGACTTCAGTCTGCTTGCCTCCCGATTCAAAAGAGTGTTTTTTGCCCTGGTACCAACGGCAACCGACACCCGTTTTCTATTGATTCCCGCTGACCTACCCTCGACTGAGAAACAACAGGAGCAGCCCTGGCTGACTGTCGCCAGACATGCCGCGCAGACCGGTCTGCCGAAGAAAGAAAGTCCGGATTCGCTCTATTTCCCGATGTGTGGAGCCGAGAGAGAGGTGTTGGTGGCTGAGGTCTCCGGGGTGGATCCACTCGTGCTGGAAAAGGCGACCGATGAGTGGTTGGCCGATACCGGTCAGGCTCTTTCCGATGAATTGAAAAAGATCAAGGGGGAGTTTCTCGATCCGATAACGGGACTGTACGGTTGCAATCTGTTTTTCGAAGCAGTGACAGAAGCTATTGACAGGCAGGATCTTCACCTCGTGTTGATCGAGGCGCTCCCTCCGTCACGATCTATTCGCGACCGCTTTTCTCCGGTTTTGAACACGGGCTCTCTGCTAAAAAACTATAATCGCCGATCGTTTCCGCTCTTTCATCTGGGAATGGCGGTTTTTGCCATCCTGGTGAGCGATCAGCAGCGAATCAATCTCTCATCTTTCTGCCTGTCGCTGATAACGGCGTTGAAAGGGCACGGGTGCCGCCGCGTTCGCTGCGGTTGCACGAGTGTCTCTTTGCAGCGCGGTGACGGCAGGCTCCTGCATGATCATCCCCGCCTCTTGCTCGATGAGGCGTGGCAGGCTCTGCAGGTCGCCTGTCGGCGCGGTCCGTTCGCGTTTTGTGATTACGATACGCTTATCAATCCCGAACATGCCCCACTCCGACCGATATCGCGCAGTTTAATCGCAAAAGTCCGACGCAGATGCCGACAGCTTGACGTCTTCTCACTGGTTTTGTTCACCTTCGATTTTCAAAAAAAGGTGGGGGCGGACGTTCTTCTTGACGCCGGATGCGAGACCAGGCACATGCTGCCGTTTGCGGATGGGTATCTGGTTATCGTCGGCGATGCGCGTACTGACGAGGTCCGGGCATGGGCTGTCGGCATGATCGAACGCATATGCAGCAACAAGGGCGCCGATTATTCGCTGTCGGCCGGGATCAGCGCTTATCCCGAACACGGCTCGCGTATCGCCGAAATTATTAACAATACGAGGAAAGCGTTGCTCCATGCCGCCTTTTTCGGACCGAGGAGCGTCGTTGTTTTCGATGCCGTCAGTCTCAATGTCAGCGGCGATGTCTTTTTTGCCGAAGGAGATTGGAACGCTGCAGTTAGAGAATACCGGCGTGGCCTGGACCGTGCTCCGGCCGATATCAACCTGCTCAACAGTCTTGGTGTAACCTACGCTTTGATGAACAGGACCGGAGATGCCGTGCGCTCATTTACACGGGTTATTGATCTCGAACCCGATAATTTCATGGCCCTTTACAACCAGGGGCTCGGCCGGCAGGCCGTCGGGCAATACCGTCAGGCGGCGGCGTCCTTTTCGCGGGCTCGCGAGGTATACAACCCAGAAGATACCGACCAGGCCGGCGCTATCGACGATTTGCTCTATCAACTCGGCATCTGTTTCTTTCACCTTGGCAATTACGTCTCCTGTATGGACATGCTGACAGCATGGCACGCTCGCCAGGGTGCTGTCAAATCAGCCGGCGCCTGCTGCCGGTACCTCGGCATCAGCGCGTATCATCGGCAACACTTTCCAGACGCATCTCGCTGGCTGCAGTTGGCACTGGCACATGACAAGTTTGATGCCGAATCGCTCAGTTTGCTCGGCGATTCGTATCGCATTCTCGGTGAAGGCGACGATATCGCCCTGCGGTTGACCGAAAAGGCTGTCGAGATCGCCGGTCCGGAGCCGGTTTTTTTGCTCAGATGGGGTCGGGCCCTAGCGGCCTGTGGCAAGTATGATCAGGCGATAGAGCAGTTTCGTCGGTGCGCTGCCGTTCGCAAAACTCGAATCGATGCGTGGCTCGAGATTGGCACTGTCTATGGTTTGCAAGGACGTTACCGGCAGGCCCGCCGGTACATTAAAAAATTGATCACTGGTCGGGATGTACCGGACGAGATTAGAAGCCGGGCCCAAACCCTTTGCCAGCACCATGAATCATTACGGTAATCGTTATGGAATGCAAAGAGAGAAGAAGAATCAGGCGTGAGCCGAAATATGTCCTGGACAATACACTTGTCGGTGATTCCTGGCGGATGTTCCGGATCATGGCAGAGTTCGTCGATGGTTTTGATGCGCTTTCGACGATCGATATTCCGGCGGTGACCATCTATGGTTCGGCCCGGGTTAAACAGGATCATCCCTGGTATCAGTTGGCTGAAAAGATAGCCTATGAGCTTGCAGCGGCAAACTTCGCCGTGGTAACGGGTGGCGGGCCGGGCATCATGGAGGCCGCCAATAAAGGTGCCAATCGAGCCGGTGGTATATCCGTCGGTCTCAATATCAGTCTGCCACACGAGCAAGTGCCCAACCCCTATGCCAATTTCCCTTTACATTTCAAATATTTTTTTGTTAGAAAAGTAATGCTTATGAAATATTCGTCGGCTTTTGTCTGTATGCCGGGTGGTTTCGGGTCACTCGACGAATTATTCGAAGCAATCACGCTGATTCAGACTGAACGGGTCAAACCGTTTCCCGTCGTCCTGGTCGGATCTTCCTTCTGGACGGGCCTCATCGAATGGGTGAAAGGCAATCAACTGGCGGCCGGCCTGATCGGCGAGTGCGATCTCGAATTGTTCAAGATTTTCGATGAATCCAGTGACGTTGTCGATTATATCAAACAAAACGTTACCGAAGGCAATATGGCACAGGTCGAGTCACCGTAGCCTGAAGAGTCGTTCTGACGTTGATTTATTATCATATCAGCTTGTAAAGAGGTGAAGGCATGGCACAAATCGATGCATTTTTCAAACTGATGAACGATGAAGGTGCCTCGGACTTGCATATGGTCTCCGACCAGCAGCCGGTCCTGAGAATTCGCGGTGATATTGAACGGGTCAAGTTCAAGAAGATGAGCAACGATGAACTCAAGACCATGCTTTACGAGATCTGCCCTGAAGATAAGATCAAGGTCTTCGAGGAAACGGGAGATATCGATTTTGGTTATGAAATCCCCGGCCTGGCCCGCTATCGCTGTAACTTCTTCCAACAAAAGTATGGGATCGGTGCGGTTTTTCGAGAAATTCCCAGTGAGATTTTAACCTGCGAGCAGTTGGGTCTGCCCAAGGTTATTTCCCGTCTCGCCCATCTACCGAAAGGACTCGTGTTGGTTACCGGTCCGACCGGTTCCGGTAAATCGACGACGCTGGCCGCTATCGTCGACGAGGCCAACAAGGTCCGCAAGCACCATATACTGACCATTGAAGACCCGATCGAATTCGTCCATAAGAGTCAGAAATGCCTGATCAACCATCGGGAGATCGGCACCCACACCAAAGGGTTTGCCCAGGCACTGCGTGGTGCCCTGCGTGAGGATCCCGACATAATCATGGTCGGTGAGATGCGCGATCTGGAGACGATTTCACTGGCCATGGAAGCGGCGATGACCGGACATCTGGTTTTTGCCACTTTGCATACGTTGAACGCCATGAAAACGGTTGATCGCGTCATCGAGATTTTTCCGGCAACCCAGCAGGGGCAGGTCCGTTCGACCCTGGCTGACGCACTGAAGGCGGTCGTCTCGCAGACCCTTTTTAAACGAACTGATGTCAAAGGGCGTGTCGCCGCTCTGGAGATATTGATTGCGACACCGGCGGTACGCAACCTGATTCGTGAAGGGAAAACCTATCAGATCCTGTCATCCATGCAGACCGGGAAAAAATACGGTATGCAGACCATGGACGATGCCATAATGAATTTTCTCGAAAAGAAGATGATCAGCGCCGACGATGCGTATTCCAATTCGATCGAAAAAGCAAAATTTCTCAAATTCCTGCGCAAACCGCCGTCAGATTTCACCGAGGTGTGATCGCACCATCCTGGCCCGATCCACTGAACGTCCACTGCCCGTTTTTAAAGGCTTGAACCCGATATCCATCCGTCGTGGCTGCGATGACAATGGTGCCGTGATCCACCGTGGTCAAGAGCGTCGTGTCGTTTTGTTGCGCGAAAGAGCGGAGCGATTGTGAGGGAAACAGGGCACCGGCCCGATCCCCGGAGGAAACAATCAGGTGGCTCGGGGCGACAGCAGCGAGAAAGACCGGCGAATTCGACGTCACCGAGCCATGATGCGAAGCAAGCATCAGCTGGGCGCGGATCGGTTCCCGGGCCGTCAGCAGTTCTTGTTCCCTGACCGTGCCGATATCACCGGGAAAGAGCATTGACAGTCGGGGAGTTTGCAGGAGCACTACCAGCCCGTTGTCGTCTTCGGTTGCATTGTCGGTATCGACCCAGCGGCGCACTGCCGGGGCGCCGGTTGCCGTGCCGACGGCGATAAACCGGTATCCTTGGTTTTCGATAAACGTGCCGCTATCCGGAAACATGATGGCGACTTCGCGTTGTCCGGCCATTCGACAGAGTTCTGCATAGCCGGGCTTGCCGGCATCGAGATAGGGAAGCCAGAGACGATCTACGGCAAATCGGTCGAGTAGAGCCGGAATCCCGTTATAGTGATCGGCATCAGCATGCGAAATGATGATGTCGTCGAGACGGGCGATACCCCGATGCCACAGATATGGTGCGATCAGCGCGGCGCCGCAGTCGAAATCGGGAGAATTCCGGGAACCGCCATCGATGAGCACATTCCTCCCGTCGCAAAGCTCGATCAGAACGCCATTTCCATGGCCGACATCGAGGATCGTAATCCGGTCCTGTTCCCTGAAGCTGTTGGCCAGCGGGGTCAGCGGCCAAAACAGACCCAGCAGGCAGCAGCAGAACAGCAAGCCAAGCAGCGGGCGGCGTCGGCCAAGCGTGCCGGGGGGCGGAGCAAGCCAGATCACCAGGAAGGTGAAATAGAGGGCCATGATCCACGGAGTCGGAGACGGGAGCCAGAGAGAGCTGAACGGGATTGACGAGAAGAACCGGGCAGCGGCAACGGCGGCAACCAACGCCCAGCTGCCGATGTGCAACAGCAGGTCGGCGGCCGGCAGGCTGACGACCTGCAGCGGTAGAGCCAGAAAGCCGAATACCATGGCCCACAGGCAGACCAGTGGCTCGATGATCAGATTGGCGGCTATGGAAACGGTTGAGATCCGGTTGAAATGATAAAGCAAGAACGGCATCGTGCCGATGGTTGCGGCAATGGTGACGGCGACGGCGCCAAGCAGCCACCAGAGCAGACGCCCGATAACGGAGGACTCTCGTGCGGGTGCTCCAAGTCGTTGCAGCAACTGCGGGACGAGCAGCATGATGGCCGCCACGGCTGAAAAAGAGAGTTGAAACGAGGCGTCTTCCAGGGAGAGCGGATCGTAGAACAAAACCGCCAGCCCCGCGCCGGCCAGAGTGGTAAGGGGGGATTTCAGCCGGTCGGTGGCGAGGGCGACAACGATAAAGAGGGCCATGATGAACGAGCGCACCACCGGCGGCTGGGCACCGGCCAGCAGTGTATAGAACAGGAGGGGAGGCAGACAGAGCAGCATCGAAATTTTTTTGATATCCAGGCGCAGGATCAGATATTCGGATCGGCGCAGCAGCCAGGAGATGGCCTGGAAGATGAAAAAACCGAGCAGGCCGAGGTGCATGCCCGAGATAGCGAGAATATGCGCCACGCCTGATCCTTTGAAGGACTCTGTAAGGTCCGCTGCTATGGTACTCCGATCTCCAATCAGCAGGGCCCGATAAAGCCCGGCGGCGGGTTGGTCAAGCAGGGCGTGGAGGTGCGCGCCGATACTCGCCCTGATCCGCTCGATCCGGTAGCGCCACTGATGACCGTCTGCGGCCGGTTCGGTCAAGATCGGCGCTATCAGCAGCGGTGAGGTGACCGAGCCGATGGCGGCAACGCCCTGGCGGACCAAATAGCGGCTATAATCAAACCCTCCGGGGATTGAGCCGACAGACGGCAGGCGCAACCGGGCACGAACGGCCAGCGTATCGCCCGGTAAAATGCTTTCCGGCCAGCTGTCTTTGAGGCGTAGCAGCAATCGGACCCGGGTGGGCTGAAGGAGTTCTGTTGAAGTCTCCTTGAAGTGATAGGCATCGATCAGGGCTTTGCTGACCAGACCGTTATCGGCGACCAAGGCGGCGAGCCGACCGACGATAACGACGTCCGCTTCGGCCTCGGCGAGTGTTCTGATAGACGCCGGAATGACGCTTCTTGTCTCGTGTTGGTTGCCCCGCAGGCTGCCGAGCAGAAAAAAGCAACAGCAGAGCAGTACGATGGCGATCGTTTCCCGCCGTGTCAGCCAGGCCGTCAGGGCCAGTGTTGCCAGCAACGCTAACGGCATGGCCAAGGGAACAGCGGCCAAAGCGTTGCGAGAGGCGATGCCGGCGGCCAGCAGCAGGGTGAGGCAAAGGAGCAGGTTGGCGTTGCAGGTCTTGAGCAGGGCCTTCACAGCAGTTCCCTGATCAGAGCCAGGTGCGAATCGATGACATTGCCCTGATGCCGTGCGCACTCCAGGGAGCGCAGGCCGGTGGTGCGGCGCAGATCGGGAGACTGGATCAGTTGCTCGAGGGTTGTCAGCAGTGTTTTTTCGTCCCGAACCTGGAAGGCCGCCTGACAGGCCAGCAATTCGTCGCTGATTTCGGCAAAGTCCTCCATATGCGGTCCAAACAGGATCGGGCAGCTTTCGCGCGCGGCCTCGAGCGGGTTGTGCCCGCCCTCCGGCACCAGGCTGCCGCCGATAAAGGCGATGTCGGCAAAGCCATAGAGAGCGGCCAGGTCGCCGATGGTATCGATGATCGTTACCGCAGTGCCGGCGGTAGACCGCTGTGTCAGTAACGTGGCCGAAAGACCGAATTGAGCGGCCAGCCGGAGCAACTCCCCGCTGCGCTCAATCCGGCGAGGGGCAAGCGCCAGGTGAATGTCATGCCGGCGTGCCAGCGTTTGGCCGCAGGCAAACAACATCTCTTCTTCGCCGGGGTGCGTCGAACCGCAGAGAATGAGCAGCTGCTCAGGCGATCGTCCGGAAAGAGCCGGCGGAGCTTGAGAGCCCGGTGCCCGGTCAGATTCCGGGACGACACACTTGAGATTCCCCAGTGTACGCACTTTGTCGTGCGCGACCCCGAGTTGCCGCATTGCAGCGGCGGAGGCGGCCGTTTGCATGCAGAGAAGATCGAATTTGTTGAACAATGGCCGAAAGAGCGGTGCGAATCTTTGATATGATCGCATCGAGCGTGCCGATATCCGACCGTTGACCAAAACCGCCGGAACAGAGGCGGCAGAAAGCTCGTAGAGCAGGTTCGGCCAGAAATCGGTTTCGACCAGGATGAACAGATCGGGAGCAATTCGCTTGATAAAGTGTCTGACAACCGGCAAAATGTCGACGGGAAAAGCGATGACGTTATCAACGAAGGGTGCGACACGTGTCTCGGCCAGGTCGCAGCCACTGGTCGTCGTCGCGGAAAAGATAATCGTGTCGTGCGGCAGTTCTGAGCGAAGGGCGCGGACCAGGGGCAGGGCGGACGTTACCTCGCCCACTGAGAGGGCGTGAATCCAGATGACTCGGCCTGAATATGCACCCGGTCCGGGCAGGCCGCTGCCAAATCTTTGCAGCAGTTTCCGGCGTTTGCTCGGTCGGCAGAGCAACACAGGCAGCGCGAGCAGGAGCAGTGGTGCCGACAATAGCTGCACGGTGTTGTATGCCAGTCTCATAATGGACCGCAGCTGCCTGCTGCCAAGACAGGAGTGAACCGGGGGGGCTGCCGGAAAGAAACCGCGATGAACATCATTTTACTCGAAGCAGATGAGATTGACGATTGCCAGGTCAGGCTCGACGGCCGGCGGGCCGATCATATTATCGACGTTCTCCGGGCACGTCCTGGCGATTTGATCAAAATAGGGATAATAAACGGAAAAGTCGGTCATGGCACGATAAAAGAACTGCGGCGGAGCCGGCCACGGTCGGTAACGGCAACGGTTGTGCTGGAGGGCGAGCCGCCTTCGGCGCCCCTTATTGACGTGCTATTGGCGTTGCCACGGCCGATTATGCTCAAGCGCATCCTTACCCAGCTTGCCGCGCTCGGTATTGGCCGCCTGTACCTGCTCAATGCGCACCGGGTGGAGAAGAGTTTTTGGGATGCATCGGTACTCGATGAGCAGAATCGGCGTCAGCTGTTGCTCCAGGGACTGGAACAGGCCGTCGATACCATGCTGCCACTGGTGACGGTGCATCGCGGATTCCGGCCTTTTATCGAAGACGAATTGCCGCAACTCATCCGTCGTTACAAACAATTGGTGGTGGCCCATCCGGGAGACGCGCCTGGTCCGCTCGATTGTTATCGGCCGGAACCGGGGCTGACGTTGGTGGCCGTTGGACCGGAGGGCGGCTGGAACGATTACGAGGTAGGCAGCTTGGTACAATCCGGATTTTCACCGGTATCCCTTGGTCCGCGTATTCTCAGGGTCGAAACGGCGGTTATCGCTTTGCACGCGCTGTTCAATCAGCTGTGTCAACGGGAAGTTGCTTTGGTGGCGGGGGGGCCTCCTCCTCTCTGAAAGAGGCGAAAATAATGCGGGCCAACTCGGGACCGATACCGTCGACGGCCTCGATTTCTTCAAGGGAAGCCGCGGCGATACGTTTGACGCTGCCGAGCCTGCCGAGCAATTTCTTTTTCCTGGCAGCACCGACCCCCGGTATTGCATCGAGCCGGGAGGAAAGGGCTTGTTTGCGCCGCAGCGAACGGTGCGTCGTCACTCCGAAGCGGTGCGCTTCATCCCTGACCCGCATCAAAAACAGCAGAACCGGACTGTGCGCCGGCAGCATGATCGGATTCTTTCGGCCGGCACGATAGAGTTTCTCCCCTTCCTGCTCCCGTTCCTTGGCGATGCCCAGCAGGGTCACCCCAGTGTTGCGGTCGACATCGCGCAACGCCGCTTCGGCGATGCCCAGCTGGCCCCGTCCGCCATCGACCATGAACAGGTCGGGCAGATCGTCTTTCTCGACAGCACGTTTGAAACGACGCTGCAACACTTCTTTCATCATCGCATAATCGTCGGGACCGTCGACACCGGTGATGCGATAATGTCGGTATCCGGCGGTATCCGGTTCGCCGTCGGAGAAGCGGACCAGGGAACCGACCGCGTTGGTGCCGCTGATAGTTGAAATGTCGAGACATTCAATCGATTGAGGCGGGGCTTCCAGGTGAAGCTTGTCGACCATGGTTTGGGCCAGATTCTGCCAACTCCGCAGCTTGCTGCCCGCCTCTTCGAAAAGCTGGCGGGCGTTGGCCTGGGCCATCATGACCAGGTTGCGGCCGGTGCCTCGCCGGGGAACGGAAACGGTGACCGTGCGCCCGGCGCAATCACCGAGCCGTTCGGTGATCAGCGCTTGATCATCGATACCAAAGGGGAGCAACAATTCGCCGGGTGGAGGCAGTTGCTCGTCGTAGAGTTGTTTGAGAATCTGGGCGAGGATGACCGGATCGTCACCGTAGGGGTCGTCGAGGGTAAACCGCCGCGTGCCGGTAACGACCCCTCCACGGACGACGAGCAGTACCACGGCGACCGAGGTCTGGTGCCGGGCAAACCCGAAAACGTCACGATCCCGGTCGGCCTGTGAGACGACCAGCTGTTTTTCAAGTGTCGCCTTGACCGCGTTGAGCCGGTCGCGCAGCAGGGCTGCCTGTTCGAAAGCCAAGGCATCGGCAGCGGCGTGCATTTCCTGCTGCAATTCCTTGACCAGGTCGTGGTTCCTGCCTTCGAGAAACAACACGACCTTGCCGACCATGTCGAGATAGGATTGGTGATCCGCTTTACCGGCACAGGGTGCCAGGCACCGGTTCATCTGATAGTTGAGGCAGGGCCGGCGGCGTGGCCGTAACTCGCTGCCTTTGCAACGTCGCAGGGGAAACATGGTCATCAGCAGGCGCAGGGTCGACCACATCGCCGAGGAAGAGGAATAGGGGCCGAAATAGCGAGCACCGTCTTTTTTCTTGCGGCGGGTCATGAAGACCCGCGGCCATGATTCCTGAACGGTGACTTTTATCAGCGGATAGCTTTTATCGTCGCGCAGAATGATATTGTATTTCGGATGGTGGCGTTTGATCAGCGACGCCTCGAGAATCAAGGCTTCCTTCTCGGTATGGGTGATGAGAAGATCGACACTGCGGACATGGCTGAGCATGACCGCCGTTTTACTCGTTGCCGGGCCGGAGAAATGGACGTAGGAAGCAAGACGCTTGGCGAGATCTTTGGCCTTGCCGACGTAGAGCACCGCAGAGCTGCGGTCGAGCATCAGGTAGACCCCGGGAGCGTGCGGTACGGTGGTGAGGTATTCCTGGTTGAGCCTGGAAGGTGGGCGGCGGTCAGCGCTACTAGTCACCGATTTGTTCCTTTGGGGAACCTTGAAAAATTGTCATTACGCCCAATCTCATCGTTGCCCAATCACATTTTATCCTCGGAATATCGTGTATACGCCTGCGGCAAAATTTTCTTGTGCACCTCGATCTTGAACGAAATACCGAATTTTTCAAGCTCCCCTTTACTTGCAGATCATCATTGGCTACAAAAGGGGGTGCCGGGCGGTCTCCAGCCGCTTTGCTCCGGCCCGACAGGGATCGACACAACACCGACATGAACCCCTTCTACAAGATAGCCATCGATCGCGTCAACGCCAATTATCTGTCCGGTTGGTGTTTTCATAGGTTTCGGCCCGATCGGCCGGTCCGTCTGCACTGCCGTCTTGGTGGCCGGGTGGTGGCCGAAACGACAGCCGACCGATTCCGTGAAGACCTGGTGGCGCTCGGGATCCATCGCAGCGGACGCTGCGGCTTCGAGTTCACGCTGGCCAACGAGACCGGCGCCGATGACGGTCAGGTTCTCGAGATCGTTGTGCCGGGCACGATGCCGGCCCTGCTTCGCGTGTCGACCCGAACCCAGGAGCCGGTAGGCTTGCGCAGGATCGCCGACCGGTTGCGCTCACTCTGGCCGCTGCGCTATCGGGGCCGGAATATTTTCTTCATGCATATCCCGAAAACCGCGGGCACCTCTTTCAATACGCTGGCCTGCTCGCTGCTTGCTCGTGATGGCGTTGTCGCCCATCTGGAGTTGACCGAGCGCAGTCGTTATGCCCAGCTGCAGAAACAGAACCGTTACCTGTCCGGACATCTGGCGGTCGGTGTCTGGAAAAGCTGTTTCGACCTGGGTCGGGCGGACCTGCTGACCATTGTCAGAGAGCCCTATGCCCAGCTGCACTCCCATCTGAACTGGCTGATCGAGACTGCCACTCACTCAGCTGACAATTATTTCAAACAACGCAATCCGGTCATCCACGACCTTGGCTGTCGGCTGGCCGGCCTGGATTTTTCGGAACCGGCGGCCGTGCAACGATTCGTTTCCGATTTGGACGATCTTGGCGCGGCTTTTCTCGATAACGGGCAGACCAGATATTTCCTGGACCATCAGCCGGGCCGCACGAATTCCGCCGATCTCCAGCAGGCCCGCCGCAACCTCTCGTTGTTTCGCGCCATTGGTCTGACCGAAGCGTATCCTCTTTTTGTCGATCGATTTTTGGCCTGCTACCACCTGCGGCGTCCACCGCGAAAAAGCGTGCTCAACCGCTCCGCCGCTCCACCGCTCTTCGACCATACCCATCCGGAGTTCCAGGAAGTGCTGGCGCCCCTAGTCGAGTTGGATCGCCGCCTCTATCTCGATATTCGGGATCGCATGCGAAACGGCCGTTGAGGTATTAGGGAACCGTGGAAAAGTTCCATTTCGCCCGACCTCATCGTTACGTAATCAAATTATTACAATGTAGTATCATTTGAAAGTGAGCGGGGGACAGGTTAAAACCTGTCCCGCCGATTTTCAGAGAAACTTTCTTGCGCGCCTCGACCTTGAACGAAATTTCGAATATTTCAAGCTCCCCATTATTTCCTGATAATTTTGCTTTACAAGTGGTGGCCGACTCGGTATCAAAAGAGCCGACAGAGCATGCCAGGTGCCGGGTATGGGATCCGGTGAAAAGGGAACATGGTGAAAATCCATGACGTTGGGCCGGCGCTGTAAGCGGGGACGAAGGAGCAAGAGACCACTGTTGTACCGATCGATAACGGGACAACGGGAAGGTGCTCCGGAGGGTGATCCGTAAGTCAGAAGACCTGCCTGGCTGCACGTACACTCACATTGTCCGCTGAGAGTCCGTATCGGTTTATCCGGTACGGACTCTTTTTTTTGCCCACTCCCGGCGGATTGCATTGCAGAGGAGCTATCGTATGAAAACACAAATCGAGTATGCCCGTGAACACATCATCACCCCGGCTATGCAAGACGTTGCCGGGCAGGAAGGATGCAGGCCGGAAGCAGTGCGCGATAAGGTGTTGGCCGGCCGACTGGTCATCCCGATCGGTAGCCGGCGTCGCCAGCGACTGGTCGGCATCGGGCAGGGATTGCGGACCAAGGTGAACGCATCCATCGGTACCTCATCGGATATCGCCGACGTGGATCTGGAAATTGCCAAAGCGAAAATGGCCGAATCTGAAGGTGCCGACACGCTGATGGAGTTGTCCACCGGCGGAGATCTGGATTTGGTCAGGAGATCGGTGATTGAGGTGACGCGGCTGCCGGTCGGCACCGTCCCGCTCTATCAGGCCTTCGCCGAAGCAGCCCGTCGTTACCGAAATCCAAACAAGCTCGACAGTGAATACCTGTTCGAGGTGATCGAACGACAACTCCAAGACGGTGTTTCATTCATGGCCATCCATTGCGGTATCAACCGCTTCTCCATAGAACGGCTACGAAAACAGGGCTTTCGCTACGGCGGTCTGGTTTCGAAGGGGGGGACCTTTATGGTCTCCTGGATGGAGTATACGAACCGGGAAAACCCGCTTTATGAGCAATTCGATCGGGTATGCGCGCTGCTCAAACGCTACGATGCCGTCCTGTCGCTGGGAAACGGTATCAGGGCAGGTGCGATCCACGACAGCCATGATCGGGCGCAGGTGGCGGAAATGGTCATCAATTGCGAGCTTGCCGAGTTGGGTCGCGAGATGGGTTGCCAGACCATGGTCGAGGGGCCGGGCCATGTGCCGCTCGACGAGATCGCCGGCAATATCATGCTGGAAAAGGCGATGAGCGGCGGGTCGCCGTACTATGTGCTCGGACCGTTGCCCGCCGATTCCGGTGCCGGTTACGATCACCTGACGGCGGCGATCGGAGCGGCCAATTCGGCTCGTTACGGTGCCGATTTGATCTGTTATATCACACCTGCGGAACACCTGGCCCTGCCCGGTATTGATGACGTGCGGGAAGGGGTTCGGGCCACCCGCCTTGCCGCACGCATTGGTGATATCGCCAAATACCCCCAAAGGCGCGATGCGGAAAAACGGGTTGCCATGGCACGACGCGACGGAGCCTGGGACGAACATCTCAAATCGCTGCTGTTCCCTGATGCGGCGGCCGCCATCAGGGCAAGCAGGATGCCGGGCGATGAAAAAACCTGTACCATGTGCGGTGACTTTTGTGCAATGAAGCGAGGCATGACTCTGTTTGCCGGCGATCTTTCGTCGGCAAAACAACGCCACCCTGATGAGGCGGCACAGCGAGCCGCCGATGACCGTTTACCCGAACGCTAAAACAGGGTAGTATGCTGCCGTTTTATTGGTTGGCGACGGCTGCTTTCCATTCCGGTTGAGCCCTGGTAAAACCGGATCAGCCGGAATGGAAAGAGTGAAATGAGCGGCGTATGCAGGAGTGAACAGCAGATTTTATGCCCAAGGTAAGTGTTATCATCCCCTGTTATAACCAGGGAGCCTTTCTCGACGAAGCCGTTGATTCGGTTTTGGCGCAGACCTTTACCGATCTGGAGATCATCGTCGTCAACGACGGTTCCACCGACGTATCGACCAGGCAAAAGCTCGCTACCTATCGGCGCGACAAGACCCGGGTGGTGACCACTGACAACCAGGGGCTAGCCGCCGCCCGCAACAACGGCATCGCAGCAGCCACCGGCGTTTATATCTTGCCGCTCGACGCCGACGACCGTATTGCGCCCCGGTACCTCGAGGAGGCGGTGGCCGTGCTTGAGACGGAGCCGGACACCGGCATCGTCTATTGCCAGGCCCGACTTTTCGGGGCGGTTGAAGCCGATTGGCTGCTGCCCCAATACAGTATCGACGAGATGTTGCGGGACAACGTCATCTTCTGCAGCGCGCTGTTTCGCCGCGCCGACTGGGAGTTGGTCCGCGGCTACGACACCGGCATGGTTTATGGCTGGGAGGATTATGAATTCTGGCTATCCCTGATCGAACGGGGCAGGGCGGTGCGGCGGCTGGACGGTCGTTATTTCTATTACCGAGTGGCTGCCGATTCGATGGTGCGCAGCAAGGAAAAAAAGCAGAAAATGGCGATGTTCAAACGTATTTACCAACGTCATGCCACCTTCATCGGCGAGCATATCGAGGTCTGGCTGGCGCCGTTGCTGGAGGCTCGGGAATCGTATCGTACCGCTCGGCTCTACGTCGATTGTGGCGACGGGCTCAGCAACGACGGCAGTATTGCCCGAAAAGTGAACCGGGGCCGGCAGGTGCTGACGTTTCCGATTGAGACGGTCGCTCAGCAACGCGCCTTTCGTTTCGACCCTGCCGATTGCCCGGTTATTGTCGAGTTGATCAGTGTTGAAACGGATACCGGCCAGGGTCGGTCAGGTGTCGATATAACGCTCGTCGGTGCCAACGCCCTCTATCGGCAGGGGAACCTGTTTTATTTCGACACCGCCGATCCCCAGATTTTCCTGCCGGCGCCGATATCCGGCGGTGGTGACGTGGTCCGCACTATCGTGATAACCGTCGACCTGCTCGCTTTGGGAGAAGCCGCATTGCACCGTATTGTCGAGTATCAAAATGAACAATTGGTACGCACCAGCTGTCGTGCCATGTTGGCGAAATTGATCCCGTTTCGCAAAAGAGACGGTCGGACATGAGACTATGGAAGCACCTCAGGCTGCTCTGCAAAAGTCTGATCAGCACGGATTATCGGGATTATCGCTATGTTCGTAATCTCCAGGTCTTCGATGTTCAGTACTATTTCAGTTTCATTGATGACAAAGAGTTACTGGCCGGTGACCCGCTGCTCACCTATTTTCTCCATTGGCGGCGGAGTCTGCACGGTTTTACCCAGGTGTGCCGAAGTTGGCGGCAATTGCCGGACCCGCACCCGCTGTTTGATACGGCTTTTTATCTGAAAAAGCACTTTCCCCACGGCCTGCGGCGCAATCCGTTCGCTCATTACTTGAGAAAGGGCTGGAAACGGGGCTGGTGGCCGAGCCCCTATTTCGACCCGGATCTGTATCGTCAGCGCACTGATTGGGATCCGCACCGGGAGAACCCACTCACACACTACACACGAACCGGTGCCGAGTCGGCTGTCAGCCCGTCTGATTTCTTTGACATCGATTGGTATATTGACAAGACTCAGGTGTTGCAGCCTGCAAGGAATTGGATCATTCGCCACTATAAACTCTATGGCTCGAAGGAAAAGAAAAGCCCTATCCCGGTCTTTGATCCCCCGTTTTATCTGCAGCAGTGCTCAGTCGGAGAAGCCGCCCGCCGTGACCCGCTGGTTCATTATGTAACGGTTGAATCAGAGGGTGCGGTGCGACCCAGTGAGTGGTTTGACCCTTGTTATTACCGAAAGCGCTATCTGCGGGGCAGCACGCAAGACTCGCCGTTGGCCCATTACCTGCGGAGCGGTGTTTTCTCAGGCAACTATACCGACTCCCGCATTGCCGAGCTGCCCTACAAACCGACTATTTCAATTATCGTCCCGGTGCATGACACCAATCCTCATTTCCTCAACTGCTGCATCAGGTCGGTGCTCTATCAGGCCTATCCGCACTGGCAACTCTGTCTGGTCGATGATTGCAGCAGCAACGAAGAAATTCCGGAATTGCTCAGACAGTGGGCCGCCCGGGATGACCGTATCAGCGTGGCGTTTCATCAGCGCAATACCGGGATCTCGGGGGCTACGGCAACCGGGGTTGATCTGGCCGTTGGCGACTACCTCGGTTTTCTCGATCATGACGACGAACTGACGCTCGACTGTTTATATCGAGTTGTTCACAGCATCAACGAGACCGGTGCTTCCCTTTTGTATACCGACGAGGACCTGGTCGGCGACGACGGATCCAGGCAGGGGGTTTTCCACAAGCCGGACTTTAACCGTGAACTGCTGTTTTCCCATAACTACGTCACCCATTTTGTCGTTATCAAGAGAGAACTCTACCGGAAAATCGGAGCGATGAGCGGCGCCTATGACGGGGCCCAGGACTTCGATCTGGTCCTGCGGGCGACCGAGCAGACCGAGCAGGTCGTCCATATCCCGCACGTTCTTTATCATTGGCGGACGGCCGCAACGTCGACGAGCATCAACCACGAGAAAAAACCCTATGCCCATGAGGCGGGCAAACGAGCTCTGGCAGAATCACTGGCCAGGCGTGGAATTGCCGCGGAGGTGGTCGATAACCACCTGAACTTCCATTATCGTGTGGTTTATCGGCGGACTGCCGAGCCGCGCATCTCGGTCCTCGTGTGGTCTCCAGGCAGCAAACCGATTTCCGCCCGGCACTGTGAGGCCGTCAAGGCGCAGGCCGGGTATGATAATTTCGAAGTACTCGTGCTGCCGCAACCAGGAGCGGCGCCCATTTCGCGGCCTCCGGCAGCCAAGGCCGTCGCCTTCCACGAGGCGATTGCGGCCGATAGGGCGGACTATGTCGTGCTGATCGGGTCGTCCCCACAGGATATCAGTGAAGCATGGCTCCATCACCTGGCAGCGCCGCTCCTCCAGGACCCGGACCTGGGTATTGTCTGCGGACGAGTTGCCTACGGCGGTCAAGACGGCCGTTCGCTGGCGATACCGGATCCGGATGATCACAGCGACCACCATTTTGGTGCTGCCTTGGCGGCCATGAGCCGGCACTTCAACGGCCTGCACAATCCGCAACTGGTGCGCTGTTGCGATTGGAGCATCTGTGTCTTCAGCCGGGCGCTGTACCAGCAAATCGGGGGCTTTGATCCGGAAAAATTTCCGAGCGTGCTGACCATGCACGACTTTTCGCTCAGCGTTTTTCAAACCGGCAAAAAGATTCTCTATGTCCCCGACGTTGTTGTTGATCTCGGCACAGAGATGGCGCTGGAGTACGGAGAGCGACCTGCCGGCGTTCCCGGCGAGAAGGAGGTTTTTCAACAGAAGTGGCGGGATTTGCTCGCTCGACCCGACCCGTTTTATAATACTGGCAGATTGATAGAGCACCAGATCGATGACCGGCATTTTCAGCGCTGGCTCACCGGGCGGGAAGAAGAATGCCTTGACGAGACTGCAAAACTTCATTAGTACAGCAGCCATCCGATATGTCCTGCCAACCGGACAGGACCGCCATGCGCGCATGGCTTGACGCTAAGAGGAGAACTATCATCATACGTGGCAGATTATGACGGAGCCGCTCATTTCGGTTGTCATACCGGCTTACAATCACGAACTATTTGTCGGCGCGGCAGTGGACAGCGTTTTGGGTCAAAGCTGCGCTGATCTTGAGTTGATCGTTGTCGACGACGGTTCGACAGACCGGACCGGGGAGGTGGTGCAGGGGTTCACCGATCAGCGGCTCCGCTATTTTTATCAGGAAAATCAGGATGCCTTCAATACCATCAACCGCGGCATCTCCCTGGCGCGCGGACGATATATTGCCATCCTGAATTCCGACGACCTCTATACCCTCGATCGTCTGGAAAAGCTTTATGACGCCTGTCGTTCGGACGATGCAGTGTGTGCCTTTTCCGACGTGATTCCGATCGATGCTACGGGAGCCGAGTTTGACGATCCGGACTTCGGCTGGAATCGCTGGCATCGCAAAAACCGTGATTTTTATTTTGTTTGCGGTGATCTCTACACCGCTTTTCTGAAAGGAAATTTCATGGTCACGACGTCCAACCTGTTTATGACGGCCGAAGCGGCTCGTCGGGTCGGACCGTTCTGTTCTCTTCGGTATCTGCACGATTACGATTTCATCTTTCGCATGCTGACTGTCTTTCCCGATCGTGTCCGTTACGTCGCCGACGAGAAGCTGCTCTATTACCGGATTCATGGCGGAAATACCCTCAGTGAAGCGGCGATTGCCGGACGGCAGCAGGATCAGCAATTGATCAAGAAATATCTGCTCGCCGTTGTCCCCGAGCGGTCTCGCGGGTATGTTGAGGCGGGCTTTGACCGATTGGTCGAATTGGAACGTGAACTCGGCGAGGTCAGGGCGCTCAGTGCTCCTCCCTCGCCCCGGGGCGTGCGACCTGCTGTTCGGCAGCTCGGTAAGGCGCTGAAAATCTGGATCAACAAGAAACGAACCTGACTGTTTGCCGGTTCAGCGGCGCATCAATGGCTTGCACTACATTTTATTCACTCAAAAAGCTGATCAGAGAGGGCCGAAAACGGTCCGCCCGCTGCGATATCGTCAGCTTCGATCTATTCGATACGCTGCTCATTCGTCGCATCCATGATCCCGATCTCGTCAAGCTCCCGGTGGCCCGTTTCATCTCCTCTCTTGCCGCCGTCGCCGGGATCTCCCGCTCCTGGCAGGCAGTCCAGAAACTGCGTGACACCATCGAACAGCGCCACCGTGATGAAACGGGGCAGACTTTCGAGGATCACGAGGCGTGCTACCCCCGGTTCATGCGGGAACTGCTCGTCACCGTTTTTGGCGAGCAGTTCGATGAGCGGCTGCTCGAGCGGGTGACCGACTACGAACTGGCCATGGAGAATACCATGCTCGTGGTGCGGCAGGAATTGCTGGACTGGCTGCATGAGTTGCACGACGAGGGGAAGCGCCTGTTTATCGTCACCGATATATACCTGCCTGCCCAGCATATCCGTGTGCTCTGCAGACATGCCGGTCTGCTCGACCTTGTCGAAGATGTCGTCTCCTCGGCCGATTCCTTTCTGGCCAAAGCTTCGGGGAAGGCGTACCCGTTGATGCAGCAGCGGTACGATCTCGATTACTCCTCCTGGCTGCATGTCGGTGACAATCCGATTTCAGATGGCCTGCGGCCGGCGGAATTCGGTGTGCAGGCCATGGTCCTGCGCGACGGTACGGAAAAATTTCGCAAGGCCCTGGTCAAGCGTTATGTCAATTACGGCAAAGGCAAATCGTTTTATCGAGGCCGTGCCCTGCAGCAACTGATGCTGCCGCTCGAAGCGGAAAACGTGCCGCGGGACGATCTCTACATAGAAGGCTATAACTTTCTCGGTCCGCTCGTCGGAAGTTTCGTCCAGCATATCGCTGAAGAGTGTCGACGACTCGATCTGAAACGGGTCTTTTTCTTCTCCCGGGAAGGCTATACCTTCAAAAAAGTGTGGGAACAGTGTGCCCCGTTTCTTTTCCCCGATGGGTGTCTGCCCCGGATCGACTATCTCTATGTCAGCCGTATGGCCTTGGCCGGGGCCAGTTGTGCCCACCTCGGTCTGACCCGCAGGGCCGCTAGCATCGCCTTTCTGCCGCCCGGGAATCGTGACTTCAGAGACCTGGCGCGGATTTTCAAATTCGATATTGAGGCCATGACCCCGCATCTGCGGCGCCACCGGCTCGAGCCGGATACCTGCCTCTCCCCACTCCATGCCGGTTACGATCAACAGAACAGTGTCCATTTTCTGGAACTGCTCGATGATGAAGGGTTTCAGCAGGAGGTCAGGCGACAGACCCGGCCGGCCAATGACGCGTTAATGCGGTATCTCGAAGAGATCGGCTTTTTTGCTGAAAAAGAGGTAGCGGTGGTCGATATCGGGTGGCTGGGCACGATTCAACGCTTTCTCTACCAGGCGGTCCGTCACCGGGACGACTGCCCGCGGATAGTGGGCTACGTGTTCGGAGCGACGCGCGGCATCCCGTTTGAACAGGATTTGAAGAACAGCCTGCACGGCGTCATCTACGATCGACACCGGTTCGATCTCGGCGCCAGTTGTCTGCTCTACGCCCGTGACACATTCGAGGAGGCGTGCCGGGCGCCGCATCCGACACTTGACGGGTATGAACTGGCGGAAGATGGGTACCGCCTGAAGTTCCGGAATTGCGACGACGTGATCGGGCAGGCCGAGAAGCAGCAGGACCTTTACTATTCATCCCTTCAGCAGGGCCTGTTTGATGCCGTGCCGCGTTTTGCCGCGGCCTCGGCGCTGCTCGGTTATTCCCTCGAAGATTACCGCCCGTGGCTGAACTATCTGTTGACGGCAAAACTAGCGTTCCCGTCAACGAAAGAAATACTGGCAATCCGGAATCGCCATCACCTCGACGATTTCCATGGTATTCATCAACCGCTGGCAAAAAAAGTAGGTCGGGAGAGCACCCTCTGGAACCGGAGTGAACTGGCCCTGCGCCTCAGCCCGCTTCTGCGGTTGCGACACTTTGTTAATCATTGTAAGAGCATAATAAGAAATTGAGATGCTTCCCCTGAAAACATCGAACCACGATCTGACGGGTAACAGATTTCAGCGGGTCTTTCGGCTCAATCTGCTGGATCGCTTCGTCCCGCTCGGCATTTTACGCGGCGGGACCGGTTTGAAACCGGCGCTGGTGCTACTTTTTCTCCATCGCTGTGGCGGGTTGTTGTTTTTCCTACTCATCCGTTACGAGAGACAGATGCATCGGCTGTACCAGTTGCTGCGCCGCAGGAGGTAAGATGCAACAAACCGGCCTCAGTTCCCGTATTTCCTGGTTTGGATTGCTCGTGTGTCTGCTTGCCTGCAGCTATTACTACTTTTTTTTCTTTCACCGGGCCGAGGTTGAGATAGAGATTTCGGTTCCGCAGAAGACGTATTTTAAACTCTACTGGGCAGAAGACGGCCAATCCTTTTCCGAAAAGAGACGATCTGCCGTCAGGGTGACGCCCGATCGTCAGCGGTACCGCTTCTCGCTGACCGATCTCGGCTCCGTTGCCCAACTCCGACTCGATCCGATGGAATATGCCGGCGAGGCTGTAATCAGTGAGATATCGCTGCGACAGCCGGGCTGGCAACCGATTACCGTAGATCTTGAACGGGTTACCCCTCTTCATGATGTCGAATCGGTTGCAGTTGACGAGCGCGGACTGATTATTATATCGACGGGTCACGACCCGTATCTGCTGATCATCCCGAATCGCCAACCGTTGGCGGTAAACTGGCTGGAGGAAGGGGCGCGCTATGTGTTGCTCAGCTGCGGGATTCTCTTTTTTATCAGCATCTGCGCGCCGCTGCGCCGAGATTTTGCCTATGTACCGATCCTGCTGGCACTGGTGTCGGTGCTGGTGTTGACCATGGCCGCCGTCAGCAGGCAGAATGCCCACCCCGACGAGTATGTTCATCTTCAGGCGGCCGGCTATTATGCAGACAACTGGCTACCGCCCCGGGTCGATGATCCGTCGATCGAGCAGACCTATAGCGTCTACGGGGTGTCGCGCCTGAACAACGGCGAAATCTATTATCTACTGGTCGGCAAACTGGCGAAACTGGTGCAACCATTTAACGTCCCTGAGCTCTTTTCCCTGCGCCTCTTCAATATTGTGCTGTTTGCGGTAATCGCCCTCTACGCCGCTGCATCAGTGCCGGCCAGGATGGTCGCCGTGGTGTTCCTGCTGTCGCCGCAAATCTGGTATCTTTTCAGTTACTGCGTCTCCGATGCGTTCGGCCTGTTTATCTGTTTTCTTGCCGCTTGCGAGGCGGTCCGGCCGCAGAGCTGCCTTAATCGGTTCCTCTTTGATCCCGACTATGGGGGAGGACGGCGATCGCTTGCCGGTGTCTGGCTGACCGTGCTGCTCGCCCTGCTCCTGCTGCTCAAGATCAATTATTACCCGTTTATTGCGTTTCTCGCGATTCTGGTGTGCTGGCGTGTTTTCCAGTCGAGCGACGGGGAACAACGGCGTGCAGGATTGCTCAGGATCGGCGCATTAATCATCGTTGCCGGACTGCTTGCCGGTGTACGGATCGGCGCGGACTATTACGTAAACGGACTCGATCGGCAGGAAAAAGTGGCGGCCATGCAGGAAAAAACCGCCCATCGCTGGTACAAGCCGAGCACCGAGTTGCACAAGAAGCATATCGGACTGTTTCTCAAACAAAGAGGCACCACGCTACCGGAGATGGTCAAGAACCATCGCTGGTTCGAGCATACCCTGCAATCCGGCGTGGGCATGTACGGCTATTTCACCATTGCCGCTCCGGAGTTCTACTATCAGTTATTCAAGTGGCTGCTTGCTCTTTTCCTGGTGGTGGTCCTGACGACCCTGCTTGTTCGGGGCGGTCCGGAAAATACGTTACTGACCCTGCTGGCGGCATGCCTGACGTTGGCCCTGCTCGGCGCCGCCTTGCATCGTTCATGGACCGTTGACTTCCAGGCCCAGGGCCGTTACCTCTTTCCGATGCTGCCGATGCTCGGAGTGTTGCTTGGCAAAGCGCGCCATCTGTTCGACTCAAGGTTGTTTATCCTCTGTGTCGCGCACCTTTTTATCCTCTCTTTGTATTCTTTCGTTTTTATCGCGCTGCCGGCTATCCCTCGGCCGGGTTGAACAAGGAGCGGACAACGCTCCGGCGATTGCACCGGCCGCTGTTTAACGGGAGCTGTAATAGAGCGCCGATCAGGATGCGGAGGAAGACGCCGTTTCGACGTCGGGCGTGACAAAGAGTGCGGCGTTGAGCAGATCCCGGGTATACGGCTGGCGCGGGTTGTCGAAGATCGCCCGGGCTGGTCCCTGTTCGACGACGGCGCCGTTGCGCATGACGATAATGTAGTCAGCCAGCGCCCTGGTCGTTTTCAGGTCGTGGGAGATGAACAGGTAGGTCAGTGTATATTTGCGCTGGAGGTCCTTGAGCAATTCGATGATCTGCCGCTGGATGGTCATGTCCAGGGCGGAGGTCGGTTCATCGAGGATCAGCAGCCGTGGGCGCAGGACCACAGCCCGGGCGACGGCTATCCGCTGACGCTGACCTCCGGAAAACTCGTGCGGGTAACGATGGACGATGTCCCCGCTCAGGCCGACATCGGCCAGTGCCTCCCGAACCCGCTCGAGGCGTGCTGCAGGGGACAGGTTTTTATGGTGAACGCGGAGTCCCTCTTCGACGATTTCCCCGATGCTCAGGCGCGGTGACAGGGATGAAAATGGATCCTGGAAGACGATCTGCACTTGGCTGCGGATCGGACGCAGTTCCCGCGTGCTCAGGGATTGCAGTTCTCTCCCCTGGAAGACAATCGAGCCGGTGCTGGGCAGCAGTCTGAGCACGGCCAGGGCCAGGGTGGTTTTCCCGGAGCCCGATTCGCCGATAATACCGCAAGTCGTCCCCTCTCTGATCGACAAGGTGACCTCATCGACGGCTTTTATCGTCTTGTAGCGCCGCTTGAACAGGCCCTGGCGTCCGACAAGCAATCGGAAACTGCAGCTCAGCAACTCGGTTTTCAGCACCACCGGCGAATCACCCTTCTGCTCGACCGCCGGTTGCGGGATAGCCTCGATCAGGTGCCGGGTGTATGGATGATTCGGACGGGTAAACAGCGATTCGGGAGGGCCGGACTCGACGATGGCGCCGTCCTTCATAATATAGATCTGTTCGGCAATCCGCCGAACCATAGCCAGGTCGTGGGTGATCAGCAGCATCGCCATGCCGAATTCCTGCTGCAGATCTTTGATTAACTTCAGGATCTGCGCCTGGATGGAGACATCGAGGGCAGTGGTCGGCTCGTCGGCGATCAGCAATGTCGGTCGTCCGGCCACCGCCATGGCGATCATCACCCGCTGCCGCTGTCCGCCGGACAGTTGGTGAGGATAAACGCCGAGGCGAGACTCCGCGTCGTCGATGCCGGTTCTCTCCAGCAGCGCGATTGCCTCTTTTCGGGCGGCTTCCTGCGTCATATTGCGATGCAGGAGTAACGGTTCGATGAGTTGGTTGCCGATGGTAAAGACCGGATTGAGAGAGGTCATCGGTTCCTGGAAAATCATCGCGATGCGATTGCCCCTGATCGAGCGCATCTCTGCAAGCGGCAGCTCGAGGAGTTCTTGACCGGCGAAGGTGATGGCGCCGTTGATCCGGATCGGGGTCGTATTTTCCAGCAGCCGCAGGATCGACAGGGCGGTGATGGTCTTGCCTGACCCCGATTCGCCGACCAGTGCAACGGTCTGGCCGGTCTCGACCTGCAGTGTGACTCCGTGGAGCAGCTGGATATCCGTCCGCCGGGTGGTCGATGCTGCGGAATCGGGCAGCCATGCGTTGAGGTTATGAACACTGAGCATGGCAGCGCTCAAAAACGGATCTGAAAGGCTGGTGACGGCGGCAGCGATGGTGCGGCTTCGCTCACTATTTCGACCCGTTCGACATGGGCGTGCGGGGGGCCGTGGTGAAGCCAGGCAACGATTTCTTCGATACGCTCCGGCGGGCCGGAAATCAGTGCTTCGACACTGCCGTCGGAACAGTTTCTGACCCAGCCGACAAGCGCCAGTTTTTCGGCTTTGCGACGCGTGTAGTCACGGTAGCAGACGCCTTGGACGGTGCCGTATACCCGTGCCCTGATCGTTTTCTGTTCCATAGGCCGCTCGTTTTTCAGTGATCACGCAGGTAACCCCTCGGGCGCCACCCGGAGCGGAAGATCAGCCGCCGCCGATTACCGGAAAAATGGCGAGGATGTCGCCTTCTTGCGGATGGGCGTCGAGGCGACAATGCCGTGAATTGAGCATTGTCACCCCGACTTCCTTCTCGTCGATGCCGAGATCACCAATAATGTCGGCGACGGTCGCTTGCTCCGGGTACTGTTTAACTTCCGCGACAAACCGGTTGTCGCGGAAGTAGGCAAAGAGCTTAACCGTCAGTTTCATTTAGAAGTTCCAGAATGAATCGATCTCCTCGCCGGTGAAATCAACCACCAGATTGTGTGGCGGCAGCGGCTCGTTGTAGAAAAATTCCGGCAATCGGTCATCGGCATTGTTGAAGCCGGCAGCCTGGTTGAAGGCGCGCTCGGTCTTCAGGATGGTCTTGCCGAGATTGGTGACGTCGTCGCCGGTCAGATTGATGCCGAACCGGGCGTTGATCAGATCGATCAGGCGCGGCAGACAATTCGGATCGTCGAGTGCCGCGAACGCGATAAACAGGCACATGCCGGTCGAATCGATAGCGGCGGTGGCGATCTGCAGGTTGCGGGACAACTCCACCTGGCCGTCCTTGGACAAAGGGTCGACCGAACCGCCGACGTTGAGGATATTGGTGGCCACCGCATAGCCGGCGGTATGATCGGCACCCATTGGGGTGGTCGCGTAGGTGATCGCCATGCCCTTGACGGTCCGGGGGTCATAGGCGGGGATCGCCTGGTTTTTGACCACCGGCACCCGAGTCACGCCGAAGGCACGGCCTACCGAACCGGCTCCGTTGCCGATGATTCGGCCGAGCGCGGTCCCTTTGGCAACTTCTTCGCGAAGAATACGGCAGACACCGGGACCGTCGCCGAAGGGAAGTACGCCGGCCTCCATGGCCACACCCATGGCCACCGAGGTCTCGATGGAGTCGATACCGAGATCGTCCATCAGGCGGTCGGCTTCGGCAATGTCGTCGAGGTCCTCGACACAGCAGTCGGCGCCCAATGCCCAGATCGATTCATATTCGAAACCGGAGGTTTTGTATTGCTTGTTCGCGTCGTTGTAGATTTGCGAACATTGGATGACGCAGCCGGCATGACAATTGTGTTTGACCACGCCGCCGCGTTCCTCGATCAGGTCGTGCATCGTCTCGCCGGAAATCTTGTCGTGTCCCTCGAATTGCCCGGACGTGAAATTCCTGGTCGGTAAGCCGCCGGCCTCGTTGATTACGTTGACCAGCACATTGGTGCCGTAGGTACCGAGTGTCTGGCTGACCGGGTTGTCGACGAGGGCCTTGGCAAAGGCCCGGTTAGCCTGTTTGAAGGCCTCCGGGTCGGCGATGGTGACTTTGCCACCCTGCGGGTCGACCGAAATGAATTTGACCCGCTTGGAGCCCATCACCGCTCCGAGACCGCCGCGTCCGTTGGAACGGAGGTTACCGTCCGGGTCCATGACGGAGATATTGGCCGCCTCCATTTTCATTTCGCCGGCCGGACCGATGGTGATGACGCCGCGTTTGCTCTCGAAGCGTTTGCTCAGGGTCTGGACGACTTCGTAATTACCTTTGCCGATCAGCTCTTTTTCTTCGCTGATCGCAACACCGGCAGGGGTCACGGCAAGACTGTACCAGCTGTCTGCTTTTGCCTGTCCTTCGATGATCAATGCCTTGCAGCCGCAACGGGCGAGCAGTTGCGCCGAGGTGCCGCCGGCGTTTGCTTCTTTGATCGTTCCGGTCAACGGGCTTTTCGCGCCGGCTGACAGCCTTCCTGAGTTGGCTGCGACGGTGCCGGACAACAGGCCGGGGGCAAACACCAGCTTGTTGTTCGGCCCAAGCGGGTGACAGGTTGGCGGAACTTCGGCGGCGACGATCGTCGAGGTGAGGCCTCGTCCGCCGAGACCGGCCCAGTTCTGTGGGACCTCTTCGACGCTGACGGTCAACTCCGTCATGTTAACTCGAAAAATTTTATCGCTCATGATCGCATCTCCTTTCAGTTCTGGCCGACGCATTCACGTGCAGGGCAGCGTGACGGGGGCATGCAGCGGCCGTTTATTGTTCATACATGACAACGCCGGTATCCCGAAGATTGTACCCTCCAAGACCGACGATCTTCTGCTGGAATTCATGGTCGCCGCTGATCAGTTCCAACGCGGCGCAGACTCGAGGGTCCCGGGCGAAAGCCGCCGGTACGATCAAGTCGTAACGCTCCTCGGCAACCGGAACGAAGTCGAGATCGAGTGCCACCGAAGCAGCCCTGATCCCCATACCGGCATCGGCGCTGCCGCTGGCGATTGCCACTGCGACGTTCATATGCGTGTACTCTTCACGATCATAGCCCGCGATTTGGTGCGGGTCAAGCTTGGAGTCGCGCAGTATTTTGTCCGTCAGCAGCCGGGTTCCGGCACCTTTCTGACGATTAATGAAGCGCAGGCCGCGGTCGGCGAGATCAGCCAGGCCGGTAATGCGCAGCGGGTTGCCGGCGGCGACCAGCAAGCCTTGCTCTCGGTAGCAGAGATTGATCAGTTGCAGCGGCAGGTCGGGCAGGAATCGCTTGATAAAACTGGTGTTATATTCACCACTCTGCTCGTCGAGCAGGTGAGAACCGGCCAGGTGGGCCTCGCCGCGTCTGATGGCCATGATGCCGCCCATTGAACCGACATGAGCAGAAGATAGTCTGACTGGCGGTCGCCGTCGGTGCAGATGGTTGGCGAGCAGGTCGAGGATATTGTCGTGACTGCCGATCATGACCAGGGTGGCATCGACCTCGCCGCGGCTGCGCACCAGTTCGATGCGGACCCGTTCTCCGGCGCCGATGCCTTCGCTGCCGGCGGGAATGGTCAGCATGCCGTCGGCCCGGACCACGGACATTACCGATCCGGCTCCTTTCCCGGATGGCGTGGCAATGAGCTTGTCGCCGACGCGGCCAAGGGTTACCCGCACGAACTGGTCGACACCCATCGGCGAATGCATCGGCCGGGACATGATGGCCTCGAGGGTTTGCGGGGCGGGCAGTGGGGCGCCGAGAAAGGTGTAGACCAGATCACGGGCGAAGAGCTGCAGGGTCAGCAGTGCCGATACCGGATAGCCGGGAAGGCCGAGCACAGGGGTATCGCCGATCAGTGCGAGAATCACCGGTTTACCCGGTTTAATCGCGACGCCGTGGACGATTATCGATCCGAGTTCACCCAGCGTTGCCGCGGAGTAATCGCGACTGCCGGCCGAGGCGCCGGCATTGGTGACGACCATGTCGGCGGATGTCGCGGCCTCGGTGATGGCCTGGCGAAGAAGCAAAGGGTCGTCGCTAACCGGGGCATGGATCTCGACGTCGGCTCCCCACTCGGTCAGGGTAGAGCCGAGGATGCGGGAATTGAATTCGATGATCTGGCCCGGCTGCACCGATTGTCCCGCTGGAATCAGTTCCGATCCGGTTGGGATTATTACCACCTTCGGGGGAATCCGGACAGCAACAGCGGTGACCCCGGCGGCGAGCATCGCACCGAGATCGATCGGGCGGATCACGTGTCCCTCCGGGATAATCAATTCGGTGGCGACGATATCCTCGCCGACAGTTCGGACATGCTGCCAGGGTGGGGCCGGGTTGACCAGCTCGGCGCTGCCGTCTCCATGCCAGTGAATATCCTCGTTCATCACCACCGCATTGTATCCTTCGGGTACTGCATTGCCGGTGTTGACTTTGGCAAACCGGTCGGTGCCGAGCACTACCGGATCTGTCTCACTGGCCGCGGCAAGATCGAGGAAATGAACGGCGATACCGTCCATGGCGGCGGCGTTGTAGGTTGGCGACGAATGACGGGCGAAGACCGGCTCGGCGGTAACCCGGCCGAGTGCCTGGTCGACACCAACGGTTTGTTGTGGCCGACGCCGAAAAAAACCTGCTGTCTCTACCGCGGTCAGCCATGACGTTCTGGCCTGCCGCAGCGGCTGATTGGTAACGTAAACGGAATGATCACTCATTGATAGATATAAACCTCCACCTGCTCTCCTTCAGCCAGGCCCTGGCTGTCCTCGTTGATGAGAAAATACCCGTCGGCGCGGGACATGGTTGAGATGGCGCCGGAACGACCGAGAATCGGGTGGCAGCGCCACTGTCCTTGATCACGGTCGAGCCGCACGCGGATAACGTCCAGTCGGCCGGCAGCAGAGTTGATGCTGCGCATTAACCGTGCGCTAATACTTGGCACGGGGTGACAATCACCAGCCCGCTCGCCGGAGAGAGCGCGCACTGCCGGCCGGACGAAAAAATCGAAGCAGACCATGGCCGAAACCGGGTGGCCCGGCAGGCCGAATACCGGCGTCTGGTTGCACAGACCGATAATGATCGGCTTTCCCGGTTTCAACGTGACGCCATGGACCAAGATGCCCGGGGAACCGAGTCGTTCAATGGTCCGCTCGCCGAGATCGCGGACACCGACGGAGCTGCCGCCGGAAAAGAAGACCAGGTCAGTTTCTTCGACGGCCCGGGCAACGGTTGCGAAAAAGATCTCCTCGCGGTCGGAAACGATGCCGTAATCGGTTACCGTGGCGCCGCAGCGTTTGGCCAGGGCGGCTAGGGTCACCGAGTTTATGTTTCTTATCTTGCCGGCGGCCGACGGTTGCCGGTGGTCGATGATCTCATCGCCGGTGGCGATGATGCCGATGCGGGGGCGCCGATAAACGACGACCTTATCGATGCCGAGACCGGCAAGCAAGCCGAGATCGGACGGGCGGAGACGGTGTCCGGCCGACAGCGCCTGTACGCCGGCACGGATATCGTCGCCCGTCTTGATGACATTGGTGCCGCTGCCGATCCCCTTGACCACTTCAACCATTGTTTCGTCGACCGGAACGGTATGCTCGAGCATGACAACGCTGTCAGCGTTGTCGGGAAGCAGCCCCCCGGTTGGAATCCGGTAACAACTGCCGCGTTCCAGGCACCCCTCCGGCGGGGTTCCCATCAGGACCTCGCCGGTGATCTGCAAATAGGCAGGCAGAGACTGGGTTGCACCGAAGGTATCGGCAGCGATGACGGCAAAACCATCCATGGTGGAACGGGGAGCGGGCGGCAGATCCTCGGCGGCGACAATCGGTTCGGCCGTGACGCGGTCCAGTGCGTCGCCCAGCGATATCCGTTCTGTCGGGTGTTGCAGGTTGTCGAGTCTGTCGAGAAGTATTGTCCGGGCTTCGGCCACCCGGGTCAGGCCCCGGCGACCAAGCATGTCGCGCGACTGATTGGCGGAATCCATGATCAGGTGACGTGCATGATGACGCTTGTTAACCCGCCCAGTCGCTGCGTCAGCTCGTCGGCGGGAACAGGAGAGCCGGCAAGCCTGATGTCCTGGGCTTTTTCCAGCAGCGAGGGGCGCAGCGATAAAAAACCGGCCAGGTCGGCAGCGTTGATCCGGACACCACTGCGAAAAAGGGCCGGGCCACGTTCGATAGCCAGGGTATTGAACAATTTGACCAGTACGGTGACGGCCATGTTATCCGAAACAGCAGCTGCTGTTTTGCTCCGCGTTTTGCGCAATGGTGCGGCGGGACTGTTTTTGCGCAGGATGGCTCCGGCCAGTCCCGGCATCGCCGCGGACAGGGCGATGGTCGGAGCTGTCCCGGTGAGCGGCTGAGAGAGATCGTCGATGGCATCGCCATTGTAAAAAACGGTCTGGATCTGGTTCTCGATATAATCGGCGGAAAAGCCGGGCAATCGCTGGAGCAGAGAGGCAATAGACTCTCCGGTCGCCCCATCGACGAAGAAGCCGGCCTGAAGCATGGTCGCCAGGCGCGGCAGGTCTTCTTCAGGGATCGTGCAGGTCAAAAGCGGGCGATCGTTCAAATCTTCTTGCGTTGCGCGTTGCATGGTAATGATATAGAGTTCCGCTAAACAGGATTGTGCGTGCCGCATGCTGCGCTCATAGTATAAGAATCGCGTGGCAATGGCAAAGACAATGTCCGTAAAAGACGTAAGGGGATCTTGAAAAATTCGGAATTTCGTCCAAGATCGAGGCGGCCAAGAAAATTTTACCGCAGGCATATACATGATATTCCGATGATAAAATTTGATTGCGCAACGATGAGATGGGGCGGACTGACAATTTTTCAAGGCTGCCTTAGAAAATGACGCCCGGGAGAGACCAGTGAAGGGAGATTATCGCTTGCAGCCGGCAGTAACGAGCAACACGGTGGACGGGCCGGTGGTTGCCGTGATTCTCGATGGCATCGGTATCGGCCGTGGCGATGCCAGCGACGGCATCACCGTTTCTTACACGCCGGTTATCGACGCACTGCTCGCCGAACCGCTGATGACCACGCTGAAAGCCCACGGAGCCGCCGTCGGCCTGCCGACCGATGACGATATGGGCAATTCCGAGGTCGGCCATAACGCTTTGGGAGCAGGCCGGATTTTTGCCCAAGGGGCGAAATTGGTCGGCAGGGCGATCGAGTCCGGAGATATCTTCCGCAGCGCCGCCTGGCGGCAGATCGAGGAGCGCTGCAGCAGCGGCGGCACGCTGCATCTGATCGGTCTGGTGTCCGATGGCAATGTCCATTCACATATCAACCATCTCTATGCCTTGCTCGAGCACTGTCGGCAAACCGGGATCGGCAGGATTCGGATCCACGGACTGCTCGACGGCCGCGATGTCGGGCAGAAGAGCGCGCTGGATTATTTCGTCCCGCTGGAACAGCGCTGCACCGAGTTGCAGCAGGCCGGGTGCGACTGTCGCATCGCCTCCGGCGGCGGCAGAATGGTTACGACCATGGATCGCTACGAAGCTGATTGGCGCATCGTTGAACGAGGCTGGCAGGCCCATGTGCTCGGTGAGGCGCGGCCTTTCCCTTCGGCGGTTGAAGCGATTGAAACCTACTATCGCGAGGATCCGTCCCAGACCGATCAATATCTGGACAGCTTCGTCGTTACCGGCGACAGCGGACCGATCGGTACCATCCAGGACGGCGATGCGGTGGTCTGTTTCAATTTCCGTGGCGATCGTGCCATCGAACTTTCTCGCGCCTTTGAAGAACCTGATTTTTCGGAATTTGACCGGCAACGGGTGCCCGATGTCTTCTATGCCGGGATGATGGAGTACGATGGCGATGCCAAGATACCCAGTCACTTCCTGGTGGAACCGCCGGTCATCCACGGGACGCTGGGAGAGTACCTGTGCGGCAGCGGCGTGACCTCGCTTGCGCTTTCCGAAACGCAGAAATTCGGTCATGTCACCTACTTCTGGAACGGCAACAAATCGGGATATATCGACCGGGATCTGGAGCGCTACGTTGAAATCGAGTCGGACCGGCTCGCCTTTGACCTGCGCCCGTGGATGAAAGCGGCGGAAATTACTGAGCAGGCCATCGACGCGGTGGCTTCCGGCCGCTACCGCTTTATCCGCCTTAATTATCCCAACGGCGACATGGTCGGTCATACCGGCGTTGAGGCGGCCGTCCGGATCGCGGTCGAGACGGTCGACCTGTGCCTCGGCCGTCTCCTTGCAGCCGTTGAAAAGGCAGGAGGAATCGCATTGATTACCGCTGACCACGGGAACGCCGATTGCATGTGGACCGAAAAAGATGGGGTCAGGTCACCGATGGTTTCCCATACCCGTAATCCGGTTCCTCTGGTGATCAAAGACTACGGCGGCACAAAGCGTTTTGCCATGAGCAACTTGGAGCAGCAGGGATTGGCCAATGTGGCTGCCACGCTCTGCCTGTTGCTTGGTTTTGAACCGCCGCCGGACTACGAGCCACCGCTCATCGTACAGGTTTCCTGACGGCTGCCGCCGTTACCGGGAGAGATTCATGGATCAGGTCAGTCGTTCGGAAAAAAAACGACAGTTCAAACAGGTGGAGATGGCCGCCAGGGAGTGTGCCGCGCTCAGTGATGCCGAGCTCGGCCGTATCGGGGTCAGTGACGAGGTGCGCCACGCCTTGTCCCTGTGTCGAACAACCAAGGGCGGTGCCCTGAAGCGTCAGATCAAGTTTGTCGCCAAATTGCTCAGGCAGGAGGATGTGGCATCGGTACTGCATTTCCTGAAACAGAAAAAAGGCTCTAAGCTAGAGGAAGAGCGGTTGTTTCACGATGCCGAGCATTGGCGGGACCTGGTCATCAACGAAGCAATCGAGTCGTTGGAGGAGCATCGCCGCGATCAGCAGCCGTGGCCTGTAACCTGGCAGAGTTCGGTTATTGACCGGCTGCTGGAACGATATCCGGGGCTTGACGAACACGATCTGCGTCAGGCGGCTCATCAATATGCCAGGAGCAGGAACAAGGCACACTATCGGGAATTGTTCCGGATGGTCAAGGCGGCTGCTGAACGGCAGCGCCTCGATGAAACGGCCGTTGCCGGCAACGACGCGGCGTCGGCTCGATGATCCGGCAGAGCCCGCGGAGTCACGCATGATGAAAATCAGTGGCGTTGATCATCTGGTTTTGACCGTCAAGGACATCGAGCGCAGTGTGTCGTTCTACACGGGTGTGCTCGGTATGGAAAAACAGGTCAGTGCGACGGGTCGGATCGCACTGCACTTCGGTAACCAGAAAATCAATCTCCATCAGGCCGGCTCGGAATTCCTCCCCTGTGCCGAGCTGCCGACTCCCGGGTCCGCCGACATCTGCCTGATCGTAGAACAACCGATTGCTGCAGTGTGCCGGGAGCTTGCCAATCGGCAGACGGAGCTGATCGAAGGTCCGGTGGCCAGGACGGGAGCTGCCGGTCAACTGACCTCAGTGTATATCCGCGACCCGGATGGTAATTTACTTGAACTGGCGTGCTACGACGTCGAGCATGGCGCCGGAGACCGTGTGAAGGGCGGGCCCTGAGTCCATCCGTCTTCTTTTTTTCATCCCCGTTGAGTAACAAAGGACAGGCAACGACTATGAATGGTATTTTTTCCGATCGGATGCAGGATGTGCCCCGATCGTTCATCCGGGAAATCCTGAAGGTTACCATGGATCCCGAAATCATCTCTTTTGCCGGGGGATTACCGAATCGCGCCTTTTTCCCGATCGATGAACTGCGCGTTGCTACCGATCAGGTCTTTGCCGAACGTGGAGCGGATTGTCTGCAATATAGCAACTCAGAGGGTTTGCTAGAGTTGAGGGCCTTCATAGCACAGCGTTATCAAGAGCAGCAGGGGATCAGGCTCGATCCCGAGCAGATTCTAATCACCAACGGCAGCCAGCAGGCTCTCGACCTGCTCGCCAAGGTGGTGCTTAACGACGGCGAGTCGGTGGTTGTCGAGGAGCCCGGCTATCTCGGTGCGATCCAGGCCTTGTCGCTCTATCGTCCCCGTTATCTGCCGGTGCCGGTCCATGACGACGGCATGGCAGTCGACCAGTTGGCCAGCGCCGTCGAGCGGGACCGGCCGCGACTGATGTATACCGTCCCCAATTTCCAGAACCCGTCGGGCATTTCCTACAGCAGCGAAAACCGGCGCGAGGTAGCTGAAATCATCGCCGGCCGGGACTTGCTCCTCATCGAAGATGACCCTTACGGCGCCTTACGTTTCCGTGGCGAGGCCAGTCCGTCGTTCTATCACCTGTTGCCGGATCAGACGGTGCTGCTCGGCTCGTTCTCCAAGATAGTCGTACCCGGTTTTCGGCTCGGCTGGATTGCCGCTCCCGCCGAATTATATGAAAAACTGCTTATTGCCAAACAGGCAGCGGATCTGCATACCTGCAACTTCACGCAGTATATTTTGCTGCGCTATCTGCAGGACAACGATCTGGATAAACACATTTCGCGAATCATCGAGGCTTACGGTCGGCAGTGCCGGGCCATGCTGGCCGCCATTGATCGAAGTTTTCCGGACACGGTAACCTGCACCCGGCCGGACGGCGGGATGTTTCTCTGGGGAAGACTGCCGGATGGCCTGCCGGCCATGGATCTGTTCGAACGAGCGGTCGCCCGCCGAGTCGTGTTTGTCCCGGGAGAACCGTTTTATACTGCGGCCGGCGCCACATCGACGTTTCGTCTGAATTTTTCCTGTGTCGGCGAGTTGGTTATTACCGACGGTATCGGCCGTATCGCCGAGGCGATCGGTGAAATGATCGCCTGATGAGCCTTTTGCAAAACTTAGATTTTCGTTCAAAATCAAGGCATGCGAAAAATTTTTCCGCAGGCATATACATGATATTCCGAGGATAAAATTTTGAGCATGACGCAGAGTTTGGGTGAAAAGATTGTTTTGCAAATGGCTCTGATGGGAACGACAAACCGTTTGGCTCGGTGACCCGACAGGGGAGATCGGTTATCGCGGAGACACCATGAAAGTATTTCGGCCCCGCTCTTTTCTCAACCTGGTCTTGATCGGTTTTGTTATGGTGTCGCTGCCTCTCGGTGTCGGGTTGTGGACGACTCTGACGTTTATCGACCGCGTCAGCGGAGCCGGGCTGGAAATCGTCGAGCACGCCCTCAGCGGCACCCGTAACAGCGAGATACTCTCGGAATATCTGCGTAATGAAGAGCGCTCCCTGCGCCTCTACGAGATTACCGGTGAGATACAGCATCTTGGCGCCGCCGAGGGACACCACACCAGAATCGATGCGCTGCTCTACGATCTGCTCAGCCTGCCGCTTGACCTCGTTGACCGGCAGGAACTCGAGGCCATGCGTCAACAGCGAAACGTACTGCGGACCACGATCATCTCCTTGCGCGACGGTACGGTGGAGAAACCTGAAGCACTTACCAGCAAAGCCATCGAGTCGTTCGCCAGCCAACACCAACAGGCTCAAAAGGCCCGGACCGGTTTTCAGGAGATGATGCAGCGTGATATTGACAGTCTCCAGGAAACGACCAGGGCGGCCCAGCGGGTCCTGGTCCTGCAGACCGGTGCCTTCATTCTGGCAACGATCCTGTTGATTGCCGTGATGGCATTTTTGCTTTCCTGGCCGATCCGGCAGCTCAACAAGAGTGTCGAGCGATTGGGACGTGGAGATTTCAAAACGCCGGTGCTTGTCTCCGGCCCGCTGGATTTGGAAGTGGCCGGTGAACGGCTCGACTGGCTGAGGAAACGGCTCGATGATCTGGAGCAAGAAAAAGCAAAATTCCTCGCCCATGTCTCTCACGAACTGAAAACCCCGCTCGCCTCCATCCGCGAAGGCGCTTCCTTGCTCAGTGACGGGGTGGTCGGCGAGTTGCACGGGAAACAGCTGGAAGTCGCTCGCATTTTGGTCAACAACAGCATCGTGTTACAGGGGTTGATCGAAAACATCATTAACTTTAATCTGGCCCGATTCTCCGAGAACGCGCGCAGCCGCGAGCACATTTCGCTGCCACAGCTGATCGATACCGTCGTCGACGGTCAGCGAGCCAGGGTTTTGGGACGGGATATAACCATCGACGTGGCGGTAGCTGACGTAATGGTTGCCGGTGATCGAAAGGAGTTGATGACGATATTTGAAAACCTGTTCTCCAATGCCGTGAAATTCACGCCACCCGGCGGCCGGGTCGGTTGCCGCGTCAGTGCTGATCGGAAAACCGTCGCCGTCATCGTTTACGACTCGGGACCGGGCATCCCGTTGGGCGAGGAAGAAAAAATATTTCAACCCTTTTATCAGGCGGAGATGAAAACCAGATCAATCGTCAAGGGCAGCGGCCTGGGACTGGCGATTGTCCGGGAATACGTCAAGCGAAACGGCGGCGCCATCAGGGTGCTTAATCCGGGAGAGCCGGGAGCCCGGTTCGGCATAACCCTGCCCCGGGCCGCAGGTTCCTCGACCGAGAGGCACGAACAATGAATATCATGATGAAAATCGGCGTGATTTTGTTGCTTATCGCCGCAGGCCTGACGGCCGGTTGTCATCTGGAATCGGGACAGCGGTTGCTAGCCGAGTTGGGACTCGACGCCGTATCCCTGGCCGCGTTGCCCCCCCCGCAGCGAGCACTTGCCTGCGTTGCCGAGACCGATGGCAACACCCTGGCCTCGTTTCGCCAAGAGCATGCAGCCGCACTGGCGGCGTTTCAACGCAATCCGGCCGTCGAGGACTGGAGCGGACTGGTTTGTCTGGCCCTGTCGAGTCAGGCGCAAGCGGGTCAGATCAAAGAGACGATCGACGTTCTCGAAGTGGCCCTGGCCGCACGTGGCGACAGACGTTACGATCCGCTGCTCGGATTCCACACGCTTCTCAAGGAACGCCACGATGCTCTCGCCTGGCATGCCGAGGAAAACAGACACTGGCAGGCACGGCTCGCCGCGCAGCAGGCACAGGTGGAGCAACAGCAGATCAGTTATGAAGAGCAGCTGACCGAAGCCCGTCGTCTGGCGGCAGAAAAAGAGAAACAGGTCGAAACACTCGAGCAACAGGTACGAAAATTGAAGGAAGTCGAACTTATGCTGCAGCCGCAATCAATTGAACCACGGTGAACTATGGATAAAGCTACCATCTTGTTGGTCGATGACGAAGACGATCTGCTCAGTCTCTGGACCCTGCGCCTGGAGAACGCCGGTTACCGCGTTGTCACTGCCCGCAGTGGTGAAGAGGCAATGGCGGTATTCAGCGCCTCGCCGCCGCAACTGGTCATTACCGACCTGCGTATGGAAAAGATGAACGGCCTCAATCTCTACGAGGCGATTCGCAAGGTTAACACGTCGATTCCGGTGCTGATCATCACCGCCCACGGTTCGATTCCTGAAGCAGTCGATGCCACGCAAAAAGGGGTTTTTGCTTTTCTGACCAAGCCGATTGACGGCAAAATACTGCTTGCCGAGATCGAACGGGCGCTGCGCGCCGCATCTTCCGGCGGGGCGGCAATGGCAGCAACATGGCGGAAAGGAATAATTTCACGCAGCGCAATCATGGAGCAGTTGCTCGATAAAGTCAGGCTGGTGGCACGGAGCAATGCCTCGGTGTTGATCCGTGGCCAGAGCGGCACCGGCAAGGAATTGCTGGCCAAGGCCCTGCACCGCGCCAGTGATCGCGCCGAAAAACCCTTTGTGCCGGTCAACTGTAGCGCCATTCCCGAGGCCTTGCTGGAGTCAGAGTTGTTCGGTCATGCCAAGGGATCGTTTTCCGGTGCCGATCGTGCCTACGAGGGGCTTTTTCGGGCGGCCGACAACGGCACCTTGTTTCTCGACGAGATCGGCGACATGCCGCTGCCCTTGCAGGTAAAGCTCCTCCGGGTCCTACAGGAGAAACAGGTCCGGCCGGTTGGCGACACGGTTCCGATAGACGTCAATGTGCGGATCATTTCCGCCACTCACCAGAATCTCGAACAGCGGGTCGCCGAAAACCGATTCCGGGAGGATCTCTATTATCGTCTCAACGTAGTGACCCTGGAAGTTCCCCCTCTGCAGGATCGCAGGGAAGATATCCCGATGCTGGTCGAGCATTTCCTGTCCCTGTTCAACGAGCAGAACGATCGCACCATCGTCGGTTTCTCGCCCGAGGCTATGGACGCGCTGCTCGAGGCCCCGTGGCCGGGCAATATCCGCCAATTGCAAAATGTCGTCGAGCAGGCGGCGGCGCTGTCGACGACCGATCTGATCCCGGTCAACCTGATTTCTTCGGCACTGCGTGAAGAAACTGTGAAGATTCTCAGTTTCGACGAAGCCCGTTTCGAGTTCGGCCAGCGCTACCTGGTGCGCCTGCTGCAGATGACCGGCGGCAATGTCGCTCGGGCGGCCCGTATCGCCGAGCGCAATCGCACCGACTTCTACAAGATTCTCAACCGCCACCACATCTCTCCCCACCTGTTTAAAAACGAGCGCTGAGTCGATGCCGATCAAACCCGTTGTCGCCAGGCGGCGACTGCGGGCAAACCGGGTACGGGCTGGTGCTCGTCGTCCAATCCGCAGCGGCAGCACGATGCACTGTCGCAGCGCACCGACGCTGGGCAAAAATGAAACAGCAGTAGTTCAGGTTACAACCGGTGTCCCATCGGGAACTATCAAGGCTGGGGACATCCTATCCGCAGTCCTGCGGAAATGAGTCTCCGGCCCGCCGGGCCTTCGCGATGCAGCCTCCGGCAGAACCGGCCAATCCGTCACCATGGCGCTGTGTGGTCTGCAAAGAAGGGATGAGGAGGGGGAAAAGTCGGCTGGCATCAAATGTGCAAGTCTTTCTGCAAGATTAGTCCGGTTCCCGGGAAGTCGGGTATCTCATGGCGAACAGCGTTTGGGCGGGAACCTCTCTTTCTCGGCGGTTCTAGGTGCTACCAGCAGGAGGCCATTATGAATAGTAAAGAAGTTGTGATTCTATCCGGAAAGAATACGGCGAAATACGATTTCCTGTCCCGCGTGGTTTGGCCGACGATGATCGGTTTCGTGTCGGTCAGTCTGTTCTTGTTTCTCTCTTACATGATCATAGAAGGCTACTCAATCGTGCAGATGATCAAGACCGATCGGGAAGTTACGATCAGCAGAAGCCTGGACACCCCGTCCCGATGATTATCCCCCCATTCCCGTCACGTGTCCGTTTTTGACCGATATGTCGCCGCTGTCGACATACGCGTAGGCACTGTGTTTGTGAATCGACTCGTAGCTTTCGACGCCCACTGAAAACCAGGTGACCAACGGGTTCTCCAGCGTTAATTGGGCGACCTTGCGAACCACATCCTCAACGAACATCGGATTTCTGAAAGCCGTTTCGGTAACGTATTTCTCGTCCGGACGCTTGAGCAGGGCAAATAGTTCACAGGAAGCACATTGTTCAACCAGGGCGATCAGATCCTCGGCCCAGATCATTTTTTTAAAGCGGGCGCTCAGAGTCACCTCGGCGCGCTGATTGTGAGCGCCGACCTCGCTGATTTCACGCGAGCATGGGCAGAGAGTGGTGACCGGCACCTTGACCGTGAGCAGGAAGCCGTCGTCGGCGCCGACACCGCCGCTGAAAATGCACTGGTATTCCATCAGGCTCCTGGTACCCGAGACGGGGGCGGTTTTTTCCAGGTAATAGGGGAAACGCATGTCGATTCGGGCGCTTTCGGCGGAAAATGAGGCACAGACATCGGCCAGCAGGCCCGGAAAGTCTTCGACGCTGATCCGTTCGATGTGACGATTAAGTACGGCGGTGAACGTCGCGATACAATCGGGCTGGAGAACGGCCGGCAAGCGGACCAACAGGTTGATGGTAGCGACCGTGTCCTGATGGTTTCCGTCCTTTTGCACGACCGTAATCGGCAGCTTGATATTTTTCACTCCGGCGATCTTGATAGCCATGCGCACCAATATAAACCTTTCCGTTTCCTGAGCAATCAAAAAACAGCCGCTCCCGGTGGTGGTTTGCGACTGCAACGACGACCGGTTCGAGCTGATTGGTATCCTCTTACCGGTATTTCTGATTTTTCATGCGTTCTGAGTGGCTACCGTGTAAACTACAAGCTTGTTCTCAGGGTACGGCACATCTGTTTCAACGGCCCGATCGCTTTTCGTTTATGGTCGTACTGCACACGCAGGTATTTCGGTATGGCAGAGACTCCGGACAAGGTTCGCATTGATAAGTGGCTCTGGGCCGCGCGCTTCTTCAAGACCAGAAGTCTTGCCACCCAGGCGGTGCAGGGCGGCAAGGTGCATGTCAACGGCCAGCGGGTGCGACCGGCTCGGCCCGTTGCGGTTGACGATATCGTCGAAATCAACAAAAATGAGATTGTCTTCGTCGTCGTTGTTCAAGCACTTTCAGCTGTGCGACGGCCGGCCTCTGAAGCTCAGCTGCTCTATCAGGAAACCGGGGAGAGCTTGGAAAAACGTGAACAACAACGAGCGATGCGAAAATTGATCAGGGCGCCCGGCGGTGCCCCGCCGAAGCGACCTGACAAGCGGGATCGAAGAAAGATTCGGGCCTTTATCAAGAAAACGTGAAGCAGTGGATCGTAAGGGGGAATGTATGCAGATCATCAAGCGGGCACTGATCAGCCTGACCGATAAATCCGGAATAGATACGTTTGCCGCCGGCCTTGTCGCCGAAAACGTCGAGATTCTTTCCACCGGCGGGACGGCCAAAAAACTTCGGGAGCAGGGAATCGATGTTATCGATGTCTCCGAGTTCACCGGTTTTCCGGAAATGCTCGACGGTCGGGTGAAGACACTGCATCCGAAAGTACACGGCGGTATTTTGCATCAGCGGGCCAACGACGAGCACCTCAGGCAATGCCGGGAGCATGGCCTGCTGCCTATCGACCTGGTGGCCGTCAACCTGTACGCCTTTGAGAAAGCGGTGGCCGATCCGTCGTGCAGTCTGGCCGATGCCATCGAGAATATCGATATCGGCGGTCCGACGCTGCTCCGCGCCGCGGCCAAAAACTTTCAGGATGTTACGGTGGTTGTAGATCCAGCCGATTATGACCAGATCCTGACCGAGATCAAGAGCAGCGGAAACACCACACTGACCACACGGTTCCGTTTGGCCCGCAAGGTGTTTGAGTTGACGTCTCGCTATGATACGGCGATTGCCCGCTGGCTTGGTCAGGTCGACGTCAAGCACGACGACTATTTCAAAGGAGTCTGACCATGCTCGATATGGCGGTTTTGCTGTCCGGCAGCGGGCGGACCCTGGATAATTTCCACGAGCGGATCAAGGCCCAAACCCTGGCCGGCAGGATCCGGGTGGTGGTTGCCAATGTTCCCTCGGCGCTCGGCCTGGAAAAAGCGCAGAACTACGGCTATCCTGCCTTTGTTGCCCAAAACAGCCGTGAAACCAATGCGATTCTCGCCGATTACCCGCTCGATATCGTCTGTCTGGCCGGTTACCTGAAACTCTATGAGCCGCCGCCGACTCTGGCGCAACGAGTTGTCAACATCCATCCGTCCTTGATACCGATGTATTGCGGCACCGGCTTTTATGGCGATCGAGTCCACCGGGCTGTCAAGAGCCGCGGCTGTACGGTCAGCGGCTGCACCGTCCATTTCGCCGACGAGCACTACGACGAGGGGCCGATCATCCTGCAAAAATGCGTCACGCTGGACTACGAGGACAGTATCAAGGAGATTGCCGCCAAGGTGTTTGCTGCGGAATGCGAAGCCTTTCCCGAGGCCTTGAACCTGGTGGATCGTTACGGGGTCGACTTTTTCTGGAAGAGGGTGCAGAGATGAGCAGTCAAATCATCATGAACAGCGGTGAACTGCATTTGGCGTTGCAGCGTATCTCCCTGCAGATTCTCGAGCGCAACCAGGCCGCGGCCAGTGTCGCCATCGTCGGCATCCATACCCGGGGAGTTTTTCTGGCCGAACGGATCAGAAGCATTATCACCGCCCACTCGACGTTGAAAACCAGTTTCGGCACTCTCGATATAACCCTTTACCGCGACGATTGGAGCCTGATCACCCAGAATCCGGTGGTTAAGATGACCTCGATAGACTTCGACATCGAAGGAATCGAGCTGGTTCTCGTCGACGATGTCATCTATACCGGCCGGACGATCCGCGCCGCGATGGACGCCGTGATCGATTACGGCCGACCGCGGACCATTCAATTGGCCTGCCTGGTTGATCGTGGCGAACGGCAGCTGCCCATCCAACCGGATTATGTCGGGCTGGTCACCACCGTTCGTCCTGATGAACGTATCGAGGTGCAACTCAGCGAGCTGACCGGCGAAGATCAGGTCGTCATCGAGCGCTAGGCCGCCATTATGGAATTGCTCGCCCCGGCCGGCACGAGAGAAAACTTCCTGGTCGCCATAGAGGCCGGTGCCGACGCGGTATATCTCGGCGCGCCGCGTCTCAATGCCCGCAACCTGGCCCGCGACATCAGTCTCGACGAAATCGGCGCACTGATTGATTTTGCCCACGACCGCCACCGCAAGGTCTACATCGCCCTGAACAGTCTGGTGCGTGAGTCGGACCTGTCCCTGGTTTTGGAGACGCTCGCCGAACTGGAGGCAATCGGGCCGGATGCCTTGATCGTCCAGGATCTCGGGCTGATCCAGCTGGTACGACGTTTTTTTCCGTCTTTGCGGCTGCACGCTTCCACCCTGATGAGCACCCATAACCGGGAAGGTATCGCGCTGCTCGCCAGATTGGGGTGCACCCGGGCGGTTCTTGCCCGGGAGTTGACGCTCGAGGAATTGGCAATCCTGGCGCGCAGCAGTAGCATTGAGCTTGAAGTATTCATTCATGGCGCGATGTGTTTTTCCTATTCCGGACTTTGTCTGTTTTCCTCCTATTTCGGTGGCCAGAGCGGACTGCGCGGCAATTGCGTCCAGCCCTGTCGCCGGAAATACAGCGTTGTCGGCGGCAAAGGACGAGGCGGTGGGGCCGGGCGAGGCGGATATTTCTTCTCGATGAACGATCTGGAAGGGCTTCCGCTGGTGCCTGAGTTGAAACGAATCGGTATCGCTTCCCTGAAAATCGAAGGGCGCCTTCGTTCGGCGACCTATGTCAACCGGGTCGTTACGGCCTATCGCCTCGTTATCGATGCGGCCGACGAGGATGCCGAGGCGGCGATTGCCGAGGCCACCCGCCTCATTCCCGAGGCAATGGGGCGGGCGACTTCGACCGGCTTCTTCCTCAGCCCGCGCCCCCGTGATGCGATTGTCCCGCATCGCTCCGGAAATATCGGTAGCTATCTCGGACGAATCGAGGCCAGGCACGCCGTGGCCGGACGCACCTGGGGACAACTCACCCTGAAAGAACAATGTGTCGTCGGCGACCGGCTGCGCCTGCATGCCGATCGATCCGGCGAACGGACCAGCTTCACGTTGACAGAACTCATGGTCGGGGCCACCCCTGTAAAGCAGGCGGTCGCCGGTCAACAGGTGGAACTGCTGTTGCCGGCTGCGCTGAGCACCGCCAAGGATCCCGGACGGCTGGATGTTTATCGAGTCGACGCCAAGGAGGAGACCGGGCAGCTGTTGCGCGGCGCGGCAGCACCAGCGCGGTCGGTAAAGATGAGTGCCTCGCGGAAAAAACAGCTGGCGATGCGGATCGCCCGGCTCCGTCCGCAAATAGTCATCGGCGAGGAGCGGGTGGAGCGTCAGCCGGATGGAACGGGCCGAGGACGCGGACGAAGCGGACGCAAACCGAAAGCGGAGGTGTGGCTGCGAACCGACTCTCCTCAGCTGCTGCTGGGCCGATTACCGTTCCACGCGGATCGTTGGGTGGTGAACCTGCGGCGCCAGTCGCTGAGTTTTTCTGGCCGACTCAAGGGAATGCATAAAGGTGCGGTTCGTGACATCATCTGGGCCTTGCCGCCGGTCATCTCGCCTGCCGCGATGACCGCTTTGCAGCGTGATATCAGAATCCTGATCCGATCCGGGTTTCGCAGTTTCCAGATAGCCCAGCTCGGGCAGATCGAGCTGTTCGCCGGTGAAAAGGTTAACCTGTTCGGGGACTATACCCTTAATCTGCTCAACAGCCAGGCCCTGGAATTGGTCTTTCGCTTCGGACTGCAGGGCGTTCAGCTTGCCATCGAGGCGGATCGTTCCTGCCTTGCCCGTGCAGTTGCCGGCTGGCGGCAACGGCCTTCGGCCGATCAGGCCGCCAAGCGTTCGCCCGGTCTGCTCGGCCTGACGGTTTACGGTGCCCCGCCGCTGTTTACCGCCCGGCTGGCGGCCGATCATTTTGTCTACGGCCGGCCGCTTGCCAGCCCGAAGCAGGAGCTGTTCACCATTGAAAAGCAGGAAGGCGTCACGGTGACCAGACCGCAACGACCATTTTCACTGCTGCCGTTTCGCGGTGAGCTCGAGCAGATCGGCATCGATTATCTGGTGGTAGATCTGTCGGGAGTTCGGGCGGGCAAAAAAGACCTGCAGGAACTCGGACGGCGCATTCTCGGAACGGATAAGGTCCCCGCCCTGCCAACGTTCAATTATCGGGGTACCCTCGCGTAGGGACGAATCCCGTCAATTGGCGACTTTGCTTCTGATCTCGTCGATGCGACGCATCCCTTCCATCAGTAATTTCATGAAATAACCGATTTCCGGAATCTCGAAATCTCCCGGAGGGATACCCGGCGTGAAACAGAAACGTCCCTGGTGTTCTTTGAGGATCTCGTAGAAGGCGGCTTCTCCGGAAAACGTGTCGTATTTTGCCTTGATCAGACTTCCCTGGCGAAAGGAGAAACGAGCCGTGCCGCGAGGCAATTCGCTGATGGTCAGGATGCCGGTCTTGTTGTTCATGTTCAGCGTCTGAAAAAGCGCCTCGGCCGGGATTTCGGTCAGATTGCCGATCATTCCCGAAGACAGATCTTCACTACGGATCATATTGGCTTTGTTCAGCCGACTGGCCATCAGACGGGAGAAATAGAGTTGGACAGAGGGGAAATGATCGAGGATTTTTTTGAAATTTGTCTGGTCGATATAGAGAATCGACGTGTCTTCCCGGACCTGGATGGTGGCGCTGACCTTGTCGTTGCAGATCAGGCTCATCTCTCCAAAGACATCACCTTTGCCCAGTTTGGAGATGGTGATGCCCGCCTCGTTGATGACGTTGACACTGCCGGTGACGATAATGTAAAAGTTACCGCCGATGTCGCCTTTGCGTAAAACGATGGCGTCTTTTTTGTAGGAGGTGAGCCGGAAGAACCGGACCACTTTGTCGAGACTCTGGTTGTCGATATTCTTAAAGAAAGCGAAATCACTGAACAGGTGCATCATTGAGCCGATCTCGTTGGCGTTGGGCGGCTGCTCCGAGGCGACCAGGCGGTGTTCGCTGCTGTGTTCAAGTTTGATGGAACCGGTGCAACCGCTGCAGGAGACCAGGCAGACCGGGATCTTGTCACCGCGTTCGTATTGAATAACGATTCTAGTGAGGTCGCCGGTTAGAATCTTGCAGATCTTCTTTTTGGCCGGTGAGTGGATGACCGAGGTGGTGATAAAGGAATTTTCTTCGCCGCTGTTCATCGAAATAGCGACACCGGTAACGCTGAACTCGTCCCCATACTGATAGAGTGGGCAGCGTCTGTTCTCGATAAGGCGAAAAAGAATTCTTGGAAACCCCATGATAATAACCGTCGGTTGGACATACGGGAACCTTGAAAAATTGGCATTTCGTCCAATCTCATCGTTGTGCAATCAAATTTTATCCTGGCAATATCTGTATATACCTGCGGTAAAATTTTCTTGCACGCCTCGATCTTGAACGAAATTCCGGATTTTTAAAGCTCTCCATGAGTGTCGCAGTTTGGCAACATAAACGCAAGAATTGGCACCCGGTGTCAGGGGCACTGATACCGTGAGCGTATCTCACACGATCCTGAACTGTCAAATAGAAAGCCGGCCGGCGACGTGTCGGCGCCATGCTTGAAAATTCGGGCCAGTTTTATTATAGTTATTGACTTGCGACTGGTAGTGCATTAAATATACCAGTCTTTTCATCATACCGGGTTATGCCCGAAACAACGTCAATGCCCCGTCAACCGATTGTTTTCGGGACGGCGGTCGAATAGCAGACAGGATTTAACAGGAGGAAGTAATTCGTGGCAAATCATAAATCAGCGGAAAAGAGGACTCGTCAGTCCCAGGTTCGTCGTATGCGCAACCGGACCAATCGTTCCAAAATGAAGACGGCCATCAAAGGTCTGAGCCAGGCTATCGAGGCCGGGTCGGTGGAAGAGGCCAAGACTGCTCTTGCTGCAGCAGTACCGGTCATCGCCAAAACCGCATCGAAGGGGACGATTCACAAGAAAAACGCCTCGCGCAAGATCTCCCGGCTTACCAAACGGGTCAACAATATGGAGACCGGCGCCTGATTCGTTTCGCGTCGGTAACCGCCCGCATCCTGTTGGCGCGGTTGAAAGAGATGACCGCCGGGCCATGTTCATGGACCCGGCGGTTTTTTTTTGCCCCCAATTGGTGCGTAACCGTACGGATATGGTATCTTCCACGCAGCGAGTGACTCCCCGTTGGTTCCTCTTGAGACAGATCAGATGAAATCGATACCGATTGTTCCGGAGAGCGGTGAGTTTTGCCGTCGAGCCGGTGAAAAGCGGATGATCCCGCTGAGTGCGACGATTATCGCCGATCTCGATACACCGTTGACCCTGTTTTGCAAGATCTTCGGTGACCGGGAAGAGGTTTTCCTCTTTGAGAGTATGGAGGGCGGCGAAAAGTGGGGCCGTTATTCATTCATCGGTTTCGAGCCGCTGGCCCTTTTCAGTTCACGGGACCATCGGGTGACGATGCACGGACCGGCAGTCGCGGCCAGCCGTGAGGAAGAGATTGACAACCCGCTCATCGCCTTGCGCACTCTGCTCGCCGACATGGACGCCTACGTCGACCCGGAACTGCCCAGATTCTGCGGCGGAGCCGTCGGCTTTCTCGGGTACGACACCGTCCGTTTCCTGGAAGAGTTGCCCGACTCCCATGAACCACTCGATCTGCCCGACTCATCCTTTATGGTTCCGGGAGTCGTCCTGGTCCACGATAACGTTCGCCAGACGGTAACCATTGTCTGCTGGGCGGATACCCGCGAACAAGCGGATCTGTCCCGGTGCTACCAGGATACGGCAGAGCGGCTGCAGGGCATCGTCGCTTTGCTGCAGGCCGCAGTTCCCGAAGCGGTGCTTGCCAAACGGGGCAATGCGTCGGCGGTACACGATTTTCATTCCAATATGGAGCCGGAGCGGTTTTGGTCCATGGTCGAGCTGGCCAAAGAGTATATCCTGGCCGGCGATATCTTCCAGGTTGTTTTGTCCCAGCGCTTCCATACTCAGACTGATCTGCCCGCCCTTTCTATTTATCGGGCGTTGCGTCATATTAATCCGAGCCCCTATCTCTTTTTCCTGAAATTCGGCGAGTTGATCCAGATCGGCTCATCACCGGAGATCCTCGTCCGCAAGGAAGGCGATACCATCGAATTGCGACCGATAGCCGGTACCCGGCAACGGGGCCGGACGGCGGCGGAAGACGCCGCATTGGAACAAGAGCTGCTGGCTGATCCGAAGGAGCGGGCCGAGCACCTGATGCTCGTCGATCTCGGCCGCAACGATGTCGGCAGGATCGCTCGAGGCGGCAGTGTCGAGGTCCGGGATCTGCTGACCGTGGAACGGTACAGCCATGTAATGCATATCGTGTCCGGAGTACATGGCGCCATCGCTGACGGACGGGATCAATTCGACGTGGTTGCCGCTTGCTTCCCGGCCGGTACGGTGAGTGGCGCCCCGAAAATCCGGGCCATGGAGATCATCGAGGAGCTGGAGCCGCAGCGGCGCGGCCCCTATGCCGGAGCCATCGGTTATTTCGGGTTTTCCGGCTCAATGGATTTCTGCATCGCCATCAGGACCTTTGTCATGCACGGCCGTGATCTCTATATTCAGGCCGGTGCCGGCATCGTCGCCGACTCTGATCCGCACCGGGAATTCGAAGAAACCGTCAACAAATCAATGGGCTTGCGTCGCGCCGTCGAACTGGCGGAGAAGAGGTTCTAAGCGATGATCGTCATTATCGACAACTACGATTCGTTCACCTATAACATCGTTCAAACCATTGCCGACCTGGTCCGTGATGACGAGCAGCCGGAGGAGGTCCGTGTCGTCCGCAACGACAAGATCACCTTGGATGAGCTTGAGCGACTGGCGCCGCGTCGGTTGATCATCTCGCCCGGGCCCTGCACGCCAAAAGAAGCGGGCATCTCGATCTCGGTCATCACCCGCTTCGCCGGTTCGATCCCGATCCTTGGTATCTGCCTTGGTCATCAGGCGATCGGCGATGCCTTCGGCGGCGAGGTGGTGCGGGCCGAACGGATCATGCATGGGAAAACAAGCCCGATCTTCCATGACGGTCGCGGTGTTTTTACCGGGCTGCCCAACCCGTTCGACGGCATGCGCTATCATTCGCTCGTCGTTAGAGACCAAGGGGTGCCGGAATGCCTGGAGGTCAGTGCCCGTACCGATCAGCAGGAGATGATGGGGCTGCGTCACCGGACACAGGCCGTTGAAGGCGTCCAGTTCCACCCGGAATCGATCATGACGCCGGACGGTCGATATCTGCTGCACAATTTTCTTGACGACAGCTACCCGGCGCTGCTCGGTCACCGCTGAAAGGCCGGCCGACCGCGCCGCAGAGCAAGGAGATGCGATGAACATCAAGGAAGCGATAAGCCGGGTTGTCGGTCATGGCGATCTGAGTGAAGAACAGATGTACCGGATCATGACCGACATCATGAGCGGGGTGGCTACGCCGGTGCAGATCGCCGCGTTTTTGACCGGCCTGCGCATGAAAGGCGAGACCGTCGACGAGATTGCCGGAGCCGTCCGGGTTATGCGGGAAAAAGCCACTCGGGTCGACACCGGTGTCGATTTCGAGGCTGGCGGTGTCGTTATCGATACCTGCGGTACCGGCGGCGATTGCTCCGGTACCTTCAACGTGTCGACCACCTCGGCGTTTGTTGTCGCCGGCTGCGGTTTCACCGTTGCCAAGCACGGTAATCGTTCGGTATCAAGTTCGTGCGGATCGGCCGACGTGCTCGAGGCGGCCGGTGTCAAGTTGGACCTGACGGCAGAGCAGGTCAGCGATTGCATCAAGCAGGCGGGGATCGGTTTTCTTTTTGCTCCGGCCCTCCATGGGGCGATGAAATACGCCATCGGTCCGCGCCGCGAGATCGGTATCAGGACCATTTTCAATATTCTCGGGCCACTGACCAATCCGGCCGGAGCCAACGTTCAGGTCCTTGGCGTATTTGCTGCGGAGCTGACCGAGCAACTGGCGCTAGTTCTCGGTAAACTTGGTTCCAAACGGGCCTTGGTCGTGCATGGCGAGGGCAACCTCGACGAGTTGACGATCACCGGCACAACGATGATCTCCGAACTCAAGGACGGCATTGTCACCAGCTATCGGATCACGCCTGAGGAAGTCGGCTTGACCCGGGCGCCGCTTGAAACCCTGCAGGGCGGTCGGGACAGTAACGAATCGGCACTGCTGATGAAAGATATTCTCGCCGGTACGGCCGGCCCGCGGCGTGATATGATTTTGCTCAACAGCGGCGCCGCTTTGTTGGCTGCCGGTGGCGTCGACGATCTGTCGGCCGGTATTGCCGCCGCCGCGGAATGTATAGATTCCGGCAGAGCCCTTCGCAAACTCCAGGAACTGGTGGAGCTGAGCAACAGCTTTGCCTAAGACCCATCGTCTGGCACCACCACATGGAGAGTCGATGATTCTCGATCGTATTGTAGCAAGAAAGACAGAAGAGGTCGCCGACCTGTATCGCACCGGTATTGTCGTGCCGCCGCCGCATCATCAGCGGCAGGTGGATGCACCCCGGGGGTTCCGCACGGCGTTGCTCGATTATGACGGGGTGGCGGTCATTGCCGAAGTGAAAAAGGCATCGCCGTCCAAAGGGGTGATCTGCGCTGATTTCGATCCGGTCCGCACCGCGGTCGATTACCGGAAACAGGGGGCGCAGGCCTTGTCGGTACTGACCGACGTCGACTTCTTTCAGGGAAGCCTGCTCTATCTGCTGCAGGTTCGTGAGGCGGTTGATCTGCCGGTATTGCGCAAAGATTTCCTCATCGACCGCCTGCAGATCGATCAGGCGCGCGCCCATGGCGCCGATGCCGTCCTGCTCATCGCAGCCATCCTGGAGGTGGAGCAGATCGCCGAATTCAGGCAGTATGCGGCGAGTCTCGGCATGGACAGCCTGGTCGAGGTGCACGATGAACGAGAGGTCGAGATTGCGCTGGCGGCCGGTGCTGATCTGATTGGCATCAATAACCGCAATCTCAACGACTTCAGCGTCGATATCGCTACCACCTTTCGCCTGCAGCAGCTGATTCCGCCGGAGATTCCGGTTGTCTCCGAATCCGGTCTGAAGACGGCGGGCGATCTGGCGGCGCTGGCCCGCGCCGGGGTGAGTGGTGCGTTGATCGGCGAGAGTTTGATGCGGGCCGGAACCGGGAGTAACCTGCTCAGTGAACTGCGGGGCGGCGGCGACCGGAATCGGTGAGAGGGATGCAGCGAATCCGGATCAAGATGTGCGGTACGACCAGGGAGGAAGATGCCCGGGCGGCGATTGCCGCCGGCGTCGACGGGCTCGGCTTTATCTTCGTCGCCGCCAGCCCGCGCCAGGTGACACCGGACCAGGCGGCGAAACTGATCGAGACGCTGCCGCCGTTCATTGCCCGGGTCGGCGTTTTTCGTGACGCGGACGAAGAAGAAATCAAATACCTGGTCGATTATTGCGGGTTGACCCAGGTTCAACTGCACGGCAACGAGACGCCGGCATTCTGCCGGCGACTGCGCTCCTGGCGCCGGGGGCTATCGGTCAGCAAGGCGGTGCGCATTGGTCCCGCCGCCGAGCTCGTCGATTTCCAGGCCTTTCATGATGCGGTCGACAGCATCATGCTCGACACCTACGTCAGGGGAGCGGCCGGCGGTACCGGACGAAGTTTCGACTGGTCGGTTGTGCCGTCACTGGGAATATCCAGGCCGATCATCCTAGCCGGTGGCCTGCACGCCGGTAACGTAGTGGCGGCCATCGAGGCCGTGCGTCCCTATGCCATCGACATCAATTCCGGGGTTGAAGCAGCCCCGGGCCGCAAAGACCACGCCCTACTGCACCAATTGGTGACCACCGTTCGTCGTCTTGAGCAGTTCGCCGGTGCGCTGCGCAGCAGCGAAAATTCGACGGACCCGCCGGTTTAACGGGCGATTACAAAGGCGTTGCGATAGCCGCGTTTTTCCAGGATTGATCGGGCCTGTTCGGCACCCTGCAAGGTTCTGCCGACATAGACGTGGACCCGATAGTAGGCGCTTTGCTTTTCCTCGTATTTCTGGATCAACGTCTTGTGCCCGGCCTGGAGGAAGCGATTCTGCAGACGCAGCGCATTATCGGTATTGGCAAACGAACCGATCTGCACGTAGAAATCGCCGGTATAAAATTGCTGAGCCATCTCCATCATCTGCGACTCGCTTTTCTCACCGTCAGACAGTGCGCTGATCCTGACGTGCGCGGTCCCCTTACCGACGATATTGAGCCGTTTGGCGGCCTGATAGCTCAAGTCGATAATCCGCCCTTTGACGAAGGGTCCGCGATCGTTGACGCGAACGATGATCTCCTGATTGTTTTCCAGATTCTGTACGAGCAGAACGGTGTTCATCGGCAAGGTCTTATGGGCGGCCGTCATGCCGTGCATGTCGTACGTTTCGCCGTTGGAAGTCGGGCGTCCATGGAAATCGTCACCGTACCAGGAAGCGATCCCGGTCTGATTAAAGCCGTAGGCCGATGGAATAGGATAGTAGGTATGACTGTTGATGCGATAAGGGCGCTGCGTCGGGTGCAGCGAGGTGGTTCCCCCGATCGAGGCCGCAGGGAAGCAGGACAGAATGGTGATCACCAGCAGGCAAATGGTGCTGGCGATACCTGAGAAAAGCCTGCCGTCCGCTGGATTTACGAGCACGAGCATCCTGTTGTTGAAAAGAGGTGAGTGCGCCGGCCATCAAAGCGCCGATAGTGGACGCAGCATCCCTGACGTTCTCCCGGCGCGACCGGCACCTTTTCGAGTTGTGTTGGGTTTTTAAAATAATTCACGGACTGATTCAATCGTTTTCGGTGCTTATTCGGCAGGCAGTGATAATTCACGGATCTGGAAACGCCGCAACCGTTCTTCGTAGAACAAGCCGGCCGGACCAACGGTGTGGGGAGCGTAGGGGCGCAGCAGATGGCTGTCCGGTCGCGGGCGGAGATTGTCGAAGCGGACTGTTTCATTTCCATCGATCCAGGAAAGGCGCAGGTCGAGGATCGGCCGGGCCGGAGAGATCCGGCCGTCGTCGTCCCTGGCGAAAAGGGGTTCTTCCCAGCGTCGCTCCAGATACCCCTTGAGCCAGACGCCGGGCAGGTCTTCGCCGGTGAACTTGTCGGTCATAACGGGGTCCAACCAGGCGCCGTCAAAATCGATATGACTCTCGATGATCGTTTTGACTTCGGAGCTGCCGTCGACGCTGAGACGGAAAAAATCATAAAAATCGTCATGATCGATGCGCACCAGGTGTGTCGTTCCGTCGTTGAACGTCCAGCGGGCATGGCAGGCCAGGCACACGGCCGTATCCCGGTAGGCTGCGTGGGCCGGGTGACGCAACTGGGGGACCGGAAAGCTGCGAGTGGTTGCAGCAGAAATGAAAACCGGACCGTCGGCGGTATCGGTAATGCCGGCCGGTGGTAGCGTCTCTTTACGTTTCCTGTCGTGACAAGCCGAGCACGTCGGCCCGGCCGCCACTCCCATGACCTGGTCCTGGCCGTGACAATCGATACAGACCATGCCGGCCTGCCGGTGGGCGTCCGCTTCCAGTTGATGGAACTCAACGCCGTAGGGGGCCACGACATCATCGACCGCCAGGTAGGGAGTCCGGTATTCGCGGTTAAAATCGTGTTCGTAACGGCCGTAATAATCAAAACCGACATGGTTGCCGTAATGACAGGACAGACAAGCGTCGTCGGCGGGGTGCCCGCGGAAAAGATGCCGGCCCGCTTCGGCCTGATGCGGTGCTAGGTGACAGGCGGCACAGCCGAGTCCTCGGTCGATCGCCGGAAACGTATCGCCACGCGTATAGACGTGGCAGCGCAGGCAGCGTCGACGCAGCAGATCATCGACCAGTTCCGTCTCGCTGCCCGGCTGTGCCGCGGCGGTAATCTGCAGGGCAGACTCAGGAGAGGACGGGGAGCCAAACGCCGCCCGGACTGCCGAGATGTGACCGATCAGTGTATAGTGGCCATTGGCGGCGACCATCTCGACCTGCTCCCGGTGACAACTACCGCACACCTGATCGGCCTGGTCGGGATGAGCCGGAGCCGCTACCAGGCCAAGGTGTGCCTCTTCGAGCCCTAACGCCTCGCCATTGCCGCCATGACAGGATGTACAATCGAGCCGGTGATGTTTGTCCAAGTCCAGATTATGGCAGGAGAGACATCCGGCGAAGGAGGAGACCGTGTCGGCCTCCTCCTTCTGCTGTTCTGGTTCTTCCGAACAGCCGGATAGCAGAAGTACTAGGATGGAGGCAGCCAGCGCAAAAAGGAGCGATGTCGGCGGCCAGCACCGCAACGACGCTCCGTTCTTGTTGTATACTGTTTCCATCATGCCAGAAAGTGCTGTTCAAGTTCCAGGTATCCACCGGTAAAGCTGATGCAGTCGCGGTAGAAAGCGGCGGAGTAGTTTATCCGTGCAGCGTCTTCGAGTAGTTTGACAAACGGAACGAGAAAGTCGGTGACCAGAAGCGCCTGAGCGGATCTTGTGTCGAAACCGTCTTTTTCGTCCCGAATCAAGGTTGCCAGAAAATCCAGGAGCACTACCAGCGAATCCTCCCCATCGTCTGTCGGTGCATAGGTTCTGCCTCCCGAGTCGGCGAGAAATGCTCTCACCTCAGACCGGGTATCCAGGTAGATGATTCCATCGAGATGGGCGGACGCTGCCAGGCTGAGCGCTCCGTTACGGTAATTGTCGCTGAATAAACGAGTAAACTCGTGTTGCAGATCCTGCAGACGATCGATAGAGAGATGGTGTTTGATGAGCTGCACCGCCTCGTCGAGGCGGGGACTGATACTGGTGTCCGCCAGTGCGTAAAAAATCCCGCGCCAGCGACTTAACCGTTCGGCATCCGGCGGTTCTGCGAAGAAAGACTTGTTCAGATCGATGAACCGCAACCGAACCCTGATGATGTCTTTGTCATTCCAGCTATGGTATGCTTTCGTCAAAAGCAACCCCTTTTCCTGTAATCTTCAGACCAGGTGTTTTTGCCGGTTACCGCTTCAGTCATTTGAGGAAGCAGCGAGACGTGATATCGAGAGCCCCGGCGGGCACAGCCCCGGATACAAAACGGGTTCCATTGTAGCAGATCGGGGAGCAAGATTCACTGTCCATCGACCATTGAAACCGTTGAGGTCCAGGGATTGATATTGAATTTTAGTTTTGATCCTGCTATAAACACCGTCAATCAAACGCCACCGTAGCTCAGTTGGTAGAGCAGTTGATTCGTAATCATCAGGTCAGCGGTTCGACTCCGCTCGGTGGCTCCAGGAAAATCAAGGGCTTACAGCTTCGGTTGTAAGCCCTTTTTTCTTGGTATGTAAAAAATATGTAAAAAAAGGCAGCCCCCTTTCGGAAGCCACCCCGATCCGCGTGGTGGTTGTGGGTTACTTGCCACATTCCATCAAAGATTTCTGAAGCGTCAGCGAGCCTGAAAGAAATTCCGGAAAACAGGAATTAATTTTCCGGAAAAGCGATTAGTTATTATACTTACAATGTGGCTAATCCCATAGAATTCCGCTATCTCGTTGAAAAATGATCTTATTGATGGCTTAAAATTTACAACATGTGTTAGGGAAACTCATCAATTCATTCAGAACATGGGGGGAGGGGATGAATAAAAAAGATTTCGCTTTTGCCGCTGTGTTGACGCTGACGATGACACTGGCAGCTGGAGCCAATGCTCTGCCTTTTCAAAACGGTAGCTTCGAAGATCCGGGTATTGGGTCAGGGAATTTCCTAAACCTGAACAACACCCCCACACAAAGATGTTATATCACCGGTTGGGAAGTCTTTTACGGTGATATTGATTATGCATATGCATGGTCTGCTTCTGACGGAGATTATAGCATTGACTTGAATGGTACAACAGCTGGTGGCATTTATATGAAACTGCTTTCTACCACGACGCCCATGGCAGAGTCACATTCTGCTGCGGCACATAGTAGAATCCTTAACTTCACATTCCACCCTCTTGATTGTCGTGGCTGGACGATGGGGGTACTCTCAGTTGCATATCCGTAGTCTCTTGCGAGCTGACAATTCGTTGTGCCGGTGTCCAGCCGGTCATGTTAGATCCCGCGCTCTTTCGCTTCAGTTTTTTTTGCGACCTCGTGACAATCTTGATTTTCTTCTCGACAGTGCCGCCCCAAGGGTAGCTAAGTCGTCGCCGGTACCAACTCGAATCCCAGGCTTTTGCCTGCTATTTGAGGATGCTGAGCCCCGTGTGTTTCCTGCTCTTCAGATAATCTTCTCCAACCTCCCGGTACCGTTAACCATATTTGATCATATGAAACATTACCTTGGCCAACCGATGTGCGATAGCCACGATCGCCTTCTTGGCACCGCGCCGCGATTTCAGGCGATAATACTTGTCCTTGAAGTAACTCCCCTTGGTTTTGACGGTTGCCCAGGCTACTTCCACCAGGATCGTTTTGAACGGATGTTTTTGGACCGCTGTCTTCCCGCTTCTTCGCTTACCCGCGCTCTCATTATTGCCCGGGCATAACCCCGCCCAGTTGGCAAACAAAGCGGCATCAGCAAAGCTGTCCAGCCGGTAACCAACCTCGCTGATGATCATCTGGGCGTTCCGTGGACCAACTCCGGGAACCACTGTCAAACGGTCGAGCAGCGCTTCGTGCTTCTCTATGAGTTGGTGCAGGCGATCCGAGATAATACCGATCTCGCTCTCCAGGATGCTGATTATCCGCAGCAACGAGCACAGCTGAAAACGATGATGATCCTCAAAACATCCCTGGATGCTGCGATGCAACTCCCCGGCCTTTGCACGTAGGCGGCCACAGGCAAGGTTGGTTATTATCTCCTCGGAAAAACCGGGCGCTGACTCATCGCACAACTACTCGATCAGACGCCGGCCAGTGGTACCAAACAGGTCGGAAACCACCGAAGCAATCTTGATATTGGCGGTCTCAAAGAGCTTCTGCACCCGTTTCTTGCAATCGCTCAACGACTCGGTAATCTTCCGGCGTTGACGAGTTGTTGCTTTTCACAATAAATGAACATCGTTTTCCTGATTATTTTGACAGCGTTGTCTGATTATTTTGCTGCTGCCCCCCCGGCCGGCGTCGCTGAAGCGCCGGCCAAGGGGCAAGCCGAGTACTGATGGGCAGTTCGTTTATCAGATCAGAACGGCACGTCCCGTTCCTGCTCGGGATCTTCGATCAGATGACCATCCTGGTCGGCGGCCATGAGTCGGCACTGATCTCTGACGAGTGCCCCAAGGTATTCGGTCAGTTCGAGTAGTTCGGAGAGGAAGTGGATAGTTTGTTCGGCTTTCATT
>NZ_FQXS01000078.1 GCF_900130015.1 Desulfofustis glycolicus DSM 9705 | reverse complement strand
CGTTCAATGGCCACATTATCAAGCCATCGCCCACGGCCGTCCATGCTGATTCTTGCTCCTGTCTTCTGCACGTATTCAGACCATTGCCCGGAGGTGTTAATGGCAACATAAAACTGTACCAAAAAATGCAATGAAAAGTGTACCACCTTCACCGGCGATGTACCATCTCCTTCGAGGAGGTGGCCGCCATGATCAAACTGGAGGTATTTATGGACATCATTTCATTGCAGCGACAAGGCTTCAGTCAGCGGGATATTGCCAAGAAACTTGGCATTCACCGCAATACCGTCAAAAAGTATCTTGAGAATCCAGCTGTGCCCGCCTATCACAAATCCATAAAGAGGGCATCTATCCTCGATCCCTACCGGCAACTGATCGATGATTACCTGGCGGAAGACGACTACAAGGCAACCTGGATTCATGAACGCCTGCAGCAACGCGGCTACGAGGGCAGCTATCGGACTGTTCAAGCCTACGTGCGTGAAGTCAAAGACCGACGACACCGGCTGGCCTATACCCGGTTTGAGACCGAGCCGGGCTGCCAGGCCCAAGTCGACTGGGGCGACTTTCGCATCGACAATGGCAATGGCTCCTCTTCCACCCGCTATCTGTTTTTAATGGTGCTCGGCTACAGCCGGGCTTTCTACATCGAGTTCGTTGAAGCCTGCACCTTGGAGTCGTTCCTGGATTGCCACATCCGTGCGTTTTCCTATCTGCACGGCGTCCCTGGAGAAGTGCTCTATGATAACATGAAGCAGGTGGTCGTCGGGCGAGCCGGTGGTGCCGCGGTCTTCAATAACGAGTTTCTCCACTTTGCCCACCACTACCGATTCAGCCCGAAGGCCTGCCCTCCCTATAGCCCGTGGGTAAAGGGTAAGGTGGAACGGCCGATCGACTACGTGCGTCAACGGTTCTGGCGGGGCTACCGGTACACGACGATGGAGAAGCTCAACCGGGACGCTCGAAGCTGGCTCGATGTCACTGCCAACCGGCGTATCCACGGTACGCACAAGCAACCGGTCGACCAGCGCTGGCACCAGGAACAAGACAGTTTGCAGCCATTACCGCCGGCCCCGTACGACACCTCGCTGAAAGTCTTTCGCAAAGTCTACAAAGACTGCCAGCTCTCCTACAACGCCAACCGATATCTGGTTCCACATCACGTGGTCGGCAAAACGGTCATGCTCAAGATCAAGCAGGGCCGGATCAGCATCTACGACGATCAGACCCTGCTGGTAACCTACCAGGAGGCAAACGGTACCAATCAGACAGTGGGTAACCGGTTGTTCTATGATCAACTCCGACAGGACCGGGACCAGTTGCAGCGTAAATACCGTACTTCCAAAGGAGCGGCGACCAGAGGGCTGGACAATGGGTCGCTCTTCCCTGAAGTGACACACCGGCCGCTGGCCGAATATGAACAGTATGCCAACGGAGGTGCGTCATGGAACAGCTGACCTCCGAACGCTTACAGGACAACCTGGTACGCCTCAAGCTCAACCGCGCTGCCGAAGTGCTGGACAGCGTCGTGGAGCAAGCGACCCGGGAGAAAAACTCCTATCTCAGTTTTCTCGACCATCTCCTGGAAGAGGAAGTTGCCGCCAAGGAAGGGCGCCGCATCCAAACAGCAATGAAGACCGCCGGTCTGCCGGCGGCCAAGACCATCGAGGAGTATGACTTCACCTTCCATCCCCAGCTCGATAAAGCTACGGTGATGGAGCTCTTTGATCTGACGTTCATCACCAGGAAGGAAAACGTTCTGTTGCTCGGACCACCCGGAGTCGGCAAGACGCATCTGGCCATCTCGCTGGCAATCAAGGCCTGCCATCACGGCTTCAAGGTGTACTTCACCACGATGGATATTCTGATAAAAAAGCTCAAGGCCGGGGCCACTCGCCAAAAAGCATATCTGAACTCGAGCCTGGTGGTGGTCGATGAGGTTGGTTACCTTCCGGTAACAACACAGGAAGCGTATCTCTTCTTTCAGTTCGTCTCGCAGCGTTATGAAAGGAGTTCGACCATCATCACCTCAAACAAGAGCTTCGGCGACTGGCAGGAATTGTTTGGCGATCCGGTGATTGCCACGGCCATCCTCGATCGCCTCCTGCACCACAGCAAAGTGGTGAACATCAAGGGGCACAGCTACCGGCTCCGCGGGCATTCGATAAAGAAACAACTTTTCAAAGAGCAAAAATCGTCGGCTGACCGGTCAGCCGACGATGCTACCTGAGGCAGCGGGCGGTACACTTTTACTTTGCAGAAAATGGTACAGTTTTACATTGCAATCAACAGGAGGTAAACTGGCACCCTTGATCTGTATTGATGATCTCCGGTGTCAATCAGCATTCAATATTGACCCCTTTCAGC
>NZ_FQXS01000072.1 GCF_900130015.1 Desulfofustis glycolicus DSM 9705 | reverse complement strand
ATGGAACTTTCTCTTCTTTCCTTCACTCATCTTTTCCTGTTCCTCGGGATTGCGTCTAGCTTAAACTACTGTCTTAAAACTGGGGTCCACTATAATGCTCCGTCTCTCAGACTAACTTTCCACTCACTATGAGCATCTTTTATGCCTTTCCTCAAAACAATATGACCACATGCGGGTTCAGCATACCGAATATATTTAGTATATTTGTTTATGAATCTTGATATTAAGACATCTTTTCTTTTTCTTTTTCTTACAGTATCAGGAGATGCAGTGATAAACAATTTGCTGGTTAATTTTGATAACCTTCCCAAATCAATATCGCTTGGTAATCGGTTATTTCCTCTCGTCCATGGAGTTAAAACGGAGATTGGATTGGGACAAAGCATTCTTTCCCATACAGGCATGTAGTGTGCATTATGTGACCCGTGATGCGGAATCTTATGTATATAGGCCAAGTCGGTTGAATAAAAACCAGACGAGACAATAGCCGACCACCCAGTATCGTTATTCCCTTTTTCCTCCAGATCAGCACCAAAAAGGAAAATGTTTTCGCTACCTACCTTAGCCCAAATAACGACAGAAGTATCATTTTGGTCTGGGCAGGGTATTCTGCGAGGATTACTTAATATGTCTGGAATAATTTTGGCGAGTTGCTTGATAGCTTTGTCAACCTCGAAGTCTGACGGAGAGAGAGCGTATATCTCACAATCGCTCATTCCAGGTAACTTGCTAGTCCAAAGTTGTCTTTCAGCGATCGCGAATTTGGGCCGCTTATTCCTTTCTGTCAGGATATCAAAAATGGATAAAAATTCTGATATTCCAGATTGATTGTCTCCTATGGCTGAAACTCGGTTCATTTCAATCAATTCTAAAAATTCTTTCTTCTTTATCGCAACGGAGCATATAAAAACAGCTGATTTACACTCTTCAACAATAGTGCTCAATCCCTTTATATGATCATCATGCCAGTGGGTAGCTACTATTGCTAACACCTCCTTAGAAGGGTCAACATTAATTGACTTTAAATACCTAAGCGCTTCAGGATATTTCTTGCCTCTATCGACACATGAATCAATGATTATCCACCGGCCATAGCCGAGATGCAATACGACACATTCTCCATATCCAGGACCAAAAATTGATATTTCAATTTCGCTTTCTTCTGGTCGAATCAGTGGGCATTCATGATTCAGTGTCTTCATCATCTAACCAGCGTAAAAGTTTTTCTACACGCATTCTAGCTTCCTTTATTTCCAGTTTGGATCGAATTGGAAGCCTTCTAAAGTATAAAATTTGACACGCGTGCTTACGACCTCCGCGCGTGATCATATAGCCGATATTCCAGTAAAATACGGCTCCCAAAGCCAAAAGCGGAAGATCATCGTCTGAAATTTCATTTATAGAGAATTCTGCTTCTTCATCGGGAGTTTCTTCAGTTAAATTTGTCAATTTAGCAACAAATGTATCGTCTTTTATTGAAATGATTGTCCCCTCGAACTTTTGTTTCGAAAGAAAGCTATCAAGCTGGCGTCCTTTTTCAATGACTAAACCAGAATACCAATCACCAAAATAGCTTTTTGAGTCTGTAGCTAATTGTTCCGTGGGAGCTTCTTCTGGTACATTCTCAGTTAGATGTTTTTTTATCCAACTCGTTAAAATTAAATTTTGAAATACAGGATCAAAACCGTCATCAAACTTGCTAACTATCACATCTTCAAGGTTCTCCGCGACACCCTCTGCAAATTTAAACTCACTAGACGAATAACAATTGGTGGCTTCGCAATATAAAGTCATAGGTTAATTTGTTGCTGTTACCAGCACCCCCCTGATAATATCATTCGCTCTCTGTTCTGAATTGGCCCAGTCAGAAATAAGGATATCTAAAATTTGTTGGCACCCGGATGTTTCGCTTTCTTGGGTTTCGTAATGATCGTTAACTCTCACACTAACGCCAAATTTGGTTTCTTTGGATCCTTTGGCATCGACATTGATTTTTCCAATGTAATCATCTGGCCTATCTCCTCTAACAGAAACACTGAGCATTCCTGGATTAATTAGGGAGTTCCAATAGGGTGTTTTCGGGGTTAAATTATGGCCAAATTTGTGCCAAATATGTTCAGACTTTAAGTCAAAGTGCAATTCCGTATTTACCCCAAGCATTTTTATTGGTGTATGAACTAGTAATTGGAAAGTTCCTATTGTTAGATCACGTATCATCTCAATAGCATAGTCAAGAGTGGTGTTAATCACGTACCTATCACGAGTAATTTCGATATTGCACCAATCGAGCCCAAAATTGACCACATCTTGATGTATGATTTTGATGTCTGCTTTGCTACCATCCTGCTCGCCTATTAATTTATTGGCGGAGAACCAGTATGGTTGAAATATAACTGGATTAAATTTACCTATTAATACTATACTCTTGTATTGTTTAATATGATCTCTCATGTTAGTTCTCACACGAAAAGAATTCCAAACACATGCGATTAAGTTGAAATACAACTGCCTTCCAGAAATTTCGAGACGTAAATTGCTAGGCTCTCTCGGTGACTCTCCCTGATCTGACCAAATGCTACGCCCTCACTCTATGACTCTTATGACAGCCTTTCAAAAAAAGCAAGGAATCAAGTACATATGGTTTTGGGCACTGCTTTTGACCATCTCAAATTGTTATATAATTACAAATAGGTACAGCCCTCTTTACCAATATCATGGGTGAATTTGTGTTTTGGACGCGTTACCAGTCACCACCAATTTCAATTGGATTGTCCGTTTATAACACGATGTCAACAAGAGTATACTTATTTTTACACTTTCACGACCGCCCGCAATCCCTTATTTCACGTTAGTGTACCTTTTTTTCTGTAAATTCGGATAAGGCTTGGCAAGAGCAGGCCATCGTATATCCTTTCGCTTTCATTTTTCGCGGAAACAAAAAG
>NZ_FQXS01000091.1 GCF_900130015.1 Desulfofustis glycolicus DSM 9705 | reverse complement strand
CCCCCCTCCAGTCAGGAACAAGCCTTCCTGAAAGGAGTTTAGCAACTGGTACTGTTTGTCGCCGTATCCGTCAAGGAAATTGCCCGTCTCGGCACGGCCTATCCCTGGCATAAACCTGCAGCCTGTCCCTGTTGCGGCGGCAAGTTGTGGTGGCACGGCTTTGTTGAAGCCTGGGTGGCCACGCTCGCGCACAGCATCCAACTTCGTCGTCTCTATTGCCCACACTGCCGCCGGGTGCACCGTCTCCGTCCGCTTGGTTATTGGCGCCGTTACCGCAGCTCCATCCAGGAGATTCGGTCCGCACTAACTCACCGCCTCATCCGGCAGCGCTGGCGTCCTGATCTGCCGCGCTCACGGCAGCGTCAGTGGTGGCGCCGCCTGGGCCGGATGATCCGGCTGCTGCTTGGCCTGTCCTTTGCCGGCAGCCGGCTCGAAGGGTTTGAACGACTCATTACCACCAACATTATTCCCGTAACCGCTGCCACCAACCATGACAATCGCACCATCGATCACACACCCTACCGTGTTGTAGCCCTGCCCGGCAGCTTCCGATCGTGCTATGGGGAAACGACCGGATAATCCGGTCCCTTTTCACCCCCAGACACGGAGGATGCCATGGATGACGACACCAACAAGCAACGCCACGAGGTAGCCCTGTTCCGCTTCGGGGTCATCAGCGAACTGGTCTCAACACGCCTTGAGCCCGGTGAGTTGACCGACCTGATCTATCACAAGAGCGAGCAGCGCTGGGATATCCCCGGCTCCGATCGCACCCGGATCTCCCCCGCTACCATCCGGCGCTGGCTGCACCTCTATGAGCGCAGCGGCCGGGATATTGCCTCATTGGCTCCGGCTCCGCGCTGCGACCGGGGGTGCAGCCGGCGCGTCGACGAAGAGACCTGCGCCGCCCTGATCCGCTTGCGCAAGGAACATCCCTCGCTGCCGGTTTACCGGCTGGTCGAGCAGCTCAGCGACAAGCAGTTACTGGCCCCGGGCGAGCAACTCAGTCTGTCCACCGCCTACCGGATCCTCAAGCGGGAGTCGCTCAATAGCGCGGCACTCCGGACCGGTACTCCGGTCGATCGGCGCCGCTACGAGGCCGAGTTCCCCAACGATATCTGGCAATCCGATGTGATGCACGGCCCTTCGGTGATAGTTGCCACCAAACGGCGCAAAGCCTATCTGATCGCCGTGCTTGACGATCATTCCCGGCTCATACCGCACGGAGAGTTCTTCCTCTCCGAGCGGCTCGACTCCTGGCTGCAGGCCTTCCGCCAGGCCTTGCTGACCAGAGGGCTGCCGCGCAAGCTCTACGTCGATAACGGAGCCGCCTTCCGTTCCCGCCAGCTCGAACGGATCTGCGCCTCGCTCGGCATTGCCTTGATCCACAGCCGGCCCTATACCCCGCAGGGCCGTGGCAAGATCGAGCGCTTCTTCCGCACCGTACGCACCAGGTTCTTGCCGGGTATCGGCGATGGCGCGCTCACGTTGGACGAGTTAAACGAGCGCTTCTCCGAATGGCTGGAGCGTGATTATCAGCATCGGGTTCACTCCGTCACCGCGATG
>NZ_FQXS01000080.1 GCF_900130015.1 Desulfofustis glycolicus DSM 9705 | reverse complement strand
ACAGGAACTATACGTAACATATCCTGTTTTTTCTATTGATATAGATGTGTTAGTTGCTCATATATTGTGCTCTTTTGGTCCTCGCGTCAAGGTCTTTCTGACCAGAGGCCCATCAGGAACTAGTTCCTGATGGGCGGAACCTCTGCGGCCAGAGTATCGTCGTTTTGTGTCTCCAGCCGTTCCATAACCCGGTAGTAATCATGCTGGGTTTTTAGGTTAGACAGTCGGCTGTAGCGCATGGTCAGTTCTATTTCTGAGTGGCCCAGCAACTCCTGGATCGTAACGATATCAGCGCCGCCATTGAGCAGTTGCGTTGCCATTGTATGGCGAAGGCGGTGGCAGGTGATGGATGTCCTGCTTTGCCGAGAGTAATGCTCCATCCGTTTCTGTATTCCCCGGACAGAGAGTGGTTTGCCTCGGAACGTCCCTTTTTCTGCAAGAAAGATGCGAGTGTTCTTCGTGCGGGGGCGTATATGCAGATATGCTGCCAGAGCAGATCCGGCTTCAGTGCTGAAGTAGGTTGTACGATCTTTACCCCCTTTACCGCTCCGGACCATAATCTGACTGCAATGGTAATCGATATCCCCAAGCTCCAGGTTGGCCACCTCTTCAACCCTGAGGCCGCAACGAAGCATCAGCATGAACATCGCTCGGTCCCGTTTGTTGGTGATGACGCTGAAGAACAGATCCAGCTCACTCTGCCTCACGTTTCTCGGAAGCGGTTTTGCCATGCGCAGAGACATTTTTCTGGTTGTCGGGCTCTCAACGTCTCTGCCTTCCTCCTCGTTTAAGTAGCGGTAAAAACTCCGTATCACCAACAGGTATTCGTTGATGGTTTTTGGAGCCAGGTGCTTCTCAAGCAGATGATCCAGATACTGCTTCACATATGCTGACGTAGCCGCCTCGACCGGAACAGGAAGCCAACCCAGGAAGAGTTTGAGCCGGTTAAGATAGTTTTTTACGGTGTGAGCGGAGTAGTTTCTTCTCTTCAAATACCTTCTGTAGTTCAAGATTGATACGCTGAGGTCCATGTTGACTCCCCTGTTCGATTCGATCCATTGCTTTGAAGTATTCGAGCTCTCTGGTTTTATCAGAGACTCTGGCATACCGCATCGTCATCTCTATTTCCTGGTGGCCAAGCAGACGCTGTAATACTTCGATGCGCATGCCACCATTAAGCATGTCGGTTGCGAACGTATGCCGCAGAGAGTGGAGACTGTATCCTTTACCGGATAAGCCGGCACTCGAGATCGCATTTCTCATGACACTCCAGGCAGCAACATAGCTCAGGTTCAACCGTCGTGCCTGCCCGGGAAAGAGGTATTCTGAACGATCATCTCGTTCTGAGAGCCACTGGTGTAGCGCGTGCTCGGCATCACGGCTGTAGTAAACGACGCGGCCCTGGTAGTTCTTCTCTCCCAGATAGATCAAGATCTTGCGTTCCGTGTAAATCAGATCAGATAACTTCACAGCCAAAAGCTCCCCGATCCTCATTCCTGTTCGCAGCAGGAGCAGGATCAATGCCCTGTCTCGAGCGGTGGTAATGACTGCGAGTAAGCTCCGTATGTCATCTAGTGGGATTGCTTTGGGCAGTGCTTGGGGTAGTTTGATTTTTATTTTTGATTGGAGAACTGCTTCAGGTAACACACCGCGCTCAACCAGAAAGCCGATAAACGTGTAGACTGCCCGTAAGTGGTTAACAACCGATTGTACCTTGAGCCCCCGTTCCTGTTCATACTCGACATATGCGCTGATATTCTGGCGGGTAAGTGCGTAGATACTGGTCCCGTCTCTTACAAGAAAATGAAGAAAATACAGGATAATACCGCCCGACTGCTGGATTGTGCTCACTGAGAGATTCCTGATGTACTTGGCGTACAAATATTCAACGGCCAGATCAGCGCCAGGAAGTTTGCTGGCCGCCAGACGTGAGCACCATCGGTGGGTTGTATAGCGCTTAAGTTCGGCGCTGCTATTGTGGTAATGGGCGGTTTTGCTGCCAGAATGATAGGTGAATCCGGTTTTTTGATCAAAAACGGACGTTTTTACCAGACTGAGTTCTTCGGTCATCATCGCCTCCTTTTTCTTTTTCAGAAAAAACAGAACGTTAATGACCTCAGTATATCATTTATGGGGTCTGAATTTTGTTACGTATAGACAG
>NZ_FQXS01000059.1 GCF_900130015.1 Desulfofustis glycolicus DSM 9705 | reverse complement strand
CGATATCGCGAAGACTCTCTCGGTAGGTGATTTGGGCAAAGGCCATGCACAAGAATTGATCGAGACAGGAGAACCTTCTTACCCTGCGCTCTCCTTGGTATTTGGCTACACACCGACGAAAGGTTGGCAATGGCATGAACTCCATAACCTGCTTGAAAATCAATTGTCCGGCAAACATGTGCGCCCCCCTCCAGGGTTTTGCCGAAGAATTTCCCTAGAAAGGGATCAGATTTCAAGTCGATTATGGTCATTTTGCCGTGAATGCTATATTAATACAAGATGTTACACCGAGTCGTTTGGCTCTTAACCGGACACTACTGATTTCAAATGATATTTTAGAATTTTGATGAATAGGGGATCCATTTTGAATACGGAACTATTGAATTCTTGCTTTAGATAAGTTCTAAAGCATATCTTGGATGCTTTGACGTGATATTGTAAACTAATAACCTGCAAAATGTTGTGCCCAACCTTATTATGCAAGTCAAAATGAAAAATGAACCAATTGTTGTGGTGGTTGATATCACTTTGGGAGATCAAGAAAAAGCAATGCTTCTTCTTGAATCATTACTAATTATTCCAGAAGGATGTTCGTGTAAATATCTGATCCAACTTGGCCAAAGACGTCTTCTTCCGGAGCTTCAGGAGCAGCTTGTCAGATTTTTAGGTGAAAAAAATGCAATAATCGCCTTCGCCCTGCCGAAAATCGAATTTCCGCAGGAGTTTATTGACCAAGAGACTGCCAAATCCTACACGCCACATAGAATCCCCTTGAGTATCAAGAAAAATTGGTTTGCAAGAAATTTGGTTTTATTGAAATCAATTTTAGAGTTAGAAGAATTTGTCTACTTAAGTCCGGAAGCTGTAATTTTACAATATGAGTGGCTCGCGAAATTGCAGGCATTATCTCAAGATCAATCCATGCCAGTACAAGGGCAAAGGAGAAAACTGAGGTTCAAAGACGAGATTATTAGCTGTGGCTGGTCTGCTGATGGTTGGTTTAGCGGTCAAGCCCTACGCCGTCTGCCTCTTATCCACACTTTCCAGTATCGTCAAGCTAATCCTTGGTATAGGATGAGTCCTCCTGGTTATTCCTGGCAACCAAGTTTCTGCCTGTCCCAAGAGTGGTTGAGCGCTTTTGATATGCCGTTGGGATATGTTATCTTTGCTTTGTACTTTAAAGAAATCACGGGGCAAGGAAATCCACTAGTATGGGATTCTCACTGCCGCGAACAAATCGATTTCGTAAGACTCAACAGGCCAGATGAAGCTGCCGAACAACATCAGGAGGTTGTCGTTGACAAAAATCTCCTCATAATGAACGAAGTCGGTCCCCCTTTTGCTGCCAGAAAGAGGTTACGAGACTGGTACATTAAGCAAACCTGCAAATTGAGTGAAGAATCAGGTCAGGCAAATCTGAAAGGAACATCTTTATCCTTGAGTGGACCCAAGTATAATCTCATTGGGCGTAACGAACGAAAGTTGACACTTGAAGACCTTCATAACATGTTTTCAGGGGAACGTTGCTTCATCATTGGAAATGGTCCGAGTCTCAATAATACTGAACTCCACAAATTAAAAAATGAATACACGATCGGTCTGAACCGTATTTATTTAAATTTTGAAAAAATGGGATTTCAAACTACTTTTTTATGCGTTGCAAATCCCAATGTCCTCAAACAATTCGGGAAAGATATAGACCAGATTAATTCTGTCAAATTTCTTCGCTATCATCATGAATATATCCGGAACCGATGGAATGTTTTTTTTATGGAGCATACAGGTTTTCACGAATTCATAAAAGATCTGCGTGGTTTTAAGTGGTGTGAGGGGTGCACCGTTACCTATTGTGCAATGCAAGTTGCTTACTTTCTAGGCTTTAAAACCATTATTCTCGTCGGAGTGGATCATAATTTTCCGGATAAAGGAACCCCGCATCAGTTGGTGTCAGCAAAACCCGTGGACACCAACCATTTTCATCCTGATTATTTTGCAAAGGGAGTGAAGTGGCAGTACCCTGATCTTGCCGGATCAGAAGTTTCATATCGCGTAGCCAATAGCGAATTCAGTCGTGCTGGACGTGTCATACTAGATGCAACAGTTGATGGCTCCTTGGATGTTTTTCCTAAATGCGACTTCGACATGTTATTTGGAAATGAAGGATATATATCCAACGTTCGCTAATAACATATTTATGAACCGGTTTAAATTTCAATTTTTGTTATGGAATATCCACTTGTCAGCATTGTAATTCCAACATACAATCAAGCCGCATACCTTCCAGTTTGCGTAGATCATTGTCTATTCCAAACTTATCCGAATATTGAAATAATCATTGTCGATGGTGGTTCCACAGATGACACCAAAGAGTATCTCATCTCTTTGCCGGCAAAGATATCGAATTCCACAATGAACCCTGTTCATTCGATGTCCGAAGCAGGGGAAATCTTGAGAATTCCAATTCAGGTCTATCCTCAGAACAGACGACTGAAGATACTAACATTTGATGGAGATATAGGAGCAACAAGAACTTATAACGAAGGATTTCAAGCGGCAAGTGGTAAATATTGTACATACATCGTTGGCGATGATTGGCCTCATTCGCATATGATAGAAGAGATGGTCGGGATTCTAGAAAATATGGACGTCGATTTTGTATATTCAGATATGAATCTTGTTCATGATACTGGTCAAATTGTTCGACAGATGCGAATGCCCGATTATTCATTCGAAGAATGTTTTGCACAATGGTTTCAGCTGGGAGTTAGCAAACTCTACAAAACTGAGTGGCATAGAAAAGTCGGTCTGATGGATGAGAGTTATTGGAGTGCCAATGATTATGATCACTACCTTCGTTTTGCTGTGGCGGGGTGTCGATTTTATCATTTGCCTAGGATTCTTTACTCTGTTCGATGGCACGGACCCGATCGCAAGATTGGACAACACACTCAGTCTCGATATGCTATTTTAATGGAAGAATCTAAAAAGTGCTCTAATCGTGCAAGGCAATGGTTGATGACGAAAAATGCTCTGTCAAATATTTCGTAACATTTTGTAACTAAATATTTAAAATTATAAATAATATGAATTGCAAAAAAATTACCGCGCTACTGCCTATGAAGGCTCATTCCGAGAGAGTGCCAAACAAAAATATTCGTTTATTCAACGGGAGACCCCTTTTCCATTTGATTACTGAAACACTTGAGTTCTGCAATGCAATAGACTCGATCATTATCGATACTGATAGTGATTTTATTGCCGAAGATGCTCAAAAGAACTTTTCAAAAGTAAGGATTCTAAAACGTCCTAAGGCTCTTCAAGGTGATTTTGTTTCGATGAACGATATTATCGCGTATGATCTCGAAATGACCAAAGCTGAACACTACCTTCAGACACATAGCACTAATCCTCTATTGACAGCTGTCACGGTAGAAACAGCCATTGAAAATTACTTCAATGCCATCGAATACTACGATTCCCTTTTTTCAGTAACCCGGTTACAAACTCGTCTTTTCTTGGAATCAGGAACACCTATCAATCATAACCCAAAAGAATTGCTTCGTACTCAGGATCTTCCGCCTGTTTTTGTGGAAAATTCGAACATCTTTTTGTTTTCAAAAACTTCATTTAAGAGGGCTGAAAATAATCGAATTGGTCTGAGAGCGAAAATGTTTGTTATGGATAAATTTGAAGCAATTGATATCGATGATGAAATTGATTTTTGTTTTGCCGAAGCCTTATATCGTATTCGATCAATTGAACCTGTAAAGGAAACCGAAGAATTGTCTAAATAAAAATTTAAATATTTAGCCAATATAAGGTCATAGTAAACCGCATACGATAAGGCAATAAAAACTGATAAAATGTGATAGTCAAATGCTTGTTCAGTAAGTTGTTGAACATCCACAACGTATCTTGTATGCCAATACATTTTTCGACTGCTAAGTACAATACTCTTCAGGAAGAAACTTTAATTTCGTCTTTGAAAAATTCTAGATAGATAGTAGTCAAAAAAAAATCATATTAAAAGTAATAATGACTAAATATTCTATTATTATTAGGTGTATGAACGAACGCAGGCATTTGCCAAGACTGCTCTACGGTATTTCTCAGCAAACTATCAACAATTTTGAAATTATTGCGGTAGATTCAGGTTCAACTGATGGAACAATAGAAATTCTCAATGACCATAGAATTAAAACAATATCACTTAACCCAGATAGTTTTTCATTTGGTCGTTCCTGTAATATTGGGTGTAAAGAGGCCGAAGGAGAGATCTTCATTTTTGTAAGTGCTCATGCCTACCCGATTTATCGAACATGGCTTGAAGAGCTCATTAAACCATTTTGTGATCCTTTGGTGGGAATAAGTTATGGAAAACAAAGAGGAAATGAATCTTCTAATTATTCAGAATGTCAAATTTTTAAAAGCTGGTATCCTGATGAGGATCAATCACTCCAAGATCACCCTTTTTGTAATAACGCAAATAACGCAATAAGACGTAATCTTTGGGAGGAACTTTATTTTGATGAAGTTTTAACAGGACTGGAAGACATTGATTTTGCGAAGCGTGCACGAGATCGTAACTATAAAATTTCTTATGTGGCCGCAGCAGAAGTTGTTCACGTACACGAAGAAATATTTAGCGCTGTGTTCAATAGATATAGAAGAGAAGCTTTGGCTTATCGGACTATTTTTCCACATGAAAGATTGAGTGGCTGGCAGATAATTAATCTATTTTTTAGGAATTTAAAAACTGATTGTAGTCGTGCTTGGGCCGAAAATTGCTTCTTTCAAAATCTTAAAGATATTTTATCATTTCGATTAATGCAATTTTGTGGAACCTATCTAGGAATGAAACAACACGGACCAGTTACCGATTCTTTACGGCAAAGATTTTATTATCCAAATCGAAGTCCTGTTTCTCATCGATCAATCGATAAAATCATAGACGTCAATTCTATCGAGTACCATAAAATATTTGAAAATGATTAAAATGATAAATGATCAATTTCGTTATCAAATAAGAGACATTAGCGTACCTCTGAGAAATGACATGGTTCTTTGGCCAGGAAGCCCCAGATTTTATATACAATGGGTAAAACGTTTAGAAGATGGACAACACTGCAATGCTTCTGTACTTCATTGTGATATGCACGCAGGTACCCATATTGATGCTCCTTTACATTATTTGGCTAACGGAAAAGACATAGCTGAATGTAAGTTGAATCATCTCTGTGGATCTGTGTATGTTGCTGAATGTAAGGGTAAACGTCTAATTGGACCAGAAGAGCTGAAAGAAAGTAACATTCCAAAATCCTGTCACCGTCTTCTATTGAGAACAGATAATAGCAAAGACTTGCTAGCAAATCAGAATTTATTTGATCAAAATTTTTGTGCATTAAGTGAAGAGGGAGCGATCTGGATTACTGAAAGAAACATTTTATTGGTAGGTATAGACTATCTTTCCATTCAACCTTTTAAGCAACATGATCTCGTACACTCAATTTTACTAGAGTCTCAGGTGCTAATACTTGAGGGGTTAAATCTCAATGGAGTAGAGCTAGGTTGGTGGGAGTTGTTTTGCTTGCCACTATTGCTTCCAGAAGCAGAGGCTAGTCCAGCACGAGCAATTCTCCGACGACCAATCCAAGTCTTATAGTCTTCTTGTAAAATACAGGATAAAAAGCTGGCCAATTTCTCAAATATGCAGACTAAATCTATAAAAGCTAAGTTCCCGGATGATTTTATCTATGAACACGAATAAGCTATTAAAATTGATTATAAAATATAATTTTCGTTTATTCGTTTCATCGTTACATTTCATCATTGTAAATAGATGCGGTAAGGCAATTATTCCTGTAATATTATTTGGGTGATTAGTTTCTCGTTATATTTTTGCGAGAACTCAGATTTTATACCAAAGAGATTCAAAACGTTCAGCTGTCTGGGAAAAGTTCTAGAATTTTTTGTTAAGATGATTCTGGTTTATTGCCGCGGTGTGTAAATAGTTAATATTTTTATACCTTAATGATGCACTTTCGAGTATAATTCTGGGCATGGAAAAGATAGATGCCCGAACACATAATCAGCAGACTCAGTATGAGTTGCGCAAGCAGGTTGTCCGCTTGCGCAAACGTGGTTTGTCCACCAAAGAAACCGCCGAATTGGTCGGTATCTCTGCCTCTCATGCCAGTACGATCTGGCAGAAGTATCTGCGAGGAGGCATAGATGCGATCAAACCGGGCAAGCGAGGCCGCCGACACGGAGCGCAGCGAGTCCTCGATGCCGAGCAGGAAAAAAGCGTGCAAATCAT
>NZ_FQXS01000030.1 GCF_900130015.1 Desulfofustis glycolicus DSM 9705 | reverse complement strand
CACCGCCTTCGCCATACAATGGCAACGCAACTGCTCAATGGCGGCGCTGATATCGTTACGATCCAGGAGTTGCTGGGCCACTCAGAAATAGAACTGACCATGCGCTACAGCCGACTGTCTAACCTAAAAACCCAGCATGATTACTACCGGGTTATGGAACGGCTGGAGACACAAAACGACGATACTCTGGCCGCAGAGGTTCCGCCCATCAGGAACTAGTTCCTGATGGGCCTCTGGTCAGAAAGACCTTGACGCGAGGACCAAAAGAGCACAATATATGAGCAACTAACACATCTATATCAATAGAAAAAACAGGATATGTTACGTATAGTTCCTGTAAATCTTGATAATCGAATACGAAGCAAAACAACCAGACATAAAAACCATGCAATTTTGAACTACCAGTTTAAATCACAATTCCTTCAGTTAATCCCTAATCTGCCGTAGCAAGTCGGTGGGACAAGTTAAAACCTGTCCCACCATCAGTTGAACTCGGCCTCCTGCACCTCTGTCCGATCGGCATGAACTCGTCGTTTGGCATCGACGAGTTCTCGGTAGAGGGCTTCGGTTTCTTCGCACATCTTTTTCATGGTGAAAGTGCGGTTGACCAGCTCGCGTCCGGCTCGTCCGAATGCGGCCCGTCGCTCGGCGGCTTGCAGTGCCTCGTCAAGGGCCCGGGCCAAGTCTGCGGCATCTCCCGGCCTGACCAGCCAGCCGGTATGACCTGGCGTAACGGTCTCCAGACTGCCGCCATGGGCGGTCGCTACGACGGCCTTGCCCATTGCCATGGCCTCAATGGTCGTGCGACCGAAGGCTTCCGGCTCGTTCGAGGAAGCCGAAACAACGATATCGGCGAGCATCAGCGCCGCCGGCATGTCGTCACAATAACCGGCCAATGATAAGCGATCGGCGAGTTGATACTCACCGATCAGCGCAATCAATTCCTCGGTGAATTTCGGATTGTCTTTGATGTCACCGATTAGCAGTGCCTGGTAGCCGGTATTCCTCATCTGGGCCAAGGCCCGGATGAAAACGTCCTGTCCCTTCAGCCTGGTCAGACGGCCCGGCAGGATGATCAACGGTCTGCTGCTGTCGATGTTCCAGGCGGTTCGCAGCTGTTCGACCCTGGATGGATCAATGGCGGCAGAATCGAAAATCTCCTTGTCGACACCGCGAAAGATCAATTTGATGCCGTGGCGGACTCCGTAGGCCTCCCTGATGTGTCGTTCGATACTTTTGGAAATTGCGATGATACCCTCGCCCTTGGTCATAATAGCGCTGTAGCGATTGACCGAGTAAAACCCGTGAAAGGTGGTCACCAGCGTCGGACGATATTTTTTAGGCAGCGATTTCCAGGCAATGTAGCCGACCCAGGCGGGCATCCTGGAGCGCAGGTGCAGGATGTCAATCTGCTCGTTTTTCAGCAGTCGACGCAGCGGCAGAACATATTTCAACGTCAGCGGGCTTTTCGCTCCCACCTGCCAATCGACATGGCGACTCCCTTCGGCCTCCAGCTGCTCCACCAGCCGTCCCCCGCCGGAGATAACGAAAGATCGATGCTGCCGACCGGCAAGATAACGGCCGATTTCCAGCGTCCCCCGCTCCACCCCGCCACTGTCCAGCTCGGGCAACATCTGCACGACGGACAGGATCTCGCCGGTGCGCCGTTTGCGCTTCTCCTCCAGCAACCGGCGATAACAGTCGATGGTCCTCTCACACATGCAGCGGGCGGTAAAATGGTTCTGCACCCAGTGCTGTCCCCTGGCCCCGGTCTCGGCAAGCATCTCTTGAGCCGTCAACACCCGGCGAAGACAGGTTGCCAAATCGTCGGCATCGGCCGGTTCGACAAACCACCCGGTCTCATTTTCCCGCACCGTCTCCAGACTGCCGCCATGTCTGGTGGCAATAACCGGCCGGCCCATGGCCATGGCCTCGATGGCTACTTTGCCAAAAGCCTCGGGCTGGCTAGACGAAGCAGACACGACCAGATCGGAGACAAGCAGTGCTGCAGGCATGTCGTCGCAATGCCCGACCAATCTGACCTTGTCTTCAAGCCCGTGACTTTCGATCGAGTCCCTCAGCCGTTTGGTGAACGACTGGTTTTCATCGGTATCGCCGACACACAAGGCACAAAAAGGAAGTTCTTTAATTTTGGCAAGTGCCTCGACAAAGACATCCTGTCCTTTCCAACTGGTAATCCGGCCCGGCAACATGATCACCGGGCCGGTCTGCCGTTCGATGCCCCAACTCTTTTTCAGCACCGCCACCCGCTGCGCCGAAACACTGTCCGGATCAAACACGGCCGGATCATAGCCGCCGTAAATCAATTCGATCCGTTGCGGGTCAAGCTGATAGTTGCTCAGGATGTGTTCTCTGATCGTGTCGGAAACCGCAATGACCCGTTCGCCTCTGGTCATGATGGTCGAATAGGCATTCACCGAATAGAAACCGTGAAAGCTGGTGACCAACGCCGGGCGAGTCGAACGGTTCATGCCTCTCCAGGCAAAATAGCCGATCCAGGCCGGCAACCGAGATCTGAGGTGGAGGACATCAACCCGTTGATCAATAAGAAAGGCACGCAGTCGGGAGATATATTTCAGGCAGCGAGCACTCTTGGTACCGATATCCTTCCAATAGACGTGGTTTACCCCATTTTGCTCGAGTTGCCGGACCAAGCGCCCGCCTCCCGAGATCACCACCGATCGGTGCCCTTCTCTGGCCAGATAGATGGCGAAATCAAGGGTTTCTCCTTCAACGCCGCCTTCATCCATCTCCGGAACGACTTGAACTACCGTAAGCTGCTTGGCCACCATCGCTTGACAATTTCCCTCGCGCAGCGATCCGCTTCGTTGAGCGGTTCATGTTCTTGCCATTGGTCGGGATTGGCGAGCCAGCTCGCCAAAGAGACCACCAGTTTTTTGTCTACCAGATACCGCTCACTATAGGCGAACTTGCCGTCTTTCTTTTTCCAGCGAACCGGCACAATTCCCACCCGACAGCCGGCCGACAGGGCCTCATAAACCATGGAAATGGAATCAGCGGTGATCCAGACGGTGCCATGCTGCTGATACTGTTGTTCAATCCATCCCGGTTCGGTTTGCGCAAACGGAACGAATGTGACGTGCGGAAATTCTGCCGCCAGTTTGGCGCAACGCGACTCGGTGCTCGCGGGGGTCCGGGGCGAACTCGTCATGACCCAAGACCGCATTGCTGATTTTTCAATAATGCAGGTAAGATCCGTAATGATCCGCTGCTCATCCCAAATGTGGGAAGCGCTATCGGCACCTCCGATGCAGAATAGTCCGGTATCGCGACACTGCTTGTCTCCCGCCGTTGCCGTGTTTGGAGGACCGATCGTTAGAAACAGATTGTCGGCCGGTCGCACGCGATCATGGATCGGCGAACAACACAGGTTGAACCGACTTCGCAACGGCCACGGCGGAGTCATACAGACTACGGCTCGAGCCCGATAGGTTCTCGCCCAGTTCAACATCGGCAGATGGGTCCGCGAACCTGCGCCGAGCACCAGGTCATACCCTGCCGCCGTCTGGTGGGGACTGGGCCGACAAAGAAAATAGCCGACGAGAGCAACTGCGTCACCAAGCAATGATCGGCGGACGACATCAATCTCATCGACGGAGATCTCGGCATAACGGTGCAAAGCGTTGGCGATGCCCCTGGATTGTTTCATGTGTCCCGGACGCCCGTCACGAAACAATGCAATATGCAGTTTCTCCATGGGTCCGCCGTTTGGCGACGATAATGAGGTTTTGGCAGGACTGTGCCACGCCAGTGGCACAACAAGCGATACTGATCAGCAAGTCAATGACCGTTCGGCCGTTGCGGAGGTCCCGGAGGAGGTTTTCGTTGACCGCCTCCTGCCAGTTTGACGATAATCTGATTTGATTTGAGAAGCCGGCTGGTCATCGTGGCAAAAAGGTGCGACGACACATCGGGATATTTATGTATGATTTCGTCCAGTTTATCTCCCGGAAACCGTTTTACCGTGCTGCGTCCCTGGGAGATAATCGATGCGGTACGCTGCTCGCCGGAGATGGTGGCCATTTCGCCGAAATATTCCCCAGGCTCGGTCAACTCGGCTATCTTCTTGCCACCCTTGACGACGGTCAGTGCCCCCCTGATCAACTTGAAAAAATCGATATCCCTGTTGCCCTCACGGATAATGACATCACCGTCTTCGTACTCTTCAACATCGGGATTGACCAGATAGGCGGGGAGACTCTCCTCGTGGGCAACCGTGCGCCGCAGCGCCTCTTCGATACTGGTGATCCCCTGTTGCACTTTGTGGAGCGCCGCCTGGCGCAACGGAGTCATTCCTTCCTGGACTGCGATTTTGCGCAGCTGATCTTCGGGGACCTCGGCGCTGATGGCCTTGGCGACATCCTCGGTTACCTCCATCAATTCGAAGAAACCGACCCGTCCCCGGTATCCGAGTCCGTTGCAATCGGGGCAACCGGCAGGGCCGTACACCGTCAGGCCTTCAAGATCCTCCTCGCGAAAACCGGCCCGAATCAACTCGCCGGGGTCATGCTCCACCACTTTTTTACACTTCTGACACAGACGCCGGCCAAGCCGCTGCGACAGGACCATGGTAACCGAAGAAGCGATCATGTACGGCGGCACCCCGATATCGACGAGACGCCCGATGGTGGCGGCACTGTCGTTGGTATGCAGCGTCGAGAAGACCAGATGGCCGGTCATCGCCGCTTTGATGGCGATTTCAGCTGTTTCGTAATCGCGGATCTCACCGACCATGATGATATCGGGGTCCTGACGCAGGAATGCCTTCAGCGCGGCGGGAAAGGTCATTCCCACTTCCTGATGGACGTTGACCTGGTTGATGCCTTTAAAGTTGAACTCGACTGGATCCTCGGCCGTCAGAATTTTGATATCCTCACTGTTCAGCGAGTTCAATGCCGAATAGAGCGTTACCGTCTTGCCCGAACCGGTCGGCCCGGTTACCAGCAGCAATCCCTGCGGCCGGGATAGACAGCGCTTGAGCATCTCAAAGGTCTTCTTTTCGAAACCAAGCTGGGTCAGGTCGACATTGAGCGAACTCTTATCGAGGATACGCAGAACCACCGATTCACCAAACAATGTTGGTAGCGACGAGACACGAAAATCCACCGACCGGTTCTTGCCCATGCGCATCTTGATGCGCCCATCCTGGGGAATACGCCTCTCGGTAATATCAAGTCCCGAAAGAATCTTGACCCGGGCGACCATCGCATTTTTAATGGTCAGCGGCAGGTTCATCGATTTATAGAGGGAACCGTCCTTGCGATACCGGACCTGCATACTGCGCTCGTACGGCTCGATATGGATATCGGAGACGCCCTCCTGAACCGCCTTGACCAGAATACCGTTAACCAGCTTGATGATCGGCGCATCGGACGCAGCGAATTGATCGAGCCCGGCGTCGTCGTCACCGGTCTCAATCTCGAACGTGTCGGCGGCCTCGGCAACGATGGCACCGAAGTCGTCGACTTCGGTAATAGAGATCTCGTCGTGCGCTTCCTCGCCGACGAAGAAGCTTTTCGCCTCCTCATCATCGATCTCGTAATATTTCCTGTAGGCCTCGACGATATCTCTCTCCGTTGAAACGCACACGGAAAGTTCTTTACCCAACTCATCCTGCAATTCTTCGACCGCCGATGCATCGGACGGTTCAGCCATGGTGACCTGCAGGGTGTTGCCCGCCATACGCAGCGGGAAGGCCATATATTTTTTGGCAAGGTCGTAGGGGATCAGCTTGATCGCTTCCGGACTGGGCGGCTCATTTCTAATAACCGCAGCCGGATAGTTATGGTGCCGGCTGAGAAAATTAAAAACAGTGTCTTCGTCGATATATTCGAGCTGACGAAGAACGGCGCCCATCCGGGCGCCGTTCTTCTGGACTTCACGTTTGGCGGTCTCAAACTGGGTGGCGGTGATATAGCCTGACTTGCTCATCAGCTCGCCAAGCTTTATTTTTCCGGCACCCGACTGATCCTTGACCGTCTTTTTTATTGAGGATTTACGGGTTGTGCTCGATGCAGATGTTGCCATAAAACGTTATATCCGTTGAAATTGGATCAATAACAAGACTCATTCCGAGTATACAACACCTGCACGGCCAAATATATCATTTTCTGCGTCCTAGAAGACGCCGGTAACCCGCCCCGATTCAAGGTCAACATCGACCCGGCGATAAGCCGGATCGGATCCGGTTCCAGGCATCAGACTGATCGTGCCGGCTACCGGGACGACGAAACCCGCTCCTTTATACGTTAGGATATCACCGACCGGCAGCGTCCACCCTTTCGGCACGCCTTTCACCTTCGGATCATGGGACAGGGACAGATGGGTCTTGACCATGCAGGTACCCATGGTAGCCATGTCGGGATCGGCGGACAGACGTTTCAATTTCGCCGCCGCGTCAGCCGAGTAGGTCACTCCGTCGGCACCGTAGACCTCTTTGGCAATCAGTTCGATGCGTTTATCCAGCGGCGTATCCAGGTCATAGAGAAACTTGAAGTCGTTGGGCTCTTCACAGGCATCGATGACCGCGTCGGCAAACTCGACGGCTCCGTCGCCGCCCTTTTCCCAGTGCCGCGACAGAGCCACTCGAGCGCCGGCCGCTTCACAGAGTCGGCGTACCGCCTTGATCTCGTTGTCGGTATCGGTATAAAAGGCATTGATACAGACCACCGGATTGATACCGGCCTTCTTGACCGTTTCAATATGGTGGAGCAGGTTCTGCGTACCCGCCTCGACCCAGCCGACATTTTCGTTTTTGTATTCCGCCGGCATCGGCTTGCCGGGGACCGGGATCGGTGCGCCGCCGTGACACTTGAGCGCCCTGATGGTGGCGACGATCACTGCGCAATTGGGCTTGTTGCCGGAATAGCGACATTTGAGATTCCAGAATTTCTCGAAACCGATATCGGCGCCGAAACCGGACTCGGTCACGTTGTAGTCGGCCAGTTTCAGGCCAACTCGGTCGGCAATGACCGACGACTGGCCGATGGCGATATTGGCAAACGGCCCGGCATGAACGAGAACCGGCTGCCCTTCCAGGGTCTGCATCAGGTTCGGGTTGATGGCCTGGACCATCCAGGCGGTCATCGCGCCGTCTACTTCGAGATCGGCGGTGGTAATGGGGCGATCCTGCTTGTCATAAGCGACGACGATCTTGCTGATCCGCCGGCGCATATCCGCCAGGTCGGTCGCCACCGCGAGAATTGCCATGATTTCGGAAGAAACGGCAATACCGAAACTGGACTGCATCGTAAATCCGTCGGCCTTGCCGCCGATACCGATGGTGATGTTACGCAGCGCCTGCGCGCAGAAATCGATAATCCAGCGAAACTCGACTTTTTTCGGGTGGATGTCGAGTCGCTTCAGGTTGCGCTGGGCCAATTGTTCGTCAGTATAGTTGGCCTCATGCTGCATCCGGGAGGTCAGAGCCACCATCCCGAGATTGTGGGCGTTCATGATGGCATTGATATCCCCGGTCAACCCGAGAGAAAACTCATTGAGCGGGATACACTGGGCAAGCCCGCCACCGGCAGCAGAGCCCTTGATATTCATGGTCGGACCACCCGACGGCTGACGAATGGCGCCAATGACCGATTTGTTGCGCTTGCCGAGCCCTTGGACCAATCCCATGGCCGAGGTCGATTTCCCTTCGCCGAGCGGGGTCGGGGTGATGGCGGTCACGTCGACATACTTGCCGTCAGATTTGTCGCCGAGCCGATCGAGAATCCTGCGATAATCGAGCTTTGCAACATAGTGTCCGTACGGCAGCAATTCCTCTTTTTCCAGGCCAAGTTCCTCCCCGATCTGGTACACCGTCTTCATTCTGGTTTCCGCTTCCTGCGCGATTTCCCAATCTGCGTGTTTTGTCGGATCAAGCACCATTGATTACCTCCCTTTCACCATGTAGTTAGAGTTGATGACGCACCTCAGGAACGGCCTGACAGATGAACCTTATATCCGTTCAGCCTGCCATGTCAAGGGGTTATCCTCAGCGGCCGGGACGGCAGCTCGTCGGCGCACTCATCCGAACGGGCCGTTGCCCGGCACACCCGACTCCCCCGAAAAGAACTACACGTGCTGCAAAACAGGATAGCGACGCTGCAACTCCGCCGCTAACGGAATCATGATCTCCCGCATCGACGGTTCCGCCGCCGGGATCGTACGCAAGCTGAATATATGCCGCCACTGGGCGAGATTGCAATAGGTGATGATCTCCGTCTTGCAGGAGTTGGGCAGGACGGTTCGGGCGGCCTGCGGCGTGCTCGTCGCCAACAGCTGCAGATAGATTTGCTCCGTCTGCTCCATGGCCCGCAGCCAGAGTTTATATTCAGCCGAATCTTGGTTGAAAAACATCGGCTTGATGAAGCTGACCTGATTGCCGAACTTGTCCTGGCTGTAGCGGCAATAACGCTGGCTCTCCTGCAGAAAAGAACAGGGGCGATGGCGAACCAGCTCATGGGTCACCGCCCGATTGACAATAAACTTGACGCCAACATAGCGGTGCCGCAGCAGCAAGGGTCCGGGCAGCTGCTCCACAGCCGGCAGCGCCATTTTTTCAACGCTGATGCCGCCGGTGTCAGCCGAAGTTTTGGCCGAATCGGCAACTCCTTCAAAAAGATAGGGGTGACGACCGGCGAGAAACCCGACCATGGCCGCAACCAAACGGCTGCGCGAGGCATGGCCGGCGCATTCACGGAAAGCACGTACCGAACCGGTAACCAGCAGGCCGTCCTGGTAGGGATCGATCACCAGGTATTTCGGCTGTAACGCATAGAGCGACTCCGGTTCCAGATCACCGTTCAGCAGCAGCGTCACGACCGCCATCTCCAGAACCGAATTGTGCCCGTGGGCAGCGATCTTTTTCACGAAAGGCAAGGCCGAATTGGAACTGATCAGCTCCTCACTCTTGTAGCAAATGCGGCCACAGGCCTCCAGCCGAACGACGAGCGAGGCCTGATCCAGTTCATCTTGTATCTGATAGCTGGGTTCAACGATGAGCATGTCACTCTCCCGGCCAGAACGGCGACATTTCTCTGAGTTGGCCAATAATCTGCGGCATTTTCTCGAGAACGAAATCGATCTCCTGCTCCGTGTTATACACGCTCAGGGAAAAACGGATCGAGCCGTGTGCGGCGGTGAACGGCACGCCCATTGCCCGCAGTACGTGGGACGGTTCGAGCGAGCCGGAAGTGCAGGCGGAACCGGACGACGCACAGATCCGATGGCGATTCATATGCAGCAGGATCGACTCTCCTTCGACATATTCAAAACTGATGTTAGTCGTATTCGGCAGCCGCTGCAGCCGATGCCCGTTCAGCAGCGCGCGCGGAATCGACGCAAGCAGTCCGGCCTCCAGCTTATCGCGCAGCGCCTTGACCCGGCTGTTTTCTTCCACCATCTTTTCCTGCGCCAATTGGCAGGCCCGACCAAGACCGACAATCGAGGCAACATTTTCGGTGCCGGCACGGCGACCATGCTCCTGGTGACCGCCCGCCAAAAACGGTGCGAAGGGCGTTCCCCGGCGGACGTAGAGGATGCCGACTCCCTTCGGGGCATGCAGCTTGTGACCGGACATCGACAAGTAGTCGATGTCGAGTGACGCCAGGTCGATCGGGATCTTTCCGGCGGCCTGCACGGCATCGGTATGGAAAGGGATGCCGCGTTCTTTGGCCAGTCGAGCCATTTCCTCTACCGGCAGAATAACGCCGGTCTCGTTGTTGGCCCACATGATGCTGACAACGGCGGTATCCTCGGTCAGCGACTCGAGATAATCGTTCATGTCGACCATGCCGTCCTCGTCGACTTTGAGCATGGTCACCCGGTATTTGGTGCCGGTCATCGAGCCGATATTCTCACAGAGGTTTTTCACCGCCGGGTGCTCGACCCGGGTCGTTACGATATGTCGTCTCTCCGGCGCGGCCCTCAGGGCCGAAAGGATCGCGGTGGAATCACTCTCGGTGCCGCAGCTGGTGAAGATGACCTCCTCCGGATCACAGCCGATAAAGTCCGCCACCTGGCTCCGGGCCTGTTTCAAGGCCCCGCCGACCTGTCCGCCGAACGTATGCATGCTGGACGGATTACCGTAGAGATCGGTCAGGTACGGCATCATCGCATCAAGCACTTCCGGCGCTACCCGGGTGGTCGCGTTGTTATCGAGATAGATCACCTGGTCCTGTTGCTCCTTCATTTGTCCTCCTCCACTACCAGAGAATCAAGCACCTGTTCCCGGAGCTTCTTCTCGACGAATTCCTTGATGGTCGTCTGTGACTTGAAACAGCTCGTGCATTGCCCCCGCAGGGAGACTGTCACGAAATCGCCGTCCACATCGATCAGTTCGATATCGCCGCCGTCCATACGGAGACCCGGCCTGATTTCCCGTTCAAGCACGTCCTCGATTTTTTTTATCTTCTGCAGCGTGGTCATGCGCTGGCGCGACTTCTTCAATGGGACCACCCTGAGCCCTTCGGAGACCGTCTTGTTGAGCAACTCCTGCAGGCGCCCCTCGCACTTACCGCAACCACCGCCGGCCTTGGTAAAATTGGTGATCTCTTCCACCGAGCGCAGATGCGACTCTTTGATGGCCCGTACGACCTCCAGGTCGGTGACGCCGAAGCATTCGCAGACCACCTCACCTTCAGCCTTCGGCAGAGCCACGCCGCGAAAGTCTGCCAGGGCGGCCTCGAGCGCTTCTCGCCCCATGACCGAACAATGCATTTTTTCCTTGGGCAGACCGCCGAGGAAGTTGGCGATGTCCTCATTGGTGATCTTTTCGGCCTCGGCAATACTCATCCCCTTGATCATTTCGGTCAACGCCGATGAAGAGGCTATTGCGCTGGCACAGCCGAAGGTTTTGAATTTAGCATCGACGATCCGATCGTTTTCGATTTTCAACGTCAGCTTCAAAGCATCACCGCAAGCCAGCGAACCGACGTCGCCGACACCGTCGGCGTTTTCGATCTCGCCGACATTACGAGGGTTTTGAAAGTGCTCAGTGACCGTATCTGTATAGTCCCACATGGATGTAGCTCCTGGATCTGGTGTTCGTCGGGGCCGAACGCCCCGTATTCATCATGACGGGTGTCAATCATATCACCGACAGCGGCACCGTCACCCTGCGGTGCCCGCCGGAACCAGGCGATTTTCCTGGCGGTGTATCACAACAGGCCGAGTTCGTCGAGCATCCGCCGGGCGGTCGCCACCAGAAAACCGGCTCCGTCCGGTGTTCGGGATTCGACATAAAAACGCACCTTCGGTTCGGTGCCTGACGGTCTGATCATCAACCAGGAATCGTCTTCAAAAATTATTTTTCGACCATCGATGTCGATGACCTCCCGGATCGTCTTTTCCTCATCTCCGACAACAACGCTGCCGCCAACCCGGTATCTCGCGAGCTCAGCCAGGGTCCGATCAAGTTCAGCGCCGCTCCGGCTGACGGCGACACTATCCCGGTCCGGATAAAATGCCCCGTAACGCGCCTCGAGTTCCCGGAGCATCTCGCCGAGATTTCGCCCGCTCTCGAGTACCATGTCGAGGGCCAGCAACAGGCCGATATAGGCATCTTTTTCCGGCGTATGGCCAATGATGGAAATACCGTCGGACTCCTCAAAACAGACAAGCGCCTTGCCGATCACCGACTTGAACTCCTTGAAGCCGACCCTGGTCTCGAAGACCTGCTCACCGAGTCCTCTGGCAACCGCATTGACCAGGTTCGAGGTAGCCACCGTTTTCGCCACCATCCCGCTCAGCCCCTTCTGTTCGTGCAGGAAGAAGTAGGCCAGTGCTCCGAACTGATTCATACCGATCTCGGTGGTACCGTCGGTGAAACGGATTCGGTCACCGTCCGGATCAATAATAGCACCGATCTTCAAGCGGGCCGAGTTGTCCGCAAGCACACCATTGACAGTCTGCAGATTGGCCGATGACGGTTCCGGGGCGATCCCGCCGAACGTAACATCGGCGGTGCCGCGCAACAGCTGCAAATGGTTCGCGGCCGGACCGAGGAGACGCTCGATGTGCAGCCGGCTCGCCCCGTGTACCGCATCGACGGCAATAACGAGGTTGTCATGGGCCGCAGCGCGATCGAGCAGCTTGCGGTACTCGATACGATGTACCGCAGCCTGGCTGTCCACCAGCTGCTGCCACAGAGATAAAGAATCGATTGACTGACACGCACCCCGCGGCGTGGAGGCTTCCGCCGTCTCCGAGGTCGGCCGGGAGACCAGCTCCCGGGCATTGCTCGTGATCAACCGGGTCAACTCGGCCGCAGCCGGACCACCGTCGGCGGCGTTGTATTTGTAGCCGCCGTATTCGAGAGGATTGTGAGACGGCGTCAGGTTGACCGAGAACGCGGCCTGCAACCGGAGTAGGGTCGCCGACAGCACTCCGGTCGTCGTTTCTCCGCAGAAATAGACGTTGAAGCCGTGAGCCATCAGGGCATCGGCTACCGCCCGGCCGAGCGTCTCTCCGGCAAAACGGTTGTCATAACCGACCAGGCACCCGTGCCGGCAGGCATCGGCGTAGGAATCGACGCCAAGATGCGGGGCCAACGAGTTGTCCTCGTCGAGCCTGCGGTACATGGCGATGATCGCCTCGGTGACGCAGCGCACCGAAGCGACGGTAATATCCTTACCGAGCTGGCCGCGCCAGCCGGATGTGCCGAAGGAAATCGGGGAGCGCGGCGGTGCCGTGCTGGTGACGATTTCGTCCAGAACGAGACGGTACACCGATTCGATCCGTGGCGACACCTCATCACCGAAACGATCACGCAGCGCCAACAGCTCCTTGATCAAGCCGAAATAGTCGCTCCGGCTATGGTCCTGCTCGACGACGTACTGCTCCATCAAGCGGCGCCAGATCTGTTCCAGGTCTTCAGATGATTTCATCTCCGCTCTCCCGTATCAGTGAGACGGTCGATTCCCTCCACCGGCGGTTTGCTCACGCCGGGCGCTCATGACCCCCAAGCCGCTTCGCTTTGTCGATCAACATGACCGGAATGTCATCGATGATTTCATAGAGCAGGCCGCACGGCTCACAGACCAGGCCGCTCTCATCGGCCTGGAGCTTGACCGGGCCCTTGCACTGCGGACAGGCCAGAATATCCAATAACTCCTTGTTAATCATCTCTTTCCTCTTATCGTACAGGCGGGCGATCGATCCCCGCGCTGATCCTGAAACAACACCGATTGATGCAGACACATTGTCTGGACCAAAATCGGCCAACATGTTAGATTGATAATTCTAATGCATAATTCTTCAAAAAGCATGGGAAAGGACAGAACAATGGCAAAAACGATCGTATTTGTCGGCGGCGGTCAAATGGCCGAAGCCCTACTGAAAGGACTTCTGCAATCCGGTGAATATACCGCCGAACAATTCGAGGTAGTCGAACCGAGCGCTGCCAGGCGAACCCATCTCGAAACCGCCTTTCAGGTCTCGACCACCGTCTCCGTCTCCACGGCAGTACCGCGCGCCCAGGTCGTCATTCTGGCGGTCAAACCGCAGATCATGGCCGATGTCCTGCATGATCTCAAACCGGTACTGACCGACCAGCTCGTCATCTCCATCGCCGCCGGCCTTTCCCTTTCCTTTTATGCCGCCATCCTTGGCAAGATGGTGCCGGTGGTCCGGGTCATGCCCAACATTCCGGCCCTGGTCCAGGAGGGAGCATCGGCCCTGGCCCGCAACGATCAGGTCGGCAAGGAAGACCTCGCCTTTGCCGCATCGCTCTTCGGTACGGTCGGCAGCACTTCGATCGTCGAAGAGAAGCAGATGGACGCGGTAACCGGCCTGAGCGGCTCGGGACCGGCTTACGTCTTCGCCTTTATCGAGGCCCTGATCGACGGCGGGATCAAATCCGGATTCAGCCATCAGGCAGCTGCCGAACTGGCCGTCCAGACCGTACTCGGCGCGGCCCGCCTCGTACAGGCGACGGGTGAACATCCGGCCGTGCTGCGTGGCCGGGTCTGTTCGCCGGGAGGGACCGCGATCAGCGGGCTCCATGTCCTGGCCAAAAACGGCTTCCACGGCATTGTCATGGACGCCGTCGAAGCCGCGGTGCAGCGATCCATCCAACTCGGCCGCTGCTGAATAGCCGGAACAAAGACCATGTGCCGATACCTCTCACCCCACTCGACGACCGCCCCCGAAGATCGCGCCCGGATTGGCGCCACAGTGGTCCTTCGGTCTGCCGGCATCGCATGACGCTGCAGATCAAACGGGCCGGCATCATCGCCAAGAAGGACGACCGGCAGGCGGCCGATTATGCCCGCCACCTGCGCCGCTGGCTGGAGCAGCGAGGCATCGAGACGGTGCTCGACGAGTTGTCGGCCGATCTTCACCTATTGATCATTCTCGGCGGTGACGGCACCCTGCTTCATGTCGCCGAGACCGCCGCCCGACACGATATTCCGGTAATCGGCATCAATCTCGGCAACCTCGGCTTTCTCACCGAGCTGACGCAAGAGGAAAGTGAGTCGGCTCTGGCGGCGATCATCAGCGGCCCTGCCGCCATGGAACGCCGCATGATGCTCAAGGCACGGCTGCTCGAATCCGGCCGGCAGCATGATTATCGACATGCCCTCAACGATATCGTCATCAGCAAGAATGCCATCGACCGTCTGCTGCACCTGGCAACCAAGGCCGACGGCAACCCGATTACCACTTACCAGTCCGACGGCCTGATCTTTTCCACCCCGACCGGATCAACCGCCTACAATCTGTCTGCCGGGGGACCGCTTGTCCATCCGGAACTGGAAACCATCCTGGTTACACCGATCTGCCCGTTCATGCTGAGCAGCCGCCCGACCATCGTGCCGCCGGAGATGACGATCACTTCGGAATTTCTGGCCGACGACCTCGGGTCACGGGCAAAAGTCATTATCGACGGACAGCGGGTCTGGGACATGAAACCGGGCGATGTGCTCGAGGTCAGTACCTCGGAATATGCACTGCGGCTGATTTCCTCGACAAAAAGAGATTATTTTTCTATCCTCAGAAACAAACTGAAATGGGGCGCCCGTTAGTATCCCCTGGCGATCCGCCGCCGAACGGAGCCCGCTCATCCGCCCCGTGGCCGAGCCGCCACATCACTTCCGAAGAGGTTTCACCGTGCTCTCGCCTTCACGACTATCCGTTTATATCGTCGGTCTAGCCGCGTTCCTGCTTGCTGCCGGCTGCAGCAGCACCTATTATCGGGCCATGGAAAAAGTCGGTATCCACAAACGAGATATCATGGTCGACCGGGTGGAAGACGCACGAAATGCGCAGGAGGACGCGCAACAGCAGTTCAAAGACGCCTTGGAGCAATTCGGCAGCGTCGTCGCGCTCAAGGAGACCGACCTGAAAAAGTCCTATGATCGTCTGAACGGCGAATATGAAGCGAGCCGCAGTGCCGCCGACACGGTGTCATCACGGATCGATCGGATCGAGGCCGTTGCCGACGACCTGTTCGCCGAGTGGCAGGACGAAATCGCGCTCTACCAGAACAGGGAACTGGCTCGCAACAGCAGCCGGCAACTCGAGGAAACCAAAGTTCGCTACAAGGAGATGATGGCGCGGATGACCCGGGCGGAGCGGAGCATGGCGCCGGTTCTCGACATCTTCAGAGACAATGTGCTGTTTCTCAAACATAATCTCAACGCTCAGGCGATCGGGTCGCTGCAACGGGAATTTACCAATCTCGAGGCGGAAATCGGTGTGCTGCTCGATCGGATGAGCGAGGCGATCGAGTCGTCAAACACCTTTATCGCCGGCATGCAGGCATCCTGAGCGGTGCCCGACGACTGTACCCGGTCTGCAACCGGTATCGCATCGCGGCTGGTATTCCCTGGTGTGACGACAGTTGTCACTTCTGCTTTTTGATGGAATATTTTTTCATCTTGTACTGCAGCAGGCTTTTGGTGATGCCGAGCCGCTCGGCGGCCCTGGCCTGCACATAGCCGGTTTCTTCCAGCGCCCGCATGAGCAATTGCTCTTCAACGGCATAGAGAACGTCGTTGAGCTGAACCGATTCGGGGATCATCTGCAGGATGTCGATTTCCCGGGTCCACTGGGCGTCCTTGTCAAAGGAGACCGATTCCGGCTGGACGTCTTCCGGCTTAATAACGGTACCGTCACAGAGAATCGCCGCCCGCTCGATGGTGTTCTCCAGTTCTCGCACGTTTCCTTCCCAGGGGAGATTCATCAACAGCCGCAGCGCCTCCGGAGAAACCTCCAGCCGGTCGTAGCCCAGCTGAGCGGCGCATTTTTCAAGAAATCCATTGACCAGGATCGGGATGTCGTCCATTCGCTCCCGCAGCGGCGGCAAGGCGAGATGAATGACGTTGAGTCGGTAGAACAGATCCTCGCGAAACCGTCCCTGCAGCACCTCCTCTTTCAGATCCTTGGTCGTCGCCCCGATGATCCGTACATCGACCTGCAGAGTCCTCGTTCCGCCGACCCGTTCGAATCGCTTTTCCTGCAGCAGCCTGAGCAATTTCGATTGCAGCGCCAGCGGAAATTCGCCGATCTCGTCGAGAAAGATGGTGCCCCGATCAGCCAACTCGATCCGCCCTTTGCGCATCGCCGCAGCACCGCTGAACGCCCCCTTCTCGTGACCGAACAGTTCGCTCTCCAGTAGATGTTCAGCCAGCGCGGCGCAATTGACGGTAATGAACGGATACGGCTCCCGCGGACTGTTGAGATGAATCGCCTTGGCCACCAACTCCTTGCCAGTACCGCTTTCACCGGTGATCAACACCGAGGCCGGGGTCGGCGCCACCTTCTCGATCAACTCATAGATCTGGCGCATCCGCGGATTCTTGCCGACCATGCCGGTAAAGCCCGAACGCTGCTTCACTTCCCGCCGCAACCTGGTATTTTCACGAATCAGGGAGTAATGGGAGACGGCGTTGTTGATGGTAACGATGAGTTCGTCGTTGGAGAATGGCTTGGCCAGATAACTGTAAGCGCCGGCCTGCATCGCCGCCACCGCCTTGTCGATTTCGGCGTAGGCGGTAATAATCACCACCGGTAGATCCTTGTTGAAATCTTTTATCTCTTCGAGCAGCGCCATCCCGTCCATGCCGGGCATCTGCATGTCGGTCACCACCAGGTCGAGATCAACATCCCTGACGACGGCCAGCGCCTCCCTGCCATCCGGCGCCGTATAGACCTCAAAGCCTTCGTCACGCAACAACTCCGAAAGAACGATCAGGTAGTTCGGTTCGTCGTCGACGACGAGTATCGTGTTCATGGTCATTGGCTCTTGCTTCCCACGCTCTGCTGTTCGTCGGTTTCCCATCGGTGTTGCAGTCCGGCCAGGATCTCGCCGGGCACCCTGAAATCCGGACCGCCGGCCATCCGCGTCCCCGGTCTGATGTCGCCATGATAGTCTGAGCCGCCTGTTTCCAGCAATTGAAAACGGTCGGCCAGGGCCCGCAATTGCCGCAATTGTTTTCCCCGCTGCGTCGGGTAAAATGTCTCCAAGCCGTCCAGGCCCTGCTCTTTCAGTTCGCCAAGCAATCCGGCTAGCTCGTCCTGCGGCAGAGCCAGCTGACCGGGATGCGCCAACACCGCTATCCCTCCGGCCCCGTGGATCAGGGTACAGGCCTGATCGGCCGGAAAGACATAACGCGACACATAGGCGCAGGCGCCCTTGCGCAGATAGCCGGCAAAGGCCTGGTCGATCGAACCTACCACCCGCTTCGCGACCAGGAGCCGGGCGATATGCGGGCGCCCGGTCTGTCCGCCGCCGGTAAAGGTGCGCAACGCTTCTTCACTCACCGGCAAACCGAGAGAGACAAGCTTATCGATGATTTTTCCGTTGCGCTGCGCTCGTGCTTCCTGGAGCACCCTCAAGCCGCTCTGCAATGCATCGTTTTGCCAGTCGAAATCATAGGCGAGCAGATGCAGGTGATAGTCGCGCCAGGACACGCTCAATTCAAGACCGGAAATCACGCGAACACCGTGCCTTCGCCCTGCGGCCAGGGCTTCACCGGTACCGCTGACGGTATCGTGATCGGTGATCGACACGAGTACCAGTCCTCGTCCGTGAGCCATCTCGACCAACGCCTCCGGCGTCATGGTGCCGTCCGAATGACTGGAATGAAGATGCAAATCCAACATGCTGCCCAACCCGTGTAGCTCCTGTTATTTCCTTGCCTGGCTGCAACAGCGGAACTTGAGCTGTCACAGCGACGGGCACGACAGCAACCCGGCCAACCATCACCATAACCGCGGAGTGCGGTGCAGGCAACGTGCTAGTGAGGGGAGCTTGAAAAATTCGGGATTTCGTTCAAGGAACGAAATCCCGAATTTTTCAAGCTCCCCTTGAGTATTGGATCCGCCATGCAGCCGAATATGGCCAACCCCGGCCGTTTTTCTCAGGATTGCTATAGTTTTCCGCCAATCAGCCGATAGAAAGACATGAACGGGCAATTCGCGTTACGCTGGCTCGGATACCGCCCGAGCCTTCGCCGAGTCAGGATTAATCAGCGACGGAGTCGGCCCCTGCCGGGCGTTGTCCGTCTCGTCACCATGAGGCAGGTATGAAGCAACAGCTTTTTGTCCTGATCGCAGCGCTGTCGGCCCTGCTGGCTGCCGGCTGCGGCAGGGTTCCCGAACCGGCCCCCTACGTCTATTCCGACCAGCAGAAAATGCAGGCCGGTCATCACTGGGACGTCCTGGCAGCCGACGTGGCGGGCGAAATCAATACCGCTTTGATCCTCGGCGATTTTCTCACCACTCCGGTTTTTGTCAGACAGACCTGCGGCGACGAGGACACCCCCTGTCGGGCGGCCGAGACATCGGTCTTCGACGAGGCCTTCAGGGATCTGCTGATCACCAACCTGGTCGCCCTCGGGGTGCCGACCAGCAGCACACCGACCGAAGACACCATCGTCGTGCATTACAAGGCGCAGCCGGTCTACCACCATACCCACCGATTACGGACCATTCGGCCGGGACTGTTGACGTCCATTTCCGCCGGTATCATTGTGTTGCGCAACGCGCCCTGGGAACTGGCGGCGATGGCCATGGCCGGCGGCATCGATGCCCTCAACGCGGCCTATAACAGCCTCGATCGGTTCGAGGTGGTGATCACCACGTCGATGATCGCCAAAAACACCTATCTCTATCGAGATACCAGCATCTACTATATCAACACTACCGATTCCTGGCATTACAACACAACGACCGCACCGGCCCAAATCACACTCAGCACCCCCGGTTCTGCGCCACCGGCCACCAGGCAACAACCTGTGGGAATCTTTGACGAACCAAAATCAACTGCCGCCGGTGCACCGGCGGAGACGACCGGCATTTAAGATGTCCGCCACACTACTGGGAAGCTTGAAAAATTAGGAATCTCGTTCAAGATCGAGGCGCGCAAGAAAATTTTACCACAGGCATATACACGATATTCCGAGGATAAAATTTGATTAAGCAACGATGAGATTGAGCGAAATGACAATTTTTCAGGGTTCCCTACTGAGGAGAAGTGTTATGTCCCATCAATCGAGCTTCGCGTTCAGCCGGCAGCAAGAGTATCGCGGTGTGATGATGCTGCCCCTTTTTTTGCTGACGCTCCTGTTGCTGAGCGGCTGCGCCGCGTTCAACGAGACACGACTCGAAAGCAGCCTCGGTAGGGATGTCGACCTGGTCGATTTTGCCAACGAAATCGCTGACGACCTGATCAGCCAGGCCTTTCCGCCGTTATTGCCGCGCCAACCGCAGCTGCCGGTGTTGACCACCACCTTCGTCGACAACAATGAGCTGGAGCGGACTTCCCATTTCGGCAGGGTGCTTCAGGAGAACCTGGCGGCACGCCTGGTCCAGCTTGGCTATACGGTCAAAGAAATCAAATTGCGGCCCGACCTGGTCATTCAGCCGAAATCGGGTGAAACAATCCTGTCCCGGCAGTTGTCCCTGCTGAAAGAATCCCAGCCTGCCCAAGCCATCCTCGTCGGCACCACCTCGATGGCGCAACGAACGATGTATATCTCCGCTCGGCTGATCAACCCCAATGATGCCACGATCATCGCGGCCCGTTCCTATCGTCTCTACATGGACAAAAACGTGCTCGCCATGTTCGGCCTGAAGACCGCCGACGGCGGCGGCGAGTTCATCAAGGAACCGAGCGAACCCCTGATCAATCAGCTGTTCTATTGAACCACAGGAATTTTTTTCCTAAAAACCAGCTTCCCAGGGATGGCCGGTCCTGCCGGAGGCTGCATCGCGAAGGCCCGGCGGGTCGGAGAATTAGGCCCGAAGGGCTGCGGACAGGACGTCCGCAGCCGGCGGTCAGGCAATGGATGGCCTGTCTGCCGGCCTCGGAGGCCAGCCGATCAGGCCGCAGCGCAGCAGCCGGAGGCAGGACCGGCCAGCCATTCCGACTTGATCCCTGTCCCGCCGTTGGTTTCATCGATCTGCCAAGGCCTGGCGATCGAGGATGGTGATGGCGCGGCCGTCCACGCGTATCAGGCCGTCATCGCTCATCCGAGCAAAGATCCGGGACAGGGTTTCCGGGATGGTACCGAGCAGGCTGGCCAGCTGTCCCTTGGAAATGTCGAGATTGACCACATTGCCGGTCTGCTGCTCCTCCGCCGCAACGAGCAGATAACTCGCCAGCCGCGCCGGCACTTCCTTGAGCGACAAATTCTCGATCTGCGCGGTAAATTGCCGCAGACGCAGCGACAACACCGCCAGCATATTCAAGGCGATGGACGGGTGTGCCTCGATCAGTTCGACGAATTCTCGCCGCGGCAGAAACAGCAGCGTACTCTGCACCAACGCCTCGGCACTGGCCGGAAACGGCTGGCCATGAAACACCGCCACCTCGCCGATCGGTTCACCGGGACCAAAAATGTGCAGGATATGTTCCTTGCCGAGCAGGTTCATCTTGAAGACCTTGACCTGGCCGGCGGCAATCAGGTAAAACCCGTTACCCGGATCCCCTTCGAAAAATATCGTCTCCCCTCGGCCATACTGCTTTTCCCGAGCCAGCGCCGCAATAGTCTCCAGCTGGTCGTCAGGCAACCCCTGAAACAGTGAAATCTCGCCGATGATCTCTCTTTTTTTCTGTTCGGTCATGGTAGAGTAGTCGGTAGCAGATTCTCAAGTCGTTATCGATACCACGAGACACCGGCGAAACTCTAGCAGATCGAGACGATAATGAACAGCACTTGTTGAGCCCCGGCAACGGAGGGAAAAATCGGTGGCGCGAAAGATCATCCATATCGACATGGACGCCTTTTATGCTTCCGTCGAACAACTTGACAACCCGGAACTGATCGGCAAACCAGTGGTGGTCGGTGGTCGTCCCGACTCCCGCGGTGTTGTCGCCGCCTGCTCTTACGAGGCCCGGGTCTTCGGCATCCACTCGGCAATGCCGTGTGCTCGCGCCTTCGCCCGCTGTCCGGACGCGATTTTCATCGTCCCTCGTCTCGGCCGCTATCGCGAGATATCGGCAAGGATCATGGAAATCTTCAGGAGCTACACCGAGCTGGTCGAGCCACTTTCGCTGGACGAGGCGTATCTCGATGTAACCGACAATTCCCAAGGTGAACCCTCCGCCACCGCGCTCGCCCACCGGATCTGCCGACAGATTCACGAGGAGACCGGGCTGACCGCATCGGCCGGCGTATCGTTCAACAAGTTCCTAGCCAAAGTCGCCTCTGACCTGCGCAAACCAAACGGCATCAGCGTTATCACCCCGGAAATGGCCGCCGATTTCCTGGCCGGGCTGCCGATCGCCTCCTTCCACGGCGTCGGCACGGTAACCGCCGAGAAAATGGCTCGGATCGGCATCACCCGTGGAGCGGACCTGCTGAGTTGGTCGCTGCCACGGCTGGTGGAACACTTCGGCAAACAAGGGGTGTTTTTCTACCATATCGTCCGGGGCCACGACCAGCGAATCGTCCAACCCCAACGGATCAGAAAATCGATCGGCGCCGAAACAACGCTCCGCAGAGACACCCGGGATCGGACTCAAATAAAGCAGATACTCACCCATCTGGCCGAGCGGGTCAGCCGGTCTCTGTGCAGCCGCTCCACTTACTGCCAGACGGTAACCCTGAAGGTTCGCTACGCAAACTTCGTCACCATCACTCGGTCGACCACCCTTGCCCGGCCGCTTAACCGGGTCGAAGACATTATCCACTGCGTGCTGCCGCTGCTGGCCCGGACCGAGGCGGGACAAAAAAAAGTCCGCCTGCTCGGGATAGCCGCTGCCAAGCTGACGACGGCCGCGGCCGACCGCCCCCGCCAGCTCCTCCTGCCCTTTCCCGCCCCGTCCGGCGCTGCTGATCATTGCCAAAGCTCCCGTCCCAGTCACTGACGATCCGGCAAAGATACCGGGTTTACTTGCACCCCGATGATTGCTATTATCTCCGGCAGTATTGCCCGGATCGCTCGCTATTGCCTTTTTTTTTATATGGAAATCGGTTCTACAGGCTGAACTCCCCGGGCCGGCCGGTCCTGCCGGAGGTTTTGATGATGAGGGGGGGGGACAGGTTAAAACCTGTCCCGCCGTTGATCGAGATTCCGGCAGCAAAACGACGTCTCTCTGGTTCACCGACCAACTCGAGTCCTGACATGAAAGATTTTTTTGTATCGATATTTAACATCTTCAAGGTCCTCGCGAAGATTCTCGGGACGCTCTGGACCATCGTCTTCAACCTACTGTTCTTCGGCGGTATCGCGCTGCTCGCGGTGACCTTGTTCCGTTCGACGGAGACGGTCATCCCACTCGACAGTATCCTCAAACTCACCCTCTCCGGCACCATTGTCGAACAGCAACAGGACGCTGCTCCCATCGACGGCTATCTCTCCGAGTTCCTCGGGTTCTCCGATCAACCACGGGAAACGCTGCTGCAGGATGTTCTCGATGTACTCGATCAAGCCGCGGACGACGACAGCATCGTCGCGCTCGTGCTCGACCTGGAATCCTTTGACGGCGCCGGTCTGAACCAATTGCAGGAAATCGGTGCGGCCTTGACCCGCTTCAGGCAAAGCGGCAAACAGGTAATCGCCGCCGAAGATTATTATACACAGAGTCAATACTATCTTGCCGCCCACGCGGATACGGTTCTGCTCAACCCGATGGGAGGCGTCAACCTGAGCGGTTTCTCGGTCTATCGGTTTTATTTCCAGGAACTGCTCGACAAACTCAATATCCGCTTTCATGTCTTCCAAGTGGGCGATTACAAGTCTGCCACCGAACCGTTGACCAGGAGTTCCATGTCGCCGGAAGATCGCAGTCAGTCACGGGCCTGGCTGACCGACCTGTGGGCCCAGTATCTTGACGACGTTGCCGACCAACGAGACCTTCAGCCGGAGGCTATCACCGCCTATATCAATCGCATCCCGGATAATCTCAGGGAAGTCGGCGGCGACCTGGCCCGTCTCGCCCTCGACAGCGGTCTGGTCGACCGGCTCAGCCACCGTCATGAAACAAGCAGCTACCTGGCCACCCTGACCGACTCGACGACCGACGGCTCACCCCGCATGGTATCGTTCACCACCTATCTGAAAACGGTTGACCCGTCTTATCGCGGCGCTGCCGAAGAACAGCCGGAAATCGCCCTGATCGTCGCCCAGGGGGCAATCATGCCGGGTCGCAGCAGCACCGGCACCATCGGCGCCGACACGATCACCTCATTACTGCAGCAGGCACGAACAACGCCGGCCGTCAAAGGCGTGGTCCTGCGCATCGACAGCGGAGGCGGTTCGGCCTTTGCCTCGGAAATGATCCGGCAGGAACTACTGCAGCTCAAACAGGCCGGCAAGCCGGTCGTTGTCTCCATGGGCAGTATGGCCGCATCGGGTGCCTATTGGCTGGCCGCCGACGCCGATGAAATCTGGGCGGCCCCGAGCACCATCACCGGTTCCATCGGTATCTTCATGGCCCTGCCGACCTTTGACGAGAGTTTGGCCCGACTCGGCATCCGCCGTGACGGCATCGGCACCACCAACCTTTCCGGAGGCCTCGACCTGAGTCGTCCCCTGGCTCCGGAAATCAAGGAGGCTATCGAATTGACCCTGGAAAACGGTTATCGGAAGTTTCGTTCCATCGTAGCCGAGGGGCGCGGCATGACCGAGGAGACCGTCGAAGGGCTTGCCCAGGGTAAGGTCTATTCCGGCATCGCCGCCCGCGATATCGGTCTCGTCGATCAGCTCGGCGACCTCGACCAGGCCATCAAAGCAGCGGCCGCCAAGGCCGGCCTGGGTAACTATGCGGTAACCACCCTTACCGAACCGCTCTCTCTCAGAGAACAGCTCTTCCGCCGGATCGGCAGCGAATCCCGGGCCGCCGCACTGCAATCTCCGCTACTGACCGGTCTTACCGGACTGATACGGGATATCGAACCGGCCGCCGAGCAACTGCTGCTCTTCAACGACCCGAACGGTCTCAATGCCCACTGCATGCTGCAGCTTTTCCCCTCGCCGGGGATTATCCCGTCAGCGATACGCTGAAAACGCTGCCGCTTCCCGGAACGTTGCTGTGACAGTCTCTCAATCTGCCGCCCACCATGTGACGCCGCCATGGAACTGACACTTTTTTCGCTCCCCATCCTCTGGGGTCAATTAGTGCTGCCGCTGCTCAGGTTACTGCTGTTCATTTCCATCGGGCTGCTGGCCGCCAACCTCCTCGAGTCGTTGAACTGGACCGGCAAGATCGCCCTCGTCGCCCGGCCACTGATCCGGTTGGGTCATTTTACCGAACACGTCGGGGCGGCCTTTGCGATGGCGCTCGTCTCCGGGGTTGCGGCCAATACCATGCTGGCCGAAGCCTACGAACGGGGCGACATCGACAAAAGAGAACTGGTGCTGGCCAACCTGTTCAACAGTCTGCCCACCTATTTCCTGCATCTACCGACGATGATCGTCATCACCCTGCCGCTGATCAAAGGAGCCGCCTTCATCTATGTCGGCATCACCTTCCTGGCCGCCCTACTCAGGACCCTGACCATTGTCGGGGTCGGCCGACTGCTCCTGCCACCCCCGAAAGAGCTGACGACGCTGTCTCTGGCCCCGGAAAAAGATCAGGATTGGGGGCAGCGGTGGCAAAAAGTCTGGCGGCGATTCAAGAAACGAATGAAAAAGATCGCCCTGTTCACCGTGCCGATCTACATTGTCATCTTTGTCATGAACCGGCTCGAATTTTTCGATTTTCTCGAGCAGCGTGTCGCCTCTCTGCTCGACTTTCTGCCCTGGCTCTCGCCGCAGGCCATCGGTATCATCACTCTGCATATGGCCGCTGAGTTGACAGCCGGGCTGGCTGCCGCCGGCGCGCTGCTGCAGGACAATGTCCTGAGTTACCGGGAAATCGTTTTCGCGCTGCTGATCGGCAACATCCTGTCTTCCCCACTACGGGCCGTCAGACACCAGTTTCCCTACTACGCCGGTATCTTTCAGCCGAAACTGGCCGTCGAACTCATCTTCTACAACCAGCTGTTCCGCATCGTCAGCCTGATTATCGCCGCGGCCTGCTATATCGCACTGACAACATCTTGACCTGAGCCGTTTTCCCCTATCGACCGAATCACATCGGTCAGGCAGCACCGTGCGCTTCGGCGTGAACGTGCCGATGGTTGACAAACACCGGTTCAGGCGGTAGAAGGGAAGGACGGACTCAGGTACCGGGTCGAACCGCTCGACCCGATTTAAAAGGGAACTCCGTGCGATTCGGAGACGGGCCCGCCGCTGTAACCGGGACGAACGTTGCACGACGTCACTGGCCTGAATCGGCTGGGAAGGCGCAACCAGTAGGGTGAACCGGAAGTCAGAAGACCTGCCTGATGCAAGCGAAAGCTTCCCGTGGAACAGGAAGCCAGACAAAGATACGTGGAAAATCAGGGCATCCCCGGATCGATTATTCTGATCCGGGGATTTTTTTTTTGGAGCCGGCCATCACGATGACCGCCAAAGCATCATCCGACCACACCCAGCTCAGCCCGAGAAGTGGCCGCCGGTTACCCGTCCGGCTCATCCTGCCGCTGCTGCTGACCGCGCTGCTGGCAGTGCAGATCGTCTCCGCCACCGGTCTGGGCTATATCAAGATCGATCCGGCCGATATCGTCAGTGTGCTGCTCATGCAGTTGGGCGCCGCCGTGCCGGCCGATCTGACACCGAGCTTTCCCTTCGTTATCATGGAGGTGCGCCTGCCGCGTATCCTCTGCGCCGCATTAGTCGGCGGCTCGCTCGCCGTCGCCGGCTGCGTCTTTCAATCATTGCTGCAGAATCCGCTGGCCGACCCGTACACCCTCGGCATTTCCTCCGGCGCCGCTTTTGGCGCATCACTGGCCATTTTGCTGCTGATGTTCGGACTGACGCTGCCCGGCTCACTGATCATTCCGCTGTTTGCCTTTATCGGCGCGGTGCTCACCCTCTTCGTCGTCTTTTCCCTGAGCAGCCCGTCCACGCGCCTCTCCTCCAACAGTCTGATTCTGTCCGGCATCATTGTCTCAGCGATCCTTTCGGCCGGTATCAGCCTGATCAAATTCCTCGCCGACGAACAGGTTAACGCCATTATTTTCTGGCTCATGGGCAGTTTTATCGGCACCGGCTGGGCCGATGTCTCCATGCTTCTCGTGCTCGTTCTGCCGAGCTGCCTGTTGATCGGCGGCCACGCCCGTGAACTCGATATCATGTCCTTTGGCGACCGGACCGCGGACTCACTCGGCATCGACTCACCGGCCGTCCGCAAACGGTTGCTGGTCGTCGCCTCACTGGCCACCGCCGCCTGCGTCAGCGTCTCCGGAATCATCGGCTTTATCGGCCTGATCGTGCCGCACTTCGTCAGGATGGCGCTCGGTCCCGACAACCGGCTGCTCATTCCCTGCAGTTTTCTCTGCGGCGCCATCCTGCTGCTGCTCGCCGATACGGTAACCCGCGTCATGCTGCCGACGGAACTGCCGATCGGAGTGCTGACCGCATTGATCGGCGGACCGTTTTTCTGCTACATTTTCCGCCGCACCCAATTGGCGAGGTGGCGCTGATGGAACACGATCGGGGCTATCGACTCTGCGATGCCGGGTTTTCCTACGGCCGGGCCCATGCCGGCCTGCAGGCCCTGTCGCTGCATCTGGCACCCGGGTGTTTCTATGGCCTGCTCGGGCCGAACGGCAGCGGCAAGACGACCTTGCTCGATCTGCTCGCCGGACACCTGACACCGTCCTGCGGCTCCGTTTTGCTCAACGGGCGGCAGATCGATCACTATCCCCCAGCGGATCGAGCCCGGCTTCTGACCAGTGTACCGCAGAGCTTTTCGCTCAATTTCGACTACCGCGTCTTCGATGTCGTTCTGATGGGACGGCATCCACATATCCCGCGTTTTGCCCGGCCGAGCAGGGACGATCATACCGCGGTGGAACAAGCCCTGGATGCCATGGAAATCGGCCGGTTCCGCGATCGATCGGTCAGGCAGCTGTCCGGCGGGGAAAAACAACGGGTGATGATCGCCCGCGCGCTGGCCCAGGATACCGACTATCTGCTGCTCGACGAAGTAACCGCCAATCTCGACATCAACCACGCGCTGGCCATCATGAAGCTGCTGGCCCGGCTGGTCCGGCAGGGACGCACCGTCATCGCGGCAATGCACGACCTGAATATCGCGCTGGCCTTCTGCGATCAGGTCGTCGTTCTCAAGGACGGAGACCTGCGCTGTTACGGTCCGACAGAGGACATCGTCACGCCGGCACTGGTAGCAGACCTCTACGAGATCGAGGCGGAGTCGTACCGGACCGCAACACGAACCAACCAGATCAGCTTTATCTATCGTTGACCGATAATGATCTCCTTCAACCAGCACTATCAATCGCCGGTTCGGCGATCCTGCAGGCGGCGGTGCCTCCACGGGGCTGCGCCAGCCAAGCGCCCATCTGCAGGATTTCTCGGGCGAATTCTTACGCTAGCCCTGCTGCTCTTGATGTTTCAGACGGTTGCAGCGGCCGGTTTCGAACTGATCGACCACGACGGCGTCCGCCACCGCATCGATCGTCCGTTTACCAGAATCATCTCGCTCTACCCGGCCCACACCGAAAACCTTGCCGAGATCGGCGCGAGCGACGCCCTCTTCGGGATCTCAACCAGCGACACCTACCCGGCAAGCATCCTCGACAAAGCGCGGTTTTCATACCATGATACCGCCGAGAAACTGATTGCCGCCGCACCGGACTGCATCCTGATCAGGCCGATGATCCGACACAGCGCCGCCAACCTGGTAGAGCAGTTGGAACGCTACGGGATCACCGTCATCTCCCTGCAGCCGGCGACGGTGGACGAATTGTTCGATTACTGGCGGACCCTCGGCCGTATCAGCGGCCACGAAGGCGGGGCAACCCGGATGATCAGCGTTTTTCAGCACGAACTCGAAGAGATGAAACGCCGAGTCGCAGCCATTGATGAAAAGCGGCGGCCCCGGGTCTACTTCGAATCAATCCACCGGCGGATGCGCACCTTCTCGCCGGCATCAATCGCCATCTTCTGTCTGACTGCGGCCGGCGGCATCAACGTCGCGGACGATGCGGTTCCGCGGCGGGGCACCAATATTGCCGATTACAGCAAGGAACGGATTCTGGCCAAGGCGGAAATGATCGATGTTTTTTTGGCCCAATCGGGACGAATGAACCGTATCACCGTCGAGGAAATCATCGATGAACCGGGCTTCGGCGCAATCAAGGCGGTCCGCGAGGAGCGGATCTATCTGATCGATGAAACCCTGGTGGCGCGGCCGACCACCAGGCTGCTCGAAGGCATCCGGCAAATCAACCGGCTGCTCTATGAAAATGAATTTCGATGAAGGGAAGACGCCACGAACAAATACAATCGGCCTCTTGGTCGGGATGGCTGGCCGATTCTACCTCCGGCTGCTGCGCTGCGGCCTTATCGGCTGGCCGCCGGCTACGGACGTCCTGTCCGCAGCCCTACGGGCCTGATTCTCCGGCCCTCCGGGCCTTCGCGATGCAGCCTACGGCAGAACCGGCCAGCCTGGGGACAAAACTGATTTTCATAAAACAAAAGTCAACAATGGTGATTCAATGACTGCAACACTTTATATCGTCGGCACCGGCCCGGGCGACCCGGATCTGATCACGGTCAAGGCCGTCAAGACCGCCGCGGTCTGTCCGGTCATCGTCTCTCCCTGCGGCTCCGAGAACGGCCGTTCGACTGCCCTGTCGATCCTCAGCGGGGCTACCAGCCTTGCCGGCAAAGAAATTGTCCAACTCCATTTCCCGATGAAAAAGATCCACAGCGGCCGGGAGCCGGAGCCAGATGTGCTCGTCGCCTGGCGCCATGCGGCCCAGACCGTGCTCGACTTTCTCGACGACGGGAAAAGCGTTTGTTTCCCGACGCTTGGCGATCCGGCAATCTATTCGACCGGCTACTATCTTTACGAAACACTCTGCGGCATCCGACCCGATACGAAGACGGTCTTCATTCCCGGTGTCCCGGCGATGAGCAGTTGTTCCGCGGCGCTGGCGACGCCGATCTGCCTCGGCGACGAGATGGTGGCCATCGTTCCGGCCACCTTCTCCGACGAACGCCTCCTAGAGGTACTGCAACGCTTCGACACCATCGTCCTGATGAAGGTGCATCGGGTGCTGCCTCGGCTGACGGTGCTGCTGGAGCAGTGCGGACTGATTGAGCAGGCGGTGCTGGTGGAGCGGGCCGGTACCGGAACGGAGGAAATTCACGGCAGGCTCGATCGCATCGTCGGCCAGCCGCACTATTATTCGACCATCATCGTCAGAAAACAGCCGATCACCGCCCGGGTCCTGGTCAATTGACCGGGAGTTCGGCCGTTTCCTGTTTTTCCGCCAGATGCTCCTCTCCGGTTACGATCGGACGGATAATACCGACCGCCTGTCGCTGTGAGGTCAGGTAGTCCTCGGCAAGCTCGCTCACCTCGTCGACGGTCACCGCGGCAAAATCCTCGATCATGGTCAGTGGCCAGTCAAGCTGACGGGGATGCCGGGAAGACAGCGACAAAACCGAATGGAGCCAGTAATCATTGGTCCGCACCGATTCTCTCAGCGAGGTGGCCAACGGTCGTTTGGCCCGGTCGAGTTCCTCCGGGCTCACCGGCTCGGTCTGCAGGGACGCCGCCGTCGCCGCAATTTCCGTGTGCACCGTGTCGACCAGGTCTGATTCAACCACCACCTGGGCCACCATCATGCCGAACCCATCATAGGCCCGGCTGGTCATGCTGGCGACAAACGGCGAGTAACTGGCGCCGAGACGTTCCCGGACCGCCTCCCGCAGCCGGTTCTCAAGAACCGCCGCCAATACATGCAGCCGCCGAGAACGACTAATATCCCAGAAATCATCGGTCAACCAGGCAGACCGAACGACCGCCTTGTCGACGCTGCTCGTCATCTCCACTTCACGGGTCTCGCCGGCCGGAAAGGTTGGCTGGTGCTCCGTTGCAACCGGCAGTGGCGTCATGTGACCCGTCCCGAAATAGCGGGCGGCCAACGCCCGTACCTGCTCCGGAGCGACATCGCCGACCACCGATATCTCCAGGACCGCTTCGTTAAAAGGCTGCGCCAGCCAGCCCGTCACATCTTCCAGGGTCAACGCGGAGAACTCCTGCCAACCGGGCAAACCGTAACCCGGCGCTCCCCCGGCAAGAAACGGTTCGAGATGAAGCCGTACGCCGCCCTCGGTATCGTTTTGTATCTGCCGGTACATCATCGCGAAGCTCTTCATCGCCCGGTCGTATGCTTCCCGGCGGAACCCGGGATCACGCAGTACGGTCTGCAGGGTCTGGAACAGCAGTTCAAGATCACCGGTCAACGACCGGCCCTCCCAGGAGAAGGATTCTTCACCGATACGAAAGCGATGGCTTACCGAACTGCCGGCCAATACCTCCTGCAATTCGGATGCCTTGTAACGGCCGCTGCCGGAACCGTTGACCACGGCTCCGGCGAGCAGGTCGAGACCGGGTTTGCGCAAGCTCCGGCGACCATTACCAAAATGGACGGCCAGGGCAACGCTCTCGTTATCGAAGTCAGTCTGCTTGACGTTGACCACCAGGCCATTGTCGTAGCGAAACCGCTGCACATCGATATCAGGGAAGGTCTCGGTCGCTATCGGCTCCGGACCGACCGCCGCTGTCACCAGATAGGGAAACTCGAGCTGCCGGCCGGCCACGGGCGCCGCCACCTCCTGCTCCTGAAGAGAGCGATAGCAGGAGAGCAGCGTCTGCTCGGCGGTCTCCTCGGGTAGTTGCGCAGTGCCGATCAGTTTTATCAGAGTACTGCCCTGTTGCCAGCGTTCACGAACGACATCAAGCAGCTGGTCGGCAGTCGCCTGCTCGACAACCGGAGCGAAGAGCGCCAGTTCCTGCTGCGGCGACTGGGGCACCCGGTCGGCCTGCAGCTGGGTCAGCAGACGGCGGGCGATGATCTGCGAGCTGGTCGTGTCGCTGGTCTGGACCGCTTTTTCCAGGTCGGAGAGCAGTTGCCGTTTGACCCGGTCCAGTTCCTGCTCGGAAAAACCGTACGTCACCGCCTGGCGAATAACCCGGTCGATCTCGGTCAACGCGTCCTGCCAGTTCTGCCCGTCGGTCTTCGCCCTGATACCGCTGATCCGGAAGCGATCCAGCAGCGCGGTGTCGGAATAGGCCGCCGAGCGAAGCGGAGAGTCGGCGTTTTCGACGAGTCTGGCCAGCCGATGGTTGATCATCTGCGTCGCCAGCAACCGATAGAGTTCCTGACGCTGCAGCGCAAACGAATCCGGTTGCGCCTCCTTGTCTGCCACCGTTTCGAGTACGACCTCGGTGTAGCCCAGTTCCGGTTCCACATGGTAAAATGATTCCATCTCCCCATGCTGCATACGCCCCAAATCAGGGCAGGGAGGCGGATCGCCTCGGCCCTGTAACGGTCCAAAGTGGGTTTTGATCAGTTCCTCGGCCGTCTCCGGGTCGAAATCGCCGACCAGCACCAGAATCATATTCTCCGGCCGATACCAGGCATCGTAGAAATCACGCAACTCTGCCGGTCCGGCCTGGCGCAGCACCGCGGGATCACCGATCGGCATCCTCTGCTCCAGCCGTGTGCCGCGCAAGGTGAACTCCGATTCGTCGACCCAGGCGCGAAAACCGGCAGAATCACGGGCGATCATCTCCGCCATGATGACCCCGCGTTCCTGATCGACCTCTTCCTCCGTCAGCAAAGCGCCGCCGGCAAAGTCACTGAGCACGAGCAGCCCCCGGTCCAGGTCTTCTCTGCTCGACCGGGGCAGAATAATCTTATAGACGGTGCGATCGTAGGCGGTCAGCGCGTTCGTATCGCCGCCGAAGCTCATTCCGATCGATTGAAAGTAATCGATCAGCGTACCCGGCGGAAAGTGGGAGGTTCCGTTGAACAACATGTGCTCGAGGAAATGGGCCAAACCCCGCTCCTGCTCTTCTTCATGAAGCGAACCGGCCAAAACGCCGAGGTAGGCCGCCGTACGATCGCGCGGCTCGTCGTGCTGCCGCACGACGTAACGCAGCCCATTGGCAAGCCTGCCGAATTGCACCGTTGGATCGGGCGCTAGCTCGCTTGTCTCGTGCGGCCAGCTGGTCGCAAAACAGTCCGGAGATGCAGCCGGTTTCATCTCGGCCCGCCCGTATCCGGTCAACAGCAGGAGCGAAAGAAGTCCGGTGAGAATCGAGAAAACGGTCGTTCGATGTATCATGTCACATTGTATCGGTTGAATTCACGGGTGTGTCACCCACTATACTGTATGTCTCTCCCACCAAAGGACAAGCGGTTATCGGTCATACGGCCAGTTTCCCCTTTGCAAGACTCGCCCAACCATTTACTATCCGTGCAGGTTCGTAATTCCGTCGCCATCTATCGTTTCTGTTGAGTCGCGAGTCAATCGATGCCCCTTGATCACTACCGTTCCATCGCCCCGCTCTATGACCGTGTCGTCTCTCCGCTGCTGCAGCCGGTGCGCCGCGACATTGCTGCCTACATCCGGTTCAAGGGGTATCGCCGGGTCATTGATGTCTGTTGCGGTACCGGTGACCAGTTACGCCTGCTCGATGCCCCCGGCATGGAACTCTGCGGTATCGACAACTCACTGGCAATGCTGGAACAAGCGCAGAAGAGCAGTTCCGAGACGATCAGCTACCACCTGCTCGACTCCGAGCAGGCGACCTTTGCCCCGGGCACCTTCGACTGCGCCATTGTCTCGTTTTCCCTGCACGAAAAACATCCGACCGCCGCACTGGCCGTCTATGCCAACAGCCGGCGCATGGTCCGCCCCGGCGGCTCACTGATCCTCGCCGACTTCAGTCGTCCGTCGGCCACGCCAGGCGGTATACTCTACGGGCGCATCGCTATCCCGCTGGTCGAACGGCTGGCCGGCAGAGACCACTACGCCGGCTATCGGCTCTGGATGAAACACGGCGCCCTGGAAGGGTTTCTCGACAGCCGCCAAGTGGCCTCAGACATCATTTGCCAGCCGTTTGGCAGGAGCGTTCTCTGCTGCGCCGTTGCCGTTACGGCTGGCGGTCTTTCTTTGAGCAACAGCCTGGCCCTGCTCTCCCACGCGCTGAACCCAGCCAACCCGCCGGCAAATGGGTGACACCATGAATCTTCGTGATCGCATTGTGCTTATTCCCGGCGCCAGCCGGCCGGTCGGCCGGGCCATCGCCCGCCGCTTCGGTGGTGCCGGGGCATCCCTGGCCTTGCCGGTACACCACGACTGGCCGGAATCGACGGCAGAGATGGAGCAGGAGTTTAGCGGGGCCGGTTACCGATTTCACTGCTACCGCTGCAACCTGACCGACCCTGACGACACCGCCCGGTTGATAGACTCGGTGACCGCCGATCTCGGTGGACTGCACCACCTGATCAACAATATCGAACGGGGCGGCATGCCCGTCGTCCACGGCTCTTACGAAACAGTGCAGAACGACGGTCAATGGCAGCTGGAGTTCGAAACGACCCTGCGGGCCAAATGGTTCCTCTTTCGGCGGGCCCTGCCGCTACTTACCGCCTGTGGTTGCGGCTCGGTAGTGAATATTTCTTCTATTGCGGCCCTGGTTGGCCGCTGCGGGCCGGCGTCACTGCTCTTCAACGACGGCTACAGCGCGGCAAATCGCGGCATCGCGTCGTTCACCGAGCAATGGGCCAGAGAGGCGGCGCCGGCGGTCAGGGTCAACGAGGTCATGCTCGGCCTGGTGCGCGGCCGGCACGGTGAGGAAACCAGGGGTTGGCAGGCCTTGACCGAGCGGCAACGCCGGGATCTGCTCGATCATACGTTGCTGCACCGCACCGGTACCCCCGAGGAAATCGCCGAGCTGGTCTTTTTTGTCGCCGTTCAGGCCGGCTTTGTCACCGGCACCGTGATCCGTGCCGACGGCGGTTACTGCCTCGGCGGTGAACCGGTGGCATCGCTGCCGCCGGGTTTGCTGGCATCCTGATGCCGGTCGATGGCTCGCACCGCCTGCTCGGCCAGATCAGCGACCCGGTAATCCCGCAGCAGTCCGTCCTCATAGAGACGAACAGCCGCCGAATCTGCGGTCAGCTCGTCCAATTGCCGGCGATAGCGGGAGAGAGCGAGCAGTCCGCTGAGACGACAGGTCAACGCTCTGATACCGCTCCGCTCTGACGAGAAATAGCCGCCGCACTTGTCGGCCACTCCCAACGCCAGCACCTGCTCGGGATACAAAGGGGCGACCCGGCAAATGCCCCAGAGTACCCCCTCCTGCAGGATTTCATGTTCGAGAAAATTGCCGTGCTGGTGCAACTCCGGCCCGTCGTCCAGGGTATAGGAGACCAACATGTGCAGGTACTCGTCGGCGAGCAGTTGACTGGCAGCCATGACCTCGGCCATCGCCTCCGGTGCCCCCCAGCCGATCCCGCCCGACTCATCGTTGAGCATCCAGATAAAACGACGCATAATGACCCGGCCTTCTTCCGGGTCCCGCTCGGTAATCGCCGGAACCACGATGCCGAAACCGGTGACCGCGCGCCAGCGCACCAACTCATCCGGGTGGCAGAGGCAGGAGAAGAGCGGATTGATAACATCACGCGACGGAAGTGCCCGAAGTTTGTCCGCCAGTTCTGCCGGCGACAATGAGCGCAACAGCTCGGTAACAATGCGTTTTTTCTGAAGTCGCTGGCTGCTCATCGGCGAAGATTGTTAAACACACAGGCCGGTCGACTCATGGCAGGGCCCGGAGATGCTCGTTTTCCGGAAGAGAGCCGACCGGAACAGGTCAGTGACGAAGGTCGTCGAGACGTTTCATGCCTTCCATCAGCATGGCCATGAACCCGCCGATCACCGGGAGCTTGCGATCGTTGCTGGTGAGTCCCTGGACGAACTTGAACCTGCCGTCGGTCAAGCCAAGGACCTCGTAAAATGCCTCTTTCCCCTGGTTGTAGCCAAAGTCGGCCTTGACGACTTCACCTTCGTGAAAGAGGATTCGGCCGCTCGTATCATTGGTTTCGATCTTTAGATGGCCGGTCTTCTGGTTGCTGTTGATCATCTGGCAGAGTTCAACCGCCGAGATATCGCTCAGCTGGCCGACCATCCCCGAAGACAACTCCTCGGCCCGCTGTTCGTTGATCTTGGTGATTCGGCTGACGAGCAGCTTGTAGAAGAAAATCTGCAGGGCCGGATAACGGTTGAGCACGTGCCGGAAGTTTTTCTGACTGAGCGTGGCTATTTTGCACGGCTGCGCCGCCTGAATGGTAGTCGTCACCGGGCCGCCGGACAGCAGGCTCATCTCGCCGAATACGTCACCGGTCCCCATTTCCGCCAGGACCACGCCATCATCGTCGACGACCTCCACTTTTCCGGAAATGATGACATAGAGTTTAAGTCCGGGATCGCCTTTCTGGGCAATCGGAAAACCCCAGTCATAGTCCTCGAATTCGAGCAGTGTCGAAAGGTCGAGCAAATCGTCGTCGGACAGGGCGCTGAACAGCGTAATGGCCCGCAGGGTAACCGCATACTGCGCAACCTCTTTGATCTTCTCTTTGCGCTCGGCCGCCGCCAGCAGATTCATCTGCAGCGTTGCGAAGCCCTTCTCCTTTTTGAACTCAAAGCGGATAATGCCGGTACAGCCGCCGCATTCGAACTTGGTCTTCTCGCTGGTTCCTTGATGTAGCTTCTCGTAGGCGACATCTTCTGTTGTCAGATCGATGATGTCCTTGGCCAAGACCAGACAGGTGGTCTTCCCGGCAGGCATTTTCAAGGCCCCCTCGGTCACCTCCATCTCTTCGCCGACGTTGTAGAATGGACAATTGTTTTCTTCAGTGATGATAAAGATGCCGTTTCGAAAACGCATATGGTACCGGATTATGACAGCTGCAATGAATCAGGGCAAACCTGCCGACCAGCTGGCCGTAAAGCAGACCGCGCCCCCTTATCCTTCCCCGTCTAGTCGGATCTACCGAACAGCAGATAAACGATGATGCCCAGTACGGCGGCACCGCCAAACAGGACCGGCAGGACTTTGCTCACCTGCAACTCGTCACCGACCACGAGCGTCTGCATGTACTCGGTGCCGCTGGCCCACCAGATACCGAAGAAAATAACCAGAAAAATGATATCACGCCATTTCTGCTTAAACAGCAGATAACCGACCAGCACTATGAACGGTACGAGAAACCACGGGTTGGTGAAGAGACCGACATAATCGACATCTTTCACCTGATCGATCAACTCGGTCGAATCGACAAACGCCATGATTTTGTTGAAAAACGCTTCCATCTCAGGACAACCTCCCGGCATAACCAGGCTCATATGGCGCACCGCCCGCCCGACAACTTCGCGTCCGAAAAGAGCGAAGCTTCATCGGCCAGGCGACGCCTCTTTATCCCCACTAGCAAATTCTTTAGTAAACTTTTTCCAATTACTCAATAATTTCCTTTCGAAAAGGTACTATTCCTGTCGCTCGGCTGGTGTCAGCACCCCCTGCCCGCTCAATTTGTATTTGACGGACAGCACCTTTTTCCGTTTAGTAAGCGCTTCTCTTCTCGCAGTGGACACAAGGATGACGATGGCCCGGCTGAACCAACACAACATGTACATCTTCCTGCTGGTGCTGACCATCTGCAACACCGCCGGACTGCAGGTCTGGCAGACCCTGTTCGACAACTTCGCGGTCAATATCGTCCACCTGGAAGGGCAGCACATCGGCATCATCCAGTCAGTCCGGGAAATCCCCGGCCTGCTGTCGCTGCTCGTCGTCTATCTGCTGCTTATTATCAAGGAGCACCGGCTGTCGGCCCTGGCCGTCCTGGTGCTCGGCGTCGGTGTATCGATCACCGGTCTGCTGCCGAGTTTTTACGGCATGATCCTGACCACCCTGGTGATGAGCTTCGGGTTCCACTATTTCGAGACCACCAACCAGTCGCTGACCCTGCAATATTTCGATAAACTGACCGCACCGCTGATCTTCGGCAGATTGCGCAGCTTCACCGCAGCAACCAACGTCGTTACCGGCCTGATCATCCTGTCACTGGCGCCGTTCCTCCAATACCGTCACCTCTATCTACTCTTCGGCCTGCTGATCATCGGTGCCGCCTTCTGGGCCATGACCCGGGATCCGGTCGATCGGACCCTGGCGCCGCAACGCCGCTCAATGGTAGTACGAAGCCGCTACTGGCTCTACTATTGCCTGACTTTCATGGCCGGAGCCCGGCGCCAGATCTTCGTCGCTTTTGCCGTTTTCCTGATGGTCAAGAAATTTTCTTTTACCGTGTCGGAAATCGCCGTTCTGTTTCTGCTCAACAACGTCATCAATTTCTTTCTCAGCCGTCTGATCGGCACTTGCATCGTCCGTTTCGGCGAGAGGCGCGTGCTGTCGCTCGAATATTTCAGCCTGATTTTCATCTTCATCGCCTACACCCTCACCGATTCGAAGCTGATGATCGGAGTACTCTATATCCTCGATCACATTTTTTTCAACTTTGCCATCGCCATTCGCACCTTCTTCCAGAAAATAGCCGATCCTCAGGATATCGCGCCAAGTATGGCCGTCGGTTTCACCATCAACCATATCGCCGCCGTTTTCCTGCCGGCCCTCGGCGGCCTGCTCTGGCTGATCGACTACCGGCTGGTCTTCTTTGCCGGCGCCGCCATGAGTTGTGTTTCCCTGCTACTCGTTCAATGCATCTCAACGCAGCTGCGGCGGCACGAACAACGCTGATATTCGGGAAGGAGACGACTCACAGAGAAGAGAGCCCGGCCGGCACCGGTCGGGCTGCCGCTCACGACAAGCGGTTTCATTCTGAGCGAAACAGATAATCAACACCGGACGAGGAAGGAATGGACGATAACAGAAACCTGGTTTTAATCGGTATGCCGGGGTCGGGGAAAAGCACCGTCGGCGTCATACTCGCCAAACGCCTGGCTCGCCCCTACCTGGACAGCGATATTCTGATTCAATTGGTTGAGGGACGAACGCTGCAGGAGATCGTCGACCAGGACGGCTACCTGGTGCTCCGGGAAATCGAGCAACGCGTCCTGCTCGACATCACCTGCGACCACCACGTCATCGCCACCGGCGGCAGTGCCCCCTACAGTGCGCTGGCCATGGAACACCTGAAAAAAAACGGTGTCATCGTTTATCTCACCGCCAGCCTGCAGACGCTCAACCAGCGGGTTCACGATTACGAGACCAGGGGGCTGGCCAAGCACCCCGATCAGAGTTTTCTCGATCTGTTCCGGGAACGCAGCGAACTCTATAGCAGCTATGCCGACATCACCATCGACAGCAACGGCCGGGATCAGGACCAGGTCTGCGACGACATCGTCGCAGACCTCCAGAAAATGATTGCATCATCCCGGCACGGGCAGTAAATCCGGTACTCTCCACCTCCTGCGGCGAAACGATACCGCCAGCTCTTTCCAAGGGGAAGCGACATGAATATTCTGATTACCGGGGCATCCGGCCTGGTCGGCAGCGCTCTTGCCGAATTTCTTTTCGCCGCCGGCCACTCGTTTTTCAGCCTGCAGCGAAATCGAAATAACGGGGACCAGGGCTTCTGGAACCTCGCCCGGATCGGCGACGAGCACGGCATGCCGACCTTCGACGCGGTAATCAACCTGGCCGGCGACAATATCGCTTCCGGCCGTTGGACCGTCCGGAAAAAGAAGCTCATCATGGAGAGCCGGGTCGCCGGGACAACGGAGCTGGCCACATTCTGCGCCGGCCTACCGGTCAAACCACGGGTGCTGCTCTCGGCCTCGGCAACCGGCTACTACGGCGACCGCGGCAACACATTGCTCAGGGAGACGAGCACCAGCGGCGACAACTTCGTCGCCAAGGTCTGCCGCGCTTGGGAGAGTGCGACCGAGCCGGCCCGGCAGGCCGGGATTCGCGTGGTCAACTGCCGCATCGGCATGGTGCTCAGCGGCAATGGCGGCACCCTGTCGACAATGCTGCCCTCGTTCAAACTGGGCATCGCCGGCGTTGTCGGCAACGGCCAGCAATACGTGAGCTGGGTCGGTATCGACGATGTGGTGCGGATGTTTCTCTTCCTGCTGGAGCGCGACGATATCAGCGGATCGGTCAACATGGTGGCGCCGGAAGCGGTCACCAACCGGGACTTCACGAAGACACTGGGCTCGGTGGTCGGCCGGCCGACGGTGATGAATATGCCGGCCTTCGTTGCTAAAACCGTCTTCGGCCAGATGGGCGAAGAACTGGTTCTGTCGAGTTCCAGAGTCGTCCCGCAGGTCTTGACCGAACACGGTTATCGTTTCGTTTCCCCGAACCTCGAAGAAACGCTGCGATCCTGCATCGAAGAGACCTGACCGGCAGGCATTGAGGCAGGCCGACCTGCCTCAATGCCTGCCGAACCGTAATTCAGCCGCCGGTTATCCTGGCCAGCGCCTCCTCGTAGCGAAGCCGGGTCTTGTCAACGATCTCCCGGGGCAGCGCCGGCGGCGGCGGCGTCTTGTCCCAGTCAAGCGAGCTGAGATAATCGCGCAGGAATTGCTTGTCAAAGCTCGGCTGTCCCTGCCCCGGCCGATAGTCGTCCAGAGGCCAGAACCTCGACGAGTCGGGAGTGAGTACCTCGTCGATGAGGATCAGGCGGCCGTCTATCTCCCCGAGCTCGAACTTGGTATCGGCAATGATAATGCCCTTGGTCAGTGCGTAATCAGCCGCTTTTTGATAGAGGCGGACGCTGATATCGGCGATTTCCTCGGCACGCGCAGTCCCGACAATGTCTTTGAGCTGATCAAGAGAGATGTTTTCGTCGTGGTCGCCGATTTCGGCCTTGGTCGACGGGGTAAAGAGCGGCGCCGGGAACCGATCCGACTCCTGCATGCCGGCCGGCAGCGCAAATCCGCAGACCGTGGTGTCTTTTTTGTAGGCGCTCCAGAACGATCCGGAGATATAACCGCGCACGATGCACTCCACCGGCAGCGGACGGGTCTTCTTTACCAGCATCGAGCGGCCGGCCAATAACTCGGCATAAGGCCGGCAGGCCTCCGGGTAGCTGGCCGGGTCGGCGCTGATCAGGTGATTCTCAACGATATCGCCGAGCAGGTCGAACCAGAAGAGTGAAAGCTCGGTCAACACCTTGCCCTTGCCGGGCACCGGATCGTCCATAACCACATCATAGGCGGAGATCCGATCGGTGGCGACCATCAGCAGCATCTCGTCATGGCCGTCGATTGCGTACATATCCCGCACCTTGCCTCGATGAACGAGAGTCAGGCCGGGGAAATCCGTGGTCAATACCGCATCTGTCATCGCTTATTCCTCCTTACGGCAAAAGATCTTTATTTCGTTTCGGGTTGATAGTCCGGATACTCATCCTGATACTTCTTTGCCACCCGGGCGTGATAGTCCGGGCAGGCCGGATTGTGATAGGCGACCAGACGGGCGGTCAGCGAACCGATGAGCAGCTTGGAATTGACCAGAACCGGCACTCGGCACCGGTCGTCCGTATACCAGATTACCGTATCTCCACGCTTGTCGTAAAGGCCGCTGAATTTCATGATCGGCTCGACCACCACCGTATCGACGGTATCAAACAAGCTCTCCGCCACCTGTTCCCGGTCCCGGACCATGACCACCACCTCGTTGCGCCGGTAGTCGGCAAAGGTCGAGACGACAAAGGGTCGACCGGGAGTCAAATCCATGATGCGGCTGGCGAAAAAAGAGGAAAACTCGTTCTGGATATGGCTGCCGACTTGGAAAATCTCGGCCGGCTTCTCGTTGTGCCAGTAGGCGATCCTGCCGCGCCGCTGGTCGTATTTGGTCACCCGGTGGGCCTCGTAGCTGAAGCCCTCCTGCTGCCAGACCTCGTAATAATAGGGCAGCCGCTGCGGGCCGGAGACCTTGGTGACGTGGACGTCCTCGATCGGATACAGCGCCGAAAACAAGCCGTCATCGGTGGTCACCCGGGCATGGATCTGATAACTGTCCGGCCGCTCATCGAGCCGGGTCACGGCGATGTGCAGCTCGCCGAGTTTGAGTCCGCCGGTGTAAGAGACATCGAAGCGCAACCTCTCATCGCCCCGATAGGCTGTTGACAGCAGCTCCGGATCAATCACGCCGCGGGGGATGTCGGCCGGCACGGCGCTCTGTTGTTTGTCCTGATCCGCTGCCGCGACGGGCATAAAGCCGGCGATAAAGAACAGGACCATCAAAAAACAACTCAGCCCTGTCTTCATTACCCGCACCTTCAGCCGGTAGCCAGCGCCAGCCAGGTGGCGCAGAAAATGACGATAGAAATCAGGCCGTTCATCGAGAAAAACGAGGCGTGGATGCGTGACAGGTCGGACGGACTGACAATCAGGTGCTGGTAACAGAGGGCACCGGCGGTAACCACCAGGCCGACAAAATACCAGGCATTGAGCTGCTGCTGCCAGCCGGTCACGGCAAAAAGCACAAAGGCCAGCAGATGGAAAACGCCGGCCAGCCGAAAGGCGTTGCGCCTGCCGAGACGCGACGGCAGCGAATAAAGCCCGATCCGCCGGTCAAAATCGGCATCGAGGCAGGCATAAACGGTGTCAAAGCCGGCCACCCAGAAGACGACGCCGAGCGACAGCACCCAGGGATAACCGGCCAGTGAGCCGGACACCGCAACCCAGCCACCCAGCGGCGCCATCGACAGCGCCACTCCGAGGATCAGGTGGCAGAACGCGGTAAACCGCTTGGTCAGCGAATAGAGCAGTGTCAGGCCAAGGGCCGGCAGCGCCAGCTGCAGGGTCAGGGGATTGAGCTGCCAGCAAGCAAAGAAAAACAGGGCGCCGGCACCCAGTACCAGCAGCCAGGCCTCGAGGAGCCGCACCTGTCCGGCCGGCAGGGCCCGCTCGGCGGTTCGCGGATTATCGGCGTCGAAACGGCGATCGACGATCCGGTTAAACCCCATGGCGCAGGTCCGGGCCCCGACCATGGCCACGACGATCCAGAAAAAGACCGACAGCGCGGGCAGTCCCCGGGCGGAGAGAAACGCTCCGGTGAAGGCAAACGGCAGTGCGAAGACGGTCAGCTTGAACTTGATCATCTCCAGCAGTATGGTAAACTTTTTCCACACGGCGCTCAGCTCCCCCATCGTCGCCGGTCGGCCACCTCGATACCGATCTGATCCAGCACTCGCCAGGCATAGAACTGCGCCGCCTCGGCAAGATCGACCGGTTTGAGATAAAAACTGGGCATCGGCGGGCAGATCACCGCGCCGGCATCATGGGCCGCCAGCATGTTCTGCAGGTGATTACGATTCAATGGCGTTTCCCGGACCGCCAGCACCAGCTGGCGCCGTTCCTTGAGCATAACGTCGGCACTGCGGTGGATCAGGTTGATAGACAGTCCCTGGGCAATAGCCGCCAGCGTCCCCATCGAACAGGGCAGCACGACCATCGCCTGGTAATCGCTGGATCCGGAGGCCGGCGGCGCGGCAAAGTCATCAATAGCAAACCAGCGCGAGACAGCGGTCAACTCAGAAGGCGCTAATCCTTCTTCAAGACGCAGCACCTTGTCGCCGGCCTCAGAACAGATGCCATGCACCTCCAGGTCCGGCAACCTGGCACACTGATCGAGAAAGGCTTTGAGATACAGCATCCCGGAGGCACCGGTCACGGCCACGAGTAGTTTTCGCACCCCGCTCATAGCCGTTGCTCCCGCAGTCTTTGGTTATTCATCAAACGCTCCGCGGATATCGTGATGCAGCGGGTGAATTTTGAGCGGCAGGGCCGCCTCGGAAGCCTCGCCGAAATCGACCAGGGCCCGGTAAAAGGTGGCCAACGCCCGCTGCTTGGCCTCGTCGAGGTCATAGTGAATGGCCTGCAGATAGGAGTGACAACTATCCACCTCCATCGGAATGCGTGGCGCCGCCAGCCGGCAAATCCGGTCGAGTTGTCGCAGCCCCTCGTCCCGGCAATCCACCAGCGCCCGGTGAACACGAGCCACCAGTTCCGGCTGGGTACGGCAGAACTCGTCGCGCACCGCGCAGACGGCAAAGACGAACGGCAGGCCGGTCTCCTGCTGCCAGGCCTCGCCAAGGTCAACACAATATTGATACGATCCTTCCAATTTCAAGCGCAATGCGTCGTCGCCGATAGCCAATATCCCTTTCGCCCCAAGCTGCCTGGCCGAGGCCACCTCGCCGCAGCAGTAAACCGGCTGCACCCGGTAAAATTTCTCCAGCACGATCCGCACCAAGCAGACAGAGGTCTTAGACTGAGCGGACAGCAGTACTGTTTCACCGGCCAGTTTTTCCGGTTTGACTCGCGAAAAGAGAAATACGGAGCCGACCGGCCCGTTGGCGCTGATCGAGAGATCCCCGAGAATTCGATACCGATCGGGCCTGATCCCGTATTCATGCGAAGAACAAAAGCCCAGGTCGATGTCGCCGGCAGCCAATTGCTCGTTGAGCGCCGCCGGGTGATCTTCGATCATCTGCCACTCGGCAGGATAGTGGCGCTCCCGCCAGATGGTGTGAATCGGCGCGGTATTGATATAGGCCACCATGCCAATCCGTACCGTCGCATCGTTCCGGTTCATGACCGACCTCCCCGCTCGCCGACGAGGCGGTAGTCCATGTAGCGCTGGCGAGGGACAAAACCGGCATCGTCGACGAGCCGGCAGATCTCCTGCTCGGAGAGCCGAAAGCTGATGCCGGCGGCGGCGACCACGTTCTCTTCGATCATCGTGCTGCCGAAGTCGTTGGCCCCGAAGAACAAGGAGAGCTGGGCGATCTTCGGCCCCTGGGTGACCCAGGAGGCCTGGATGTTGGCGATATTATCGAGATAGATGCGGGACAGGGCCAGCATGCGCAGATAGGCCTGGCCGCTTGTCGAATAGTGCTGTTGCCGTCCCAGCTCGGTATGATCAGGCTGAAACGGCCAGGGAATAAAGGCGGTGAACCCGCCGGTCCGATCCTGCAGCTCGCGGAGCCGGCGTAGATGCTCGAGCCTCTCATCCATGGTCTCTATGTGGCCGAACATCATCGTCGCCGTCGTCCGCAGCCCCTGCCGATGGCCCTCTTCCATCACCTCCAGCCACTGGTCGGCGCTGCATTTGCGCGGCGCGATCCGCCGGCGCACCAGATCACTGAGGATCTCGGCGCCGCCGCCGGGAATCGAATCAAGTCCGGCAGCAATCAACCGCCCGATCACCTCACCGATCGACAGTCCGGACAACTCTGCAAAATGGACAATCTCCGGCGGCGAAAAGCCGTGCAAATGGATTCCGGTGGCCTTGATCGCGGCAACCATATCCTCGTACCAGCTGAATGGCAGATCGGGATGCAGTCCACCTTGCAGGAGAATCTGGGTGCCACCGAGCTTCTTGGTCTCCTCGATTTTGGCCAGCAGTTCGTCGCGGTCCAGCACCATCCCGTCGCCGCTCTCCGGCGCCTTGAAATAGGCGCAAAAAGTACAGGCGGAGATGCAGATGTCGGTATAGTTGACATTGCGGTCGATCACGTAGCTGACCACCTTGTCGGGATGCAGCCGCCGCCTGATCGCATCGGCGCACCAGGCCAGCTCGTAGAGGCCCGCCCGGTCGGCAAGGACCAGGAACTCATCGTCAGTGACGCGCTGACCGGCAGCGCTCGCCGCCAGGATATCGCGGCAGCTCATCGATGCCCATCATCGCCGTGCTCGGCGATGGTCTCGTAGAGCGTAGTGCGTTCGACCGGCAGCCGTCCGGCCTCACGGATCAGTTCGATCAGAGTGGTGCTGCCGATGGCCTGCTCGGTCTCGGCGCCGGCCATATGGGTAATCACCTCTTCCTTGACGGTCCCGTCCATATCATCGGCGCCAAACGACAGGGCCAGCTGGGCCAGCTTCGGCCCGATCATCACCCAATAGGCCTTGATATGCGGGAAATTATCGAGCACCAGTCGGGCGACGGCGATGTTTTTCAGATCATCGATGCCGGTCGGCCCGCTCAGCGTACTGAGCGCCGTGTTGCGGGGGTGAAAGGCGAGCGGAATAAAGGCTAGAAAGCCGCCGGTATCATCCTGGGCACCACGCAGCGCGAGCAGGTGGTCGACCCGTTCCTCAATAGTCTCCAGGTGGCCGTACAGCATTGTAGCGTTGGTATAGAGGCCCTGGCGATGAGCCGTCTGAGCGACCTCGAGCCAATCCTCGCCGGACAGCTTATCCCTACAGGTCTTCTCGCGGATACGGGGGCTGAATACTTCGGCGCCGCCGCCGGGCAGCGAGCCGAGTCCGGCCTGGCGCAACGCCGTTAACGTCTGTTCGGTAGATCGACCGTACAACTCAGCCAGGTGGGCTATCTCAACGCAGGTAAAGGCCTGGATATGGACATCGGGCCGCACCTCTTTGATGCCGCGCAGCAGTCCCAGATAATAGTCGAACGGCAGGTCCGGATGGATGCCGCCGACCATATGGATTTCTACAATCGGCTCGTCGAGCCGGGCACGTACCTTCTCCTTGACCTCGTCAACGCTCATCTCGTAGGCCAGTGCATCCCCTTTTCGCCGGCCGAAGGCGCAAAACGAACAGAGATTGGTACAGATGTTGGAGTAGTTGATGTGCTGGTTGTAGATGAAGTACGTGCGGTCGCCATTGATGCGTTCCCGGACCAGGTTGGCCAGGTAGCCGACGGCCAGGATGTCGGTGCAGCGATAGAGGTGCAGTGCATCTTTACCGTCCAGGCGCTGCCCGGCGATCACTTTGTCATGGATACCGGCCAGGCCGGCCTCTGCGATTCGATTTTTCACGGCAATAAAAAAAGCCGGTTACCGGTAACCGGCTTGGAGTGGAAGTTGACGGGGATGAGGATCAATCGATGAAATACTTCAATTTCTCTCGCCGACTTGAATGACGCAACCGGTTGAGCGCCTTTTTCTCGATCTGCCTGATTCGTTCCCGGGACACGTTGAAACGCTTGCCGATCTCTTCAAGGGTATACTCGGCCTTTTCACCGATACCAAAGCGCAGACGGATAATCTTTTCCTCCCGCTCCGACAGGGTCGACAGAATCTCCTTGACCCGACCGGCCAACTCCCTGGTTTGCACCGCCTCGTACGGTGACTGCGACTCCTGGTTTTCCAGGAAATCGCCGAGCGTCGAATCGTCGTCCCCGACCGGTGTTTCCAGAGAAATCGGCTCGCGGGACGCCTCGAGGATGGAGAGGATCTTGTCCATCGGCAGGCTGGTGGCCTTGGAGATCTCCAGCGGCGTCGGTTCGCGTCCCAATTCCTTGTAGAGCGCGTAGAAGGCCTTGAAGAACTGGCTGCGGAGTTCGAGGAAGTGGACCGGCAAGCGAATGGTCCTCGTCTTGTCGAGAATCGCCCGGGTGATCGCCTGGCGAATCCACCAGCTGGCATAGGTGGAGAACTTGTTACCCTTGGTATAGTCGAAGCGGAAAACGGCCCGCATCAAACCGAGGTTACCTTCCTGGATCAAATCGGCCAGGGTCAGTCCCTGGTGCATATAGCGTTTGGCAATGGATACGACCAGGCGCAGGTTGGCCCGGATCATCGTGTCCTTGGCCACCTCGATGGAGCGGCTGTAGGCCTCCATTTTCGCCTGCAGTTCGAACAACTCACGGATCTCGGGATATTTTTTTGCGGCGCTGCAGACGTTGTAACGCATGAAATTGAGCTGCTGCTTCTTGGGCTTCAACGTCGGGTCGCGCTTTTCCCAGAGGTCGATACGCTCACGCAGCAAGTCGATCTCCTTGGTCGCCGAGCCGTCTTCCCGGATGGCCTTGATAATCGACTCGAACCCCTGGCGGATGGTCTTGCTGTACTTGGCCTCTTCCTCGGGGGTCAGCAGGTCGAAACGACCCATCTCCCGCAGGTAGGTGGTCGTCGTTTCTTCCGCGTCATGCTCGTCGTCTTCGGAAAGACCGAGTGCCGGCTCGTCGTCCTGCAGATCGCCGTCATCATCGTCTTTCTTTTCCCAGATTTCACCGGACAGGGTCCGCTTCTCACCCGATTTTTCCTCGGTGACAATCTCGATGTTGTGATCCCCGAGGAAGTTGAAGATCTTCTCGATATCCCGAGGATCTTTAATATCTTCGGGCAACAGGTCGTTCAGATCATCAAAACTGATACAACCTTCTATTTTTCCAGCCTTAAGCAGGTTTTCTTTGAGTTCGGAAAGCACCGGTGAATTATCTCCATGACTCGGTTTGAAGGATAACTCGCACATGGACCCGCACCACAACAGACCACCGCAGCACGATATATGGCAGATTAACGTGACGGATTCGCAACAGCATGCAGACCCTGGCGCAACACCCCGCCGCTCATGTCCCTGTCGGCTGCGCAGCGACTGCAAAACGCACGTGCGAAAAACCGTCAAAGACTTGCACTAACGTTATGACATAACAAAAAAAATGCAAGCGGCTCAGAGACCGCATGCATATTTTTTCAAAAAACGACACAAACAGCGTATTATACATTACTATTAACAAAACGCAAGAACCATGGCACTATCTCGGAACCGTCGCCCGCCATCCCTGCTCACTGCCGGGAGTACTTGCTTCGCCGACCGGTCATTTGTATCCTGTCACGACATTATATCACCGATAACGCCAGAAACAAGCTGACCACTGTTTTTTTCTGCCGGCGGGAAGCTGCCGGTACGGTATCAATACCCGAGGAACCACGCATGTCGACAAAAACGGACACCCCCGACACGAAAAGCTCTTTTTTGCACCAGGAGCGTACCAGCGGCGTCCTGGCCCATATTACCTCTTTGCCGAGTCCTTTCGGCATCGGCGATATCGGCCCCGACGCCCTGGCCTTTATCGATTATCTGGCCGCAGCCGGCCAGCGTTACTGGCAGATTCTGCCGACCTGCCCGACCAGCCTGGTTTTCGACAGCTCACCGTATATGAGCACGTCCGCCCGGGCCGGATCACCCCTGCTGATCTCTCCACAATCACTCTACGAACAGGGACTGATTCAAAAAAATCAGCTCCCAGCCGCCGGCGGTTTTTCTCCCTACCAGGTAGATTATCCACGCGTCGATGCCTTAAAAAAACAGCTGCTCGAAGATACCTTCGCGCAACTGACCTCCCGCCGCAAAGACCGCCTTGCCCGTTTTGCCGAACAGTCTGAACAAAGCGACTGGCTTGATAATTACGCCCTGTTTATGGCCCTGAAGGAGGCCCATAAACAGGCGCCCTGGTTCAAATGGCCAAAAACCCTGGCCCATCGGCAACCGGCGGCCATAGCTGCGGCGCGCGAGCGTTACCGGCAGCGGATCGACTACTACCGCTTCGAGCAATACCTGTTCTTCTCGCAATGGGAGACACTGAGAAAGCGGGCGACAGAGAAGAAAATCCACCTCATCGGCGACATCCCGATCTATATCGGTCTCGACAGTGCCGGCGTCTGGGCCAACCGGGATATCTTCGAACTCGACGAGAAGACCCTGCAACCCACCCGCGTTTCCGGTGTCCCGCCCGACTATTTCAGCACCACCGGCCAGCGCTGGGGCAATCCGCTGTATCGCTGGCACAGCGAAGATGCCTCGGTCCGCCGGCGGTTGCTTGCCTGGTGGCAGTCACGGCTGCGCACCATCTTCAATCTAGTCGATATCGTCCGTATCGACCATTTCCGCGCATTTGAGTCTTATTGGGCGGTCCCTGCCGAGGAGGAGACCGCGCTGAACGGCACCTGGGAGCCGGGTCCGGGGGCGAGCTTTTTCGATGCCATGCAGGAAGCCCTCGGCCCGCTGAACATCATCGCCGAAGACCTCGGCGATATCACCCCGGCGGTTATCGCCCTGCGCGACCAACTCGGTTTCCCCGGCATGAAGGTCCTCCAATTCGCCTTCGATTCCAATCCGCACAACTCCTTCCTGCCGTACAATTTCACCTCACCTAATTGCGTGGTCTACACCGGCACGCACGACAACGACACCACCCTCGGCTGGTTTCTCTCCAACCGCCTCAGCGACGCCGACCGCCAGTCCATCAAGCGCTTCGCCAACCGGCGGATGCACGACGAAAGCCCGATCCACGAAGACCTGCTCTACCTCGCCCTGTCATCGACCGCCGCCCTGGCCATCACCCCGCTGCAGGACCTGCTCGGCTTCGGCAGCGACTGTCGGATGAACACCCCGGGCGTACCGGAAGGCAACTGGCGCTGGCGCTGCGCCCCGCACTTCCTGACCGACGAGCTGGCCAACCACCTCAGGGAAATAACCCATCGCTTCGGCAGATAGCAATCATAGCGGGCAGACAGCGAACAATCACTTGACATTCCCCCCCCGTTTAGGTAATAGGTTCTGTCTCGCACAGACGGCCCCATCGTCTAGTGGCCTAGGACACCGGCCTCTCACGCCGGGAACAGGGGTTCGAGTCCCCTTGGGGTCACCAAGCAAATAAAAACGGGTAGTTAGATTACATCTGACTACCCGTTTTTTTGTCTCGTTAAACTGCAATTCCAACCTTTATTCCAACCGCCAGCAGACCTTTTGGAATTATTATAGGGGATCCGCCGTCTTTCTCGTAATCCACTGCTCAGGGACAAATCATGTCTGAAAAAGACAGCGGTCCGGATCCAACCCGGCCCGACCGATGGTGGCGCCGGAGCGTGCCCCGATCACAGGCGCCACCATCGGTCGGGCCAGATGAGCAGCTACCGAGGTCAGTGTTTCTTTGGCAAGGACCAGAGGATATCAACCCTGCAGAAAGTAACCAGCCAAATCATACAATCAGTTACCCGATTTGCGATGCCTGGACACCGTCGCCACAGACTAGGTGATCTGGTGGCAGCGGCCTTGGACCAGACACCTTGGATGTGATTCGTTGCCCAGAGGAGACCAGAGCCTTAGACTTGGGTTTGGGAACCGTAAGTTTGTGAATCGACTTAATCAGGAGACACTACTGACTTTGCGAGGGATGTCAAAACGAGAAGTGTGTCTACAAATCTCAGGCTGTTTCTTCCATGTGGAGAACCTGCTTGGGAGGACTTATGTCTAATGATTTTAAGATGTTTTTCGCTTCCGCGGAGAGCTGGTTGCAGGTATGAAGGTAACGGCGTTTTAGCAGAAATCACCACCATTGCAGCTTGCAGTACTTAAGCGACTTGACGAAGCTCAACCTTCCGCGCTAAAGCAAAAAACCTCCTGAGAAGGAGCGACATGAAATCGAGCTGCTATCTCACTGTATCTATATCTTTTTATTGGTGGCCAAAATCAAGTCGTCACTTGGTATGTGAAGTGGACCCCTGAGTCAAGACAGAAATCCACTGGGTTTAAGCTAGACATTCAACGTCACGTGCAGCGGGTCGGCGCTGCCCCGGTTTAGCTTCTGCCGATACTTCTGGTGCTGACTCCGCGATTGATGGAACCCCTGTGGAGCGTAGCGGAACAGGGGTTCCATCAATCGCGCGTGGGTATTTATTCACAATCACTGCTCCACCGCCCATCGCGGTCTTATATACGACATCAGGTGTCTTTTGCCCCAACGACTGATGAGGGCGTTCGCCGTTATAAAAGCTGAAATACTCGGCCAGGCCGACCGTCAAGTCGATCATCGTG
>NZ_FQXS01000076.1 GCF_900130015.1 Desulfofustis glycolicus DSM 9705 | reverse complement strand
TCCTTCCGGCTCAAGAAGAGAACGTGACTTTTTTTATCAAAAGGGGGGGCTTTTTTGGACGCTGAAAGGGGTCAATATTGAATGCTGATTGACACTTACGCGGGAATCGCAATTTTGCCTCACGGGCAGCCTACGCAGAGTATCTACAGAAGCTGTTTGCTCAACTCAATAGCGGCAGAACGTCACGATACCAGGAGGAACGGAAATTCTTACAGCCGTTACCGCCGAAGCCTTTGGATTCATGCACCAAACTATATGTAAAGGTTGGCCCAAGCAGCACTATTCGAGTCAAACACAAAGTGTATTCCGTGCCCAGCCGCCTCGTGGGGGAAACGATCTGCGTACGGCTCTCTGCCGAAAAGCTGGAGGTATGGTATGGCCAGAGACATATGGAGACGATTCCACGTCTGCGGGGATCCGATACGCATCACATTCAGTACCGCCATATGATCGACTGGCTGATTCGCAAGCCCGGCGCCTTCGCCAACTATCGCTATCGGAGCGATCTGTTCCCGACAAGTCGTTTCCGTATGGCGTACGACGCGTTGTGTGAGCGCCATACGCTGAGCAAGGCGGGGAAGGAGTATGTGAAAATCCTGCAGCTTGCCGCCAGGGAAAACGAGACCGCCGTAGACGATGCCTTGCGGGTGTTGTTCGCTTGGGATGAAACGATCAGCGTTGAAAACGTCACGGCGCAGCTTCAGTCCTGTCTGCCGGTAATGCCGGCTACCCAGGTGGAAATCGCTCCCGTGAACCGGCAGGGATACGATCTTCTGCTCCGGGCTGTTCAGGAGGTGGCGCTATGACAACAGCGCCTGCCAACCACACCGATACGTACCTCGAGGACTCCTTGAAGCAGCTCTATCTCACGACCATAAGGGCTTGTTACCGGGATGAGGCTGACCTGGCCCGCCGGGAATCGTTGAGTTACGAAAGCTATCTCACCGAACTGGTGACCCGTGAATGCGAAGAGCGGCGGCACAAGCGTATTGCCAGATATCTCCGGGAATCAAAGCTGCAGCTTGAGAAGAGTCTGGAGTCCTTCGACCAGTCACGGTTGCCGACGAAAGTACGAGCCCACGTACGGGTGCTTCTCGAGGGAACATTTCTTAAGCGCTGTGAAAACGTCCTGGCTTTTGGTAACCCCGGCAGCGGCAAAACGCATCTGCTGTGCGCTGTTGCCCAGGAACTTGTCCATCAAGGCAAGCGTATTCTTTTTACACCGTGCAACCTTCTGGTACAGCAGCTGCTCGTGGCAAAACGAGATCTCGAATTGCATAAGATGCTTAAAAAATTGGCTCGCTATGATGCCCTGCTGATCGACGATATCGGCTACGTTCAACAGAGCAGGGAGGAGATGGAAGTACTCTTTGCACTGCTTGCCGATCAGTACGAACGAGCATCGCTGATGCTCACCAGCAATCTGCCGTTCTCACAGTGGGAAAAAATCTTCAAGGATCCGATGACAACGGCAGCAGCAATAGATCTTCTGGTGCATCACAGTGTCATCATAGAGTTGAATCTGGACAGCTATCGACTGACAAAAGCGAAAGAAAAGATAATTGATCGGGAAAACACGGCAAATCAAGAGGATGAGGCGGGAATTTTAATTGTCGCTGGACGGGAAAAATAATTGTCGTTGATCAGCTTCGGCCTCCCCGGCTGGCACGACGCTGACAAATCGTCCCAATTGAGCTCCACGCGCCTGTGGGCCATGTTCATTTTACTGCATTGTCAAGGGTTCGACTCTCGCGGTCTCATTATTCTTCACATGCTGTTCTACACTTAACCTCCAAGCGATCTACTGTCTATTTACTGTCTGCATACTCGCTTAAAAGCAAAAAGGCTAAACACTTATAATGGTTAGACTTTTTGCTTTTATAACTGGCGGAGGAGCAGACTCTTTAATAAATATCATTACTAATTGATAATACAGAATTAGTTTTTTGTAAATTTTCAAGATACCGTCAAAAATACCGTACACAACCTAAAGCGTCACGCCAGGGGTTCTAATCCCAAAAAGCACATAACGCTTACTATGAGCACAATATTGCTTGACTGCGCACGATATTGCGGTATTGTGCGCATAAGCAATTTATCGTGTTTAAAAAATGGGAGGATACCTATGGCATTCAGAGCAGATGAGTCCGCGAACAATGGATTTAAGGAAGTCAGAAACTATCTGATTTCAAAAAACATTGAAGCAAGCGAAAGAATGAGAAGCGAACTTAAGCTAATCGAAATTATAGATAAGTATGGCCCCGTTGTTAGTGCTTATCCCTCCTGGCACCCACTAGTTGTTCATCATAATGACCGTTTCCCAGCAACAGTCCCTAGTGCTGATTGCGGGTATAAAGGTCTAGATCATACGAGATATTTTGTGAATGCCTTTATCTCTTGCCCCTACAGGGATCCTTGAAAAATCAAATTTGACAGCTTGAAAACTCCTCCGAAGAGCAATCTATTTCTTCGGAAAAACGAAAAATTGAAAATATTGCCTAT
>NZ_FQXS01000070.1 GCF_900130015.1 Desulfofustis glycolicus DSM 9705 | reverse complement strand
GTTTTATCAATTAGTTACTGAAAGAGATTACAATCAAGAGACCAGGTGCCCCAATAAGCAACTGAATTTATTCGATTAACAATCGGACACTAGTGGATTGATTTATTGTTCTTTTTTCTAATACGTGCTTCGATTCCTTTACAAAGTGCATTTAATGCGGATGAGCCTGATTTGCGTTTGTTCACGTGAGGTGAAAAAGCGATTGACGGTTTCTGTCCGAGTTCACTTCGCATGAAAATTCTCGTAGACATAACTCACCCAGCTCATTTTCATTTTTTCAGAAACGCTATAACCGAATGGAAAAAACACGGGCATGAGGTTTTTATTACCACTCGTAAGAAGGACATCACTATCGATCTAATCACTGCCTTTGGTTGGAAGCACAAGGAATTAGGACAGCTTTATAAGGGAGGTCTTCTGGGCCTGGGACGTGAACTCATTCAGCGCGACTTGGCACTTATCCACTATGCGCAAAAAGTCAGGCCCGATGTTATGTGTGCCGTAGGAGGAATCTTCGTGGCGCATGCGGGATTATTCTTGCGCATACCGTCGCTTGTATTTTATGACACAGAGCACGCTAACCTACAGAACAGACTGACGTATCCGTTCGCTACAAAGGTGTTGACTCCTGATTGCTACAAAGGCTGGGTACCGAAAAGAAAACATTTCATGTACCCTGGATACCACGAGTTGGCTTACACGCATCCGAATCGGTTCCGACCAGACCCCGAAGCATTGTTACCTTTTGGGCTGTTGCCGGGCGACAATTTTATCATAATGAGACTCGTCTTGTGGCAAGCAACCCACGATCTTAACGACAAAGGAATCAGCGATGTTGTAGATATGGTTGAGAAGCTCAGCAGATACGGCAGAGTCCTTATTAGCTCCGAAAGAGGACTTCCAGATTTTCTAGCGCGTTATCAGGTTACAATACGACCGGAACTCATGCACCACCTGCTTGCGTATGCGCGACTTTTTATAGGCGAAAGCGCTACAATGGCAAGCGAGGCCGCATGTCTCGGTACACCCGCTGTTTTTATTTCTACATCGATCCGCAGTTATACAAGCGAGCAGGAGCGTCGCTATGGTCTGGCCTTTACGTTCTCAAGTCCTAATACGTGTCAGGTTGACGGTTTGTCAAAGGGGCTCGAAATACTGAGAGATCCGGACAGCAAGAGAAAATGGATCAGAAAGCGGGATTGTATGCTACAGGATAAAATAGACGTGACACGCTTCATAGTTGATATCGTGGAGGAGGCAGCTCGAGATGGATGTTTGTGATTCGTAGGCACTTTTCATTATGCTAAATGACAAAACCAACTTTCATCACCCCGCTGGATGATAAAGTTCTTCACCTGAATTGGAGCTTCATTACATTGAGAAAAAGATTAAGCTTCGAGCATTACGAGAACAAAAGGCTCGAGAAAATCGCTCGCCATTGCCGGGCCGGTAGTATCCTCGATATTGGCTATGCTCAGCACCCAAATCCATTTTTCTCTTCTAGCCATATTACAGGAGTTGACCTCCGTCCACCTTTAGGAACGACCAATTATGATGTTGAACTAACTGGGGATGCAACTCAGCTCGTAAAATTAATTCCAGGTCGCAAGTACGACAATATTATTGCCGGAGAATTTATTGAGCACTTGGAAAACCCTTATGCTTTTTTGCGTTCTTTAAAAACATATTTAAACTTGGGTGGGCTTCTGATTGTTTCAACCCCCAACCCCCTTTCCTGGCCCTGTATTTTTTTTGAGTGGTTCTTGAGCGAACGCTTTTACTACACCAAAGAGCATGCCTATTACTTCCCTCCTCGCTGGGTTTGCAGGATGTTGGAGAGTACGGGTTATTCCGTATCAAAAATTCAGGGTGTGGGCTTATTGACACCCTGGTTCTGCATACCATGCCCTATAGGATTATCTTATCAAGTCATTTATATTGCAGAGGTTGATGCTATCGACATGGCCTCGGAGAATTAAACGGTGCTTTTCTCGAAATACAACAAATTATTTCAAGGAATAATTCTCTCCCTCTGCATAATAATCCTCAGCACATATGCTTATTATCACAGAAATCAGGCGGCACAACTTGCCACAGAACTTGGTCTAGTGGAGGCAATTATCGTCTTTTTAACAATTGGCGGGCAAATTGGAATACGTACAATATGTGAAAAACTACATTATAATTCTATCGGGTATAATATTCCGGTATTCGCTTTATATAAATTATTAGCACAGCAAAACGTCCTGAATTATCTACCATTCAAGGCTGGCACAATCTATACTGCAAGTCTACTTCGCTTAAAGTACAACATTCCGATTTTTCATTATGCTGCAGTATTTACAGCTCAGAATCTATTGGCTTTGGGAACAACCTTAATGGCAGCTGGAATAGCTCTTCTCTTCACGCAATCTATATCCTCGCAATATTTTCTCGCAAGCACGGTGCTTATTTTTGCCGGGATATTTACGTTAGCAATGCTATTTATTCGTATTCCAAACGTGCATTTTTTTTCTACAAAAATTAACAAGAACATCAGGATTCTAAGCGATGCTATTGCCAAGTGTAAACAGCACCCGATCACTTTTTTAAGTGTTACAATTTTAAGGTTTCTGGCGATAGCTCTTATGACATGGAGATTTCAGATCCTATTCAATATGTCAGATACTGAGATATCTTTTTCAATAGCTCTCGTTTTATCAGCAAGTATGTTGATCAGCCTATTCATTGCAATCACACCTGCAGGTCTCGGCATTAGAGAACTATTGCTTGCTGTAACTTCTTCCCTAATGCTGATACCGCCATCTACTGCTGTTATAATTTCTATTCTGGAGCGTGTTCTGGTACTGGTATTTTCAGCGGTAATAGCTGTTGCTGGGTTCTTTTGGACTCAATCTCCAACCAAGTCTCGTCATCCTTGATCTCCACTTGAGAAGTTCATCGGCTTGCTCAAAGAAGAATTCGGCGGGCGTAATGTCATGGTGTGTGACTTCGTCAAGGTGATGGTACATTTAATGCTCGCTGTTAAGCACTTTTTGTTAATCAGTTAGTGTACCTTTTTTTCTGTAATTTCGGATAAGACTTGGCAAGAGCAGGCCATCGTATATCCTTTCGCTTTCATTTTTCGCGGAAACAAAAAGAAAGGAGAATACGATTGTTTTGGTTCAGCGCGAATTGGAGAATTCCCCCATTTGAGTTAGTTTACTCACAAGGAGGAATTCACCATGAAACGAAAACGCAAAAACTATTC
>NZ_FQXS01000067.1 GCF_900130015.1 Desulfofustis glycolicus DSM 9705 | reverse complement strand
ACCGAGCAGGGCTGGGACCGGCCCGACTGGCCGGAAGACGCAACAGGCGACAAGACGAGTTGGCAGTACCAGGAGTCGACCGGCCTGCTGCTCGCCACATATGATGCAACCGGCACGGGACCGCGCTACACCTACGACAACGCTGGTCGCCTGCAATCCCGGACCTGGGCGCGGGGCGTGGTCACCCGCTACGGCTACCTGAGTACCGGCGAGCTGAGCAGCATCGAGTATTCCGACGATACCCCCGCAATCCGGTTCAGCTACGACCGGCTCGGCTGGAAGAAGACGGTGAGCGATGTACTGGGGACCCGCAGCTACGACTATGACGATCATCTGCAGCTGATCGGCGAACAGCAGCACGGCCCGGTTCCGGCCACAATCAAGCGCCGCTACGACAACCTCGGCCGGCCCGCCGGTATCAGCCTGGATGATGAATACGCTGTCGACTACCGCTACGATCAAACCGGCCGGTTTGCGGCACTTGACTGGACCAGCAACAGCCACCGGGGCACGACCACCTATGACTACCTGGCCGACAGCGACCTGCTTGCCGGTTACCGGTCGGGAGCTATCACGGTGAGCTACGCCTACGAAGCGCAGCGGGACCTGAAGACAGCGGTCACCAACACCAGGCATGACCGCGAGCTCTCCCGCTACGAATACCGCTACGACCGGCTCGGGCGGCGGATAAACGCGGCCACCACCGGCAGCGCTTTTCCAGCCCCGACGTTTGCGCTGTACGGGTACAACGACCGCAATGAACTGAACACGGCAGCACGCTACGCCGGAGACGACCTGACCGATCAGAGCGCACCGCAGCCGGAGCGGGAACGGTTCTACGATTATGACCCGATCGGCAACCGGACTAAATCGCTCGAAGGCCGCAGCAGATACGACTACCGGACCAACCCGCTCAACCAATATGAAACGATCACGGCAACGCCGGATCCGTCGTCGCCGCTCGAGCTGTTCTACGATCAGGACGGCAACCTGACCAAAATGAAGACCACTGCCGCCGGAACCCGCTATGTCTTCAACGGCGAGAACCGCTTGATCATCGTGGAACCGACCGAGCCGCAACCCGGTGACAGCAGGCTAAGCTTCAGCTATGATTACCGGGGACGACGGGTGCTTAAAACCGTGAGCAGCTTTACCGATAACACCTGGCACCAAACCGGCCGAACTGGTTTTATCTATGACGATTGGAACCTGATCGCCGAGGTGAATCTTGATGACGACACAGCGGTGCAGTATGTCTGGGGGCTGGATCTGAGTAACACGCTGCAGGGAGCCGGCGGTATCGGCGGGTTGCTGGTACGGGTGGCTGATAATCAACAACACTATCTGTACGACGCCAACGGCAATGTCGGGCAGCTGGTGGATGAAGCGGGAACGCTTGTTGTCGCCTATGAGTACGATGCTTATGGGAATCAGGTGCAGATTACCAGAAGCAAAGCGGCTGAGAATCCGTTTCGGTTCTCGACGAAGTATTATGATGAGCTGAGTGGTTTGTATTATTATGGGTACAGATATTATTCTGCTGAGTTGGGGCGGTGGTTGTCGAGAGATCCGCTTGGGGAGGAAGGTGGGGTTAATCTCTTTATGGGTTTGTTGGGAATGATGGGGTTGATAATAATGACTATATTGGCCTATATACACTCAATGATGCAAAACAGTCAGCGTGTAGAAAGAAATGTAACAAAATCACATTAAACACTCAACAATCAGCTTGTTACATGTCATGTCAAGGGAACTTATCAGAAACAGAACTGTTTGATGAATGGGTGGATCTTGAAAAAAATGATAGGTCTTGGCTAAATGGTTTAGCAGAATGTCCTGACAAAATCTGTCTCTCGGGAGACAAGGAACCTATCAACTGCGATAATGGAGAATGGAGTGATTGTTCTGAACCTAGTCCAAAGCATCACCCCTATCCAACAAAATGGTGTATGCGCTCTTCAAATCTCACAGGTCCTGGACAGCAATGCTGTTATACAAAAGATGGCGACTTGATAAAGGAGGGGTTAGCAGCAGGAACACCAGACCGATATACTGGTAAATGGCAAAATACTGCCACACACCACTATTTACATGATGTTGAGACTTACAATTTAGCCGTAGAACTAGATAGAGCGGAAAGTGACTATCTTGATGTACGCCCACCTAGTCAGGGAGGAGGTAGCTGCTATAAATGAAAAAGTTTTTAATTTTATGCTGCTTGCTTATCATTCTTGCTCCCGTCACTCTATATCAACTGGAAAAATACGAACAAAAAAAGCAGATCGAAACTCTAACTGATTTAGTTGATGTTGGAATGAATATTAATGTTGCCAGAAGCAAGTTGGAAAAAAATGGGTTCCAGGTAGGAAGAGAGCACTACCCGACTGGTAAGGAAAACCATGGTGTTGTTCATATCAAAATATTTAAAAAATTTGGTTTAATAGATAATGCTTCAGAGTTATTTGGCTTTTCTTGGTCAGTTGGAAAGGGCTATGTTGCTCTAGAATTTGATAAAGCTGATAATATCGTTCACATTGAGAAATAGATCCTACTCCTAATTCAAAACAGCTCTTTAGGGGGAGAAGGCACTGAGTAATATCTGGGTACAGATTTTACTCAGCTGAGTTGGGGCGGTGGTTGAGCCAGGATCCAATCGGCGAGAAAGGTGGGGTTAATCTTTATGGGTTTGTGGGGAATGATGGGATTAATCAGATTGATCTACATGGATTATTCAATACAAGGCCTCTTTTAAGAAAACAATTTATGGAATGGTATGAAGCAAATAAAGACACTAGTTGGACAACTTCTCTACCTAAATGTCCTGATAAATTATGTATGAAAAAGGAGGAGGCTTATGTTCCCGATCGCAAGGAGTGGACCAAGTTTTGGGAAGCCGGATTAGTCAAAAGTGGGCCCGGACATCCAGGGCATTCATTCATGTTGGTATCAGAGACCGTGAACGGTCATGCTCAACAGTGTACATATCTTATCAATGGTGAATTGATTAAAGAAATTGGGTATGCAGCTGGTTCAGCCGATTTTGTTAGCAGGAAATCTAGTGTTTCAGGACACCTGAAAGCAGACTACCAGCCATTTGTGATGGCAGAGACATTAGATAATGGTGTTTTTGGGGAGTACAATCGCCTTTATCTTGATGTTAGACCTGTTGATCAAGGGGGCGGTGCCACTATTCGAAAGGAAGACTGTTGCGATAATTATCAGGAGGATAAGAGTGAAAGATAGATTCAAGGTAAATTACGTAGTTGTATTGTACCTTTTGTTAGTAATCGTGTTCTCATTGCCAGTATATGTTGAAAACCTTGATCTGCCTTTGTATCTACACGCCGCATGGTCATCATTAGCATTTTCTTTGTTTGGAATTATTATGATGGCAGGTTTTTCTCTGAGTGTGATTAAACTAATTACTCCATTTTTTGTTGCTATTGTTTTGTGGCCTGTTTTTGTCATTTCAATTAACAAAAAGATATTAAAATCAAATATATTTATTATATTCTCATTGATTAATTTTCTCTTTTTTGGGGTAATTGGTTATTATACGTTTTATTTGTCCTGGGGAGCTTAGTACTCGGAACAAAACAGGATCAGGTCTCAACTATTGACACATGCACTTCGTTCAGTGTTCTGGTCAGTCGAACGGACAGCTCTCTGGTGCGGCGCTCAGAACGACGATCGATCACGGCAGCCTCGAGCACCCGGACGGCATCGCCTCCCGCACCACCCGGGAAACGACCATCACCGACTGGCTCGGCCATGACGTCATGACCGAGCGGTTCGTCAAGACGGAGACCGGCTTCGAGCGGATCGACTGGACCTATCACAGCTACAACACGAAGGGCCGGCTGATCGAAACCCTGCACGCCAACCACACCCGGACCGAGACCGGCTGGGGCTGTTGCGGCAAGGCGGACAGTACCGATGCGTCCGGCATCACCAGCCGCTACGGCTATGATGACTTGGGCAGAAACACCAGCGTGTTCAACGAGGCCACCGG
>NZ_FQXS01000065.1 GCF_900130015.1 Desulfofustis glycolicus DSM 9705 | reverse complement strand
GAACTCTTCTAATCACCTCTCACCGAAGGAGCATCCCAATGAAAGCCGAACAAACTATCCACTTCCTCTCCGAACTACTCGAACTGACCGAATACCTTGGGGCACTCGTCAGAGATCAGTGCCGACTCATGGCCGCCGACCAGGATGGTCATCTGATCGAAGATCCCGAGCAGGAACGGGACGTGCCGTTCTGATCTGATAAACGAACTGCCCATCAGTACTCGGCTTGCCCCTTGGCCGGCGCTTCAGCGACGCCGGCCGGGGGGGCAGCAGCAAAATAATCAGACAACGCTGTCAAAATAATCAGGAAAACGATGTTCATTTATTGTGAGAAGCAACACCGGTAACAGATGATAAATAAGAGAGGACTTACCGCTGTCCTGCGCCCCGGCGAGGACGAGCATCTGTTTAATCAACGGTGGCGATTCAATACCTTCCTTATGGAAGGCGCGAACAATACTGGCTATGAGCGTTTTCTTGAGATAAACGGGGTAAATCGGAGCCGGTACCCCGGAAATGTCCTTGGCAATAATCTCGAACCGGTCAACTCCATCCCACACGGGCAGAGCGTTGAGCCAGTCTTGCCACCAATTGGTGATATTATCATGGGCGACAAGGCGTGTGGCAGTGTCAATCTTGTCCCTTGAAATGTCCTGACCGAAGGTCTCGGCAAAACATTTCTGGAAGTTGGCTGAGATGGCGTCGTCCAGGAGTTGTCCATCGACCGTTATACTGCCGAAGTGTTCATCAAACTGGATCGTGTAATTCCGTCTAAGAAACCCGATGGCCTTCGTAAGGACAGTTTCTTTCCCTGGCTTTGATACCTTTGCCGAGCAGGTTGCCTTGAACTGGCAATCACCGCAGCCGGTAAACCCTTCATATTGCTTTTCCTCGATTTGCTGTCGTTTCTTCTCAAAGTCATAAGGTTTCTCGAACGGCTTTTTCAGACAGCGCGGAGCCAAATCGATAAATCTATCCAACTGCCCCTGCTGGTGGAGCCAAACAGCTAGGTTATGGATTCCGATATCACGCCGACCGACCTCGAAGCCGCTGATCAACCCATGTTGAATGCATGGTGGGGCATCAGCAAGTTCGATACGCTTGCTCTCCGCACAGGCGATGTAACCTGCAACATCCAGTTCGCCTTGGCTATCATAGGCGGTCTGAAAATTGGCGAACGGTGCTATGGTACTGTTGCCGTGCCCTTTGCCAAGTCGATCCTGTTTCGGGAAGACCTCGGTTGTCTCCGGAAGCCCGAGCAACGGCAAACATGACTTCAAATACCGCCTGACGACAGCGGCGGCGGTTGGCTTTTTCAAAAACAAGCTGAGCCGAAACCCACCGGACTTGGTAACGCTGAGAATGAACGGCAAACCAAGCTGTTCTAGCTTACCAGTCAGCTTTGCATGACCGGGAAGCGGCTTACCGTCGCGATGATTAACACCGTCGAAATCGTCAATATCGATTTCTCCTCGAATCACTTCTGATTCCGAGACAAACATTGTAAGACCTACGGCAATTTTCCCCTGGAGATGTTCTTCCAGATCAGAAGCCGTCAGGGTCTTTTTCTCGGTATAAATTGAGTTAGGGTTGCCCGGCTCACGCGACCGGATATGGAAGTTTGGGGGAGAGGGGTTCAGCAGGCTGATAAGCCGGGCTGCCGATCCAAGGGACTGATTTTGTGTTGGTACAGTGATACATTGGTCAGAATGTGATTTCATAGTGCACCCGCAATGAGAGATTTCTCCCTACATTGTCAAGGTCACCATTCTGACCTCGCGCTGGGGACTGGCAATGCACCCTGCGCCCCTTATTGTGATGACTGCTGGAACCCCATCTAGTGACAGGGTTCCATTCCCATTGCCAGGTTGCAGTCGTCACGCACTCACCCTAGGATTTAGCAGGTGAGCAGTAGATTGATCATATCTACTGGGTAACAACTCTGAAGCTAAGGACCTCCTCAGCTTTCCTTCTTAGAATAACACACGAAGCACCACAGCGACAATCCCTTGAGACCCAACATGCCGTGCCGTTGGTAGCCACTGGCACAAAATGTGGTATTGATACCCGAGTAGTCTAGTGCAATATATTCCACATTTAATGCAAAAATATTTTTCGTTATCAATTTGTGGCTGTCCAGGCCAACGGTCATTTGTACAGAGTTTCTTTCTTCTCGGGGAATCTCTCGTCGATCCCATTTGTGGGGTGTTATGGGGTTGTACATGTGGTGGTTGCGCCCAAAATCTAAAAACTTCTCAACCATTACTTTGTAGACGAGAACCACCAGCCCTTTCCAAAGGCCAGGACGGTATCTTGCTTGGCTGTCGTTGCATGCTCATCAAGCGGCAGCTATTTGAATCCGGACTGAATCGGGGGAGGCAAGGAACGGTCACCTCGAAGTTTGGTGACCACTTAAGCATATTGAAATATTGACAAAATAATTATTGGTGTGTTTTCCTAAAAATAAGCAATATTGCTCATAAATCATTAAGAACATGAGGGAAAGTATGAAACCTGAAGACGTTGCTGAAGAAGCGAAGGAGATCAAGCCAGTAGATATCTGTCAGTGGACTGCTGAGCGATTGGTGAAATTACCAAAGGACAAGGCCTTGTCACCCAACCTTCTGGGTATATATAAAGGCCATTGGTCGATAAATAGTATCACTAAGTGGTTAGAGGAACGTTACAAGAATACCAATAACCCAGGATCGGTCAAAATGTCCTGCTGCAACTTGCTTAGAGCCTCAATCAAACGGGCAAGTGAGGTGTAATCATGGGAGTAACGGTAAGAGCAAAATCGTTAGAGAGACCACATGAATATTGGATTTTTGTTACTCATGCCAAGAGGCGACGAAGTATCAAGGTTGGTCCGAAGAAAGAGGCTGAAAAATTAGCCGATGTAATCCGTGGGCAGATTGCTGCCGGTAAAGTAGGATTGGTGTTCGCTAAAAAGACAACAGCACCAATTTTCGAGAAGGTATGTAAGAAATGGCTCGAAAATGAAATGCCCGCCAAATGTCGTATCTCAACTCAAGTATCGTATAGGAGTATTTATCGAAAGCACTTGAAAAACGTTCCATTTAGGAACAAGCCATTGGATGAGATAACGCGTGGAGAGATAAAAGATTATCTCTATTTGCTTCTCAAATCGATGGCTGCAAGTTCCGTTGCCCACATCAGGAATGCGATCAGCGGTATTTTTTCAGTCGGAATTGATCATAAATGGTGTGAAAATAATCCTGCACGGGGTATTTCTGTCAGGAAGCCTGGCAAGAAAATGCCCACGCCGTGGGGTCAAGATGAAGTAAATCAATTGTTGGACACCATAATAAGACATAAGCATTATGCGTTGGTTGCCACATTGCTTATGACCGGGGCTAGAATTGGTGAGGTAGTCGGAATGCGGGTCGAGGACCTCGATTTCGTTAAGCGTGAGTGGCATCTACAGCGCTCATATAGCTTTGGGAGGATGGGACCGCCGAAAAATGGCCTCAGTCGAATGGTTGACCTGTCTAATAATTTAATGGAGATTCTGAGGCAACATATTGGAGAACGGACAGAGGGGTGGGTATTTAAGAATCAGGCAGGAAATCCAATCCGGCCTGATAACTTTAGAAATCGGCATTGGTACCAGCTGCAGGAGAGAGCAGGGGTGAGAAAACTCCATATCCACAGTTGCAGGGCTTCATACTGTAGTCGAGCAGCAGCGGCGGGCATCTCTCTATTCTACATCGCCAAGCAGGTCGGGCATTCGGATCTGGACTTGCTGGCAAAAAGATATGGCTTCCTTCTTCCTTCTAATGGAAGCAAACCTATTGACAAATTGGATAAGTTTTAAGAGCTTGATTAATAATTCAGTGCTTAATCAGTAAGACAGTATTATGGATTTTTTTGTATATATTACAGGGAACAGGCATATGACTTTTAAATAGTTATTATGTGGTGCTTTCTGGGGAAGGGGAAATGGAGAAATCTGAAAAGGTTGATATTCGTGATGCCCTGAAAACAAGGAGGCAGTGTCCTAAGTGCAATCATATAAGGGGAGAGAAGGAGCTTGCGGCGGATTATGAATGTCCGAAATGTGGGATAATTTATGACAAATTTGTAGAACCTATACTTGAGCCAGAATTAGAAATCGATCCGGAAACTATAGAAGGCAATGATCTTGCACAAGAAGATCGACAACGAAATGACTCTAACGAAGAAGAAAGTGAATCAGAAGATTGTGGTGGTGACGGTAGTGTCGAGATTGAAGATGATTGGATATTTGATGAAGACTCACTAAATGAAATTAGACCGAGACCTTGGCGAAGGTTCTTCGCGAGATATCTAGATACAGTTGTGATTGGCTTTAGTCTTTCTTACTTATTAATTACTGCTGCTCTACTGCTCTCAGTAAATGTTCACCCTGATTTCACTAAGCGTTTGGTAAATATCACTAGTGTCCGATTGTTAATCGAATAAATTCAGTTGCTTATTGGGGCACCTGGTCTCTTGATTGTAATCTCTTTCAGTAACTAATTGATAAAACGGTACTTTCTCGAAAACGTTGACGCTCAAAATCTGTAAAATTGTGTAGAGACTTTCTTGCAAGTCGAACTGCTTTTTCATGATAGCGACCAGCACGTATACTGAGACCGCAATCCAGATTTGTGATTTTACTGCGTTCTCCGATGTACCGAAAAAGCTCTTTATTCTGAGGTGTTGCTTGATCCATTTGAAAAACAGTTCGATTTGCCAGCGACTGCGATAGAGCTGCGCTATCGTCAACGCC
>NZ_FQXS01000084.1 GCF_900130015.1 Desulfofustis glycolicus DSM 9705 | reverse complement strand
CGGATGTTCCAAATATAGAAAGGCCGATTTTGCCCCTCAATATTCTGAATTTATTTCGATTTTCTCCTGCTCGGCAGCTTCCTTCTGCTGTCTACGTGACCAGTCCGACGCGGCAGAGCACTGGGCGGGGTAATCGTCAGTGCTGAGAATAACCGAGCCAGACTTGGCCGTGGCTGTGGTACGCTGAGCATGCCACCGGTCTGGTTGCCGTTGATTTCATGCTCCATCGCGCACAGGGTTGATAATTTTTTCAACCCCTCCTCGACGGTCACGTCCAGATCCCGCCAGGCATCCGCCAGCTTGCGCCGGATCAGATACGCCAGCATGACAACAAAGACATGCCCCCTCGTGCGCGACTCCTTGCGGACATAAAGCGGCCGAACTTCCAGATGACCGGTCTTACAGGTCCGAAACGCCTGCTCGACTTGGGTGAGGTCCTTGTAGCGGTCGTGCACGATTTCCATCGGCGCGTATTCTGCGGCCAGATCGGTCTTGAGTGCGTAACAACCGTCCAACTCCTCTACTTCCGCCAGATATGCCCCATCTATCTCGACCCTGATGATACGGTCTTTGCAGGTGGTTGTTACAAAGTCGCTGACCTGCAGTTTGCTCTCTTTCTCCCATACCTTCTGGGTAGCCTTGTAAAAGTCAGCTCGGGGATGCTCCGCCAGGTAACGGTTTTTTTGCTCGGCATACGCCTGAAGGACCTTGATGCGCTGGTCCCGGGAACCTGCCAACTCGGCCGCGCGGATCGGATTACGCCGCAGGATGTAGCGGATTCCTTCATGCTCTACCTCGCACAGATCGCTGTCAAACAAGCCTAACTGCAATACACCGTTGCTGAGCATCGCTCTGATCTGAGGTTTGGTGATTGCGGTAATATAGTGGAAGCCGGCTTCTTTGAGTTCTTCGACCTGAGCGCTTTTAATCATCCCCCGATCGCCGACCATGGTCACCTGCCGGCAGCCAAATTCCTCGGCGGTCTTCTCGATCTGGGCGCCAAAGGTCTTCAGATCGTTGGTATTCCCTTTGAACACACGAACCGATACCGGCGTGCCATCGTCACTGCAGAGCAGGCCGATAACAATCTGTTTCTTACCTCGTTTTTTGTCTCGGTTATAGCCCCAGTCGCCGAGTTCGTTCTGCTCACCTTCCAGGTAACTGGATGTGACATCGTAAAGAAACAGGTTGGGAGCTTTTTCACCATAGGTTTTCTTGAACAGTTTCTGTTCTATGCTGTCTTGCTGTTCGCAGAGCCAGTCCAGAGCCCGGTAGAGATCGTCTTCGGTAAATGGTTCAACACCAAGCAACTCACAGACCGCATGTTCGTCAGCCAGACGTACGGCGCTGAGCCGTGAGCCCTGCTCGATCAGCCGGGCCATGATCATCCACAGGCAAAGCAGGCCATGTCTCGACGAGCCGATAATTTTATCCAGGCCGAGATCCCGGCAAACGTGCAGCAAGACCCAGAGAGCACCGACCGAGCGGCCCTGTGTGTGCTTGACACTGCTACCGAGAAGGTGTTCAAGTTCTGGCAGGTTGTCCTTGTGTTTCAGGGCCAGTTCAATCGCCGAGATAACCGACTCGGGATATTTAGTCAGGTTGAGCAGGGTCCGTTTCTTGACTTTGGAGCCGTGCTCTCCGCGCTCCCGGTACGATTCGCGAAGCAAAATCTGGGTATAGACCTTGTCGCCGCGCTTTGATTTGACTCGGTGGATATGCATGATGCCTGCTTTTTACCATACATAACACACTATGTCAAATATATAGAGTAAAATTTGATGCCTACATAATTCTCTCTAAAATCGCTACTTTAAAACAGCAAATCAAGGTGTTACTTCATTTTGTGTCTGGAACATCCG
>NZ_FQXS01000064.1 GCF_900130015.1 Desulfofustis glycolicus DSM 9705 | reverse complement strand
GGTGATCAGGGCATGACCGCCGCCCTGTTGGACCGATTGACCCATAAGGCCAAAATCGTCAACTGCCGATGGCAGAGCTACCGGCTCAAGCAGAGCCTGGAACGGGGGACCGCCCTTGAAGAGGAGAAAACATGAAAGAAATACTGGCCTATACGAATAGATAACGACATATTCGGGCGCGGTTGTCGCCCCCTCCTGTCACTCCGGTCGCCCTCCCGGCTCCCTCCATTACAGGACGGGGCGACAACCGCAAAATCTTTTTACAACTAATGCTCAGGGGTGGTCATTTTTCGGTTGTCATTTCGAGTTGCCAAACAGCGCCGCCGGCAGTGCCAGCAGGTGCTCTCGTTCCGCCTCGTGCAGTGCCGCCACCGACTGCTCGTGATCGGCCAGGACATGGCGACTGCCGTACGCCGGGTACTGGGCCAGCAGCCTGGCGTTGAGCTCTTCGATGCTGGCGGCCTCCGGCACTGGTACCAGATAGTTGCGCCGGGCATAACCAGCCAAGCCCTCAACGCTGCCTTTCTTGTTGACCGTATTGGGGCTCGTAAATCGAGCTGTAAAGCTGTGGTATGCCCGGAACGTCCGGAACGACACTTGCTCAAGGCGGTTCCTGCCCTGCAGAACCTTACGGACTGCCGACGTCAGCAAGCGAGGCCGCCGACACGGAGCGCAGCGAGTCCTCGATGCCGAGCAGGAGATAAGCGTACAAACCATGCTCGTGGACAAAGCCCCCAATCAACTCAAACTGCCGTTTGCGCTGTGGACCCGCGATGCCGTTCGCCTGGCGATCAAGAAGAAATCCGGTATTGAACTGCCGTTGCGGACGATCACCGACTACCTGAAGCGCTGGGGCTTCACCCCACAAAAGCCAGCCAAACGGGTCTACGAGCAAGCCCCGAAGAAGCTGAAGCAGTGGCTTGAGAAGGGTTACCCGGAGATCGCCAGCCGAGCGAAGAAGGAGAAGGCAGAGATTCACTGGGGCGACGAGACCGGCGTGAACAATGAAGCGTACAATGCTCGCGGCTTCGCGCCGAAGGGACAGACACCCATTGTGTGCAGCTCAATGCGACAAGAAGCAGCATCAATATGATCTCGTACATCACCAACCAGGGCAAAGTCCGTTTCATGCTGTATCGGGAAACAATGACCAGCCCTGTACTGATCAGATTTCTGTCCCGGCAGATCAAGGATGTAGACCGCAAAGACTTTTTGATTCTGGACAACCTTCGGGTTCATCACAGCAAGGTGGTTCGGAAAAGGCTCTCTGAACACAAGGAACAGATTGAGGTGTTCTACTTGCCGCGGTATACACCGGAACACAACCCGGACGAATACTTGATCGGGAATCTCAAGCAACGAATACGGTCCGGTTTACCGGCCTGAAATAGTGACGATCTGGCGGAGAAAACAAGGTCGTTCATGAAGACTTTGCAACGACGACCGGATCATGTCAAAAGTTACTTCAACATCCACTTGGCCGTTATGCGGCATGACTTCGATATTTAGACACCGGAGCAATAGCGACTTCTCTGCGGTTTAATTCCGAATAGCAGTAGGCATTTTCCGCAAAAATGGAAAATAGTAATTTGATCTTTTGAAGAGAATTAATCTTATATATTCTTTAACATATTAACATTTCACGTGTTTGTTCGCATGTTAACTGACGCGCAAAAGAGGAATATTTTTTGCACATGAATGCCAACTTCTAGTATAGTCACTGTCTTTATAAGTGGTACATATCTATATGAAGTGGGCACTACACCGAAAACTTTTGCATCTTAGCGAATTGCTTCACGCCTGTTCTTTGCAGAAGATATTTCTAACAGCAGAGGATTTCCCTGTTTTCAGCATTAACTCGCAACTCATTACTAGAGCAATAAAACAAGAGCTGCGTCCTCATTCTTTTGTTACTTCTGGTGATTGGGATATAAATAGTTGTGGTCCGATCGAGAAGGTAAGAGAAACCACATATACTACTATATATGATATATTTGTGCATAATAAGAATTATAAATCTACGGCACAATATGTCCAAATGAGAGACGGCGTTCAACTATATTTAGAAGGAAAAACATCAAAGCCAAGAGGTAGTTACAGATGCACGTCTTTCCAGGAAATTGATCACTACTTTTCCATGTTGCATCGTGCATTTTTAAGTATACGAGAAGATGGGTATAAAAGTCAGTTTGAAATAGCCATAGGCAGACCTTGCGACATTCAGCGAGAAAACGATGAGATAAAAGTGTTAATTGGGCGAACAGGAGAAGTGATTCTTGGCAAAGGTGGAACGCACAGAGTAATAATTGCCAAGCTATTAGGGATTGAAAAAGTAATTGTACAGTTAGTGGGCGTTCACGAAAGGTTTTTTCAGCGTCAGAGTATTGTTAGCAATTCATTGCAGTCTGCTATTACCGATTTCTTGAATACCATCAATCCTTAGAAAAGTATAATCGGCAGTCAAAGTAGTTAACAAGGGATGGTCAATTTTAATAGTGCCAAACTACATTTGAATGGTTTGGATATTGTCGAAAGGTCAAGATTGTTCAAGTACATTTTGAGATAAAAAGATAATGAAGCAACCGTTAGGTCGGATCGGGTCAGTGTTGCCCGGTGTGTAAGGTCGGATTACAATTCATACATCTGAATCTTTAGTCGAACTGGCACTTCGCTAAATTATTCGGCGAGGAGTTTCCCGCTTCTTGCCCCATCTCATTGTCCATCTATTAATTGCATTAAATGGACAAAAATTCGCGAAAGGGTTGTCACTTTTTGGGGCTGGTCTCGGTGATACCCTGGAGCGGTCGCAAGGGGTCAGCCCCAGCGTTGTTGCCAGCGCTCCACGTGCCTGTTGGGATAGGCTGCTCTTGACTCCGCTGCCGGTGTCAAGCGGATCGCCGCCAATGACTTACAGGCGACTTCCACAATCAACCTGTCTGCATGAGCTAGAACTCCCTCCGCTGACGAACCTTCGTTATTCATGCCGATTTTTTTAGTGGGGAGGCAATAGAGCCTTCTTAGTCGATCAGGTAGAAAATTTCTGACTTGGCTTTTCCGAAGAGTAGATCCCGATGTTGGTTCTCAATCCAGATTTTTGTCTTAACTATAAGTTTCACGGTGAAATCTTCGCTGATATTGAATCTTTCGTATCTTTATCTCGATGGAACAGTGATGTTCACCTATTCATATTCAATTGGGACGTATCCTTCAAGTACGATGATAAAAAACGACTGATGGGCAGAAGCAATGCAATAAAAATTTTTTCGGTTTGATTACGATCTCCAGAGATACATCATAACTATACTATCAGGTTTGCCATCAATACACTTTGAAATGAAGAAAAATGTGTCTGAGTATTGGAAATTTCTGGTTTCAGGGCTGCTGCACAGAAGAATGTAACATTAAGTTATTCTAACTCGTTTTTAGCGATAAGCTTTTTTAAAAACAAACCAACCTTTATAGTATTTAAAAATTTCCTACCAAACATTCGCACACTACTATTTTCCGTATTAGGAGGGAAAATTATGCATCTTATAAACAATGCTGTAATACAGGTTCCCGAACCAGTAAATGAACCGGTCTATGATTATGCGCCAGAATCAAAAGAGCGGGAAATGATAAAATCAGCTTTGTCCGAATTGTCTGAGAAACAGCTTGATATTCCACTTATTATTGGTGGTAAGGAGGTTAGGACCGGCAAGACAGGAGAGGTCGTAATGCCTCATGACCATAAGCATTTAATGGCTATTTATCACAAAGCAGGGCCGGATGAAGTGCGTTTGGCCATCGATACGGCGTTAGGTGTACAGAAAATGTGGCAATCGTATCGCTGGGAGGAGCGGTGTGCCATCTTCCTCAAGGCAGCTGAACTGCTGTCAGTCAAGTATCGTTACAAAATCAATGCCGGTTCCATGCTTTCCACCAGTAAAAATGTTTACCAGGCAGAAATCGATGCAGCTTGTGAGCTTATTGATTTCCTCCGTTTTAATGTCTACTTCGCTCAGCAGATTTACCGTGAGCAGCCGGTTTCTTCCAAAGGAATCTGGAACTTCGTTCAGCACAGGCCGCTCGAGGGATTTGTGTTTGCTGTAACCCCCTTTAATTTTACGGCCATTGCCGGCAACTTACCGACGGCTCCCGCTATTATGGGTAACACCGTTGTTTGGAAACCTGCCAGCAGCTGTGTGTATAATCCATATCTTTTTATGCGAATCCTGGAAGAGGCTGGGCTGCCGCCTGGTGTTATAAATTTTGTTCCTGGTTCTGGTGCTTCAGTAGGAGATATTTGTCTGACTGATCCCAATCTTGCAGGAATTCATTTCACCGGTTCTACCGCCGTCTTCCAAAAAATGTGGAAAATCATCGGTGAAAACATTGAAAGTTACAAATCATATCCTCGCATTGTTGGCGAGACAGGCGGTAAGGATTTTGTCTTTGTTCATTCGAGTGCCGATCCCGATCAGCTGGTTACAGCACTTGTTCGGGGGGCGTTTGAATACCAGGGACAGAAATGTTCTGCCGCCAGCCGTGCCTATATCCCGAAGAGCCTGTGGCCGCAGACCAGCAAAAAGCTCAAGAATGAGATTGGTAGGATTAAAATGGGAGCGACTACCGATTTTAGAAATTTCTTCAATGCCGTAATCGACAAAAACGCATTTGACACAATAAAAGACTTCATTGACAGTGCCAGGAAAAGCAACGATTCAGAGATCATTATTGGTGGAGGTTGCGATGACAGTGTGGGCTATTTCATAGAGCCAACAGTAATTCTCACCGAGAATCCAGTCTATAGGACCATGGTGGAAGAGATATTTGGTCCAGTCCTGACCATCTATGTCTATGACGATGAGGAGTTTGAGAAGACCCTGGAACTCTGCGACAGCTCTTCAGCCTATGGATTGACAGGAGCTATATTTGCCACCGACAGAGCTGCTGTCAGTACTGCGCTTGCCAAACTTGAGCATAGTGCCGGTAATTTCTATATAAACGATAAGCCCACGGGTGCGGTTGTCGGGCAACAGCCTTTTGGCGGCGGAAGGGCCTCCGGTACCAATGATAAGGCAGGCTTCTACACCAATCTCATGCGTTGGGTTTCCCCAAGAACTGTAAAGGAGTCCTTCGTACCCCCTACAGCCTTTGATTATCCTTTTATGATGGATGAATAACCGTTAGGACAGACGTACGATAATCCTATTGAACGAATAATCTGTAACCTAGACCGGATGTTCCAGACACAAAATGAAGTAACACCTTGATTTGCTGTTTTAAAGTAGCGATTTTAGAGAGAATTATGTAGGCATCAAATTTTACTCTATATATTTGACATAGTGTGTTATGTATGGTAAAAAGCAGGCATCATGCATATCCACCGAGTCAAATCAAAGCGCGGCGACAAGGTCTATACCCAGATTTTGCTTCGCGAATCGTACCGGGAGCGCGGAGAGCACGGCTCCAAAGTCAAGAAACGGACCCTGCTCAACCTGACTAAATATCCCGAGTCGGTTATC
>NZ_FQXS01000082.1 GCF_900130015.1 Desulfofustis glycolicus DSM 9705 | reverse complement strand
CCTGAGAAGGTGTACCGAAAGGAGCGCTGGAGGCCCCACAAGAGCTTATGTTGACACGAGTAGCGATAAACAAGGTGAGAAACCTTGTCGCCGAAAGCCTAAGGTTTCCTGTAGTCAAGTTAATCTGCTCAGGGTTAGTCGGCTCCTAAGGCGAGGCCGAGAGGCGTAGTCGATGGGAAACAGGTTAATATTCCTGTACCGCTGACATGATGCTATGGTAAGGGGGGACGGAGAAGGATAGACCATCCAGGTGTTGGAATACCTGGTTTAAGCGTGTAGGCGGAGGACTTAGGCAAATCCGGGTCCTTGTTAACGCTGAGGCGTGACGACGATGTCTTATAGACAACAAAGTGGTTGATTCCCTGCTTCCAGGAAAAGCCTCGTATCTAGTCATGATGGCGACCGTACCGTAAACCGACACAGGTAGGCTGGTAGAGAATACCAAGGCGCTTGAGAGAACTCTGGTTAAGGAACTCGGCAAAATAGCACCGTAACTTCGGGAGAAGGTGTGCCTGCATGGTGATAATAAATACTTGTTTGAGCCTAGTCAGGTTGCAGTGAAATGGGGGGAGCGACTGTTTACTAAAAACACAGGACTCTGCGAAGTCGAAAGACGAAGTATAGGGTCTGACGCCTGCCCGGTGCCGGAAGGTTAAGGGGACTTGTCAGCGCAAGCGAAGCAATGAACCGAAGCCCCGGTAAACGGCGGCCGTAACTATAACGGTCCTAAGGTAGCGAAATTCCTTGTCGGGTAAGTTCCGACCTGCACGAATGGCGTAACGATTTCCCCACTGTCTCAACCAGAGACTCAGCGAAACTGTAGCACCGGTGAAGATGCCGGTTACCCGCAACAAGACAGAAAGACCCCGTGAACCTTTACTATAGCTTGGCATTGGTTTTTGAGGTGGCATGTGTAGGATAGGTGGGAGACGTGGAAATGGGCACGCTAGTGCTCATGGAGTCGTCCTTGAAATACCACCCTTGCCTCCTTAGGAATCTAACCGTGGTCCGTAATCCGGATCCGGGACATTGTCTGGTGGGTAGTTTGACTGGGGCGGTCGCCTCCCAAAGTGTAACGGAGGCGCGCGAAGGTTCCCTCAGGTTGATTGGAAACCAACCGTAGAGTGTAAAGGCAGAAGGGAGCTTGACTGCGAGACGGACACGTCGAGCAGGTACGAAAGTAGGTCTTAGTGATCCGGCGATTCCGCATGGAAGGGTCGTCGCTCAACGGATAAAAGGTACTCCGGGGATAACAGGCTTATCTCCCCCAAGAGTCCATATCGACGGGGAGGTTTGGCACCTCGATGTCGGCTCATCACATCCTGGGGCTGTAGCAGGTCCCAAGGGTTTGGCTGTTCGCCAATTAAAGTGGTACGCGAGCTGGGTTTAAAACGTCGTGAGACAGTTTGGTCCTTATCTGTTGCGGGCGCAGGGTATTTGAGGAGATCTTCCCCTAGTACGAGAGGACCGGGGTGGACGAACCGATGGTGTTCCAGTTGTTCCGCCAGGGGCATTGCTGGGTAGCTAAGTTCGGCAGGGATAACCGCTGAAAGCATCTAAGCGGGAAGCCCACTCCAAGATAAGATACCCCATGGCTGTAGTGGCCATCTGAAGGCACGTCGGAGACTACGACGTTGATAGGTCGGGTGTGGACGCGTGGTAACACGTGGAGCTTACCGATACTAATGTGCCGTGCGGCTTATCCATATCAGTTTGACAGAGGACGGAAGACAGAGGACAGTATCCCCTGCCCTCTTCTTCCGGACCTTGCTCTTATCCTGATTAGACAGCTGCTGTTGTTGCTCTACTATTCAATTATCGCTGTTTTATACCCACTTTTTCGGTGGTCATAGCGAAGAGGCTCCACCCGTTCCCATTCCGCACACGGTCGTTAAGCTCTTCTGCGCCAATGGTACTGCACGGGCAACTGTGTGGGAGAGTAGGTCGCCGCCGAATTCTTTATAAAAAAAGGGACAGTCCCCACAAAAGGGACTGTCCCTTTTTTTTG
>NZ_FQXS01000062.1 GCF_900130015.1 Desulfofustis glycolicus DSM 9705 | reverse complement strand
GATCGAGATCGCAAACTCGAGGCAGCAAGAGCCGCCAGGAAGTTAAAGAGATGTCACCAAGCCATGAGGGAGAACGCCGCACCGCTGGTAGCAGATTGGGGCCGGGCCGACAAGGTCAAGCCCCCTGCGGGGGCGCTGCGCGACCCTGTCGGCCCGGCCCCAATCTGCTAAGCCTGAAAGTGGCGATGGCGAAGGAGCGGCTGTGCCGCCCTCGCCTCCGGCGGGGCTCCGACTCAGGAGCTTGGATATGATTTCCCCGGAAATGGCTCCGGGATGCAACCCACTAACTTTGAATCGAGAATTCTCCAATTTCAACTGAAGCAAAACAAACAGACATAACTGCAATCACAAATTGATTGCCACGTAAGCTTCTCGAATAACCAATATGCATGCAGAATTGATAGTGCCGCCCCCCCTGCGCTTTGCTATAGTAGCTCTGCATTAAAAAAACGAATTGACAAAAACCGCCCCGATCGGAACTTCAGATCAGCCACAAACATGAAACGTTCTCAGTATCTCACGTACCGCTTACAATATCTGTTGCTGCGCGCCACCGTTGCCACGGTGAACGTCCTGCCGTTGCCGGTCATCAATGGGCTGACTTCATCGTTGGCCTGGCTGGTCTGGGTCTGTTATCCGTTTCGCCTGCCCGTCGTCTACAACAATATCGGCACGGTTTTCCCGACAATGTCCCACACCGACAAACTGGCCCTGGCGAAAAGCGCCTATCGCCAGTTTATTGCCGCCGCCGGCCTGATTCTGGTCATTCACCGGAAAAAAATGGCGGCGCTGATCGATGACGCCCACATTTCCGGATTGCACCACCTCGATGAAGCCCTGAGCATGAACAAAGGGGTTATTCTGACAACTTATCACGGCTGCTGGTTCGAGGCCTATTTCGCCTGGTTCAGCCGGGGCGACCGGCCGACCAGCCTCATTTATCAGCAGCAGAGCAATCCGTTCTGCGATGCTTTTTTCGTCAAGCAACGCCAGCGCTACGGGTCTAATCTCAAACATATCAACAGCCTGCAGAAACTGAAGGTCTATGAAGATGCACTGCGCCATGGGCGCATACTGATCATCAGCCTCGACCAGAACTATACCGACAACGGCACGCCGGTCCTGCTCTTCGACACCCCGTTCGTCTGTGCCCGGGGAGCCGCGTTGCTGCACCTGAAAACGAGATCTCCGGTGCTTTCCAGTGTCTATTACGTCAAAGGCGGCCGGCTGCACATCGAGTTCGAACCGGTCACATTGCCGTCCTACCGGACGATCGACGACCAGGCCATTGCCGATATCAGCAATCGGGCGATCAAAAACTACGAAAAAACCATCCGCGCCTATCCGGACCAGTGGTTCAGTCTCTTTCATCGCCTCTGGAAAAAAACCGGTTATCCAACCAAAATCAAACGACCTTTGTCCGCTATCCTGGCGACGAAACGATAAATATCTCTTTGCTTTAGCCGATCACTGGTGTACAACCGTGAGGGAATTACTCTCGCATCTACCACCCGCGCAGAGCACCGTGCCGGGGGGATGCTCATCGGTCACCAGGCCGTCAACCATCGTTTAGTCCTTGTTGTATGTCCAATAAAGAAATCCTCCTGCGCCTTTTTCGTTTTCTCAGCCCCTACCGCGGTAAACTCATCGTCTCGATGATCGCCATGGTGTTCGTGGCCCTGTTGACCGGCGCACAGACCTACATGGTCAAAGATCTGCTCGACAAGATCTTTATCGAGAAAAACGCCTTCTATCTCTATACGCTGACCATCGCCGTCGTCGTTGTTTTCGGTGTCAAAGGTCTCTTTTACTACACCTATAATGTCCTGCTCGAACGGGTTGGGCTGTCGGTCATCATGGACTTTCGCAACCGGGTGTTTCGCCACATCCACCTGCAGCCGCTGTCCTTTTTTCATGACTATCCGACCGGCACTCTCATTTCCCGGGTTATTGCCGATGTAACCCTGATGCAGCAGGCGGTTTCCAGTTCACTGGTCGGCATTCTCCGCGATTTTCTGTCGATCATCGTGCTCCTCGGCGTCGTCTTCTATCTCAATTGGCACCTGGCGATTTTTTGTTTCGCCATCCTGCCGTTCGCCGCCTACCCGATCATTACCTTTGGTCGAATCTTCCGCCGCCTGAGTACCACGGCCCAGGAAGAAACGGCCAACGTGTCCAACGTGCTCTATGAAACCATCACCGGCAACCGTATCGTCAAAGCATTCAACATGGAGGACCAGGAGAACAAGCGTTTCGGTGAACAGCTCGATACCCTCTTTCGGGTCACGGTGCAGGATGCCAAGTTCCGCTGTCTCCAGCATCCGCTCATGGAATTCATCGGCGGGATCGCGCTGTCCCTGTTCATCTGGTTTGGTGGCAGACTCGTTATCAACGGTTCAATGACCCCCGGTGAGTTCTTCGCGCTGATGACCTCTCTGATCGTCGCCTACGATCCGGTCAAGCGGATCGGTAAGGTCAATTCGGCAATCCAGCAAGGGCTTGCCGCAGCCACCCGTATTTTCGCTATCCTCGATATCAAGCCGGAAATTGCCGACCGATCCGACGCCATCGCCCTTCTCCCCTTTCAGCAGGCAATTGAATTCCGCAACGTTCATTTCACCTATGGCGACGATACGCCGGCACTCAGTGAAATCAATCTCACCGTACCGGCCGGCCAGACCGTGGCCATTGTCGGGCACAGCGGCGGTGGCAAAACGACCCTGACCAATCTTATCCCGCGCTTCCTCGACGTATCATCCGGCAGTATCGTCATCGACGGTCATGACATCCGTGACGTGACCATGCACTCGCTCCGCGCACAGATCGCCATCGTTACCCAGCAGACCATTCTGTTCAACGAAACGGTCCGCAACAATATCGCCTACGGCAATCCCGACGCATCCGACGAAGAAGTTCACAATGCCGCCGAAGCCGCCCACGCCCTGAGCTTTATCAACGAACTGCCCAGCGGTTTTGCCACCATTATCGGTGAAGGCGGGACGCGTCTGTCGGGCGGTCAGCGACAGCGGATCTCGATTGCCAGAGCGCTGCTGAAGAACGCTCCGATTCTGATTCTCGACGAAGCCACCTCGGCCCTGGACACCGAGTCTGAACGCGAAGTGCAGGGGGCTCTGGAGAACCTGATGAAAGACCGGACCACCTTCGTCATCGCCCACCGGCTATCGACCATCAGAAACGCCCATCGGATCATCGTCATCAAAAACGGCAGGATCGTCGAGGATGGTACCCACGACTCGCTGCTTGCCCAACACGGCGAATATGAAGCGCTCTACACGATGCAGTTCAATTGATCCGCCGCATTATGCGTTAAAACAGTTGTCAGCGGACAGCTTCTCCAGATAAAAGAATGTTTTCCAGGACCAGCCCGTCAACAACACGCCCGAAGCTGCCGACCAGATGAGCTTATCTCCATCGCCGCAACCTGAACAGAAACTGAAACGGATCGAGCAGGCCGGCCTGGTTTTCGTCTGGCTCGCCTGTTTTTTCACACCGCTGTCAACCTCTTTGCTCGGTGTCTTTTCTCTGCTTGCCTCCCTCTGCTGGCTGGCGGCAGGCAGGTTTCGCACCCTGGCCCGCGACTGCCGGGCCCATTCCGCCCTGTTCTTTGCCTTGCTGCTCTTTGCCTTCATGTGTCTGGCGGTCACCTATTCACCGGCCGATCTGCCCGAGGCGCTCGATGCATTGAAAAAATACCGGGAATTGCTCCTGCTGCCAATCATCGTGTCGCTTCTTTCCATCTCCCGTCAGGCGAGAAACCGGGCTCAGAATAGTTTCCTCGCCGGCTGCGTTACCCTGATGCTCATTTCCTATGCGATGGCACTGGACCTGATCCCCCAACTTCGCTACGGACATTCCTTGGTCTTCCACATCACCCACAGCTTTTTTATGGCCGTTCTTGGTTTCTGGACGCTCAACCGTGCCTTTACCGAACACGGTTTGCAACGCCTTCTCTGGCTGCTCGTCTGTGCCGCGGCAACGGTCAACCTGTTCTACATCGCGCCCGGCCGGACCGGTATGCTCGTCTTTCTGTTCCTGATGATGCTCTTCTGCTGGCAGCGCCTCAGTCTGGTCAAAGCGGTCACCGGCCTGCTCCTGATCTGCGCTGCTATAACCACCTTTTACTTCACCTCGGACAATTTTTCCGGGCGCGTCACCGAGGTAATCAATGAGATCAACACCTATGAACCGGGACAGTCCAGGACATCAATTGGACAACGTTTCGACTGGTGGATGGTGGCCGGACAGCTGATCGCGGAAAAACCGATATTCGGTCATGGCACCGGCTCTTTTCAAGCTGCTCAGCAGCAGACGAGTGACCACACAAAGATCAAACCGACCGACAATCCGCATAACGAATTCCTCTTCCTGACAGTGCAGTTCGGGCTGCTCGGTCTGGCCCTGTTCATGACGATCTGCTGCTGTCAGCTGCGAGAAGCAGCCCGACTACCCCGCGACGAAGGTTTTTTGCTGCAGGGTGTCGTCGCCGCTCTGCTGGTCGGCAGTCTAATGAATTCACTACTGTTTGATTCGCAGCAGGGCCATTTTTACCTGTTCATGTCAGCCGCCCTGATGGCGGGACGGCCACAGAAGAGCCAGCCCCAACCGCCGCCATGAAACCAAATCACAACGAACGATGCAGCACTTGACCACGACCGATAGGATTAATCGTCTCAATCAGGTGACAAGCGAAAGCCTTACGGAGAGAAAAATAGATCAACCCTGTTCAGCCAGGACACTCTAATCTCCAGCAAACCTGACAACACAAGGCTTTTGAAAAAGAACAGGAATTATATTCACCCAGTCAGACTGAAAACAATTTAGTCCTGCCAGTGCCAATCTTGAATCTGTGACTGCACGAGACTGCCGTGATATCGTGCATGTGATATCGTGCATGTTGCCGAGTAGTCATTCTTGTAGTATAATCTTACCAACAGTGTACTTAACAGTTTAATTGCTTGTTATATGAAATACACTGATAAATCATGATCTACAAAGTCATAATATTTGCTATCATTTCATGCTTAGCAGGAATATCAAGGCCAATATATGGTGGTCTTGCTGGTTTAATTTCAGCTGCTGTAATGAGCATGTTTTTTAGTACATTTGATTTGCCAACAGTCTTGGTTCTCACAGCTTTCGGTTTTGGTTTTGGACTATTATGCGGACGAGTGTCTTGGTGGATATTTCATGGTTCTGATGACAGTCAACAAAATACTAAACCCTATGTAATGCCAATTACTAAGGGGGGTGGCAGTAGCGGACGAGGTGAGATTATTTTTACTGATGAAGAAGTAAAAAACGCGGAAGATAACAAAAGACCAATAAAATAATTTTTATTGCCAGTCCTTTAAGAACATTCCCTACGGTCGTTCAGACTCACTGAAGCTTGTCGGTTAACTTAACCTTAAAATTGTCAACTCAAATATTTGTAATTTCGTGAATTCCTGAATCAGTACCTTCTTCCTGTCTATACGTAACAAAATTCAGACCCCATAAATGATATACTGAGGTCATTAACGTTCTGTTTTTTCTGAAAAAGAAAAAGGAGGCGATGATGACCGAAGAACTCAGTCTGGTAAAAACGTCCGTTTTTGATCAAAAAACCGGATTCACCTATCATTCTGGCAGCAAAACCGCCCATTACCACAATAGCAGCGCCGAACTTAAGCGCTATACAACCCACCGATGGTGCTCACGTCTGGCGGCCAGCAAACTTCCTGGCGCTGATCTGGCCGTTGAATATTTGTACGCCAAGTACATCAGGAATCTCTC
>NZ_FQXS01000039.1 GCF_900130015.1 Desulfofustis glycolicus DSM 9705 | reverse complement strand
CGGACTTTTTTTTCAACCAGTCGAGCTCCACCTTCAGCTTGCCAATCTCGCTGTACAACAGTTCAGGTTCTCGATGTGCCGCGATCGGTGTAGGACCTCGCTTTCCTTCAAAGAGCGTTTTTGCCTGCTCTTGAAGTTCCTTCTTCCAATGCCCAACCGTAATAGGGTGGACCCCAAATTCTTGCCCTATCTCGTTGAGCGTTTTTATCCCTCGCAATGCCTCCAGAGCTACCTTGGCCTTGAACTCGGGAGTATGGAACTTTCTCTTCTTTCCTTCACTCATCTTTTCCTGTTCCTCGGGATTGCGTCTAGCTTAAACTACTGTCTTAAAACTGGGGTCCACTATAGCTTGCCCGTGGTTATGAATGAAGAAATTCTCAACCTGACAACTCACCAATTCAGACGGGCAATTCACTTCGCTCGATTGCCAGCCGGATATGTGGAGTGTTAAAGAATAATAATCTGACTATGGGAAAATCCCGTGCCACCAAATAATTACGTTCTTATCGATTTTGAAAACATTCAACCTAAAAACCTAGAAATACTAAAAAAGCACCCTTTCAATATTCTGGTGTTTGTTGGCGAAAACCAAGTCAGGATTCCTTTTGAGATGGCTAACGCTCTCCAAGAGTTCGGAAAAGAAGCCCGGTACATCAAGATATCGGGTAATGGTCCAAACGCATTAGATTTTCATATTGCCTGTTATCTTGGTCAACTATCAACCGAAGATAAAGATGGTTATTACCATATTGTTTCAAAAGATACGGGATTCGATCCTCTAGTTAAACACTTGAGGGCCAGAAAAGTACGCGTAAACCGAGTTAACGATCTTGCTGAAATTCCAATACTTCGAATATCAAATACAACCGACAATGACGAAAAAATTAGTGCTATAGTTAAAAACCTTGCTGGTCGCGGTCAATCAAGACCAAGGAAAGTCAAAACTCTTTCAAATACCATCAACTCTCTATTCACAAAAAAACTCGAGGAAAATGAACTGGTAACAATCATTAATAGTCTCAAGGCCAAAAAATATATTTCGGTAAATCAAGATAACGTGTCGTACAATTTGCCCAAAAGTCTATGAAGAAATACTCTTCCGAAATTCTTCCCCGCTGCAGTCTAAAAATTCCAGTTCATTTCAAGTTAGGGACGTTCTGAATATGCATCCAGTATTCAAGGAATACATAGATTCATGGGAACCTGCTTTTCAACGACTGCTACAGATGAAACCTGTTTCAGTAGTGACCCTGCCGCGCCAAATGCCAATGGCCGGTATTTATCTATTTTCTGAAAAGGATTGCCATCTTTACGTCGGCAGAACAAACAATCTACGGAGAAGACTGCAGAATCACTGTCATCCAAGTTCAGGACACAACTCTGCTACTTTTGCTTTTAGGTTGGCAAGAGAACTTACTGGTATTGTGCAGCCGACATATGTTTCTAAGGGTTCTCGTGTAAGTCTCCAGCAACATCCTGTTTTTGGCCCAGAGTTTCTCACTCAAAAGAAGAGAGTAAGAGAAATGCAGGTACGATTTGTTGAAGAGTCTGATCCAATGAAGCAGGCTCTTATGGAAATGTATGTTTCGGTCAGTTTGAGTACGCCACATAATGACTTTGACAATCATTGATACGCCTAAAAGAGACAGGCAAAGGGCACTTCCAGTGTCGCACCACTGTTGCAATTATTCGCTGAACGAAAATGAAGAAACGATACGAATATTCTCGGAAGCCCATGACGTGCCCCTACTGTAAATCATCTTCCATCGCTACTATTCTCTATGGTTATCCGACATTCTCCTCCAAGCTTGAGGCTGACCTGAAGAAAAGACGGATCGTGCTTGGAGGTTGCTGTGTAACCGGAGATGATCCAACATGGCGGTGTACTGCGTGTGAATCCTTGATGTTCCGGAAGAAGGATTGATATGACAAAATACGATATCGACTTGGTTTCTGTGTCCTACGCCTTCTCTATGTCGTACCGACCTGCATTTGACGACAGTCTCACTCTCGACAATCAGGCGTAAGTGGATATCGAGCACATGCGCGAGGCAGTCGAAGTGGCCGCTATGGAGATTCTGGATTTTGTCGGGAAATTCTTCGGGTTATTGACGACCTGAAAAAAAGATGGCCGGCTACTTCTCTGTCTTTGTTTCCTTCTCTGACCGGATGAGTAGATAGTACAGCGATTTTATAGCTGAACCTTATATTGAGAGAATAGTGAAAATCGGACTTTGGAATATTGATCATCCTGAAAAGGAATCAAGAAGTTCAAGACGAATCAGAAGATTTACAGAAATAACACGTTATGTCGAAAAACGGGACTGCGATCTGCTTATTTTGACTGAAGCAAATTCAGCCATTAATTTGAAAGGATACACTCAATATTTAAGCGAGGAAAGTCCATTTTATAATAAAAACAGGTGTTACGATCTTCCTAATAAGTGTCACCAGGTCGCGATTTTTAGTAAGAACCCGTGCGTACAAATAGCAATCGCTGAACCGATTAATGGTGTTCTGTGTGAGGCCGAATATAATAACCAGCCCATATTCATTTACGGCAATGTCATCACAATCAAAGATCAATGGAAGAAAGACAGTGACAAAAAGCACAAAGATCGCCTTGGTGAGCAAATTTGGCTGTTTGCACAATTACTTGGCAAAAAATTTATCATAGGAGGTGATTTTAATTTAAAAAAGGGTTGGTTACAAAAAAGTATAGCTTATCAACATATGTTTGATTTTGTGAAAAAAACAATTTGAATTGGCCAACATCAGAGCAAACTAATTCAGTCCAACATGTAATTTGCCCTGATTCATTTGAGACAACGGTCGAAATAGATTCCTCGGTTCAGCATGAGAAAGGTAAAACGAAATCATTGAGTGATCATCCCTTTTTAACAATCAATCTAAAATAAACCAATATAATGTATCATATACATTTAACTAGATGTTCCACTTGATATATGCCACCTTGCGGGACAGGCCGATGAACTTATCGTTACGCAGCCAATATTTTCATACAAATATCTATATATCGGAGAAAAAATGAAAACTACTAATCAATTATTAATTTTAGTCTTGATGTGTATGTTTTTTCTGTGCTTCTGCGGTTATTCTTTTGCAAAGTCACAAAAACCGCCATTTGCAAGTGTAACAATCTATGGAAAAACTGATACCAAATTTAACAGAGTTTCTCTTTTTAAATCAGGTGGCGATATAAAACCTTTTAAAACTGCAAATATTGGTTCAAATGGTAAGTATTCCATTAGTATCAGTATTCCTAAAGACATGATTAAAAAAGAGGGCTATTACATGTCCGATATGAGATTTTGGAATGATGAAAATAACAACCGAGTAAAAGACCAAGGAGAGGCTAGAAGTCAATGTCATTTTGTGATGTGGCACCCAGATTACAATAAAGTTGTAATGCAAGTTTATCAGGGTGAAACATTTGAGATCAATAAATCCAGACATCAATATAACTGGCAATAGCAACTTAATTTCAAGAGCTTAAAATGACATAATTGCGCTTACCAGTCGCTCAACATTGACTGCGGGAACAGCACCGCAGCAAGTTAGCTTTGCCGGATGCGGTTTCGCGCGCAGCTCAGATAAATCGTTAGTTCTATAAAGATATTGATATGCGGGCACATTATTTTCAGCATGTACCATTTGAGGGCTTAGGTTCTATTGAACCGTGGCTTCTTCACGCCGGTTATGAAATATCAGCAACAAAATTTTTCGATGCTGGAGTTTTGCCCGAAATCGAAAAGATTGATTTACTTGTTGTCATGGGCGGACCAATGAGTGTCAATGATGAGCGGGAATATCCTTGGTTGGCAAAAGAAAAGGAATTTATCAGAAACATAATTGCAGCAGGAAAACCCGTTCTTGGCATCTGTTTGGGTGCGCAACTCATTGCCAATGCAATGGGAGGCGAGGTTTTTCCAAACTCGGTAAAAGAAATTGGGTGGTTTCCGATTGAAGCGGTAAGCTCTTCTGGCAATTCTATTTTTCAATTTCTCCACGAAGCCGTGGTATTCCATTGGCACGGTGACACCTTCAATTTGCCAGGGGGAGCGGTTCACCTGGCAAAAAGTAAAGGATGTATCAAACAGGCCTTCCATATTGGCACCAATGTAATCGGCTTGCAGTTCCACCTGGAAACCACGCCAGTATCTGCCAAAGCAATCGTCGACAATTGTAGAAATGAACTCGTCGGTGGTGAATTCATCCAATCAGAAAAAGAAATTTTATCTGCCCCCCAAGAGCGTTATTCGTCAATCAATAGCTTAATGGCGAGAATCCTGGAATATTTGCACGCAGGCATCGGCACATAAGGCGGTCCTATACTGGTGACGTTGTAATGTCAGCAAAGTCTGAACACTCAATATGTATCGGGAAAGGTGTAGCCAGTATAGTTCCAACTGCCTCAAGGAGAAATTCCCTCCAGCAAATACGGTACTCATCCACCCTAATGCATTCCTCGCTTCGGATTCATACTTTGTGAACTGCAAGACTCATCGTCGAATTTGCCTTGATAAAGATGTTGGCCAGTAGGTTATGCGTGATGTTAAAAAAGAGGTTAGGCGAGAGGCATGATCGATAAGAGATTCATTCCTTCGCTGATATCGCTGGGCAGGGAGAACGAACAACATGAACACAGCATATGTCCACGGATACAATCCGCGTGAGAATATTCGTCTGCAAGATCAGGCGACGACATTGGTCGATCTGTTGCATTCCGATACGACATTTCCAGTCGGAAGCCGGGTCTTGGAAGCCGGTTGCGGTGTTGGCGCACAAACGGTGACATTGGCGAAGAATAGTCCCGGAGCTTCTATTGTATCTGTTGATATATCGGAGCATTCGGTCGAGCAGGCTGAACTGAAGATCCGGGCGGCGGGGCTGGCCAATGTCCGGTTCCAGCAGGGGGATATTTTACAATTGCCCTTTGCTTCAGAGTCATTTGATCATGTCTTCGTCTGTTTTGTTTTGGAGCACTTGAAAGAGCCGGGCACTGCCTTGCAGAAACTGAAATCATATCTGCGGCCGGGTGGAACAATTACGGTCATTGAAGGTGATCATGGATCTGCCTACTTTCATCCCGATAGCGATGCAGCACAAGCCGCGATTCAATGCCAAGTCGAATTACAGTCCCGAGCGGGCGGGAACGCGCTGATCGGGAGGTCGCTGTATCCGTTACTGGTTGCTGCCGGCTATCGTGACGTATGGGTGTCTCCTCGGATGGTGTATGCCGACTCCAGCAAGCCGGAACTGGTCGACGGATTCACGAAGAATACCTTCACGGCGATGATTGAGGGTGTACGTCAATCGGCGGTTGAGAAAGGCATCATAGATCCCGCTATGTTCGATAAAGGAATCGAAGATCTGTATCGGACGACCGAGCCGGATGGCACTTTTTGCTACACATTCTTCAAAGGCATGGGGAAAGCATGAATGCTGAACAAGGCTTTTTTACCCCAAGCTCGGTTTTCAGCCTTACGATGTCAAGCGAAGGATCGATTACAACAGCGATCGGGTGACACTGATTCACCTGCCAGTGGAGAGACAAGGCAACGTAACCGGTCGGTCAACCGGACGCTAAAAGCGTGGCGCTGTTGGTTCCCTCGGTTGGCGTTCCGGTGCCGGTTATATCATCGTTTAAAGGGATGGTCCTGTTGATGCCCGAAAAAACGAGAATTCACTGTAACAGAAAGTAATTCCGTAGAGCGTTACAGCCATGACAGAGCAGAAAGTGAGTTTCCCTCCTACCGACTTTTCTCATACCGTGCTTCCGGTTGTAAATAAGACGGTATTTCGTATGGGTGTCGCCGGTAACTACGGTATCGACTCCACTGATATCAAATGGGCCGCTGACCAAGGAGCAAATTATTGGGTTTGGGGAAGAGGTTTCGGCAAAGTAACAGACGGGATCAAAGAGGTCATTAAACCTGATCGAGAGAACCATGTAGTTGCTATGCTCGGGTGGGGCTATTTCGGTTGGCAGGTGAGACGCAGTGTGGAAAATGCCCTGCGGAAACGGTGCAATGAGACAAGGACAATTAGAACCGGATGAAATGAACTGGATACGGGAGTATGGTAAATTGGTCAAATCAAAGAAGAGACTGGACTACGTGAAATAGATTCGAATTCTCGTACCTTCAATTGAGTGGTCGATTCGCACCATGCGCTTTGTAAGAGATATACTCAATCTGAGCAGCATTCATAATAGTCGAAGTAATTACCAAGCAATGCCTCCCAGAGAAGCGTCAAAAACCGCGCTCGCTGAAGAATACGTTACCGCGTTTAGAAAACGAAAATAAATAGGTACAGTAAAAACTGATTTCAGAAAAAAGGATTGATATGTCTTATTCACCAAAATTGAGTTCAGGATTTACATTTGCAAAAAACCGGAGTGCTTTTATATCTCCTCAATCGGGAATGTGCTCATTTTGCACTCAAGATTGTAACGGCACCTGTGAACTGGCACAGGCGGCTGTTTTGGGGGCACAAACAGTATACCCAACAACAACCGGAAACAACCAAATTGCGTCAGAAAAAGATTATCCAATCGATTTTTCGCACTTTAATATCAACGGCCATGTATTCGGTGCTCAGGGAGTCAATGAAACCTGGGACGAAGCCACCATTTTTAATGTTAATCTTGAGCGGACCTACGGCTTTATTAATCCGGTCAGGATGGCAATGCCAGTCATCCTGCCTGCATTGATTAAACTTAACTGGCAGGATTACTTTTCTGGAGCTGCCATGGCCGGTGTGACTTGTGTGATTGGTGAACATGCCAGGAACAATGATCCTGATCTCAAAATCGACAACGGAAAGGTTACGGATTTTCCATTGTTACAAAAAGCCTTTGATTGTTTCCTTCGATATGACAGGGGATACGGGCAGATTGTGCTGCAATGTAATGTGGATGATGATCTCATGGGGGTTCCCGAAATTGCCATAGAAAAATATGGAGCTACCGCCATTGAAATTAAATTTGGGCAATCGGCAAAGGGAACCCAGCCAGTCATACGGGTAAAGGATCTTGAAACCGCACTTGTCAAACAACAGCACGGTAATCTGGTTCACCCCGATCCTAGTGATCCCTCCGTGCAAAAAGCCTATAATGAGGGTGTTTGCCCGAATTTCTACACCTATGGCAGATTGCCCTTGTGGACAGAAAAAACCCTTGTAGCTCACATTACAAAACTTAGAGATATGGGGGCCAACAATATCTATTTTAAAATGGCCGGGTATGACAGGCTGGATATTGAACGAGTGCTCCGGCTGGCCTGTGAAGCACAGGTGGATATGGTTACCTTCGATGGAGCTGGCGGCGGTTCAGGATACAGCCCCTCAAAAATGATGAACGAGTGGTCGTTACCCACGGTCTGCTTAGAGGATGCGGTGGTCCGCTTTTGTGAACAATTGAAGTCTGAAGGATTGACCCTACCTGCAATAGTTATGACCGGTGGTTTTGCAAGTGAGGATCAAGTATTTAAAGGCTTGGCCTATGGGGATGGACATGTTTTGGGAATTGGCTTGTGCCGGGCGTCAATGGCTGCGGCCATGACTGGAAAAACAATTGGTGAACAGATAAAGGCTGGAAATGTGCCGGAAAGGTTCAAATCATATGGTTCAACAGTTGAGGAAATATTTTGCGATCTACCTGATTTACGTGCCATCTACGGCACCAGAGCAAATAAATTTCCCACAGGGGCAATTGGTGTTTTTTCTTATCTCAATAAGATTGCATTTGGATTAAAACATTTTGCTGCCCTGAATCGGAAATTCAACATGGACATTCTGGATAAAAGTGATCTCATTCCAATGACAACAGAGGCAAGGGCATTGTTAGCAAACCAGTGGTTTACACCGTTAAAAAAATAAATAGGCTCCTCGTCATTTCTACCCCAGGTTTGGTTTCCAGTCTTACGATGTCGAGCAACGGATCGATTACAATGACGATCGGGTGGCACCGATTCACCTGAGAGTGGAGAGGCATGCAACGTAACCGGTTGGTCTGCCGGACGCCACAGGCGTGGCGCTTTTGGTTCCCTCAGCTGTTGTTCCGGTGCCGGTTACATCAGCGTTATATTTTACCGGAAACTAAATGGCATGAAAAAAATTGATTATCGAAATCAAGCGTTAAAGATCTTGCCGTGGGTGTGCGCAAATTGCGGTCGTGATTTTTCAGGCAAAAATCTCAGAGAGTTGACGGTTCATCACAAGGACCATAACTATAAAAACAACCCTCCTGACGGTAGCAACTGGGAGTTGTTATGCCTTTATTGTCATGACCACGAGCACTCTCGAGACTTGGATGCCGAATGGCTACCGACTCACAATTCTGATAAAGACAAAAGAACAGCAGCCAGCCACGCCCCCTTTGCAAATCTCAACAAACTGTTGTCTGACAAGAAACGTAATGAACGAAAATAACAGATTCTTTCGTTTGCTGTTATTGGATGCTGCAAACAGCGCGAGACCAGTGCGTATCACGTTAAGATAATAGGAAAAGGTGCTCTGAGGTGAAACGAAAATCGAGCAGTAGTCCATCTTGGACGGACGTGAAGCCAACGGTTACTAATATGGATGCGAACCACCTGGTGAAGTTGGTGGCCGATTTGTATCGTTTTTCGAAGGAGAATCAGACTTTTCTCCACACCCGGTTCGGGGTCGGCGAGGACCCGCTCGCCACTTACAAGAAGACCATTGCCGAGTGCATGTATCCAGACCTGTTTGGCAACAAGCCGGTCCATATCGCAAAAGCAAAGAAAGCTATCAGCGCCTATTCGAAAGCAACCGGTGACCCCCTTGGTGAAGTGGAGCTTATGGTCACGTTCGCGGAATATGGCAATAAGTTCACCGTTGAATGTGGCGACATGGATGAAGCGTTCTACGATTCTCTCAACAGTATGTATCGGCGGGTGATCAAAAAAGTCCTCAGGCTGCCGGAAGAACAAAAAGATGGATACAAAGGGAGATTAAAGGAAATTATGACGTCATCATCTGGTATTGGCTGGGGGTACCACGACATGCTTGCCGATGACTATTACAGCGCTTTTCCAGAGAGAAGGCCGGGAGCAGCCGTGGATTGACAATCTGGTGATGGGGCGCAGTCAGTTTATGCTGGCTGTTGCGGGTATCTGAAAACGGAGGTGCGAGGCCATGGGAATCGAACTGAAGCGCGTATACGAAGCCCCATCACCGAGCGATGGGTATCGGATCCTGGTTGACCGGATTTGGCCGCGTGGGCTGTCCAAGGCAGATGCGAAGTTGGACGATTGGTTGAAATCCATCGCTCCCTCTGACTCTCTCAGGAAATGGTTCCACAGTAACCGATCTCAGTGGGGTGATTTCCGCAAGCGCTACCTTTCGGAACTAAAGAAACAGAGAGAGGAGTTGCGTCCACTTGCTGATTTGGCAACGAAGAAACGAGTCACTCTGCTATACTCCTCGACGGACATGGAGCGAAACAACGCTGTAGTTCTGCGGGAGTATCTACGCAGGCTTGGCGCCGACTGACAAGTCGTTTCTGTGAAAGCCGCAAAAAGTACGACTTCCGCAGAACTCCAGGTTCGAACAATCAAGGAAGAACATGCCTCCAGCAACCACAGCGCATGATGTATGCCGAGTCCCCTTTGGTTCATTCATTCCATTTCTGCTGATCTCGTTCGGATTGGCCTGGGGCATCCTAGGCTTGTACATTTTTCTGTCCGAGCGCATGGAAGCGCTGTTTGGACACCTTACTGGCAAACAAGCATTGACCGGAAGAAATGGAGACAGAAAATGAACACCTGCCTGATCTTGATAGACCTGCAAAACGACTATTTTGCCGGCGGAACCATGGAGCTGTACAATATTGAAAATGCGGCAGCCAATGCCCGACAGCTATTGGAGGAATTTCGAGACAAGGATCTTCCGGTAATCCATGTCCAACACCTATCAACCCGTCCCGAAGCTACCTTCTTTTTGCCACAGACAAAAGGCGTGGAGATACATGAAGTGGTGTCTCCTCAACAGGGTGAAACCGTGGTGAAAAAGAATTTTCCAAACAGCTTTCGCGAAACGGATCTTTTGGAACTGTTGAAAGAAAGAAACACCGACACTGTTGTTGTGTGTGGTGCCATGAGCCACATGTGTGTGGATGCGACGGTTCGCGCAGCATTTGATTATGGCCTTCGCTGTGTCATGGTTGAAGATGCCTGCGCAACAAGGGATTTGGTCTTCAAGGGACAAACAATACAGGCAACCGACGTGCACGCAGCATTTATGGCAGCGTTATCGGTTCCTTACGCTCAGGTCCTGACCGCCAGGGAACTGTTGGAAAACCTGGAATAACCAGAGTATTAAGAGTGAGAAAACACAGCAGCCGCGCCCTCACGCCAGCGCTCTGCATGATGACTATGGCACGGTGCTGGTTGTCGGAGGAATTGTCCAGGATAGTAACGAGCTAGAGCGAGCCGAGGCCGACCGCGAGAATGCCATCAAGAAGCGAAGATTAATCGGACGAGGATGTGCGGCGTCGCAGCGATGAATAGTTTTGACGATCTCCTGGCACAGATTCGCTCTTGCACCCTCTGTGCGGCTGAGTTACCCAACGGGCCACGGCCCATCGTGCAGATTCACCCCGCGGCGCGAATTCTCATTGCCGGGCAGGCGCCGGGGCGCACGGTTCATGAGTCCGGCCTCCCGTTTGACGACCCCAGCGGTGCGCGGCTGCGCTCCTGGTTGGGAATCACCGCCGACACCTTTTATGATCCGCAGCTGTTTGCCCTGGTGCCCATGGCGTTCTGTTATCCCGGAAGCGGACGTTCCGGCGATCTGCCGCCACCGCCCCGCTGCGCTGAAACCTGGCGTGATCGGTTATTGTCGCTGCTACCAGATCTGCAATTGACGGTTGTTCTCGGTCAATACGCTCAAGCCTACCACTTCCGCGATGGCAGATCGACGCTGACTGAGCGGGTGGCAGCGTGGCGGGATTATTGGCCGGAGCTGGTGCCGCTCCCTCACCCGAGTCCACGCAATGCGCTGTGGCTGCGTCGTATCCATGGTTCGAAGAAGAGGTGTTGCCGGCCCTGCAACAACGGGTAGCTGCAATACTGCACTCAGGACAGAAACGTTCCGGCCAGTAGCTCCAAACCTTCGGGGGCTCTTTCCTTTAGCAACAGACGCGAGCACCCGTGGATTGACAATCTGTCGATGGGGTAGCAGCGTTTATGCTGTCTGTTGCGGGTATCCGGAAACGCAGCGGACAGGACTGTTGAAGACAGCAAAACGCCCGCGGTCCTCAGGGGTATGGGACTGGAACTGACGAAAACACCCGATGCCCGGCAGCAATTGCGGGACAAGGGGATGGATTGATGACTCCGCCGAGGCCGACAACAATGCCCCGAGTTCACGGAGACGAAGCTGGCAACGATGCCCACTGCTGAACGAAGAAGACGATGACAGCACTAATCGACAAGGCCTTTTTCCAGGAACTCTCGGGGCAAGATCCGAGGGAGGTCTGTAGAAGAGCGGTATGCACGTACGACGATACAGAGAGGTCTTATGCGCTGACGGTGTGGGGGGAACAGTGCACAATCCATCCACACCAGGCGAGAATTGAATACGTTCCCGCTGGTCGCGCCCCCTTTCACCCGTATCTTGAACTCTTAATGATACATTATCTTCTCAGGGCACAAGCAATTGAACCGACACAGGCGTGGGTCTCGGAAAAAGATCTCCCCGGAGGCGCCACCTTTTTTCGTGGGCCGCACGAGATCCCGACCAGTTTGATCACCGGCAGATTCAACGATGATGTCGATAGCTTCAAGAACAGGTGTAAACACCTCATGGGGACGCCGCTTGATTTGGCAGACGCCGCTTTTTCTTTCACGATTGCACCGCGAGTTCCCGTCGCTATCCTGTATTGGGCTGGTGACGACGACTTTCCCGCCGAATCGAAAATCCTGTATGACCGATCAATTGCAGAGCCATTTGCCCTGGATGTCATTTACGCCCTGGCAGTGGGAATTTGTGAACGGGTCGGAAGCTCAAATGGCTAATTTTCTCTGCAATCCAACAGGTGGATCATTGTGCTCCGTTTCGGCCGGTCGAGGACACGGCTTGTGAAGGATGGCATAATGAAGAAGTCCATACTGTATCAATTGATGGGAGTTGGTTCGGTACGCGGAAACCTGCGGCCAGTGCTCGCGGGGGAGGATGTTGGTGACACATGGCGAATGTGAGCACCGTGTTTGTGGTGCTCGCCGCGTTCTGCTGGGGGCTGTCAGGCGGAATCGGCGGGCTGCTCATGGCCGATGGCTGGAACCCCTTCGTGGTGTCGTTCTGCCGGGGCGGCATCGGGTTGCTGTTCGTTCTCGTCTGGCTGGCGCTGCGCCCGCGCGGCAGCGGTCTGGCAAACGGCCGGTTATGGTGTTGGTCGGTGCTTGCCGGTATTGGCGTCGCCGGCAATTTCTCCTTTTATTTCGTCAGCATTGCCGAGGGCAGTGTGGCGGTCGCGGCAACGCTGATGTACTGTGCGCCGGTGTTCGTCTATCTCGTGTCCTTTGCCCTTGGGCTGGAACGGCCGTCGGTGCTGAAGTCGGCCGCGATCGTCCTGGTACTGATTGGAGTCGTGCTGCTGACAGGGCTTTATGATATCGGGTCGGGCGGCGTCACGGTGCTCGGCATAGGTGCCGGCCTGCTCTCCGGGCTGTCCTATACGGTGTTTATTTTCGCGTTCAAGTATGCGACGCCGCACGGCAGTCCACAGGCGATTCTGGTGATCGCGTTCTCAGCGCTGGTTGCCGTATTGGTCTGGCCGGGCGACATCGGCCAGGCCGTGGCCGTGTGGGGCACACCGAGTTGGCCGTTGTTCGTGGTGCTGGGGGTGCTCGGCGCGGGGGTGTCCTTCATCCTCTATATTGTCGGTCTCAGGCAGACGGCGCCGGCCGTCGCCTCGATTGTGGCCATGGTCGAGCCGGTCACCGCGTCGCTGTTCGGCGTCGTGGTTCTCGGCGAAACGCTGGTCGGCCTGCAGGTCTTCGGTATGGGTCTGATTTTGGTCACCGTGACGGCGCTCAGCGTCCATGCGAGCACTCGCTGGACAACATGATCTACCAAGGTGCGACCGGGGCCGGCAACCGCCCCTTCAGCAATGATTTCCGGTTCGTTCCGGCTGCCCGATACGAGAGGAGGATGAAGCAAGCGCGGGATCAACATACTGCAGAATCGTCATGACGAGGAGGTTGCCATGTCTGTGAGTAAACGCCATACGGCACTAATGGCCGGTTTTATCGGTAACGTCGTGGAATGGTATGACTTCGCGCTTTACGGTTACATGGCGGGAATACTTTCTACGTTGTTTTTCCCTGGAGAGGATACGCTTGCGTCGCTGATCGCCACATACGGTGTTTTCGCGGCGGGATTTCTGATGCGCCCGATCGGTTCGGGCCTGTTCGGCTGGTTGGGCGATACCATTGGGCGCACCAGGACGATGTTTATTTCGGTCATCATGATGGCACTGCCCACGGTGCTGCTCGGCTGTCTGCCCACGTACGCCACAGCGGGTCTCTGGGCACCGTCTTTGCTGGTGGCAATTCGTCTGATCCAGGGACTTTCGGTAGGCGGCGAGTTTAGCAGCTCCGTGGCGTACCTGGTGGAAACGGCGCCGGATGGCAAGCGCGGATTTGCCGGAAGCTGGGCCAATACCGGCAGTATATTTGGCATGTTGCTCGGGGCCGGTATTGCCGCGGCGACGACCAGTTTGCTGCCCGAAGCGGCGGTGCACGACTGGGGCTGGCGGATCCCGTTTGTGTTTGGCGGCGTGATCGGCGGAATCTCCATCGTGCTGCGACGGAATCTGCCGGAATCGGAGCATTTTAAACGCCATCATCGTGACCGTTGCCAGACCTCTCCTTTGTTACAGGCGTTCACGACCGATCGACTGAAGATGATCAAGGCCATCCTGTTTGCATCCGCCTATGGCGTGGTTTTTTACCTGCCACTGGTGTATTTGCCGGAGTGGCTCCACTCCCAGACGGCAATGCCCCGCCAGACGGCGCTTCAGATCAACACAGCAGCCACCGCTGTACTGCTGGCTTTGGTCCCGTTCACGGGGGTGATAAGCGACCGCTGCTGCGCAGAACACATTTTATCGGCGGCGCGATGCTGGTGATGGCGGTAATCTCGTACCCTTCTTTCGCGTGGCTCGCCGGAGATGGATGGTTGGGAGCGATTGTCGTGCAGTTTGTCCTGATGGTGCTGCTGGCTGTTCCGTTGGGAGCCGCACCCGCGATGTTCGTAGAGCTGTTTCCGGCCCGGGACCGTTTGTCCGGCTATTCGGTGGCCTATAACCTGGGGCTGGGGGGTGTCGGCGGTGTCACTCCCATGTGTGCCACCTGGCTGATTAAAGCAAGCGGTATGTTCGCCGCACCGGCAGGGTTGCTGACTGCCGCGGCAGCACTCGCTTGTGTCACCGTTCTATGGATCCGGGATGGCAGCAGGGAGCCGCTGCCCGATTGATGCGTAAACCAAATGATTGGGCCGAGGCCTGCTATGAAGACTATTCAACGGATCAAGATGTTTATCGTCGTCTATATCCTGGCACTGATTGCTCTGGCGATAATCATGATAACTCTGCCCATTTTAATCCAGCAGGGGCTGCCCGTCACAGAGTCATTTGTGATTGAAGAAGAAATCCTCGAGGCTTCACTGATTGCCGTCCTTCTCTGGGTATCGTACTGTATCTTGAGCGGCTTTATTCGTGAGTTAAACCGTTATGCACGTGAATTGGAAAAAACCTCTGTAGAAAGATCCAGACTGCTGTCGCGATTATCAGATTCGTTCAGCTATATCGGGGTCGTCAACGTTGAGTTACAAACGATTCAATCCATCTTTTGCGGCATAGACCGCTACCCGCAAACAAAAAAAGAATTCAAACGGCTCATCAATGATCTGGTTGCCAAGGTCATGACCGTTGCCGGGACCCCAAGGGCGGTCATTCGCTTGATCAGTCGGGACAGCGGTCGCACGATCGCTGAATACTCGAGCGTGCGAGCCAAAAAGAGCCTGCCATCGGTCATCATCGGAAATCGGGAGATCCTCGAAAATCGCCATGTCGAGGGAGTACAGGAGATTCATTCATCTCCCAAGAACCTAGACCTGATCACCGTTTGTCTCGTACCGGCTACCCGGCTGCCAAAAGAAGCGGCAATCTTGGTCACCGCCATCACGAATCAGGTCGAACTGTTTTTTATGCTTCATCGAGCAGGGCTTCCTGATAAGCTGGTTGCCAACGGTCACGCTGATAAACATACTGGTGCGTGACGTGAGTTCCGCGTCACGGATAAACAGTCGATGACGCGAGATCCAGGGACACGGCGACGGCAGCCCGCTCAACCTTGTGTGCGATTAACGAGAGGGGGTCTATGGGAGAAGTGTATGTTGTCATGATGGCGTCCTGGCTGGCGGGGATGGCCGCTTTTGCCGGCGGGGTTGTCGCACGTGTCGAGGGAAGCGCCGATACTGAGGCGAAACGCGAGATTATGCATGGTATTATCGCTTTCGGCGGGGGAATTCTCGTTGCTGCCGTTGCGTTTGCCCTGCTTCCTCATGGCCTCGCTGTTCTCAGCCCCGCCGTCCTTGGTGTTACTTTTTGCGCCGGCGGGATCTTTTTTTGTGTGTTGGATATACTGCTGGATAAGCATGGCGGGGCTAAGGCCCAGTTTGTAGCGATGCTCTCCGATTTTTTCCCGGAGGCGATCGCCCTGGGAGCGGTATTTGGCAGCGATCACAGATTGGGTCTGCTGCTGGCGGGGTTCATCGGTGCTCAGAACCTGCCCGAAGGGTTTAACTCCTACCGAGAGATAACGCGAGCGGGTGTCAGGCCCCGCGCCGCCCTCGCGGTCCTTCTTGGAGCCAGCTTGCTCGGTCCGCTTGCCGCCGTTACCGGTTACTTTTTCCTGCAAGAAAGGGACAGGTTGATAGCAGCCATCATGGTTTTTGCCGGTGGCGGAATCTTGTATCTCATTTTCCAGGATATAGCTCCGCAATCGAAGCTCAGAAGACGCTGGTTGCCGGCTCTGGGAGCAGTCTTGGGGTTTGCCGTTGGATTGCTCGGCAAGAAATTGATCGGGTAGGCAGAACACGCTGACCGGGGTCAGATCTCAACATCTGAGATTTTTCTTTGTTGTGTCAAATGTTGAGAACAAAAACCGTTAATGTGGTGTGCTAATCGCAGAGCAGGTGCCGCAGCCGTTCGCTGAGAAAGACGATCGATTCGATATCGAGGTGCTCGACGATCGTTTCATCGAACAGCAGCTTTGCCTCGGCCTGAAAATCATCTTCCGATGCGGCGTCCCAGAAGATTAGGGCCACCGGTATCCTCGGCAGCGGTCTGAACAGGACCGCGACATCTGCCGCGCCTCTGTTTTCCGGCAGGGGTACGGCGCCAAGCGCCAGCGCCCGTTCTCGCAGTTCTTCCCCTTTGCCGGTGAACCGTTCGGCCAGCGGCTCTTCCACCGCCTGTTTCATGGTGACCGCCTTGGAGACGGTGTTTGGCAGCTCGATGAAGCCTTTCCAGGTTCCTGTCGGCGGCCGGCGGCCGCCCTGGGCGAGGTGGTTGAGGATGAAGACCTGTTCGTACCTGGTCAGGGGACCTCCGTCAACGGCACTGATGTCGGTGCCGACAATCCTGAGATATCTGTTGAAATACGGGGGGAGGAGCGCGGTCTCGCCGTCCGCTTGTTCTAGTTTTCCACCAATTCGTCCGGAAAGATCGGCAACGTCGAGACTGGCGGCTCTGCTTCTTGCCCAATGCAGCGCATCTTCGGCCAGGTCTCTCTTGAGCCATTTCCCTTGTGCGTATTGCTCGGCGAGTTCCTGCTCGCACCGGGCCAGCAGTGCCGGGTCGATATGGGGACACCGGTGCAGCGGGTATTTTTCCGAAACCACCTTGCCGGCAAAAGCGATACAGGTCGGAAAACCGCATTCCCGGCAATTGGTTTTCGCCAGGACATCCCGGTACAGATCGACGACGGACAGGGCCATGGGCTGACGCTCCTTTCCCTGGTGCGGGTTGATCGGGTTGTTTGCCTGAGCATACACCGTTTTCCCGCTGAAAACACGAATTCCACGGTGGTGAATGGGGAACGGCACAAACCTGGCAGAGTGATGCAACGTGTTGTTTTTTCAGGGACAGGTTGGTTGCAGTATGAATGTTGGCCTGTCGGCAGGGTCTTGACGGGGGATTGCCGGATACTTAGGCTGTGGGGACAGGCCTAATGATGGCAAACATATGCGTGCGGTGGCGGGATCGGTGGCAGCATGCCACGATGGGCAGAACAACTTCTCAGGGGAGGTTTGTATGTCTCAAAGAAGTCTCGTCACGGACGCCCGGAAATTTTCGTATGGCTGGCGTATCTGGTTCTGGATCCTGATCCTGGTTAATTTTGCAGGACCCCTGTTTTTTCTTCAGCACCTGCTCGCCTGGTTGGTTCTCGGCAGCTACGTTATAGCAGGTGCGATCATCGTTATGCTGCACCGGAAGCTTGGCTGGGTCCGGCTGTTGGGAGTTGGCCATATCCTGTGGGCCGCATTGCTGCCGCTGCTTCTGTTTCAGGTGGTCATGGACTACCCGGCGGGGTGGTATGGAATATGGCTTGTTTTGGTCATCGTTGTCGATGTGGTCGCTTTTTGTATCGATATCGTTGATGTAACCCGCTATTTCAGGGGAGAGCGGGCCCCCATCGTGCCGTCTGACGAGAACAGCGGGTAGCTACTCTCCGGTCGCCGGGCCCCCCGAAGGGGAGCGTGATGCGCCGCCACATTCTTCTGGAGGACGAGAATGGTGACCAATCGCTTGGTACACGAAAAGAGCCCCTATCTCCTGCAGCACGCTCACAATCCGGTGGATTGGTATCCGTGGGGCGACGAAGCCTTTCGCAAAGCCGAGGAGGAAGACAAGCCGATATTTCTTTCGGTGGGGTACGCGACATGCCACTGGTGCCATGTCATGGAAAAGGAATCGTTCGAAGATGAGGAGGCCGCTCGGCACCTCAACGAGACCTTCGTGTGCATCAAGGTGGACCGGGAAGAGCGCGCCGACATCGACTCTGTCTACATGGCCGCCTGCCAGTTGTTGACAGGCCGGGGCGGATGGCCCCTAACGGTGTTTCTCGGACCGGATAAAAAGCCCTTTTTCGCGGGAACGTACATTCCGAAGACATCCGATATTGGCAGGACCGGTCTTGTCGATATCTGCCGGCAGGTGAAAACGATCTGGGAGAACGACCGCCAACGGCTGATTGCCACGGCCGATGAAATTGCTGGACATGTGGGCACGGCCTTCCAATTCGCCCCTGCCGACGAACAATTGGGCGCCGGGATCCTGGATGCCACCTGCGAGGAGTTGGCAGGCGCCTTCGACGAACGCTATGGCGGTTTCGGTGGCGCCCCGAAGTTTCCGACCCCCCACCGGATGATTTTTCTGTTGAAATATCATCAACGGATGGGTGACGAAAAGGCCCTGCTGATGGTGGAAAAAACGTTGCAGGCCATGCGCCTGGGAGGGATATGGGATCATGTCGGGTTCGGTTTCCACCGCTATTCGACAGACACGTTCTGGTTGTTGCCCCATTTTGAAAAAATGCTCTACGACCAGGCCCTCGTGGCAATGGCCTACCTGGAAGCTTATCGATTGACGAAGAATCCCTTGTACGCGAGCACCGCCGAGGAGATATTCACCTATGTCCTGCGGGATATGACGTCCGAGGCGGGGGGATTTTATACGGCCGAGGACGCCGACAGCGAAGGCGAGGAGGGCAAATTCTACGTGTGGACCGCCCGCGAGTTCAAGGAGCTGCTGGGGGATGAGCAGGGAGACTTGTGGCTGCGCCTGCTGAATATCAGTCCGGATGGAAATTTTGCCGATGAGGCCACGGGGCGCCGTACCGGAGTCAACATTCCGCACCTGACCCGCCCCCTTGCCCGGTGGGCTGAAGATCTCGATATGGAGGAGGCGGAGCTTGCCGAGCAGTGGGAAAAGACTCGGGCAACCCTGTTCCAGGCGCGAAAGCAGAGGGTCCCGCCGTTGAAGGACGACAAGATCCTGACGGATTGGAACGGTCTGATGATCGCCGCCCTGGCGAAGGGTGCCCGTATTCTCGGCAATGATTTGTACGCCGAGGCGTCCCGAAGAGCCGCGTCTTTTATTACCCGACACCTGACGGATGAGTCGGGAGGATTGTTGCACCGTTTCCGCGACAGACAAGCGGGCATCGCGGCGACTGCAAACGACTATGCCTTTTACGTCCACGGCCTGCTGGAGCTGTTTCGGGCGACCGCCGAGCCGGATTTTCTGAGCACAGCCGTGAACGTTCAGGAACAAATGATCGAACGGTTCTGGGACCGGGAACACGGAGGGTTTTATCTGACCGCAGATACTGCCGAAAAGCTTCCGGCACGCCCCAAGGAACTCTATGACGGCGCGACGCCGTCGGCAAATTCCGTCGCCTTTTCGAACCTGCTGCATCTTTCGAGATTGACCGGTGAGGCGAAGTGGCAGGATACAGCCGGGAAGTTGAACCGTCTGTTCGCCGGAACGGTCACGCGAAGCCCCTCGGCTTTCGCCCAGTTCATGATCGGGCTGGAATGTTCCGTGGAACAGCTAGGGACAGATCTCACCATCTGACACAACAAAAAAACAGTATGTATTGTATTTGAAAAAAATGTCATATGGCTATATCTGCCCCTGTTGGTGACCCGGCACGTTGGCAACGGGTACAATTCAAGACGGCTATGCACACGTATCGCTGCACTTCGTGCTGAGCTGCAGTACCAGACGCAGTTTCCGGGAGAGAGGCTGCATCCGGAAAAGAAAAAGCACACTGCCGGACGGTTCGGTTTATAGTGACCGGGCTGGAGAAGGTGGTTTTGTTAAACAAATGGAGCGTGCACCATGAAAGTCAACATGCGAATCATGTCGCCAAAACCGCTCAATGCGGAAACTCCGGTGGCCAATCTGCAATCCTGGATTACCAGCAATGCGGCATTTTTTAAACGCAACCAGGAAGTGATCATGACCGACCCGGTCGCCCTTGAAACGTGGCAACTGTCGATTACGGGGTTGGTGGAAAAAAACCTTGAACTGAGTTTCGACGATATTCTTGCCATTCCCAAAATCGAGGTGGCAAACACCATGGAGTGTTCCGGCAACGGCCGTTCTTTGCTCCAGCAGAAGGCTTCGGGAAACCCGTGGACCATAGGCGGAGTGGGTAATGCCGTCTGGGGTGGGATTTATCTGAGAGACGTGTTGGCTCGGGCCGGCGTTCTCCCCGAAGCGAGACATGTCAGTTTCGAGGGGATGGATAACCCCGATTCGAAAAGCCCCACCAAGTTTATCCGCAGTATCCCGCTGGAAAAAGCTATGGATTCGACCATCCTTGCCTATGAGATGAATGGCGAACCGCTGCCGCTCGAACACGGCTACCCGCTGCGGGCCTTGGCCCTGGGGTGGACGGGCGCCAACTGCGTCAAATGGCTCGGCACAATTACCCTGCTCGATCGACCGGCAACGGGCTTTTTCATGGACAAGGTTTATCGAGTATTTCAAAAGGGGGAAGAGCCGCAATCAGGAGAAGTCGTTACCGCTCTGTCGCTCAAATCGATTATCACTTCACCCGAGCTGGGCGATACGCTTCCCGCCGGCACGGTCGTGATTCGCGGCGCGGCGTTCGCCGGTGAGGGAGAAGTGACGCGGGTCGAGGTGAGTGTCGATAACGGTGCCAGCTGGAATGACGCCCTATTTGTCGGTCCGCATGAACGGTATGCCTGGCGGAGATGGGAATATCCCTGGCAGGCTGCGAAACCGGGAGAATATACGATTATGGCCCGGGCCACGGACGAGCGCGGCACTGTCCAACCACTGACAGCCAGCTGGAATGTCTTGGGGTATGGTAATAATGGCTCCCGGGAACATGGTGTTACCATTACAATCGTCTGAGTGTGGATGATATCGAGAGAGATTTTGGGGGCCGCTGGATTGAGCAAACGGCTCGAATTCGAGCCGTTTGCTGCGCCTCCGACGACAGGGTCCAAAATGGATTAGCCGATTTAAAGTAAATGGGGCAGCGGGGTTGGCGATAGTGCTGCATAGCTGTCAACGAGATCCGATACGCAGCAAGACGCAATGGGACTTTGGGAAAGTGCCATTGCGCCCAATCTCATCGTTGCGCAAGATAATTTTATCCTCGTACTAACATCTTACGAGCTTCTTATAAAAAAGGGGAAGCATGAATCACATAGCGAAAGCGCATGCCAAATTTCTTGACAATTATGCCTGTTCTCAAGCGATTTTTTCAGAATATTGCAAGGATTTCGATATTGATCCGGAGATTGCCTTGTCTGTTTCTGCGGGTTTCGCCGGTGGCATGCGTATGGGAAAGGCCTGTGGGGCCGTTACGGGAGCGATCATGGTGCTCGGTCTCAGATATAGCGGCCGGCAGCCCGAAACACCCGAAGGACGTCAAAAAGTGTATGAAGCAGTAGCGACTTTTACCAAACGATTTTATGAAATCAATGGTTCAATAGACTGCAAGGAGCTCCTCGCTGTTGATATCAGTACATTCGAGGGCATGGAGATGGCGAAGGAGAAAAACTTGTTTCGAACGGTTTGCCCGAAATTCATCACCGATGCTGCTTCACTCCTGGAAGAGATATAGCATGGCAGGTATCTGTATGTTCGCCGGTCTTGCGCGCGCTGTGTCGCCCGTCCTTCCGGTAATTGCCCGGGTACACGGTGTTGGCTTGAACTTCCCCAATGCGGAGCGTCAATCATGAACTTCAAAATGGATCATATTGTTATTAACACGGCAGATATCGCCCGCTCACTCCATTTTTACACGGACATTCTCGGGTTGGCAGGCGAACGGGTCGCGGAGTTCGACAATCACCAGGTGCCGTTTCCCTCTGTTCGGATAACCCAGGACACCATCGTCGATATTTTTCCAAAAAGGCTCTGGGAGAAGACGAGCCCGGAACAGGTGTGCCGCCCGAACCTCAATCATTTCTGTCTTTCAACAAGCGAATCGAACTGGCAGGCGCTCCAGGAAAAACTGAAGGAAAACAACATTCCCATCGATGATGGACCGGTCAAACGCTGGGGCGCTCACGGTACGGGAGTGTCCATCTATTTTCGCGACCCCGATGAAAACGTCATTGAAGTCCGTTACTACGAAAGCGAGGAAGCCGACCGTCCCTGCATGCTCAACTCATAACATGGGCGATGCGGCAAACCGGCAGGCCGGCCAACCGGACGAGAGATGTGCCGGTATTCAGGTGAAAGCCGCATCCGCGTTGCCGGCGGCTGAGATGGACCGGCGGCACCCTGAAGAGAGAGGCACGTCATGACGGTTTTGGTGGTTGGTGCCAGTGGGGCAACCGGGCGGCTGCTCGTGGCGGAACTACTGCGTCGCGGCGAGTCGGTTACAGCGGTCGTCCGGTCGCCCGGTAGTTTGCCCGACAGTCTGATAAACCAGGAGTCGCTTTCTGTTGTCCAGGCACCCATCCTCGAAATCGATCCTGATGAGCTGGCCGAGTACGTCAGTGGGTGCCGGGCGATTGTCTCATGTCTGGGGCACAACCTCACCTTCAAGGGCATGTACGGGTCCCCGCGGATGCTGGTGACTGATGCGACCCGCCGGCTGTGCGAGGCGATCCGGACGTGCCGGCCACGCGACCATGTCAAGTTCGTGCTGATGAATACCGCCGGTAACAGCAACCGTGATCTTGACGAACCGCTCTCGCTCGGCCAGCGCTTCGCGATCGGCCTCATTCGTCTGCTGGTACCGCCGCACCGGGACAACGAACAGGCTGCCGAATACCTGCGGACCAGCGGCAGCGTCAACGGCGAATTCATCGAGTGGGCCGTTGTCCGGCCGGATACGCTCGTCGATGAAGATCGGGCCACCGACTACGAGGTCCACCCATCGCCGACACGCAGCGCTCTTTTCAATGCCGGCAAGACCAGCCGCGTCAATGTCGCGCACTTCATGGCCGAGTTGATTACCCGGGACGACACGTGGCGAACCTGGAAGGAGCGGATGCCGGTGATCTACAACAAAGGCTTTTCCGAACCTGGTCATATGGCAACCTGACCCTCTTGATACTCTCTTTATGCGGTTTAATGATTGGAGAATGTGATGATGACACTTGAAGAAAAATTTAGAGCGCTTGAGACGGAAAACGCCCCCGGCCAGGAGGTTCGACAGGAGGTTGGCGATCTCAATGCCGTTATGCGCGGCGAAAGATATGAAGGAATTCCGGTCGATTTCTCGCATGGTGACGTGGATGCCTTTCCACCGACACCGGGATCGTTTGAGGCCTGGCAGGATGGCTTTGAGAGAGGCGGGCAGCAGGCGTACACCGAGTATCGCGGTTCGGCTCGTATCCGCGAGGGCTTGGTGGAACGTCTTGGCGCGTTTACCGGTCGACCGATTTCAGCCGGCACCGAGTTGATCATAACACCGGGAACGCAAGGCGCGCTGTTTTTGGCGCTCGGTGCGACTGTCGCGTCGGGGACGAAAGTTGCCGTGGTCGAACCAGACTATTTTGCCAACCGCAAACTGGTCAAGTTTTTCGGCGGCGAAATTGTGTCCATCCCTCTGCACTACCAGGGGGCCCCGTCTGAAAACGGTCCGGATCTCGATCGAATTGAAACCGCTTTTAAAAGCGGTACGGGTGTCTTTGTCTTTTCTACCCCGAACAACCCAACCGGTCTGGTCTATTCACCCGGCGCCATATCGACAATTTCAGCGCTCGCGGCGGCACATGGTGTCACGTTGATCGTGGATCAACTCTACTCTCGGCTGCTCTACAGCGGTGAGGTGTATACGCACCTTCGCGCCGGTGACACATTGCCGGAAAATCTCATCACGATCATGGGTCCATCGAAGACCGAGTCCCTCAGTGGGTTCCGTCTTGGAGTCGCATTCGGTACAGCCGGATTGATTGATCGGATGGAGCGTCTTCAAGCGATTGTTTCCCTGCGGGCGGCGGGATACAATCAAGCGGCTCTTGATACGTGGTTCCTCGAACCGTCAGGGTGGATGGAACAACGTGTTCGAGAACACGAAGCGATACGAGATGAGCTGCTGGGAATTTTCCGGGCCGCCGACCTCCCGACAGCAACCCCGCAAGCCGGGAGCTACCTTTTCCCGCAACTGCCGCCGCTTGCTGTCGACCCGCATACCTTTGTCAGACTGCTTCGCCACCAGGCAGGCGTGACGGTAACGCCGGGAGCGGAATTCGGCCCCGGTTCACATGACAGCATCCGGCTCAACTTTTCCCAAGACCACGCAGCGGCGGCCGCGGCCGTAAAGCGGGTCGTGAGCATGGTGGAGGTCTACCGGACATGATCCAGAACAGTGACCAGCCGATTCCACAGGGTACGTATGTGCCTGCGGCACGCCACGCAGACCTGATTTATACGTCGGGCATGACGCCCCGAAAAACCGGCAAACTGTTATATTCCGGTAGGATCAGCGCCAGTGATCCCCCGGAATCCCACCGGGATGCCGTCTGCCTGGCCACGTTCAATGCGTTGCTTGCCGCCCGGGCGTGCCTGCAAGACGGCGAGAAACTGTCGGTCATCCTGCGGCTCACCGTTTTTATCAATGCGGAGCCGGAGTTTACGGCACACTCCAAAATTGCGGATTATGCATCCGAGACCCTGATCGAACACCTGGGACCTGGCAGTATCGGAAGTCGCGCCGCAGTGGGTGTCGCGTCACTCCCGGCGAATGCGCCCGTGGAGATAACGTTGATCGGCAGCGTCGCTTCGCAGGTGAGCAGGGACTAACTGCCGATATGCCTCGGCAGAGGAGTCGCCGTCGGGCGACGGAGGCGATGACTTTCCTCGTCCATTACGGTATCAACAGAATCGTGGAGTCGACTCATGATGAATAGTTATAAAGCGGTCTTTCTCTCCCATGGCGGTGGTCCTCTGCCGCTTCTCGACGATCCGGGGCACCGGGAAATGGTCTCGTGTCTGGAGCAGATCGCCTCCATGATTCCGCACCCGGATGCTCTCGTTGTCGTAAGTGCCCATTGGGAACAGCGTGTTCCGACGATTACCTCAGGGGCGAGGCCGTCGTTGATTTATGACTATTCCGGATTTCCTGCAGAAGCCTACGATATCCGCTACCCGTGTCCCGGGGAGCCAGCCTTGGCTCGAAAGATCCACAATCTGCTGAGCGATTCCTCAATCCGCTCCGAGCTTGATGAACAAAGAGGGTTCGATCATGGTCTTTTCGTTCCTCTTAAAATCATGTATCCGCAGGCCGATATCCCGTGTGTTCAGGTATCTCTGGTCGGCTCGCTCGATCCGCGCGAGCATTACGAGATAGGCCGTGCCCTTGGCTCCTTGCGTCACGACAACGTTTTGCTCATAGGATCCGGTTTCTCCTTTCACAACATGAGGGCATTTTTCCAGCCGGCCTCTCCTGAATCCCGGGAGTTGAATCATGTTTTTGACAGCTGGCTGCAGGACACCTGCTGCAATCCGGACTATTCAGAAAACGAAAGAATGCAAATGCTCTACCGGTGGTCCGATGCCCCGGGGGCGCGCTACTGTCATCCCCGAGAGGAGCATCTGCTTCCCCTCCATGTTTGTTGTGGGGCGGCGCAAGCGGTATGCGCGAAATCTTTTGAACTTGAAATACTGAACAAAAGATCGAGCATGTACCTATGGTGAGCGTACTACCAACAAGCTATACAACTGACACGTAAACGCGCACGCCTGATTGCGGGCGTTGTGTCTCAGGGAGGAATTGTGGAAACACTAGCTGTGATGCTTGCCGTTTCGTTCGTCGGACTGGCCGCACTGCACCTTTATTGGGCGTTCGGAGGAACATTCGGGATGTCAGCCGCTCTCCCGCAGGTGGACGGGGCGCCCCTTTTTACACCCAGGCTGGTGGGAACCGTCGCGCTTGCGTTCCTGTTCGCCGGCTTCGCTCTTATCGCGCTCGTTCTTGGGTTCGGGGCGGGTTCCGCGTCGGTGATTGTTCCCTGTGCGGAGTTTTTTGGCTTCGCTGTGGGAGGTGTGCTGGTTTTGCGAGCGGTGGGAGAGTTCAGATACGTTGGTTTCTTCAAGCGTGTGAAGGGCTCGAAGTTCGCAGTCTATGACACCTGGCTGTTCTCGCCCTTCTGCCTGTTAGCCGGCGGAGCGTTCTTAGCGTTGGCGGTGGGCGGGGCATAACAATGGAAACAAGTTTGATTCTTAGAGGAGGGCGAGGAGTTATTTTGAGAAGTGAAAACCAGCGGACAGAAATCGTAAAAGATGGTGTCCGCTGACGCCCATTTTTTGCCTCAGGCACAAAAGGGAGGAGTGACATGGAACATCCAGATGTCCTGATCATAGGAACCGGAACCGCCGGTCAGAGCTGTGCTGCCGACCTTGTCAAAGCCGGCTATCGCGTCATGATCGTCGAGCATTCCGATCGTCCCGGCGGTGTTTGCGCACTTTCCGGGTGTCAGCCAAAAAAGTGGTTTTACGAGGCAGCCGAGACCGTTGCCCGCAGCCATCATCTGCAGGGCAAGGGAATCACCGTCCCGCCCTCGGTAAGCTGGGAGCAGATATGTGCTGCCAAAAATGAATTCACCGACCAAGTGCCCGGGGATACGGTAAAAAATCTCAAAGAATCGGGGATTGAGTTCCTACAGGGAATGGCTCGTTTTACCGGTCCCGAAACCGTTACGGTAAACAATACCGTCATCAGACCGCGTTACACGGTTGTCGCCACCGGGGCGATCCCGATGTCCTTGCCGTTTGCCGGGAGTAAGTATCTGGCGAGCAGTAGTGAGTTCCTCGATTTAAAAACGTTACCCGGACGACTCGCCCTTGTCGGGGGCGGTTTCATCTCCTTTGAGTTTGCCCATTTTGCCGTGCGACTCGGGATGGAGCCCGGTTCGGTCCATATTATCGAGACGGCGGACCGGCCGCTCGGACCGTTTGACGCCGAGATGGTGGGCTACCTGCTCGAGGCGACTCGGGAAGCGGGGATACAGGTGCATACCAACCACTCGATCACCGGTGTTGAAGAGCGCGAGAGCGGCTATCAAGTCGCCTTCGAGTCGGGGGAGACGATGACGGCCGATATGCTCGTTCACGGTGCCGGACGCATCGCCGATATCTCTGATCTCAACCTCGATACTGTTGGGGTTGCGCATTCACCGCGAGGGATCGAGGTCAACCGCTCCATGGTGAGCACAAACCCCGATATTTATGCAATCGGGGATTGTGCAGCGACGATCCAACTGTCCCGGGTTGCCGACTTTGAGGCCCACATTGCAGCTGAAGCGATTATCGCAAGAGACGCCAATAAAGAGTCGCCGCTCATCAATTATGACACCGTACCGGCGGTACTGTTCACCTATCCGCAACTCGGCATGGTCGGAAAGACCGAGGATGCACTGCGCGAAGAACAAATTCAGTACCGAAAAAGCTCCGGGAGCCATCTGGATTGGCCCACGTATCGCAGAGTCGGCATGCATCACGCCGCCTACAAGATTCTTGTTGACCGGGAAGACAAGATCCTGGGCGCGCATATTCTGTCTGATAATGTGAGCGGTCTGATCGCCATCCTGCGGCAGGCCATGCTGAGCGGGACGCCAATTCCCGAGCTCTATCGGAATAGTATCATGACCCCATATCCTTCCAGAGAGAGTGATCTCATCTACATGCTCAAATCACTTCTGGACTGACCCTTTTCGTAAAAGGTACATTACACCAATGAAACTTTTATATGCCTGCCGAGTGCTTTTGTGCATTTTTTCAGTATAGAGAGGCGGATATCGGAGCACGGACGGGGAACGCGGGGTCACGGAAAGCCGGGTCGATAACGGAGTCGGCCCCCCATTTGTTCCAGTGTCCTGTCATTTTTTTTTCCAGACCCATGCAGGGTCAGAAGATCTAATCACCGATTCTGCCGGCAGAAGGGGCTCGTTCAGGCGGTAACCGGCAGACAATTACCAGGACCTATCATAGCGTAGAAGAATGGGAAGGCAACGAGCTCACGGACACTTCCGGCCGCAAGGCGAACGGCTGGCACTGGTGATGGGACCTGTTATTCTTTTGTCTGTCATCTTTTTTGTCAGTTTTGTTGCCCGGCAGATAACCGGCCCGTCTTTGCCGGCGTTGGAGGCGGAGCTCGGTCTAAGCCACAGTCACAGCGGGTTGTTCATCCTGCTGTCCGGTGTCGGCTTCTGCCTCAGCCAGCTCGGCGCCTCGCTGGTTGCCGCCCGCTGGGGCTACAAGCTCTGCATCCTTCTGTCTATATGGGGGACGGCAGCGGCCTGCGTCCTCATAAGTTTCAGTTACTCTGTCTGGCTTCTCTATCCGCTTTTCCTGGCAATGGGCATGGCCGGCGGCCTTTACGTGCCTTCGGGTATCGCTCTCATCACCTTGCTGGTACGGCCCCAGGACTGGGGCAAGGCCATGGGCATCCACGAACTCGCCCCAAATTTCGCACTCATTTCAGTGCCGTTCGTGGCGACCCTGGCCGTGGTGCTGGGCACCTGGCGCTGGGGATATCAGGGCTGCGGGGCTGCCCTGGCTGTTCTGGGAATGCTGTATCTGTTCTTGGGAAGCGATGTTCAGGCCCGTCCTTCACTTCCCAGTTTCGCCCTCATCCGCGAGGTAGCGTCCCAGCCTTCCTTCTGGCAGCTGAGTATCCTCATCAGCCTGGCAGTTGGGGTCGAAACGGGGGTGTATTCGATGACGCCGCTTTATCTCGTTAGCGAGAGAGGCTTCAGCCTGGCCGAAGCCAACGAGCTGCTGGGACTGTCACGAATACCGGCGGTCTTTCTGGTACTGCTGGCGGGCTGGCTGACCGACCGTCTCAATCCCCCTCTGGCCATCGCCATAGCCCTGGCCGCGACCGGCTCTGCCATCATCGTCCTCGGGCTCGGGCCCGATGCCACCCTGGTGCCGGCCATTTACATCCAGGCCTCGGCGTCGGCCTGTCTTTTCCCGCCCATCCTTTCCATGGCCTCGGCCAATTCCAGCACTGCGAACCGGGCGCTGACACTGTCGCTGTCCATCGCTGTGGCACCGGTTATCGGCGGCGGCATATTACCCGCCGCCATCGCCGTGGCCGGCGACTTATATTCCTTCGGTGTCGGTATCGCGGCAGCGGGATTGTTCACTCTCTCAGGAATTTTCCTGGTGAAACGGTGACCGGTTGTTATGACCTATGAACTTGTCGGGAGAGGGTTCTTTTCCGAGAACAGGGAGCGGGAAATCAGCGCGTCTCTGGTTCCAAACAGTATTGACTCTTGACCATGAAGGAAGTCGATCTCTATCCGCACGTTAAGCGATTTCTCGAATCTCAGGATTATGAGGTCAAGGGTGAGGTCCATGACTGTGATGTCGTGGCGGTGCACACCGGGGGGACGGTGGTTATCGTCGAACTCAAACTGTCTCTCAACCTCGAGGTGGTTCTCCAGGCGGTCGAGCGGCTGTCGTTAACGCCTCTTGTGTATATCTGCATACCGAATAAAAGCAAATTGTTGACCAGGCGGCGCCGACAGATTTTCAAACTGCTCAGGATGCTCGGAGTGGGTTTGCTTGTCGTCAACGGTGAACGTGACGACAGCCTCGTCAGTGTGCTCGTCGATCCCGGTGATTTCCGGCCTCGCCGGTCAAAGCAGCGTCTGGAACGTCTGCTCGGGGAGTTCGTCAAACGGGTGGGTGACCCCAATCGTGGCGGAATGAATAAGCGAACGGGCTTCATGACCGCCTACCGACAAAGAGTTCTCACAATTGCACAGTTTCTCCAGAAAGAAGGGCCGACCAAAGCCGCAATCGTCGCTACGGCGCTTGATGAACCGAAGGCGCGGGAGATGATGTACCGGAACGTATATGGGTGGTTCGACAGGACCTCGGTCGGTGTCTATGAACTCTCCGCTCGGGGAAAACAAGAGGTGGCGCTGTGGCTGTAGTTGCACGAGCCCATCAGCCCATGGGATGAGTCAGTGTTTTGCAGGATAGTGCGATTGTTGGTGGAGAGCGCTATAACTGATGAAAAGAAAACATTTATGAGGTGGTATCTATGGAGAGCCTCTTCACTATTGATTTCGCTCTGGTCGTCAACCATTCGGTCCACCTGTTCGTTGCTTATGTGCTTGCGCTCCCGTTGGGCTGGAACCGGGAACAGAGCGACCGCCATTTCGGGCTGCGAACGTTTCCGCTGGTCGCGGTCGTTACCTGTGGGTTCATGCTCGTCGGGATCTCCGTTATCGACAGCACGGAGGGAGAGGCGCGCATCATTCAAGGCATCATCACCGGCATCGGTTTCATCGGTGGCGGTGCCATCCTGACGGACAAGGATCGGGTCCATGGCACTGCGGCTGCCGCGAGTATCTGGAATACCGGAGCGATCGGCCTGTCGGTCGCGTTCGATCGATTCGAGATCGCGCTTATCCTGTCGCTGCTGAATTTCCTGACCCTGGTGTTTTTCAGGAAGGTCAAAAAAACCATCGACGATGACGGCCCTGATTCAGCTCGAAATTAGCACGCATCTAGTCAGACAGCCAGCCGATACGTGCCGGTAAAACGAGTGGTTCCCGAATGATGAAGTGCTACGGGACGACCATGACCGAGCAGTAAATGGTGTTGAGGACCTTGTGGGTGACGCTGCCGAGAAAGAGCCCCGAGATTTCCGAGTGTCCGTGGGAGCCCATGACGATCAGGTCGAATTCTCCGGATTTGGCAAGTTCGGTCAGCACCGAACCGGGCGCTCCGGCAATGGTCTTTTCGTCGTACTCGACACCGGCGGCTTGGAGCTGCCGGGTGGCATTCGCCAGGGTTTCGGAGGCGATTTTTTCGGCACTCTGTTTCATCTCCCCGATAAGAGTCTCGGGTACTTCGGGGAAATTACCGAGCCACTCGTAACAACTGACGGCGGTGATGCGCGCGCCTGTGAGTTTTGCCAGGTAAGCGGCATGGGTGACCGCATGGTCGGAATGGCTGGAACCGTCGACGGGAAGAAGTATGGATCTGATCTGCATTGCGACCTCCTGTTGTGCTGCGGTGAATTGTTCCGGACCACCTTGAGCGGTGACCACAGTAAAACTATAGGGGCACACGCTGGTGGAGGCAATGAGGAGGGCGGTATATCAAGGGCTGCTGTGGCGAGACAGCTCAGAATCAGTGGCTAGGCGCCGTTTGCGCTGCTGCTGTTGACACACTGTCGTATCGTCGTAACACCAGCATGCAGGAAGAAGGGGAAGCCGCCCAAGCTTAAGGGTAGCCTTACCATCATAGTAGGTATCTCAAATCTAAGATTTATTCTGTTCTGAGAGGTGTTAACTGACAACCGTAGCAGCATTTCTAAAATTCATATATTCCAAAAAACGCTTCGTCGAAAATGAAAGAGATTTTCGTTCCCTCATGGCAATCCCTATTTTTCTGAATGCTGGTTTCTCAAGTTCTTTCGCCAAGATTTTGTATGGAATACGCTGCAATATCAACTCAGGCAAAATACTGATTCCGAGTCCACTTTCAATCATAGACATGATGGCATAGTCATCCCAGGTTGTGAAATGGATATTGGGTGAAACATTGTGCTCCTCCAATATTTCAGAAATCTCCGCTTTTGCCCCTTTCTCCAGCAACATGAAAGGATAATTTGCCAAATCCATGATCGGAAACTTGTCATAATGAGCAAGAGGATGATCACACGGGATTACAACCAACAGACGGTCATTTTCTAAAAAAACAGTTTCGAGTTCTACAGTCGTCGGCAACCGTAAAAATCCGAAATCGACACGACCCTCCAAAACCCAACGTTCAATTTCCGTATAATCACCAAGCAGCAGTTCGAAATCGATCTTAGGATAGTCTTTCTGGAACACCTTGATTATTTTGGGAAGCCAATGTGTTGCCACACTGGAAAACGTGCCGATACGAATCATTCCGGCCTGCATATCATGCAGTTCGTCCACCTTGGCCTTCAATATTGTTTGCTCGTTGCAGATTCGCTGCATCTGTGGCAGCAAAGTCATACCGTCAGAGGTCAGGCTTACGCCGGATCGGCCTCTTTCAAGAAGAGTAATATCCCACTCTACCTCTAAGTCGTTAATCATGCGGCTGATTCCAGACTGCGAGCATTTCAGGGCAACGGCCGCTTTTGTAAAGCTGCCAAATTCGACTGCTTTGATGAATGCCAAATATTTCTGTATGCTCATCGTTTTTCTATCCGTTTTTATCATGTATTCCATGATAATTATGCTGTTTCGTGATCCTGTAGGGGATGATATTGTATTTCGGAAAAAAATAAAACCCGTATACAGATACCCAACCGGCATAAAATATCCCAATAGATTGAGATGAATACACAAAAAGCATATCTCAAATATGCAACGGCTCTGCTACTGTTCGGTTTAAACGGAATCGTTGCAAGCCATATTCATCTGAGCAGTTCCGAAATAGTATTTACGAGGACTCTGATAGGCAGCTTGTTTCTGATCATACTGTTTGCTCTCGGGAAAAAACAAATAACCATTTGGAACAACAGGAAACATCTGTCTTTTCTGGTAATATCCGGAGTTGCAATGGGGGCCAGCTGGCTTTTTCTTTTCGAAGCTTACAGGCAGATCGGGGTCAGCATTGCAACACTTGCTTACTATTGCGGCCCTGTCATCGTCATGGCCGTTTCAATATTTGTCTTTAAGGAAAAAGCAACTACGACCAAACTGTTTGGTTTTCTTGCTGTAATACTCGGAATGCTTTTCTTGAACGGTGAGGGGATATCTCAAGGAAGTGTTTCCCACGGATTGATATATGGCGCAATGTCGGCAATCATGTATGCAATCATGGTGGTTTTTAATAGAAAAGCAGGAAGCATAACCGGACTCGAAAACGCTATGTGGCAGCTGCTCGTCAGTTTTCTGACGGTGGCTGTTTTTGTACTTTTAAAGCAGGGTCTTATGCTTAGCATCCGTGCTGAAAGTTTACCTCCCATATTGATTCTGGGCATTATCAACACGGGTCTTGGTTGCTATCTTTATTTTTCATCAATCGGCGAACTGCCGGTGCAGACAGTGGCAATAAGTGGATATTTAGAACCCCTGTCGGCACTGATTTTTTCCGCCATCCTATTGGGTGAAAATCTTAGCGTCATCCAGGGAATCGGGGCAATGCTGATTTTAGGTGGCGCTGTATCTGGAGAACTGTCCCATCAAAGGCACCATGATGATTCACAATCAGGTAGAAGAGTACTTGCTCAAGCTGAAGATTAGCACGGGCAGTTTTTATATGTTCTAAACAGATAAGGCTCAGGATGTTTCCTGATAAGGCCCGAATGGTCTTCGGCTTGAAGGGGTTTACCTTTTTCCTGTGTCGGTAGCGTTTCGCGCCGGTTTGTCCACGTCATGATGTATAATCCAGTAAGAGCGTTCCGCTCACCCAACCCCAACCACAGGAGGTGCACCATGAACGTTTCAAAGGCAGTCGATTTTCATCTGCAGTACCACAAAGCCAACTCGAAAAAAAAGACGATCAAGACCTGTTAGTACGTGCTCCATCGATTTACTTCGAGATTTGCTCAACGTGACCTCGTCAGCATTTTCTAGGAAGAGGTCCTGGAGTTTCTCCTCTCCTTGACAAAGAACAACAAACAGGCCACAAAACGGAACCGGTACTCGGTTCTGGCATCCTTCTACAATTTCAGCATCAACACCGGCTTTCCTGCCCTGACCAATCCCTGCAACAGCTCCGTCATCAGAAAGATCTTCAAACGCCCACAAGCTATCCAATGGAATATCGTCGGCAAAGAGACGGTGGATGAGATCATCTTCAGGACCACAACCCAGCGGAATCGGCTCATCCTGGAATTGATGGCCAGAGGAGGTATGCGGATCGGCGAAGTTCTGAATCTGACACCGGCAGATAATCAGGAGCGAAGCCTGGCCATCCAGAAACCCAAAAGTGGCAGGACTGGTGAAACGGTTTATGTTTCGCGGAAAATATTGGTAACCTAAATTCCCGGATCATTGTAACGAGGCGGGAGGCCGTACCGCAAACTTTTGATACAATTCCGCCTGCCGTTTTGTTATCTCGCCTACCTGAAGCTGTTTGCCGGGTACGGCAAAGCATTCTATAACATCGAACTCGTCCAGTACTTCTTGGAGCGTATAATCTTTAAACAACTGCTCCTCCTGCATCTTCGCGGTGATGTACGAGAGATAGATCAGTGCAACAAACTGCACGAAGAGTTTCCCATCAAGGCTTTGTTCAGGTGAGACGGCCAGGCGGCGCAGGTTCAACCGCTCTTTGAGATTATCGAACGCTTTTTCCACCAGATCCTTGCGGCGATACGTTTCCAGCGCCTGTATCGGATCCTTGATATCGTTACTCAGAAGCGCAAGGTAGCCGAAATTCCTCTTGGCTTTGGCCAGCTCCTCTTCTTTGGCAGTGACGATTGTTCCACGTACTGGTGTCTGCTTCACCTGGAAGTAACGGTCATAGAGTTTCTCGTGCTCCGCGTGACGTTGATTGGTAAGCAGCTCTTCTTGGAGGTCGGCCAGTCGGTTATTGAACGCTTTTTCATCTTCCAGCGCACGATCGGGCGAGTAATAGAGATGCAGGTGCAACCGGCGATTCTCGTGAATCGTGTCCCCCTTGTAGGGGCGTTCTTCCGTATACACCCAGGTGATTGGCAGGCTATAGGCATAGAGTTGATAGGTTTGACTATAATGTGTCCAGTTGCGCATGGTCTCGCGGACCGGATCGAGATTGGTTTGGACCAGCTTTAATGAGAGCCTGGCACCGATGAGAAACTTCAGGTGGTGACGATAGAGCTCATTGATATTGGCACTACTATAAAACCCTCGGTCAAGAACCACCTTGATCTTCCGATAGCCCAAGGTGTTCATGTCGGCCAACAGCTTGGTCAGCGTCTTGACATCGGGGATGTTGCCGGCCAGTTTCCGGTAATAAAACGGCAACCGTGACTGCTGGTCGAATAATAATGCCAGGTTGATCTGGGCGAGTGGTTCATGGTCTTTGTTGTTCCCATAGCGTACCTGCCTGAGACTTTTGGAGTAGCTGGAAACCGAGGTGCTGTCATAGGCCAGATACTCCTTCTCGACCCGCCGTTGCCCCTGCAACTCGAAAAAGCGCTGTCTTTCTGTTTCAGTAATGCCGGCAAAGAGTTCGCTGCTGCGTTGCGAGGAAATCGGCTCTCCATGCGGGTGCCAATGGGTGGCAGCCCAACGGGGAAAACGACTGAGCGGATTACGATCCTCCAGAATCAGGTAGTAGACGATGGAAAGGATCTGTCGCCAGGTATCGGGGAAGCAGGTCCGCAGATCGTCAGCCACCCCGGTGACGCTGCCGATCCAGTCAAAGAAATAGGTGGCGCCGTAAAAATTACGAGCTGCCGTGGTAATCGGCACCGGC
>NZ_FQXS01000099.1 GCF_900130015.1 Desulfofustis glycolicus DSM 9705 | reverse complement strand
GAAGCATCGGAAGGGAGCAGTGATGAGGAAGGTCGAATTTGGCAGGAGCTTTACCCGTCGGTAGTGAACTCAACAATTAAACAACGTCCCCCGCAATTTGTCGGCAAGTTCCTTTTTGGAGAACGGCTTCTGGATGAACCACACCCCCTCCTCAAGCACTCCGTGATGGGCGATCACGTCGGCTGTGTAACCCGACATGAAGAGACAGACAAGAGAGGGATAACGAACTGATAATTGCGTCGCCAGATCCCGGCCGTTCATGTTCGGCATGATTACGTCCGTCATCAACAGGTCAATCTCGCCGCGGTGAAGCTCGGCCAGCTTGATCGCTTCTTCTGCAGCCGCGCACGGTAAGACCCGATAACCAAGTTTCTCGAGCATCGCTGTGGTCATTTCCAGGACCATCGGTTCATCTTCCACCAGCAAAACGGTCCCCGCGCCGCCCGGAATCACAGCCACCGTCTCTGTCCTCAGCGTCGTATCGGCGGTCTCCAGATATTCGGGCAAATAAACGGCAAATATCGCGCCCTGCCCCTCTTCGCTGCGGACCTCGATAAAACCGTTATTCTGCGTGACGATGCCGTATACGGTAGCCAACCCGAGACCGGTTCCTTCACCCATTTGCTTGGTTGTGTAGAACGGTTCGAAAAGATGGGAGAGCGTCTCGGGATCAATGCCGCTGCCGTTGTCACTAACCGTCAATACCACATATTCTCCGGCAACCGCATCAGGATTTCCGGCAGCTGCAACCTGATCAACGGTCACCATGCCCGTTTCAATAGCAATACGGCCGGTATCGGTGATCGCATCCCGGGCGTTGACACAGAGATTGGCCAGGAGCTGGTCGACCTGGGACGGATCCATCTTGATCGGCGACACGCGGCGGCCCGGCATCCAGACAAGATCGATGGCCTCACCGATGAGTCGCCGCAGCATTGTCAGCATGCCTTCGACCGTCTGGTTATTGCTCCGGTGTCTAAATATCGAAGTCATGCCGCATATCGGACAAGTGGATGTTTGAAGTAACTTTTGACATGATTTGGTCGTCGCTGAAG
>NZ_FQXS01000060.1 GCF_900130015.1 Desulfofustis glycolicus DSM 9705 | reverse complement strand
GATTGAGGCACGCAAGAAAATTTTACCGCAGGCATATAGTTAATATTCCGAGGATAAAATTTGATTGCGTAACGATGAGGTTGGACGAAATGGCAATTTTTCAAGGTTCCCTTATCCATGAGAGGTTACGAAGAAGACGTACAATATCATTTTGTCAGAGGATCGCATTGGCAATGTTAACCATTTAAGCAAATCTGCTAATTTACACTATTCCTGAGCAGGTGGTTCTCCTGAACAGTAGATGGGTAAAGTTGGGGGCATGAAGGAGTCTGTAAACCTTCTAGTCGGCAATCTAAATGGCCTGATCTCTTCCGGCAGAATGAAGCGGCAGAACAGGCTGCTTAAGTTTCTCAAAAAGATAAAACAAGGTTTACTGCCTAGGGCAATCCGAAACCGTGCTGCTGCAGAATCTCGCCGCCGCGTGAAGAGAGAATGAAGGAGGCGATTTTTTCTGCCTCTAGCGAGGTGCTCGAGAGGCGGGCCATGGTATACTCCGTTTTGCATGCGATCTGCTTAGGCAGCTTCTCTATATGAATATTGCCGACCTGCTCTCTGACGATGAGAGCCGAGGTGTAATAGCCAAGAAAGATATCAGTTTCATCGTTAAAGAAAAGTTGAGCCACAGCATGAATTCCAGGTGGCGGGGCTGTTGAGTCCTTGCCGCCGACCAGCTGCTTGGATTTGGCGGCGAGGATCGCTGAGACCCCGGGCTTGAGAAAATCAGCTCGTTTAAATACCTCAAAAGCGTAATCTCCGCCCGGATCATCGCCGGGGGTAGAGGTGGCCAATCGCAGCGTTTCATCAAGCATGACTGCCAACAGCTGCTCGTCATCGCCGCAGGGCGCGAAGCGGCCGAAGAGGCAGAGTTCGTTGGTCGCGAAGGCGATGACCTCTCCGGTTCTTCCGTGGACCATAAGTTCACGGGCATGGGCATGGTTGGCCGAAAGGAAGAGATCGGCCCGCTCTCCGGCCATGATACGATTCTTCAGGATTCCCGATGGCCCCAGTTCGAGATCAACAGAGACATTCGAGACCTGGGAATATTCGTCGACAATTTGCCGCAGGGGGCTTTTGAGGCTTCCTGCGGCAAAGATTTTAATATTTTTGCAAAAGTGTTTATTCCTGTTATTCATTATTCCTCCACAGTTTAGCATTTCCGGCATATTTGTTGAAAACAGGTACGCACATGCTGCCGAAACCATCATTGCGCAGAAGGGTTACCGCCACACCGTATATCTCCTGCAGAATCTCAACGGTGATGACCTCTTCCGGGGCACCGACGGCGGCAATGGCGCCATTGAACATAATACCGACCCTATCGGCCACCATAAAGGCATGATCGGGGTTATGGCTGGTCATCACGATTGCCGTCCTGCTCCTCGCCAGGTTTCGGATCAGAGAGAGAATCTTCAGCTGGTTGCCATAGTCAAGATGTGACGTGGGTTCGTCTAGGACGATGATTTCCGGTTGCTGGGCCAGCACCCTGGCAAAGAGCACCAGTTGCCGTTCGCCGCCGCTTAGTTCACTGTAGGCCTTTTCCGCTAGATGTGCTATTCCCAGGGAATCGATGGCCTGTTCGGTAATAACTCTATCGCTCTGTCGGGGAGGGGAAAAAAAACCAAGATAAGGGGTGCGACCCATCAACACAGTATCGTAAACGGAGTAGGCGAAGACCGGGTTGTGCAGTTGGGGGACATGGGCGATTGTTCTTGCTACCTGGGTTCTACTCAGAGCCAGGATGTTTTCTCCCTTGCAGCTGATTTTGCCTTCGGTGAGAGGAAGAAGACCGGAGAGGCATTTGAGCAGACTAGTCTTACCGACACCATTGGGGCCTAGGATGCAGAGCACCTCTCCGGCTCCTACCGACAGGCTGATGCCGTTGAAAACAGTCCCGGAAGAACCAGGATAGGCGAACCCAGCCTTATGCACCTCCAGGATCATGACCAGCCCAGCGAACCTTTCTTGAGAATGACGGCAAAGAAGGGGGCGCCCACCGTAGCGGTGAGAATGCCCAGCGGCACCTCGCCGCCCACCAAGTTTCGCGCCAAGGTGTCGATAAGGAGGAGGTAACAGGCCCCCAGGGACATCGACAGGGGGATGAGGCGCCGGTAATCTGGGCCGCCGATCATCCTGGCGAGATGGGGGATGACCAGGCCTACCCAGCCGATGACACCGCTTACAGCTACCGCCGAAGCGGTAATTAGAGTCGCCGACATGATAAGAAGAATGGTCAGCCATGTGGAGTGCAGGCCGAGTGATCTGGCCTCCTCCTCGCCCATACTCAGAACATTGATTTTCCAGCGTAGCGAGAAGATGACGGTTATGCCGAGGGTAATCGGAACAATTATGGTCAAGAAATCTTTTTGGGAGATGGTAGCAAGCGATCCCATGAGCCAGAAAACTATAACAGGCAATTTGTCATAGGGATCGGCGACATATTTGACCAGGGAGATTAAAGCCGAAAAAAATGTGCCGACAATGACGCCGGAAAGTGTCATGACCAGCATCGACGAAGTCCGATAGATCCTGGTCATGCCATAACTCAAGGCCACAGCGAGCATGCCGAAGAGAAAGGCCGCCCCCTGGATTACCAGGCCGTTTCCCGACAGCAGGATGGCCATAGCGGCACCGAATCCCGCCCCCGTCGCTACCCCAAGGATGAAGGGGGAAACCAGCGGGTTGCGGAAAATGCCCTGGAAACAAGCTCCCGATACCGAGAGACCACCACCTATCAGCATGGCGGTGGCGACCCGTGGGAGACGGATAGTGAATATGACATTTTCCAGTGTTGAAGGCTCATGCTGTGGCATGAGCCAGTTGTAGAATGCTTTGATGGTTTCTAGAGGTGAGGCCCCGTATCTGCCGAAGAGCAAGGCCAGGAAAAAGCAAAGCAGCGGCAGAACCAGCATCATTATAATGGAAAATGCGCCTGTGGGCCTCACCGATCTAGCAGTCTTTGAGGCTGGACCTGAAGCGGTCATCAATGGCTGCCGCTGTAGGCTATGCCGTAGAATGTTTTGTAAAAATCATTAACATAGGCTTCAATGTCAATATCTGCAAAAATGTCCGGATACAACTTTTTGGCCATCCACAATTCGCCTAGGCCGATGGATTCCGGACATGGATGCCCCCAAGGCTTGACATATTCGGGAGTGACATAGATCCTGCCCTCCCTGACTGCCTGCACCGCCTGCCAGGCTGGAGACTCTTTGATTTCGTCGGCTATGTATTTATATCGGTCTTGGGTGAAAATGACCTGAGGGTTCCACTTGAGGACCTCTTCCATCGATACCTGCTTATATCCGGAAATTTCCATTGCGACGTTTATTCCGCCCGCTCTTTCCATTATGACTGAGGCATATTTGCCGGTGCCCATGGTAAACAGTTCCGGATAAGCCATATAGGTGGTGACTCTGTCCTGCGGCTCAAGGTTTCCCACTCGATCTTCGATGATCTGACGGTTTCTGAAGATATGTGCCAAAAGCTGTTCGGCCCGCTCGCTTTTGTCTAGGATATCCCCTAACAGCCTAACACCTTCCTTCATGCCTTCGGTATAAGAATTATTGGGATCCTCAAGCTTGGGATTAAGAACCGAGGCCTCTTCGTACCCGGCTTTGTAGAAGGAAAGTCCGACCACAGGTACCCCTAGGGCCTCAATCTGTTTACCGGTTTTTTCCATCATATAGTGGGTAATGATTACGACGTCGGGCCTCAGCTTCAGAAGTTCTTCGGCATTGACCGATGTTCGCAGATCTCCCGGCTTGGCGACATCATCTATTTGCGGCCAAGCTTTGCGGAACCCTTGTGGAAGGTATTTCTCCCAGTCACTCAAAACACCGACGATCTTGTCCTGCGCCCCAAGTTCCAGGGCGACGTCGAGGGCGTGGTGCATGAGGATGACGACCCGGTTGATTTCTGTTGGGATGGTGACTGATCGTCCAAGCTGATCTACAACTTCTCGTTTTTCCTGAGCCATGGCCGACCCGCCACAAATGAGGACAAAAAGCAGCAGTGTCACTAACTTCCGCATTACCAATTTCGTAACAATGTAATTCATGATACCTCCGATCTGCAGTGAATGTATGGGGGGCGTTGTTTCACTCTTATGAACGTTGTTTGGATACTGAGAATGAATATCGTATTGGAAATAGTAGTTATTGCCACATTAAACCCATAACAAACCAAAACTGACAGAGAGTGACAACTGCCCAAAGAGGGTCAATTCCGCTTTTGTCTTAGGCGGTAAAGCAGGGGTGCCAGTGAAAAGTTCACCGGTGCAACCGAGTAGAACGCTGCCAAAGCTACCAGTGGCATATGTCGATAAGGAAACCATCGATGAAATCATCTTTCGGACCATGAACACCCGGAACAGGCTAATGCTGGAGCAGATGGCAAGGGACGGCATGAGAGTCGGTGAAGTCTTGAACCTCACGCCAGCGGATATTTAGGAGAGAAGCCTTACCATCCAGAGCCCCAAAAGTGGCAGGGTTGGTGAAACTGTTTATGTTCCACGAAAAATAATGGCAAGGTTAACCGCCTATGTAAAAGCCAAGAATATCGGCGCCGATGACCGGATTTTCCCAATCTCCTATGTCGCCGCCTGGTCAATGGTGAAAAAAGCGGGGATGCTGGTCAATATCGAACTGCGCCCGCACGACCTCCGGCGGCATGCAGCCACCTATGCCTCAAGATCTGGCACTCCCATAGAAATCGTCAGCAAAGTCATTCTGCGGTATGCAGACCTTATAACTACGCAGCGGTACCTCGGGAAGGTAAATGACACCGAAGCGATCAGCTGGATCGAGACGCTATATGGCTAATCATGATGAAGCGGGTGGGGACCATCATCACCCGTTTTGAGCAACAGTAGATCTATCCAGCCTGACAACCTAAGGGTGTGTCACACCTTCGAAGTGGCAATGTTAACATTAGAATCACCGTTTTGCCCGGTGCTGTGCTGAACTCTTTCGGGCAAATGTATTAAAAATGCTGAAAAAAGAAGGTTTGCTCGATGACGTTTTCAGCAAGATGATCATGAAATGGCGTCACAACTCCGGCTTTAACGTTCATAATCAGGTACTGATTAAGCCGGAGGATGAGAAATGGGTAGAAAACCTGCCACAATATATTATCCGCAACGCATTCACCAACGCCAAGATCCAATATGTCGAGGAGACGGAGACCGTACTGTACCGCTCGAAGATGAGTCATGGAAAGATTCTTATCATCTATCACCCTATCATCTCACCTATCACCTGGTTCGTTTTTCGGGAGAATTTTGTTCTATAAGGAACCCCGGATGCGTGTGCATGGAATTTCGTTGGACGAGTAGCTTTTTCCATTCTGAGGTAGAGCTATGCCATTGGATAAACCTATGACTACACAGCTTGGAATATGCATTAACAATATGACATTTAGTGGCATTCTCTGGATATTGTTCGGTTCCGATTATGGCAAAATAGTTTTGCATTGATATGTGTAAAATACAGAGTTGGTAATAAAGAAGGCAATTCTCTCCCCCCTATGATTCAGGTGCAAAATCTTTATAAATCCTATGGCAGTGCTGAGCAAAATATGGTGCTTAAAGACATCACCATGGACATTCAAAAAGGTGAAGTTTTTGGAATTATCGGACAAAGTGGGGTTGGTAAATCCACCCTGCTGCGCTGCATCAACGGACTTGAAGGGTTTGACCGGGGCTGTTTAATGGTTAACGGCCAGAATGTCTCGAGTGGCTCTTCGTCGTTTCAAGTGGATTTGAGCAGATTACCAACCGGTGAGGCGATCAGGTAAATCATGCTGATAAATGTCTGTGGGTTCCGATACCCTCTGGCCCGTGCTTTGGCTGCCTGGAAAATGCTATTCAAGCCTTCCAGGCGAGCATTGCTGTGGCCCGACTGCCACCGTGATTCAATCGCCTGGCGGTGCCTGATCACTGTTTCGATTGCGGAGATGATCGGCTTTAACACCGGTGATCTGGTCAAATCGGTCTCTGCCATGCACAGTAGAAAATTGCTCAAGCGCCACTTGGCTGCCTGCGGGGTTGCTGCTTTTCG
>NZ_FQXS01000055.1 GCF_900130015.1 Desulfofustis glycolicus DSM 9705 | reverse complement strand
TGCCAATCTCGCTGTACAACAGTTCAGGTTCTCGATGTGCCGCGATCGGTGTAGGACCTCGCTTTCCTTCAAAGAGCGTTTTTGCCTGCTCTTGAAGTTCCTTCTTCCAATGCCCAACCGTAATAGGGTGGACCCCAAATTCTTGCCCTATCTCGTTGAGCGTTTTTATCCCTCGCAATGCCTCCAGAGCTACCTTGGCCTTGAACTCGGGAGTATGGAACTTTCTCTTCTTTCCTTCACTCATCTTTTCCTGTTCCTCGGGATTGCGTCTAGCTTAAACTACTGTCTTAAAACTGGGGTCCACTATAACATGATGGAACAATTTTCTGGTAATGTGCAAAAAGTTCTGCAAAAAGGAAAGGACCATGGCATGTGGTTATTAGCGGATAATCACATCTCCACAGGAGGAGTAAGCCATGGTCCAATCGAAATCTATCGTAAGCATGTCGGATGTCAAAGGTCTTTTGCATGAGAACCGGGATTTGCTCAAGACGTTGATCGAAGAGGTGGTCCAGGAAACACTTGAAGCAGAGATGGAAGAGGCGTTAGGGGCGCGGAAGAATGAACGGACGGAAGAACGGGTCGGTTACCGTAGCGGCTATTACAATCGTACGCTGATCACGCGGGTCGGCAAACTGGAGTTGCGGGTGCCCCAGGATCGCCAAGGCCGATTTTCCACGGAGCTCTTCGAGCGCTACCAGCGCAGCGAGAAGGCGCTGGTAGCCGCCTTGGCAGAGAGTACATCCAGGGCGTTTCAACGCGCAAAGTCAAGGTGGTCACGGAACAGCTGTGCGGCCACAGTTTTTCTGCCAGCTCGATCAGCAGCATCGTCAAGCGCTTGGACAACCAGCTGCAGGAATTTGCTCGGCGGCCGCTGGAGGAGGCATATCCGTACCTGATCGTCGATGCGCGTTACGAGAAAGTCAGGGAAAGCGGCTCTATCAGGAGCCGGGCTGTACTGCTGGCGATCGGCATCGACTGGGACGGCCGGCGCCAGGTGCTGGGCGTGGAATTGGCCAATCGTGAAAGCACCAGTTCGTGGAAAGAGTTTCTGCTCTCGCTCAAGCACCGAGGGCTGAAAGGAGTGGAAATGGTGGTGAGCGATGACCATGCTGGTTTGCGCAGGGCCATCGCTGAGGTGCTGCCGGAGGCGTGCTGGCAGCGCTGTTACGTTCACTTTCTGCGCAATGCTCTGGATTATCTGCCACGCAAAGCAGATGACGATTGCTTGCGCGAGTTGCGCTGGTTGTACGATCGCCGCGACCTGGCCGAGGCCCGGAAGGATCTGGCCGCCTGGCTGAAGCGTTGGCAAACGAAGTATGCCAAGCTGTGCGACTGGGTGGAAACATCGATCGAGGAGACGCTGTCGTTTTATCGGCTACCGTTAAGGCACCACAAGCATCTGAAGTCAACGAATATGCTTGAACGGCTCAATGAGGAGATCAAGCGACGTACCCGGGTGGTGCGGATCTTTCCCAATGAGCAGAGCTGCCTGCGTCTGGTACGAGCGTTAGCCGTTGAGACCCATGAGAATTGGATCGAGGCTCACCGGTATCTGGATATGAATCTGCTCAGAGAGCACAAAAAGCAGCTGTTGATGGAACTTGCAGCGTGAACCGCAGTCGGGCCGGCGATCGCCGGCCCGACTGTACACCACCACATGCTATGAAAGCAAATTGCAGAACTTGACGCACACAACTAATTTTCTTGACAGCATTTCTAAAAGTTAACTCTCTTTCTTTGTCGTGATTACTGAGAATGAAGATGAGAATTGGAATACTCACATACCAGAGAGCTCACAATCATGGTGCATTATTGCAAGCGTATGCCCTAAAAAAATATGTTGAATCGTTAGGGCATGATGTAGAGTTTGTCGATTATTGGCCAGATTATCATGAAAATCTCTTTCGACTTATTCCTAGCTTGTCAAATTCTTCTTCATTAAAATGGCTAAAAGCGCTAATAAAAGTTTCAATATCCTTAAGAAAATCATTGAGAAGAAAACGAGGTTACACTGATTTTATAAAAAATGAATTATTGTTGAAAAAAATACCAAAATATAAAACTCATAGTGCATTAAGTACGGCGAGTTATGATGTTGTAATTTACGGAAGTGATCAAATATGGAGAGAACATAAGTATACTCAATCTAGAAGTTTTGATGAGGTATATTTTGGAGAATATTTAAATTGCACGAAAAAGATTAGTTATGCTGCAAGTATGGGTGTAACTGAAATTGAATCTGATTCACTAAAAAAAATGAAAAATTTGTTGAATAATTTTAGCCATCTTTCTGTTAGGGAAAACCAATTACAAAAAATGATAGCAAAATTTACTAATGTCGAGCCAAAATTAGTTTTGGACCCAGTCTTTTTATTAAGTCAAGAATCATGGTTAAGACTACTTTCTACAGAGCGTATAATAAAAGAAAAATATATATTCTTCTATCAACTTCTCTTATCAAAAGAGGCAAATGATTTCGTTGAGTGTTTAAAAGAAAAAACAAATTTTAGAATAGTTGAATTGCAGGGGCGTCTGAATCCATTCAAATTTGGAAAGAGATATCATTGTCAAACGGCCAACTCGTTTGATTTCTTAAGGCTTATTAGGGATGCGGAAATAGTTGTGTCAACATCGTTTCATGGCGTTGCATTTTCTATACTGTTTAGGAAAAAATTTTATGCAATAGGAATGGGAAAAAATTCAGATAGAGTGAATACTTTACTACAAAAATCAGGACTTACAGAAAGAATGATTGATAATTTGAACTGTTTCGATTTTAATAATTCAATAAAGCAGATTAATGAAAATAATTTTAAACAGGAGATTGAATATTCAAAATTCTTTCTTAAAGAAGCTTTAAATGATAAATAACAATGAAATAAAGGTAATTTATGTTGAGAGAAAGGCTGATCTTTTTGGTTCATGTTTGTCTCTATTAAGTATGTTGGAATATCTCACTAAAAAGGGAATAAATCCACTTGTAATTGTAATAGAAGAAGGTGATCTTACAGAAAAACTTGAAGAACGAGGAATACCTTATAAAATAATTAAATATTACTTTAACATCTGGCCAAGAGTTAAGTTCTTGCCTGACTATCTATGGTTTGTGCCCAAAATAGTAGTATATCAATTCTGCAACATTCTATCTTTATTAAAACTAAGGAAAATAGCTAAAGATTTTAAGGCAGATATAATCCATACGAATATTGGTCCTTCTCATATAGGTTATTCCGTTGCAAAAAGTATGCGTATACTCCATTTTTGGCATCTTCGCGAATACCAAGACCTAGACTTTGGGTGGAAGCTTTATCCTTCAAAATATCATTTTGTCAAAAAACTTAAAAGTTATGCTAATTATAATATTCCAATTTCAAAAAATATTGCAAAACATTTTAGTTTAACCGGAATTAATTATCAAATTATCCCAGATGGTATTTTTTCTAAAACTGAAACAACTATAGATTTTTGCAAAGACAAGTACTTTTTGTTTGTTGGAAGAATTGCAGATTTTAAAGGTATCAAAAATATTTTATGGGCGTTTTCAAAATTTTGTGAAAATAATACAAAATATAAACTAATTATTGTCGGGAAGATTGGGAGTGAAGAATATAAAAAAGAATTAATTCTTTGTGCAAAAAATGAATTCAGTCTGGGGTTAATAGAATTCGTCGGATATAAAAAAGATGTTAAGCCTTTAATGAGAAAGGCTACTGCGCTAATTGTTGCATCAAAAATGGAAGGACTTGGAAGAGTAACAATTGAAGCCATGTTTTGTGGTTGTTTAGTAGTAGGAAAAAATATCGGGGGCACCAAAGAGATCCTAGGAGAAAAGCAACTGGGTTTGTTGTATAATAATGACTGCGAGCTTGTAACAATCTTGCAAAGTCTAGCTAATACCAACTTGGATTCTTATAAGGATAGAATTAAAAAGGCTCAAAAAGAGGCTATCCTACTCTATTCTATAGAAGAAAGTGGCGAGAAAATATTAAACTACTACAAACAGGTTATTCATTGCCACAAATTACCACAAAAAGCTCCAATCAATGCTCCAGATTTGGAATATGAGAAAAAATTATAGCATATAGTGCCAAATGAGTGACCATATTGCCCATGCGGTAACGATGGCCGAACCGATAATGAAATCTGATTACTAATGAAACTCAGCCATCTTCAAAACCCGCGCCGGGAACGGCTGAGTTCTCACAGCTATGAAACAAAATCGTGGTATCAACGACGTAGGTCGTGGCAGGGGTATCACCAGGTGATACCCCTGCACCGAAAAATGGGCCTGGCTGAGACTGCTACATAATCAGATAATGAAATAACGAGCAAGAATTTATTTTCTATTTTATCTACCGCTCTGACTCTCCACCTTGGATTTCTAATTATATTTCGCAATCAAGATGACTCTAATATCCACTGCCAGCCGATCAAAGACTGAATCGCTACCGGATTGTTTTCCAGGCGCCAAAGGCCGAAGGCCAGTTGGATTACGGCAGCGTCGAGAGAGTCAAAAACATTATTGGCAAATTCCTTTTCACATAATTCATCCCATAAATGTTCGACCGGGTTCAGCTCCGGAGCATATGGAGGTAAACGTATCAGCGCCATCTGCTCCGGTATCTCCAGTTCACGGGAACGGTGCAATGGGGCACCATCCAGCACCATTATCACAAACTCGTTGGAGTGACTTTGTGCAACTTGCTGCAAGAATATCCCTATGGTCTTGGCGGCCCTATCGTCGGCCAGCATCCAATCAAGGTGGCCATCCTCTGGCGTCACCGCGGCATACGCGTACATATATTCACGGATCAATGCTCTTCGCACCAGTGGGCGGATCGGCCATGGTGCCCAGCAACGACGAGGATCACTCAACCGTCCGAAGCGCGCTTCATCCTGGGAAATCAGGCGTACGGGCAAGCCTTTGCAATTCCTGGTTAGCGCCTCTGTCACTGTTTGGGCGAAGTTTTTTTAAAAGCATCCTGCGCCTCGGCGTCACGATTCGGATGGCAGGTATCAGGTTCCACCTTATGCCATCCGTGGCGGGCAAGCAGGCGATACACCGTCGACGGATGGACTGTTCGACCCAGATGTTGCTCCAACGCCTGATGAAGAGGTGGGACATTCAAGACGCCAACGCTCTTCGATGCAGCTATCCACGGCTCAAGAAAAGCTTGTTCTTCGGCAAAGGTCATCAGCTGTCGCCGTCGACCGCCCCAGGATGCTTTCTGTTTGGCGATACCGACAGCTTGTTCGCGAATCTGCCGCTGCATTCTCACGACCGTTGCAATACCAACGCCGAGCAATTCCCCAACCTCGGCGTTCGGGCAGCTATATTTCTTGGGGATCAACACGCTGAGCCCGGTGCGAAGCTCCCTGGCGGTTTTGGCCTCCTGGATCTGTGCTGGGCGACCTTTTCCATCGCAGTGGTGAGTTGTGCTGGCCTTGCCATAATATGCCTGTGCCTCCCCTGTAGAGGTATTCTGAGAAACCGCTTCAGATATATTGTATATTAGATCAATTTGAATGCAAATTGGAATAAGCGTTGCTTAATCTCTAAACTCCAGTAAAGAGCATGCACTTTTTTCTAAATACAACTAAAAATTTTTTATTTATATTCCTTGGAATATTACTATTTACATTTCCTAGACATTTTCAAGTAATTAAAATAATATTACTTTTAATATTGCTTATTGTTGGTACATTTGAATGCAATTTTAAACTGAAAATATCAAAATATGTTCTCACATGGTATTTTACTTATCTTTTTTTTGCATTTGCATGGAGCTTTTATGGGCTATTGAATTATAATCCTGGTGCCTCTGATGCCTTTAGAGTGGAATTTTTATGGTATTTGTTTTTTTTCGTATTCACGCTATTAGTTTCAATAGACGAAAAGACTATCATTCGAATGGTTTTTTGTTCCTCATTTTCCCTGTCTGTAGTCGGTTTATATATTGTATTGAATCCAGTATTTGGAAAATTATCGTTTTTAAGATGGATTCCTTTTGAATCAGTTCAGTATGTTAACGGAATAATCCGCACCGGTTTGCCAAATATTGCTTTTATATCGTTTTTGTTTCCAATTCTATTATTTATAAATACATCTGAGTCAACTAAAAATAAATTCATTTATTATATGATTATATCAATGTCCTTCTTTTTTATATTGTTAGCTGGCAGAAGAATTGTGCAAATCATCACAGCATTATTTTTAATTGTTTATTTTTTTACAAATTTAAAAAGAATGAATTTGACAATTATGGTTCCTGTCTTTTTCTTTTTAATAGTGTTACTTTTGTTCCAAACAGAGCTACTATTTTTTATCGATTTTAATTCATATTATAACTTATATATAAAGACTTTAATAACAGATGCAGCTGAAGATAAAAGATTTGTACAAATGATAGAGTTGTTTAGAAATTTTGCTCAAAACCCAATTATTGGCGTTGGCTTTGGGAAAGGAATATCGACACATATTGCAAATTTGGAGAAACCTTGGCACTACGAGTTAACATATTTTCTCTATCTATATCAAACTGGGATTGTGGGAATATCAATATTTTTCGGTTTATTTATCTCTTTGTTCAAAAAATTAAAAAGAAATGGTTTTGTCGGTAAAGCAATATCCATGGGTTTGGCGGGATATTTAATTGCAAGCGGAACAAATCCCTACATGTCGTCGGGTTTCGATTACAAATTTCCTGTTATTATCTGTTTGCTTTATATCTCATACATATCAAAAATTCAATCATGTCCAAAATCAGTAGTGTCCGGTTAAGAGTCGAATGACTCGGTATAACATACTGTATTAATAAACTGGAGTTTAGAGTCAATGTCGTTGACTTAACAACAAATAATCCAATACAAACTGTTTAATATTATATGGTTAAGTGTTATATTGAACTTGCATCTGACGCCAGAATGATAACCGCAACCCCTCATCTACGGAGACTTCAGTTATGCAAGAAAAATATCACTTTCCTTCCACTGTTGGCATGGAGCCTGCTTTTCAAATGCTGTGTCAATCTCGTTAAATTCATTGAAAATATTCTATCTCAACCCGATTTTATCGCTCGCCACCGCTTCTCAGAAAAAGATTTCGTCCGAGACCGGATTCTCTCACTTCAAGTCATCATTCTCTTTCTACTCAACTTCCTGAGAGGATCTTATCAGGATGAACTGGATAATTTCTTTAAAAATATTCGCGGATACAAGATAGCCCGCCGAATCGTTACCAAGTCAGAATTTTCAAAAGCCAGGAAGAAACTCAAATATCAGGCATTCATCGAACTTAACCAACAACAAACTGATTTCTTCTACAGAGAATTCAATCCCCGAACATGGCAAGGCTTGCGTCTTGCAGCATTCGATGGATCAACAGTAAGACTTCCCCCCACGAACGAAATTGCAGAACACTTTGGCACTTGGGGTGTTCACCGGGGCCCCTCATGTCCTATGGCCAGGATTTCTCAAATGTTCGATCCTCTCAACAAGATTTCTGTTGATGCGCTTATCGCACCAAAAGGTGTCGATGAAAGAGAGCTTGCTGCTGAGCATTGCAGATATCTCAGAAAAAATACTCTTATCCTCTTGGATAGAGGCTATCCTGCCTTTTGGCTGTTTAAGCTCATTTTATCCTATGAAGCTGACTTCTGTGCCAGAGTATCTAATACAAAGTGGAATATCGTTAGTGAGTTTTACCACTCTGGTCTGAGAGAAAAAATTGTTGAAATTCCTCCCATAAAGACAGCTTTGGCACAATGCAGGGATCTCGGTTTAGACACAGCCCCTTTTCGTTGCCGCTTGATTAGAGTTGAACTTGATTCTGGCGAAACGGGAATTCTTATTACCTCCCTAATTGATACGGCGCTGTACCCCTACGAACTCTTTAAGGAACTATATCACTGCAGATGGCCAGTGGAGGAAGATTATAAAGTCATAAAAACCTGGCTTACGATGGAAAATTTTTCAGGTAAATCCTGAGTTCCCGGAAAATTGTAACGATGAATTTAAATAACCACCTAAAAATATGATAATTTGAGGCAATTCTTCTTGCAATAACCTCGTTACAAAGTGTATATTGTAACGATGAGGGAGGATTGCCTATGGCCACCATCGTGTACCAAACCAACAAGAAGACCGGTGTCACCTACGCCTACGAATCGACTGCTTACTGGGACAAGGAAAAGCAACAGTCTCGAGCGAAGCGGACCTGTATCGGGCGGCTTGATCCGGTCACCAAGCAGATTGTTCCCAATCGCCCCCGGAAAAAACCGGTGGTGGCCGGGGGAAGAGCGAAGCGGGGACCGGTGCCGATCACCACGGCAGCTAGGAGTTTTTACGGCGCCACCTATTTCTTTGACTGGATCGGCAGTGTCACCGGAGTGGTTGACGATCTGCGTGCCTGCTTCCCCGATACCTGGCGGCAGATTCTTTCCATCGCCTATTATCTTATCCTGGAAGATCGTAATTCGCTCAGTCGTTTTCCCCGCTGGGCTGCCACCCATTGGCATCCGCACGGATCGCCGATTTCCTCGCAACGCAGCAGCGAACTTTTTGCGTCCATTACTGAAGCCGAACGACAGCGCTTTTTCGAGTTGCAGGGACAGCGGCGAGTCGAGAAGGAATATCTGGCCTATGACAGTACGTCTGTTTCCAGCTACTCGAAGTGCCTCAAGCAGGTACGTTACGGGAACAACAAAGACCATGAACCACTTGCCCAGATCAACCTGGCATTATTATTCGGCCAGCAGTCACGATTGCCGTTTTATTACCGGAAACTGGCCGGCAACATCCCCGATGTCAAGACGCTGACCAAGCTGCTGGCCGACATGAACACCTTGGGTTACCGGAAGATTAAGGTGGTCCTCGATCGAGGGTTCTATAGTAGTGCCAATATCAACGAGCTGTATCGTCAGCATCTGAAGTTTCTCATCGGTGCGAGACTCTCATTGAAGCTGGTCCAAGCAAACCTCGATCCAGTCCGCGAGACCATGCGCAGCTGGACGCATTATAGCCAAACCTACCAACTCTATGCCTATAGTGTTGCTTCTCACAATAAATGAACATCGTTTTCCTGATTATTTTGACAGCGTTGTCTGATTATTTTGCTGCTGCCCCCCCGGCCGGCGTCGCTGAAGCGCCGGCCAAGGGGCAAGCCGAGTACTGATGGGCAGTTCGTTTATCAGATCAGAACGGCACGTCCCGTTCCTGCTCGGGATCTTCGATCAGATGACCATCCTGGTCGGCGGCCATGAGTCGGCACTGATCTCTGACGAGTGCCCCAAGGTATTCGGTCAGTTCGAGTAGTTCGGAGAGGAAGTGGATAGTTTGTTCGGCTTTCATTGGGATGCTCCTTCGGTGAGAGG
>NZ_FQXS01000068.1 GCF_900130015.1 Desulfofustis glycolicus DSM 9705 | reverse complement strand
GCTATGATATCGTTGCCATTCATACGTTTCTCCTCGCTATTTCGTGTGGATTTGATCTTATGATATCAAATCCACACGAAATGACGAGGAGCCTAAAATTTCTGTCACCTCGGCTGACCTGACCAAGTTGCAAAAGCGGAAAGATACGCTGACGGCAGAACTTGCAAAAATCGAGGGAGTCATTGAGCAAGAGTCTGTTACGATCGAAGCCTTTGTGGACGATGATGATAGTATGCTGAAAGAGCTTACCAGGCGGAAAGAGGCGCTGCTTGCTGATAGGGCGCTCGGGAAACAGATTGATCAGCAAGAGATTAAAAGTGTCTGTGGGCAAATTGCTTCGGAGGAAGAACTGTCAGCAGGGCGTTTAACCATAGCAAGTGAAGCGCGCCACCTGATTAATGGGCTGATGTCGAAAAAAAACGAATTGGAGAAAGAGCTGGCCACCATCACTGACCATCATCGGGAGGCGCTGAAGGTATTCCTATCGCAAGAATTGAATAAGGCCGGGGATGATTATTTCCGAATGGCGAGCGACCTTTTTCGTACCTTTGCGAAGGTAGTCACCATTGATCGATTTTTACGGGATTACGGGTACAAGAACGGAACATCCGTCTTGCCGTCTTCGGTACCAAACTTCTACTTGCCAGATCTAAATCTAGAGAGAAGCCCTGACAGGAATCATTCGTCTGCGCTGTACCGCTTTGCGAGTGTTGGCTCAGCCGATTTCGAACGGTTGCGAGATGTGTTCCCAGAAATTGGGATTTCTTAGAACCACCATGCCCCGCTGGCGTAGGTTGCCGTCTGCGGGGTGGTCTCTCCACTCGTCTGGGGATACCCTCTTCCTACTAAACCAGGGAACCGGCGATGGTCCCCCGCTCGTATAGGTGTTCCCGGCGAGTTGCCCCCCGTCGCCATTTCATGACAATGGGTTCAAAAATGAAAATTACTGACGGTGTTTGGATCAAGATATTCCAATCAGGAGCGGCCGGAGGCGCTAAACAGGTCTCTTCTTTTGAGCTGAACCAGATTATCGCAAATTTCAATAGTGAAGACCAGGTTCCCATTATCATTGGGACACCATCTCATGATGCGCCTGCTTATGGCTGGCTGTCAGCGTTACGCAAGAGCGGTGATGCTCTCTATGGGAGAATCGGCCATATGTGCGACTCTTTGCAATCGTCTCTGGAACTAAAAGGACACGGCAGCATTACGGCAAGAATAGCAGCTACGGTTTCAGGTCCAAAACTACTGAGTGTCGCTTTTTCGGATACCTCGCCTCTGGGAGCCTCAGCAAAACAAATATTTTCTATCGGGTCCTTGCCTGAATACGTTGTGCAAGTCAGTTTCTCTGAGGGAGGTGAGAGTGAATTGTCCGTTGATTTGCTGGCCAACCTTGCCGGTAAGGTTTAACACCGGCCAAAATGTTTTAACAGTACCGCAAGGAGTTGAAAATAAAGAAATAAAATACCGACTTTGTCTAATAGTAAGATTATACCCCATACCAGGCACGACTATAATTGATTATATCGTTAAATAACGGACAGATATGATCGTTTTTGGTGTTTCTTCTTTAATTGCATAATGAGTGTCACAAGGCTTACTTGGTGTTTGATTGTTGTTTATTTTATCAATAAAAAACAAATATATACAATATATTTATAAGTTGCAGACGTTAAAATTAACTGAAAGTTTAACATGTAAACTTTTGTTATGTGCAGTTTTTTCATGTGGAAGGGCCGTGATCCTAATGCTTAAGAAGATCATTTTGGCAGTTGGGGGGAGAAATTATCATCATTGCCGTGATAATTAGGGTTTAATGGTTGAATAGTTGTGTTTTTCGTGGGAATAGGTGGTATTTGGCGGGTTTTGGTGGGAAATCGAACCAAGTGTAACACCTGGTACCGAAACAATATCAGATGGTGGCAATATGAAGGCGGTTAAGGGAGTAAAGCGGGTTCAGGTTGATGGTAAAAAATACTTCATGCCTGCTGAAGATGCAGACATCGAAAAGCTTATTCAAAAGGGTTTGAGGCTCAAGTCCAAACTGGACACGGTGAAAAGTGATCTTGAGGAAGTTGAGAATCGCCTGATCGAGATCGCCAGGGCTAGACGCGAAGGGACAACAACGGTAACGCTTTCAGGCGTTTCAGCGGAATCTATTGTCACCTTCCGGGAAAGCTTCGCCGTAAGTCCCGATATCGTGAATATAGCTTTGCCACTGGGGCCGCTCTTTGATCGATTTTTCAAAAAGGATGTTGCATATAAGGGCACAGCGGACTTCAAGAAATTTATGGAGTCGGGTCATGCCCTAGGGCTGGAAAATGCAGAAGAAACCAAAAAAGCCATTCTGGATTACATAACCGTCAAAGAGACGAAGCCCAATGTGAAAATTCAGCAGCGGAAAAAATGATCTATTCTGCTGATTAATCGGATAAAAAACCATCATCAGATGCACTTGAGCCGGTCTGTTCGGAAGAGATCTGCCTGTCTTCACCCTCTGTAGTATCAATCGAATTTATGAACCGTCGCGGTCAGAAAGGTATACCTTTTTGGCGCTACAGAAAAGGCATGTCAAAAAGGCCCAAAAACGATTTGTTGACACAAATTCTAAAAAGGTCTAAGATATTGGTGACAGTTAGCCAAAACCTTTTGACAAAGGGGGATCACATGAGCAAACGGGTGGGATACATCAGGGTGAGCAGTGCTGATCAAAAAACAGACAGACAGCTTGAAGGGATCGAGCTTGACAAGATCTTTACTGAGAAGATCAGCGGCAAGGACACACGGCGCCCAGCCCTGCAGGCCATGCTAGAATTTATCAGAGAAGATGACAAGGTTTTCGTCCACGAGCTTTCTCGCCTTGGCCGGTCTATGATCGACCTGTACCAACTCGTTGAACAGATCACCGAAAAGGGCGCAGTAATCAGCTTTGTGAAAGAAGGAATGGAGTTTTCAACAGGCCAGGCAGATCCAGTAAAGCAAGCCATGTTCGGTATGCTTTCTGTGTTCGCCCAATTTGAGCGGTCGCTTATTAAACAGCGGCAGGCAGAAGGGATAGCGTCAGCAAAAGCTAAGGGGAAACATCTCGGCAGGCCTGCCAAATTGACCGCAACGCAACGTGAAAAGATCTCTGTAATGGTCGCAGCAGGGGAAACGATAAAGGCCGTAGCAGCCGAATTTGAGGTATCCAGAGCCACAGTTTACAATTGCATCTCAAAGGCCACATAGAGCTGGAGGTTTGATCGAATCAATCGAATGATTGGACGAAAAAACGGTACCGGGAGCACCGATACCGTTTGTAACTGTCAGCAGAAGACCGCTGATAATCAGTTGGTTGTGTAAACAATACTGATTTGATTGAACTTATTATTTTTTTGCAACATAAATTGGACCGAACATTCCGGTGTTGTTCAGCAAATTCCAAATTTTTTTCATGGTTAATGCTGTTTCTTGAGATACAAAATGTGATGACCTGCTCCCATGAGGCGAACCCAAAAAATAGGGGCGCATTGTTTCCCAAGTTTCCGCAACCTCCGCCCACTCCCAACTGGGTATCTCTTTTTGAAGCATGAGTGGAATTGCTATCGACGCGGGTATCGAACGATCGTTGGAGATTGATTTATTCCAATCACAGGTAACAAGGATAGGGGTTGCGTCAGGTTGATACATCTGAACGTCAAGGCGTTCTGCATTAATCGTTGCAATATGGCTATAAGGTAATTCTTGAACGGAATCTATAATGGCTTGCCCATCACTGTAGGGTTCCTTGCAAAATAGCGGGTAAAAAACTGGCCAATTACCCCAAAAAATCAGACAAACTCTCTGAAAATGTATTAATATCAATATGTTGAAA
>NZ_FQXS01000058.1 GCF_900130015.1 Desulfofustis glycolicus DSM 9705 | reverse complement strand
TCAGGGCCAGTTCAATCGCCGAGATAACCGACTCGGGATATTTAGTCAGGTTGAGCAGGGTCCGTTTCTTGACTTTGGAGCCGTGCTCTCCGCGCTCCCGGTACGATTCGCGAAGCAAAATCTGGGTATAGACCTTGTCGCCGCGCTTTGATTTGACTCGGTGGATATGCATGATGCCTGCTTTTTACCATACATAACACACTATGTCAAATATATAGAGTAAAATTTGATGCCTACATAATTCTCTCTAAAATCGCTACTTTAAAACAGCAAATCAAGGTGTTACTTCATTTTGTGTCTGGAACATCCGCTCCAAACAAGCCTGTTACCATGCTTCGTAATTGCCGACCGAACCATGACATTTTTTGTCACATCAATAGCGGCTCTGCGTCAGAAATTGTTCAGATGTGGGGAGCAATCTTTTTTTTATTGACGGTCAACTCTCCTTCAAGTAGCCTCATCAACCGATATATACTTGTAATAACAATAATATCAAAAGTAACAGAAAGTTTTCTAGCCACCTGGCACTATCTTTGCTGGTATGGCATCAACCAAATTGTGCCACTGAAAAGGCATATGTCTAACAACCATGTTTCTGGGAGGAAACGCCATGAACAAACTGAGAATCAACCACAACGAAAAAGGCTTCACCCTGATCGAATTGATGATCGTCATCGCTATCATCGGTATCCTGGCAGCAATCGCCATCCCGAACTTCATCGCCTACAGGAATAAGGCTTTCTGTTCCCAGGCTGAATCAGATGCGAACAATATTGCTGCGGCTGTTGCCGATTATTTCTCGATTCCAAGCAATACATCTATATCAGATGGAGCCATTACGTTAACAGAAATCTCTGGGGATAACTCTTTCACTATTACTGCAACTAATCCTAACGAAGCTATCACTATAACGGTAACCGATGGATCAGGACGATGCCCTCTTGCTTACCAAGGAGCTATGCTTGAAGCTGACTTCCCCACCGGTTTCTGGAGCAATACTGAACCAGGAGTCTATACGAAAGTCATTACCGAATAATAAACATAATATCAGTATATTTTTGTGTAGAAAGGGGAAGCCCGCTTAATGCAGGGTTCCCCTTTTTAAATATTATATATCAAATTCATGATGAGATGTAGCCAACTATCATTAGTTATTCCCTTGTTGTTATTAATTATACTAGTATATAACAACACCTTTTATGTTCCTTGGCAACTAGACGATCCACCAAATATTACGAAAAATTATTCTCTTCATATATCTGACTTATCACCAAAAAATATTCTGCAAACATTTTTTGCAAAACCATTTGCTGAAAATAAATTTTATCGCCCTATTTCTAATTTTACTTTTGCTATTAATTGGTATTATGGAAATGACAACCCTTTCAATTATCATCTTATCAACCTTTTAATACATTTATTTGCATCGTTTTTCTTATTTAAAACAATTAAAGCTATTTTAGAACATTCAGCTTACACAAAGAGATTTTCTGATAATGACGTCTTGTTTGTCGCCATGCTCAGCACCTGCCTCTGGGCCATCAATCCCATCCAAACCCAAGCAGTCACCTATATCGTCCAACGCATGGCATCAATGGCTGCCATGTTCTTCATCATCTCAATCTATCACTATGTTCTCGCTCGCCAAACACAAGTAAACAGACAAACAATTCTCCATCTTATCCTTTGTGTTATCTTTTTTCTCCTGGCACTGGGCTGCAAAGAAAACGCCGTCACCCTCATTCCCACCTTACTGCTGTTGGAGTTATGTTTTTTCAAGAGAAACGATCGTGCGGCAAAAATCATCCTGGCAATCCTTGTAGGCGCCACTATCTTCTTTTTCCTTGCTGCATTCTATTACGCAATTGACCGCAATCTCCTCCAATCATTTTCAGAACCAATCGGTAGCAGGCCATTTTCCGTCAAAGAACGGCTCTTGACCCAACCTGCTATTTTATTGCTTTATCTATCTCTCCTATTCTATCCATCTCCGGCACGATTATCGATTGATCATAGTTTCCCGTTATCCACCTCCCTTTTCCAACCATGGACAACGCTACCATCCATACTGATCGTATTAATTCTTATTGTTTTCGCTATAATCCGGTTCCGAAAAAATCCATTGCTCAGTTTCGCCATTCTGTTTTTCTTTATCAACCATATTATCGAATCAACAATTATTCCGTTAGAACTTATCTTCGAACACCGCAACTATTTGCCATCGTTCTTTTTGTTTCTGCCAGTTGCAGCGGGAATCAGGTATCTGCTCAACTGGAGTGCTTCCTCCATGCGATTGGTGCATGCCGCTATCATTGTCGTTGTTCCCCTCCTGCTGATCATGCTCGGCCTTGCCACATACACTCGAAACAGCGCTTGGGCGAGCGAGGAAAGCCTGTGGGCTGACGCCCTCACTAAAGCCCCAAATAACGCCAGGCCTTTTGCCAAACTGGGAGAAATCTACGGCTGGCAAAAGGAGAAGACCCCGGAAAACCTTCACACCGCCGTGATACTGCTTCGCAAGGCCCTGGAACGCGAAAGTCCGCGGACCTCTTTTGAAGCGGCAATTATCGGCAATATCGGCAAGGTCTATATGAATTACGGTTTACTGGATCAAGCCGTTCACTATTTCCAAGAGTCGGTCCAACAAAACCCCAATTTTACAACCTCGCGCTTTGATCTAGCTCAAGTATTGACATTGCAGGGAAATTTCACTGAAGCCTTGGAACAGATCAATCTTCTCATAGAAGAAAATGACCAGCAAGGCAGATTTTATAATCTGAGGGCAATGATACTGCTGTGGCTAAACAGGCCTGATGAAGCTGCGCACAGTGCCCAGCAAGCAATGCCCCGCGCCTTTGTCAATAAGCAGCGCTATTTCTATAATATCGGTGTAGCCTTGAGCAAGGCCGGCCACCTCGATCAGGGACTCTGGTTTCTTAAGCGAGCATCGCAAACCTTTCCTCAGGACCGGCGAATCCTTTGTAGTCTGATAGAAAATCGCTTGTTGGTCGGTGACAGGCAGGGTGCCCGCCAATACAGCTTGCAACTCCTTTCTGGGCATGGCATTGTTTCTCTCGTTTCATTCTTGGAACAAGCCCGCACCGATTATGCGGCAGTGCCCATTAACGTAGACTTGATCAAACCGGTTATTGTCCAGACAGCTATGGATACCATCACCGACCTCAATCGTTACAACAGCGACAATCAGCATGATCCAGCGCAATAGCCTTCCCGGCGACAAAACTTCTTACCCATACCGTTTTTATACCATTCCCGTTTTTATCCTGCTGCTCCTCGGTCTTGGCGATTCGATCTATCTCGCCTATCTGCATGTCCAGAACTATGTAGATATAACCTTTAGCAGTTTTTGCGCCCTGTCCACATCAATCAATTGCGATACCGTGTCGCAGAGTCCGTGGTCCATACTACTGGGAGTTCCCTTAGCGTTTTGGGGCATCTTTGCCTATCTCTTATTTCTTTTCATTTTCCTGACAACCGTGCGCAAATCGTCCACCTCCATCTCGGTTTGGTATGTTCTTTGCGGGTTAGGAGGAATCTATTCCCTTGTTTCTCTCTATTTTGCTTATATCTCTTCAACTAAGATCAACGCCTATTGCATCCTCTGCATCTTTAGCTATGGCATAAATTTCGCTCTGTTTTTCTACAGCCTCATCATTATCCGCCGCTTTGGAACTGATCAGTTCCCTGTCGGTTTCATTAATGCGGTCAAGTATCTCAACCGGCGCCCGTATCCAGTAATCGGAATCATCGTCCTGTTGATTGCCTTTTTTTTGGTCCGTCTTTTGCTGCCCCCTTACTGGCACTATACCTTCCCTGATCCAGACCAAAACGTCTCGAATGGCTTAACTGATGAAGGCCATCCTTGGATCGGTGCCGAATCGCCACTCGTCACAATCCATGAATACACCGATTACCAATGTTTCCAATGCGGGAAGATGCATCTTTTCCTGCGCCGATTAATCAACGAACATCCCGACAAAATCAGGTTAGTCCACCATCATTATCCAATGGACCAAGAATTCAACTCGCTTATCGTCCCTGAGCCGTTCCATGTTGGCTCTGGCAAGATGGCCATGATCGCCATCTACGCCGCCTCTCAAGGTGCATTCTGGGAAATGAACGATGCGCTCTACACAATCGGCCAGGAAAAACAACCGTTCAATACCAGAACTCTGGCGGCGATGACCGGCTTTTCTTCAGGTGAGCTGGCGGCCGCTACCAAGCACCCACAAATACGAGATATCCTTCTTGCCGATATACGCCGTGGCATGAGAATGGAAATTACCGGTACACCAAGCTATGATATTGATGGAAAGGTTTATCAAGGCAAAATCCCACCTGAAATCCTGCAATCAATTATACGATGAGCCTTCACAAAGACTCCAGCCTGCCATCATTGCCAGCCCAAACTAATTACATCACCATCGCCCTATTTTTTTTGCTGCTAGCCCTGATAGTGGCGACCATCGTGCTCGGCTCCGTCCCCCCTGTAGACCGAGACGCGCTGACCCACCACCTTTTCGTTCCCAAGCTGTACCTACAACATGGTGGCATTTACGAAATCCCTGAGATTCCATTTTCTTATTACCCCATGAATCTGGATCTATTGTATATGATCCCTCTCTATTTCGGTAACGATATCATCCCGAAATATATCCACTATCTCTTTGCACTGCTAACCGCCGGATTGATCTTCAATTACCTCAAAAGAGAACTCAGCTTCAATTATGCACTCCTCGGTGCTCTTTTCTTTCTGTCGATACCGGTTATCGTCAAACTATCCATTACAGTGTACGTGGACCTTGGTGTGGTTTTCTTTACGACAGCTTCTTTGTTGCTACTGCTATCCTGGGCGAGAACGGACTTTAGGATAAGCCGGTTGATGTGGGCGGGTATTTGTTGTGGTTTAGCTGCCGGCACCAAATATAATGGTATTGTCAGTATCGTTGTGCTGACGCTTTTTGTACCAATCATCTTTCAGCGATTAACCAGCCCAGACAAACGATCAAACGGCATGGCATTGCTGTATTGTCTCTTGTTTCTGACAATAGCTATCATCACGTTTTCGCCTTGGCTAACCAGGAATGCTCTGTGGACCGGTAACCCCATTTATCCGCTGCATGATGCTCTAATCAAGAGAATTGTTTCTCCTGTCACAGCAAATGGCATACAGGAATCAGCGATAGACAAGGTGCAGAAACAAGTAAAGACTTCTAATCAAAAACGTGGAAATCATTTTATTACCCGAAGGATTCTCTATAATGAGCAGTGGTGGCAAACCCTGTTACTCCCTTTCCGCTTTTTTCTTGAAGGCAGAGATGATGATCCACGTTATTTCGATGGCAAATTGACCCCATTTTTATTGTTCCTGCCATTTTTTGCCATACTCATTAAGCTGCCGGAGAAAAACAGACAAAACGATCGGTTTATCTTCCTTGCTTTTGCCCTTCTTTATTTCTTCTTCACTTTTTTCCAAGAAGCGTTGCGCATCCGCTATGTTGCCGCAATCGTTCCGGCCTTGGTAATTCTCTCAATGTTCGGACTGGAGCGCATTGACTCTACTATAGCCAATTTTAAGTGGATTTCCGAGACTGGCACTGGTCGTTTATCCATAGTTATAACAGCTATCTCAATCATAATGCTATGGTACAATACAAAATACATTGCAGAGCAATATACTAGCATTCAACCCCTTCCCTTCCTAAACGGTGAGATAAGTAGAGACAATTACATCTCCTTATTTCGCCCGGAGTACCCGGCCATTAAACTTGCTAATTCAGTTACTTCTCCCGACACCAAGGTTCTTTGTCTTTTCCTTGGAAACAGGGGGTATTATATGGACTTCAAACCGGTTTTTGACCAACCGTATTCTCCATCAAGCCTATTGTCAGTTTTTCTGCGTTCTGAAAATCATGACAAGTCAGTTCTTGAAATGCTGCAGGCACGAGACCTGTCTTATGTGCTTTTACGGGAAGACCTAGCTCTGTCTTGGCTTCATCATTTGGACGAAACAAAACGCCATCACATAGAAGAATTTTTTGAAAATGATGCAAAGCCAATTTTCAAGCAGAATGGACATATTTTCTATCATCTTAAAAATAGATATAGAGGCTCTTGAAAAATTAAGTTCGAGTCAAGCTTCATGGTCAGTTGCCCCTTCAACCTGGAAATGTGATTATTGCTCCGGTGTCTAAATATCGAAGTCATGCCGCATATCGGACAAGTGGATGTTTGAAGTAACTTTTGACATGATTTGGTCGTCGCTGAAGGGTCTTCATAAACGACCTCGTTTTCTTTGCCAGATCGTCACTATTTCTGGCCGGCAAACCGGACCGTATTCGTTGCTTGAGATTCCCGTTCAAGTATTCATCCGGGTTGTGTTCCGGCGTATACGGCGGCAGATAAAAAACTTCTATCTGGTCCTGATGTTCAGAAAGCCATTTCCGCACGACCTTGCTGTGATGAACCCGAAGGTTATCC
>NZ_FQXS01000017.1 GCF_900130015.1 Desulfofustis glycolicus DSM 9705 | reverse complement strand
GACGCGACGCTGAACACCAACTATCCGGCCCCGTATGTCTTCGAGTCGACCGGCAACGTGACGCTGCCGGCGCCGGCGGTATTGACGATAGCCGGTGCCTATACCTGGGAGAACCTGACGGTCGAGCTGGCCTGGGACCGGACCTTCTGGTCGGAGTACGAGGAGTTGGACATCCAGTATTCGACGCCGCTGCGTCACCCGGTGCTGGCCCAGATATTCGGCCCGCCGGTAGCGAAGAACTGGGATGATACCGATGCCTTCCGGATCAGTGCGACGTACGTGTTCAACGAGACGTTTACCGGCATGGTCGGTTTCGCCATCGATGAGAATCCGGTGCCGGAGGAGACGCTGAGCTTCGAGCTGCCCGATTCGGATGCGATGCTGTTCTCGATCGGCGGACGGATAAAACTGAGCGAGCAGATGGAGCTGGGACTCGGCTTTCTCTACGACCTGAAAGACTCGCGAAAGGTCAACAACGGCGCGATTGTCGGCGAGTTCGAGAACGCCTCGGCGATCCTCGTTTCGGCCGGGTTGAGCTATAAGTTCTAGCGACAGGACGACCATCAGCCCAGTCGATGTCGTGACGCCCCGTCCCCGATCATGGGGACGGGGCGTTTTTCGTTCCGGCCGTTCAGGTGAGCAACAGATTGTTGGTGAATCTGATGACCGGCAGGATAACAGCAGACAGCACACCGGTAAAGGCAAGCACCAGAATCAGGATAAAACCGTAACGCTCGACCAAGGCGAAACGGGCGGCCATCCGTTCGGGCAGCAGCCCGGTCATGATCCTGCCGCCATCCAGCGGCGGGATCGGCAGGAAGTTGAAAATACAGAGGACCAGATTGATCCAGATGCTGGTCGCCAGCATCAGGGAAAACGGTACAAGCACCGCCTCTATCAGCGGCAGCTTCGGCAGCAGAGTCCCGCCGACCAACACCAGGCGCAGCAGCACGGCGCTGATAATTGCCAGCAGCAGGTTGGTTAACGGGCCGGCCAGCGCGACCCAGAGCATGTCCCGGCGGGGATTGGCGAAATAGGCGGCGTTGACCGGTACCGGTTTCGCCCAGCCGATCTTGATGAAGAAGAAAGCGATGGTACCGAGCGGGTCGAGGTGCTTCAGCGGGTTGAGCGACAGTCTGCCGGCCTGCAACGCCGTCGGATCGCCGAAGCGATAGGCGATATAGCCATGGGCGTATTCATGCAGGGTCAAGGCCAGCAGCAGCGGCGGTAGTTGAATGAGGAGCTGTTCGAAAAGGGTCATGGTCCTGGTCTTGTTTCGGTCCGTCCTGCCACGACGGGAAGGAGGTTAGTGCCCGTCGCTGAGCGGAAAATAATCGTTGAGAAAGGCGATTTCATCGTCGCGGGTACTGGTCAGACCGTCGAGTCGGGCCAGCAGGAGCGCTTCGAGCATTTTTTTGAAGGGTGGTCCGGGCCGGTAACCGAGTTGCTTGAGATCGTCGCCATTGAGCAGCGGTGCCTGGTGGCGTAGTGTTGTCACGTAGGCGGAGACGGCTTTTTTAACCTCGGTTTTCCGTGCCACCGCCATCAGATAGAGCAGCCCCTCGATATGCAATTCCCTGAAGGCGACGAAAATATCACTGTTTTTCAGTTCGCTGCGGGCTGACAAGTGATGGCTGGCATTGTCGGCCAGTTGTTTTTCGCTCAGCAGCATGGTCCGGTTTCGCTGGGGCAGTTGGAAACGGTCGCAGAAATTGGCCAGTACGGTCATTGACGACCGGCTCATGATGGTCAGCAGGTAGATGATCCAGGGTTCATATCGGTCGGTGAGATAGAGCAGCTTGAACCAGGCGATTGAACGTTGGGTCTGGACCAGGCAATGGCGAAAGCGCCGATCGATGGACAGATGCGGTTTGAGGTCCGGCCAGAGAAACGGAAACAGTCCGAGTTCGGCCAGCCGTTCCAGCGCCGGTGAGGCATTTTCTTCATTGAGCAATAGTTTGAGTTCGGTAAAAAAGCGCGGATCGTCGGCTTTGCCGAAGAGGTTCATCTTCACCGCGTTACGGATCAATCGCTCGGTGTGTCTGGCGATGGTAAAGTCCATCCGTTTTTCAAAGCGTACCGCACGGAAGATCCGGGTAGGGTCATCGACGAAGCTGAGGTTGTGGAGCACCTTGATGGCCATCTGTTTCAGGTCGTTCTGGCTGTTGAAGAAATCGACGAGACGGCCGAAATGTTCCGGGTTGAGCTGAATGGCCATCGCGTTGATAGTGAAATCGCGACGATACAGGTCGAGTTTGATCGAGGACAGCTCAACGGTCGGCAGTGCCGCCGGGTATTCGTAATATTCCAGGCGGGCGGTGGCGATATCGATTTTCAGGTCCTGCGGCAGGATGATGGTGGCGGTGCCGAACCGTTCATGTTCCCTGACACGGCCGCCAAGGTGCTGGCCGAGCTTTCTGGCAAAGGCGATACCGTCACCCTCAACGACGATATCAAGATCGATGTTCGCTTTGCGCAGCAGCAGATCCCGGACAAAGCCGCCGACGACAAAGGCGTTGAACAGGAACTGGTCGGCGATAGTGCCGATGGTTTGCAACAGTTCAACGATCGGGCTGCTCAAACAGCCGGACATCAGGTGGCTCAGGTTTCTGCTGCGCTCAAGCGATGGGTGTTCCGCTTCATGGAGCAGGTTTTTCGGCAGATTGGCCGGTTCGTTGACGAGGCGGTTGAGCAGATCGGTCCTGGTAATGATGCCTTTGATGTCCCGGTCATGGACGATCGGAATGAGCCGCTGCCGATGTTCGATGATGATCTCCTGGATGTCCGCCAGCGTCGCATTGAGCGACAGTACTTCGATATCGCTGGCCATATAATCCTGGACCGGCTGGTTGCCCAGTTCGTGACTGACCGCCCGCTCGACCATTTGCCGGGAGATGATGCCGCAGATAATCGGCTCGCTACCTTCCTGCCGAGCCGAACGGCGGGGAACGACCGGCATCGCGTTGATATTGTAACGGGTCATCAACGCCTGGGCCTCGTAGAGGGTGGCATCATCGACGACGGAGATGGCCGGTGAGGTCATCATCTCCCGGGCGATGGCCTGTGGTCGAACGTGGCGTTGCAGACTGCGGATCAGTTGATCATAGGCCTCGATCGGCCCGATATCCGCTAGGGTCGCGGATGACGCCGACGCATGTCCGCCGCCGCCGAAATCGCGGGCGATCGCCCCGACGTTGACGTCGGGGATGCGGCTCCGGCCGATCAGGTAAGTACGACCGGCCATCGCCACGATGGCAAAGAGCACATCGAGGTTCTCCATATTTACCAGCCGCTGCACGATCAACGAGAAATCATCGACGTAGATGGGTAACGACAGCGTGGCAATAACGATTTCCAAATCCTGAACGGTCACCCGCTTGGCATTTTTCATCAAGTCGTTGAGATAGCCGATCTGATGTGAGGTCAGGTCGTGGCTGATGAATTGCGTCACAACGTCGAGCTTTGCCCCGCATTCCAGCAACCAGGCGGCGGCCCGGAGATCGTCTGGAGTGGTGGTCGTGTAGGTCAAAGAACCGGTATCCTCATAGATCCCGAGCGTGAAAATTGTTGCCTCTTCGCTGCTGATTTCGATCCCCTGTTGCTGCAGGATTTCGGCAAGCAGGGTCATGGTCGAGCCGACATCACGAATAACCTCGGAGGTTCCGAGCAGGTCGCCGTCTGCTTTTGGGTGATGATCGAAAACGATCAGCTCAAGATCGGTGTTTTGCAGACAAGCATCGAGTGAGCCAAGGCGCTGGGATGACCGGGTGTCGACGACCACCAGGGAAGTGACTCGGCTTGGCTCGATCTGCTTCGCTTTGAGGAATTGGTAGCGATAGAGCAGGGTCTGGGCGATGAAATCGCGTACCGCTTTTTCCTGGGAACCGGGAAAGACGAGCACGCCATCCGGGTAGAGTTTCTGGGCGGCGATCATCGAGGCCATGCCGTCGAAATCGGTGTTCGTATGGGTGGTTATAACGCGCATGGACGCTGATCCCGGCAGACTATGGGGAAACTTGAAAAATTGTCATTTCGTTCAATCTTATCGTTGCGCAATCAAATTTTATCCTCGGAATATCATCCATGCCTGCGGTAAAACTTTCTTGCGCGCCTCGATTTTGAACGAAATCCCGAATCTTTCAAGCTCCTCTATGGTTGATCAGTTCGGGCGCGGCCGACGTTAGTACTCGGGAGTAGGCGGAACTTACCGCGTGTATAACTGATCCGGTTGATCTGCTAAAAAGTCCTGAAATGAATCGATACTATAGCGACTGCGGACGGCGAAAGCAAATCCCGTCTCGTCAGCCACGCGGATGAAAGGAACGATGGACTGATTTCAGGCGGTTCTGGTCGATCTGGGTGTAGATCTGGGTGGTTGCAATATCGGCATGGCCGAGCATCATCTGCACGGCCCGGAGGTCGGCGCCGTTGGCCAGCAGGTGGGTGGCGAACGAATGGCGCAGCATGTGCGGCGAAATGGTTTTATGAATACCGGCTGACCTGGCGATCTCCCCGATAATTTGCCAGAACCGTACCCGGCTCATCGGCCGGGCTCGACCGGTGACAAACAATGCGGAGCTGCGGCGGCCTTTCAGGATCAGGGGGCGGACGTCATCGAGGTAGGATGCGAGAGCTTCGGCGGTGCGTCTGCCGAACGGCACCAGCCGCTCCTTGTTGCCTTTGCCGCGAACGCGAAGAAAACCGCCGTTCATATTGCAGCTGTTCAACTCCAGGCCGACCAGTTCCGAGACGCGTAGGCCGGTGGCGTAGAGCAGCAGCAGCATTGTGTGGTTACGTAGATACAGCGGGCTGGTCTGTGCCGGCGGGGTGAGCAGTTTGTTGACATCGGCCAGGGACATGGCCTTGGGCAGGGAGGTTCCGCTTTTCGGCAGGTCGACGGTGGCAAAAGGGTTGTTGGCGGTATGCCGGTGAGCGGCAAGATAGCTGAAAAAACCGTTCAGGGTCGAAACCCTGCGGGCGTTGCTGCGATTACCAATGGCCCGGTTGCGGCAGGCCTGCAGGAAGGCATGGATGTCATTGAGCGCGACGTCGTCGAGCCGATGGTGACCACGTTGCTCGACAAAAACGAGAAAGCTTTTGATATCGCTGTGATATGCAACAATGGTGTTGTCGGCAAGTCGTCGTTCGGCGGTGAGGTGACGCAGGAAGAGTTCCAGCAGTGGAGCGGACTGATCGGAGAGGGTCGGTTGTTTCATGATTGCGGTGAACCGATGAAGACCAACCGGAAGGGCCCCGGGCACGTTGCACGGGGCCGGTAACAGCGAAAACGGACTACAATGATTTTCTCATGCGATTGAACTTCCTCAGCTTGCGGCGTGCTTCCGCCTGCTTGCGTCGCTTTTTGACGCTCGGCTTCTCATAATACTCGCGGCGTTTCAATTCGCGTTTGATGCCGTCAATCTGAAGCTTTTTTTTCAACTGCCTGATGGCAAACTCGAGGTCACCTCGAACATCGACTTCTATCATGTGTATCTCCGTGGGCGTTTGCTGAACGATGATGGTAAATCACCGGTTGGTCGCTGTCATTTTGTTTCCGCACCTGATAAGAATGAAGCCCGGTGAGTGGGCTCATTTTATCAGCGACAATCTCTCTATATAAAACGATGTGCCGTCGCTGTCAAACTGTTTTTCAGGATCTCTGTCGGATCGCCCGGATCAGATCTCCGGTGGGGGAAAGATTTTCCCTGGATTGAGAATGTTTTTCGGGTCGAACAACCCCTTGATCCGCTGCATCAGCGCGATGGTCGCGTCGTTGAATTCATACGGCAGATACGGGGCCTTGGAAAAGCCGATGCCGTGCTCGCCGGACAAGGTGCCGCCCAGTGCAATCGCTTGCCGGAACAGTGCCGCCTTAGCCTGTTTGCCGCGTTCGGCCTGGTCGGGGTCGGAGCGATCAAGCATGATGTTGACGTGGATGTTGCCGTCACCGGCGTGACCGAAGGTGAGCATGATCAGATCCAGGTCCCGGGACAGCTGTTCGATAAAGGCGACCAGCTCGGGGATCCGGGAGCGCGGCACCGCTACGTCTTCACTGATCTTGTTAGGGCGCAGTTTCAGGACCGACGGTGAAATGGCCCGGCGGGCCTGCCAGATCTCCTCTATCTCTTTGTCGTTGCCGGCCTGACGCAGCGTGAATTCACTCTGGCCGGCGAGCAGTTCGCGCAGGCGCCTCGTCTGTTCGGCAACCACCGGCTGTTCACCGTCTATTTCGACGATCAACAGGGCCTCGGTGCCGGCAGGCGGCGGACTACTGAGAAAATCGGCGACCACGTTGATGGTCGAACGATCGAGATATTCCAAGGTGCATGGTTTGATATGGGCGTTGAGTATTTCCGAAACCAGTTCGGTGGTCCGTTTCAGCGAAGTCGAGGTGAGCAGGAAGGTCTCTTTGTAAGGGGGCAACGGCAATAGACGGAGCACCAGTTTGGTGATGATCCCAAGGGTGCCCTCTGAACCGACGAACAACCTGGTCAGATCATACCCGGTAACACTCTTTTCTGTTCGGGCGCCGGTGGTGATGATGTCGCCGCTGGCCAGAACCACCTCGAGACCGATGATGTAGTCTTTGGTGACGCCGTACTTGACTGCCGACGGACCGCCGGCACACTCGGCGGCGTTGCCGCCTATGGTGCAATAGTTCAGGCTGGCCGGATCGGGCGGATAGAACAGGCCATGTCGCCGGACGGTACGCTGCAGATCACCGGTAACCACGCCAGGCTCGACGATGGCAATCTGGTTGGCCTCGTCCACCTCTATGATCTTGCTCATCCGGGCCATGGCCATGATCAGGCCGCCGCGCAGGGCAACGGCGCCGCCGGTCATTCCGGAACCGGCCCCCCGCGGGACCACGGGGAAACCGTAGCGTGAGGCCAGCTGCATGATCTTGCCGACCTGTTCAACATTCTCTGGGAAGACCACTGCCGCCGGCAGATGCGGGGCGGCGGTGCCGTCGTAGCTGTAGCAGTGCAGATCTTCCGGTCGGGTGGTCAGCTGGTCTGCGCCGACCATCGAGGAAATCTCGGCAAGGACCGGGGAAGGTATTGCGGACATGGTCATTTCGTTTTAGGGTGAAACAAGGTTTCGTTGATTCGCGGCAGTAACTGCTGCCGCTGTAGTGGCGGCTAACCATACTCCAGATACGATCGTGTTGCCAGCGCAAACAGGGTGGTGGTGGACGGATCATCTGAGAAATTCCTGAGCAGAGGTGATGTTGTGGCCGATCGGAAAAAGATGTGTGTTGCACTGCTCGCCGGAGGCCGGTCGGGCGAGCGAGAGGTGTCTCTGAGTGGGGCTCGGGTGTTCGAGGAGGCACTCGATGCGAGCAGGTTTTCGATCAGGCGGTATGATCCGGCCTCCGACCTCGAGCAGCTGGCCCGGGAATGTGGCCAGATCGATTTCGCCTTTATTTTGCTGCATGGCCAATACGGTGAGGATGGATCGGTCCAGGGGATGCTCGACCTGCTTGGCATTCCTTACCAGGGTTCCGGTATTCTCGGCAGCGCTCTGGCCATGGACAAGAATCTGGCCAAGGTGCTCTACCGGCAGGCCGGTCTGCCGGTCGCCCCGTGGATCGTTGTCGGTGGCCCGGTCCAGAACCGCTGCGACGAGATCATCGCCGAACTCGGGTTGCCGCTGGTCGTCAAGCCGGTACGTGACGGCTCGAGTCTCGGCCTGACTATCGCCCGGAGCCGGGAACAGGTGATGACCGGGGTCGAGCGGGCCCTGCTAAACGATGATCGGGTCATGCTTGAGGGCTACATCGCCGGTCGGGAAATCACCGTTTCTGTCCTTGGCAATAGGGATCCGGTGGCGTTGCCGGTGATCGAGATCATTCCCGGCGCCGAACATGAATATTTCGACTATAACGCCAAATACCTGCCGGGGGCCTCGCGAGAGATCTGTCCCGCCGAACTCGATGATGAACTGACCCGAACGGCTCAGCAGTACGGAGTGCGTGCTCACCAGGTCCTGCAGCTTGCCGGCTATTCCCGCAGTGATATGATCGTCGCTGCCGACAATACCATCTATTTGCTGGAAACCAACACCATCCCCGGTATGACCCGGACCAGCCTACTGCCCCAGGCGGCCGGGGCGGCTGGTTTCAGCTACGGTGCACTGCTCGAGCGCTTGATCGAACTGGGCTGTGAAGCCCATGGCGCGGAGCCGCCGGGCTGATCGTCTCAGTCGACAATCCGCTGGGCGCCGTGGAAGACGTTGAGGCGTTCCGGCCGGGCATACGCGGCCAGCGTCATACCGGCCCGGGCGGCGATGGCCAGACCGAGCGAGGACGGCGCCGTACGCGACATGACGATGGGAATGCGCATCCGGGCGCACTTGAGGACCATGTCAGAGGTCAATCGGCCGGTGGTGTAAACGGCGGCCCGCGGCGAGGCCATGCCGAGCAGAATGGCACCGAGGACTTTGTCGACCGCGTTGTGCCGACCGACATCCTCGTAAAAAGCCTGCAATCGGCCGTCGGCCCAGAGGCCGCAGCCGTGGACGCAGTGCGTTTGCGGACCGAGCGGCGATGCCTGTAGTACCTGGCGGATGAACGCCTTGATATCTTTGAAAGAAAGGGTGTACTCGAACGGTGGTTCGATGAAGCCGTCAAGCATCTCCCGCGGAATTTTCCCCGTCCCGCCGCAGCCGGAGGTGATGATTACCTCTTTCGGTTCGGTGGTTTCGACATCGGCATAGACCGAGATTTTGCCTTCCGGACAGACGAGGACCTCTTTGATTTCTTCCGGCCGCTGCAGATATCCCTGACCAAAGAGAAAACCGACGCCGAATTCGGCCAGGCCGACCGGCAGCACCATCGAAGCGCCGATGGTCACCTCGTTGAGGGTGATGGTGTATGGGGTCTCGATGGCGATCTCTTCCTGTGCGTCAACGCGATTGTCCGGAGTAATGATCGTGGTCGGCTGGGTGATCGAAGCGGCTGTGGTCATCGTGTCCAATGGGTGAAGCTGATTGAGAAAGGTTCAACGGCGATACGTTTCCGGCGGCAACAGATCGTTGAAGTGTGCCGGCACCGCTATATGTAGCAGCTTTGCCCGAATTGTCCAGCCGAATTACACGGATTGATTTTCCTCGATGCTACCTTATCCGGCCGGTCGAAAGATATGGCGTTTTTCGGGACGGCTCGTTTATGGTATACGATGCAGCCTTCGACAGATGGGGGTAATCCGGGAGACCGATTTTTTGAAAGTGAGCGGGGGACAGGTTAAAACCAGCCCCGCCGGTTTTCATATAAAAAAACGAAAAGGGAGCAGCGATGACAGCGATCGTTTCATTTATCGGCTGGCATGACAGCGGCAAGACGTCGCTTGCCGCCCATGTCGTCTTTTCTCTGAAACAGTTGGGTTATCGGGTCGGCGTGGTCAAGTCGAGCTGCGAATCGGGAATCGTCTTCGATACCCCGGGGACCGACACCGATCGCCATCGCCAGGCAGGGGCGGATGCGGTGATGTTGGTGGCGCCGGACCAGACGGTACTGTCGGCAGGACCGTGCAATCTGCCCTTGACCGCGCTGGTGCACCGCTATCTTCCCGATGTCGACATCGTTATTGCTGAAGGGTTCAAGCAGGCCCGTCAGATTGCCAAGATCGAAGTGGTGCGCAACCCGGAACAGATGCTGCGGCGTGAGGTGCACGGCGTGATCGCCGTCGCCACCGATCTGGAAATCGTTGCCGACTATGTATTTCGTCTCGACGAGGCGGAAGAAATAGCCCTGTTTCTGGAAAAGCGGTTTTTGCGGGTCGATGGGCGGGGGCCGGAAAAAGCGGCACTGCTGGTCAACGGCCGCAAGGTGATCATGAAGCCGTTTATTCAGGAGTCGCTGGCCGGGGTGGTCTGCGGTTATATCAACAGCCTGAAGGTCAACGAGACGATCCAGGAGATCGAGCTGCGGATCAGGCTTTGAACACCGGCACTGTCGGCAGGGTGTCAGGTTGCCGGGACGGTCAACCTGACGTCGCCAAATAGGGTTGGAGCGCTTCCGGTATGGCGATGGTGCCGTCCTGCTGCTGGTAGTTTTCGAAGATCGCCACCATGGTGCGACCGACAGCCAGGCCCGAGCCGTTCAGGGTATGGACCAGCCTGCTTTTTTTCTGTCCCGCCGGCCGGTAGCGAATGGCGCCGCGCCGGGCCTGGAAGTCGAGGAAATTGGAGCAGGATGAGATTTCCCGGTAGGCTTCCTGACCGGGCAGCCAGACTTCGATATCGTAGGTCTTCGTTGACGAAAAGCCCAGATCGCCGGAACAGAGGGTAACCACCCGATAGTGCAGGCCGAGCAGCTGCAGGACTTTTTCGGCGTCGGCCAGCAGCGACTCTAGTTCGGCAAACGAGGTTTCCGGGGTAGTGAATTTGACCAGTTCCACCTTGTTGAACTGGTGCTGCCTGATCAGCCCTCTGGTGTCGCGGCCGTATGAGCCGGCCTCGGAGCGGAAACAGGGAGTATAAGAGGTGTATTTGACCGGCAGCTGCCCCTCTTCCAGCGTCTCGTCGCGGTGGAGGTTGGTTACCGGCACCTCGGCGGTCGGGATCAGGTAGAGGTCCCAGTCCATGATCTTGAAAAGGTCTTCCTCGAATTTCGGCAGTTGCCCGGTCGCCGTCATCGTTGCCGTATTGACCAGCACCGGCGGCATGACCTCGGTATAGCCGTGTTTCGTGGTGTGCAGGTCGAGCATGAAGTTAATCAGGGCCCGTTCCAATCGCGCGGCAAAGCCGGACAGCACGGCAAAGCGAGCCCCGGAAATTTTGGCGGCCCGCTCGAAGTCAAGAATGCCCAGGTCGACGCCGATCTCCCAGTGCGACTTGGGAGTAAAGGAAAAGGACGGTTTTGTGCCCCAGATCTTAATCTCCAGATTGTCACTGTCGTCGTGGCCCGGGGGAACCGAATCGTCACAGAGATTGGGGATCGACAGCACGATTTCCTGGAGGCTGTCCTGAATGGTGACCAGTTCGTCATCGAGTACCTTGATCCGGTTGTTGGCCGCTTTCATTTCTTCGATGAGCGGCACTGCCTGCTGGTCGTCGCCGCTTTTCTTCAGGACGGCGATTTCCCGGGACACCGTGTTTCTCCTGTTTTTCAGGCGTTCGACCTCGGCCAGGGCCGTCAGGCGGTTGGCGTCCAGTTCCATAAAGCGGTCGAGTGGCTCGGTGTCTGCTCCGCGCTGTGCAGTTTTGGCCTTGACCAGATCGATGTTCTCGCGGATGAATCGTAACTCATGCATGGTATCGTGCCGAAGGTTCAGTTGAGCACCGGCGGTCGAGGCCGACGGCGGATTGTCTGGATGCAGGCGCTACCCACCCGCCGGCCAGCGGACCGACAGGTACGTCGATGTACCGAGAAGTAATCACAAAACGGGGGGCTGCGCATTCGAGAGCTTTGTTTAGCACGGCTTGCCGGCGAGTGCAACCTCTATCAAATTGCTTTTCCCCGGTGCATCTGATATTTTCACCGGGGACACGGGAAGGGCAAGGCAGTTCCGATCTTGCCGAGATCAACAGTAGGTGCATGGGATAAACAGGGACGATGCAATCACCACCGGCGCTGGTCATGTTCATCAATGAAGTGCGGAAGTCGATCCGCAGCCTGTTTCTCACCATTATCGGCGGTACCGCATTGGTCTTTTTCCTCACACCCCGACTCCTTGAACTCGTCCAGTCTCATCTTGCCGAAAAGCTTTATTTTTTCAGCGTGCCCGGACCGTTTCTCGCCCATGTCAAGCTGGCCCTGTTCGGCGCCCTCTATATCTTGATGCCATGGATCATTACTATTTTTCTGCGGGCGATCGGTAAACCCTTCAAGGTGACTCGCGGCCAGTTGCTGTTGTTCAGTTTTTTTACCTGCCTGTTGTTTTATGCCGGAACGGTTTTCTGCTATTTCGTCACGTTGCCGTTTGGCATTAATTTTCTTCTCGGTTTCGGCTCCGAGGAACTCAAACCGGTCATCTCTATCGGCCGGTTCGTCAATTTTGTCACCGTCTTCATCCTCGTGTTCGGCGTTGTTTTTGAGTTGCCGGTACTGATGGTGTTTACCGCCCGGATCGGCTTGGTTACCCGTCGCTTCTTCGCCAAGAACCGCCGTTACGCGATATTGCTGATGGCCATCCTGGCTGCCTTGCTGACCCCGACTCCGGATATCGTCAATATGATGCTGATGGGAGGGCCGCTCTACTTTCTCTATGAAGTGGGGATTATCATTCTGCTGCTCATGAGGATTCCATAGCATCCGGTTCGTCCTCGTCGCTCCTGCGCCGGTCTCTTGATTTCGGCGACAGTGACGTGGAAGAAGAGATGGTTACTCAAATTCTTCCAGGACGAAGCCGTTTTCGGCCAAGAGAGCAGCGGTAACGCCGAGGGTGCTGATGCCGCATGACGGACTTCGGGTCTTCAGAAAGATGGACGAGACCGGTTGGCTGCGGGCGATGGCCAGTACCTGCTCGGCGCCGGTGATGAATTGGTGGGTTACGTCAATGCCGTCGGTGCAGATCACCGTCGCGCGGCCTCTGAGTACGTCGGCGCCATTACCGCCGATCAGGTTAGCGGCGCAACGCGGTGTGGCCAGGCCGCCCAGTTGTTCGGGGCAGACAGGCAGCCAAATCGCCCCTTCGAGTCGTTGCAAACAGGCAGTGCTCGTTTTGCTCCGTCCATCGTAACGGGTGCGTAGACCGGTCAGGCAGGCGCTGACAAGTACGATCCGGATAGCGACCATAATGACTGCTCCTTCTGAGCGTATTGGCCGTTTTGGCAGGGGAAGAGACGGTCGTACCGTCCTCCGGTGGTCCAGGAAGAGACTATAGTGATATGCAAACGAGAAAGAAACCAAAAAAGAAGCTGACGCCGCTCCAGCAAAACCGGCTGTTGAAGATTTCCCTGCTGATCGTTTGCGGGACGCTGCTGTGGCTGCTCTTTGCCCCCGGTACCGGTGTTTTTGGCCTGTTGAAACTGCGCCAGGAGACGGTTCGCCTGGAGAGGCAGACGGAAGAGTTGATCAAGAGCAACGAGGCGTTGCGGACCGAGATCGACCGACTGAAGAACGATCCCGACTACCTGGAACGGATCGCCCGGGAGAAATACGGATTGCTCAAGAAAAACGAACAAATGTTCGATTTTTCCCGCTCGGGCAGCGACGATTCCTCGAACTGATGAGCCTTTTGTAAAACTTAGATTTTCGTTCAAAATCAAGGCCTGCGAAAAATTTTACCGCAGGCATATACATGATATTCCGAGGATAAAAATTTGAGCATAACGCAGAATTTGGACGAAAAGATTGTTTTGTAAATGGCTCTGATATCAGGCACAAAAATATTTGCCATCCCGGTCATCAACAATTTGCCGCTTGACCGGTTCAATCATTTCGGCGAGCACCTTTGGCTTCAACCTATCCGGGTGGCCCCACCGGGGCCGCTGCTCAACTCGCTCAGGAGAACCCGGACCGGCCGCACGAGGCAACCGGCGGCGCTGAGGGCAGGGATGCGGAGCCGCCGGCACCGACCTTGAAGCTTCCGGACGACAAGATCTTTTTAACCGCATCGCTTTGACACTTCGTGCAGAGAATGGCGGAGGGGTCTTTCGCAGAGCGGAGCGTTTCAAACTGGTGTCCGCAGGAAGTACAGATAAATTCGTAGATTGGCATGATCAACTCTATTGTTTGTCTGGAAAAGGGAGCATAGCTATTATAGCAAATAGTGTAATACAGTGGCCCAAAAAATAAAGGGAACCTTGAAAAATTGCCATTTCGTCCAACCTCATCGTTACGCAATCAAATTTTATCCTCGGAATATTAACTATATGCCTGCGGTAAAATTTTCTTGCGTGCCTCAATCCTGAACGAAATTCCGAATTTTTCAAGCTCCCCTAGAGCCTTATCGGGAAAAGAAAAGATCCTGTCAGCCGGATGGGGTGACGAATTGATTATCTATGCCGGCGTGTCCTCCGGCATGGTCGGTGGTTTATGATTATTCGATCAAACGCTGAAATATTGAACAATCGCGACAGATATTGATTTTGTCCCGATAGGATGAATCGCTCGTACACTCGCACAGGGTGCCGCACAGAAACCAGCATAGGTCGCCACTCTGGAACTCCCAGGCCGGGCAAGCTTCCTTGTCCGGACACATTTTTTGTTCCCAGCAGGGGATCAACGGCTTATTTCTACCCCGCTGTTTGATGAGCAGAAAGTACAATTGACGTTCGATGTGAGCGGGTATGGACCGCCATCCCTGCTCGTAGCTGTGAATGGTTTTGAGCGACATGCCGAGCAGTGCCGCTAATTGTTTCTGGGTCTTTCCGAGCTTTCGGCGGATACTGCTGAATTCTGTTTTTTCCATGGCGGCAACCTGCGAAAAGATGAAAGTAGCGGTTCAGGGTATATGCTCAATATCGCCACTTATACCACAAAGAGGGAGAGAGTGCTGTGCTTTTTTCATGCTCGATGCGAGAAAGTTACAGATCGGGGATGCAGCGCTTCATCGCGAAGCGCTCAACCGGCAGCACAGCGGAAAAGTCTTTGCTGCTGCCCCGGAGGTGGGTACTATTGGTGAAGCGCTGCAACTTCAACGAACAACAACGCCATACGGGGAGCTTGAAAAATACGGAATTTTGTTCAAGATCGAGGCGTGCATGAAAATTTTACCACAGGCATGTATATAATATTCCGATGATAAAATTTGATTGCGCAACGATGAGATTGGGCGAAATGACAATTTTTCAAAGTTCCCATAACGAGTAGACTGTCATGACCCGCGGCCACATGCTCAGACATTTATACGCACTTGTACAGTATCATCGGAGTTGCGGACTGGTGGGCTATCGCTGCAAAAAAACAGCGGAGAAAGCCCTGCACGAGCTTGCGTCGCTTGCCGCAACATCGTCGCCGTTACCGAAAGCCGTACCTGCGGCACAAGCACCGGGACTTCCGAGCGGTGCCGAGGCAGTGGCCGCGCGGCAAGCTAGACCCGACTTGCGCCACATCACAGCTGAAATCAACGGCTGCCGGAATTGTCCATTGCATCAGGAACGTGTCGTCGCGACCCCTGGCCGCGGGGCGCTTCGGCCAAAAGTGCTGATAGTCGGGGAGTGGCTGTGCATTGCCAAAGCGCAAAGCGTGCCTGCCGGAACGTTGTTCGGCATCGAAGAAGACCGGATGCTCGAGCGCATGACAGCCGCCATTGGTTTGAGCGCTGATGATGTCTTTGTCACCAATATCATCAAATGTGGTGTGCCGGATACCGTTCAGCCGGCCGAGGAGCAGGCGATCGTCTGCGCTGCCTACACGAAACGGCAGATTGAGATGCTCACCCCGGTTGTCGTCTTGGCTATGGGGACGATAGCCGCCCGTATCATGACCGGCATCGAGCGTCCACTTTCAGTGCTGCGCGGGCGGGTGAGCGGTTGTCGCCTGGCGTCCGGAGAGGGTCTGCCATTGGTTGCAACCTATCATCCGAGCTTTTTGTTGCAGAATCCGGAAATGAAGCAGGCCGCCTGGACGGATCTGCAACTCGTGCTGAAGACACTGCGCCAGCAGGACCGTTGAAGCGCCGCCGGTCAGTCGGCATGGAAAAACTGAGACGAGGTGCCGTTAAATCTCCTTGTGCGCATCAAAGCAATGATGCAAGACGGCTGCAGGACGTGGTGACGGGGTGGCAGGAGGTTAAAAACTCAGGGTCAGCTGGTTACTGATCATGATAATGGATTCGACCTCAGAATAGGCATCGGCTTGTTTGAACAGATCGCCGGTGTCCATGTAGCCGAAGTGTACCTGATAGGACAGGGAGTTGAAGAGACGATAGACGACGCCGATGTTTGCTTCCCAGCTCGATTCGGTTTGCAGAGCCGCATCCGCATCCCAGTTGCCTTGCGCGACACCGATCGCTCCGTGAAACGCGAGATCGGGTGTGGCCAGGTACTCGGCGGCAATGGCAAACCCATGCGGGGGAATCGATTTGCCGGAGGATGGGGTTAATGGTCCGGTAAAGGGGCCACTGCCGAACAGGTCGGTGGCGGCATTGGTGATCATCAGCGGTTTGAAGCGCGACGTTTCGAGGAACAGGCCTTGCTCTGATTCGGAAACGGCGTCGTAATCAAAGCGATACCCGGTGATTTTGTAGGCGGGTTCGCCGGCCAACGCTTCTCCGTTCGCCATTGCCGGGATGCTGCAGAGCAGCAAGCCAACGGCCAGCGCAACGATAAGCGTGAGATGACGGGCGCTTTGTCTGTATCTTGTTGTGTTCATTCGACGACAAGTGCGTTTCGAAGGTTTTACGACCGGTACAAAAATTTATACACATTATACTTATGGAGTTTCCCCCTGCAAAAGTCAAGCAATAATTGTTTGGCCCGAGATGTTGGGCATTGTTGCAGTCTTGCCGGAGATGCATTAACATCACAGATCTTCCGGCACATCATGGATCTTCTGGCAGGTGCGGACAGGCGTGACGATACGAAGGGTGTGCTCGTTAATCTCTTTTCCTCGCAGGTGGCTTATGCGTTTTTTACTCCCCGGTTTGTTTGGCGTGGTTCTCCTCTTGTCGGGATTCTCGGTCGCCCAGGCGCAGCAGGAGAAAGCGGTACCGACCCTGGCGTTGCTGCCCTTTTCCGCTGAGCAGGCGGGATCATACGCCTATCTCGAGGAGGCGATCCGGCAGATGCTCATAGCGCGTCTGGCAAACCGGGATGATGTCAATATCTCTAACCGGGCGATCCCGGAACGTCAGGCCGGGGAAGTGCGGGCGCTACTCGAACGGGATGAGCGGCAGCAGGCCGCACAGTTGATCCCCGTTGACTGGTTGGCGACCGGTGAGATCGTTGCCCTTCAGCAAGGAATGCGGGTGAACCTAGTCCTGGTCCCGCTGCAGGTTGGTGACGAGCAGCAGCCGCTCGGGTTTACGGCCACCGATATCGATACCATCGTGCCGGCCGTTGCCCAACTGGCCGAAACCGTGGCTGAACACCTGCAGCCCCGGCAGGAAACGGCCGAAGTCAGCCAGCAATCTGGTGCGCCGGCGGACGATGGCTTCGGCGCCTTCCAGACGCCGCACCCGGAGCGTTCTTTCAAAAAAGGACTCTATAGCGGCAGCGCCTTGACCGGCGACGCTGAGGATCGCTTCCAGTCCCGCGGTGTTCGCCGCAGCTCACCGTTGCCGATCGATGTCGAGACGATGACCAGCGGCGATCTGGACGGTGACGGTATTGACGATCTGGTGGTCGCTTCCCGCAGCCAGATCCGTGTCTTTCATTTTTCCGATGAACGTTTTCAGCAGGTGGCCTCCTATGATTTTCCGCCGGTCATCAAGATTCACGTCATCAATATCGGCACGCCGGATCAGAGCGATCTGCCGCATCTTTTCGTCTCGGCCAATAACGGCTGGAAAGCGGCCTCAGCCATTCTCGGCTGGGACGGGTCGGCGACATTGCAGCCGCTGCAGCAAAATCTCGACTGGTATATTCGGCCGATCCCCTGGCCGGGCCGCGGAGAGATCCTGGCCGGTCAGCAGGCGAGCCGGGATGAAGGTCTGCGTTATCTGGCACCGGGTGTATTCCGGTTGTCTATGGATCGGCAAAGCGGTCAGCTGACATCGACCGAGCGGTTGCCCCTGCCCGCCGATACCAATCTCTTTGATTTTGCCGTTGCCGATTTTAACGGGGACGGCAGCAACGAGACGGCCGTCATCGATGAACGTCACCGGTTGCTGGTCTATGACGAGACGCGCAGTCTGGTCTGGGTCAGCTCTGCCACCTATGGCGGCAGCCTTCGCCATTTCGGACCGATTTTAACCGAAACAGCCGATGGTACGGCAATGAACAGCACCGACGAGGAGGGCATGCGCCGGCTCGTTTACATCCCCGGACGTCTCGATGTCAAAGATATCACCGGAGACGGAGTGGCCGAGTTGATCATCGTCACCAACGAGGTCGATCCCGTCAGCAAATATCTGCCCAATATCCGGAGTTATGACGGCGGTTCCGTCGCCTGTCTCGGCTGGCGGGGTGCGGGCCTGACGGAGTTGTGGCGAACCAGTCATATCGCCGGTTATGTTGCGGACTATGTCTTCGCCGGTTCGTCGGAAACGGCGACATCGTCGACCGTCGATGCTATCAGTCGGCTCTATGTCGCACAATTGCCGGACAAGGCCCTCTGGCGTCGATTCTTACCCGGAGGGGATAACAGCCGGATCCTTGCTTACGAAATGCGTGTTGCGCCGCAGTGATGCGTATCGTTGCGGCTGCTTTCCTCCTCTCTACTTTTCTCAGCCGATTGCCGATAGATCCGTGCTACCCATTGTTTCTAATAGGAAAATACTGACCGGAAGGGCCGGTATAAAAATTTTTACCCGAGGTAAAAAAAACTTGACACGCCACCACCCCCGGTATATAGATTAGTTAATATTTTCCGGGCTCCCGCTGGTCGTCATCGACCGAACGCATTTCGGTATAGCGGCCGGCTCTCCGGGAAAGGAGACAGAGAAGATTTGCAGAGCTTGCTGGGATGAGTGGCGAGCGAAATGAGAACCCCGTTTTGGAGGCAAAACAATGAAGAAGATGATGAAAGCACTTGTAGCGGTGCCGGTTCTGGTTGGTCTTGCAGCCGTTCCGGCTATCGCCGAGGAACGCTTGAGCCTGAGTGGTGAGATGCGGGTCCGCGGTTGGACCGTAGACGATGATGAGGGTATTGGCGGCCGTGATGAGAGCTATGTCGATCAGCGTCTGCGCATGATGGGCAAAATCAAGGCAGCTGAAGGCGTTTACGCCGTATTCCGCCTGGATGCCACCGAGGCCCGTTGGGGTCGCTATGCCGGTTTCGGTTCCGGTCGGCTTCCCGCCGATGGCAGCTCTATGCAGTGGGATCGCGCCTATCTTGACCTGACTAAAGGCATGTTCAATATGCAGGCCGGTTTGATCTACGCCGGCGTCAGCCCGAGCCAGGTAGTCAACTCCCAGGATAACGGTATTCAGGTACAGTTCAAGGGTTCCGTTCCGGTCAAAGCATTCGTCCTGCTCGATGACGACGGCTATACCCCGGCCGTAGCAGCCACCGACACCACCCCGGCCGTACCGGCCTCCGATGGCGACGACGCCTTCCTGTACGCCGTATCGGTCGCTCCGACCTTTGGTGAAGTAAAAACCGAGTTCTTCGGCGCCGGTTACAACGGCGGCGAGACCGACGAAGACGTCTACGCCTTCGGTGCATCCGTAGCTGCTCCGCTGGGCATGGCCACACTGGTCGGTGAGATCAACTTCTTCACCGGCGATGCCGCCGAAGATGTTGATGCCATGGGTCTGCAGGGTTACTTCGGGGCCGACCTGGCCATCACCGATACCATCACCATCCAGCCGTTGATCTGGTATGCAATGGCCGCCGATGATGACGAAGTACAGTACTCCTGGCTGGGCAACGACTTCGACGGCTGGGATCCGGTCTGGGAAGTCGGCACCAAGCTGAGCAACGAGCAGATCGATCTGGGCCGTCCGTTTGACTGGACTGGAGCCGGTGCTGGTTTGATCGGTGGTACCTTGAAAGTATTTGCAAAAGTCAGCGACGCTCTGAACCTCGGTGCATCCGTTGGTTACCTGACCGTAGAAGATGACAATATCATCGATGCCGACGCCCTTGCGATCGCCGCCGGTGGTAGCTACGCGATCATGGATAACACCAGCCTGCACGCTCAGGTTCAGTACCTGTCGGTTGACGGTGATGACGTAGACGGCGACGGTTTCCAGGCAGGTGTTGGCCTCTTCGTCAGCTTCTAAGCATTATCTGAACAAAATAGCAGTTAGTTGGTGTATCTCAAAGGCCCGCTGCCTCGTGCAGCGGGCCTTTTCTATTGGCTTTTGTGGAAATCGATGCTGCTGAGCATTTACGGTGTTCGAGCCAGCGGCAGTTTGTAGAACCAGTCGCTGCCGCTGTTGGGTTCCGGATCACTGGCCTGCACCCGACCTTCATAGCCGAAGGCCAGGTGGTTGGCGCCGGGCGGCAGCGCTATCGTCTCCGAAAAAGTGAGTACCGTGTCAGTTTCGCTGGCCAGTGCCTGAGCGATCTTTCTTGATTGCAGAACCCTGGCTGTATCGTCAAGCAGGAAGAGATAAACATCGAGCTTAGTGAGCCGCTCGTAGAGATCCTGATAGTGCCGGCCGAGAGCTGCTGCGCCATTTACTTCAATGGTGTCGGCGGTTGCCTGATAGCGATAATCGATCACTACATCAAACGTCTGCCAGGTGCTTTCTTGTACCGTCCCGGCTTTCAGAGGAATCGCTTCCTGAGCATCGTAATATCTATCCTGGAAGGGGGGGCTGGAAGTCATTTGACAGGCTGACAGCAGTAGCAGCAATGCCGTGGGAGCCAAAAGGGCTGCCCTGAACCGACTTATCTTCATGCGGATATCCTCCATCGTTTCTGGGAACCAACGTTGTTATATCGGCCGGGGCAGGGTATCTGAGCAACACGAAGTCCCGGTATCTTCTGGCATACTGGTATTCATCTGGTCGCGGAAGATCAACGTCCTGAGGAGTGATGGTTTATCCTGAGCGTCACGCCAAGAGACTTTTGTCTATGAAAATCGCCCCCCCGGATTGGCCGGCCCTGCCTCAGGCCGCGGACGTCCTGTCCGCAGCCCTTCGGGCCTGATTCCCTGGTAGTTATCGTGATACCGGAACCGTCGATGAGGATTTCCACGTTTTCAAGGAAGGCGATCCTGTAGGGTATGGAATCGTTCAGGGATAAAATGGTCTGCCGTTCCTGGAGAATGAAAGCGGGCCGCTCATCGATGAAGGTATCCAGTAGTTCGAAGAGGTGATGGTGCGGCTTGCCGTAGACCGTCTAGTCCCGATCCAGTCACCGAATCAGTCGAGTTGTTGTCTGGCTTTTCGCCGAGAACTGCCGATTTTTCGCTTGACCTCGAGAAAGACGGGCGGATAGGGTAAGCCGTTGGTGACAGACGAATACCAGTGCAAACGAATTTGTCTTGCAGAACGTCGCTGTTCATTTTTTTATCAAGCAAATCCAGATGGCTGGTATCGAAATGGATACTCGATATCTGTCCTTCGGCATAGTCGCCGTCGGGGATGCTTTTCAGGGGCAGGAAGCGGCGGAGAAATGAAACAAACATTGGCCGATACGATTCACAAGCGCCGACCGGTGTTGGGCTGGCCATGTTAGGCGAAGAGGCGAGCACCGCGGAAGAGACGGGCATGGCCAAGTGGCGAATATTTCTGCTTGTCGGGGCCGGGGTGTTCTTGAGCACCATGGATAGCAGCATGGTCAACGTCGCACTGCCGTCCATCATGCGCTCTTTTTCAGCGCCGTTGATTCAGGTCCAGTGGGTGGTGTTGATCTATTTGTTGACGATTACCGTCAGCCTGCTGTTCTGGGGTGTGGCTGCAGACCGGCTGGGTATCGGGACGGTCTATCTACTCGGTATCGGTGTTTTCGGCACCGGTTCGCTGGTGTGCGCCGTGGCACCTAACCTTTGGCTGTTGATCAGTGCGAGGCTGGTCGAGGGGGTGGGGGCGGCAATGATGATGGCGTCCGGCCCGGTAATCATCAGGGACGCCTTCCCGCGCCGCGAGCTTGGCAAAGGGCTCGGCATGATCGGTATCGCAACGTCCGCCGGGCTGATGAGCGGTCCGCTGGTCAGCGGTCTACTCATCGACTGGTTTTCCTGGCGAATGATCTTTCTCGTGAACCTGCCGATCAGCCTGGTCATCCTCGCCGGCGGCACCTATCTGTTCAGGATATCGAAGGTGGGTAACGGCGCCCGCAACAAACGCCAGGTCGATGGTCGGGGGGCGCTGTTATGGGCGGTTGTGGTGTTGTCTTGTATCCTCTATGCGCACTTCCTTCCCTCTTTTGGCTGGTTTTTCCGAGTGGGCGGGGCGCTGTGGCTGGGGCTGGCGACAGCCTCGTTCATCTGGGCGGAGCGAACCCGGAAATCGGCTATCCTGCCGTTGCATCTGTTTGGGAAGAGTTATTACCATATCGGCCTGATCACCGCTGCGGTATCCTTTGCGTCACTGTTTGTCGTGCTCGTCCTGCTGCCGTTTTATCTCGACCTGGTGCGAGGGCTGCCGGCCAATCTGATCGGATTGGTAATGATGGCGGTGCCGCTCAGTCTGTTTGTCGTATCGCCGACGTCCGGCATGCTCTTCGACCGTCTCGGCGGCAGGATCCTGACCACCGCCGGCCTGGCCATCAGCTTCGTGGCGCTGCTGTCGCTGGCGACGATCGATGGTGCGTCGTCATTGATCGCCATCTGCGGTCGGCTGGTATTACTCGGTATGGGCCAATCGATGTTCCTGGCGCCGAATACCGCCTCGCTACTGTCTCGGATCGGTGACGACGATGCCGGCGTCACCGCCGGTCTGCTGGCTACGTCGCGCAACCTCGGCATGCTTTTCGGAGCCGCGTTTGCCGGGATCGTTTTTGCGGCTTGGTTTTCATGGTTCACCGGTGGCGCAGAAGTGCGACATTTTGTTTCGGGACAAAGCGACCAGTTTGTTGCGGCGTTGCGGGCCACGTTTCTCTGCGCAGCGGCCGTTTCGCTGGCGGCGGTGGTGATTTCCTGGCAGCGTGAGCGTTAATCCGGCTCCGACGGTGACGCTGTCGGCCTGAACCTGATCAGGGCGGTCATGCCGTGCGGTTTGACGGGAGTCAGGGAGAAGTCGGCATCGTGCTGAGCCAGGATTTGCTCGACCAGGGTCAGGCCCATGCCGGTACCATAGGTCTTGGTGGTGTAAAACGGATCGGTGACCCGGCTCAGCTCGCCCACCGAGATGCCGACGCCGGAATCCCTTATGGATACCAGTGCCGAGCCGTCTTCCTGCCAGGAGTGAACCTGCAACACGCCTCCGTCCGGCATCGCCTCAATGCTGTTTTTGATCAGGTGCAGCAGTACCTGCCGGATTTTGTCGCTGTCGATGAAAAGGACCGGGTCTTCGCCGGTGAGCTCGATCTCATAGCTGATGCCGCTTTTTTTCATCGCCCCGTAAAAGATCATCACGCTCCGGCGAATGAGCGGATGGAGGTGCTGAGCAGTTTTTTTGAGTTCGCTTTTGCTGACGAAGCTGAACAAGTCGTTCAGGGTTGCTTCAAGTTTGCTCGTCTCTCTGGTCAGGACATCGAGGAATTTCCTGTTTTCCTGGTCGGTGATTCGTTTGCTGAGCAGGCGAGCGGTACCGCCGATCGAGGTGATCGGGTTGCGCAGGGCATGCATCAACTGGGCCGACATATAGCCAAGGGCCGAATAGCGTTCCGCCTCGATGAGCAGATCCTTGCTTTTTTCCAGTTCCTGAGTGACCAGTTCGAGTTCGTCGATCTTTTGCTGCATGTCGGTGTAGAGTCGGGAGTGTTCGACGGCGAGGCTGGCCTGGCCGGCGAAGGTTTCCAGCGCTTCGACGTCGACCTGGTTGATTGGTTGCCGGGTGACGAAATTGTCGGCGATGATTACGCCCAGCGCCTTGCTCGGAGAAAACAGCGGGACGATGACAAAGGTGTCCTCGCCGAGGGTTTCGATAAGCTCCGAGGGTATCTCTATCGCCGCCTGGCCTTGGCTCACCAGGATCGAGCTGCGGCTGCGACAGGCATGGATCAACGGGTGCTGGACAAAGGAGGCGGGGACGACCAGTGACCGGGCGATCTCGTTGACGATGGTATCTTTCTTGAAAGATTCGGCGGAAACGGTGTGAAACAGGTCTTGCAGGCGAAGGTTCTTTCGCTTGATTTCGTTCCACACCTCGGCGGCGTCTTCCCTGCTGCCCGGTCCGATGGCCAACTCGCCCTGGAGCATGGTTTCCTGTTCATCGAACAGTGCGAGAAAGGCCCGATTGAAGCGCAGTCCTTCTTCCGAGGTGATACCGATCAGGATAGTCTGCAGGACTCCTTTCAGCTCCCGGGCATTGAGATAGGCGCTGTTCATCTTCAGGTTGAGATGATGGAGAAACTGGGTCCGCAGGTTGGTGAGCTGCAACTCCTGGTGAAAAAGCCGGTTATCAATGGCCAGCCGGCGCTTGCGCAGGGTTTTGTTGACGGTTGCATGGAACTGCTCGATATTGACCGGCTTGGTCAGGTAGTCGTCGGCCCCGAGACGCAAACAGCGCAGTGCGGTTTGTAGGTCGGTGCTGCCGGTGACCATGATGATGCCGAGGTCCGGGAAATTTCGCACCAGCTCGGCGAGGATTTCGTCACCGTCCCGATCGGGGAGGCCGATATCGAGCAATACCAGGGCCACCTCCTCTTCCCGGAGCAGCTGGAACAATTCGTTAGCGGTATGGGCCGGGCGGGAGGACAGATGTCTGTTTTTCAGGTAGGCCTGGAGCAGAATCGAGATTTCCGGCGAATCGTCGACGATGACGATGACTTCGTTGCCTTTGATCAGTTTTTCAGCGGACGTTCCGGCATCCAATTCTGCGGAAGAAAGCAGTTCGACCATGCCCGTGTGTAGGGTCGGGGTTGATAAGCGGTTTTTCAGATGAAACCGTTTTGCAGAAACGTACCGATCGGGGGGAAATCGCCTTCAGGCGGTGACAGCTCCGGTTCAGCACCTGTCACCAGTGTACCGGTTTGGTTGAAAAATATAAATAAAAATCGTATAACCTGAAGGCTCGATGATATCGGGCAGGCCTGTCGCCGTGTCCCGGAAACGATTTTTCTCTCAGCCAGGACATGGAACAATCGGTGCAGGCATTTTTCTCTAAAGACGGGCCGTTGGCAGCCCGTCTAGCCGGCTATGAGCCGCGACCCGATCAGGTGCGGATGGCCCGGGCGGTTGATGAGCTGCTGCAGACGCCCCACCACGGAACGGCCGGTCAGCCCGATTTCTGTCGAATCTTGGTTGTCGAGGCCGAGACTGGTGTCGGCAAGAGCTTGGCTTACCTCGCTCCGGCGGTGCTCTCCGGGAAACGGGTCGTCGTATCGACGGCGACCATCAATTTGCAGGATCAGCTGATCGACAAGGAAATTCCTTTGCTGTCGGCTGTGCTCGGCACCGAGATCGATGCCTTGTGCGTCAAAGGGCGCCAAAACTACCTCTGCCTCTACCGCTGGTATCAGCACCGCTCGTCGCCGCAACTCTCCCTGGTCAACGAAGAGGATGACTCCCGGATCGAACAGTGGCTCGAGAGTACTGAGACCGGTGATCGAGCCGAACTGGCGTGGCTGACCGATCGCTCGCCGCTGTGGCCGAAAATTTCCGCTCTGTCGCACCAATGCTTCGGCAGCGACTGCCCGGAATATGCCTCCTGCTTCATTTCCCGGCTGCGAAAAAAGGCCGGTGCGGCCCGGCTGCTGGTTGTCAACCATCACCTCTATTTTTCCGATCTGGTGCTGCGTCAGCAGGGCTATGGCGAGTTGCTGCCGCGCCATGAGGCGGTTGTTTTCGACGAGGCCCATCATCTGGAGCAGGTGGCGACCACCTTTTTCGGTACTGCCTTCGGTCAATATCAGGTCTATGATCTGGCCGGTGATATTGTTCGCCAGGCAGAAAGCGACCTGAGTCCGGAGGACGGCGACAGGATCGTGGCCATGGCCCGGGGGCTGAAACAGCGCGTCGATTTGTTTGCCGGGCTGTTCCCGGCCAAGCGCGGCCGTTTCGATCTGCTCGGCTTCGTCCGGGCCCAGGACGACTGGGCGCAGCAGGTTCAGTCGGTGGTCGATGCCTTGCAGCGATGCGCGGATCAGCTGGCTGCCTGCGGAGCAGATGTCTGGGCAGCGCTGACCGAGCGGTGTGATGAATTGCGCCGTAACCTGCTGGTCGTCGCTCCGCTCGATCCTGAAGGACACTCGGCTTCGCATGTCTATTGGTATGAGCGGCGGGAACGCTCGATTTCGCTCTCGGCAACGCCGGTCCATGTCGCCGATGACCTGCAACGAACCCTCTATGCAACGGTGCCGAATTGCATTTTGACCTCGGCCACGCTGGCGACCAGTAACCGGTTCGATTATTTCTGCCGGCAGCTCGGATTGACGGAAACGGCCATGACACTCCAATTGAAATCACCGTTTCCCTACCGCGAGCAGGCCTTGATCTATATTCCGGACAACGCTTTTCCCGAACCTGCCCAACCCGGCTATGAGGCTGCTCTGGTAGACAAGGTTTTCGAACTACTGGCGATTAGTAAAGGTCGGGCGCTAGTCCTGTTTACCAGCTTTAAAGGGATGGATGCGGTTGCCGCCGCCCTGACCGGTCGGCTCGATTACCCGCTCCTCGTCCAGGGAACGGCGGCGCGGAGCACTCTGCTCAGCCGCTTTCGCCAGGAGAAGGCATCGGTATTGCTGGCAGTGGCCAGTTTTTGGGAGGGCGTCGATATTCCCGGGGAATCACTCAGCGCCGTGCTGATCGACAAACTGCCGTTCGAGGTTCCCAGTGATCCGGTGGTGCAGGCCCGGATGCAGGCGGTCGACCATGAAGGCGGCAACCCGTTTTTCGACTTTCAGGTGCCGCGGGCGGTGCTGACGCTTCGCCAGGGAGTCGGCAGGTTGATGCGTTCGTCGCGTGATGCCGGCCTGATCGCGTTGCTCGATACCCGGTTGTTCAAGAAACGTTACGGTAAAGTCTTTCTTGATAGTCTGCCGCCGGCGCCGATTGTTCGAGATACCGAATCGGTTGCCCGGTTCTTTGCCGGCTTGGCGGCGCCTGCCGCGGATCAGGATTAGGTGAGCTATGGACCTCAAAGATGTCATCAGATACGAAGCGGACCGGATAGACGCTGAGATGCGGAGGGACCTGGCCGAGACGGTCGGGGTCGCGCCGCTGCTGGCGGAGATTCTCGAGTACGGTTTGTTCAGCGGCGGTAAACGGGTGCGTCCCCTGTTGACGGTGCTCTGCTCCCGGCTCTGCGGACGAGATGACGAGCAGCTTTATCGGCTGGCCGCCGCTTTTGAATATCTGCATGCGGCCACTCTGTTCCACGATGATGTGATCGACCACGCCGACACGCGACGGGGCAGAATGTCGGTTGTCAAGCGTTACGGCCGCGACGGTGCGATCCTAGCCGGTGATTTTCTGCACGCCCAGGCGATGGCCATGGTCGGTCACCATGGCGGTGTGGACGCGTTGGCTGTCTTTGCCGAAGCGACCCGCGGCATGGTCAACGGAGAGTTTTTACAGATGGATCAGTGTTGCCGGGCCGATCTGAGCGAAGATGATTATTACTCGATCATCCGCGGCAAGACGGCGCTGCTCATTGGTGCCGCTTGTCAGATCGGCGTAATGTTTGCAGGTGGTGACGATCGATACCGATCGGCACTGAGAGCCTATGGTCTCAATCTCGGCTCTGCCTTCCAGGTCATTGACGACCTGCTCGATTATCAGGGGGACAGCCACCATACCGGCAAGGCTGTCGGCAACGACTTGGCCGAGGGCAAGGTTACCCTGCCGCTAATACTCGCATTGCAACAGGCCGGGGAGAAGGAACGGGCAGAGGTCGCGGCCCTTATACAGGACGAGGGGCGGCGGGGCGAAAGCTTTGCTGTGGTGACTCGTTTTATCGAACAGTTCGGTGGCTATCAGTTGGCTCGCCGCCAGGCCGAACAGCTTGCTGCCAATGCGGTGACGGCTCTGGAGCCGTTCAGGCGATCTGTCGATGATCAGTCGCTGCATATTCTCGTACAACTCGTTCAGTATGTAATCGGCCGCCGGAAGTGATGAACATCGTTTCGCCATGAAACGGGATATCGACCGGCGTACCGCGCGGCTATCGGTACCATGGCGAAACGTCTGGGAGTTGACAGGACGGTGTCGTGCTGATAACCGGCCAGCGCCGGTTGGTTTCGTTACAAGATATTGATATGGATAAAAAAACATCCAGCAAACAAAAGAAAAAGCCGGCACGGACAACGCAAAAGCCGGCACGGACAACGCAAAAGCCGGCACGGGCAACGCAAAAGCCGGCACGGGCAACGCGGGTTCGCAGCCGCCGCACGACTGCGCCCCGGGTGACTGCACGGCGCCTGTTGACGTACGGGTTGCTGTTGCTGTTGCTTGTCGCGTCCCTCGGCGTTGCCGGTTATATGATTTTCTTTCACGTGCCGGTGGCTGCGGCGTCCCCGGACAGGCCGCGTCCGGCAGTGATCTTCGAGGAACCGGACCTGCCGGCCGTTCATCCCGAAGAGCCGGCGGAGGTGCCGGAACTGGTACATCCGCCGAAAATTGCCATTATCATCGATGATATGGGTTATCATCGCGATATCGATAGAGACCTGCTGCACCTCGATCTGAACCTGTCCTTTTCCTTCCTGCCCCATGCGCCTCATACCCGGGAGTTGGAGAACGTTGCCTACCGGCTTGGCCGCACCGTTCTGCTCCATTTGCCGCTTGAGGCACGCAGTTCGGACTACGATCCCGGTCCGGGAGTGCTGCTTTTATCGCAGCCTGCAACCGAGCGCCGGCAGCTGTTCGATGACAACCTGCGCCAGGTTCCCCACGCGGTCGGTGTCAACAATCACATGGGTTCGCGCTACAGTGCCGACGAGTCTGCCATGTCCGAGCTGGCTGAGCTGCTCGCCCGCCGGCAACTGTTTTTCGTCGACAGCATGACCACCGCTGCCAGCCAGGGGTATGCCGCGGCCAGGAAACTCGGGGTACCGGCGGCAAAACGGGACGTCTTCCTCGATAACCGGCAGGAGCGGGAGGCCATCTGTCGCCAGATAGAACTCCTGGTGATTATCGGCCGCTGGCAGGGCAGCGGTGTCGGCATCGGCCACCCCTATCCGGAAACCCTGGCCGCCCTTGCCACCTGCGGCCGGGAGCTGCTTGATCAGGTTGAGCTGGTCGGTATCGAGCAATTGGTAGATGGCGCGCTATGAAGATCGGCATCATCGGAACCGGACGGCATGGCAGCAGATATGCCGGACATATCGTCAACGATTGTCCTTCGTTGGAGTTGACCGCCATTGCCAGGCGTTCACCGAGCGGCCGAGAGCAGGCCCGTTCCTGGCAGTGCCGCTGGTTTGCGGATTGGCGGGAGTTGATCGCTTGCCGGGAGGTCGATGCGGTCATATGCGCCGTTCCACCTGCGGAGAACCAGGCAATTGCCGACTGTTGCGGGGACTACAACAAACCGCTGCTGGTCGAAAAGCCGTTGGCAATCAACGGTGACGGTGCAGCAGCCATGGTTCGGCGGCTACACCGTCGGGGCGTGGCCTTGACGGTCGGCCAGACCCTTCGCTACAACCCGGTGATCAAGCGGCTCCGGGAGTATTTGCCGGCGATGGGCCGCCTGTACACCGTCTATGCCAATCAGCGGCTCGAGCCGTCGACCCTGCCCTGGCTCGATGAGCCGGCGGCGGCCGGGGCCGGAGTTACTTTGCACATCGCGGTCCATGTCTTCGATGCGTTGCACGTTATCACCGGCCTGAAAATCACCAGGGTGGCGGCGAGTTGTCGCAGCGTGCTGACGAAACAGCTCGAAGATCTGGCCCTGATCCGGGTGGAAATGGAAGACGGAGTTACGGGACTGGTAGAGATCAGCAAACTCAGTCCGGTCCGCAGCGGCCGCTACGAGTTGGTCTGTTCTGCAGGATTGCTGCATGGAGACCAGATCCTCGGGCAGGTGGGTCGGGAGAGTGGCGATGGCAAGCCGGTCAGCGACTGCTTCTCACCGACACCGACCATTGTCCCCTTGCTGCAGGACTGGCAACGGTTTCTGGAAAACCGTGGTCCGAACCCGGTGCCCGGAGAGGACGGGCTCTACGCGGTGCGGGTCGCCGAGGCGTGCCTGCAATCGTCGATTGGCGGTGGTTGGGTCGAAGTTGCGGTCGATTCCGTTTAGAGCAAAAGAGCGGCGATTGCTACCGTCCAGGCGCTGCCGGCGACCAGCAAGCTGAGCAGCACCGCGGCACTGGCCATATCCTTGGCCCGTTTTGCCAGGTCGTTGAATTCCGGTGAGGTTTTGTCGACAATTGCCTCGACGGCCGAGTTCAGCAACTCGACGATGAGTACCAGCGTGTTGGCCAGCAACAAGACGATCTTCATCACCCCGCTCACCGGCAACAGGAACAAGATCGGCAGCAGCATGACAAAGAGCAGCACTTCCTGCCGGAAGGCCGCCTCGTTGACAAAACAGGTTTTCAGGCCGTTCAGTGAATAACCGGCGGCAGCGATGATCCTGGTCAGCCCTTGTTTGCCTGGCTTCATTTCTTGACGGCTGCCGTGGTTGGTCGGTTGGAGAGGGCACTATCCAAGTCGGGTAATTCCCGGTATTTTGCCATATCTGGCAACTCGCCGACGACGATCTCGTCGGCCAGGGTCAGCCAGGCGTGAGCCTGGAAGCCGTCTCGGCGGTCCTTGGCAACGCCGACATGGAGTTTGGCCGGGTAACCGTAGCCGGCAAACAGTCGCTGTCCGGCCAGCGAATTGACAAGACAGGTGGTTCCCGGGACTACCGTTGCGGCCGACCTGATCAATCCGGCCAGCCGCCCGGCGTCAACGTGCATGGTTGCCGGTATCGCTGCCGGTTGCCGTGAGCGGTTGCGGAGCAATCGCTGCAGTGGGATGACCAGCAGGGCCAGGCGATAGTAGGCGAGCAGGCCGACGGCCCGGCAGAAACAGCGTTTTTCCCCGGCCGGCAGCCGCACGAACTTACGCAGTCTCGCCGTCATCGAGGGTGATCAGGCGGTTTTTCAGTAATTCATCGAGAAATGCACAGAGATCGTCGCTGCATCGCTGTTCCGAGACCTCGTAATCGGCCATGATGCGCTCCTTCAGATTGAAAAAGGTGGCGGGCTCCGCCAACGTGTTCCAGATGGTCGTGCCGACCTGATCGAGACCGCTGTAAATCCCGGTATCGATATTGAGAATGACCGTTTCCCCGTCAAGTTCCGTGGAGATGGCATCCTTGGTACGGCGGATCAGCCGGTTCCGATTGCTATGGAGCGCTTCGCTGAAGGTGGTCTGCATCGGTTTTCCCCGCTGGCAAGCTCAGTGTTTGAACGAACGCTGTCCGGTGAACATCATCGCCACCTTCGGTTCGGCCTGATTGCAGGCCTCGATGGTCTCGAAATCGCGCATCGAGCCGCCGGCCTGCAGGATGGCGCTGATGCCCTGGCGGATGCCGACATCGGCACCGTCCCGGAACGGAAAAAAGGCGTCGGAGATCATCACCGAGTCGGGCAGACCGGCACGGTCGGCGCGCACCTGTTCATCGATCGCCTCTTTCTCTTCGCCCGGCCGCTCGCCGCGGGCGACAGCCAGTTCGAGATCGGCATAGGACAACCGGAGGCGGTCGAAACAGATCATATCGGCATACTTGATATAGGCCTTGTGCACCGCGATCTCCGCAACCCCGACCCGGTCCTGCTCACCGGTGCCGATACCGACGGTGCAACCGTCTTTGACATAGAGCACCGAATTGGACGTGACGCCGTGTTCAATCGCCCAGCCGAAGAGCATGTCGTCGATTTCACGCTCGGTCGGCTGGCGGTCGCAGCGATAGGTCTTGCCCTGCCACTCGGCGGTGGCCGGCTTCAGGTCCATCGCCGTGCGGATGGCGTTGACAGCCGATTGCTGGACGATGATGCCGCCGTCGATAAGGCTCTTGAAATCGACGAAGCGGTAGCGCTCGAACTCGGCCAGCCGGTCGATTCGGGCCATCTTGATGACCCGCAGGTTCTTGCGCCGGCTGATGATCTCCAGGCTGCCGTCGGCAAAGTCTGGGGCGCAGACCACTTCCAGGTAGTTGTTGGCCAGCAGTTCGGCGGTATCGCGGTCGCAGGTGCGGTTGAGGACGACGGCGCCACCGAAGGCGGCGATCCGGTCGGCCCGGTTGGCTCGGTCGAATGCCTCGGCGAGAGAGGCGCCGCAGGACGCGCCGCAGGGGTTGTTATGCTTGAGGATGACCGCCGCCGGCCGCGCCATCAGGTATTTGATGATATTGAGACCGTTGTCGATATCGGTCAGGTTGATTTTCCCCGGGTGTTTGCCGACCTGCAGCATGTCTTCGGCGGTAATGGCCGAAACGAGCCCGTTGCCGGGCTCGATGAAAGAGCAGTCGCCGAGAATCAGGTTGCCGTTGACCAGTTCATAAAGGGCCGCTTCCTGGTCCGGGTTTTCGCCGTAGCGAATACCCCGTTCCTCGTAGCGTCCGTTTTCCTGGGGGATATTCCAGGTGCGCTTCCGGTAGACCAACCGCTGCTCCCCGAAGGAGATGGTCATCTCCAGCGGGAAGTGGTCGCCGAGAATAGTCGAATACATTTTTTTAATATCGCTCATGAGCTGTCTCTCCAAGTAAAACCAACGGCGTGACGGGCTGTTACCTGTCCCCCGCTCACTATCTAACGGAGTTAAGGGTTTAAACCTGTCTCCCGCACTATCCAACGGCAAGACGGGTTTCAACCTGCCTTGCACTTTCCTTCAATAAAACACCCAACCAGCCCGGCCGGTTGTGGCGCGAATTTCCATCGTTCGTCATGACCTCCCGTCGTAGGGCAGTATAAGATGATCGTCGACTACTGCCAATGACAAATCGCCGGGCCGGCAATCAACGTTTGTTGCCCCTTCCGGAGATGTACTGCAGGGGCGCAACTTCGGTTCCGGGTGCGATTGCGCAATCCCGCAGGACGCTGCCGGCGCCGATACGGCTGCCCGCGCCGATGTCGGCGTTCTCGAGGTAGACGCCGGGCTCGATCAGGCAGCCGTCGCCGAGGCTGGTTTGGCCGCAGACGGTAAGCCGTTCGGTCAGCAGACAGTCGGCGCCAACGATTGCCGTCGGCGCGACGGTGACAGAGCCCGGGTCGTGCATGGTGACCCCGGCCGCCAGCAGTTCGGTATTGCGCCGCCGCCCTATTTCCCGGTGGGCCTGCGCCAACTCAACCCGAGAATTGACACCGAGTACGTGAGCGGGGTGCGGGTGTTCATACTTCGTCACGTTAATGCCGTCGGCAACAGCGATGGCGACAATATCGGTGAGGTAGCGTTCCTGCTGGCTGTTGTCGCTGGTTACCCGGCGCAGCGCGCTGAAGAGCAATGACGATTCGACGCAGTAGAGGCCGGCGTTTATCTCGGTGATCAAGCGCTGCTCGGCGGTGGCGTCCTTTTCCTCGACGATCGCGGTGACCCGGCCGCTCCCGTCGCTGATGATCCGGCCGTAGTTGGTTGGCTCGCTCAGCCTGGTGGTCATGATGGTCAATGGCCCTCCGGCCGCCCGGTGGTGGGCGAGCATCTCCTCGAGGTGGTTAGTCAGCAGCAGCGGTGAATCGCCGCAGACGATGAGCACCGTCCCGACAAAGCCGGAAAGAAACGTCTCGGCGCAGAGCACCGCGTGACCGGTTCCGAGCTGCTCGAGTTGGGGCGCGCAGACCACCGGGTAGGATGCGACCGCGCGTTCCACCTGTTCGCGTTGGTGACCGACGATAACGATCGTTGGTTCGGGATGCAGGGGCCCGATGGCATCAAGCACGTGATGGAGCATCGGCCGAAAGAAGACCTCGTGAAGGACCTTGGCCCGGGGTGACTTCATGCGCGTGCCTTTGCCGGCGGCCAGCACGATGGCGGCGAGGGGGGATGCGGTGGTCATGGGTGGAGATCCGTGGTTATTTCTTTTTCAGGATGGCCCGCCAGCCGGTGACGGGCTGCATGATCGGCCGGAAGACGTTGCTGACCGAGCCTGCCTGCTCGGTGACGTAGAAGGCTTCATGGTCAATGGCGACGATCTTGCCGAGCAAGCTCTTCAGGTCCCGGCGCCGGCAGACGATATAGAGTTCGGTGACCGGCCCCGATTTCCCTTCGCCCATGAAGGTTGTTACCCGGTAACCTTGATTGCGCAGTGTTTCGACCAGGTTTTTCGAGTTGCTCCTGCTGATGACGCGCAGAATCAGATTGCCCAGTGCGATGCGTCGTTCGATCTTGATACCCACCGTGTTCCCGGTGGCAAAGCCGAAGGCGTAAATCACCCCATAGAGGGGCTGGGCGGCCACGGTCTGGACGATGGTCGAGACGACGGCCAGCCAGATGGCCGATTCAAAGAAACCGAGCCAGAACGCCATGGTGGTTCTGCCATGGACGATGGCGATCGTTCGCAGGGTGCCGAGCGAGACATCGATGACCCGGGCGGCAAAGATAAAGACACCGTAGATCAGGTTGGCCGGCTGCAGAAAGAAGGTGAGGTCGAACATCTGTTCCATAGGGTACGCTCAGGATGCCACCGGTGCTGCGGTGGCGAGGTAAAAGGTAATAAATTAAGTTTCTTCAGCACCGCTAAAGGATTGCTGGTCAACCGCCGGCGGCAGAATCGACGGTTTTACCACTGCCGGACACGAATTTTCATCGTTTGGCAGAGCGCTCCGAATTATACTGGACTCTGTTTGACCGAAAACCGCTCCCTAATGGACGGTTAACCGGACACCATCGTCCACCGATTCTCTATCAAACCGAATTATATGCAAACCGTCAAGAAAACCGTCTGCCCACTCGACTGTCCCGACAGCTGCGCGATGCTGGCCACAGTGAAAGATAACCGGGTGGTCTCGCTGGCCGGCGATTCGGATCATCCGTATACCCGCGGCGTCATTTGTCGCAAGATGCGCCGCTTTCCAGAGCGCCTCTCCGGGCAGGAACGCCTTCTCTACCCCCAGGTGCGGGTCGGCGCCAAAGGGGAGGGCCGATTTGCCCGGATCGGCTGGGACGAGGCCTGGCAACGCCTGGTCGAAGGTTTGCAGCACATCACCGCGAACCATGGTCCCGAGGCGATCATGCCGTTTTGTTATGCCGGCAACATGGGCATGGTCAACCGCTTTGCCGGTTTTCCTTTTTTTCACCGTCTCGGCTGCACCCGAATCCGGCAGACCATCTGCTCGGTGGCGGCGAGCGGTGCATGGAAGCTCGGCTGCGGTTCGGTCGGCGGCAGTCCGCCGGAGATTGCCGCCGAGTCCTCGCTGATAGTCGCCTGGGGGATCAATATCCGGGTGACCAACATGCACTTTTGGTCCTATGTCAGCCGGGCCCGCAAGGCCGGCGCAAAATTGTTGGTCATCGACCCCTATCGTACCGATACGGCCCGTCATGCCGACGAGTACCTGCCGGTTAAACCGGGGGGTGACAGTGGCCTGGCCCTGGGGATCTTGCGCATCCTGATCGAGCAGAAGCGGCTTGACCAGCAGTTCATCGACGAACAGACCAGCGGTTTTCGGCGACTGGCCGATTATCTGCAGTCGGTGCCGCTGGAGTACTTCGAAGAGCAGAGCGGCCTCGGGCGCCGCGACATGGAGCGGCTGGCCGGCCTGCTGGCCGAGCAGCCACGGACGTTTTTTAGGATCGGGGTCGGCCTGACCAGAAACAGTCGAGGCGGCATGGCGGTTCGGGCTATTACCGCTCTGGCCGCCGCGCTCGGGCTCTACGATGGTCAGCCGGGCCGCGGGGTGCTGCTCTTCTCCGGAGCCTTCGGCGGTGATCCGGCCGCCCTGCAACACCCGGAGCTGCTCCGCGGCGAGCCGCGCACCGTCAATATGATCCATCTCGGCCGGGCGCTGACTGCCGCCGCTCCGCCGATTCACGGTCTGATCGTCTACAACGCCAATCCGGCCAGCGTCGCTCCGGACGGGACCACGGTACGGCGGGGGCTGGCCCGCGACGATCTGTTCACCGTGGTGCATGAGCAGGTGATGACCCCCACCGCCCGTTATGCCGATCTGTTGCTTCCGGCCACCACCTTCCTGGAAAACCGCGACGTCTATCGCTCCTACGGCCATTTTTTTCTCGGCATTGCCGATCAAGTGGTTCAGCCGGCCGGCGAGACGATCAGCAATTTCGACCTCTTTCAGACCCTGGCCCGGAAAATGGGCTACGACGACCCGGTATTTAAGCAGAGTGTGGACGAGCGTATCCGGTCCTTCCTGGAAACCATCGACGAACTGGAGGGAGGTGCGCTGCCCGATGACTTCCGGGACGGCTGCACCGTCGAGTCTGTGCGCGGTCGACAGCGTGGTTCGGGATTTACCCGGACCGGAACTAGCTATCGGTTTGTCAATGATGACGATCCGGCCCTGCCGCCCCATGCCTGCCTGCTCGCCGGCAGTGAGTTCGACCATCCCGACCTGGTCAGCCGTTTCCCGCTGCAACTGATCACTCCACCCATCGATCGACTTCTCAATTCCACCTTCGGTGAACGCTATCGGCAGGAGAGCGGCACCGTGCTGATCCATCCGCTGGACGCACAGCAGCGTGGGGTCGTTGACGGTGCGACGGTGGCTGTTCATAATTTTCGCGGCCGCATCGAACGGCGGGCGGTGGTCACCGAGGCCACCCAGCCCGGACTGGTCGTTGCCGAGGGGATCTATTGGCAGGTGACGGAGCGGGCTGGTGCGATCAACGACCTGGTGTCGCAACAATGCTCGGACGTCGGCGGCGGCGCGCTGTTTCACGAAGCACGGGTCGATGTCGAGGCGATGAGTTAGACGGGCCGGCTGCCTTGTTCTCGGGGACAAGGGAGGGGCGTCTACGGCGTGTCTCCAGGGACCAGTCTTTGCTCCAGTTCGTCGTCAAAACGGATGTATTGCACGTCGATGGTGATGATACCGGCGCCGGCCGGATCGATGCCGACCACCCGGCCCGCCACCCAGATTTTCCGGCCTTGCTCCAGCGTGCGCAATTCCGGATAGTCGCTCAAACTGACCAGGCAGCGCAGGATCGTGCCGAAGCCGTTTTCATCGACATCGAGGTGGACGATGCCAAGGCCGGTTTTATCCTCCTGCAGCGAGAAGAAATAGCCGGGCCAGACGACTTGCAACGGGGGATCTTCTTCGGCCGGCAGTTCGCTGTCGAGCGGTCCGGACTCGCGCAGCGCGGCGATCAATTCGGTGGCGCTCGGTTTGAGGAAAAAAGTTGACGAACCGAGCGTTGTCGACGGTTTTTCCGGTTCTTCCCGCCCTCCGTCAGCCGGGGCGATCACTCCTTCGACGATGGTCAACTGCTCGATCGGATCGGTCGGTTTGGCGTTTTTGTTGCGGAAATAGAGTCCCGTTGCCGACAGTACCACGATGAAGAGCAGCAGCGTGGCCAGCAGGACCAGCCATTCTTTTCGTGACAGAGGTGCTTTGCGCATGTCTCGGCAATGATTATGGTTGTCGGTGCATATCGTTGATTATTCACCATTATACTTGATTTCACCCAGCAGTACAGGAGAAACAACATGGATACCTATGAAGTGTTGACCACCCGGCGTAGCGTCCGCAGCTATCGTCCCGGACCGGTTTCCGATGCGTTGATCGAGCGGTTGCTGCGGGTGGCCATGCTCGCCCCGTCGGCCGGCAACCAGCAGCCCTGGCAGTTCATCGTGGTCCGCGATCGGCAGCTTCTCGACGCGGTGCCTTCATTTCATCCCTACTGCAAGATGATCACCCAGGTGGAGGTGGCTATCATTGTCTGCGGCGATCCGGAAGGCAAAAAATGGCCCGATTTCTGGGTGCAAGACTGTAGCGCTGCGGTGCAGAATATCCTGCTTGCCGCTCGGTCTGAAGGCCTCGGCACCGTCTGGACCGGAGTCTACCCGCGCCAGGAACGAATGGCGCAGTGCCGGGAGACCTTTGCCATTCCCGAACGGGTTGTTCCCTTTGCCATTGTTCCGGTGGGCTGGCCGAGCGACGGGAGCTTCAAGACGGCCGATCGTTTCCGGCCGGAGGCCATTCACCGCGAGCGATTTGGTGCTCCTTGAACCGGTTCGGCTCGTCGTGCCGCGAATCGGCCGCGCTCGCGGAGCTGATCGATACCCATTGTCACCTCGACGTCGCGGAGTTTGTTGATGATTATCACCTGGTCCGACAGCGGGCGGCGGCAGCAGGTGTCTGTGAATTGATCCTGCCCGCCGTCGATCGGGCCGGCTGGCCGCGCCTGCTCGAGGTGTGCCGGCTGGAAAGCGGCTGCCGTCCGGCCCTCGGCCTGCACCCGCTCTACCTGCAGCGACACGGCCCTGGAGATGTGGAAGAATTGAGTCGGCGAATAGAGGCCGGCGAGGTGGTAGCGGTCGGCGAGATTGGTCTTGATTTTTGGGAGCAGCCGAGCGAGACGCTGCGGCGCCGGCAACTCGAGTTGTTCGAGGCACAACTGCGCATTGCCCGTCAGGCCAGCCTGCCGGTATTGATTCATGCCCGTAAGGCCCATGACCAGGTGTTGGCGGTCCTGCGGCGGCTGCGTTTTGGTCGTGGCGGCATTGTTCACGCCTTCAGCGGTAGTCGGCAGCAGGCCCAATGCTATATCGATCTCGGTTTCGTCATCGGGGTCGGCGGCACCATCACCTATCAGCGAGCTAACCGGGTGCGGGGAGTGGTCGCCGACCTGCCGCTCAGCGCGCTGGTGCTCGAGACCGACGCCCCCGACATTCCCCCCGCCCATCATCGACACGAGCGCAACAGTCCGGAATTTCTGCCCGAGATTTTACACTGCCTGGCCCGATTGCGAGACCAGGAACCGCGGTTGGTGGCGGCAACGACCAGCCGGACCGCCCGCACCCTGCTGCGGTTGACGTAAGTTAGTCCGCTGCCTGTTGGAGCGCTGCCGCGGTGTCGAGCATCCGGTTGGCGTAGCCCCACTCGTTGTCGAACCAGGCCAGCAGGTTGACCATGCGGCCGCCGCTGATGCTCGTATGGCTACCGTCCACCACCGCCGAGTGCGGGTCGTGGTTGAAATCGCAGGAAACGAGGGGCAACTCGGTATAGCCGAGGATGCCCGCTAAATCCTGGCGTGCCGCTTTACTGAACAGGGCATTGATCGCGGCCACCGATGGGGTTTGTTTGACCAGTGCAGTGAGTTGCATCGTTGACACGTTGAGCACCGGCACGCGAAAGGCCACGGCGGTGAAGCGTCCGGCCAGTTCGGGAAAGACCCGGTCGATACCGCGGGCCAGTTCGGTGGTGACCGGAATGATCGAGTTGCTCGAACTCCGGCTCTTGCGCAGGTCCGGATTGTGGTAGGCGTCGATAACGGGCTGGTCGTTCATCATTGAGTGCACGGTGGTAATGACGCCGCTGTCGATGCCAAACTGTTCGTCAATGATCCTGATCAGGTGGCTGATGCAGTTGGTGGTGCAGGAGGCGTTGGCGATGATCCGGTGCTGGGGCCCGAGAATCTGGTGGTTGAGACCGTAGACGATGGTCGCGTCGACGTCGGGCCGGGCCGGACAGGAGAAGATGACCCTGCCGGCTCCGGCGGTCAGGTGACGGGCGGCAATCTCCCGTTCGACAAAGCTGCCGCTGCACTCGAGTACCACATCGACGGCCAGCTCCTCCCAGGGCAGGCGGCTGAGGTCGGGCTGGTTGAGAATGCGAATCCGGTCGCCGTCGATGACCAGGAAGTCGCCATCGATGGCGACCTCCCGGCTGAAAGTGCCGTGGGTTGAGTCGAAGCGGGTCAGATGGGCGCATGACTCGATCCCGTAGCGTTCATTGATGCCGACGATCTTCATCTCTACAGACCGGCCGGATTCGTAGAGGGCTCGCAGGATGCAGCGTCCGATCCTGCCGAAACCGTTGATGGCGATATTCATAACGAGTTATTCACACTGGAGTGTTGACGAAATGAGAAGAGATCCCGCACAGGCCCGGATCTCTTCCCCGGGGTGTTTCATGCCTTCCGATATACCTGCATCGGGGCACATATTTCAATACTTGAGTTCGACACGGGGGCGCTCGGCGGTGGTTCTTGACCAAGCCCGCCAAAGGTGGCAGAGTATTTTCGTGCTGGCGGCAAATGGAAAAAGGAGGTTGTGGCGTGAAGGGTGAACACGCATTGACCGGTGTCGGTCTACTGATCATCGGCGACGAACTTTTGCTTGGTCGACGGACCGACAAACATTTCCCGTGGGCGTTGGCCTATTTTTCCGCTATCGGTGTCGATCTGAGCTGGGTCAACTACGTCGGTGACAACGAAGCACTGTTGATCGAGACGTTCCGGGCGATCCGGGCCAGGGGTGAGGTCTGCTTCTGTTTTGGCGGCATCGGCGCCACCCCCGATGACCTGACACGCCAGGCGATGGCGGCAGCGCATGAACGGGCTCTCGTCCGCCACCCCGAAGCGCTACGGATGATTGAGAATCAGTTCGGCCGCGAGGCCTATCCGAACCGGGTCCTGATGGCCGAACTGCCGGTGGGAGCCGATCTGATCCCCAATCCGTTCAATAACATTCCCGGGTTTTCTCTCGGTACCATTTTTTGTCTGCCAGGTTTTCCGGAAATGGCCTGGCCGATGCTCGAGTGGGTCGTCGCAACCCGCTTCAAGACAAGTATCGGGCCACATCACCGGTTAGCCGCAATGGCGGTAGCCGATGTCCGAGAGAGCGAGCTGATCGGCCTGTTGACGGATGTCCAGCGGCGGTTTAGCGATGTCAGGGTGTCGAGCCTGCCACGTTTTCCACAGGATGGGCGCTGGCTGGTCGAGATCGGCGTGCGCGGACCGGATGGATCGGTAGACCGGGCCATGGATTGGCTGCGAGGCGAACTGGAGAAACGGGGACTGACACCTCAAACAGCGTGATGATGAGGCGGCCCCGCTATCGATCTCCTATTGTCATGGTGTACAATCATTGGTAGATAGGTGGTCCGTGTACGGAATCGTGAAACGATAGGTGTGACCGACCATGTGCACCCCGACTGGGAGCAGAATCATCGCCTGCCGGACATCAGGGAAGGAAGAGAGCCATGTTTACCATTGACGATATTCGAGAAATTGCCATTCAGATAGAAAAAAACGGCGAACAGGCCTACCGCCGGGCCGCCGCCGCTGCCGATCAGCCGGAAATCGCCGCGTTGTTCACGCGAATGGCCGACGATGAGCGGGAGCATGCCGAGTGGTTCTCCTCGATTCGCTCAAACAGGCACCTGAGCGGCGACGAGTTGGAACTGGAGCAGATGGGCCGACGATTGCTTCAGGAGATGGTTGCCAACCAGACCTTTTCGCTGGACCAGCAGGAGTTGCGGCAGGTGCGTGACGTCGAGGATTCGCTCGAACAGTCGCGTATCTTCGAAGAAGATACCGCGCTTTTCTACGAATTCCTGCACAGCATGATCGAAGATGTTGAGGTCAAGTCGCACCTGGAAGTCATTATCGCAGAGGAGCGTCGGCACGCCGAACAAATTGCCGAACTGGCCGATAGCGATCCTGTCGGCCTCTGAGTTCAGGTATGATCCGGTCATGAAACGTCTGCCGATCTCGCTGCTCGTCATCCTCTGTTTGACACTCGGCCTGGCGCCGTTCGTTCCCGAACCGCATCTCTGGCAAAAGCTTAAAATGCTGGCCGGCGGCACGCTGACCAGGCCGGTCGACATCTTTGATCTCATGCTTCACGGTTTTCCGTTCGTCCTGCTTGCGCTCCGTCTCCTCGCCCGCGACAGCAAGGCTGTCCGCTGAAGGATTTTCCCTCATGCCGATGCGTAACCTGCTCTTTTATCTGGCCACCGTCTTGATCTGGGGATCGACCTGGATCGGTATTAAACTGCAGCTTGGCAGTGTCGCCCCGATCGTTTCGGTGGCGTACCGCTTTCTGCTGGCAGCGCTCATCCTGCTGGCCTGGTGCCGGATCAGACGCCTGCCGATGCGTTTTTCCCTGCGGGATCACGGCTTCATCTTCTTGCAGGGGGTGCTGCTTTTCGGCTGCAACTATCTGCTTTTCTATATCGCCGAACTCTATATCGCCAGCGGTCTGGCGGCAGTTATTTTCTCAACGATCGTGGTGATGAACATTCTGAACGGGGCGCTATTTCTGAAAACGCCGATCGATTCACGGGTGGTGATCGGTGCAGCCCTGGGCCTGGCCGGCATCGTGCTCGTCTTCCATCATGAGATTGCCGCTTTTTCCCTGGCCGACGAGGGGTTCCGCGGCGCCTTGATTTGCGTCGTGGCCACATTGTTCGCCTCGCTCGGCAATATCGTGTCGGCCAGAAACCAGATGAATTCGCTGCCGATTATTCAGACCAACGCCTTTGGTATGGGCTATGGTGCGCTGGTGATGGTGCTCGCCGCGCTGGCCACGTCGACACCGTTTACCTTCGACCCGTCGCCGGCCTATGTCGGTTCACTCGTCTACCTTGCCCTATTCGGTTCGGTGATTGCCTTCGGTTGTTACCTGTCCCTGATCGGTTCGATCGGTGCCGATCGAGCCGCCTATTCAACACTGCTTTTTCCGATCGTCGCGCTGACTATTTCGACGATCTGGGAGGATTATCGCTGGTCGATCGTCGCCGCTGCCGGAGTCGGCTTGATTTTGCTCGGCAACCTCTTTATCCTGCAGCGCCGGCGCCTGCCGGTCCGAAAGGGATAGCCGCGGACGGCTCAGCCGGATTCAGCCGGGTTATCGGCCGCAGCACGTCGCTTGGTCTCATAGAGGTCGACCACTTTGCCCAGCCGGGTGCCGATCTTTGCTATCGCCTGTGCCGACGGGGAGTCGGGCGCGTATTCGCAAACCGGCAGAAATGAGCGCAGCGCCCGTCCGACTGACTGGTCCTCGGGGATTTCGCCCAGATCGGGTAGATTGACGCCGAGGTATTTGGCGACCAATGTGCGCAGTTTCATCTGGTTCAGGCGGGCGTTGTTGCCGACCCGGTTGATGATCAACAGCGGATTGAAAAATTCCAGCGCCTCCCGTGCCTTGAGCCGAGCGCCCGGCTGGGTCTCTTCGGCCAGAGTAAAGACCTGATCGAGAGTCTCGAACGAGTGCTCCCGCAGCGCCGTGCCAACCTCGCTGCCGGACAGAAAACTCGACAACGCTTTGCGAATGGTGGCTAATTGCAGAAACCGGTAAAAATCCAAGATCGCCGTTGCTTCCGGGCAGGTGATGCAGACCTGGATATCGGCGGCCATGAAAAAGTCGAGCACGTGATAGTTGGCGCCGGCGCCGGTGTCTAGGATCAGAATGTCGCAGTCGATGGTCTGCAGACCGCGCAGCAATCGTTGTTTCTGCTGGTAGTTCATATTGGCGGTCTGCAGGGTGTCGCCGGTACCGACCAGCAGTTGCAGTCCGTGGACGGTATCGAGCGTTTGCAGAACCTCGTTGAGGGAGTCGCACCGTCTGGTGATAAAGTCGGTAAGCGTCCGAGGCGGCTCGAACAGGCCGAATTGAATGTGGATATCGGCGCCGCCGAGATCCAGGTCGGCCAGGCAGACGCGTCGGCCACTGCGGGCCAGCACACAGGCAAGGTTGGCGGCGATGGTCGACTTTCCGGTTCCGCCCTTGCCCGATCCGATGGAGATGATAATCGACATGATCGTTATCCGTGATGGTTCGGTTGTGTCCGGCTGTCGTTGCCTGCCGTCATGGCTTATTCCTGCTGCGTTTGCGCCGAATTTCCAGAATTCTCTGAGCCCCGGCCAGGATGGCACGCAAGCGCTGCTGCTGGCCGGCGCCGGCTGTCCACAGCACCCAGCCTTCCGGTGAGCGCAATTCCACCTTGTCGCCGGAGAGACTCAGCGTGGTATCGAGCAGCGTCTCGATATCGAGTTCCCGTTCGGCCGGTTTTGCAGCCGTGCGTTGCTGTTGCTGCCGGCAGGACGTGCACACGTCTCCATCGAGAAACTCCTGAAAATCAAGCGGTTTTTCACAGACGGCGCAGAATTTCATGAAGACGCAGGTTCCCCTTCCCCCGTTTTCCCGGCAGGAGCCGGGTCACCAACGACACCGGCAGTTGTAGCTGTATCGGGAGATTCCGGCCGATCCTTTAGTAGCCAGGCCATTCACGCAACAGATTATCGGCGTGCGGCGGCTTCCAACGGGCCCGCCCCGAACCGGGACCGATCGATGATCGGTCCCGAGAAATTAATCGCGGTAGATCATTTTCCTGGTCATGCCGCCGTCGACGACGAAGGCCTGGCCGGTGATGAAACCGGCGTCGGCGGACAGGAGGAAAGCGGTCAGTGCGCCTACATCGCGAGGTGTGCCGATTCTGCCTGCCGGGTGTTGCCGGTGTTCCTCCGGATCGGTGACCGGTTCGCACCGTACTGCTTTTTTCCGGTAGGGACCGACATCGATCCAGCCGGGGAGAATGGCGTTGACGCGAATCCGGCTGCCGAGGCTGATCGCCAGAGCATGGGTCAGTGACACGAGGCCGCCTTTGGCGGCGGAATAGGCCTCGGTGTTGGCCTCCGACTGCAGTGCCCGGGTCGAGGAAATATTGACTATGGCGCCCTGCCGTTGGCTGAGATGGGGGGCGGCATGCTTGGCGGTCAGGAAACTGCTCGTCAGGTTGGTAGTGATCATCAGCTCCCACTGGTTCAAGCTCAATTCGGTAACCGGGGTGCGTCCCGGGGAAGCAATACCGGCGTTGTTAACCAGGCCGTCGATGGCGCCGAACCGCTTGATGGCCTCGGCCAGGCACCGTTCAATCTGCGGTTCCAGGCGCACGTCCGTCGGCACCAGCAGCAGACGATCCGGCTGTGCCAGTACCTCAAGCAGTTCCTCACCCGCCTCCTGGTCGTGATCGGCGATGACCACCGAGGCGCCGGCTGCCAGCAGGGTTTCGACAATACCCCGGCCGATGCCCTGGGCGCCGCCGGTAACGACGATAATACGTTCAGTGAGATCGATCATGACGCCTCCGGAAGAAAACTGCGGGGTGGTGGTGGACAAAAGAACATTTGTCTCGGTACGTGATCGTTGTCATAGTATACCGGAGAAAAAGCAGGAATCCTCCGGACAGGTTACCGGAAAGTATCCAATGGACGCCTGCTGATTTCAATCTTTTATCCGTGGTTCCCGGCCGACCCTGCCCAACCGTCCTAAAATCTGCGGTTTTCCTGAGACAAGAGGTGTGATCGGGTTTTCGACATCGTACCGACTCGCCGCAGTCGGCCGACTCGACCCGGCCGGCAGGTCGTCGGTCAGCGCCGATGCGGAGCTCTCGCCGGCCCGGAACCGTTAACTCGAACAACTGCCGGAGGAAGAACCGGTCATGGTCGATATGAGCGAGCCGATCCTCATCGTCGAGGACGATCCCAACACCTCGGCACTGGTTGCCACCTATCTTGAAAGAGAGGGTTTTGTAACGCTGGCCGCTTATGACGGTGAGCAGGCGCTGGCGGTGGCCCGTCGACGCTCCCCCGGTTTCATTATCCTTGACGTGATGCTGCCCAAAATCGATGGGTGGGAAGTTTGCCGCGAGTTGCGCAAAACGTCCAACGTGCCGATCTTGATGTTGACCGCCAGAGAGGAGGAGCTTGATCGGGTGCTCGGGCTGTCACTCGGTGCCGACGATTATCTGGTCAAACCGTTTAGTCCCCGGGAACTGGTAGCGCGGGTCAAGGCCATTTTGCGCCGGACCGCGCCGTCAAACGCCCGGCAAAACAGAATTTTGTCCCAGGGTGGAGTGGTCCTGGATCCGGACAAATGTCGGGTAACCCGGAACGGCCAGCCGGTCAACCTGACCGCCTCGGAGTATAAGTTGTTGTTTACCCTGATGTCGGCTCCCGGGCGGGTGTTTTCCCGTGCTACCCTGCTCGACCGTTTTTACGAACACGGCGAAAGCGTGATTGAACGAGTCATTGATGTTCACATCGGCAACCTGCGGCAGAAGATTGAAACCGATCCCGCGAAACCGCAGTTGATCGAGACTGTACGTGGTTTCGGATATCGCTTTGCCGACCGGGACGAGGAATGAGCGGATGAAGAACCGGTTGCTGTGGAAACTCCTGTTGACCAATATTTTTCCGGTCATCGGAGTCAGCTTTCTGATTGTCTGGTTGGCGATCGATAAACTTGCAGCCAAGTATTTTATGGCGTTGATGGAAGTCTATGATGTCTCCCCGGACGAAATCCACCGGATGTTTCTCTCGTCGATCCATTTTTACCTGATATGGGCCGGATTAGCGGCGCTGGCGCTGGCCTTTGTGCTCAGCTATCTATTGACCTCCCGGGTACTCCGGCCCCTGTCCCAGATGACTGCGGTGACCCGGGAGGTCGCTGCCGGCGACTATTCGGCGCGGGCCGAGGTAACCACCACCGATGAGGTCGGCCAGCTCGGTCTTGCCTTCAATCGGATGGCCGACAGCCTCGAGGGGATCGAACGGTTGCGCAAGACCATGGTCGCCGATGTGGCTCATGAACTGCGGACACCGCTCACCAATCTGCGCGGTTATCTGGAGGGCCTTAACGACGGGGTTATCCCACCGACGGCGGCAACGTTTCGGATGCTGCAGCAGGAGAATCTGCGGCTGGTGCATCTGGTGGACGACCTGCAGCGGCTCGCCAGGGCCGATGCCGCACGGGCCTATTTGAAGAAGGAACAGGTCAATCTGACTGCGCTGGTCGAGCAGGTGCTCGCTCTGCATCAGCTCAATTTTCGGGAAAAAAACATCAGGGTCGAGACGGGGTTCAGTCCTGAAGAACGTTCGGTCATGGCCGATCGTGACAAGCTGTCCCAGGCCCTGCTCAATCTCACCGAGAACTGCTGGAACTATACACCAGCCGATGGCCGGGTGACGATCACCATCGACCGGGTTCACGAAGGATTCAAAGTGGACTTCGCCAACAGTGGTCCGGGCATTGCTGCCGAGGATCTCCCTTATATCTTCGAGCGATTTTTTCGCGCCGATCGTTCGCGGTCGAGAGGTCGCGGTGGTGCCGGTATCGGCCTGGCCATTACCCGGGAGTTGATCGAAGCGCACGGCGGTCGAGTCGGTGCCGAAAGCGCTCCCGGCGAAACCCACATCTGGCTGGTCATGCCCTGCTGAATCCCGGTCTTTACTTCTTTAGGGGACCTTTATTCAATCTTTACCTCTTCATTAATCGTCCTTTAAGGCCGCTGGCTAGCGTATCAACAAGAGGGATTGGCCCTCTTGCTGATACGCGAAACCAGTTATAAGGAGGCAGGACGATGAAACAGACACAGATGTTCACCCTGATTGTGGTTTTTGTTATGGGCATGCTGCTGGCAGGGCCGGGCAACGGCCTGACGGCTGATACCGGTATGAAGGAAGCCGGTGGAACGATGATGCCGAGTGAGGGCGCCATGCCGGAAGCCATGGTTGAGAAAAACACGGAGATGATGAAAGAAGAGATGGCCTCCGGGATGCCTGAGCCGATGCCCGGTGAGATGGAAAAAAAGATGGATTCCGAAGAGATGCGTCAAGGGGCTGCGGACGACATGAACAAGGAGATAGAAAGTGGGGCACAGGGCGACAAAAAAATGATGCACTGACATCGGTAAACCGGGGCCCCGGTGGCGACATCGGGGCCCCGGTAAACAAGAGGAGGTCAGCAATGAAACTTTTTGGTTTATTTATCTTTTGTGTCGTGCTCAGCGTCGTCGGCATCGTGGCAGTGAACACGATGGCAGTCCAGCAACCCGGCCAGCAGCCAGCCGTCGGGCAAAACCGGGATCTGGCCACGGCGACCTTTGCCGGCGGCTGTTTCTGGTGCATGGAGGGCCCCTTCGAACGACTCGACGGGGTGGTCTCGGTGACGTCCGGTTACAGCGGTGGCCACACTGAAAACCCCACCTACGAGAATTACGCGCGGGGCGGTCATCTTGAGGTTGTCGAGGTCAGCTACGATCCGCAAAAGATCGGCTATGAAGAATTGCTTGATGTTTATTGGCGGCAGGTAGACCCAACGGATGCCGGTGGGCAGTTCGTTGACCGGGGACATGGCTATACCACGGCGATTTTTTACCATGACGAGCGGCAGCGCCGGCTGGCCGAAGAGTCCCGGCGGGCGCTTGGTTCAAGGGGCATTTTCGACAAGCCGATCGTGACCCCGATCATGCCGGCGAAACCGTTTTACGCCGCCGAACAGTATCACCAGGACTATTACAAGGAAAACCCCCTTCGTTACAAATTTTACCGGTCGCGTTCCGGCCGTGATGATTTTCTCGATCGGGTCTGGGGAGAACAGAAAGGGAAGCAGGACATGAAAGACAAGGCGCTGAAAGAGCGGCTGTCCCCGCTACAGTATCGGGTCACCCAGCAGGACGGGACCGAGCCGCCTTTCAAGAATGACTATTGGGACAACAAACAGGCCGGGATCTATGTCGATATCGTTTCCGGCGAACCACTGTTCAGTTCCCAGGACAAGTATGATTCGGGCACCGGTTGGCCCAGTTTTACCCGACCGCTGGTTGCCGAAAATATCCTTGAAAAGAAAGATCGCCAGTTGTTTACCGTGCGCACCGAGGTGCGCAGCAAAAATGGCGATTCGCATCTTGGCCACGTTTTTGACGACGGTCCGCCGCCGACCGGGCTGCGCTATTGCATCAATTCGGCGGCGCTGCGGTTTATTCCGGCGGCACGTCTCGAAGATGAGGGCTATGCACCGTTTGCCGAGCGCTTTCAGCAGTGAAGCAGGATGAACCGGTGCGGGCAGGGAGCCGATGAGGGTACCACCTGCCGACCGTTTTTCTCAAGACGAGGCGCTGCGCTCCGGGGCAGCGTGCCTCGCCCCTGCATGAACCGCGGGCAAGCGTTACCGTCAGGCGGAAGGCGCCATTGCGGCCGGTAAACGGTCAATCCTGGCGACGCGGAGAGGCGTTTTTTGTGCGCATGCACATTTTGCAGCGGCAAACTTCATGGAAATGGTTATTATTTTGCTGGTGTGTTGCCGGTCTCGTCAATTTTGACCAAAGTCAAGGATTCCCGAACCTGTTCATGGTATCCTCAACACAATCAAAGAGGCGAAGCGCTTGCAATGGCCCGGACAGCGGACGGCAGGTGGTTTGCCGGAACCACGAGAGGAGGTGTGCATGAAAGTAATACAACTCGACGAGACGAACGAGTTTACGCCTGGAGCCATGAAACGGTTTTTTCTGGTCGAGGACTCGCCGCATTTCAAGATTATCAATTTCAACCTGGACGCCGGAGTGACCTTTCCCATTCACTCCCACGACCTCGATGGTGAGCTGTCGATCCAGGTGATTGACGGCAGCGGCTTTTTCCTGGGGGACAACGGCGTCGAACTGCCGGCGAAACAAGGTGATATTCTTGTATCTCAAATCCGGGAACCGCACGGTGTGCGCGCCGTGGAGAGGATGCGGATTGTTGTGACCATTGCCCCGCCGATCTGATCGGTAGGCTGACAGACGGTCCTGCGGTGGACGTGGTGCCCGTTGCAGGACTCTCATCATATTCATCTTCGAGGAGGAAGTACCATGGCAAAAACAGTAGTTATCGATCAGGAAGAATGCATTGGCTGCGAGGCTTGTGTCGAGACCTGCCCGAGTGTCTTCGCGTTTGATGACGATGCCGGCAAGGCGTACGTCATTGAAGGGCAAGAAACTGGGGACGATTGCGTCGATGAAGCGGTCGCGTCCTGTCCGGCCGAGTGTATAACCTACGAGTAACCGGTATGGAAGTCAGGCCGGAAGAGGCGACAGCTTTTTCCGGCCTGGTCCTTCAATCGGCGAGTTGTCGGACCTGCTCGTAACGGAAACAGTTCAGTGTGTGGTCGTTGACCATACCGACGGCCTGCATGAAGGCATAGCAGATTGTCGGACCGACGAAGCTGCAGCCCCGTTTCTGCAACGCCAGGGACAGCTTTCGAGAAGTTTCGGTCTGGTTCGGGATCTCGTCGATAGTGTGGTATCGATTCTGTTGCGGACGGTAATCGACGAATTGCCAGAGAAAACTATCCAGGCTGCCGAATTCCTCTTGTATTGCCAGTACGGCGCGGCCATTTTTTACTGCGGACTCGATTTTTCGCCGGTTGCGCACGATCCCCTCGTCGCGCAACAACGCTTCAATTTCCACCTGGCCGAAGCGGCTGACGGCTTCGATAGCAAAACCGTGGAAGGCCCGCCGGTAATGGTCCCGTTTTTTCAAGATAGTCAACCAGTTCAAACCAGCCTGGGCACCTTCCAGGACGAGCATTTCAAAAAGGATGCGGTCATCATGCCGGGGAACGCCCCACTCGAAATCGTGGTAGGCACGGTAGAGCGGGTCGTCGCCGCACCAGTTGCAGCGGGTCAGTTCCTCGTTCACTGACCGGCCGGCGATTGATCCGGGGTGAGCGGAGCGCTTTGCTGCGGCTCGCAATCGGACAGGATGGAGCAGCCGTCGTCCTGAGGAGGCAACGGTAGGTCGGACAGCGTCGATTGACCGATCCGGGTCGGCGGAGGCTGCAGCGGTTCAGCAGCGGCGCACTGTTTTCGCAGAAAATCCCTGATGGCGTTTTCCCCTCTGACGATGGTGATCCGTTCCGCTTCCCTGCTGAGCAGCACTGGTACCTCGGTGATGTCGAGTTTTTTCAGGAAATCACGGTTGATCTGCGGGCGGTAACCGCTGGTGAAGTGCACGCCGGGAAAGGTGAAGGTGGTAATGGTATCCACCGGGTTGAAGGCAATGGCACAGCGCGAACTCGTCTCCATCTCTTCGATGATCGTCTCGCAATGATTGCAGGTGGAGGAAAAGAACAGGACATACTGGTGCTCACTGTCTGCTCCCGGTTCAAAACGCGCCATGGTCCCGTTGTCGAGAGAAATCGAACGGTCGCCTGCGGCGCCGAAGTCCAGACTGGCAAAAGCCAGCATGACCGAGGAGAAGATGATGATCCCTTTGGCCAGCTGTTTCAGGCCGAGAAAGAGGTTGCACAGGGCGATCAGAGAGAGGATGGCCAGACAATAGGAACAGTAGATCTGGGCTATATCCATCTGAAACGATAACAGCACCGCCTCGGCGGCCAGGGCGGCCAGCAGCAGCAGGCTGACGAAACCCCGCCAGGTGTCCGATCCGCGCCGGGCCTGGACCAGTCCGAAGGCGACGATCAGGAAAAACCCCAGACCGGCCAGGTTGAAATAGAGCGGTTCCACGGTGGTCATGCTGTCGACGATCCGGCATCCTTCGTCGAGACAGATGCCGGAGCCCTGCAGATGGAGCAAGACCACCTGAATAGCGGTGACGATGGCGCCGGCGATGGCGAGCAGCAGACTGAGAATCATATCTTGTTGAAATGGTATACAATGGTTAACATGACCTGGACATATTAGATGCTTGAGCAATAATGTCAATATGCAAACGAGTCTGCCGCAGGTCGGCTATGCTGCCGGAGGGAATGCGGTGAGCGTCGGAGGCAGCCGTCGGAAAGACGGAACAACGTTCGGGGGACGGAGATGGTAGTCAGGATATTGCTGGCGGCATTTACCTCGCTGGTGGCGGGAGTGTGCTACGGCGCCGGATTGCTGCGGGTGATGAGCGGCCTGCTGGTCGGCTTCGGGATGCTTGCCGCCTTCTTTTTCGGCATTCTCTTCCTGCTGCCGCCCAATGACCCGACGGTGACCTTCTCCGTCGCCGGCCCCGGTGAGTCCTGGCCGTTTTTCCTGATTGGTGTCGGCCTTGTGCCGGTTATCGTCTGGCTGCTGGTGAAGCGGGGCCGGCCGGCCACCGAGGAGCCGCTCGAGGTGAAACATTGGCAGCAGTTCGGGTTCGGTTTGCTCATCTACCTCTGCAGTATCTTCCTGCCAGTCCTGTTCTGGTTTCCTTCCGACGAGATGCGCCGCACACTGCAGGCCGGGACCATTGAGTTGATGGTTTTGACCGGTGTCTGTGTGTTTCTGGCAGGAACGGCTGTGGCCCTGCTGCTGCTCTATCGGGCGAGCAAGGGGACGAGCCCGGAGAAACCGGACCTGATGAGACGACTGGTCCTGGTCGTTTTTTCCGTCGCCCATCTGGACAAGGTACCGGTGCTGGTCACCTATCTGTTGATTTATTCGGAACAGCCGGGCCAGGTCTATCCGCGGATTGCCGCACTGGCGCTGGCCGGTTATTTCCTGATCGCATGGTTCCTCGGACGGATCTGCCTCGACGCTCGCAGTTCTGCATAATCGCCCACCATCAATCTTCCTTGATTCTGCTCAGGATCCAGCCGCCGACAGCAAACAGCAGCAGGATGCTCAGCACGCCCCACCGGCTGTCGCCGGTCACCCGAGTGATCAGACCCATCAGCAGCGGTCCGGAAATGGCCGCAAACTTACCGAAGATGTTGTAGAAACCGAAAAATTCGGCGCTCTTTGCCGGTGGTATGAGCCTGCCGAAATAGCTTCGGCTCAATGCCTGAATACCGCCCATCGACGATGCGACCAGCAGGGCGATCAACCAGAACAGGGCGATCTTGCCGGCGGGGTCGGCAATAAAAGGCAGCAGAAAGGCGAGCAGGGTGATCAGGCAATAGACGGTGATACCGGCCAGCAGCGTGTTTTTCGTGCCGAAGCGTGCGGCCAGTCTGCCGAAGAGCAACGCGAAGGGAAAGGCGACCACCTGAATGACGAGCAGCACCGCGATCAGCAGGGTCACGCCGAAGCCGAGATCGCGGCCGTAGGCGGTTGACATGCTGATAATGGTACCGACCCCGTCGATAAAGAAAAAATAGGCGATCAGAAAGACAAAGGCCTGCCGGTGTTTGCGGATGTCACGCAGGGTGGTCAGCAGCCGGCGGAAACTGGAGCTGACCACCGGGTCGGCGATAGGCTCGTAGTGGCGCTGACGAAGGTCGCGCAGGGCCGGCAAGGAGAAGATCAGCCACCACAGGGCGACGACGATAAAGCCGACCCGGGCCTGCGGCGCCGGCAGCGTGTCGCCGGCAGCGCCGGCCGATAGGATCAGACCGATGACGATCAGAAACGGGATGACGCTGCCGATGTAACCGTAGGCATAGCCGCGGGAAGAGACGGCATCCATGCGGTGCAACGTGGTGACGTCGACGAGGAAGGAATCGTAGAAAATGTTGGCCCCCGCCCAGCCGACGCGGGCCAGGACAAAGAGCGTCAGGCAGAGCAGCCAGTGGCCGGAGCCGACAAAGGCCAGGGCGACTGTCAACAGCAGACCGGCCCCGAGAAATGAGGAGAAGAAGGCCTTTTTTCGGCCGCGGCTGTCAGCCAGGGCGCCGAGGACCGGGGCGAGCAGGGCCAGGATCAGCGAGGCGGCGGCGTTGGCAAATCCCCAGTAGGCGGTGGACTCTGCGGCGGGCATGCCCCGGGCGGCAATATCTTTGAAGTAGATCGGCATGATCGCGGTGATCATGACCAGCACGAAGGCGGAGTTCGCCACGTCATAGAGCACCCAGCTGCGCTCTTCCCTGGTCAGCGGCGTTGCCGAGATGGCCGGTTTGCTCATCGGATCAATGGCTCCGGAGGTATTGACGGGCGGGCGGCGATCACGATGACAGCTCCCGGCTCAACCGCGCAGCGGTAGGGAGATGATCCGCTTCATGTCGGCGGAGAGCTTGAACTGCCGGCGGGCGACCGGTTGCGGTAGTACCAGTGAGCGGTTGCCGAGCAACAGCGTGCAGCCGGCGTGAATCGTGCCGAGGACCATGATCCGGATAGCATCGATGTCGATCCCCTGGTGATAGAGTGGGCTGATCTCCTCGACCTCGTCGCGGTTGGCGCCCTTGGTGCCGCGGGAGTACAGATCGGTTCCGGGGATCAGGTTGAGCGTCAGAAGGCGCAGTTTAGTCTCGTCGATGGCCGCTTCCATGGAGCGGACCTTTTTCGATTTGGCGCTGCCGTGCATCTGCAGCCACTGGATGAGTTCGTCCTGCCTGGTCCGCAGTTCCTGCTGGGTGGCCTCGTAGAGATCGAGGCGTTCGGGGTCAATGCCGGCGCCGAGGAGCGACGGTTCGCTTTTCGATGTACCGACGGTGCCGACACTGAGGTAGCCGGCACCGATCAACGAGCCGCCCATGATCTTGCTGAGCGGGTGGCAGCGGATATCGGAGCGCGAGCGAATGTGGCTGAAGTAGGCCTGGCTGCGGACGACGACCAGGCCGCCGGCATCGATGACGCCCTGCTCGATGAACTTGATATCGAGATCGCCGCCGCTGGTGATGCGGCTCTTTTTGCCGGTGATGCCTCCCTTGATCACTGCGTTGGCCTCTGTCGTGACCGAGGCGGACATGACGCTGCCGCCGATTTTCAGATCGCCGACGCAGAACACCTTGAAACCGGGATGGATCGATCCGTTGATGGTCAGGGCACCGTTGGATTCGATGTTGCCGGTGGCAAAATCGACATCGCCGGGCACCACCTGGTGAGCGAGCACTTTGATAGTATTGTTGTTGATAACCGATAACACACCATCCTTGACGGCCCTGACCTCGTTGGTTGCCGAGGAATAGACGGCGTCTCCCTGGACGAAGACGGTGATGTCCCGGCCGTTTTTCGGTTCGATCTCCTCGCCGAGGACGTTGCTGCCGGGGCTGCCCGGCACGGCCGGCTCTTTGACGGCGATCAGCTGATCACGCTGCACGCCGACCATGATTCTGCGCTCCCGGAAGTCGATGCTGCCGTCGTCGCGCAACTGTCCGGCGATCGGTCCGATATCGATGCGGAACGACAGCGAAGCGTCGGTGCCGGGGCCGGGCGGCCGGCCTTCGGCAATAACGATTTCACTGATTTCCGGCGCCCCGGCACCGATGATCCGGCGCGCTTCGGCTAGGGCCGTATTGTCGAGTCCGCTAAGGATCCCGGCTTCGGCCAGCAGCTGCGCCAGATCCTGGTTCTGCAAACCGGGCAGACCGGGGATGGTCGGCTGAATGATCAGGATCGCGCGGAGCTTGTCGAACGAGACTCTGACCAGCGGGATAAGTGATATGGCAAGGACCGGGCGACCGCTGTTGTCCGCCAGTTCTTCAACTTTCGGGTAGCCGAAAGCGGCGGCGTGCAGGCGCAGCCCATCTGCGGAAAGTTCAGAGTGCGGGCCGACCTTGAGCGGCTGTTTTTCGTAGCCCTTGGCGGCAAATCGCTCGAAGTCGGGAAAGTCGACGAGCACCTGGCCGGGACGGACCAGTTCGGCAACAACCACCGATTCGTTGGCGCCATCGTCTTTTCCGAGCCGCTTTCGGGTGAAGTGAAAGGTTGGCTCCAGGATCTTTGCCGCCAGAATGGACACGTCCTTCGCTGTCATGACACCATCGTGGGCAACGGGGGCCGGTTGTTATGAGAGAGTTGGCGGGGGTTGGCTTCGCGACAGATCTGGTCAGACTGTAAACGACAACCTGCCGGACAGCAAGGATAAATGACCGGTTTATCAGGCGGGTGTAGATGGCCCGTCGCGCTGCGCCGGAGACCAGCAGCGCTGCCGGAGCTAGCGAGCGATACGCTTCTGCCTTGCACAAATAGGCAGGTATGGTAAAGGGACAGAGGTAACTACGGAGATTTCCCTCACTAATACGACGGATGGCGATGAGCTTTACCCCGGTAATCGGCAGATCGATAAAGAAGCAGCTCGGGGAGCGCGAGGATCTGGTCCTTTCCCCGTACGCGGCCCGTAATGCCGATTCGCGCGGCCGGCTGATCGCCGAGGCGGAAGAACTCTGCGATATCCGTTTGCCGTACCAGCGCGACCGGGACCGAATCATCCATTCCAAGACCTTTCGCCGACTCAAGCACAAGACCCAGGTCTTTCTCGCACCGATGGGTGATCACTACCGGACCCGGCTGACCCATGTGCTTGAGGTCTCGCAGATCGCCCGCACCATCGCCGCTGCGCTCTGCCTCAACGAGCCGCTCACCGAGGCGATCGCCCTCGGCCACGATCTCGGGCACACGCCGTTCGGCCATGCCGGTGAAGCGACGCTCAACGAACTGCACCCGGGCGGCTTCCGTCATTACGTGCACAGCCTGCGGGTGGTCGACTTCCTGGAAAACAAGGGCCGCGGTCTGAATCTGACCTTCGAAGTGCGCAACGGCATCATCCGCCACTCCAAGGGCAGCAACAAGGAGCTGATCCCCGCCCGCCGGACCGAGCGAGCGGTAACGTTGGAAGGCCAGGTGGTGCGGGTGGCCGATATCATCGCCTACGTCAACCATGACCTCGACGATGCCCAGCGCGCCGGCATCCTCGGCGACAACAGTGTGCCGGCAGCGATTACCCGGGTGGTCGGCGAAAAGCATTCCCGGCGCATCGGCAGTATGGTCCGTGATATCATCGTCGAGACGCTGACCGCCGACGACGGGGATCTGCATATCAGCGAGGCGATGCTCGGGGCAATTACCGCGCTGCGCTCCTTTCTCTACGATAACGTCTACCGTCACTACTGGGTACACCAGGAATTCGTCAAGGCCCAGCGAATTATCCGCGAACTCTACGGCTATTTCATGGAGAACGGGTTGGTCACGCGGGTCGGTGACGAATGGCTGGTCGACGAGCAGAGTCGTGACTGGCCAAGCGAGAAGACCGCGCATCGCCGGGTCTGCGACTACATCGCCGGCATGACCGATCGCTACGCGCTCGGTATCTACGAGTATCTCTTTCTGCCCAAGCCGTGGAGTGTCAGGTAGCGCGTTGATCATCGAACTGCGGCAGCTGGGCCCGGCCGATGGCGCTTCGGCCCGGTACGGACCGGAAAACGGTTGCTTAAATGGTGATCCGCAGGTAATCTTCCTCTCCGCCGGCGTCGATGCGACGCCGGCGGGAGAATAGCGATCCGGCAAACCAGCACAGGCACGTAACCGATGACCGAAACCAGCGCACCGAAGGAACTGAGCAAGAGCTACGAATTTACCGACGTCGAGCAGAAATGGCTGGACACCTGGGAGGCGCAGCACTGTTTCGCCGCCCGCATGGAGCCCGATAAGCCGTCATTTTCCATTGTCATCCCGCCGCCCAACGTGACCGGCGTTCTCCATGTCGGCCACGCCCTGAATAACACCATGCAGGACATCCTGACCCGTTATCACCGGATGTGCGGTGACAACACCCTGTGGGTGCCGGGGACCGATCATGCCGGCATCGCCACGCAGAACGTCGTCGAACGACAGCTCGCCAGCGAGGGCCTCAGTCGCCATGATCTCGGGCGAGACGCTTTTGTCGAGCGGGTCTGGGAGTGGCGCCGGGAAAAGGGCGGCACTATTATCAACCAGCTCAAGCGGCTCGGCTGTTCCTGCGACTGGAGTCGGGAACGCTTCACCATGGACGAGGGGTTGTCGCAGGCGGTACGTGAAGTCTTCGTCCGGCTCTACAAGGAAGGACTGATCTACAAGGGCGATTATATCGTCAACTGGTGCCCGCGCTGCCTGACGGCGCTGGCCGACGATGAAGTAGAACACGAGCCGAGCCAGGGCAAACTCTACCACCTGCGTTACCCGCTGGTTGACGGCAGCGGCGAGTTGGTGGTGGCCACCACTCGACCGGAAACCATGCTTGGCGATACCGGCGTCGCGGTCAACCCGAATGATCCCCGTTACGCCGGTCTGGCCGGCAAGCAGGTGGAACTGCCGCTGACCGGTCGAGTTATCCCGGTAGTCTTCGACGAGCACGTGCAGATGGATTTCGGTACCGGGGCCTTGAAGGTAACCCCGTCCCATGATCGGGACGACTACGAGATCGGCCGGCGCCATAACCTGGCGATGTGCAAGGTGATGGACGACCACGGCGTGATGAACGAAAAGGCCGGCAGCTACGCCGGGCTGGACCGGTTCGCCTGTCGCAAGAAGATCGTTGCCGATCTCGAAAGCCAGGGGTACCTGGTCACGGTAGAGGACTATCCGCATGCGGTCGGCCAGTGCTATCGCTGCAAGACGGTGGTTGAGCCGACCACCTCGCTGCAGTGGTTCGTCTCTGTCCGGCCGTTGGCCGACGCGGCGGTGGCCGCGGTGCGCGAGGAGCGCATCAAGATCTACCCGAAAACCTGGTATAACACCTTCTACAGCTGGATGGACAATATCCGCGACTGGTGCATCTCCCGGCAGATCTGGTGGGGACACCGCATCCCGGCCTGGACCTGTACCGCCTGCGGCGAGATGATCGTCGACACCATCGACCCCGAACGCTGCCCGTCCTGCGGATCCACCGAGCTGGTGCAGGAAACCGACGTGCTCGACACCTGGTTCTCCTCGGCGCTCTGGCCGTTTTCGACGATGGGCTGGCCGGAGAAGACCAGGGAGCTGGCCACCTTCTACCCGACGTCGATTTTGGTGACCAGTTTCGATATCCTCTTCTTCTGGGTGGCCCGAATGATGATGATGGGCATCCATTTCATGGAGGAGGTGCCGTTTCACGACGTCTACCTGCATGCGCTGGTGCGCGACAAGCACGGCAAGAAGATGTCAAAATCGACCGGCAACGTCATCGACCCGCTGCAGGTCATGGGCGTTTACGGCACCGACGCGGTTCGTTTCACGCTCGCCGCTTTTGCCGCCCAGGGCCGGGAGATCCGGCTCGACGAGGAGCGGATCGAAGGGTATCGCTTTTTCATCAACAAGCTGTGGAATGCCGCCCGTTTCGCCTTGATGCACGTCGGTTCCAGCGATCCCGGTATTACCGCCGTGGTCGAGCAGCCCGAACGTCTCGGCCTGGCCCATCGCTGGATCCTCAGTCGCACCGCCCGGACGATCGACCAGGTCCGTCGTGGCCTCGATGAATACCATTTCAACGACGTCGCGTCGGCCAATTACCAGTTCATCTGGCACGAGTTCTGCGACTGGTACCTGGAATGGATCAAATCGGAGCTGTTCAGCCGGGAGGAGCAGACCAGGAATCAGGCCCGCGGCGTCCTGCTGACGGTGCTGGAGACGATTGTGGGGCTGATGCACCCGATTACCCCGTTCGTCACCGAGGAGATATGGAGCGTGCTGCCCGGCGAGCGGCCGGTGCTGATGCTGCAGCCCTACCCCGAACGGCACCGGGAATGGCTCGACGAGGCGGCCGAACGGGATATGGAGTTGCTGATGGGGGTCATCGGCGGTATCCGTAACATTCGGGCCGAAGCCAACGTGCACCCGTCGCAGAAGCTCGAGGCTTTCGTTACCAATGTCGGTGAGGATGCGGCCGCGCTGATCACCACCTACACGCCGGCCATTACCGAACTGGCCCGGCTCGGTTCGCTGACCATCGCCCCGCCGGGCGCCAAACCGGCCGATGCGGCTACCTATATCTACAACGACATCGAAATTTATGTGCCGCTCAAAGGACTCGTCGACATTGCCGGCGAGCGTGACAAGTTGCAGCGGGAGCGGGCCAAGGTCGAGATCGACTTGAAGAAGGTGAGCGGCAAGCTCGGCAACGAGAAATTCCTGGCCAATGCGCCGGCCGAGATAGTCGCCAAAGAGCAGGAGAAGCAGCGTGAGCTGGAAGCGCGACTGGCCCGCATCTCAGAGGCAGAGCAGCGGCTGGCAGCTATCGCCGGAAATTGACGAGGCAGCTGAGGAGCACCATGGACAACAACCTGCTGGATACGATCCTGCGTTCATTTCTCCGGGAAGATATCGGCCGGGGTGATCTGACCAGTGAGGCAATTTTTTCGCCGGACCAGCTTGGCAGTGCCCGGTTGGTGGCCCGTGAGAGCTTTCTGGCGGCCGGGATCGAGACCGTCGCCGCCCGGGTGTTTGCCTTGCAGAACCCGCGCATTGAAAGCACCGGCGGCCTGGCCGACGGCAGCCGGGTCGAGCCTGGTGATGTGCTGCTGACGGTAAACGGCCCAACCATCGATCTGCTCAAGGCGGAGCGGGTGGCCCTGAACCTGCTGCAGCGACTCTCCGGCATCGCCACCTTGACCGCCGCCTTCGTCAGGCAGGTCGAGGGCTATCCGGTGCGGATCTGCGATACCCGGAAGACCACGCCGGGACTACGGATGCTCGAGAAATACGCAGTGGTGGCCGGCGGAGGGCACAACCATCGCTTCAATCTGGCCGACGGCATCCTGATCAAGGATAATCACATCGCCGCCTGCGGTTCCATCGCCGCTGCGGTTGAACGGGTGCGGCTCCTGGTGCCGCATACCATCAGGATCGAGGTGGAGACCGATACCCTGGAACAGGTCGAGCAGTGCCTTGACTGCGGTGTCGATATCATCCTGCTCGACAATATGCCGCCCGCCACCATGGCCGAAGCGGTGGCCAAGATCGACGGCCGGGCGATCGTCGAGGCCTCCGGCGGCATCTCCCTGGAAACGGTGCGGGCGGTGGCTGCTTCGGGTGTTGACATCATCTCGGCGGGCGCCCTGACACATTCCGCCCCCGCCTGCGATATCGGTATGGATTGGTCCTCGACCGGCGGATAAACACCAATAATGCGATTATTTCTTGATTTTTCCCGAAAAAATGTGAGATACTGCGCTCATACTGGAGGGGTGGCATGGATGGTGCGGCCAGCCATGCCTTTTCTGTTGGACCCGAAAAGAGGAATGTACTGATGCGCTGTCCGAAATGTGGCTATATCTCCTTTGACAATGTCGAGACCTGTCTACGCTGTAACAAGGATATTTCAGAGACGGCAAACGCCTTTCAGGGCAGTACGTTAAATGTTCACACCCCGGTTTTCCTGAAGTTCGCCGCACTGGAAGATGATGGCGAAATGTCTCTCGAAAGTGAAGAGAGCGACGAGATCGAATTCGCCGATCCGGATCTGGAGATTCTCGTAGACGAGGGAGAATCGGAGGAAGATGCAGACATGGAGTTCGCCTTCGCCGAAGACCAGGAAGATGATACTGCCGCCGCTCAGGCCCTGGACGACGAATTCGGTTCGGGCGAGCGGGGAGATGAAAGTCAGCAGTTCACCGAAGGTGCGCTCGATCTCGGGATGTTTGAAGACACTTCCGGTGAAGAGACCTTCGCCTTCGAAGACAGCGAAGCCGACGATACACCGCCGCCACCGAGCATGGAAATCCCCGAGGAATTGTCCGATATCTCCGATCTCTCTCCGCCGGATCAGGCACGCAGTGCCACTCCCCCACCGTTGACAGGGGACGAGACTCCGGCGGCCTTCGCTGAAGAACCGGAACCGGCTGCCAGCGAAGAGCCGGCCGCATTGCCGGCCGAACCGGCGGACGATCTCGATTTCAGCAACATGGACATGGACTTCGATCTCGGCGAGGATGAGCCCGCCCTGGCCGAAGAAGTTTCACCTGCCGCTGAAAAAGCCGCCCGACCGGCATCACGAATGGACGACGACCTCAACTTCGAACTAGATTTGGGCGGCCTGTCGATCCACGACGAAAAATAGCAGTCCCGAGGCCGCCATTAGTCGGCTCGACTAAACAAGCCCGGAGGAAAACAGTTGACACCTCCGGGTATGTTTTGTAAATACAGCACCGCTATCCGGTGCCGAGATAGCTCAGTCGGTAGAGCAACGGACTGAAAATCCGTGTGTCCCTGGTTCGATTCCTGGTCTCGGCACCACACGACATTAAAAGCGGTTACAGGTTTTGTTCTGTAACCGCTTTTTGCGTTTGGTGAAGGAGCGAGGACGCATGAAGGCCTGTGGTGTGAGGATTCTTCTAAACCAGACCTGACAGCCTTGAACCGGAACCGATGGTTCCTAACTGCCCGGCAGTTCCGTACCGCGACTCATGATTCCGATATAACCCGCGTAGCTGAACAGGCGGTTGCGCTTCTGTGCGGTCAGCTCGTTCACGATGCCCAGGTGTTCCAGGTGGTCAAGTGCCTTGTTGATCGTTGCCGCAGTGAGTCCGGTCTTCTTAACCAGTGACCCCGCTGTGGCGATGGGATGCTCCATGAGTGCCCGGTGCACCTGCAGCGCCGATGCCGCAGCCCGGCCAAGGCCGTTTATTTTGTCGCGGTCCTGTTTGGCCAGGTCCAGAAGCTGCTGCGCCGTTTCCACCGCCTGGCCGGCAGTGACGATGATCGCCTCGGCGAAGAAATCCAACCACGCTTCCCAGTCACCTGTCAGGCGGACGTTGTTGAGCAACTCATAATAATACTGCCGGTGCGTCTTGAAGTAGAGGCTCAGGTAGAGCATCGGTTCCCGCAGCACCTTTTTCTCGCACAGCAGCAGCGTGATCAGCAAGCGCCCCAGACGGCCGTTACCATCGAGAAAGGGGTGGATGGTCTCAAACTGCACATGGGCCAAGGCCACTTTGAGCAAGACCGGGGTAGGTTCCGGCTGGTCATGGAGAAAGAGTTCCAGTTTGCCCATGCACTCGAGCACCGCTTCCGCCGGGGGTGGAACAAAGGCAGCGTTTCCCGGTCTGGTACCGCCGATCCAGTTCAGGCACCGCCGAAATTCACCCGGAGCCTGATTGCTGCCTCGGCCCTTGGTCAATAACACACCGTGGATCTCCCGAAAGAGCCGCAGCGATAGCGGCAGGCCTGCCTTCAGCAGACCAAGACCATGGTCGAGAGCGGCGATATAGTTACTGACCTCCCGTACGTCATCAAGCGGTACACCTGGCTGCTGGTCCAACTCGAACAGCAGCAGGTCAGACAACGACGACTGCGTTCCCTCGATCATGGAAGAAAGCACCGCTTCTTTGCGAACGTACATATAAAGAAACAGTGAGGTGTCCGGCAACAGCGTCGAGACGCTATCCAGCCGCCCGAGTGCCAGCATCGCCTCATCGAACCTGCGGCACAGTTCCCGCGTCCATTCGATGGGTGGTAGCGGCGGCAGCGGAGAGGGGACAAAGGATTGAACCGTATCACCCACTGTCGAAATGGTCACGTATTCGCCTTGGAGTTTTCGCTTCATCCTGTCTCCCGTGAAACTAAAATAAGATCAACTCATATTTTACATTTAAGTAATATCATAAAATAAAGCGCCTTGAAAAGAAAGATTGCTTGGATTTTATTGTAAAAATGAGGTGTTCGTTGGAAGATAGGGCCTGTACAGAAATCTCTGACATTTAGATGATTAGGGAACTTTTCCGAGACTGTTTTCAAGGAAGATGTCACAGCAGAATTAATCTCGCTTTCTGTTTAAGCGTGCCTGAATTCCACGATTGGAATTTCCCAGCTTTGCCCAATGCATCTTGCTTGAAACTCCTTGTCGGAGACATCCTCCCGGGTTCTTCTCACCAAGGCAAGAACAAGAATTTGCTGGACGGTGTCGAGTTTTTCCTCCCATTCAGCAAACGCTTTTTTTGAGAGCCGAGCAACCTCTATACATTCTTCATTGATCAAGTCTACATGATCTTCTGCTCTCTTAAAATTCAACCGATCGCCTGCTTGCAATTTCTTGATGGCTTGGCGGGAAGGATGGGTTTCTATTCGTATACCGATGTAGTCCAGAAATAGATCTTCCATACCCAACACATGGTAGCTGTGGCTTGTGGTTCTGCTTGGGTCGGTTGTTGTTGGTTTTCTGGTGGTGAGAAAATCACCTGCCAATAAGCTGGCATGCGGGTTGGCCGTTGTCTGAATTGAAAAGAGATGGAGTGTTTCCCGGGCCCGCGACATGGAGACGTAATAGAGTCTGCGCTCATCTTCGATGGCTGTTTGGGCTCCATGATCCCAGTTGTCACCGAGGATGAAGACATGATCGAATTCGAGGCCTTTCACCGAATGGGCTGTCGCCAGGAACAGGCCGTTGCCGATGGTCTTGGCCCTGTTTTGTTCGGCGAAGGTTTCATAGAGGTATTCCTGGATCTCAGGCACCGGCTGTGGGGCGTCGTTGGTTTCATCCCGCCATTGCTGGAGGATTGTTTTCAGATTGTCGCTCCAGACTGAATTGTTGGTGGTTTGCTTGGCAAGGATAGCCAGCAGCGCGCTGCCGGTGAGCAGTTCAGTACGCATGGTGTGTAGGTGGTCGAGCAGATCAGTATGTTCGCGTATTCGGGATAAGCGGGGGAATCCGTTTTGCCGTCCCCAACTCAGGCAGACGGGGATGCCGGCTGCTTCGAGAGCGCTGCGCACCGGATCGAGGTCTTTCCACTCACGAGCGAGCACGGCGCACTTGTTCAGTTCCGCGGGGCCTGCCTGCTGCAGCCGTTTTAACTCTGTCAGCAGGGCGGCAGCCTGTTCCTGGGGGCTGCTCACCTGAAGTAGTTGCACTTTGCCGTGCGCAACCGGGTCGTTGGCCTGCCAATTGCCACCGGGTAGAAGATTTTTTCGATCCCGGTTGATCCGGATCGGGTGGTTCGTCTTCATCCGGTCAGTGTTGTGGGCGATCAAACAGTTCGCTGCGTCGATGATATGGGCAGTCGAGCGGTAGTTTTCGATCAGGTAGTGGATGTGCGCATCGTAGTCGTGTCGGAACTTTTTGATGAATTCGACGCTTGCCCCGCGAAACCGATAGATGTTCTGGTCGTCATCGCCAACCGCCAGGATGGTCATTTTCCGTTCATGTTCTGTAACGCTTTTCCCGGCGACGAGAGAGACCAACTCATATTGCTCGGCATCGATATCCTGGTATTCGTCGACGAGGATGTGGCTGAATCTGCCGATCAGGGCGTAGTCGGGGGGAATATCCTGGAAGCCGGCAACGTCTTTTTCCCCTTTCAGCAAACCGATGGCGTCCTTGATGATATGACTGAAATCAATATCCTCGCGGTCCTTTTGCCGAGAGCTGGTCACCAATGATCGACCGGTGAACCGTAGCGCAAGACCATGGAAGGTCAGCATGGTCACGCCGGCCATGTCTTCGCCGACCAGGTCGCGAACTCGCTGGCGCAGGCTCATGATGGCGCTGCGATTGAAACAGAGTACGAGCAGTGCCCGCGGAGGGACCCGTTTGACGCGAATGAGGTAGGCCACCCGGTGGGCGACCACCCGCGTCTTGCCGGCTCCGGGGCCGGCAAGGATGAGCAGGTTCTGGTCCAGGGGGGCGGTGACGATTTTCTCCTGACTGGGGTTTTTAAGGTCATCGACGATGCGCTGGTATGATTGCTCGCTGGTCGCCCGTTCGAGGAAGCTCTCTTTGCCGGGGAAGAAACGTTTAACGAATTGTTCCTTGTCGTCGTTGAAGTAAGAGACGACGTATTGCCAGGCGCCGCTGATCTTGCTCAAGGCCAGGCGGGCGAATTCGTTCATTACATGGATCTGAAAGGTCCGCTCGCTGTAATGGGTTTTCAGGGGCGAGAAATCGGCCTGTGAGTAGCGTCGGGAACGCGCTTCCGGATGTAACTGGATGGTCATGGCCTGGCGGAAGACGGCGAGTCCCTGCTGCAGATCGATGATCCCTTGCTCGTGCATGAACGTCAGGGCTCGTTCTGCAGCGGCGAGCGGGTCTTTCAGCTTTTCAAGGAGGAGCAGGTCTGCGCGCAGCGCGGCAACGATCTGCTCGAGGCTGAATTGAACGAGCAGGTTGGCGCTCGGTTTGGCCTCCGGTGGCAGCGCCGCTATGATTGCTTCCAGGGTGCGGTTTGCCGCGAGTTGTCTCGTGGTCACGGTATTTTTGACCGATTGCCAGTCCCGATGGAGATACACCGAAAAGCGGTTGTTGCCACGCGAGGTAAACGAAACACTGCCCTTGGCGCCCGCCAACCCTTTGCCGTCACGGCTCAGGCCATACAACAGCAGTTTGAGGGTGTGCGGGGCACAGTTCTCATGGCCCGCTTCTATCATCTTCTGATTTACCTGGCGCAAATCGAGCTCCAGGTGGGTGTCTACCTCCATGTCGGGAAACGTCCCGACGAGAATGGAGAGGAATTCATTTTCCAGCGTGATGATCTGTTGCAGGGATTTTTCCGAGCTAGCCTGCACCTTGTAGCGCAGGTAGGCGCTGAGCAGCGTGGTTTTTTCCAGGACGCCTTGGGATGCCATGTCGTGGAGCGTGCGGATGACTCGCTGGGTCTCCGTCTCGGTGACGGTATCGCCTTCCATGGGCGTGAAGGCCCCGAGCCCGGCGAGTTCATCGGCACTGAAGGCCTGGTTGGGCCGGTTGAGCTCCATCAAGGCCCCGAGGATGGCCAACCACCGTTTCTGCTGGCGCTCGGAGAGGTTGAGCGTGGCGATTTTTTCGGCCGCCTCGGTGAGGCTCTTGGCCGTTGGTTTGCCCTGGAAGACCTTGGTCTGGTTCTCGTTGCGCTGTAGATAGCCGGCCCGTTCCAGCCAGGCCAGTGCGGTCCTGACCCTGGTGTCGGCGTTGGGCAGGTCCGGGTCAACCTCCACCACGTCCAGGCGGATCAGGTCCCCGGCGGTCAGCACCACGGAATTTTCACCCCGGGCCGCATAGCGGATGCCCCTGAGGAATTGGGCGATCTCCCGCTGGCTGAGCATTGAGCTACAGCTGAGGCGGAATTGTCCCTCGATATCCTGCTCGTTGAAGATGAGGATGCACTCGGCAGCGTTGCGGTCCCTGCCGGCCCGGCCCGCCTCCTGCAGATAGTTTTCCAGGGAGCCGGGGATATCGGCGTGGATGACGATGCGCACGTCTTCCTTGTCGATACCCATGCCAAAGGCGTTTGTCGCACAGATGATCGGGGTGGTGCCGGCAATGAAGCTGTCCTGGATTCGCTTTTTCACCGACGGTTCCAAACCGGCATGAAAGGCCTCGGCGGTGTAGCCGCTTTGTTGCAGGAATTCTGCGAGTTGCTCCGTCTTGTTCCGGGTGGCGCAATAGATCACGGCGCTGCCGTTGTTTTCATAGCGTGAGCGGAGCAGTTCGAGAATGGTCTGGTTTTTTTCGTAGCGATCCACTTCCCACACTTCGTAGTGCAGGTTAGTGCGCTCGTGTCCCCCGGCGAACAGTTCCATCTTGATGCCAAGATCGCGCTGCATGATATCGAGGATCTCCGAGCGAACGTCTTTCTTGGCGGTGGCCGTAAAGCACTGCACCGGTGGGATGGCGGTCTTCGCCTGTTCGGCGAACTCCCGGATGAAGCGGATCGCATAAAGATAGTCGGGCCGGAAATCATGGCCCCATTTGGACAAGCAATGCGCTTCATCAAAGACCCATGCCCCGATCTCCCGCTGGCTGATGGTGCTGGTGAATGAATTGTTGCGCAGTTGTTCCGGTGAAACGAGGAGAATGCCAATATCGCCGAGGCGGACGCCTTCCATCACGTCTGACCGTTCCGGCATGGTGAGCATACCGTAGAGGGCGGCGGCGATCTTGGTGCCGGTGAGGCGTGAAAAATTATCCACCTGGTCCTTCATCAGCGCCTGCAGCGGAGAGATGACGATGGTCAGCGTGTTGCGTCGGTGGTAGCGCATCAATGCCGACAGCAGGTAGCACAACGATTTGCCGCCACCGGTGGGAAGCGTTGCAAAGATCGAGTTGCCGCGGGCGGCGGAGAGAACGATCTGTTCCTGTAGGCTTTCGCCGTCAGCGGTTGCCGGTTCGGCGCGAAAGGAACTGAAACCGTAATAATCCTGGAGGTAGCGGAGCGGGCTGTGATGCGCCTGGCAATAGTCGCACCCTGTCTTGCCGCAATTGTATTCCCGCAATTGATGCAGGATACGGGGCACCTGCGGGAACTGGTGGCGAACCCACGGTGGCAGGACCGAGTTCCCCCCTGCCACGGAAAGCCAGGCAGTGACGTACGCCAGCGGCGGCAACGGGAGTGCCTCATCGGCCAGCTGGAACATGACCGTCTCGATCGCCGACGAGCAGGCATGCTTGCGGGCGAACCAGGAGAAGGCTTCGTGCAGGTCGTCGCCGGACAAGAGCGGGATACCCATGCAGGCCAGGGCTTCGGCGGTTCCGTTGAGCTGTTCGTCACCCGCGAGAAAGCTCCGGTAGAGCAGGGGAATGTCCGAGTTTGCCGTGAACTGGGCGACCAGCGCGTCCCATTGTTCGGTGAACACGTGTGCGGCGAGCAGCGCATCTTGCACCGGGTCGTTGATGCTGTCGCGAACGATCTGGTAATTCTTGACCAGGCGATGGTACGGGTTGGCCGGGTAGGCGAGGGGCGACAGGAAAAGCGTGTCGATTGCCGGTTTGGTGAAGATCTGCAGGTTCGGTGTAACCTGCTTGAGGCGCGGCAGATCGTGGTTGATGATGTTGTGGCCGAGCATGAACCGCGCATCTCGCGCCAGATTGTCCAACTCCTCGAGTACGCGAGAATCGATGGCGGCTTTTGGAGCTGTCCTTTGAAGCGTTGCGTTGCCGAGCACTGCCCCGAGCGAGTAAATCTCGTTTCTTTCGTTGACCTCTATATCGAGCAGCAGGCAGTGGCGGAGAAGATCTCGGCAGGAGAGCGTCATGGCAGGATTGTTCTCTATAAAAAAGGAACAGCCTTCATCCGAGATCAGGTTTTAGTGAAGTATTTTCCTTCGATTATAAAGATCATATCAATTTTTGTACTACATTGAATTTGCTAAGACAAATAGAATCGGCAAGAAGAGAGGAGCAATAGCGCGGATCTGACCGTTTTGGTGTCCATCATTTTCAGCCCACCTCAGTGGATAACTTGTCGGCTTTTGTAGTATTGAATAGTAAGCGGCTGCAGATCTTACTTCGCCTTCAGATATGCTTTCGGGCCTTCTTCTGTAACGGTATACTTCTCAAATAGTGCCGACCGGATGCTGAGAAAATCTTCCTTGCTATGGATATGTATATATCTGCAACCTGCACGGTCGCTGTCTATCTCATTGATTCCGAGATGATCAAGGAATGCGATATCACGTTCACCGTACTCATGGATATTAAGCTTTAATACCGGCTTGCCCTGGATTTCAATTCTGCTCGCAGTCATATACATTTTTGGGGCTCCATTTTTTCTAATTTGTTATTTAATATCAAAAGATAGTGCTCAGCAGCAGTGATCAAAGAGAAATCAAATCAAAATGGTCTTGGAGGTTTTTCAGGATTTCCTGGTTTGCCTTATTTTGCCAGAAAGCGTTCCTTTTCACATGTCTCTTTTCAAGGGAATTTTACGTTGGGATTGATTGGGTACACAACCGGATGGTAAGAAACCGCCCGATGATCTCGGCGACAACATGAAGCGGGGTGCCGACGATCTTGCTAAACTGCTGGGGGCACGGCTGTAGGTGAGCGAGGGTTGTTCAGATGGTCTCCTGTCATGAGAAGGGTGAGGGCGTTTTCGAAGGGATACCCAGTCTCAATCCTGATGAGCCTTAATTTTTACAGATGATGTCCAACATGGTTCGGTTTTTCCTTACACTCAGCGCTCTCTTCCTTGCCCTGGTTATGCTTGTCTGCCAGTCGCCACCCTCGTCAACCAGTCTTGCAGAAGTGCTCAAGCACGAAATAGCCGCGGTGAAAGAGGAAATTCCCTCCTACCGGTTAACGATCGGCGCCCATCGCGGGGCCTCGGTGAGCCACCGGGAAAATACCCTGCCGGCGCTCCAAGAGGCTGAGGCGGATGCCGGCTATGCCTTTGTCGAATTTGATGTGCAGTATTCCGGGGATCAGCAGATAGTCCTGTTTCATGATCGTCGGCTCTTCCGTCTCTTCGGGAAGATTGATGCGCTCGACAAGACCAGTTATGCCGACCTCCTCCATCTCACAAACGGTGAACTGGTCCTCTATCGCGAGGCAATGAACATCGTAGGCAAAAAAATCAATCTCGAGATCAAATCGCAAGGGCACCAGCAGGACGATCAGCGGCTGGCAGATGAGGTTATTGCCGACATCAGAAAGCGCGGCCGGCAAAAAGATGTCATGATCAGTTCCATCTCCAGCGAGTTGGTCCGCTACCTCAGTGAACGCTATCCGGAAATCAAGACCGGCCAGATTTTCTGGCTGACCTGGTCAACCTATCTGCACTTTGAAGCTCTGACCGAAGGGCTGTTCGACAGGTTCAAGGCCACGGATGCCGATTATCTACTGCTCCACGTAGCCAACCTCAGGAATATTGAGGACCTGCTCAAGCTCAAACCACCCGGCAAGACGATCATGTTCTGGGATTTTGACGACCGGATGTATATGGTGCACAAAGACCTTGCCGACCGGCTGTGGGGAACCTCGATTCTATCCGAAATCTGGCGGCGCCTCTGTTTTAATCTGGCCAATCTGCTCAGGCGGTAGTCGACTACCGTCTTCAACAAATCGCCGACATCGGGCAGGATGTGTCGATCGCCGCGTCCAGGCAAGGCTTCGACCGGTCATTTGCCGGAACTCGAAATAAACGAATCGGTAGAGCCCTGAAAGGAATTGTGCTACTGTCAGGGAAGGGTTTGGAAATGGTTGTGTGCCGTAAGGCAATTTGACGTATTTACCGTGGAGGGCTGTATGGAGAAGGAAATTGGTTTTGAAATGGCTGCCTCGAGTATCAGGTTCGGCTCCGGAGTTACCACCGAAATCGGTATGGATATGAAAGATCTTGGCGCCCGAAAAGTCATGGTCTGTACTGATCCGAACATCGCCAAATTGCCGATGATCAAAACCCTGATCGCGTCGCTGGACGATGAAGACGTCCCGTATGTCTTGTATGACCGGGTGCGGGTTGAACCGACTGACACCTCCTTCAAAGAGGCAATAGCGTTCGCCGTGGACAACGATGTCGATGCTTTTATCGCTTTCGGCGGCGGTTCGGTCATCGATACCGCCAAAGCCGCCAATCTTTACTCCACGTACCCGACAGATGATTTCCTGGCTTATGTCAATGCTCCGATCGGCAAAGGCAAACCGGTCCCGGGACCCTTGAAGCCGCTGTATGCAATCCCGACAACGGCGGGAACCGGCAGCGAAACCACCGGCGTCGCCATTTTCGATCTTGAAGAGATGCATGCCAAAACCGGTATTGCCAACAGGGCGCTGAAACCGACACTCGGTATCGTCGATCCGTTGAACATGATTTCCATGCCGCCGATGATCACCACCTCGACCGCACTTGATATCCTGACTCATGCGGTTGAGTCATATACCGCCATCCATTATACCAACCGGCCGAGGCCGGAGCGTCCGATGCTGAGACCCGCCTATCAGGGATCGAACCCGATCAGCGACATGTGGGCGATCAAGGCAATGGAGATCATGGCCGACAACTTCGTGACCGCCGTCGAGGATCCAACCAACCTCGATGCTCGCGGCATGATGGCCCTGGCGGCTACGTTTGCCGGCGTCGGGTTCGGCAATGCCGGCGTCACCCTGCCGCACGGCATGTCCTACCCTGTTTCCGGAATGGTACGCGAGTATATCGCGCCGGACTATATCTCCGACCACCCGATTATTCCGCACGGCATCTCCGTTGCCATCAACGCGCCGTCGGTCTTTAGGTTCACCGGGCCTTCAAATCCCAAGCGTCACATGGAGGCCGCCGTTGCCCTTGGCGCCGATACCATAGGCGTCCGGGAGGAAGAGGCAGGCGAGTTGCTGGCGGATACGATGATCGGCTATTTCAAACGGTTCAACGTCCCGAACGGACTGAAGGATGTCGGCTTTACCGAGGCCGATATTCCAAAACTCGTTGCAGGGACGCTGCCCCAGCATCGCGTTACAAAGCTCTCCCCCCGTCCTGCCGGTCCGGAAGAGTTGGCGGAATTGTTCAGGGGAGCGATGCGGTACTGGTAAGACAGGCTTGCAGCTGAAAAGCACGGTTCAGTCGGTTATTGCCCAGCTCTCTGGTGGGATGCATGTTTAAGATGGGATGCAGTGCCTGACAGGTTGCGGGATGACCCTGTGATGTTGTGACGAAAGAAGTCGTATCTACGAGGAAATTTCGATTTCGTTGCAGGTCACCTCGCTCAAGCAGCCAACGAATGATGGGAGAAGCCATGCAAACGATTAAAGGGCTGTTTTTTGATGTTGGTGGGACAATCTTCGACTGGAAGAACACCGCCCGGCAGAGGATTGAGGAACTGGCTGATACTGCAGGAAGAGGAATTGATAGCGAGTCCTTTGCCGTCGACTGGCGCGATGAGATGTTTAAAATTCATACCCAGGTGCGACATGGAAACCTCCCCTATATTAATGCTGATAGCATGCTGCTTCAGGCTCTGGATCACCTCACGGCCAGATATCCTCTTCTTGGCGAAATAGACAGGGCGGTTCTCGTTACGTCGACGTGGCATAATATGCGCGCATTTACCGGTGCTGCTGAAGCGATCAACAGGTTGCGCTCCAGATATCTGGTTGTTGTCCTTACCATCCTTAGTTGGGAAGCCATCGTCAGAAGTTCAAAATATGCAGGAGTGCAGTGGGATGGCATCCTGTCCTGCGAATTTCTAGGCTATTACAAACCGTCCATTCAAGCCTATCTCAAGGCCACCAGCCTCCTTGGGCTGCGCCCGGGAGAGGCGATGATGGTCGCCACCCATGAGGGCGACTTGGCGGCGGCTCAAAACGCGGGAATGCGCACCGCCCATGTGGTCGTTCCGGTGGAAGATAACGTCGGAGAAGGGTTCACCGTGCCGGCTGAAACCACGTTTGATATCGTGGCCGGAGATTTTGACGAGCTGTGCACAAGGTTGCAGGTATGAGGCAGCCTTGTATGATCACTTTGGACAAGTTACTCTGGCAGCGGCCATGTCGGGGTTTCCAGGGGAGCAATTTCAGGCAAATCAACAACCATCCCGGATTCCGTAATGGGGGTGAACAAGACGGGGATTGTTACATCAGTCTCATTTGTTACATGAATTGACATTTTTTTATCTGTCAGACGCTGTCCGGCGGGATGGGGCGATGTGGGCAAGGGTGATCCATCCTGCAGCAAAAAGCCGCCGATATCGGGGTTGAGAAGCCGGACATCGATCTCTTTGCCATTCTTGATGAGGATAACGCGTTTCCCGCCATCGTAGAATTCCACGTCTGTTTCTTCGTGGATGTTCATAAACCACCAGATTTCTGAAGGGTTGTCTGTGACAATCTCATCCTGAAGAAGCATCTGGGTTCTGTTGTTGATCAGGGCAATGCCGCGCCAAACCCGACCGGCGCCCATTTCATCGTATGCATCGGTGAGATCGGCTATGGCCGCACCGGTCCCATCATTATCGCTGGTATACCTCATGATTTCGGTCTCGGCAGATGGATCCTGATCTGCCAGTGCGTCCGGATTGATGACCAGGGTATTATTGCCCTCGGCCCTGAGTCGATAGTAGTGCCAGCGCTGGTCGTCGAATTCGCCTGACTGGGAAAAATATCCCGGCAGGTTATAGTCATCTGGCCCTAAGTCGAATATCCAGCGCTCGCCGAGCGCATCAAAAACAAATTCACCTAGATCCAGATGGCCGTGGCCGACATTATTATTCCCTGCTTTGAACCCGGCAAAGAGAGCATTGTCGTCGCCCCATGTACTTCTCAGGGTGACTGCCTCTGTCTTTCTGAAATACGCATCAAGTTCCAGGCCCAGCTCTGTAGGTGAGCTATTTTCTGGTTTGTACCAGATGAGATCAAGGGCGTGGTCGAGAGAAAACTTTGTTTGAAACCATGAATACAGCGGCTTGTCAAATTTCATGTCCAGCCAGTAAAGCCATGGAGCGCGAATCGGCCAGTCTCCGCAATCCGCAAAATTGAAGATGTTGGTGGTTGGACTGGTCATATAGACAGGGAAGTTCCCCGTTACCGAAACGCCGGGAACGTCAAGGATATAGAAGGTGCTGTCGACGGCGGACTCAAGAGCGGCCGCGTAAATCAAAAGATATTTGGTGGCATACGACCAGTATCCGGGACCTTCATGCCAGGCTCCATCGGGCCCCAGAGTTGCAATAGATTCAGCATTTTCCATGCTCGTCAGGGTCTTGTTGATGATATCCCAGGACAGGCTGGGTATCCGTTTCTGCAATAGCAAGCGCCCCTAAGCCGATACCCCCGTTGGTGACCATGTTCCAATTGGATTCGCTTGTCAGCCAACTCGCCTGTTCTTCATGGGCGGTCAAATAGGGGGTGAGGCCATAGTCGATAATGGCATTTCGTAGCACCTCTTTCTGCTCGGTGGTCCATACATCGAACAGCCAGTCATAGCCGATGGCGAAGGCATGGGTCATTTCTGCCGTATCCAGGAAGTGGGAGGGATCGCATCCCTCGGGGACACCATCTGGCTGTCATCTATATCACCGGGGGATGCCTCGATTCTCGGGACCGAGCCAAATGATAAGAGCAGGAGCAGGAAAACGACGAGGTGGAACCGGACACACCTCGATGACCTGGGGAGATGAACTTCTCCCTTTGTATCGACTTTCTGTCGCCGGTTATAAACTGATACTATCATAATCCTGTAAACTCTCCAGGGGGCTGAGAAGCATGTGTCCCTGGGGTTGGGCAAGGATTTTAACGCATCGGTTTTTATTGATATTTTGTTGGATCTTGGTGCTAAAAGAACATGAACACCGTAAACCGGCAATACAAGTTTAACTTAATTTCCGATTTCCAGCTAGATATCGAAACACAAGCGGCTGTTTTGCCTTATTATTGACTGATTATCAGGATTACGTGCTGAACGTCAGGGTCAATAGAAATCATTATTTGATTAGCGCTGCTGTCTTCCGTATATATCCACCTTGCCTCCCCCCCCCTCCCACTCATCCTACCGGATGGTCGGTCGAGGGAAGGGGGGGATGCGCTGAGCCGTCCTCATTTACTGAGCAAAGGCCAGGTCGGTAAGGAAGGTCACCGTCTGCGGGAAGAGTGCCACAATGATCAGCCCGACGACCTGCAAAGCGATGAACGGGAGCGAGCCACGATAGATATCGCCGAGAGTCACGCCGGGCAGTTGCAGCGACTTCATGAAAAACAGGGCATAACCGAATGGCGGTGACAGAAACGACACCTGCAGGTTGATCGCTACCATCATCCCAAACCAGAATGGGTCAACCCCGTAAACATCTTTGGCGATAGGGAAAAAGATCGGCACTAGGAGCATCAGGATGGCGGTCCAGTCGATGATCATGCCGAGCAGGTAGATCAGTAGCATAACCATGGCGAAGAACAGCCATTGATTGCCGAGCGCCTCGAACAGCGAACCGAGCGTCTTGCCGCAGCCCATGGCCATGAATACTGCCGAGAAGATATTGACTCCGACGATGATAAACATCACCATACACGAGGTCTTGATGGTCGCCGTCGTCGCGTAGCGCATATTTTTCATGTTGAATTGACCGTAACAGACCATCAGGATAATCGCGGCAAACGCGCCGATTGCTCCCGCTTCCGACGGCGTGGCGATACCGAAAAAGATGGAGCCGAGCACCGTCAGCATCAGCAGCACCGGCGGCGTCACGCTGATCATGCCGCGTACCAGCCGCACGCGAAGGACATCCATGTCTTCGGGCGCTACCGGCGGCCCCAATGCCGGGTTGCGGCAGCAAATAACAAAAATATAAATCACATACAGCAGTGACAACAAGAGACCGGGGATGATCGCCCCGATGAAGAGCTGCCCTACAGAGATACCGGCCACCGCGCCGAGGACAATGAGCAGCATGCTTGGTGGTATGAGAATGCCGAGCGTTCCCCCCGCCATGATCGTGCCTACCGTCAACCGCTTGTCATACTTGTTCTCCAACAGGTACGGTCCGGCCAGTACGCCCATGCTGACAATGGATGCGCCGATGATGCCGGTGCTCGCGGCAAACACCGTACAGACAATGGTCACGGCAATGGCCAGTCCGCCCGGTATTGGAGCTACCAGATCGCGGATGCCGTTAAACATCCGCTGCGCCACCCCGGAGCATTCGAGGATATATGCCATGAAGATGAACAGGGGGATGGCGATCAAGGGGAAGCTGACCATCACCGAGTAGGTCTTGGTGACCGCGATCGGTAGTACTGCTGGGCCGACAAAAATGAGGCCGAGGATGATACCCAGTCCGCCAAAGGTCAGCGCTACCGAATGACCGAGAAACAGGGCGCCGATAGTTATCAGCGCGACAAAAAGTAATAACAGGGTATCGGTCATGATTGCTCACCTCGCAGTGCCGCAATGTGTTTGATGAGAAAGGACACCCCCTGCAGAAAGATAAGCAGGAACGCGGCCGGAATGACACTGCGGAAGTGGGCGATGGGTGGCCGCCAGAAGCTGTGCCCGAGTTCTCCTGCCTGCCACGAATTGATCGCGATCGGCAGGCCGCCCTTGATCATGGCAAAAGAAAAGACCAGGGTGAAGCCTATCAGGCAGGCGATAGCCAGCCGGTGACGCCATTTCTCGGGCAACCGTTCCGAGAACAGATCGATCGACACATGCCCACCGTGCAGGAAGGTGTAGGCTGAGCCGAACAGGATATAGTAGCCGAACAGGAAATAGGAGACTTCGGTGAACCAGATCTGCGGCGCGGAGAACCCTTTGCGCATCACCGATTCATAGATAAACACCAGGACCAGGGCGACGATCAGCCATTGCGCAACCCGGCCGACCCATTCGTTGCAGGTGTCGATCATCCGTGCAATAGATAGCAGTAGCTTCATGACATCCTCTCAGACAGATGGTTCCCTTGACTACTCGATCAGACGGTGAACTCCGTGGTCGTTCCGGCCGAGTTGAAAAAGAACCGGTCGCCGAATTCCCGGGCCAGCCGCGCCGCCGGAAGCTGTCCGGTGCAGTGCGAGACGCCGAGTCGCTGCACATCATAGCGGCGGAGCGCACCAATTGTTTGCTCCAGGCGTCGCTCGTCGGCACCGAACAGGTGGATACCGCCGATTACCGCAAAGACCTCGGTGCAGCCGGTCAATGTCAAGCCGCGCTCGATGGTGTTGACGATGCCGCGATGGGCGCAACCGGATACCACGAACAATCCTTTTGGCGTCTTGATGAACAGGGACAGGTCGTCGGCCAGCAGGTCCTGCGTAACGTGTTGATGATCCTGCACGCAGGCGTTGTCGTCGATAGCCTCGAAATCAGTGACCATCGGCACCTCCCCGCTAGTGACGATCGACTCGGTGATCCACACCGGTTCAGCTGACAATTCGAAGCTCGCCCCCAATTTTTCTGCCTCGGCCCGTGAATAGGGAATGCCGATCGGCTCGTAACGGTTGCCGTCGGGGGACCGCCAGCATTTGGAAGACCACACGTCGGGATGGGCGATAATCCGCACCGGTTTGTCCGGCAGATTGCGCAGCCGCAGCAGGTGGAGCAGTCCGCCGGTATGGTCCTCATGGCCGTGGCTGAATACGATGGTGTCGAGCCCACTCAGATCAATGTTCATCAACTGGGCGTTATGGGCCGCCACCGAACTGCGGCCGGTGTCCATGAGAACCGTTGTGTCGTCCACCTGCACCAGGATGCTCAAGCCCCATTCGGCTAGGAGTTTCAGCCAACTGGCGGAATTCTCCGCCAACGTGGCAGTGGTGATTTTCATGATCGTGCCTCGCTCGGGGAAAACCGGGGCCTGGCCGCCGACCGTGGGAGAGGCGGTCGGCGGTCAGGCCGGTTGTTGATTTTTAGTTGCCGGCTGTTTCGAAGATACCGAAATAGGCGTTATCCCGTTTGTCTGTAATCCACGGGAATTGCGGATTCTCGTCGACAAAATTCGGCCAGTACTTGTGAACTTTGCCCTGACCGTATGGTTTTGAGTGAGATCGCCATTGGCCGTAGCCTTTGAGGAAGTTGTACTGGGACTTGGCCACCTTGAGGAAATCCGGGTTTTTGCCCGCTTCCTGTTCGGCCAGCTGTACCGTTAGCCGTTCCAGTTCCTCGATGGTCTCGTCTTCGAGTTTGGTAATCTTCGTTCCGGCCTTGGTGAAGGTCTCGATAGCGTCGATGTTCGAGTATTCCCACTTGGCAAAGGACATGATGTAGGAGACCTTGGTGGCGTATTCAAGCAGCGGTTTCAACTCATCTGGCAGCTTATTGTAGCTATCCATGTTGACTGCCAGCAGAGTGATCATCGCCGTCTGCCACCAAGCCGGCACGATCAGGTAGTCGGCAACCTCGTGCAGCGAGATGGAAACGTCGCCGGCGGGGAAGGAGAACTCGGCGGCATCGACGACGCCACGGTCCATGGCCAGGTAGATCTCATCGGGGCTTATGGCCATTGTGGTGGCGCCGAGCATGGTCAGGATGTCCTCGCTGAAGCCAGGGCAGCGGATTTTCAGGCCTTTGAAATCCTCGGGTTTGGTGACTTTGACATTGGACCAAAGACCGCCTTCGATACCACCGCCGCCGGCGGCGAAGGGCTTCATGTTGTATTTGCCGTAGACCTCGTCGGCCAATTGCCGGCCGCCGCCATAGTAGTACCAGATGGCGAAGTCTTCCGGGGTGTAGGAGTTCGGAAAGGAGCCGAACAGCACCAGGGCGCTATTGAGGCCTTTCAGAAAACCCGGCCAACCGATGGCGGCGTCGAGCGCGCCGGTTCGGGCAGCCTCGAAGGTCTCGGCCATCGGAAACAGCTCCGAGCCATAATGGTATTCAATTTCCAGGCGATAATTCTCGGTTCGGACAATGTCGTTGATCGTCCGGGCCAGGATCTCGCCACTCCAGGACAGGGCAATACCTGCGGCGAAGGTGTCTTGGACCCGCCACTTGATCACTTTCTGCTTGGCCATTGCCGGGCCTGCGCCCATCACCGCGAGGCAAAACAGTGCCCCAACAAGTACCACGCTAGCCGATCGTCTCATACTTTCCTCCATTCGCGTTGATTTGCCCGTCCTACTCAAAGGACCTGTTCCGCATCAAGCGGCCTTCACCGTGGAAAAAAGCGAGCCGGCATCTGCTCCCGGCTGTGTTCGTCGGTTTGCTCACTCCTCTTATTCTTCAAGACTTCGGAGCGAGACCCTGCTGTTCGAGCATTTTGATCGAGCCAAGCATGTGTTCGCGCATCATGGTCCGGGCCCCATCTTCATCATGTTCAACCAATCGCTGCAACAGATCGAAGTGCTCCTGCACTGCAGTCTTGTTTCGGCTTTCTGTGCGTAGTGCCGCCTTCCAGCCGTGAAAGGACATGCGGGCGATGGAATTGAGGAGCATAAGCAGGGTTTCGTTCTGTGCGGCTTCAGCGAGCAGGCAGTGAAAGTCGATATCGGCCTGGATGATAGCGGCAATCTCGCTTTCCGGTAGGCTGTTTTGCAACTCGATATTGGCCTTGATCTTGTCAATGTCCGCCGGACTGGAACGTCGTGCAGCCAACGCGGCAATCTCCGGTTCCAGAATGAGGCGGGCCTCGAAGTGCTTATGGATGGTGTCGCGATAATCTGATACCCAGGTCGGCAGCGGCACGAACAGGTCACCGGTCAGGTCCTTGACATAGATTCCCTTGCCAGGCAGGACCTCTACCAAGCCCATAATTTCCAGGATACGAACAGCCTCGCGCAATGATGCTCTGCTGATCTGTAATTTGCTGCACAACTCACGTTCAGACGGCAGCTTGGCGCCAGGTCTAAGCCCGTTATGGATGATGAAATCCTTGATCTGGCTGATGGCTGATTCCGACAAGCGCTTGCGGGAGATGGGGGTGAGATTCATGACCGGTTCTTTGAAATGACGGTTACATATCAGATGGTCTACTGGTCAGACCGCTCAGAATGTAGTATATTCCTGCCTTGCTTGTCAACTGATAAGTTGACATTAACAATGATAGTGTGCACGTTGGGGACGTCCGTCTGCCGGGAACCATGACGACAACCGGCCCTGGACAAAACGAGCTGCCGATACATAGTCTTTGGCAGAGGACCGACAGACTGATTATTGGTGCTGCCATGCGATATGTTGACTGTTATCAACGGGGAATGCGCTTCCAGGTTCGAGACGAAAGTGCAATGTATGAGAAGTGATGACGAGGATGATCAAAGACTGGTTCAAAAAGCATTTTTCCGACCCTCAAGTTGTAATCCTGTCAGGGCTGCTGCTGACCGGGCTCATCGTGGTCCTCTTTGCCGGCAACCATCTGGTGCCGGTCATCGCCAGTGCGATCATCGCCTATGTGCTTGATGGCATCATTCATCGCCTGCGCAAGATCGGTATTCCGAGAATGGTGGCGGTGATTGCTGTTTTCTCTCTTTTCTTCCTTGTTTTGCTGACGCTGCTCTTCGGTCTTTTACCGATTCTAATCCGCCAGGCCACGCAACTCCTGCAGGAAGTTCCTGCCATGCTCACCGAGGGACAACGATTGATTCTTACGTTGCCAGAGCATTACCCGGCTTTTTTAAGCGAAGCGGAGATTGAAACCGTGTTGAACCAGATTAGACGGGAAGCCATCAATTTTGCCGACAGCATGCTACGGCAAACGCTTTCGTCGGTGGTTGGCATCATCACCCTGGTGGTTTACATCGTGCTCATGCCCCTGCTAGTGTTTTTCTTCCTCAAGGACAAAGGCTTGATCCTCAGTTGGGCTCGTCGATATCTCCCGCAGGAACGAGGCCTGGCCGCCAGGGTATGGCAGGGCGTGGATGCGCAGCTGGGCCGGTTCATCCGGGGCAAATTCTGGGAAATCCTGGTGGTATGGTTGGTTGCCTATCTCACCTTCTTGTTCATGGGGCTCAATTTCTCGGTGCTCCTCGGATTTCTGGTCGGTATTTCCGTGCTGGTTCCCTATATCGGTGCAGCCGTGATGACATTTCCGGTGGCACTGGTGGCCTTTTTTCAATTTGGCTGGAGCGGCGAGCTGGCCTGGATAGTCATCGCATATTGCGTTATTCAGGTTCTCGACGGCAACGTTCTGGTGCCGCTCTTATTCTCGGAAATGATCAACCTGCATCCCATCGCCATTATCGTTGCCGTCCTGTTTTTCGGCGGCATCTGGGGATTCTGGGGCGTATTTTTTGCAATTCCGCTGGCCATTCTCATCCGGGACGTCATTAACGCCTGGCCGAGAAAGGATGGCGTGAATGCGGTGAAAGCGGATTCGGGAGCGTCAGAGGCTTGAAAGATTTACCGCGCGTTGCAGCGGCAGTGAAATGCTGATTGCCGGTCTGAATGGAACCAAAGTGAACGTCCGGGACGATCAACAGTTTGGCGATGGCTCAACGTGTCGAGTCTTCTTTGCCGGCCTTACCGGGAAAAGTGATGCCCCGGTGCATGGTGTAGAATGTCAGTGCGTTGAGGACCAGGCCGTGGCGGATTTCTCCTGAGCTCGCCATGGCGAGCGCCTCGTTTACCGGGACGGCAAAGACCTCGATATCCTCCATGTCCTCGAAGCGCGGATCGCCGAGTTTTTCGACAGGTTCAACCAAGATAGTGGAGCAGATGTTGTCCTGAATGGCCGGGTTGGGCCGCACCCAGCCGATCAGTTGGGCCGTCCCGCCTCCGTAACCGGTTTCCTCGCGAAGTTCGCGAAGGCCTGCCTGTAGAGGGTCTTCACCCGGATCGACGATGCCACCGGGGATTTCCAACTCCACGCGGTCGCTGCCGAAGCGGTACTGACGAATGAGAAGTAGTTGACCCTGCGGCGTAACGGCGATGACATTGACCCATGGACTGGCGGAGAGCTTGTAGAACTCTTTGTGCAGTCCGGAACGAGGGCAATGTACGTTTGCGGCGAGGAGATCGAAGACCCGAGTAGAAACGAGAGTCCGTTCACCGTCTGTCACCCATGGGGAAAAATTGGATTGTTCGTTCATGACGATTCATCACTCAAACGCGTTTTCTTTACCAGCAAGACTCTTCAGACCATACCAGTCTTGGCGATATTTTCAGCTTTTTTCGGTTTGAACCGGCAGCTTCAAACAGAGGCGCGTTCTTACCGGGGTTAGCGGTAAACCGCCGTCAACCTACTGCCGGGACGATGCCTTGTGCTGTGCGGAGCGCACGGGATGGCACCGGTGCGTTTATTGAACAGACGATCGGTTTCCTCGCCGAGTTTCGGAGTGCGGTCCTTTTCTTGCTTGGGGTAGGTAAACAAAAAAAAACAGGCCTTGACTCCTGACGTATTGTCAGCTAATATGCAAATAAGAACCATTCTTACAAAAGAACAATACGTGAACATTGGCAAGAAAGAAGTTGAACAGCGAATGCGCCACTTCGAGGCAGTCTGTCGCGAGGCAGGTATCAAACTGACTCATCAGCGAATGGAGATTTTCCGGGAAATTGCTCAGACCGGTGATCATCCGGATGTTGACCGCATTTTTCAGCGCATCAGACGCCGATTGCCGACGGTCTCGCTCGACACCGTTTATCGGACGCTGTGGTTGCTCAACGACCTTGGGCTGGTGAAGACACTTGGTTCGAGCCGTGAGGCGACTCGATTTGACGCAAACCTCGAGAAGCATCATCATTTTATCTGCAAGAACTGCGGTTATACCCGTGACTTTGTTAGCTCTGAACTGGACAACCTGACGCTCCCGGAATCGCTGCAATCCTTTGGCGAGGTTGAGGCGACGCACATCGAGGTGCGGGGCGTTTGCCGGGAATGTATTGCCAGAGAGAGAATTGAAGATCTGTAAATTGCTGCCTGTGAGTAGACACGACGCGACAGTGCCATGGCGGGCATTGTCGCACCGTATGCAAGAACTGATAAAGCCCCCCAAAAAACAAACAGGAGGAAATCGATGAGTGACAATAGCAAGTGCCCGGTGACGGGTCGGACGGGAAAACAGATAGCAGGTGGCGGCCCCTCAAATCGCGACTGGTGGCCGAACCAACTGAACCTGAAGATTTTGCACCAGCAATCCGTCAAATCCAATCCCATGGGAGAAGACTTTTGCTATGCCGAGGAATTCAAGAAACTCGACCTAGCTGCCGTCAAGAAAGATCTGCATGCCCTGATGACCGACTCCCAGGACTGGTGGCCCGCCGACTGGGGACATTACGGCGGCCTTTTTATCCGTATGGCCTGGCACAGCGCCGGAACCTACCGCATGGGTGACGGCCGTGGCGGAGCGGGTTCCGGATCACAGCGGCTGGCACCGCTCAACAGCTGGCCGGACAACGTCAACCTGGACAAGGCGCGCCGTCTGCTCTGGCCGATCAAACAGAAATACGGCAAGAAGATATCCTGGGCCGATCTGATGATCCTCACCGGTAACGTCGCCCTTGAGTCCATGGGCTTCAAGACATTCGGCTTTGCCGGTGGGCGGGTGGATGTCTGGGAGCCGGAAGAGGATATTTACTGGGGGGCCGAAGAGGAATGGCTGGCGACCAGTGATAAACCCAAGAGCCGTTACAGCGGTGAGCGTGACCTGGAAAATCCGTTGGCGGCCGTGCAGATGGGACTGATCTACGTGAACCCGGAGGGGCCTGACGGCAATCCGGACCCGGTCGCCTCCGGGCATGACGTTCGTGAGACTTTTGCCCGGATGGCCATGAACGACGAGGAGACGGTTGCTCTTGTTGCCGGTGGACACACCTTCGGCAAGTGCCACGGCGCCGGACCTGCGACCCATGTCGGACCGGAACCGGAAGCCGCCCCCATGGAAGAGCTGGGCCTCGGCTGGCGCAGCAGTTTCGGAAGTGGTAAGGGGGGCGACACCATCGGCAGCGGTATCGAGGGTGCTTGGAAGCCGAATCCGACCACCTGGGATATGGGTTATCTGAAGGTGCTGTTCAAGTATGAGTGGGAGTTGGTCAAGAGCCCCGCCGGTGCCAACCAGTGGCTCGCCAAAGACGTGGACGAGGAGGACATGGTTGTCGATGCCCACGATCCGTCGAAAAAAAATCGGCCGATGATGACCACGGCGGATCTCTCCCTTCGTTATGACCCGATTTATGAGCCGATTGCCCGGCACTATCTGGAAAACCCCGACGAGTTTGCCGATGCCTTCGCCCGAGCCTGGTTCAAACTGACTCACCGTGACATGGGCCCCCGGTCCCGGTACCTCGGTCCGGAGGCTCCGACCGAGGACCTGCTCTGGCAGGACCCGGTTCCGGAAGTCGATCACGAGCTGATCGACGACCAAGACACTAAAGAACTCAAGGGCAGGATTCTTGCCTCGGGGCTGTCTGTCTCCCAGCTGGTTGCAACAGCCTGGGCCTCCGCCTCGACATTCCGTGGCTCAGATTTTCGTGGTGGGGCCAATGGAGGGCGCATTCGTCTGGATCCGCACAAGAACTGGCAGGCCAACCAGCCGGAGCAGTTGCAGACGGTGCTGCAAACGCTTGAAAAAATCCAGCAGGAGTTCAACAGCGCGCAGTCCGGCGGCAAGAAAGTGTCACTTGCCGACTTGATTGTGCTGGGTGGCTGTGCCGCTGTCGAACAGGCCGCCAAGAACGCCGGTCATGATATAACCGTACCGTTCGTGCCGGGTCGAACCGATGCGTCGCAAGAACAGACCGACGTCGAGGCGTTTGCCGTCCTTGAGCCGGTTGCCGATGGTTTCCGTAATTTCCAAAAAGCAAAATTCGCCGTCTCGGCTGAGGAGTTGCTGGTTGATCGGGCTCAGTTGTTGACGCTGACCGCCCCAGAGATGACCGTTCTTATCGGCGGTCTGCGGGTTCTCGGTGCCAACCACGGGCAGTCGCCCCACGGTGTCTTCACCAAACGGCCCGAGACTCTGACCAATGACTTTTTCGTCAATCTGCTCGATATGGGCACAACGTGGCAGCCAACCGCAGACGACAAAGATGTCTTTGAGGGCCGGGATCGGGTAACGGGTGAGTTGCAGTGGACCGGCTCCCGCGTTGACCTCGTCTTCGGTTCCAACTCCCAGTTGCGGGCCGTGGCGGAAGTCTACGGCTGTGCGGACGCACAGGAAAAGTTCGTGCAGGATTTCGTTGCGGCGTGGGACAAGGTCATGAACCTCGATCGCTTCGATTTGGTCTGATCAGCGACATCTTGCCAGCTGGCTGCGTGACCATGAGCGCCTATCCGCTGACGAGGCGGCATTGTGTGCCAAACGTTGGCGGATAGTGCATTTTATGAAAATCGGCGGGACAGGTTTTAACCTGTCCCCCGCTAACTTTCACCAGACGGTAGTTGACCGCACCATTTCAGCTTGAGCTGAGATGGTGCGGTGTCATTGTGGTATAATCGTTTCTCCGGAACCGGCAGCTTTTCCCGTCACCAACTCGCCAGTCGCCGGAGGTATCACCGTGCGCCGGCCATGCCGGCTCGGGAAAACGAGAGGGTGCGGTTCAATAATGAACAAATGGGCAGTAATCGCCATAGCGAAGCAGTGTCTGATCGGGACCGTGGTCGCCCTCGTCTTGCTCGCCTGTCAGTCGGTATGTGCCGCATCCGACCCCGATCGCGTCGTCGAACTGGCACCCGATATTGTTGAACCGTCAGACATCTGTCTGCACCCGGACGGGGAGTCGTTGCTGATCGTCAGCGATAAGGGCACTCTTTTTCAGACCGATGCAAACGGTACGGTGCTCACCCGGGCTCCATTTCAGGGGGGCGATTTTGAAGGGGTGTATAGTCACGCAGGGAAAATCTATGTGGCCGATGAGAGCAATCGACTGGTGCATCGCTTCAATCCCGACGGACTGGTGTTGGAGCAGACATTTTCGATACCGTATGACGGCAAACGCAATAGCGGCTACGAGAGCATTGTCTACAACCCTGTACGCGAGGTGTTTCTGCTGATCACCGAGAAGGATCCGGTGACCATCCTCGAACTGGACGATAGCTTTCAGGTGCGAGCTGCCCTCCCGTTCGCTGCCGCCAGTGACATTTCGGCAGCTACCTGGCACGACGGGGCGCTCTGGCTGCTCAGTGATGAGGAGCAGGCAGTGCTGAAACTGGATCCCGATCGCTACGAAGTGCTGGAAAGATGGAACATTTCAGCGGTGAAAAAGCCCGAAGGGATTGTTTTTATCGGAGGATCCATGCTGGTGGTCTGTGATAAGGAGCAACTCCTTTACTTTTTCCCCGCTCCGTGGGAGAAACGGTAGCTGACCGATACGAAAACCGGGAACTTTTTCCGGGCAGCCCACGGTGTCATACCGGTTCGGATAAACGGTATAGCGACAGAACAGAAAGCAGGTGAGCAGTTTTGCGGTTGCGCCGGGCAGGCAGCAATTACCGGCCGGATTCGGTCCGACTGATGGCGACTCGGCCGGTCGCTGCAGAGTCGCTGCTGCGGATCGGGGTTTGAACAACCCGGCGGTCTGTGATACTCATCAGGGAGAGGGTGTGGCAGTTGTGCCGACCCGATCTGTCACGAACACTGCGGAGGTGAGTATGCCACAGATTACTATTTCCTGGCCTGCCGGGACGATTACGGCAGTACTGCGCGACACGCCTACGGCACGCCGTCTGCTGGATTCATTGCCGATCTCAGGGCGGGCCAATGTCTGGGGGGATGAGGTTTATTTCTCCGTGCCGTTTTCCGCCGATCCCGAACCTGATGCCGCAACGGTCGTCGACAAGGGAGCAGTATGTTTCTGGCTTGACGGCGACGCGCTGGCCCTGTTGTTCGGTCCAACTCCGGTTTCTCAGGGCGACGAGTGCCGGCTGATCAGTGCCGCCAACATAGTCGGAATGATCGATGGAGACCCGTCGGTGCTGCGGACGGTACGCAGCGGCGACGTAATTACCGTCGATATCGTGTGATAATGGCTTGCCGGGAAGCACCGTCAACGCCCTGCAGCTACCGGATCCTATCGTGCTTGGCGAGTATCTGACATTTGAGCTGAACTCCGGAGTGCCGCTACCCGTCTTCTTGAGCACCGCGCTGCGGAAATGGCGTCCTTCAGAGGAACAACCGGATGCTCGCCGGGGTCAGAGGTGAGGGGATCCGTGAGCTCAAGCGTGACGCCACCTTTCAGTCTTCCGCGGCAGTGTTCTTAAGAGCCTGATAGAGCCGTTCCACCAGGGCGTGGTTATAGCCGTGCGAGGTCATATTGGCGGTGATACGTCCCCGGATGGGGTAGCCGAGGAGAGAGAGATCACCGATCATATCCAGAATCTTGTGGCGCACGAACTCGTCGTCATAGCGGAGTGCGGTATTGATGACCTTGCCGTCGTGCATGATGATATGGGAATTGAGGTAGCCGCTGCCAACCGTACCCAGTTTCTGGGCCATGTCGATATTTTCGAAGGTATTGAATGACCGGGCCGGCGCGATCTCCTCGGCGAAGGACTTCTGTGTAGGATTGAAGGTGAGAAGCTGTTCGCCGATGGGCGGCGGATAATCGACTCGCATCGCTATTTCAAAACCGTCGAACGGTTCCGCATAGAGGTGTTTTTCGTGTTTACCCTCAGGTCCGAAGCCGATTTTTTGGAGTATGACGGCAATGCGGGTGGTGGCCGGCTGTTCGGTGATTCCCGCTTGGGTAATAAGTTCGCAGAAGTCTTTTGCAGAGCCGTCGATGTTCGGTACTTCGTCGCCCACCTTGATCAAGGCATTGGTGATGCCGAACATGGAAAGAACCGCCATCAGGTGCTCGACGGTACGCACCTGGTGCCTGCCGTTGTCCAGCGTCGTTGAGTTGGCGGAGAAAGTCTTGGCCTCTGCAGGTTGATGATAATTGCGCAGTGAGGTGATGTGCCCGCGGATAGTCTGACCGTCGAGTGTTTGAAAAACGATCCCTTCATCCACCCCGAGCGGGCTCAAGATGATGCCCGTCTTCCTGCCGCTGAGCAGTCCAACCCCATTGAGAACGACGTTTTCCTTCAAGGTTCGCTGCGGTTCCGGTGATTCGACCAGTTCCACAGCGCCGGGAATCGGCTGCATTTCGCGCGCTTCGCCGGCACGTCTCGCATCCGGCGGGAGGCTTGCATCGATCCGGACCGGCTGTTGGTTCAGGACCGACTTGACCTTGTCCAGCAGGACTTCTAAATGCAACGGTTTTTCCATGAAATCGGCAGCGCCGAACTTGATGGCGGCAACGGCCGCTTCGATGCCGGCGTGGCCGCTCATCATGATGACCGGCAGCTCGGGGAAACGTTCATGCAACCGTTGCAGCAACTGCAGTCCGTCCGTGCCCGGCAGCCAGATATCGAGCATCACCAGGGCGGGTTCCATGGAGTCGAGCCGCTGCCAGAAGCTTTCTGCGTCGGCGAAGGCAAGGGCCTGATAGCCTTCATCTTCGAGGATATTTGCTACGGTGGAACAGATAAGCGGTTGATCGTCTACGATACAGATGGGGTTCATATTCCTTGTGTCCAAAAAACGGTATGCGGCACCACGCGATTGCCTCAGCGGACGCCGCGATGATTATCATCGTCTGTAACTTCGCAATGCCCTATCCTAACCTGAATGAGAGAATAAAGAAATGAAATGAGGGTGCCAGGGGCAACCGGGCACGGACCGACCGGGTGTACTTCCCGACCTGCTGAGTCGATCATGCTCCCATCGGTTATCCCCGTAGCCGCTGAACAGCAGAAACAACGGCTGCCAGGGCACGGTCGATGTCCTCGGCGGTGGTATAGCGCCCGGTGGTGAAGCGTAGGGTGCCGGCGGCCCATGACTCGGTGACCTGCATGGCAGTGAGTACGTGGGAAATCTCCACCCGGTCGGCGTGGCAGGCGGCTCCGGCCGAAGCGGCGACGTCGAGGCCGATTTCCTCGAGGAGCCGATTGGCCTCCAAGCCGTAAAAGGAGACACTGCAGGTATTGGGCAAACGGTAGGTGCGGTGGCCGTTGAAGCGGATTTCGGTAAGATTCGCGGACAGGCCTGCCTCCAGTCGGTCGCGCATTGCCTGCTGGTGGGCGGCATGATGGCCCAGGTCGGCGCCGGCGAGCTGACAGGCGGCACCGAGGCCGACGATTTCCAACACGTTCTCCGTGCCGGCCCGTCGCCCGTTTTCCTGGCCGGCGCCATGGCAAAACACCTGCGGCTCGACGGTTTTGCGGATATAGAGCGCCCCGACCCCTTTTGGCGCGTAGAGCTTGTGTCCGGCCATCGACAGCAGATCGACCCCCAGTTCATCCACCCGAGCGGGGATCTTGCCGAGCGACTGGGCCGCATCGGTATGCATCAGGATGCCGTGTCTGCGGGCCAGGGTGGCGATCTCGGCGATCGGCTGAATAGTCCCCACTTCGTTATTGGCGTGCATGATAGAAATCATGATGGTGTCGGTCCGGATGGCTGCTGCCACGTCGGCTGGATCGACCAGCCCGTCGCTGTCCACCTCGACAACGGTGACGTCAAAACCATGACGTTCCATGTGGCGGCACACCTCGAGGATAGCGGGGTGCTCGATACTCGAAGTGATCAAGTGCCTACCGGTTGTGTGCCGAGCCCCGGCGATACTTTTGATCACCTGGTTGTTGGCCTCGGTTCCGCCACTGGTAAAGAGCACCTCAGATGGTGCGCAGCCCAGCAGCCCAGCCACCTGCTTTCGAGCTGCGATAACCGCCTGCTTGGGACGGATGCCGTACCAGTGCCCACTCGATGGATTGCCGAAATCGCTTTCCAGAAAGGGGCGCATCGCGGCGATTACTTCCGGGGCGTGGGGGGTAGTGCCGTTGTAATCGAGATAGACGGGCCGGCTCATGGTGTTCAGCTCCTTGCACGAGGTGGGTGAGAGTGAATTTCCGGTACCATCATCAGGAACGGATCGGGAGTCCGGCGCTCTTCCAGGCATCGACACCGCCGTCAATTGCTTTGGTGTTGGCAAAGCCCTTGTCTCTGTAGTGCGCTGCTCGACCAGCAGCTGAGCCGCCGCCCGATCAGTTACAGTAGAAAATGATTTCCTGATCTTTATCGACCGCATCGAGTCGTGCCGTGAAATCGCTCAGCGGAATAGCTCCTTCCAGTTGGTATAAGCGAAACTTGTCGTCGCTGTCATAGGCGCAGACCAGAAGAGCCTTGCCGCTGCGCCTATGTTCGTGCGCTTCGGCAGCACTGATGATGGTGACGTCGGACATGGCATGTCTCCCTGTGAAATTGATTCGGGTTCAACACGGGTGCCACATGCAGGGCAGCAACCGCGGTTGACCATACTATAATCATGGTCTGCAGGCGTGCAGTGCAAGGAACCGCTTTCGTAACGCTACTGGTGACTCTCTGCAGTCCTTCACAGAGGAGATAGGGGCGATGTGGCATACGGTGCAGTGCTGCATCTTTTTACAGAAAATTACGGAGCAGCAGTATCATTCCCATAACAAGCAGAAGTCCCAGTACGAGCCTGCGGTACACTATCGTGGTGAGACGGCGGCGCAGCCGGCCGGCCACGGTCAGGGTCAGCAGTACCGGCACCAGGCCTGCAAGGGCAATGAGAAAGGTGGTTGCGGTGAGATAGCCGAGCTGGTTCAGGCCGAGCAGCATGACGAGGCTCGAGAAGGTAAAGGAGATGTTGATCGCCTGGACAAAATCATTCTTTTCGAGATTGAGAGACAAGAGATAGGGAAGAACCGGCATGACCTGGGAACCTGTCATGCCGTTGACAATGCCGGTCATGAAACCGATGGGAACCCGCAGCGCCCGTTCCCATTTGGTCGGCAGAGAAACGGTCATATTGGTCATGGCCCAGAGAGCGTATATCATCAATACCAGCCCGAGAACCGCCTTGGCGACATCACTGTTGATGGTCGCCAGAACAGCCAGGCCGAAGAGAAGACCCGGCACGGCGGCGAGGTACAGGGGCCAGAACCGTGACACCGCTTCACGGAAACGGCCCGCCTGGACAATTACCGTAATATTGCTGACGATGGATGGCACGAGAACCAGGGGGATGGCAATTTTCAGATCAAAATGCAGGGCCAGGACGGGCAGGCAGGAGGTGGAAAAGCCAAGCCCTGTCAGCCCCTTGATCGCCGAGGCCATGATATAAGCCGTCAAGATAACACTGTAGTCGGTCAGGTCCATGTTTCTCCGGCCAAGAGGTCTAACTTCCCGTCTCTTCCATTCCTTTTACCGGCAGGCGTTACTCATCTAAACATTTCGTAACATGAACTGTTTCGTAATGTCGCTCCGGTCGAAAAAAATGTTAACGTGCGTTCCAGACAGGTACGCTGGGGAAAAGCACCGCGCGGAACTTGACGGAAATAAAGCCGCCGTTATTATCTATCACGATATGGTGTGGAACGACAGGGCTATCCTCTTCCATACCAACCTGATCGTGCTCTATCCTCGGCCGGCGCAAAGATAGCCTGACTTCTCATAACCCTCTTGCCAATGCTGCCGAATCTTTCGATCATCAAATAAAAACAAGGAGGTGCGTATGGACTGGACAACTATGCTGGACACAATATACGAACTGCTGGCGGTCTACGGTATCAAGGTGGTCGGCGCCATCGCCATTTTCATCGTCGGACGCTGGGTGGCCAAGGGGGTAACCGGACTGATCAAACGGTTGATGGTCAAGAAACAGGTCGATGTAACGCTGGTCAGTTTCGTCTCCAGTTTGACCTATCTGGCCTTACTGGCCTTTGTCATTATTGCCGCATTGAACCAACTGGGTATCCAAACCGCCTCCGTCATCGCGGTACTCGCCGCCGCAGGCCTGGCCATCGGCCTGGCGCTGCAGGGCTCCCTGTCCAACTTCGCCGCCGGGATCCTGATGATCATTTTCAAACCGTTCAAGGTGGGTGACTATATCGAAGGCGCCGGTGTGGCGGGTACGGTGGAGGCGATAGAAATATTCACGACGCAACTCGTCTCGCCGGCCAATCAGGTCATTATCGTGCCCAATGCGAAAATTGCCGGTGACAATATCGTAAATTACACCAGTAAGGGGACCCGTCGGCTCGATCTGGTTTTCGGTATCGGTTATGGCGATGATATCGATACCGCCCGCCAGACGATCATGGAACTCGTCAAGCAGGATAGCCGTATTTTCAGCGATCCCCAGCCGCAGGTGCTCGTCACGCAACTGGCCGACAGCAGCGTCAATCTGACCCTGCGTGCCTGGGCTGCAAACGCCGACTTCTGGAACGTTCACTTCGAACTGATCGAAACGGTCAAGAAAGCCTTCGACAGCAAGGGGGTCTCGATACCGTTCCCGCAGCGGGATGTTCATCTTTATGAACATAAGGCATGATGCAACACTCCGGAGACTGTGGAGTGCAGCCGATCACAACCGCTCTCGGAACTTGATCCGCTGCGGAGGACACGGGCTTGACCGCTGATATTATCCTACTGCTGATCATTATCGCCGGGGCTTTGGTCCTCTTCGTCGGGGGCTGGCTGCGGGTTGATCTGGTGGGTTTGCTGGTACTGTCCACGCTGGCCCTGACAGGATTGGTCAGTGCGCCGGAGGCATTGGCCGGATTCAGCAGCCCGGCGGTGGTAACGGTCTGGGCCTTGTTCATCCTGTCGGCCGGCTTGACGCGGACCGGCATCGCTCACCAGATCGGCCAACCGCTGCAGCGCTTTGCCCGGGGCAGCGAGGTCACACTGATGGTGGTATTGATGGTCTCTGCCAGTCTTTTGTCGGCATTGATCAACACCGTTACCGTGGCCGCCATTCTGCTGCCGTCGACCATGGAGCTGGCTCGGCGCAGCGGGCGGCCGCCATCCCGGCTGCTGCTGCCGCTGGCGCTCGGTTGTCTGCTCGGAGGGCCGTTTACCGGAATCTCAACACCGCCCAATATCCTGGTGACCGACGCCGTCCGCAATGCCGGCCTGGAACCCTTTGCAATTTTCGATTTCACCCCGATCACCGCAGCGATTGTGGTTGTCGGTATTGCCTTCATGGTAGTGCTCGGCCGACATCTGCTGCCCACCAACCGCGCCGCCGTTACGGCCGGAGGCAGTGACGCCATTGGCGCCTCATACCAGCTCGACACCCATATCTTTACGACGAGAATCCCGAGTGTATCACCGCTCGATGGCCGGACGATTGCAGAGAGCCGTCTCGGTTCCGCGCTCCATTTAACGGTACTGGCACTGGAGAGAAAAGGGGTGTTGCTGCTGGCTCCCCGTCCCGATGAGCTACTGCAGGGCGGTGACACGCTGATCGTTCATGGCAGTCCCGATCACCTGAAACGGTATCACGCCAGTCAGCACCTTCAGGTGGCATCGTCTGAGGTGGTACGCGAGCGGGTTCGGCAGGTGGTGGAGATGGCTGTCAGCCGGGTTGCCGAAGGCTCGCCGCTGATCGGCAAGACGCTCGCGGAAAGCGGTTTGCGCCGGGAACACGGCGTCCATGTATTGAAACTGCAGGGAGCCGACGAGCGGGATATCGGAGATCTGCGGAGGCATCGATTGGCTGCCGGCGATCAGTTACTGCTGCAGGGTGAGCAGGTGCGGCTTGAGGCGTTATCCCGGGGCAACCTGCTCTCCGAGTTGCAGGTGGTTGCCGAGGCGGATCGACGCTCCCTGGCCGGAGATCGAGCCGAGTTGCTGCCGATTCGCGTGCCGCCCGGCTCGGTACTGGTCGAGCGCGATCTGGTCGAGAGCCGGCTGGGCAACGCTTTCGGACTTACCGTTATCGGCTTGATCCGGGGAGAGCTGATGATGTTCATGCCATCGCCCCATGAGACCGTCAAACCGGACGACCTGCTCATACTGCAGGGCTCGCCCCGCGATCTTGAGGTGCTCGAAGGCCTTCAGGACCTGGCCATTGTCGAACAGTCCTCCGCCCAGCTGGCCGAATTGGAGTCCCAGCAGATCGGGGTAACGGAAGTCCTGCTCTCGCCGCGCACCACGCTGGCCGGCAAGACCTTGGCCGACCTGCTGTTCCGGGAGCGCTACGGCATCAGCGTGCTTGCCGTCTGGCGTAAGGGGAAAGCTCACCGATCCCAGTTGCAGGATCTGCCCCTGCAGTTTGGCGACGCGTTGCTCGTTTACGGGCAGCGGGGCAAGCTGGAAGCGTTGTCCCGGGACCCCGATTTCCTCGTACTCGACGAGGCGGCAGCCCGGGCGCCGCGCCTGGAGAAGGCCAAAATTTCCGTGGTCATCATGGTCGGCGTGATTCTCAGCGCCATTTTCGGCCTGCTGCCGATCTCCATCGCCGCCCTGACCGGGGCCACCCTGATGGTGCTGTTTGGCTGTCTGAACATGGAGGAGGCGTATCGGGCCATCGAATGGAAGGTGGTGTTTCTCATTGCGGCAATGCTGCCATTGGGTGCGGCCATCGAAAACAGCGGAGCGGCGCAACTCGGGGCGACCGCACTGGTCACCGCCGTCGGCGATCTCGGCCCGCGCTGGGTGGTTGCCGCTCTGTTCACGGTAACCGTGCTCGGCACCCAGATCATCCCGACGGCGGCCCTGGTGGTGCTGATGGCCCCGGTGGCCCTCAGTGCCGCCGAGTCCCTCGGTATCTCGCCCCACCTGCTGATGATGACGGTGGCCATCTCCGCCTCATCGAGTTTTGCCAGCCCGCTGTCCCACCCCGCTCACCTGTTGGTCATGGGGCCGGGGGGCTATCGCTTTGTCGATTATCTGAAAGTCGGGGTGCCGATCACAATTCTTGCCTTGCTCGTCTCGGTGGTCCTGTTGCCCATCCTCTGGCCGCCTTACTGACTACGGTTTGATTACTGAATGCCGCACCGTCTATCCGGTCGGAACCACCTTTGCCGGAACGGTATCCTCCAGAGCGCGCCGGTTGCCGATGTCCTGTTTGACATTCAATCCAATCATCACCACATTTTTTCGACAATCACCCTGAACGTGTCATGTCAAAAAGCAGGGGGATAGAATACCGGTCTCACGTCGGAAAGCGTTAGGGAATCCTGCTCCTATTCCTTTCTTCTCTTCCACTCTCGAATATCCGGCCCTGCGAGGTGTTTAATAGCACCAAGGTGAACCTGTGGAAAATATCTTTGCACTCGGAGGCGCAACGGACGCCAGGTCCGCCAATCGCCAAGGGACTTGGTGGCAGCGGCTGGTAGCGGTCGAACCCGGAGAGTGGCGGCCGTTGTTGTGGTCTTTCAGCTATTTCTTCGCGTTGCTCTGCAGCTACTATATCATCCGGCCGATGCGCGATGAAATGGGTATTGCCGGAGGGGTTGAGCACCTGCAATGGCTGTTCAGCGGCACCTTTTTGGTGATGCTGGCCGTGGTGCCGCTCTTCGGTTGGCTGACTCGGCATTTTGCCCCTCGCCGCTTTCTTTCCCTCGTTTATCTCTTTTTCATCGGCAACTTGCTGGTGTTCTTCCTATTGTTTCGATCCGATATCACACACGCCTGGGTAGCGCGGGCCTTTTTTATCTGGGCAAGCGTTTTCAACCTGTTCGTCGTCTCCGTCTTCTGGAGTTTTATGGCAGACATTTTCACCAACATCCAGGCCAAGCGTCTTTTTGGCGTCATCGCCGCCGGGGGTACGGCCGGTGCACTGGCCGGGCCGGCTTTGACGGTGGTGCTGGTACTGCCGCTTGGCCCGAACAATTTATTGTTGTTGTCCATGCTGTTTCTCGGCTGGGCGGTGCTCTGCATCAACCGGCTGTCAGCCTGGCGCCAATCCACCTGTGCCGGCTCGAAGACCGATGCGCACAAGAAAAAGAGCGATATGACCGACCCCGGCAGCGAGCCGCTGGGCGGCAGTATCCTGGCGGGGGTTCGGCTGGTCTGGCAATCGCCGTATCTCATGGGGATCTGCGGTTTGATGCTGCTGTTTACCACCTTGGCTACATTTCTTTATTTCCAGCAGGCACATATTATCCGGGATCATTTCCCGGATCCGGCCCAGCGCACCGCGTTATTTGCCGCCATGGATTTTACCGTCAACGGTCTCACCCTGGCTACTCAGGTTTTTTTTACCAGCCGGATTGTAGGACGCATCGGTCTCGCCTGGACCCTGGCCATTATCCCCCTCGGCCTGGTGGCAGGATTTACGGTACTGGCAATAGCTCCCGCATTATGGGTCATCGTTGCCGTCCAGGTCCTGCGCCGGGCCGGTAATTACGCGATCATGCGCCCGGGACGGGAAATGCTTTATGTGGTTGTGAACAAAGAAGAAAAGTATAAAGCCAAGAATTTTATAGACACCGTGATCTACCGCGGCGGTGACGCGGTCAGCGCCTGGGTCTATGCCGGACTGCTGGCCGTCGGTCTTTCCGGGGCCGGCATTGCTTTAGCGGCGGTCCCGCTCGCCGGCTTGTGGGCCTGGATTTCCTTTCGGCTCGGCACCCGTCAGGAACAGCTCGCCGCCGGCGTTGATCGCGGAAAACAGAGGAGATAATTGATATGAATACGCGCTCCGTATGTCTCACCAGGCGAACATTTCTTCTGGGAAGTGGCGTCCTTGCAGCTTCGTTGTTGCTGCCGCCGATGGAGGTGTTGGGACAGAAAAGCCCGTTGATTCAGCGGGCCATCCCTTCTTCCGGTGAAATGCTGCCTGTAATGGGCATGGGGACCTGGGGAACCTTTGACGTCGGCAACGATCCGGCAAAAAAGGAACAGCTTGTCGAGGTCATACAGGCCTTTTTTGACAACGGCGGCAGGCTGATAGACTCTTCGCCGATGTATGGTCGCTCCGAATCGGTGCTGGGCGAGTTGCTCCGGACTACCGGGAACCAGAAGGAGGTTTTTGCGGCCACCAAGGTCTGGACCGACGGTCGGCAGAGCGGAATTGAGCAGATGAGGCAGTCGATAGAACGCATCGGGGTCGACGTAATGGACCTGATGCAGATCCACAATCTGCGCGACTGGCGAACCCACCTGCCGATCCTGCGTGACTGGAAAGAGCAGGGCCGATTCCGCTACATTGGAATCACCACCTCGCACGGTCGCTTTCATCAGGATCTCGAGCACATTCTAAAAACGGAACCGTTTGATTTTGTACAGTTCACCTACAACCTGGAGGATTGGGTTGCCGAACAAAGGCTGTTACCCCTTGCCGCCGATTCGGGTATCGCTACACTGATCAATCGGCCGTTTCAGCGCGGTGAATTATTTCGCAAAGTGAAAGGAGCAACTCTTCCGGACTGGAGCGAGGAGTTGGGATGTCGCAGTTGGGCACAGTTCTTCCTCAAGTTTATTGCCGCTCATCCGGCTGTTACCTGCTTGATTCCAGCCACTTCCAAGGTGCATCACATGAAGGACAACATGGAAGCAGGATTCGGCCGACTGCCGGACCAGGCCATGCGCAGGCGAATGATCGCCTATTACGATTCGCTCTAGAGCAGAGGCGTCTTGTTCCGGTTGCCACGCTATGCGGACGGGGAGCGGTGTCAGCGAAGGTTTCCCTTCATTGTCCCAGCGTTTTTTGATACGCTTGAACAGTGGAGCGGATGGTCTTGACCGGGGGATTTAACCAGGATGGAACAATGAAACACTGGTGTGACCAATTGCTGATAAGTGTGGCGCTGTCAGCGATTCTGGCCGGTTGTCTGGCAGGGTGTGAACGGGAACAGAGCCCGCCGGAACAGCAGAGTATACCGGAGATCAGTCTGTATCATTATTTTTCCGGGGAACTGAGCGGCGGACTGGACGACATGGTGGCAACCGTCAACGAACGCCATCACAATCGGCGGCTGGTTGCGCATCCGCTCGACCATGAAGCTTTCAAAACCATGATCCACTCCACGCTGGATAAGGGGAGTCCCCCCGAGCTCTTTACCTATTGGGCGGGCGCCCGGACCCAAGCCCTGGTTGATCAGGGACAACTCGAGCCGATCGATGACCTGTGGCGGCAAACAGGACTCGACCGGCGCTTCCCCAAGTCGATCGCCGATGCGGCCTGCACCTATAACGGCAACAAATATCTCCTGCCGATTACCCAGCATCTCGTAGTATTTTTTTATAATAAGCGACTTGCTGAACAAGCAGACCTGACACCGCCGACTACCTGGACAGAGTTGCTGGCATGGTGCGGGGTTATGCAGGGCAGGGGCATTACCGCTTTTGCCCTGGGAGCCAGGGAGCGCTGGCCGGCGCAATTCTGGTTTGATTATCTGCTCCTGCGTACTGCCGGTCCGCGCTATCGTGCCGCGCTGATGGCCGGTGAGGCGTTGTATACCGATCCCGAAGTCGTCAACACCTACCGAATCTGGTCGGAATTGGTCGAGCAGGGGTATTTCAACGCCGATTCCGTCTCGATCGACTGGGCGGAAGCCGCAGAGCGTGTCTGCCGAGGTGAGGCGGCCGCTACACTGATGGGTACCTGGGCGATTCAGACGTTCACCGGCAGCCCGTGCCATCTTGAACCCGAGGTGGATTTTGATTTCTTCGTTTTTCCAGTGATCGACACGACTCTGCCCGACAGTTCGGTCGGCCCGATCGATGGTATTGTGCTTACCCGGGAGTCCCTGAACCACGAATTTGCCAAGGAGGTCATTACCTATTTTTCCGAGAACGAACCACAGCAGCAGATGAGCCGGGGATCGGGCGCGTTGGCGCCAAGCAGCGATGTCCCGCAAGATTTCTATACACCGTTCAAGCAGCGGCTGTTCACGGCGATTCAACAGAGCGAGGAGTGGGTTTTTAACTACGATCTGGCCTCGTCGCCGCTGGTTGCCGAGAAAGGCATGGACAGTTTTATCGAGCTGCTGGCGTACCCCGACCAATACCGGGCTATTTTGCGGGAACTGGCGAGCGAGACCGCCAAACTATCCGAGCAGTGACCCGCACACCTGCTTACTGCTGACACGACGGCCGTCATCCATGTCATTTCGCGCCAAGCTCGCTATCGCTTTCTCTTCTCTTTTATTCCTGATCATCGTCCTTGCCCTGACCAATTGGTGGGGTGTCGATCGGGTCCTGTCCAAGCAAGATCAGCTCTTTTCATTTACCACTCGTCTCGAGCGCCAGTTCAACCAGATGGTCCATGACGAGCAGCTATTTCGCAGGATGGAAACGCTTGAACAATCGCGGGTAGTCAGGGACACCATCGGCAGCATCAGGGCACAGCTGGAAGCACGGTACGGCACCGTGCCTGCGGGGGAGCAGCAGGCAGCCATCACCTCGTTGCTGGCCGCGCTAACGAACTACAAGGAGCATTTCACCGAGTTCAATCGTTCGCTGGTCGCCATGGAAGCGATGAAAAGCCGGATGCTGAAAGAATCAGAGCGGCTCTTTGCCTATACCGAGAACCTGGTAGAGGCTGGCAAACGGGGTGGAGCGCGACTGGATCCGGAAGATGTTCCAGTGTCCGATTCGTCCATTGCCAAGCGCCTGCAATTTACCATCGGCTCACTGCTGTTGGCTGAGAAGGATTACTTCCTGAGCTACTCAGGCGAAGCGGTCGAACGGGTTCAAGGGCTGGCCACGACGATCATTGCCCAGGCCGGGGTGATGGAAAACCGTGCATCGAACAATACGGAGAAACTGCAGGCGTTTCGTATTTCTCGGGCTACCGGTGTTTATCTGGATATTTTCTTACGGTTTGTCGACGAACAGGAGAAGGCGAGCGAAGCCGCCCGTCTGGTACCGGTTTCGCTCGGCGAGTTTTCCTCCTCCTTATCTCGGTTTCTCGACCTGTCCCGGCGGCAAACCGAGGAACAGCTCTCCTTCCTGCGCCTGGTTTCCGCGATTATTTCCGTGGTTGCGGTACTTGTCGGCATAGCAGCCGTCATCACCTTGTCCAACCTGATCAGCCGACCGGTCAACGCATTGCGCATGTCGGCTCAGCAAATTGTGGACGGCAATCTCGACACCTCGGTGAGCGTGACCGGCGATGATGATCTGGGCAAGCTCGGCCACCTGTTCAACGAAATGACTGCACGATTGCGCGGCAGTTTCCGGCATATCGAAAATTACCGTGATCATCTGGAAGAACTGGTAGATCGGCGGACCGCCAATCTGGAGCGGGAAATTGCCGAGCATCGCGATACCGAAGAGGCATTGCGCGCCAGTAGCGAGCGGCTGATGAACATTGTGTCGCAATCGCCGTTGGGCATCGTTATTTTCGACCGGGATTTTGTGATCCGGGAGTGGAACCACAGTTGTGAAAAGATTTTCGGCTTCAACCGAGACGAAGCCATCGGTGCACCTGCCCGGATGATTCTGCCCGATTCAGCAAAGGCCGAGGTGGAGGCCGTTTTCAGTACACTATTGGAAAGCCGGCGGTCGACCCGCAACCAAAACGACAACATCACCAAATCCGGCAGGATAATCACCTGCAACTGGTACAACACCCCCCTGACCAACGTGGCCGATGAAACGGTGGGAATGCTCTGCCTGGTGGATGATATTACTGATAAACTGCGGCTCGAACAGGAGGCGCTCAAGGTCAAGAAACTTGAGTCCACCGGCGTGTTGGCAGGGGGAATAGCTCATGATTTTAACAATATATTGACTGCCATTCTGGGTAATATCAGCCTGTCGTTGCTCGATGTGAAGGTGCCCCAGAAAACGAGACTCCTCCTTTCCGCTGCGAAAAAAGCGACTATTCGCGCCCAGGCGTTGACCCAGCAGTTACTCACCTTTGCCAAGGGCGGGGAGCCGGTCAAGGAACAGACATCATTGAAAGAGCTGATCAGGGATTCGGCCGAATTCGTTTTGCACGGGAGTACGACAACCTGTCGTTACCATTTCGCCGAGGGCCTTTGGATGGTCAGGGCTGACCGCGGCCAGCTCAGCCAGGTGATCCAGAATCTGGTCATCAACGCCAGCCAGGCGATGCCTGGCGGCGGTATTATTGACCTTAGCTGTGAAAACGTTGCCGATCCGTCTGCCGCTGATCCGGCATTGGATCCATTGCGGTCCTACGTCAAGATATCGATTTCCGATACCGGCGTGGGCATTCCTGCCACCGTTGTCGAAAAGATCTTCGACCCCTATTTTTCCACCAAACGGGAGGGCAGCGGCCTCGGCTTGGCAATTACCCTGTCCATCATCAATAAACATGACGGACACGTCACGGTTACCTCCATCCCCGGTGTCGGTTCGGTGTTCACGCTGTTTCTGCCGGCCGACACATCACCTGCAGCCTGCTCGGAAAAGAGCAGGTTCCTGGCCGGAGAGACACAACCAGCCCGTATCCTGCTGATGGACGATGATGAGATGATCCTCAACGTTACCACCTCAATGCTCGAGGCGCTCGGTCATCAGGTGGAATGCGCTCGGGACGGGGACGAGTGCCTGGCAAGATTTAGGCAGGCAATCGCCAATGGCAGCCCGCCGGATCTGATCATCCTCGATCTGACCATTCCCGGCGGCAAAGGCGGTGAGGAAACCCTGCGGGAGATCAGGGGGATCGACCCGTCGGTAAAGGTGGTCGTCTCGAGCGGCTATTCCAACGACCCGGTCATCGCCTGTTACGACCGATACGGTTTCTCGGCAGCTCTTTCAAAACCCTACGTTGTTGAGGAACTGGCCCGTGTCATCGGCAAAACGTTGGGAACTGCGTCATGACCAGCCCCAGAGATGGGGCTGACTGCCACCGCTCATCCAGGCAGTCGCCCGTTTATGCGATCATCATTCCCGCCTACAACGAAGCGCAGGAACTGCCCGCTACCCTGGTCGCGGTGCGTCGGGCCATGGCCACTCAGGGTCTCCCCGGCGAGTGCATCGTGGTTGATAACCATTCAAGCGATGATACATCTGCGGTGGCGAAAGCCGGTGGAGCAGACCGCGTCGTGTATGAGCCGGTCAATCAGATCGCCCGGGCCCGTAACGCAGGAGTCGCAGCTAGCAAGGCGGAATTTCTGATCTTTGTCGATGCGGACACCCGAATCGAGCCACCGTTGCTGACTAAAGCACTCCACCTGCTTCGTGGCGGACTCTGCGTCGGCGGCGGCGCCGTGGTTCATTTCGAGGGGGAGACCAGTGGTGTCGGCCGTTTCGCTCTCGGTCTCTGGAAGCGGATATCCCTGCTCACCCGTACCGCGGCAGGCAGTTTCTTCTTTTGCCGCCGCGATGCCTTCCAGGCAGTCGGCGGCTTTGACCTCAGGCTGTATGCCGCCGAAGAAGTCCTGCTGTCGCGTGACCTCAGGAAATGGGGACGAACCCGCGGACAGACATTCGTCATCATCACCGACCCACCCGTCACCACTTCGGCCAGGAAATTGCGCTGGTATTCAGATGCGCAGATTGTCGGCTGGATCTTTTTCATGGCGCTCATGCCGTTTGCCGTGTTCTCGCGCCGGCTGTGCAGGTATTGGTATGAGCGCCCTCAACGGAAACATGGGAGCAGCCGGTAACGAGGGCTCGGCTGCTTTTCGGCCCGGTGTATCTCCTCGTTAATCGTCGAACTGCTGTGCGTAGGCAGCGTCGTTGTACAGTCCTTCTCCGTACTCGGCCATGCCGAACTCGCGGATGATGGTCTGGCCTGCATCTGAGGCGACAAAGTCAATGAATCGTGCCGCAGTGTTGGCGCCCGGGGTCGCATTCTCCGGCTGACAGAGCGCATGATAGGTGTTGACGATGAACTTGTCCCCTTTAAAGAGCACACCGAGACCCGGCATATTGCTCTTCTCGGCAATCCAGGTGCTGCTGTCGGTCATGAAATAGCCGCCTTCATCGTTGGCGCGTTTGAGCGTGGCGGTCATGAAATCATTGGTAACGACATACCATTCGCCTGCAGGCGTGATGCCGGCTTTTGCCCATATGGCCAGTTCTTTTTTATGGGTGCCGGAGTTGTCGCCGCGCGAGAAAAATTTTGCCTGTGCGGCGGCAATTCGGCCATAGGCGTCGGCTACGTCAGGGGCGTCGGCGATGCCGGCCGGGTCGGTTTCCGGGCCGACGATGAAAAATTCGTTAGACCCGATCAAGGTTCTTTTTCTGGCCCACCCATCGGCGACCGCCTTTTTTTCGGCGGCGGGAGCGTGAACCATGATCATATCAACCTGCTTTTCCTGCAAAAGCTTCAACGACGCTCCGGATCCCGCCTTTTTCCACTTGAGCTGTGCGTCTTCCTGGTCGGCGAAGGCTTCTCCAAGAACCTTGAGCAAGCCGAGTTCTCCAGGGCTACCGGTGGCAAGGGAAAAGCTGTTCAGGCCGGCCCCATACACAGCGGCATACTGTTGTGCGGCTGCCGTAGTCGAAACCAGAGCGAAAATGGCGACCCACAAAAGAGAAAAGCATACCTTTCTGTTCATACTGTTCGTCTCCTGAAAAAGATTATGATACCGAATCAAAGAAAAGACAGGCATTCCTGCTCATCTCTTTAGCTGTTGCCGGAAGCACGTCAACAGGTTACGCAGAAATGACAGAATCTGACGATTACTGACCCTGATCGAGGTGAAACAGGTTCATTTTCAAACTACTCGCCCGGCTGGCAGAAACAACGTTCATGCCGGACGCTCATTCGAGATGCTCTTTTAGGTCGTCAGGATTTCGGCGCTGACCGATCTGGAATCAGTACAGTTTTTTCACAGCAGTATCGCCAGTGAACATATTAAAAATCAAGTGGGCTCTTTGCTTCCTTCTTCGTCTTCCTCTTCACTGTATGAGTGTAAATCATGGTTGTCCTTACATCGCTATGTCCCAGTAACTCCTGAATGGTTCGAATATCGTAATTTGCTTGAAGAAGATGACTCGCGAAGCTGTGCCTGAAGGTGTGCGACGTGACCCTTTTAGTGAGGCAAGCCGTGTCCACCGCCCGCCGGATGGCCCTTTGCACATGGGTTTCATGGACATGGAATCGCTTCACCTCTCCAGTTTCCTTTACCGTTGTGAGCTTGTGGGCGGGAAAGAGCCATTGCCAGATAAATTGACGGGCACTATTCTTCGCTTTCCATTCATAGGCGTCAAAAAGGAAAACTCCATCATATCCCTTGGCGATATCCTTTTTGTGCTGGTCATGAACCATGTCCAACTGCCTCCGCAGATCTTCTTGCAGGCTGTTGGGTAAGGGGACGCTGCGATCTTTTTTCCCTTTTCCATCATGAACGGTGAGAATCCCTTCTTCAAGATTCAGGCAGTGAACACGCAACGATAAACACTCAAACAGGCGTAATCCGCAACCGTACAACAATTTGACAATGAGCAGATACCGCTCATCGATCATCTTGAATATCTTGTCGATTTCCGCACGTGATAACACCACCGGGATGTACGGTCTTTTCTTGGCGCGCACAACGCCATCGATGGTACCGAATTCCCTGTTCAGTACGTGTCTGAAGAAAAAGAGGAGGGAATTGAAGGCCAGGTTCTGGGTAGAGGCGGACACCTTTTTATTGACGGCAAGGTGAGTGAGATACGCTTTCACGTGTTCAGCCGACAATTGATCGGGATGCAGTGATTTTGTATAGGTTTGAAAATCCCTGATATATTTCCTGTAGGACTTGAGCGTATTGTCGGAGTAGTGCCGCATCCGAATGGCATTCTCAAGACCGGCGAATTCAGCTTTCCATGAGCTTCCTTGATCTTTGCCGGTTATAGATGGTGGAGTGGGTGCGATCTTAACATTTGCATTTCTGTCGCCACCGCCAATCCTGTCGATGGTTTTCTTCCCTACAGCGGATACGCTATCACGCTTTTCCGGTCTCTTTGAGTGACGGTTATCACTTCTATTGGTAATCAAATAATCCAGGTAAAGCTGAACTGCCCTTTGAGCTTCTTTCCTGGCCGCATCATTTTGCTTTTTCACCGTTAACTTCACAAGAAAGGCATCCAGTCCCCGACTGGTTGCCGTCTCGTACCGATATTTCTCGCAAAAATCCAGATAGTAACGAAGCCATTTCTGGCATTTTTCTCCGTATATCTGAGCTACACCTTTTTGAGTGAGAAACTCAGCATACCTGACTCTTGTCTCTGCAGGCACAACCAGCATGACAGCCTCCGGCACCATAGGAAATAAGGCCTATAATGTGATTTCTAGTAATGTTACCCAGAAGTATAAAACTAACAGCTTGCTTTGATCAACACAATCTATTTATCTAGATTTCCATCCTATTTGCATTCTGGATGGAGTTGATTGAAGGATGAGAGACCCGGTGAGGACCGCGTCAGTCGGTCTTCCGGATAATTACTGGTTGTCCCCGCTGCGCGGGAACAACGCCCAGGATCATAAGCGCGCCACCGCTACAAAATTCTGGGAATCTGACAAACTCAGGGACAACAAACGGATTCAGGCAGACGCACAATACGCGCTCCTGATCCTGGGCGTTGGGTGTTTTATGAGAAGGCGGACTATAATGCGTAAAATCGTTGTAATATTTTTTGTTCTCTTATCATTACTTGATACGCTTAGTTTCGCAGAGAATGTGAAACTTCAACGAGCTATCCCTTTTGGCATACTTAATAGGGTTTTTCCTTTTGCATTTGGAGAGCATGCTGGCAGTTGTTTCATTATCGATGATGATGACCGTCAATACATAATAACGGCACGGCATCTCGTATCGGGCATTAGTGAGCATGATACTATCCGAATTCTAATTAACGAAGTATGGAGGAATATCGAAGTTGTTCCAATATTCCCGGAAAATGATAAGACCGACATTGTAGCTCTAGCAGGCAACAAATTAGTAGCGCCAAAAATGGAAATTCTCATAGGAGCTGGTGGTATGTATGTTGGTCAAGATGTTTACTTCTTAGGATTCCCTTTTGGTTTGGCCACTCAATTTGACAAACCAACAACCTCCCGAATTGCATTTATTAAAAAAGCCATTCTATCAGCAGTAGACACGCGACCTGACTCAGGGAATATTATATATCTGGACGGCCATAATAATCCTGGATTTTCGGGTGGCCCAGTAATTTTTGCAAACTATGAGCAGCATGAGCGCCTTCAAATTGCAGGAGTTGTGTCAGGATATAAAAATCAACCCACGAAAGTTATGAGTGCCTTAATTGAAGACACAAAATCAAACACGAATGATTCGAAAAAGAAGATTGTTCACTATATTTTAGAAAATACAGGTATCGTAGTTGCGTACCATTTTTCTGAAATCGAAAAGGCAATTAAAAATAAACCCATTGGTTTTCCTTTACCCAAAACTAAGGAATAGTTATCACCCAACCAACAAATTAACACGGATACAAATTCCGCTGCGCTCCATTTGCACCGGTTATTTGCAATGTTGTCCCCGCTGCGCGGGAACAACGCCCAGGATCATAAGCGCGCCACCGCTACAAAATTCTGGGAATCTGACAAACTCAGGGACAACAAACGGATTCAGGCAGACGCACGATACGCGCCCATGATCCTGGACGTTATGCTTTTAAAACATGGAGGAACTAAATGAAAATCAAATCCGTTCGTTGTGTATGCTTCTCTCCAACTGGAACAACAAAAACAATTGCAGAAAGTATTGCTCAGGGCATTAGTCCTGAATTTATCGAAATGATTGATATAACCAAAAGGTCGCAACGTAATAGTCAACCATTATTAGGTGAAGACGATATTGTTATTCTCGCAACCCCAGTATATTACGGTCGTGTACCAGAGGAAATCTTACCATACTTAACTTCATTAAAAGCAACGCAGACTCCTGTTGTGCTTGTTGCAGTATATGGAAACAGAGCATTTGAAGATGCCCTCAAAGAATTACATGATATAGCTGTGGATGCTGAATTTATTCCAGCAGCTGGAGGAGCCTTTGTTGCCGAGCATTCGTATTCCTCAAAAACTTATCCGATTGCACCAAATCGTCCTGATGAAAGTGATATACGGAAAGCGCAGGAGTTTGGTGCTGCGATTCGAAAGAAACTGCAAAACGTGGAATCATCGGGGCATTTAACAGCTATTACAATTCCCGGCCAGTCTCCCTATATCGAACCTGTAAACTTAAATATGATAAAAGAAGCCCGATCGTTTGTAGCCGTAACCCCGGAAACAGACGCATCAAAATGCACACTGTGCGGACAATGTGCTGAAGTGTGTCCTACCGGAGCAATTTCTCCTGAAGATGTAACTCAAACAGATAGGTGGCAATGTCTTATATGCTTTGCATGTGTGAAAATCTGTCCGGAAGAAGCAAGGCAAATGAACGAACCAAATTTTCAATCCGCTATACAGACACTACAACAAAACTGCCAGGATAGAAAAGAGCCAGAATTATTTTTATATAAGTGATAAAAATGCATAACCCGGCAGTCCAGCGGAAAATTAGGGGCTTCCGCTTCGTTCCAGCCCAAATTGCCGCTGACTTTTGCGTTGGCTGAAGAAATAATGAATACAAGAGACTTATCCCGCATACTCATAAAAATATCTGGTGCTTTAATCATAATATTATCAATCAATGATTTAGCTTACCTTACAAATTCATATCTTCAATATCAAACAGAGAACCTAAAAATTTTGATTTTGGGAGTTATCTTACCAGTTTTAGTGCAAATTCTTGCAGGTGCTGCACTATTTTCCAATGCTGAAAGACTCACAACATTTTTTTCAAAAAAAGACTATCCACAAGAACACTCCGAGAGTGATATTGATCTACTACAATTAGAGCAGATAATTCTGTCTGCTATTGGAATATTTGTCATTTATAGAGCATCAACTGATATCCTGTACCACATTATCGCTTTCATCCAAGCAATGTATAGCTGGCCTATGAAGTTGAGAAGCCAACTAAATCTTTTTTGTATACCCCAGGCTTTTTAACAACAATAGCTGAGTTCATATTTGGTTTAATGTTAATATTAAGCACAAAATCACTTTCTATGTTCTTGAATAAATTAAGAAAAAAGAAATAGAACAGGCAACAAATCATTCAACACGGACAACCTTAAGCTCGCGGCAATGGAACGAATCGGCAAAAGAAAATTCATACAAGATTCAGTTTCAGTGGCCTAGCGTCGGTTGCCGGAATTCCACGTTGGGCCTACAACACATTTCACCTAGAGGCATAAAAATAACAAGATGGAACAAATTATTAACTGGATATCAAATAACTATACTTGGTTCTTTTCTGGGCTCGGAGTTTTTGTGTTGTCGGTAGTGTTTGGCATAAAAACTTACCGTAAAATCACAACAAAAGGCGATTTTAGTCCAGGAATTGTTAAAGGAAATTACAGGGTCTCCATTAATAGTGAAAACGAAAAAGACTGAAATAATTTTTACGAAAGGAGCCTTTAGCCCAGGGAAGGTTTATGGTGACTACGTTGTTATTTTAGGCGCACACTCAGAATCATCTAAAAATCCAATAAATTCTTTTGACCACGTTTCGTCTAAATCCTTTCAAGAAGAAACAGAAGACAACTATTTAAAAAACCAATTCAATTTAGATCACTTAGGCCCGTTAAAAAAGTTCTTTAATCTATGCAATACAATAGAACTAAAAGAGAAGACTATAATTGAATGGGAAAACATATCCAGCTTAAAAGTTCCAAGTTCATCTGAATTGGCAATAATTTGCAAAAAACTATTTCCCTCAATTTTGCATGATGGTGCATGGGAACTGAGAAGAGAGCTATCACATATTACAGGTGATGCCTTTAGCAATATAGATTCAAAGGGACAACTGGCAAATATAGTAGATAATTTCCATGATGTTAAATATTCAGGAGCCGAAGGAAAGATTTTCTTTGCAACATCAATCTCCAAATCACAAAAGGTTTTGTTTGCTTGTCGCGAGCAATTAAGAACTTTGATACTTGAGGATCATCCCCAGGTTTCTTGGCAGATTATAAAACAAAATCATAGCATTCCTATTCTGTTAGAAAATATCGATAATCTTGCACCATTAATTGAAAAAATTAAAAATCATTGGATTAGAAGACAATTTCTAGTTTCTCTATTTGTATGGCTGTCAAGAAACAAACAAAAGAATAAAGACCTTAACGTCGTTATTGATAAGATAATCAAAGAAGAACGAAAACATTATGGAGACAGCTTTCTTTTACTCTTAGCACGATGGCTGCTCATCAATTTCGGTTCATCATTTCTACAAAATAATCATTTTAATATTGGGTCGAAAGAAATTGATAATGTATATCGGGTAATAAAAAATCGACAATTAAATAAAAATTTACTTATTACTCCCCCTCTATCCCCATCAAGATTTGAGGATCTGAAAAATATTACCGAACTCTACGATTTGTCATGCTTTAATTTCGACTTACCAGGCACAGTGAGCACAATTACTGACCAAGAAGGACAAGGAAGATATGGCATAATTGTAAAATGGATTAGCGGGATAATTAATATAAGTAATAAGGAACTTAGAAAAGAGGCACTTCGAGAAATTGTTAAATGCAACAATGAAGGCATTAGGTGGGCAATTGCTTTTAAACTGCCATCACTATATGCAGTTGACCAAATTCTTCACGACCAAATAACACGAACTCTGCTCAATGACCTTCATCCTTGGGTGCTCCGTGAAACAATTGGTTCTTTTCGGAGAACTAGAAACATTTACGAGTGTAAATATCTTGATTCATACCTTCAAACAATAAACAAAAGAATTTCTCAATATATAAGTATAAATAATGCCGCAGCTGAAGATTTGAAAAAAGCATTGCTTGAATTTATAGTCAACCATCCATTATTGCTACAAAAATTAAAAGTTTCGTTTGAAAGTTAATACGCAAATGCTTTTGACAGACAAAAAAATAATTAGCCACATTGAAAGTGGAAATATAACAATTTCTCCTTTTAACAAAAAAAATGTTGCTCCTTGCTCCGTCAAATTCCACCTTGGAAGTTCAATTAACCATTTATGCTCAAAATCTCCATTAATTGACATTAAAGATCAATCTACCTATCCAATATTAAAAAAAATCCACCCTGATTCATCCGGTGGTTTTATTCTTAAAAAAGGCGAAGTTTACCTAGCCTCAACAGAGGAAAAAATTGGGATGAATCCTGAGTTTGCAGGTTTTATCGATGGAACCTCCAATTTGGCACGACTAGGTGTTTCTGTCGTTTTATCTGGACACATTTCTTGCGGTTTTGGCTTTGGCAAACCAGGGATATTAACTTTAGAGATAATACATCACTCCTCCCCTCAAATTAGACTTTTTCGCGGTATGACAATCTGTAATGTCTTAATTTTCCACTTGGGCGACAAACCTTTGCAAACCTATGGGAAAAATTCATGGAATCATTCTGGCGAGCAATCAGTAATTGGCTCATTAATCTATAAAAAATATCAAACACTAGATTCTAATAAAGAATGAAAATTACGTTAATTGATACAGGGTCGCCCAGAAATGAACTGAATGAGCCTCTTGCAATAGAATTATTATGCGGAAACTTAAACTTTCAACATCAAGAGAATATTGATGTAGCTTTGTTTTATGATGAAATTCGAAAAGTAAAAGGTAGTGAATTTCTCAAAGAACAACCAAGTTTGATTGGCATATCGACAAAAAATGGCAGCTTCGATAGACTTCAAGAAATCATTGAATCTATAAGGAAAATTGAAAACAATGCGCGACCAATAATTATAGTTGGAGGTGTAATCGCTACATTTGCTTCAAAAGAAATTTTAGAAATATTTCCAGAAGTTATTTGTGTCATTGGTGAAGGAGAAGATGCCTTAGTTGGCGTGGTCAAAATCATTCTAAAACACGGTCACCAAAATCAAGAGAATGTAAAAAATATATTGGCAAAGCAAGATATACCAAACTTATTCTTCATGTTGGGCAATACTTTTTTTGAGACAAATAGAAAAACTTGTGACCTAAACCAACTACTTAAACCAAATCGTTATTTTTTGGGTGAAATTATAAAGTCAAACGGTATCGTGAGAGCTGAATCAAGCAGAGGTTGCCCATGGAATATGTGTAGTTTCTGTACGATAAAGTATAAATACAACAACTCCTATTGGCGGCCCTTGCCGATCAGTTATGTTATTGAAGACTTAATTGATATTTCAAAACATAGCCCAAGGATGGTTTATTATACAGACGAAGAATTTATTGGTCCAAATCCAGAAAGATTTTATGAAATTTGTCATCAAATTATTGATAAAAAGGCCTCAGGTCTAATACGTCAAAATATTAATTTTTTCATCAGTACAAGTGTCAAATCAGTTTTAACCATATTGAAAGACACAAATATGTCAACAATACTTTCAAACATGAAAAAAGCAGGATTTACAGATATTTTTCTAGGCGTTGAGTCCGGTAGCCCAAGTCAGCTAAAAAGATATACCAAAAATCATACTGTCGAGGAAAGTACTAAGGCAATAAGGCTTCTATCTGACTTTAATGTTGATTATGGATTCATAATGTTTGATCCAGATACCACTGTGAATGAACTTCGAGAAAACATTACATTTCTTACCGAGAACTCTTTGCAGACCCATGATGCTCGGATGACAAAAAGATTGAGAATTGTTCCAAAAACCAAACTTTGGTGGCGATTTTTTGAAGACCAAAAAGGATATGTAAAATTTGACATAAATGAACTTGAGCTTGTTACGAATTTTTCATCCTCAACTGTAGCATCGATTCATTATTATTTTAAGAAATTTGAAGATAACACCTTATCTATCGCGAATATGTTGCAAAGTAAATCAAGAGGTGAAATTGAAGTTGATGAAAAGCGTACTAACTTGCGCAAAAAGCTTGGCAAGTTACGCGAGGAAAACCTTTTATTTCTTGATGCATGCGTTAGGGAAGCGGAGAAAGGAAGTGCCAATGTTAACGACAAACTGGAAGACATTTACAATACATTTGTTCAACAATATCAAATTGAAATGGCCCAACAATAGCATGCACCGGACTGGCGAGCACGCGCGTTTTTTTGAGCTTACTCATGCTTGGTTGCCACGCTCAAAGTTAGTTGCTGATGCCACGGCCGGCCGGTGATGCACGACGATGTCCCCGCTGCGCGGGAACATCGCCCAGGATCATAAGCGCGCCACCGCTACAAAATTCTGGGAATCTGACAAACTCAGGGACAACAAACGGATTCAGGCAGACGCACAATACGCGC
>NZ_FQXS01000073.1 GCF_900130015.1 Desulfofustis glycolicus DSM 9705 | reverse complement strand
AAGCGCCGCTACGACCATCTGGGCCGGCCCGCCGGTATCAGCCTGGATGATGAATACGCTGTCGACTACCGCTACGATCAAACCGGCCGGTTTGCAGCACTCAACTGGACCAGCAACAGCCATCGGGGTACGACCACCTACGACTATCTGGCGGGCAGCGATCTGCTCGCCGGCTACCGGTCGGGGGCTATCGCAGTTACCTACGCCTACGAAGCGCAGCGGGACCTGAAGACAGCGGTCTCCAGCACCAGCCATGATCAGGAGATCTCCCGCTACGAATACCGATACGACCGGCTCGGGCGGCGGATAAACGTGGCCACCACCGGCAGCGCCTTTCCAGTCCCGGCGTTTACGCTGTACGGGTACAACGACCGCAATGAACTGACTACGGCAGCACGCTACGCCGGAGACGACCTGACCGATCAGAGCGCCCCGCTACCCGAGCGGGAACGGTTCTACGATTATGACCCGATCGGTAACCGCAGAAAAGCTGTTGCAGGCCGCAGCACATACGACTACCGGACCAACCCGCTCAACCAATATGAAACGATCACGGCACCGCCGGATCCGTCGCCGCTCGAACTGTTCTACGATCAGGACGGCAACCTGACCGAAATGAAGACCGCTGCCGCCGGAACCCGCTATGTCTTCAACGGTGAAAACCGCTTGATCATCGTGGAACCGACCCGGCCGCACCCCGGTGACAGCAAGCTGCGCTTCAGCTACGATTACCGGGGACGACGGGTGCTCAAAACCGTGAGCACCTATACGGATAACACCTGGCAGCAAACCGCCCGAACTGGTTTTATCTACGATGACTGGAACCTGATAGCTGAACTGAATCTTGATGACGACACAGCAGTGCAGTATGTCTGGGGGCTTGATCTGAGCAACACGCTGCAGGGTGCCGGCGGTATCGGCGGGTTGCTGGTACGGGTGGCTGATGAAGATCAACAACACTATCTGTATGACGCGAACGGCAATGTCGGGCAGCTGGTGGATGGAAAGGGAAAGCTTGTTGCCGCCTATGAGTACGATGCCTATGGGAATACCGTGCAGGTTACCGGAAGCAAAGCGGCTGAGAATCCGTTTCGGTTCTCGACGAAGTATTATGATGCGCTGAGTGGGTTGTATTACTATGGGTACAGATATTATGATCCTGAACTTGGTAGGTGGGTTAATAGGGATCCGATTGAGGAAAACGGGTTTATTTATAAATACAAGGGTGTGATATCAGAATTAAATAAATCAGCACGTAAGACATTAGAAACGATTTTTGATAAAAACAAGATCACACTCAGTGGTAAAAATAGTTTTGCTATTTCGGAGAATGATCCAATAAACAACATAGATGTTTTCGGATTGTATAACTATGTGGTTCATTACTCAGTAGAAACGATTACTCCTTTTGCAGGATTTGGCGCCTTATTTGTTGATGGAATGGTGATATCTATGGAAGAAAGCGAAGAATCATTATTAAGCTCTCTTCGATTATTTGATGCTATTGAATTTTCTGGAGTATTAAAAGGTTGCTCTGCAGGTGTTCCTTACTCCCACATAGTTAACAATATAGAAATATTTACAGACAATTTCATCGGAGGAGGATCTGATGTAACACGTGTTGCTGGAGATTCATTTATCTATACTGGAGGGATAGCCTTCCATAAATGGGGGAAATCCGGTGGTGCTATTACATTGGGTGGTTTAAAAGGAACAAATGACCGGGTATCAAATATAGAAGGTTTCGATCTTTCTGTCGGCTATTTTTGGGGAGAGGTTGAGGTTATTAGTTCCATAAAACATTATGACGACCCATATCTTGGGAAAATATACTAGCATGAAGATAATTGGAGCGATATTCGTACTTTTGCTAATTCCACTTATTCATTGGATTCATACAAATTATGTTTTTCCAAAGATTCAAGAAAGGAAAAAACTCTCAGATATCAACCTCTTCATAGCAGGTCCTCAACACCTGGTATTTTTGTTTCAATACGCTTGGTACTGTTTTGAAGATGGAGAACCTTTAGGTTGGTTTTATTTAGAGTTAACCGCAATTCTACTTTTTCTCATAAGTTTATTCTTAATATTCTAAAAAAAAGGACTAAAAGTAATGAGATATCTCCTGGTAGCGTTGCTTCTTTGCTTACCAGTAAAAGTAAGCGGTGAAACTAATCTTAGCTTCAAAGTACCAACTCTTCCAATTGCAGAGAACGTTGTTAGAAAAGACAATGGTATTTTTATTTTATCAGAATTAAGATACTCAACTAAGATCAATCATCCACAAGAAGTGCTAGATTTTTATAACGAATTTTTCACAAATAATGGTTGGTATTCACCAGCTAATAGGTTTGAAAATACTGGCACAAAGCCACAATGGTATGGAAAACAACACTCAGTTACTAAGGATAATAAGCCAGAAATATCGTATCTCTACAGCTGGGAGTCTGAAGAGAATGATAATAGCCTGAAACTAAATCTAATCCTGACGAATTGGAGCAACAATGTTTTCCTGGCAGACATTGAAATAGCGCTGGTAAGAAATACCAATCCAAAGAATCAACGTAGATTGATAAAATTAATTAATAAACATCCTGAAAATTTTTTTATCCTCTTTGACATCATTGGATCAAATCCGATTGAAATTGATAAAGTTGTACTACCTCCTTCTGTAGAATTAAAAGATAACAAACTTTTTCAACAATATAAGACGATCATTGAAGCTTTTATAATCGATAGTCACTCCAAAGACTAAGACAGTCTTTTGTATAAGACAGTCTTTTGTATAAATGGGGTCAGAGTCAAATTAAAACTGAGCTGTTTCGACAAGTCAGTCAGTGCCGATGCGGTACCAGCAGGAGGACGGCCTCTACCAGCTCACGCTCTTTGCCGATCCGTTTG
>NZ_FQXS01000056.1 GCF_900130015.1 Desulfofustis glycolicus DSM 9705 | reverse complement strand
TTCAGCTTGCCAATCTCGCTGTACAACAGTTCAGGTTCTCGATGTGCCGCGATCGGTGTAGGACCTCGCTTTCCTTCAAAGAGCGTTTTTGCCTGCTCTTGAAGTTCCTTCTTCCAATGCCCAACCGTAATAGGGTGGACCCCAAATTCTTGCCCTATCTCGTTGAGCGTTTTTATCCCTCGCAATGCCTCCAGAGCTACCTTGGCCTTGAACTCGGGAGTATGGAACTTTCTCTTCTTTCCTTCACTCATCTTTTCCTGTTCCTCGGGATTGCGTCTAGCTTAAACTACTGTCTTAAAACTGGGGTCCACTATAAATCGTCGGCAATCGACTAGATGAATGAGACGATTTTGTTGTGAGCAGTAAAATCCATAGTGCTTCCTATATGAAAATCCAAGAAAATTCCAAAAAATCACCGCATCTGGACAATCAGGTTTCCACTAACCGTCCAGGCTGTCCAGTTCTGTCTTGCCGAGCCAGTAGCAGGCCAACGGCGCCGGGACCTTGGCAATCCGTGCTGGGACTGTGCCGCTTTTAGTTGTAATGTCAAAGGGGAGAGAAAGGATGGAAAAACCCTGAATATCCTTGGTGATGATGTAGCCACGCGATGCCTTGCGCGTCTCGCAGAACTCCGCCAGTCCTTTCACATCACCGAGCCCGGTGTTTTGGGCACGATATTTGACTTCGAAGGGGATTACAAGGTCTTGCACCTCGGCAACAATATCGACCTCTCGGTCTCGCTTGCCGCGCCAGTAGGAGAAACCGACGCTCAAGGCATAATAACGAGCGAAGACGTGTTTAAAGAACGCTGTTTCTACGGCTACGCCGAGGGCTGTCGGGTCTTCCAGCAGCGTTGTTCCCTTGAGCAGTACCGAAGGGGCGATGGCGGGGTCGGCCAGATAGACCTTGTAGCGGGCGCGCAGGATCTCCTTGCCGTAGCCGAACGGCGACAACTTGTAGATCAGATGGGTCGACTCCAGCAGGTTGATGAAATTGTTGACCGTCGGCTTTTTCAGCTCCAGATCCCGACACAACGCCTGCATATCCAGCAGGCCACCGCCGTGCAGGCAGAGGTAGAGAAACACCTGTTCCATCTCCAGCACATGCCGGACACCAAAGAGCGCCGTCATGTCGCGCTTCAAGACCTTGTCGACGATATCTTCCCGCAGTAGTTTCTGGGCGGCGGTGATGCTTTCGATCAGGGCACTTTCGGGGAAACTGCCACGGAGCAAATATTCGTGGAAATGGGCGACCATCGACGCGCCATCTGCCGACACCGTGGCAAACTGCGCCGGTGACCAGTCGAAGAGCTCGGCCAGGGAACGAAGATCAGGCAGCGATGGCACCGGTATCTTTTTGAGATGCAAATACTCATAAAATGAGAGGGTGGAAAGGCGCAGGGTATGCCAACGGCCGACGCCTGATTCCTGCCCTTCTGTAACCAGCGGTGTGGCCGATCCGGTCACGGCGATGCGCCGTTTCTTCTCGAAATCAACCTGTAACTTGAGCCAGGTCTGCCAATCGCGGACGGTCTGGATTTCATCGAGAAAGAGATACTCAGTCCCGTCAGTTTCCGGCTCAAACTCGCGCCACAACTTGATGAGTCCGTCCAGACCGAGCAGTTTCTGGAAGTGCGCGCCAGATAGCCATTCTTGCCAGCGAATCGGCTCTCAGTATCATATGCTCACGTTGTTGCGGAGATGGCGGGCACAGTTCGACCGTTTGCGAGAACGTATGGCCATCCGCTGTTTTGATATCACAAACAACGGTGCCTGTCGGTTGCTCGCTGAATCTGGCGAACGCATGAATCGTGTCGCCGGTGAAAGCGGGGCCGAGCTTGCTGGGGATGGTTTGGTGAGGTGGTTGTGGCCAGCGCACGGAAACCTGGGCACGAGGCAAAAAGATCCGCTTGAAATGGCGGACGATTTTTCGCTCATCTCTTCGTTGGGTACAACCAATTCGCAAGCACCGCCGGTCATATCTGCCAGGCGGCGTAAAAAGCCTTCCAACACCGCACTGCCGACCCCGACCGCAAACACGCGGTGGTTCGATACTCCCATCAATTCGAAGATCTCTTCCTCCTCCCAGATTTCTCCATCGGTGATCAACAAGATACCCTGGAGGATGGCAGGGCCGGTCAGATCGACCGTAGTCTGCAGCGCATCGTACATTTCAGTGCCGCCCAGGTCCGCCTCAAGATTGCGGAGGCGGCGTCGGACCTTGGTGATGGCGTCTTTGCCGGCCGGCTCCTGGTGATCGAAATAACCGCGGCTGGTGCTGCCGAAGACGACGATATTGAAAAAATCCTGCGGTAGTAAGGCTAACCTTAGAGGCAGGAATGAATTTTCTGGCTTCTACGGCCAATCTTAGTAACCCTGCATATGAAGTTGAGGTGCTTGAGTGAATATGCGACTCCCGGTATTGAAGATGTGAGGAAATATCAGATATCCTTCGGCAGCTTCGTATGCACGCAATTTCTTCCGCTTCTCTTTGCTTCGTAGAGGGCCATGTCTGCAAGGCTCACATATCCTTCCGGTAGGCTCTTTGCATGGGGAACGAATGCCGTCACTCCAACACTGACGCTCAGCTTGCCACTCTCGGCAGCCGCATGCTCTATCTGTAGCCCGGTGATGGCATCTCTGATTCGTTTGGCACTGGCCAAAGCGCCTGCAAGAGACGTTTCAGGTAGAATGACCCCAAACTCCTCACCTCCGTATCGTGCTACCACGTCGCCTGGCCGACGGAACAAAAGAGAGATGGTGCGGGCCACCTGCTGCAGGCAATGATCGCCCTGCTGATGACCATAGGTGTCGTTGAATGACTTGAAATGGTCAATATCGATCATCATTACGGCCGTTGTTGTCTTCCGCCTGCGAGCCCTAAGGATCTCATTCTCCAGGTGAGAATCGAATTGTCTGCGGTTTCCAATACCAGTAAGGCCATCGATCTTCGAGAGAATTTCAAGGTCGGTGTTAGCGCAGTGCAACTCGTTCATCAGGCGCGACAGCTGCTCCACGCCTTGTGTTATGGTCTGCAGCTCATTGAGTCGGGTCGGCGGCAACCTAACGACCTCTCGCGTTCCATACACCTTCTGCAGTCCATTGGCGATCGCTAATAGAGGCTTAGCCACAGCCTTGTAGAAGAGTAGCAGTAGCACAAAGAGAATTACCAGGGTGAGCCCGAAGGCGATGAAGGCGGTAGTGCGGGCAGCATCAGTTTCCTCTATAATCATAGTGGAAAAACGGGCGGCCTGCGAAACGGCCCTTGAGCTTATGTTGTCGCTCAATTCCCGCAGAATGTCGCTGGTTTCCTGCCAAAGGATTTTGATATCGTCGCCATCTGTCAGTTGGCTGTGCTCGGCCAGAAGATCTTTTTCCTCTTTCAGACGTAGCGACTCGATAAGGCGCATATTACTGAAGGTGCGTAAGATTTTATCAGCTGTATCTGGATCTCGTTCAAAAGCGGCGTCGTTGGCAAGAATCTGGGCAGCCAGTCTGGCTGAGCGCCTCTCTCCGGCATCTTCTGCGTGGAGGATGACCGCCCCATAGAAACGCAGCCGTTCGATGTTGTTGCTTAAACGCTGCTGCGCCAGAAAGATAGGCAACTGCTCATCCCGTGTGTCTTTGGCAAAGGACGCAATACGTGACATCCGCAGCCACAGCATCACGCCGGAACAACCGAGCAGAAGGCTGACCATTAGGACAAGCACCACCAACGAACGCCCCAAGCGCGGGGCATGCCAAAATGACCTGAAAAACAAGATCATCCGCGGAGTCAGTAAATGCTGAAGGGAAAGTACTGACGGTTGATGCGGTCATACGTGCCATCCATGCGAAGCTGCTCCAGCGCCTCTTCAAGTCGCCTCACAAGCTCTAGCTCGCCCTTGCGTACCGCCATGTGGGCACTGCTGGAAACATCGTCCGACGGTAGTGGCTCCCCGGCGAAATCAAAGTCTGCACCTCTTTCCGACTTTAGGAAATCAAGACAGTTTAGACTGTCAGAAAGGACAATATCCAACTCGCCGGTCGCCAGCAATTCGAAGAGCTGGTTGGTGTCATCAGTGAGCACCAGAGACGGCCCTGATGAGAAATGATCACGAAGATACTGAGCCTGCACGCAATTATTGCAAGCCCCCACGCTCATGCCCTTGAGACCTTCGTCGGTAAAGATGACGTCATGCCCGGTGCGGGCGACGAAGGCCGACCGGGAGCGATAGTAGTGTCCGGTGAAGTCGATATTTTTTTGGCGCTCCTCCGTCTTAGCCATGCTGGCAATGATGACGTCATAGTCGCCTGCAACCAGATTGTCGATCATTCCTTCCCAAGGAACAGCGATGAACGTGCATTCTCCGCCCATCTTGGCGCATAACGCCCTAGCGATATCGACGTCAAAACCGGCCAACTTTTTGTCGGAATCGAGATAATTAAATGGTGGATAGGCGCCCTCCGTGCCAATGCGCAACGTCTTCTGCGCAGTGGCGGCAGTCGAGAAGAGGGTGATCATCATCAGTGTCAACAGGAAGGTTATGAACTTCATTATATTCTCAGGTGTTTATCAAAAACAAGGTATTGCTGGTGCTCGTTACTTCACTTTATGCCTTGGGTTTACAAAACCATTTAATTACAAAAAGGTGATTCAAGTATATCGGACACAGCTGGGAAAGGTAAATGGAAAAAATTTGCAGATCTTGTTTTCGACCGTCTACGGGCGACAGGACTCTGGCGTTCAAAGATCCCCTTTCGGCATCCCGCTCCACGGTATTAACTCCCCGCACCGCCAGCATCGACTCAAGTATCCAGTACGTCCCGAGTTTTGCCGGCGAGGCTGCTCAAGGAAAATGGCTTTTGAATAAAATTAACTCCTTTGTCGAGTACGCCGCGGTGAGCGATGACATTGGCGGTGTAGCCAGACATGAAAAGCGTCTTCAAGTCAGGATAATGCTTTTTCAGCCGTTCCGACAACTCGCGACCATTCATCTCGGGCATCACCACGTCGGTGATGAGAAGCTGAATGGGCTGCTTCGCCGCGGTTTCGAGCGCCTCGTTTGGCGTGTTGCAGGCAAGAACGGTATAGCCGAGCCCCTTGAGCATTAGGGTGGTCATCTGCAGGATGGCTTTTTCATCTTCGAGCAGTAGGATGGTTTCGTGGCCTTGCCGATTCGTATGGGCCAAGGCGGGTTTCGATTCGGCGGGCTGGTCTTTTTCTCTGTAACGCGGGAAATAGATAGTGAATGTAGAGCCTTGCCCGGGTTCGCTATAGACGTTGATGAAACAATTGTTTTGCTTGAGGATACCGTATACGGTGGCTAAACCGAGTCCGGTGCCCTTGCCCCGGACCTTGGTAGTGAAAAACGGTTCGAACAGTTTATCACGGGTCTGCCGGTCCATACCGCAGCCGTTGTCAGTGATGGACAGCGAGACGAAGTCGCCGGGGATGAAATCATAATGGTTCCGGCAGTACTCTTCGTCGATGGTGGTTTTGTCGGTTTCGATCGAGATCGTGCCGATGTCGGCGATGGCATCACGGGCATTGACACAGAGGTTGATTAAAATCTGATCGACTTGGACCGGGTCCATATAGATCGGCCAGAGATCGCTACCGGGATGCCAGATGAATTCGATATCCTCGCCGATGAGGCGCCGGATCATTGATTTGAGCTTTGCTATCGCCTCGTTAAAGTCCAACATCTTGGGGGCAATCGTCTGCTGCCTGGAAAAAGCAAGCAGCTGCCTGGTAATGTCGGCTGATCGCTCAGCCGCTTTGAGCACTTCAGAAAGATCCTTGTGGAGCGGATCGTCTTCGTAAAGCTTTTCCAGCGCCATTTCGGTGTAACCGAGGATGACCCCGAGCATGTTGTTGTAATCGTGGGCCACGCCGCCGGCAAGTCGACCGATCGATTCCATCTTTTGTGCCTGAATCAGCTGTGCCTGGAGATCGTCCCGTTCCTGCTTAGTCCGTTTGTAACTGGATATATCTTCGATCATGGCCAGCATGCCGCTGACATTACCAGCAGCATCATAAATGGGTGCTGCGGAGAGGCTAACCTCGACGGGTGAACCATCTCTTCTGGTTCTTGTCTGATCGATTTTTGATAGCGTTTCACCGCGTATCACGTGCTGACGTAACCTGAAAAATTCCTCCTGCTGTTTAGCAGAAAAGAAGGGTGGTGAGTGGCCGTACACTTCATCCTCGCTCCAGCCAAAGATGCGCTGAGCAGCGATGTTCCAGCTCTGGACCACCCCTTCGACATCGGTGCTGATGATTGCCATGGGCGCTGCGGAAATCATAGCCCGCAGATATTCTTCGCTCTCTCGCAGAGCCTCCTCGGCGCGTACGCGATCGGTGATCACCTCCGTATAAACGATGAAGCCGCCGATGGCACCGTCCGGCTCAAACCAAGGAAGGCAGCTCCAGCGGGTCCATTCGATACTGCCGTTTTCACGGGGATAGGCGTCCCGCTCGGAACCAGATATTTCTCCTTGCAGGGCCTTCTGGTGGACGTCACGCCATTTCTGCGGTAGGTCGGGAAAAACCTCATAATGATGCTTGCCGATAACCTCGCTTTCGCTAACCTTGTATTGCTCCAGATAGTTCTTGCTGACGTACACATAGCGAAGGTCGCAATCATGGACCGCAATGGCGCTGTTGGCATGTTCGATAATATAGCGCAGCAATTCGTTGCTGTGCGTAATAGCCTCTTGCGCTTTTTGTTGTTCGGATATGTCAACCTTGATGGCGAGATACGCTCGTTGTCCTTCCCAATCAATCAGCCGAACTATGACATCTACCGGAAAATGGCTGCCATCACGGTGGACGTGGGTCGATTCAAATCGTAACTCGTTTTTTTCGGAGATTTGTTTGATGCGCTGAGGAAACGACGCTCTCATTTCGGGAACCATGAACTCCCTGAGGTTCCTTTCCATGAAGGTTTCTCGGTTATCGTAACCGTGCATGATGCAGGCGGCGTGATTGGCAAAGATCAGCTTACCATCGTGGTCATGTAACAAGACGGCAACCGGTGCGGCGTCAAGCATCTCGCCAAGGGCGGCAATCTGTTGTTCCTGCTGCTTGCGGGCGGTGAGATCCCGGCAGAAGCAGACATAGGTGCCGTTATCATCACCGATATGGCTGACTGAGATCTCCACGGGGAAGGTGTCTCTGTCGGCATGATAATGTGTCGATTCGAAGATCAGAGCCTGGTGATGTTTGATGTGCTCGAGGCGTGCTTTGGTCTCCTCTTCCGACTCTGTCGCGTCGAGTTCACCTATATATTTGCCGACCAATGTTTCACGAGAAAAACCGGACATGGCACAATAGGCGTTGTTGACTTCGGTAACGAAACCAGCGGCATCGATGACCAAGAATCCGTCTGCAGTTGTTTTGATAACGCTTCCGAGAAACTGCCGGCGTTCGGCCAGCTGGCGCTGAGCCTCTTTGCGCTCGGTAATGTCGTGTATGATCGAATGTAGATACTTATGACCGTCAATAGTCACCGTGCCGCTATACACCTCGACATCCTTGCAGGCCCCCGAGGCGGTTCGATGACGAAATTCGAAGTAGGTGCGGTTGCCTGCTTTGGCCTGGGCCATCTCCGAGGCGACTTGGTCGGGGGTGAGATCGTTGATATCCCCAATGTTCTTTTTTTTGAGCTCGCTGGTTGACCAACCATAGAATTTCCCCGCCGCCTCGTTGGCCTCGATTATTTTTCCCGTGTCAGGGTCGATCAGTAATTTGGCCGCGGAGTGGTGCTGGAAGATGTTTCTGAATTTCTCCTCGCTCTGCTTGATTCTAAGATCAGCGAGTTTGTGGATCCGCCGGTTTTCCATCAGCTTGCCGAGGATCGCGGTAGCGAGTGGATAGATCAGCAGTACCGGCACACTGATGTGTTTGAGCACCTCGAGTCCGGTATTTGCCGGCAGCATGAGCATCCAGGCCAACATGGCCAAATGGACGATGACGCCGAGCAGGTATAGTTCAGCAAATGAAGGTGCCTTACCCTTGTGCAGTCGTAGATGTCGCCACGCCAAACCGATAGCGCCGGAGCTTACGATAATGGCAACGCCGACCAAGACACCGTTTCCGCCCAGGAAAACCCGGAAGGTACCGGTAAACAGCATGGCCAGGAGCGTAGGAATGGTACCGAAAAAGAGCCCGGTGATGCACAGCAGAACGGAGCGGGTATCAAAAAGGATGCCTTGCCCGAAGCTCCAGGGATTGAGCATGATTGCGATACCGATAGCACCAAGAATGAAACCGATGAGAAGTTGTTGAGAAATCGAGCCGGAGCCCTTGAGGCGAAAGCCGGTAAGTTCGTAGAGCAAACCCAACGACAGCAGTAATGCCGCATTGTTGATCAGCCCAATATAGATGGCATCTTGCATGGTTACATGTTCAGATGGTTGTTGAGAATCGAAGGCCAGGGGCGGCCGTTATTGATGACTTGCAAACCTAACCGATTTGACCTCAGGTTTCACGGTTTGACATAACAAGTTAAAAATTGGAATTGGAAGGAATAAGTTTTCTTGTGTATGAAAGGATAAATACTCATTCCTGACTCCATCTATCCCATCTTGAGACGCGAAGAACCATTGAGAAGATTAACGGGTATGTTAACGGGTATAAAAAATATTTGAACAGATAATATGAATAAATATCAATAATCTAATAGATTAACTATAGTCCGACCTCCGCACCATGACACCATCAGAGACTACCCAGTATCGGCCAGCAAGCCCCGGTTTCCCGCTTTCTTTATTATCTTGCCAGCCATAGTATAGTGGACCCCAGTTTTAAGACAGTAGTTTAAGCTAGACGCAATCCCGAGGAACAGGAAAAGATGAGTGAAGGAAAGAAGAGAAAGTTCCATA
>NZ_FQXS01000053.1 GCF_900130015.1 Desulfofustis glycolicus DSM 9705 | reverse complement strand
AAGGCGAGATGCTGGCATTTTACGATTTCCCAGCCTCTCATTGGCAACATATCCGGACATCAAACCCAATTGAATCGACCTTTGCCACGGTACGGCTTCGGACAGCGAAAACAAGGGGATGCGTTGCAAGGCATACTATCTTGTCAATGGTTTACAAACTCGGCCAAAGCGCTCAGAAGAAATGGCGGCGTCTGAGGGGATTCAGGCTGCTTGCTGAGGTCATTCAAGGAGTGAAATTCAAGGATGGAGAGAGGGTTGAACCTGTAAAAGAAGGCGAGCTTGACAGGGCTGTCAATATCTGAGAATGATTCCTCAAACACCAGACTTGATTATAACTCTCTAAAAGGAGGTATCTTATGAAATCATATATGGTATTCTTTGTTAGTATAATCGTCACATCAATATTAATGATCACGCAACTTGTCGGCAATATTGCAATTGCCGAGGCTACACAGAGGGAACATCCAATGGAATTGAGTAATCTTCTAGCCAAGCGAATTTTTTTCGGACATCAATCAGTTGGTGAAAACATTATTAGTGGAATCAAGCTCTATGATGAAAAATTAGCAGCGACGATCTTTCCTATGAATGAAAAAAATATATATATTCCCAATACAGGAATTATTCATAAAAGAATTGGGCAGAATAACTATCCAAAAAAGAAAATTGATGATTTTGTTAAGGTTATCAGAGATGACTTGGAGGGTAGCGTAGATATAGCATTTATAAAGTTATGTTACGTTGATATTACTAAAGACACTGATATTCAAAGTGTTTTTGATTATTATAAGAAAAATTTTGACAAATTAGCAAAAGATTTTCCGAGTACGGTTTTCGTTCACTTGACAGTTCCGCTGACAAGTCTAAAAGAAACTTGGAAAACCAAGTTAAAAAAGATATTAGGGAAAGATGATATTTGGGAGTATGCCAATAACATCAAGCGTAATCAATATAATAAAATGGTGATGGATGAGTATCAACATACTGCACCTTTCTTTAACTTGGCAAAAATTGAGGCAACGAGCAAATCCGGAGAGTTAATATCTTTCAGTCATAAAGGTGAACAATATCTGGCTATGGCCAAGGAGTGGACATCCGACGGCGGGCATCTCAATGAATCGGGTAGCCTTCAAGTGGCAAGGGAATTGTTATTGTATCTTAACTCATTGTAAATTCTTTATTTCGTTCTGCATGTGGTCTTTATAAAAATATACTCAAGGTATAGCTTGTGAGCAAAGATTACGTTTTGAAGAAATGAGGAATCAGCTGATATAAAAGTGGGAAATCTAAAAAGATTAGCCAGCAAGAATTGATATGAAATATAACGTACTCTACATTATTGAGAGTATGAACCTCGGGGGTACTGAAAAACAACTCTGTGAGTTGATCAATGGTTTGTCGGCAAATGGAGTTGTTCGCCCACATCTGTGCACCTTGAAGCCTTCGTCCGATCTGCTAGACTCCATTAACTGCCCCAAAATTGACTTGGGTACTCGCAGACTTTTAAGCCTTGATATCCCTCAGAAAATTAAAAAATTAGCTCGTTTCTGTAACGATTACGAGATTTGCTTGGTTCAGACGTTTTTTCAAGATCCTTCAGTAATAGGGGCTATGCTGAAACTTCTTTTGCCTGTTAAACTCATTATAACTTTTCGAGACCTTGGGTTCTGGCGAACTCGCTTGGAGAATTTTAAGATGCGTTTAGCCTACAAGCGGGCGGACGGCTTCATTGCCAATTCATTAGCCGTAAAAAAACACTTTTCGATAAATGATGGATTGGCTCTTGATAAAATCAAAGTGATATATAACGGTTTCGATATGACCGAATTGGAGGGATATCGTTCCGGTTCGGTCGAGGACGGTCTACGAGAAATTGGCATAGTAGCTAACTTGAATAGACCAGTCAAGAGAGTTCAGGATTTTATCGCAGCCGCCGCCTTAGTACGCGCGAAGAACCCAAATGTTGTTTTTTCGGTCATTGGAGATGGGCATCTGCGTATGGATCTGGAACGATTCACGGATTCATTAGGGCTGAACCAAGTGGTTAATTTTGTCGGGCGTCTGGAAAACCCACTGGAACACATCGCAAATTTCTCTGTAGGTGTTATCACCTCAGAGACAGAAGGACTTTCCAACGCAATTATTGAATACATGGCTTGTAGCGTTCCGGTAGTGGCTACGAATACTGGCGGAAACCCCGAACTGGTTTTGGAAGGTGAAAACGGTTTTCTATATCCGGTTGGAAACGTTGAAGTGCTTGCAGATCGTATCTTAAAGCTGCTGGATGATAATGTGAACCAAAGGATTGGCCGCAATAATCGTGAAAGAGTTGCTAGTAATCTTTCTTTATCCTACATGGTTAAGTGTTATGAAAATCATTACCAGGATATGCTTTCCGGTTGTCCTCTGCAGCCAACTTCTCTTGGCGGTCAGTTATGAAGTACGCATTAAAAAAAATTCTGCTGGCAACTCCTGGATTTCAGGTTTTATGCCGATTTTTGACCAGACGGCACGTTCGGGTACTGATGTACCATCGATTTTCCGATGACGCGTCGACACAAGAGCGTTTCGTCACTGCCAAATCGTTAAAAAGCCATCTACGATACATTAAGCAGCATCATCCCATCTGGAGCCCGGACGAACAGTTAACTGCGTTGCAAAAGAAAAAACCATGGGAGCCAAGTCCTGTAGTTGTAACGGTAGATGACGGATATCGTGATTTTTACGAGGTTGCTTATCCAGTTTTTAAAGATTTCGAGATCAAACCGGTTCTATTTGTAACCACAGGTTTTGTCGAACATAGGTCGCTTCTTTGGTGGGATAAACTGCGTGTGATCTTTGAAAAAACGTCTCTGGAGAAATTGCATTTTTCTCTATCTGGTAAGCGAATAGAATTACAGATAAAGTCTGATGGTGAGCGGAATCGTGCTTGGAATTACGTCGCTGACTTGTGCCGGTTCATAAAGCATGAGCAGAAAGAGAACCTTCTCAGGCAAATAGCAGAGAATCTTGCTGTGAGCCCCGAGAATATTTGTGATGAGAGCTGCCAGGCCTGTACTTGGGAGCAGATCGTCGAGATGGCTGAGAATGGAGTTGTTATTGGGGCCCACACGGAGAACCATCCTATACTGTCTCGGCTCGATCCCGACCGCACACGTAACGAGATTGTTGGCTGCAAGATCAAACTTGAAGAAAAATTGCGAACTTCAGTTGACTGGTTCTGTTACCCACAGGGAGGGCCGGCGGATTTTACTGTCAAGACCATGAATATTGTCCGTCAGGCTGGGTTCAAAGGCAGCTACATTGCCTATCAGGCGTTGCAGTATGATTTGTTCACTTTGCCGCGCTATTGCGTTACCGAGAATAAGACGGATTTTTCCTGGTGTCTTTGTGGTGCCGAATTTCTCGTGCTGAAAATGCGACGACTGATTGGTCGACCGACCTCGGTAGGTGAACAATACTGGCGAGGTTACCGTCAGGAAGAAGTCGCATGAGGTTGGAGAAGGAGATGAAATGACCGGAACGACACCTTCAAAGCCAATGATTTCCGTTATCATGGCAACATACAACATGGGACAGTATGTATGTCAAGCTGTTGATTCGGTTCTCGATCAAGATTACGGCAATCTTGAAGTGATCGTTGTCGACGATGGATCTATTGATGATACCCCCCTTAAATTAAAAAGGTATGCCTCTGACAGTCGTGTTAAGCTGATACACCAGGAGAATGCCGGGCAAACGACGGCCAAGAACAGGGGACTGCAAGAAGCGCAGGGAGAATATGTCGGTTTCTGCGACGCTGACAATTTCTGGTTTCCGAGCAAACTGAGCCGCCAACTGCCCCTATTCGACAATCGGGATAAACTCGCTGTGGTCTATGGAGACCTGCAACTTATTGACGCTGCGGGGAACAAGATGGCAACACCTGCCGTCAAACGCTACAGCGGCCGCATCACCGGTCAGTTATTGTGTGATAACTTCGTTAGCTTTAATACAAGCCTGACACCTCGTCGGGTGGTGGAAGAGGTTGGAGGTTTCGATGAATCCCTTCGCATGGGAATCGATTACGACCTGTGGCTGCGTATTTCTGTGAGCTATGAGTTTCAATATATACCAGAGCCTTTGGTTGGCTATCGCATCTGGGGTGGGCAGATGTCCAACCGGACTGGAGAACGCTTTGAGAATTCCTTCCGAATGATGAATAATTTTCTGGCCAGATATCCCAGGAGCGTTACCCCTGCGGAAGTTCGGCGTGGCTGGGCGCATACCTATGTGAGCCGGGGGCGCTGGAAGGCTTCCGAAAAACGGTATGGTGACGCGTTGCTGGATTATTTTCGGGCGTTCAAGTACCGTTTTTATGATCGGAGATTGTGGAAGTCATTGATTAAGTTGGGTGTGGGGAGCAAATAGGAGACCATGGATCTTCGTTATCAATGGGCAAAACGGGAGGATACCCCCCTTATACAAGAGTTCATACGGGAGCAGTTCGGGGCCGATTCAATTCAGGCGGCGTCTGGGCGTTTCGATGCCCTTTTTACCGAGCATCCCGGCGGTTTTCATGTCGCTCTCTGTTGTTTTGCCAGAAGAATCGTTGGTGTGAGGTGTTATCTCCCGGCCAGGATTGTCTGTTGTCAACAAGAATACCAGGCTGCTTTTCCCATCGATTTGATGGTCTCGCCGGAGTTCCGTCGCAAGGGAATCAGCAGTCTTTTTGTCGATATGGCCTTGGAGCGTTTTAAGGCCACTGTTTCCAGTGGCCAGTCCACAGCTCAGGCGGCAGTGTATGGAAAAAAAAAGGCATTAATCGTCGCTGCCTATCATAAAGGTTACTTGGTCAGACGCCCAAGCACGAGCAAAGGGCTCAAAACAACGGCTCGGGATATCCTCAGTTGGGTCCGTTGGACTGTAATGAATAAGCCACAAATAGTTAATACAGATCTCAACATAAATGATTTGAACAGAATTCAGAATATCCTAAGTGATCGTTTCGGAGAGAACGACGCAGGAATCGCAACATCTGGTGAACTGTTGGCTTGGCGCTATGCTGGTTCGTTTTACCAAGATTGCCGACTGGCCCTGTTGAAGATCGGAGAAGATAGTGGCGTCGTTGCCTATAGGGCGAAAAGAGACGAAACACAGATCCTCGATATTTTGTGTCGCGAAAAAGCTCTTGACAATTTGATTCGGGCCGCGGCAGTGGGGCTGCCGGGAAACAGAATCACAGCGATTTTTGCCGGTGAAAGATTGGCCGGCCGGTTTGCCGCTGCAGGGTTTTTCGTCAGGCCACAAGAAGCAAGGTTAACAGTCTATACAAAAGATATGGTTTTGAGAGAGAGGCTGCAACTTGCCGATTGGAAAGTGTTTGCAGGCGATTCAGATACGGCGTTGCGTGAATTTCCAACGGAGGAGGAACCGTGTGCTATTTTCTGATTACCTTCGCTTTATAAAAAGTGACCTGTACCGTTATTGTGGAAAGAAGGGGGGGTTTGTAACGACCTACTTTTCGACCCCTGGGTTTCATTATTCTTTCTGGATGAGGACCACCCGATTTCTGAAAGAAAAAGGCGGATTTTTATTGCCGCTCACTGTGCTTTGCAGGCTTTGGTTACGACGTCTCCAGTTTAAGTATGGGATTTCATTACCATACAACACTGAAATCGATAGGGGGCTATATATCGGACATTATGGCGGAATAGTGATAAACCACCAATCGGTTATTGGGAAGAATTGCAATTTGAACCATAATGTGACTATTGGCGCGACCTATGGAGGAAAATTATCCGGAACTCCGAAAATAGGCGATAACGTCTATATCGGGCCTGGCTCGTTCATTATCGGGGGTATCTACATAGGGCATAACGTTGCGGTAGGTGCGAACACGGTCGTTACCAAGTCAGTGCCTGACAACGGTGTTGTGGCCGGACCCCTAGGTGAGGTCATTTCATACAAGGGATCGGGTAATTATGTCATCAACACGGATTACTAAAGTCATGCATTTCACAAGAGCAGGACAACGATGAACTTTGCTTTTCTTAGAAGGCATTTGTTCGAGCCTCTGCATGGGCGCCTGACTGGCAGCCCGAAGCTGGCCTATTGGAAAGATCTGGAAAAAAACCAGTACTTTTCAACGCAACATCTGCTTGGAATCCAACAGCGGCGATTAAGAGAACTTATCGCATTTGTCTGGGAGAACAACTCTTTCTATCGTGAACGGATAGCGGCTGTCGGCCTGAATCCCGCTACCATGCAAAACGTAACCGATCTTGCAGGTTTGCCGATCCTCACTAAATCTGAGATTCGCGATCAAATGCACAATCTGTTAAGTCGAGGACTCGATCAGAAGACGCTACAAAAGGCGAAAACCGGCGGTTCGACCGGGACTGCACTGGAGTTGTATTTTAGCGAGGAGTGCAGTGAACTGCGCAACGCCTGCGCACGCCGATCTGACTGTTGGACCGGTTGGCGTCCCGGCGAACCGATCGCTGCCTGCTGGGGGAACCCGAAGCTGCCGAAAACTTACAGGGAGCGCCTCAAATTCAATCTGATCCAACCCTATTTCTATCTCGATACTATGCGGGTAGATGAAAAAGCGGTCAGGTTTTTTGCCGAGCAATGGCGAAACGCCAAGCCCACCCTGCTATATGGCCATGCCCATTCTTTGTATTTACTAGCTGAAGCTCTACAGGACCTGGCAATCTCTCTGCCAGCGCCAAAAGGGATACTATCGACATCAATGATGCTGATTCCCTCTGAACGGGCGGTGATTGAGGAGGTGTTCGAAACGAAGGTGACAAATCGCTACGGTTGTGAGGAGGTAAGTCTGATCGGCTGTGAATGCGAACGGCATGAAGGGATGCATTTAAATATCGAGCATCTCGTTATCGAGTTTTTAAGAGATGATGGTACACCAGCTTCCCCAGGTGAACCGGGCCGGATTGTCGTGACCGATCTGATTAATTGGGTCATGCCTTTAATTCGATACCAGGTAGAGGATGTTGGTGTACCCTCACTGAGCGTCTGCTCCTGCGGTCGAGGCCTGCCACTGATGGATCAAGTGATCGGAAGGGTGGCTGATTTTTTGATAAAACTAGACGGCTCGCGGGTCGCAGGGATTTCTTTAATTGAAAACACTTTGACTGACATACCCGGCATACGTCAAATGCAAATTATTCAGGAAGCCATTGATGAAATAAAGTTGAACATTGTCCCTGCAAATAACTACACCCAGGAAACATACGATCAACTGCTTAGCTATTTTCAGGACCTCTTCGGAGATGCGGTTCGATATACCATCAAAAAAGTTACTGATATCAAGGCAGAACCTTCCGGGAAATATCGCTTTTCGATCTGTAATGTGAAGTAATTGCCGTGATTTTCCAACTACTCAAAAACGACGATGAATGTTATCCACGGGTCAGCAATGTGGTACTATTGGCTTTTTGCGGGTATGTTCTCATCTGGTACCTGCAGATAGGTTATCGCGTCCCTGCTTTGGGAGCGATCCGCATTGAGTTCATCTGGGCGCTGGTTTTAACAGCAATAGCCTTGCTTTCGCCAAACGTGTCCACGATGACGGATAATCCTTTTAGCGGGGTTGTTATCCTGTTGTTTTTAGTAATAGCCATCCAAGTCCCTTTTTCTCTCAATCCAGAGTATTCGTGGAATGTCTTTTTTAATCGGGTGGTGAAATTTGCATTCATGGCATTTTTTATTGTCAGTTTTGTCAAGAGTCCTAAGGGATTGATTTTTTTTATTGGGGCTTTCATGCTTGCCTGTATTAAGATGGGTCAGGAAGGTTTGGTCGGGCAAATAAGCGGAAGCATGGTATGGCAGAACCAAGGGATTATGCGATTACATGGCAGTACGCCTATGTATACACACCCCAATTCATTTTCGGGAATGGCATTGGGGACAATTCCATTTATTATTTATCTGTTTCCAATAGTACCTAAAATTATTAAAATTATATTGTCAGTTCAGTTGTTGTTTGCTTTGAACATTCTCATTCACACTGGATCCCGGACTGGTTATGTAGCTTTTATTGTTATGTTGATTTTTTTTGTTTTAAAAAGCCAGAAAAAATTGTTTGCTTTATTGGTCCTAGTGATTTGCATTCTAATTTCAACACATTTTGTAAACCAGCAGTACTTTGAAAGGTTTAGTACCATTTTTAGTGGGCAAGAAATTGAAGGTAACTCCATTGGAGCTAGAATCCAGATCTTAGAAGACGCAGTGACAATTTTTAAGGAGCATCCTTTTGGAGTTGGCGTGGCGGCATTCCCAATTGCAAGAGAAGCTAGATTCGGTAGAATTCAAGATACTCATAATCTCTACCTTGAAGTAGCAACAAATCTTGGAATTCAAGGTTTGATTGTTTTTGCAGCATTTATATTTATCATGCTGAAAACATTAAAAAATATATGTCGTAATCTAGAAAAAAATAAGAATGCTATATCGAAAGCCCTTGAAGATAAGGAAATGTTAAGTGCTAAAAGAAGTAGATTAAAAAAATTACATGCAGATTCGCAATTATGTATCGCTCTGTCAACAGCATTGACACTCTTCATCCTAGTAAGACTTGCGCTGGGTCTTTTTGGTATGGATTTGTATGAAATATATTGGTGGTTTAGTCTAGGGTTAAGCATAGCCATTTTTCGTATACATCGGAAAATATTAGATGCCAGTGACGAGTTTCTTGCAAAATTGGCAGGCAAGCGACGCTATTGCCATTGACTACCATATCTAAATTTCGGTTTATCTGATTAAAGCTTATTGTTTCATTGAAACAAAGTATGGTTCCTCGTCATTTCGTTTGGATTTGATATCATAGGATCAAATCCAAACGAAATAGCCAGCAGAAACGTATGAACGGTAACGATATCATAACATTAGGTCCTGGGTTAGAGAAGCCTTGGGAAATCACCGGCCAAACTTTGAACACCGAGTGCACGCCCCATGAACTGCGGAGCACCTTGTCCGCTCCACGAGGAAGCAGTTTCCCCTGTCCTGAGTGCGGGGAGTTGTGCAAAGCGCATGACTTAAAGGAAAAGACCTGGCGCCATCTCAACTTCTTCCAGCATCATTGCTACATCACCGCCGACGTACCGCTGATCAAGTGCAACGACCACGGGGTTCAGAGAATCACCGTGCCTTGGGCGCGCAAGGGCAGCAAGTTCACCTTGCTGTTCGAGCAAGCCGCGCTCTTGCTGGTGCGCGAGATGCCGGTATTGGCGGCGGCCCGGATCATCCAGATTCCCGATAAAAAGCTGTGGCGCATCGTGTCTCATTACGTCTCGGAAAGCCTAGCCAAACTTGATCTGAGTGAACTCAAAGCCATCGGTCTTGATGAAAGCTCGGCAAAGAAACGACACAACTACGTGACCGTGCTCATCGACCTGGACCGACAGAAGAATCCGGTCGTTTTCGTTGTCCCTGGCAAAGGCCAAGACACGATTCACCAATTCAAACGATTTCTCACTGAGCACGGTGGCACTGCCGACAATATCCTGGAAGTGACGTGCGACATGTCCAGGCTGTTTCTATCCGGTATCAGGAAGCATTTCTCGAAAGCAGAGATCGCGGTCGATTGGTTCCATATCGTGCAGATCTTCACCAAAGCAGTCAACAAGGTCCGTGTCCTGGAGGCCAAAAAAAGACGGTTGCCAAAGGCAACACGCTGGGCCGTTTTGAAGAATGAGGAATCGACCACTCTCAGCGAAAATGAACGGAACGCCCTTGCCGAACTCAACTCGATGGACTTCTTCACGGCCATCGCCTGGCGGGGAAAAGAGCGGTTGCGCTGGGTACGAAGAGCAGCAACTCCACAGGCGGCCAAATGGCGCTTGAGCAATTTTCTGCTGTGCATGGCAGAGACCGATTTGACCAGATCACCGGTGTTAAAGCCGATCATCTCCGCAATCGAAACGGTGATCCGGCATCGCCTGGCGATTGAAGCTCGCTGCCAGTCGGGCCATAGCAATGCTCGCCTGGAGGGCTTGAATAGCATCTTCCAGGCGGCCAAAGCACGGGCCAGGGGGTACCGAAATCCAGAGACATTTATCAGCATGATTTACCTAATCGCCTCACCGGTTGGTAATCTGCTCAAATCCACTTGAAACGACGAAGAGCCGCTTTCTTTTAGCAGGTGTTTTTTTGTACTCAAACAAAAAGATAGACCTAAAAATGAGAAAAAATATTTTTGCTCAAATATCTCAAGGAATTAGTAACCGTATCGAGAACAGCAAAATGGGTCACCTACTGTGGCAAAGTCTGAAATTTTTTCCATTATTACTTCCGAATGCAATAATTTGTAGACATATTTCTTTTCTCACAGGAAGGAAATATGACTTTTTCAAAAGTGCTTGGACAGCTTGTTTACATCACCCACAGCACTTACGTTTACCAAGATTTGGTTATTCAGAAATTGATGCTATGGTTTCGCTTGCTAAAAAACGTTTTCAGGGGAAGGATGCCACATTTTATATCATCTCTGATCTAAAACTTGCTGAGATAGGTTTTGATTTTACCACTCTTCCTGCATTTTGGATTTCTTCCCTTGAAGAGATTGTGCTCACACATAAACCCCTTGTATTTTTTTGTATCTACGATAGTGACGAGAAGTTAGCGGAAATTCTGCGTGTGATTCTCAAGATGAAAAACTGTTTTTTTTACACACCTAAATCATACCTGCCCACTGCACGCTTCTTTCATAGAGATGATGCTGCAAAAAAAGTGCTTCTGGAAAACTTACCCCTCAAAAATGAATTGGATACCTTTGATCTCATTGATTATGAAAATATCTTACGTGCGATCAAATCTACCTGTGAACTGGAGGGCGCCTATGTTGAAATTGGAGTCTATAAAGGAGCCAGTGCGCATCTAGCTCTACGCTATATGAAAGAAATTCAGCTCAACCGTAAAGCATATTTCCTAGACCTATTTGAAGGATTTTCATACGAAACAGCTGAAACTAGTCCGGATGCATTTTGGCTAGGGCAGTTTAGCAGTACTTCGTATAATTTAGTCCACTCTCGATTAAAAGAATTTGAAAATATGAAGCTGGTCAAATGCAATATTATAACGGATCCAATACCAGAGGAAATTCAATCAATAGCGATATGCAATCAGTAGTGTCCGGTTAAGAGCCAAACGACTCGGTGTAACATCTTGTATTAATATAGCATTCACGGCAAAATGACCATAATCGACTTGAAATCTGATCCCTTTCTAGGGAAATTCTTCGGCAAAACCCTGGAGGGGGGCGCACATGTTTGCCGGACAATTGATTTTCAAGCAGGTTATGGAGTTCATGCCATTGCCAACCTTTCGTCGGTGTGTAGCCAAATACCAAGGAGAGCGCAGGGTAAGAAGGTTCTCCTGTCTCGATCAATTCTTGTGCATGGCCTTTGCCCAAATCACCTACCGAGAGAGTCTTCGCGATATCG
>NZ_FQXS01000052.1 GCF_900130015.1 Desulfofustis glycolicus DSM 9705 | reverse complement strand
CCCCGTTCCAGGCTCTGCTTGAGCCGGTAGCTCTGCCATCGGCAGTTGACGATTTTGGCCTTATGGGTCAATCGGTCCAACAGGGCGGCGGTCATGCCCTGATCACCCAAGACCTGCGTCCAATCGGCAAAACCCAAGTTGGTGGTGATCATTACCGAGCCTTTCTCATGTCGCTCGGCTAGGATCTGGAAGAGTAACTCCGCACCCTCCCGGGAAAACGGGATATAGCCAAGCTCATTGAGGATGAGCAAATCATAACGGCTGTAACGCTGGATCAGTCGTTGCAGTCGGCGCTCCTCTCGGGCTTCGACCAACTCGTTTACCAGGCCGTAACAGGTGACAAAGCGGGTCTTATAATTATTCTTGCACGCTTAAATCTTTCAGGTTGGCCTTGAGTTCAAACAGGGCGGTCTCTTTCATAAGATACCTCCCAGTTGACCATACGGCATGATATCGGCGGGGGGCAACCGTTCCCAACCGGCCAGAGGCGTTGCCGGCTTGACAGTCTCATTGGCATAGACCAACAGATGCCGCACTCCCTCGCTGGAGCTGATGCCTTTCTCAAGAGCCAACTCCACCGCTGCTTCCACCTCAGACGCCGCATATTCACGATACAGCTTCAGGACCGTAATAAAATCCTTGATTCCTCGGGAATCGCCTCGGCTTTGGCACAAACGGTCCTGCAACTGTTGCAGGCATGCCGGCCAGCTCGGTTGCCACTGACGGATCGGCCGGGCACTGTGGAACGCCTACGGCCGCTGGTGCAGCAGATCCAGGTAATGATCCGCATCAAGCTGCCATTTGTTGCAACCATACAGTCGTTCATGGCTGGCCAGTCGGCGACTCTTGAGATGGATATCGACCCGGTCAACGCCAAGTACCACCGACACCTGCTGACCGGCGTAGCTGGTTGGTACCGAATAGTGATTCCGGTCGACCATTACGGTGCCGTATTTATCCACTTTCCCCACCTGCACCTGTTTGTTGCCAAACAGCGCCGCCGGCAGTGCCAGCAGGTGCTCTCGTTCCGCCTCGTGTAGTGCCGCCACCGACTGCTCGCGACCGGCCAGGACTGGCGACTGCCGTACGCCTGACACTGGGCCAGCAGCCTGGCGTTGAGCTCTTCGATGCTGGCGGCCTCCGGTACCGGTACCAGATAGTTGCGCCGGGCATAACCAACCAAGCCCTCAACGCCGCCTTTCTCGTTGCCCGCATTGGGGCTCGTAAATCGAGCTGTAAAGCTGTGGTATGCCCGGAACGTCCGGAACGACTCCTGCTCTAGGCGCTTCCTGCCCTGCAGCACCTTACGGACTGCCGTCGTTAAATTGTCATAGATCACCACCGCGAACACCCCGCCAAAAAACTGGAAGGCGTGCAGGTGGCCATCAAAAAAGGCCTGTTGGCGTTCACAGGGATAGGCACGGACAAAATGCTTGCCGGAGTACTTGGAGCGCATGCAAAAATACTTCACCTGCAAACGCTCCCCAGCAATGATCGCCGTGGCAGTCCCCCAGTCCACCTCGGCCTCGTAACCCGCCTCGGGATCACCGGGAATGAAGGTGCCGTGCAGGCAAAAACCAAGGCGCATCTTGGCTTGTCTGACGTAGCGCCGCACCGTCGATTCCCCACCCGCATAACCGTGCTCCTCGACAAGACGGTTATAAGTCCGCCGGCCGGTATGCCGCTGCTTCTTCGTCTCGGTCAGGTCGTGCTTGAGCCATTGCTCTATTACCTCCTGAAATGGTCCGAGTACGGGGAAGGGTTGTACCTCTCGTTCCGTATACCCCCACGGCTCACCCCGGAGGGCTTTCTTGATGGTGTTGCGGGCATTGTCCGGTCACGCGTGATAACTCGCTAATATTCTGATTGTAAACTCGGTGAGCCGTTCTAATTATCTCGTACTGATCCATCGTGAGCAATTCCTCCCCCTCCCTTGGTTATGGTTTGTATCCACACCATAACTCTAGGAGATTCTGTGCTCAGGGTGGTCAATATTCGGTTAGCACGATACCGTTTTCCTGGTCAATTTTAGGTTAGCATTGCCAAGCACTTCGCCGCCTCAGCTCTTTTTTGATTATTGGGGGTATGTTACGTCTCTCGCCTGAGATGAACACCTCTTTCCCGTTGAAGTTGCCTCTTTTCCCGGGCTTAATCGAAGCCTATCAGCTCCTGGTGGACTATTGCCGCTTTTATCGATATGATTTCAGTGTAAAGTTATTATTTTTTGATGTCGCTTTCATTTCTGGTCACACACCTCTGCTGGCAGACAAATAAGACCTGTCTCGTTTTTCAATGAGACGGGCCTGTTTTGCCCAGCAGGCGCACCTGTAAAAAAAGAGCTTATTGACATGGACAAGCGATACCTGCTGTACAAGTTCTGTCGGGACGGTAACCGTCATCTCATCACCTGGCTGACCGCCTCGGGGATGGAGGAGGCCAATTTGGCCGTGAAGGTGTTGCGCAAAAACCATCCCCAGGTCCCCGACCTTGTCCTGGGGAAGGGTGAGTTTTTCGAGGTACTCGAGGAAAGCCAGCTCAAACCGGGTGAATGGGAGGAAGCCATGCGAATTCTTGCAGGGCGCAAGGGTGGACTGGAAGCTGCCGCACCGTCCCCGGAAGACATCACCTAGCCCGTGCTCTTCCTCCCTGGTTGATCAACCTGCTCAACCGTAAACCCCGGATGTTGACTGCCTGGACATTACTGCAGCAGGCCTGAAAGTCCGTAGATAATGAGATATGCGGCAACGATATAGTTGAGGAATTTGGGAAAGACCAGGATGAGTATTCCTGCAACCAGGGAGATCAGGGGCTGCAAAGCGATATGAAGCGTCATGATATGTCTCCTGAATCTTAGTTCCTTACCTTGTCACCAGCATCTTCAATCTTCTCACCCGCTTCTTCGGCGGTATCTTCTATCGCGTCACCTGCTTCTTCCAAACCCTCTTGTGCTTCCTCCACGGCATTGTCTATTTTTTCTCCCGCTTGTTCGGCCGGTCCTTCACTCTCACAGGCCGTAAACACAAAAAGAGCGAGCAAGCAGAGCAACAGAGTAAGAATTTTCGGTATTTTCATGAGACACTCCTTTGGTTCAGTTTTATCCAACAATTGAATACAGTTGGAGATGTGATACGCTCACTACCTGCGAGGAGCCCATCTTTCCGGGTTACTTGATCCTGTGCAGGAATCACAAGCTCCTCATCAGGCCTGCCACTGGTTGAATCGGACGCAGTATCGCGTCATACTTTGGGTGGTCGACCGCGCAGTGCACCTGCCACCAGCGAAATGATGAGGAGAAGCAGGAATATAAAAAACAGGATCTTGGCAATCCCCGCCGCAGCTCCTGCTATTCCTCCAAAACCGAGAACTGCTGCGATAATTGCTATAATTAAGAAGGTAAGTGACCAACTCAGCATTTTGTCCTCCTTAGGGGCAGCTTGAAAAAGTCGGAATTTCGTTCAAGATCGAGGCGTGCACGAAAATTTTACCGCAGGCATATAATTGATATTGCGAGAATAAAATTTGATTGCGCAACGATGAGATTGGGTGAAACGACAATATTTTTTCAAGGTTCCCTTTTGTTGATTTGGTGCTACGGCGCTATGAACAGGTATCTGTCACGATGGAGTTATTACTTTTGCAGCGCCGTGCGAGTATGGTGAGGCATTTGCAAGCGACATACCAGGCAGGAGACGCCGAGAGCTTTAACCATGCTCATCGATATATTAATTATTGATTACATAATGTTAGGTCTTTGGCGTGGCATGACTCAGGTGGTCTCAGGGGAGCAGTTGTGGCGATGGGCGCTGGGCAATGTCTTAAAAAACAGGAATAGTCCAGGCATGCAGGATCACACCTGGAATGAAGGAGGTTGATGTTGATCTCTGGGGAGTATTTTGCTGAGGAGCATATATCGTGCTGCACTGAGAGCGGATCTTGCTGCTTTGTTTCAAGGGATTGTCGGGATGGAATAAACAGCTCGGAATGGTTATACTTTTCGCTAACGCGTGTAACGCGTCAGCTGCCTTTACGGGCAGCATGGTCGGGGGGAGGATTTATCGCAGCTGCTTCAGCGGCTGAAGGAGTTCTTCTTTCTGGCTCGTCGCACGGTATTCGAGCAAATATAAACGAGAGAGGTGTCGGAAATGGGAATTGAGGTAGGCGGTCTGTTTGGTCTTCTTATCCTGATAGCGGATGTCTGGGCAATTATCAGTGTGATACAGAGTCCGGCCGGTACCGGGGGAAAGGTATTGTGGGTCGTCCTCATTCTGGTGCTGCCGTTGCTCGGCCTGATTCTCTGGTTTCTGCTTGGTCCCAAGTCAGGCCATGGACGGGCACGGCGGTAAGCATTTTTTTTGGGGGGAGGCCGGTTACCATAGAACAACGATCAGCACCACTGCGCTGGTTTGCCGTTCCTCTCGGAGATCCAGCCTCTCATTACCAGCTGTTCAGAAAACGCCTGTTCGCCAGACATTGTTTCGCCGTCATGGTGCGTCGCGGATATCGTATATCCCGCCGGGCTCGATTTCCTCGCTCAGGAAAAGGCGGAGAACCTTATCGGCGGCCGCATCCGGCGGCGTCAATAGGCCCTTTTCGTGAAATTCGGTGAATTTGTGCAGGTTCGGGAAATCCGCTTCATCCGTGTTGCGGATTTTCTCCTGCATGGCCGTGTCCACGATGCCCGGCGCCACGGCGATGATCTTCACCGGGTTTGCCTGGCTCTTCTGTTCAAGGCCGGCGCACCGGGTGAACATGTCGAGGCCGGCCTTCGTGGTGCAGTAGCTTCCCCATCCGAAATACGGGTTCTTGGCAGCACCGCTGGAGATATTGAGTACCCGTCGATCAATCGAAAGATCCGCGGTGCGGTCGATAAACGCTGCAGTCAACAGCATGGGGGCCGCCAGGTTAATGTGCAGCGCCGCCATTACCGCTGTTCGGGGAGAGCGATCGACGGGTTTGACCGGGGCTACCGTGCCCGCGTTGTTGATCAGGGCCATGCGGGTTACCGTGGCGGTGTCCACGGCGCTCATCACCTGGTCCATAAGGTTGTCGATACCGGTCGTATCCTGAAGGTCATAGGCGATATACTCAAGAGAAACCCCTTTTTCCCGGGCCTGGTTCATGAGGCCTTCGTTTTCTGTCCGGGATATACAGAACAGGGTGTTTCCCTCCTGAAGAAGCTGTTTTGCAAAGCTTTCTCCCAATCCGCGCGATGTTCCGGTGATAATGTAATAATTCATGATGCCCCCTCTCTGTAGGGTTAAGCAGAGAAATTGGGGATGTCTCCTTTTTTCGTTGTTTCCCCCTTTCTCCATCTTCGTGTCGCGACAGGCGATATCTCCCCTGTCCGGAGGTCGGCGAGAGCGCCGGGCGGAAGACCATTTTTCTCTGTTTGGCCATGCAGTGTCACACGGTTTGACAGCATGACAAACACGTGCCATGAAAGCCGGTCGAACGCAAGAGGGGAATTCTGTGATCAGCCAACAATATCATGATTTGAAACAATAATTGATAAACGCTTACGTTCAGGTATATTCTTTCCCTCGTCTGTGGAGAAGTTTCCATTTCGGCAGAGCCGAACAACCAAAATCCAGCTCGGACCGGAGAAGACCATGTCTATCACCTGTACCCTGCACCGTTCTGAACCGGCGCACTTTCAATGTGACGAATGCGGCTCATCGCTCTGCGATGAATGTATCAGTCTTCGTGAAACGTCAGGATTCAGCGGGAAAAATCGTGACTATTTCTGTCCCGCCTGCGAGTTGCCGGCCCGGATGATCGGCCTGGGCAATGTCCTCGAACCGTTCTGGAACCGGCTTGGCGCTATTTTTCTCTACCCGTTGCAACCGGCGCCACTGCTGCTGACCCTGGTCCTGTCCATCATCGGGGCGTTGTTTGCCGGGTGGGGCATCGTCCAGTTGCTGGTCTGGATCGTCATGGTGAAATATGCCTACGCATCGCTGATTCATACCGCCCAGGGGAGTTTGCGGGCGCCGCCGGTTACGTGGGAGTTAATCAACCAGAACGTCCTGCAGGTGTTTAAGCAGTTCGTGGTTTTTGCCATCATCGCTGCTTGTGTCGGTTTTGTGGCGCCTTTTTCACCCATCGCCGCCGTTGCCTTGATCTTTGTCGTAGCCGCCTGTCTGCCGGCGATCATCATGATCCTGGTTGCGTCAAACTCGATTCTCCAGGCGGTCAATCCGGCGCTGTTTGTTCCGATCATTTTCAGGATCGGCTGGGCTTATCTGCTGATGTACCTCTTTCTGCTGTTTCTGCTTGGCGCGCCGACAGCGCTGTTCGCCGTGCTTCCGGTTGAACTCATTCACCCGAGGATTCTCTTTTTCCTGCAGCTCTTCCTGTCGCAACTCTATTCCATCATTTGCTATCACCTGATGGGATATGTGTTGCTCCAGTATCATGAGGAGATCGGTTATTCTGTTGATTATGAGTACTTCGCGGCCAACCGGGGAGGGAAGAAGCAGCTGAAAGCGAAGACCCAGGAGGCGGAGTTGGCTACCGGTCTTGCGCTATTGATCAAGGCCGGCAAATTCCAGGAAGCCATAGCGCGGCTTCGACCCGCTATCCTGGAGGACAACCCCGATCCGGAGTTATCCGAAAAGTTTTTTCAGCTGCTGAAAATGACCGGGGAAAAGAGCAAGGCCGAGCATTACGTGATCAGGCATTTCGAGGTAATGGCGACCAACGGGAAGAAGCAGAAAGCCATCGAGCTGTTCGATGAGGTGAAGCGTTCACCGGTTGGTGCGCCCAGCGGCAAGAGCGTATACCAGGTCGGGATCTGGCTCCAGGAGCGCAACCAATTCAAGAAAGCTCTCGAAGTATTCGCTTATTTCACCAAATACCATAAAAAGGATGCACGAGCCCCGGAAGTGTACTTCAACGTGGCCAAGTTACTCCATGAACAGGCCGACAACAGCGCCAAGGCCAAGCAGATTCTGCAGGGTATCCTGAAGACCTTCCCCCGTCACGAACTTGTTCCGCAGGTGCGCGAATATCTGGCGGTGCTTGCCTGACAGAAACGGACGCCACTACATGAAACGGTCCATCCCGTTTTATCCCGTCGATAGCTCCGCCAGTCGATTCTTGGCAAGAGAGCATTCAGCGGAGATCGGGTAACGGCTGGCCAGGACCGAATAACACTTGCGTGCCTCAGCCGGACGATTGTGCTGCCGGAATCCGTCGCCGAGGGTGAGCAGGAACCCGGGGAGGTTGGTACTGCCGGGCTGCCGCTTAAGCAGGGCGGCGACCAGGGGAGCCGCCTTCAGGTGCTGCCGTTTCTTCAGATACAGATAGCTCAGGGTTTCAAGCATATCGATGGTGAGTTGCGGCTGCTTTGTCGTCGCCCGATAGTCCTCGAATAACTCAAGATACTCTTCCGGCACACTATTTTTCAGACGGTTCAGTAAACGGTGGGCACTTTCGTGAAACCGTTCGCTATCGGCGCTTCCCTTGTCAATGACATACAGTTGCCTGATTGCCTGTAAATTGTTGGGATCGATGGCGAGAACCTTCTCGAAATCGGTGCGGGCGCCGATGAAGTCGAAATCAACGAGCCGTTTCAGGCCGCTTTCCAGATAACTGTCAACGTCTTGCTTCTGCTCCGCCTTGGCAAACAAGGCGTCGATGCGCTGTCGCAGGAAACGTTTATAGACCGCACCGATCGCGACTCCCGACAGCAATCCCCCGATATGGGCCACGTAGGCGACATTGCTGTTTTGATTGGTGTACAATTGGAAAAACTCGTTGATCAGCCAGATCGGAAACAGGACCAGGGCCGGCATCATCGCGTAATTAAAATAAAACCCAAGCGAGTAAAAGACCCGGATCCGGCGCAGTCCGAAAACCACGCCGTAGGCGCCCATCAGCCCGGAAATGGCCCCTGAAGCGCCGACCAGCGGACCGGGAACGTTTGGATAGACAATGCCGAAGAGGAGTGAGGAGCAGACACCGGTCACCAAATAGAGGACAATAAAAAAACCTCGGCCGATGGCCGCTTCGAGCATCGAACCGACCAGGTAGAGGAACACCATGTTTCCGAGCAAGTGCATAAAGCCACCGTGCATGAACATGTAGGTGAATAGTCCGGCGGTGTTGTCTCGTTTCGGGGAGTACCCGAAACGGTAGGAACCGGCCTTGTTTCGCTGTTGCTCGAAAGCAGTCCGCTTGCTTTGCCATTCCTGGTAGCGGGGATCGGCGGCGGCGATTGCCCGGCCGCTTTCGATCAATTCCTGAAAGCCGTCATCGGAGAACATGCGGCGCAGCAGCACCTGCCGCTGTCTTTCGCCGTCGAGATCAGCATCGACGACCAACTCGCCTTCTTTTTCCAAGTAGGCCCGGTACGCATCAAGCTCCAGGTCGAGCAGCCCCGATTCCTCGTAATACTCGTATGCAGCAGCGGTGACCCGGGTATCCTCGGGAATCAGGAAAAAATAGAGCAGACTGTTGATAACGATCAGCGCAATGCAGAGAAACGGGACTCTTTTTTCTCCGGTCCCGGTGAGTACCGGTACGATCAGCATAGCGCCTCTCCGTAAGCGTGAGGAAACGTGGTAGAGCCAATATGTGCGGGCGGGTTACAGGTCATGCCGGAACAAGAATAATCTGTTGCCGAGCAAGCATTACCTGCTCCGCGGAAAATGATCTATTATCTGTTTAAAGAAAATCGATCTCGCCGTGCACAGCCGCCGGCGGCCAGATTTTCACGACCCCGAAACAACCGGGAAAAAGATGCCGGCAAGACTGCCGGCATACAATATATGACTAAAATTTCATAAGGATAAACGATCATGCTCTCGTTACAACAGCAGTATAATCTCGTGCCGGGCAGATACGCAAAAGAAATGGCCTCCGTTTCGGTACTGCCGCACCTTAAAAGTATGGTCGTAGATCTGGCCACCTATTCATGGAAAGGGGTGTCCGCTCTGCAGCGGAGCGGACAACGAATCTTCCGAAAAGGCCCCAGATTGCCGAAGGCAATTTGAACCACGTCATTCGGTAACGACCCGTCAGTCTTTCACAAGTGCTGCACGGTTTTTTAGCGGCCACCTCCGTTGCGGGAGGTGGCCGTTGTTTTCTGTGCCGACTCGGGCACCAATCGGCTCGTGGTTTGCGGTGTCAAAACGTGTTGCCGTCGAGATACTGCAGGAATCGTTTCAGCGTCGGCGCGGCTCCTTGCCCCTCAGGATAGGCGCAGACAAGGTTTCGAGCAGCCCACTTGTCTGCCAGCCGCAGCATTTTCAGGTTCTCATTGGTCACATGCGGCTGCAGATCCCGCTCACCAATGATGCCAAGTCCCAAACCCGCTTCAACGCATCGTATAAGGGAATTTATCCGCTGTACCATAACCGATGATTTTGTCGGCATCCTGTGTCTCTTCCTCGCCTCGGAGACAAGTTCATCGAGAACTCCTCCTTCATGAAACGAGACATTTTCATAGCGGAGGGTGTCGGCGAAGAATACGGAATCGGAATCGCAATGTTCCAGAAACAGCGGATGATCTTTGTGGCCGACCACCCATACCTGGTCAGCCTTGAATGGCTTGAGTTCAAATCCCGTCGTGTCGACCGAGTCGTAGATGATGGCCAGGTCCAAGACATCTTCCCGCAAAAACCGCACACCCTGCCGGGAGAAAATTTCCTGCACGGTTACATGTATTTCAGGGTTTTCCTTTTTGAACCGGGCGATAATAAATGGCAGGACTCCGGCCATAGCCCGTGGGATGGCGGCAAGCCGCAATTCACCGGCCTCGCCTTCGGCAAAACGTTTCAGGTCCGCCCGCACCTCGGCATATTTGTGCAACAACTGCTCGCAGTGGTTTGCAAACGTCTGGCCGGCCGGCGTAAGATGAGTGCCTGATGGCGTTCTGGAAATGAGCACGATGCCAAGTTCCCGTTCAAGATCGCTTATCCGGCGGGATGCGGCAGATGCCGCGATGTGTTCATTCCTGGCGGCCGCGCCGATGCTGCCCAAACGGGAAACCGCCAGGAACACGCGCATGGTGACGATGTCGAAACTTTCCATGATGTTATTTTTTTGGCCGTTGGTTGAAAATCCATGCCGCTCTGTGCCGGGCGGTTCAGTAATTCAAATGTAATTTCATCATTATGTCGGTCTGCTTTTCGTTTCCCAAGATGAAAATGTGTTTGCCGAATTCCTGGAAGCCGATTTTCTTGTAAAAGCGTAGTGCCCTCGGGTTCTTTTCCCAAACACCGAGCCAAATATATTCGATCTCGTTTTGCTTTGAGATCTCGAGGGCTTTCTCGTAGAGCAGTTTTCCGACATTTTTTCCATGATACGCTTTTAGAACATAAATCCGTTCGATTTCAAGCGAATGGCTGTCCCGAATTTCTGTTTGCGACGCTCCACTATTTACTTTGAGATAGCCGATTGCCTGGTCATCGATGAGGGCAAAATAAAATTGTGAATTGGGATCATTCAACTCGTCTGTCAGTTTTTCAACAGAAAACCCGTTAGCCAGATAGTCTGCGATGTTCTCTTCGCTGTTATCGTCAGAGAACGCCTCGGCAAACGTCGATCTACAGATTTCCTGCAGCTGTCCGATGTTGTCCTGCGATACCTTTTTGATTTCAATGCGCTGCATGTCAATGCGATACGGTCTTTAAGCCGATAATTGATAGAATCAATGTCGTCAGGAAAAGAAGTCTCAAGAAATTTGTGGGTTCTTTAAACACAAAGATTCCAACTAGTACTGTTCCAACTGCGCCGATACCTGTCCAGACAGCATAAGCGGTTCCGATCGGCAACGTTTGCGTCGCTTTGACGAGAAGGCCCATACTGATACTGAGCGTTACGAGGAATCCCGCAAGCCATAAATACGTTTCGTTTCCGGTTGCTTCTTTTGCCTTACCCAAACAGAAGGTGAACGATACCTCAAAAAGTCCGGCAAAAAACAAGATGAGCCAATTCATTTTTCTGAGTAGTGAATAATTTTTTGGTTCTTCGTCGTTTCAAGTGGATTTGATATCGTAAGATTAAATCCACAGGAAATGACGAAGAACCATGGAGAAGTATGATGTTCAGCCGCTGATTGTTTTCTTCCTCAACAAGGTTATTTCTTTTGGAGTGCGTCTCGAATCTCTGTTAATAATACTTCTTCCTTGGAAGGGGCAGGAGGTTCAGCTGGAGCCTCTTCTTCTTTTTGTTTTAATGAATTCATCGTCTTGATGACCATGAAAATGGCAAAAGCAATTATGACAAAATCAAATACGGTCTGGATAAAATTGCCGTAATTTATTGTGATCGCAGCTGTATCACCCACTGCTTCTTTAATGGTTATTGCAAGGTTTGAGAAATTCACCCCACCTATTATGAGACCGAGAGGAGGCATGATAACATCAGCGACAAATGAAGATACAATTTTCCCGAATGCCCCTCCGATTACTATACCAACAGCCATATCAATAACATTGCCCCGCATTGCAAATGTCTTGAATTCTTGCATCATGCCCATAGCTATCCCTCCATTAGGTTATCACCGTTTTGAACGATATGTTCGTCGGTGCGTTTCAGAGCGTCCAGCGATTGAAACGAGCGGAGTGAATCAACTCGTTATGTTTTTCACTCATTGCTTGTAAACGCAAGCTTAACCCCAAAAAACAGCATAGCACTTCCTAACGCCTTATTGATAAATTGCTTTGACTTGCTAAAGAATTCTTTGACCAACTTTTGTGAGATAATGACGGATAACAAGACAAACCAGAGTGTGATTAACACGATGCTTTCAATGCCATACAATAATTTTACCAATTGATCACTCTCTGTTGGGATAACAACACTATAAAAAGATATAAAAAACAACGGGGCTTTTGGGTTTAATAAATTGCACAGGAAACCTTGTTGAAATGCCTGCCATTTCAAGAGTTTTTTCTTGTGATCTATTTCTGATATTGTATCTTCACTTTCTTTTGAAAAAATGCTTTTAATACCTAAGTAGCACAAATACATTGCTCCTAAATACTTAAGAATACAAAAGATAAAAATTGATTTTGATATCAAAAGTGCTAACCCCATTAAGCTGTATGTAGTGTGTGCAACAAGACTCCCACCAATACCTAAAGCAGTGAAAAGAGCGGTTGTTCTTGAATACAGAATGGAATTTCTCACTATGATAGCAAAGTCAGCACCAGGTGAGATGGCTACTAAAAGTATAAAACTTGTTATTCCAATGAATTCCAACATTGTCTGACCTCTGTTCCGATTGAGTTTATTTGTGTCATATTTTTCAGAGCATAACGGCCAGGATCAGGAGCGCGTATTGTGCGTCTGGCTGAATCTGTTTGATGTCCTTGCGTTGCCGATTATCCAGGATTGTGAAGCGGCTACGCGCTCCTGATCCTGGCCGATGTTCCCGCGCAGCGGGGACATCGTTGAATTCACTGGTTTCGCGCTGTTTGCGAAATCCGGTGAAATGACTGGTGTACGCCCGGCATGGGCGTGATCTTATGGGGTGCAAGTCCCCTGTATGTAAACCCTGATACTGTTGTGATAACAGGATCATAAATACGAGCCGATGGCAAGGGCGATCTCGTGAGAGATCGTCCGGAGGAAGCCGGAGTGCACAGTTATGGGCCGACGAACAGAAATGGCATACAAGGCCGAGTTTCCGGGTAAGTCAGCACAACAATGCAGCAATTACATCCGCCACGGTTATCGCGTGGCGGTGGATGCCGACCTGGCCACGTTTTTCGACACCGTGGATCACGATATCCTGATGAACCGGGTAGCCGGGAAGGTCCGTGACAAACGGGTGCTTCAGCTGATCGGTCGGTACCTGCGAGCCGGCGTGATGATCGATGGGCGCCGCCAAGACACCGTACGCGGTGTTCCTCAGGGTGGCCCACTTTCACCGCTGCTGGCTAACATCCTACTGGATGACCTGGATAAGGAACTGGAACGGCGCGGCCACCGTTTTGCCAGATACGCCGACGACTTCGTGATACTGGTAAGGAGTCGGCGGGCAGGTAAGCGGGTGATGGCCAGCATCTGCCGGTTTCTTTCCACCACGCTCAAACTCGCCATCAACCGTGAGAAAAGCACGGTGGCCTCGACCAACGAGATCACCTTCCTTGGCTTTGCCTTCAAAGGCTCCGCAATCCGCTGGTCTAATTCTAATAAGGCGTTTGTTCGTTTCAAACAGCGCCTGAAAGAATTAACCGGTGTTGCTTTTCACAATAAATGAACATCGTTTTCCTGATTATTTTGACAGCGTTGTCTGATTATTTTGCTGCTGCCCCCCCGGCCGGCGTCGCTGAAGCGCCGGCCAAGGGGCAAGCCGAGTACTGATGGGCAGTTCGTTTATCAGATCAGAACGGCACGTCCCGTTCCTGCTCGGGATCTTCGATCAGATGACCATCCTGGTCGGCGGCCATGAGTCGGCACTGATCTCTGACGAGTGCCCCAAGGTATTCGGTCAGTTCGAGTAGTTCGGAGAGGAAGTGGATAGTTTGTTCGGCTTTCATTGGGATGCTCCTTCGGTGAGAGGTGATTAGAAGAGTTCCGAGTCGGCCAG
>NZ_FQXS01000087.1 GCF_900130015.1 Desulfofustis glycolicus DSM 9705 | reverse complement strand
TGGAGAGAGGGTTGAACCTGTAAAAGAAGGCGAGCTTGACAGGGCTGTCAATATCTGAGAATGATTCCTCAAACACCAGACTTGATTATAACTCCAATATGTACTATCTCTGATTTTGTCTTTACTAATACCTTTATTTCCGATTGTGAAATAGCAAACAATCCTTTTTCAATGTCGCTTGTGATACTTTTACGAGTGTTTGTTGATTTAAAGAAAACATTTCCAGAGTTAATGTAAGTTGACACATTAGTATACCCAAGAGTAATAAATAAATCCGACAATTCTTTCATGATAATTTTAACAGAATTACCAACATTTATTCCTCTGAGTAAAGCAATATATTCCATATTTATACCAAATTAATTACCTTATGAAATTCAACTGTCTTATTCTTTATTGATATTTGCTCAACTGAAAATCCGTAGTTAATCAATTCTTTTTTATAATTCAAGAATGAATGATCTATAGCAATGCCATTGATTGCTTTAATCTCATCAAATGATAGAACCAATGTTTGTTTATTCTCTTTCGCAATATGCTTCCATAATTGATCATATTTATTCATCATATTTACCTTATACATTTTTTTCTTCGCGCGCCGAAGGCGTGTACCTAACGCCCAGGATCAGGAGCGCGTATTGTGCGTCTGACTGAATCTGTTTGATGTCCTTATGTTGTAGATCACCCAGAATTTTGCAGCGGCGGCGCGCTCCTGATCCTGGGCGATGTTTCCGCGCAGCGGGGACATTAAGAAAATCACCGGTTTGTCCGGTGAATTTTCTGGTGTACGCCCGGCATGGGCGTGATCTTATGGGGTGTAAGTCCCCTGTATGTAAACCCTGATACTGTTTTGATAACAGGATCATAAATACGAGCCGATGGCAAGGGCGATCTCGCGAGAGTTCGTCCGGAGGAAGCCGGAGTACGAAGTTATGGGCCGACGAACAGAAATGGCATCTAAGGCCGAGTTTCCGGGTAAGTCAGCACAACATGACAAAGCCCTGGGTTTGGGAGATACGGTAAATGCCGCGGTCGTGTAACGAAAGATCAAGTTCTTATCCGGGGAGACCAGCCCGGCAAGCATCTGCGAGGAGGCATAGAAGCGATCAACCCGGGCAAGCGAGGCCGCCGATACGGAGCGCAGCGAGTCCTCAATGGCGAGCAGGAGAAAAGCGTACAGATCATGCTGGTGGACAAAGCCCCCCATCAACTCAAACTGGCGTTTGCGCTGTGGATCCGCGATGCCGTTCGCCTGGCAATCAAGAAGAAATTCGGCATTGAACTGCCGTTGCGGACGATCACCGACTATTTGAAACGCGCTGAAGCTTCACCTCGCAAAAGCCGGCAAGGCTGGCCCAGGAGCAAGACCCGAAGAAACTGAAGCAGTGGCTTGAGCACGGCTACCCGGAGATTGCCAGCCAAGCGAAGAAGGAAAAGGCAGAGATTCACTGGGGCGACGAGACCGGCGTGAACAATGAAGCGTACAATGCCCGCGGCTTCGCACCGAAAGGACAGACACCCATTGTGCGGCTCAATGCGACAAGAAGCAGCATCAATATGATCTCGTCGATTACCAACCAGGGCAAAGTCCGTTTCATGCTCTATCGGGAAACAATGACCAGCCCGGTGTTGATCAGATGTATCCGTCTATTAAACCCCACTAACGATATCATTCAGGGCAACATCCTCCACCCGGAGCTGCATCGGCAGTAATGCCTGATAATCTTCAACACT
>NZ_FQXS01000051.1 GCF_900130015.1 Desulfofustis glycolicus DSM 9705 | reverse complement strand
CAACGATCCTCTGTTCAATTGTCTCTGGGGTCTTATTTGGTTGAACGTGCGGTGCACGATTCAACTCGTATAACCCCTCAATTCCTTTTTCCTGGAATCGATTAATGTATTTGTATGCTGTCGTTCGGGATATACCGAATGCTCTGCACAACTCGGTGATGGCGAATTGTCCTGAACGCCATTCGGTAATGAATTCAATTTTCTGCTCCATCGCTGTCGTTTCCTTCCAGGGCATGGCCACCTCCTTGGTTAGCGGATGACCATATCCTAAAAGTGTCAGCGATGTGACGCTACAACTGTAAGCGATGTCCTGCTACTGTACCCCCGTGTCCTCAACGTGCACTTCACTGATCTGGTAATCGCCGGACAGGTGCAGCAGTTTCGAGAAATCATGAATGTCGATCGTCGTGTATTGCTTGAGAACCGTGGAGATCAAATTCGACAGATGCCTGTCGACAAAGGCGCTGTTGGCGACGAACCAGAGGAGCAATACCCCGCTGATGAGGAGCGCGATCGGCCAGAACGGCGAGGACGATCTGTCGACATTGATAAACGAGACGATCAGTGACGATACGGCGGTGACGATCCCGGCATTGCCCAGCAGCATCAGTACGAGCAAAATACGGCGACGGACCGGGTGGTTGACCACCTTCTCCGATTCGTCGGTGGTAAAACCGACGCCGGTAAATGCAGAGCGGGCCTGAAATTTTGCAGATTCCTTCGACAATCCGGTATGGGTCAGGGCAACGGTGGCAACCCGGGTTACCAGAATGGAGAGTGTCAGGACGACAAGGAGGGTTATTACGGAAAGCATCGCGGCTGTCTCAATGATTTAACAAACGACTCACTCCATGAAAGTAATTCCGGAAAAATAACAACAAAAGCAAAAAAACGGGCCGGTGACGCCCGGAATCGCACCACCGGCCACTACAGAGCATACCGGAACTGCTCCGGAACTGCACGACCGCTATTCGGCCATCGTGAAGACGCCGTTTTTCACCTGCACCATGACCATCGAATCAACGCCGAGGCCGTTGTGGTCTTCGGGGGTAATGGTATAGATACCGGATATGCCGACGTAGCCTTTCGTCGCCTCGATCGCGTCGCGCAGGGCCTGCTTGTCGGTGCCGGCTGTTTTGATGGCGTCGGCGACCATCATGATCGCATCCCAGGCATAGCCGGAGTGAGTGTTGATCGGGAACTGCTTGTCGTAACCCTTCTCTTTATAGAGCCTGATAAATTCCTGAATAACCGCCTTCTGCGGATCACTGTCGGCAAGTTCTGCGGCGACCATCAGCTTGGTTGCCGGCATCCGGTCACCCTCGCTGGCGCTGCCGGCAAGCTCCACGTATTTCGGATCGGGCAGTCCGTGGCACTGGAACAGCGGCAGGTCGATACCGAGCTGTACCTTGTTCTTGGCGATGATCGATCCGGCCGGGCCGATGGTCCAGGCGATGAGCGCCTGCGGGTTGCTGTTCTTTACCTTGGTCAACTGGGCCGTCATGTCGGTGTCGCGGGTGCCAAACGATTCCCGGGCAATGATCTCGATTCCGTATTTCGGGGCCAGTTCATCCATCCAGTGGCTGCCGTCCTTACCGAAACCGTCGGCCGCCGACAGCAGCGCAACCTTGGTCAACCCCTTCTCCTTGAGGTAGATAAACAGCCGTTCGACCGCGATACTTGAGCGCTGCGGCGATTTAAACACCCAGGTGTAGGGGCCGAACTTGCCGCCCATGATGACCGGGTCGCCGCCGACGGTCATGAATATTGGCGTTTTCCCCTCGTCAACGACTTTTTTGACGTTCATACCAGTGTCGGTCAGGGTCGGTCCGATGATCGCGACAACGTTGTCCTTGTAGATGAACTTCTTGACGATCGACGCCGTTTTGGCCGGATCGGCCTCGGTGTCGGCGATGACCAGCTCGATCATCCTGCCGTTGATACCGCCCTCGCTGTTGATCTTCTCGACGACCATTTCCGCCACCAGTTTGGTCGGCGTGCCGATGAACGCGGCCCGGCCGGACAGGTCGAACAGCGCGCCGAGCTTGATCGTGTCCTCGGCGAACGCCGACGGCACGGCCAGCGCCAGGGCCAGTAGACTTGCACACAATACTCTGATCATAATGATTTCTCCCCTCGGTTGCGGGCCGGCTCGGCGGCGTAAGCGCCGCCGGGGTCAGCCGTCCCTGCTTGGTGGTTGACGTACCTGGTTTTGGTATCAAACGATGTCATCGACAATCCGGTCATCGAACACCCGCTGGCTCTTGCGCTCCGAGCGGGGCAGTGCCCTGTACTCGACCAGTTCGACGTCGACGGAGACCAACTGCTGCCGCTTGATCTGGTGAGCGGCTTCATGGGCCAGTTCGGCGCCGCGCTGCACCTCGACGCCCTCGGCCCGCTCGACGACGAGTCGCAGGTGATCGCGACCAGCCGCATCCCGGGTCAGGTGAATCTGGTATTCCGAGCCGAGCCCGGGTATCGCCGACAGGATGGTATCGATGCTGCTCGGGTAAATATTGACTCCACGGAACTTGATGGTATCGTCGGACCGGCCCCTGATCCGCGAATGACGCGGCAGAATGGAGCCGCAGGTGCACGGTCCGGGGATGATTCGGGTGATGTCCCGCGTCCGGTAGCGGATCAGCGGCGCCCCCTCCTTACACAGCGACGTCACCACCATCTCTCCCCACTCGCCATCGGGCAACAATTCAAGGGTCTCCGGGTCGATGATCTCAAGCAGGTAATAGTCGCTCCAGTAGTGGATGCAATCATGATCGGAGCACTCGATGCCGGTGCCGGGGCCGTAGAGTTCGGTCAGCCCGGTGATGTCGAACAACTCGGCGCCGCCGAACAATTCGGAGACCTTGGCACGGATCGAGCGGCTGGACCGCTCCGAGCCGTAAATAATCTTTTTCACCGCAATCTTGTCGGCAATCCCGCGACGGTGGATCTCCTCGGCCATCAACAGCGCCATCGAGGCGGTCGAGCAGAAGACCGTGGACTGGAAATCGAGCAGGAACCGAATCTGCATATCAATGTTGCCGGGGCCGAGCGGCACCGCCAGCGCCCCGATCTTCTCGCAGCCCGCCTGGAAACCGACACCCGCCGTCCAGACACCGTAGCCGACGGCGATCTGCACCCGGTCGAGCGGGGTCACCCCGGCCATCTGGTAGCAACGGGCGAAGAAATACTCCCAATCGTCGAGATCTTTCTGGGTGTAGCAGAGCACCTTTCGTTTGCCGGTAGTCCCGGAACTGGCGTGAATGCGGACAAGCTGTTCAAACGGCACGGCGCGCAGCGGGAACGGGTAGCCGTCCCGCAGATCGTCGGCGGTGGTAAACGGGAGCTTGGCAAGATCGGCAAGAGCGGTGATATCGCCGGGGGTGATGCCAGCCTCGTCGAAGGTACGGCGATAGTGGGCGGACCCTTCGTAGGCGTGCCGGACCGTCCACTGCAGTCCACGTAATTGATGGACACGAAGCTGCTCGTCGGTGGTGAACGGCGGCATGAAATCCAGGTTGTGCATATCGGGTTTCTCCAGACGTATATTGGTCAGACCGGCGGCGCCGAGACGACTGGCCGCCGGGTTATCGGTTGAGGCGCCGAGAAAAGCGGCACGGAGCGTGGCATCGTTGAGCAACCGGCGGCTTTCACCTTGCTCGACGATGCGCCCGTTGGCCAGCAGGTAAGCCTTGTCCGATGCCGACAGTGCCCGGGCGGCATTCTGCTCGACAAGCAGGATGGTGGTGCCGCCCCGGGCCAATTGCCTGATGATCGCGAAGATCTCATCGGTAATGAGCGGCGCCAGGCCCAGGCTCGGCTCATCGAGCAGCAGCAGTTTCGGGCCGGCCATCAGGGCCCGTCCCATAGCCATCATCTGCTGCTCGCCGCCGGACAGGGTGCCGGCCAGCTGCCCGGCCCGTTCCCCGAGCTTCGGAAAGCGGGCAAACACCTCTTCCATCCGCCTCGCCTTTTCGGCGCCGCCGAGCGCCAGCGGGATAGCGCCCAGTTCAAGGTTCTCGCGCACCGTCAGCTCACCGAACACCTCGCGCCCCTCCGGCGACAAGGCCAGCCCCTTACGCACCATGCGCGCCGGCGGGGCCTGGGTGACATCATCGCCGTCCAGCACGATACTGCCGCCGGTCGGCCGTACCAACCCCATCACGCAGCGCAGCAGCGTGCTCTTGCCGGCGCCGTTGGCCCCGACGAGGGCCACCGTCTCGCCGCGGCCGACATCGAGGTCGACGCCGAACAGCGCCTGGGCCGCCCCGTAATGGGCGGTCAGATGGCGAATGGTCAGCATCAGGCGGTCGCCTCCATCTGGCCGAGATAGGCCTCGAGCACCACCGGGTTGCGCCGCACCTCGTCGGGGGAGCCGACGGCGATGCAGCGACCGCTGTCGAGCACCACCACCTGGTCGGCGATATCCATGACCAGCTCCATGTCATGCTCGACAAGCAGGATGGTGTGGCCGCCGGCCCGCAATCGCCGGAGTTGCTCACCGACGGCTGCAGTCTCATCGCTGTTCAGGCCGGCCACCGGTTCGTCGAGCAGCAGCAGGTCCGGCCGACCGACCGTGGCCCGCGCCAGTTCGACCCGCTTCTTATCGCCGTAGGCGAGGATCGACGCCGGCCAGGAGGCCTTGTCGGCAAGCCCGAAGCGATCGAGCGCCTCCAGGGCGCGCAGCTTCAACAGCCGCTCGCGGTGCCGCAGGTAGGGCAGACGCAGCATGGCCATCACCATCGACCGGCCGCCTTCGCCGCTGAGTCCGCAGAGCACGTTGTCGAGCACGCTGAGCCGGGGAAAGAGCCGCAGGTTCTGAAAGGTGCGGGCAATGCCGAGACGGCTGACCCGATGCGCCGCCAGCCCGGTGATATCACGCTCCTGGAAAGTCACGGTGCCTCCGGTCGGCGTGTCGACCCCGGTGATGCAGTTGATCAGCGTACTCTTACCGGCACCGTTCGGTCCGATCAGCGCGGTGACCCGGCCCCGGGCCACATCAAAGCAGACCCGATCGAGGGCAGGCAGGCCGCCGAACAGCCGGCTGACGCCATCAAGCCGCAGCATGTTTGCGCCTCCGCAAGGCGATCTTCACCCGAACCAGATCGACGATACCGGTGACCAACCCCTGGGGCAGGAACATCAGCACCAGCACGAGGATACCGCCGTGCACGAAGTCCTTGTAGGTAGCGAACACGTCGACCCATTCCGGCAACAGCGTGATCAACCCGGCCCCGAGCAGCGAACCCCAGATCGAGCCCATGCCGCCGACGACGACCATGATCACCAGGTCCGCCGAGGTGAAGATACCGAAAGAATCCGGACTGACAAACCCGTAACAGTGGGCGAACAGGCTACCGGCCAAAGACGCGAAGACCGCCGACAGCACGAACACCTTGACCTTGGCCCGTTTCGTGTCGACACCCAGCGACGCCGCCGCCGTCTCGTCGCCGGCCAGGCCCGCCAGACCGCGCCCGACGCCGCTGCGTACCAGGTTCAGGCTGAGCAGCAGGCAGAGCATCGCACTCCCCCAGAGCAGGTAGTGGAGCCGGACCTCGCTGTCGAACAGGAAATCGCCCCAGCCGAGAGGCGGAATGCCGGAAAATCCGCTCGGCCCGCCAGTCACCTCGTCCCATTCGAGGAGCACGGTGTGGATCACGAAATTGAAGCCGAGCGTCGCCATCGCCAGGTAGTGACCGGTGAGCCGCAGCACCGGTATACCGATGACCAGCGCGATCAGACCGACCAGTACGGCGACGAGGAGCATCGCCGGCCACGGCGACATGCCGCCGGCCACGGTAGTGACCGCCGAGCCGTAGGCGCCGAGGGCGAAGAACGCGGCATGCCCGAGGGAGATCTGGCCGGCGTAGCCGATAAACAGGTTGAGGCCGAGCACGACGATGGTGTTGATCGCGATCAGGTTGGTCAGGCCGAGGGTATAGGGGTTGTCCTCGATCAAAGGAAAAAGCATCAACGCCGCGGTCAACAGCCCGACGAACAGACCGGTCCGGTGCAGGAAGAGAAAGTAAAGCACCTTATCGCGACGAATCGGACTCACCGGTGTAGCCCCTCGTAAAAGGCCTGCAGGTTCTGCTCGACGAACCGCTCCGGTGCCAGTTTCCTGATCGCTGCAACGCAGGTCTGCTCGTCGCAGAACAGCACCTTGGTCTGGACCGCCCGGCCGAGCAGCACCAGGTTCGACAGTACCGCGTTACCGAGCTTGCGGGCGATACCGGAGGCGTCGAGCCGATCGCCCTCGCCGGCCGTCTCAGCGTTAACCAGCAACGCCCCGCCCGGCTTGAGCAGCGGCCGATGGACCGCCAAGTTGCTTTCCCAGAGCAACAGGCCGACATCGGCCTGGCCAGTTCGGATCAACGGCGAGGCGAAATCGCCGACCTTGATCGTCGAGATGACCGTGCCGCCCCGCTGGGCCATACCGTGTGTTTCCGAAGTCAGGACCGGGATATCGAGATCGACGGCCGCCTGGGCAATGACCCTGGTCAAAAATAGTGCACCTTGCCCGCCGATACCGCTGACGATAATCTGTTGTTTCATGATGGTTCCTTTACTGCTCCTTTATCTCGATGGCCTGGGCCGGGCAAACGTCGATGCAGACGCCGCAGCCGATACAACGATCCTGGTCGATCACCGCTACGCCGAGTTCCTCGTTGAGCGATACGGCCGGGCACTCGAATTCACTGACGCAGATGCCGCAACCGAGACACTCCTCGTTAACAATTACCGTGACCGGCCGGCGCGCCTTCTTGGCAACCGGGTCCATCACGCACGGCCGCCGCGAAATGACCACTGCCACCGAACCGTCATCGCTGCGGATGTACCTGTCGGCCTGTTTCAGGGCCCGGGTGAAGGCGCTCATGTCGTAGGGATCGCAGACCTCGAGATGCTCGACACCGGCGGCCCGCACCAGCGGTTCGATGGCAATCGCCTTGGTCGGCCGGCCGCCGGCGGCGACCCCGAGATGCGGAACCGGCTGGCCACCGGTCATTGCGGTGGTACCGTTGTCGAGGATAACGACGATGATCCGGGCCTGCTGCAACACTGCATTGATCAGCGCCGGGATTCCGGCATGGAAGAAGGTCGAGTCACCGATGGTGACGACAATGGTCGGCACTTCACCGCCGTCAAGGTGGTAGGCATGGTAGAAACCGGCACCCTGGCTGATGCAGGCGCCCATGCAGTGAACGGTATGCACGGCGCCGAGGTTCATGCCGAGGGTATAGCAGCCGATATCGGATGGAAAGATGCCCTCGGGAAACGTCTGTTTGATCGCATAAAAGGCGGCCCGGTGCGGGCAGCCGGGGCACAGCGACGGTCGTTGGCCGCGCTGGGCCGGCACCGACTGGGCCGGTTGTGCCAGATCGAGAAAATCGGCAAGCACCGCGTGGACCAGATCCGGGGTCAACTCTCCGACCCGCGGCACCGCCCCGCTCTGTTTACCGGCACCACCCGGATGGGCCAGCTGCAGCTCGATCACCGGATAGGTCTCCTCGAGCACCAGCACCCGGTCGTAGCCGTCTCGAAGCTTTTCAATGAATGTCGGAGCGAGCGGATACGGCATCAGCACCTGGTAGAGATCGATAGTGCCGGCCAGATCCAATTCATCGAGCAGATCGAGCAGGTGGGCATAGACGATGCCCGAGGCGACGAGAGCCTGTCGCGGCCGGCTGCCGTCGCCCGACGTCAGTCGCGGCTGCCAGTCCGGCTCATCGGCAATAGCCGCCAGATCATTGTTCAGGCCGGTGTGCAGGCCGGGCAGAAAGGCCGGGGTGGCGCACCAGCGCCCCGGGTCGGGAGTAAATGTTGACGGCGCATGGATCGTCCGCACCGCTCCGACCGTCACGCTCTGGCGGGAATGGCAGATCCGAGTGGTCGGCCGCAGCACGATGTTGCGCTGATACTTCTCGGAAAGGGCAAAGGCCGGCTCGACCATCGCCTTGGCTTCCGCCGGGCTGGACGGGTCGAGGACCGGCACCCGGGCCTGCATGCAGAACAGACGGGTATCCTGCTCGGTCTGGGAGCTGTGCGGGCCGGGATCGTCGGCGACGATGGTCACCATGCCGCCGACCACGCCCAGATAGGCGGTGCGCATGAACGGGTCGGCGGCGACATTAAGACCGACCTGTTTCATGATCGCCGCCGACCGCTTGCCGGTATAGCTGGCGGCCAGGGCGACCTCGAAGGCGACCTTCTCGTTGACCGACCACTCGATATGGAGAGGGACGTCGCTCTCGTCGCGTTGGTTGATGACGGCCTGCAGGATCTCTGTCGAGGGCGTCCCCGGGTAGGCGGCAACGACCTGGCAGCCGGCTTCCAGCAGCCCGCCGGCGATCGCCTCGTTGCCCATGACCAGTTGTATCTCGGGTTGTTTCATAGATATCGATTCGTTTTAATGGTTGTTGAATGATCCGGTTATTTTCCCATCAGCCCGTTCGGTCTGACACAGAGCACCAGCAGCAAGACGACGAAGGCGACGACATCCTTGTAGGCGCTGGAGATATAGCCGGCCGACAGCGACTCGAGAAGTCCCAGTCCCAAGCCGCCGAGGATGGCGCCGGGAAACGATCCGAAACCGCCGAGGATGGCGGCCGCAAAGCCTTTCAGGCCAAGCAGCACGCCGACGTCGTAGCTCAGTGTTGTGATCGGCGTGACCAATACGCCGGCCAGTCCGCCGAGCGCCCCGGCGATCGCGTAGCTGGTCAACCGCACCCGACCGGCCGGAATGCCGACGACCGCCGCGGCCGACGGGTTGCAAGCGACCGCCCGCATGCACAGACCGAGCGAGGTCCGGTAGAAGAAAAACATCAGCAGCGCGATGGCGATGACGGTCAACAGCAGAATCCATAACGCCTGCGGCAGCACCGAAGCGCCCATGATGTTGACCGGGGTGTCGGGGGTGAGCGGCGGCACCGCCATCCGGTTCTTGCCCCAGACCAGCTTGATGATACCGCGCAGGATTATCGACAGGCCGACGGTGATGAAAATAAGGACCAGATGGTTCTCCGTTCGGGCCGGACGGAGACCGAACCGCTCCACCACCATCGCCACCGCCGCCACGCCGGCCACGGCGAACAGCAGACCTGGTACCATCGGCAGACCGAGTGCAAACAACGCCGAGAACATCAACATGCCGCCCAGCGAGACGAAATCTACCTGGACGAAGTTGACGATCCCCATGGTATTGTTGACGACGCAGAATCCCAGCGCGATCAGGGCGTAGATCGCCCCGCTGGTCAGCCCGGAAAAGATGTATTGCAGCAGATCCTGATACATGAAAAACGCTCGCCCCCCAGGTCGACGTCTGGCTCCCTGAGTGCGGCAAAGCCGCGGGCATCAGGAGAAAAGAGTTGACTTTCAGCGTCCATGTACTAGCGTGCTAGTACATGGACGCCACCGTAAAATACATTTTGCATTTAGTCAATCATTTGCTTGCCCGGAAAACACCGGAAGCGATGGAAGACGCGTTGCGCGATCTGCTCACCGACAGCGAACTGGCCGAAGTGGCCAACCGTCTGCAGATCTTTGAAATGCTCCAGCGCGGCGTTCCGCAACGGCGCATCGCCGATGAATTGGGCGTCGGCATTGCCACGGTGACACGGGGATCGAAAGCGATCAAGGCGCGCCGGTCCATCGACTGAGCGCAACACGACCAGGTCTCGTCATCCATCCCCGCCCCATATCACGGCCACCCGCTTCAGGCCGGCCGTACGTTCGGAACTGCCGGCGCGCTCACCATCACAAATAACGGCGCCTCGGCCGAATCGTAGGATTAACGAAGGCGATACGGGATTTGGCAATAATCGATACCCCGCGCCGGATCGATACCTCTCTGAGCGAGGAACATGCGCACCGAATTGATCGAGATGTTGCTGTTCGGAGAGGGTCCGACAAACACGTGCTCGAGCTTCGGCGTCTGCCGGACTGGGGCCAGATCGAATTCGATATAGGGGACCAGCACCGCATTGGCCTCACGGAACAGGATGGTGCAGTCATCATAGCTGGTATAGACCGGTGAAACGATGCGCCACTCCTTTTCCTCGCGAAATGACGGATGCTTGAGAATGGCTGCCAGGCGCAACAAGTCCGTTTCGATGAAATCAAACACATCGGCATAGACAGCATGCAGCCGCTCACGGCTTTCCTGACCGGTGAGCCGCTCTTCCACCTGAGACTCCAGTGCGTCGAGCACACGCTCGATAAGGCGTTTCTGGCGGGCCGGCTCGTAGATGCATTTTCCGATCTGAAACCCTTGGCTGTCCGCGCACTCCAAAATATACTCCGAGGAAAATCCAAGGCTGACCCCCTTGCCGTGCGGGCTATAGCCACGCCATTGACTGAGCAGGTTGCCATGTGAACGAAACGAGGAACCGAACAGCAAGTGGCCGTTGGTGATTCGGTGGCTGACCCAGTCGACGAACCGACCGAGCAAGTCCGGCCGGCCCTGTTTGCGCGAGATGCGTTCATGCACCTGGCCACGGATCAAATCAGCGGCATGTTTCAATTCCGCCGAATCGTTCATATAACGGATATCGCTGGCCCACAGCGTGCGGCTGTTGACGATACCGAGCAATCCGCTGAGTGTTGTGTAGTGGTAGAGCAACCCTTTCGGGGTATCAGCAAAGAGACTCTCGGTCAGATGGGTGATATCATCCATGCATTCACCTTCACGGCAGAATCATTTCGACGGCCCCCGCCATATTCCGTCAGAGCTATCGGGTGCCCGTCTCTCTCCACCACCATTGTAAACCACCTCACCCGAGTTGTCTTTTCCTAACCGGAAAGCCCTTGCACCAGCGGCTTATTCGGCCGTTGGTGCGTATCATGCACATCAGTACCATATTCGATGTTCTGACGATCTGAGAACAGTTGCTATACCGAAGAATGTCAGGAAACATCTCTGAAAGCACAATCTACAAAAAGCTTAGGGTTGGCTGTGCAAATCACCAATCTGAGCTCGCCCAATAGTTTGGTGCTATCTACCACGTTAAGGCCCATTCTTCCCTATTCTGAACGCCGAAGAATAACTATAGCGCCATTTTGAGGCATCACCGATGGAGAACGACCCTTATTATTTGGACAAACCTGCACCTTTGTTCCTGCGTGCCATCCTGTCTGGTGTGCCATAGGCCCCTTTATAATAATTTTGGCCTTTTTGGATCGTCACTTCATTGTGTAACCCTTTTTCAGAAAGCGCTTTGGTGATCCTGTCTTTATCCTTATCCTGCTCCATGGGCGTGACTGTTTGCTTTAAACCGTCTATGACATCCTTGACATAGTGATACGGCAAGCCCATGGCCAACTCATCCTTTCCCCATCGGCCAAACCTGCGGGTACCCGAGCACAGCATAGACAAGTTAAAGGTGTTTTCCTCATGGGGATAGGATGTACATTCCTGGCAGATGGCGCAGTTTCCAACCATCTTGATGTTTTTGAGCTGTCCGAAATGATAGGCCCAGGCCTGGACGATTCTCATTGCCGTGTACGGATTGACAATCATAACCACCACGTCAGGGGGTAAAGGAGCGTATGCCTCCAAAGGTTGAATCTCAACCCCTTTGCAATGGCGAACACAATAGACCATATCTTTAGCAACGGATCTGCTGATACAAAGGTTCTTATATACGCCTAAAGCTCTATGCCGTTTTCCTGAATAGGCCTCTTCCACAGGTTTTGCTATCCCTAAGGCCCTGGATCCTGCAATACAAGAGGAATGGCCGAAATCCAATTTATAGGATTGCCCTCTAGTTGCTTTCATCACGGCTGTACAATAAGGCAAGCCCGTTTTCGGTTCCGGAAGATCCGTTTGATCAAACTCCTCTTGATCAAGGACAAATCTTATCCCCACCGGTTTTCTAGACAGTTCCAGCAAACTGTCCAGCCATACGGCTTGGGTCTCATACATTGGCATATCCTCTGTATCTTGTCTTGTTATCAGTCAAAATATTCGTAAAGACCTCCGTAATATTTATAGGCAATGTCCCGTATCTCTTTGCTGCGGAAGGCCTGGACAAGGTCATGGGCCCACTGGGCTTTGGCATTCTCAGCTTTGACAATGACCCCTTGCGGATATTGATCCGGTCGTTGGTCCCTAATCAGGTAGTTATTAAAATCTTTGTCTGCATTTTTCATGTGGCTGAAAAAGGCGATTGCCGCATCCATATCCTGGAGAGAACGAACGGTCTGGGTTTGATCCATCTCGACGAACTTAAAATTTTTAGGATTTTCTACAATGTCAATTAAAGAGACGGTTTTCTTTGAAGGATCAATGGAAAGAATATTCGCATCTGCCATGATTCTCAGGCCGCGATCCATATTCATCGAATCATTCATGATGGCAATGGAAGCGTTTTCGGGCAGGTCCTCAATGCTGGTGTAGCGCTCGGAAAACAACCCCATACCCACAGCAAACATATGCGGCTCAACCATCACAAGATCAGCGTTATTTCTATGATTAAAAATTTGCATAAATGGTTTGTGGACAAGCATCAGCGCCTCCATACTTCCGTCATTGACAGCCACGAGCGTGTTCACATTATTGTTGAATATCTGGTAGGTGACCTTGTATCCTTTTTCTGCCATGACGGGAACAACGGCATCGACAAGAGCCTGTGTGGTTTCTGCACAGGCAATTGATATATCCATTTTCTTTGTCTCAGCACTCTGGACCACCGAAACACCATTAAAGGGCATTACCCGCAGCAAGATTAATGACACCAGTGCCATAAAGATTGCTCGTTTCATTTAAATGTACCTCCTTTTTCTTTTTGTTTTCTATAGATAAACTCCCCACCTCCCTGGATGACAAGCACCATGACAAAGAGGATCAGGACAATTGCATACATCATTACATCGTCAAACCACTGGTAACCATAGGTCAGTGCCACGGCCCCAAGGCCTCCGGCACCAACGGCACCGGCCAGAGTGGTTGCCCCCAGAAAAAGAATGCTCGTGGTTGTGAGGCCGGACACAATTGAATGCATTGCTTCGGGAAACAGCACCCGGAAGATGATCTGCCGGTCTGAGGCTCCAAAAGAGCGGGCAGCAAGGATCAAATTCGGGTCAACTTCCAGGATGCTTGCTTCAATATATCGGGCAATGACCGGAAACGCGGAAAGGGTTAAGGGGACAATGGCTGCTTTTTCCCCGATGGAAGTGCCCACAATGGCCCTTGTCAGGGGTGAAATGGCAACGATCAAGATGATCACAGGAAAGGCTCGGATCATATTAACGATAAAGCCGAGTACTTTATACACCCTTGGATTGGGTTTCAGCCCATGGGGGGAAGTCAATACCAACACGATTGCCACAAGCGTCCCGATGATCAAACCAAGGATCATAGAGAACAAAAGCATTCTCACCGTTGCGCTAACGGCGGGGAGAATAATTTTAGGCATGTATTCAAATAGCCGAGTCGTTTCAAAATCAAGATGTATCAACGGATACTCCTTTCAGCGGGGCTATCATTGTGTGGCACACAGGTCATCTTGCGATCATTAAAAAAGATCAACACTTTTTGAAGATCGTTTTCAGGTACGGCAAGAAAGATATTTCCAAAGCGTTTTCTATTGGTCCGCTCAATGCCTGCAGATAAAATGGTGAAAGGGACAGCGATTTCTCTGGCCATCTCATAGAGAAAGGTATCGGCAATATTTTCGTTTTTTACTGAAACTCTGACCAAAGCTTTTCCATGATGGATATCCATGGGTCTTTGGCCCACCAACTCAAGCAGGGCCTCAGGCTCTTGGAGAAAAACAGATTCCACAGAGCCAGACACGTTTATTCTCCCTTCTGCAATAATGGCCATCTTGTCGCAGATGAGTTTTATGACATCCATTTCATGGGTAACAAAAACAATAGTAAGCCCAAGTTTTTCATTTATGTTTCTTAATAAGTCCAAAATTGACTGGGTCATGCCCGGATCTAAAGAAGATGTGGCCTCATCACAAAGCAGGATCTTTGGTTCCAGGGTAAGGGCCCTTGCAATGCCCACCCGCTGTTTCTGCCCGCCCGAAAGTTCGATGGGATATGCATTGATTTTGTTCTCCAGACCCACCAAGCTCAATAGCTCTTTGGCAATTGCATTCATCCGGGATTTCGAATACCCCCAGCACTGCATGGGTAAAACAACATTTTCAAACACAGTTTTTCGATTGAGCAGTGCGAAATTTTGAAATATCATCCCAATATCTTTACGAAAATGCCTTAACGCATCATCAGACAAACTCGAGAGGCTCCTCGTCATTTCGTGTGGATTTGATATCATAAGATCAAATCCACACGAAATAGCGAGGAGAAACGTATGAATGGCAACGATATCATAGCATTAGGACTTGGATTAGAGAGACCCTGGGAAATCACCGGCCAATCTCTGAACACCGAGTGCACGCCCCACGAACTGCGGATCACCCTGTCCGCTCCACGGGGAAGCAGTTTCCCTTGTCCTGAGTGCGGAGAGCTGTGTAAGGCCCATGACTTCAAGGAAATGACCTGGCGGCATCTCAACTTCTTCCAGCACCATTGCTATATCACTGCCGACGTGCCACGAATCAAGTGCAACGACCATGGGGTTAAAAGAATCACCG
>NZ_FQXS01000049.1 GCF_900130015.1 Desulfofustis glycolicus DSM 9705 | reverse complement strand
CTGAACCGATAAATCGGTCCTTATTTAAAAACACAACTTCAAATAAGGGCTCTGTATCGCATTACTGCTCTGCAGATCCCTCTGCGTCAAAAGACGCGTCGGGCCCGTTTGCACGTATGTTGTTATTCAGTTGTCAAGGATCGCTACAAACGCCGCAAGCGGCGCGCACCAATGAGTGGTGCAGAAGAGCATAAATCTATCAATTCGCCGACGCTCTGTCAAGCCCTAATCAGCCTCGCTCGTCGCTTTCGGCACCGCCCCGAAACCCCCGGCACGGCCTGGCGGCCGGCCCGTGCTTCAGGACCGCGGCACACTACTTGATTCACCCGGGGGTGTCAATAGGTTTTTGGAAAAGAAAGTTTCAAAAAATGTTTGAAAAACACGGTCTGTAAGAAAATTGTCAGATCGATGCGCTACGGTGCGCTCCAGATACTTGTAGGCACTCACCGACAGGTGCCGGAGATCCCCGTTCAACCACCGGAGCGTATATGACTCAGCCAGCTATCGATGTGCGCAGTGGCCTCTTTTGTCTTGGCTTGATGTCCCGGTTGCTTGGTGCACCGATCAGCGCCGAGCAACTGCGGCATCAATTCAGTACCGGCCAGGACGAGTTGGCGCCGCTGATGCTGGCGCGGGCCTTCCGACGGATCGGTTTCAAGGTCCGCCTTGTTGACAAGCCGCTGGCCCGGTTGCGTCCGGAGCTGTACCCGGTGGTCGCCCCGTTGCACGGCAGTGGATATGCGATGCTGGCCCGTCTTGATATTGATAAGCGACAGGTCCTCGTACAGGAGGAGGGCACGGCGCAGCCGCACTGGGAAGATATTGATCAGCTGCAACAGCGGCTTCGCGGCACCATCATGCTGCTCAAGCGGAAAGAGCGCCAGCTTGATGGTGAACAACGCTTCGGACTCGGCTGGTTTTTTCGTGCGGCCCGCAAATACGGCGGCGTGTTCAGGGACTGTCTGCTGGCCTCGTTGTTCGTTCAGCTCTTTGCGCTGCTGTCGCCGCTCGTCTTTATGATTGTCATCGACAAGGTGCTCAGCAACAACAGCCTGACCACTCTCGATGTCCTGGTCCTCGCCCTGGTGATCGTCTCGATCTTCGAGATCGCCCTGAACGGGCTGCGCACCTATCTGCTGTCGCACACCGCCAACCGGATGGATTTGATGCTTGGGGTGGCGGTGTTCAAACACCTGATGTCGCTGCCGCTCAGTTACTTCGAGAGTCGCCGGGTTGGCGACACCATCGCTCGCATGAGAGAGTTGGACAATGTCCGCCGGTTTATCACCGGCTCGGGTCTGATGCTGCTGCTCGACCTGTTTTTCGTCGTTGTCTTCCTGTTGGTGATGTATCTATTCAGCCCGTTTCTGCTGCTCATCGTATTGATCAGTCTGCCGTTTCTCTTCGCCGCTTCTTTTCTGATGACGCCGCTGCTGCGCAATCGGTTGGAAGACACCTACAGCAGCGGCGCCGACAACCAGTCCTTCCTTGTAGAAACCATTTCCGGGATCGAGACGATCAAGGCCGGCGCCGCAGAACCACGGCTGCAAGCAAAGTGGGAGGCGCGGCTGACCGATCACGTCAAAAACGGATTTCAAAGCGGTCTGCTGGCTAACCTGGTCAACCAGATTACCGCTGTTGCGAGCAAGGCGCTGACGGTGCTGCTCCTCTATTTCGGGGCCAAGGAGGTACTTTACGGCAACCTGACTGTTGGTCAGTTGATTGCCTTTAACATGATCTCTTCCCGGGTGGTGGCGCCGATCGTGCGGCTCTCCCAGATCTGGAAGGAGTTTCAGCACGTCAGGATTTCCGTGGCACGCATCGGTGATATCTTTCGCTGCCCTGCCGAGCCGGGGTTCGACCCGTTCCGGGTCAGCCTGCCGGATATTGCCGGAGCCGTCACCTTCGAGCGGGTCATGTTCGGTTACGGCCCCGATGGCTCGCCGGTGCTCAGCGATGTCTCGTTTTCTGTTCAGGCGGGGGAGGTGATCGGCATTGTCGGCAGCACCGGCTCGGGCAAGACCACCCTGGCGAAACTGCTACAGCGCCTCTATGTTCCGCGCAGTGGCCGGGTGCTGATCGACGGCGTCGATCTATCCATGGCCGACGCCTCGTGGTTGCGGCGTCAGATCGGTGTTGTCGTCCAGGACGGGGTACTGTTCAACGGCTCCATCCGCGACAATATCGCCCTCAACGGTCCGGATCTGCCGCTGGCAACGGTCATTGAGGCCGCCGAGCTGGCGGGTGCCCATGGTTTTATCATGGATTTCCCGCACGGTTATGACACCTCGGTCGGCGAACGGGGCGTGCAGCTTTCCACCGGGCAGCGCCAGCGGTTGGCTATCGCCCGAGCCCTGGCCACCGACCCGCGCATGCTGATCCTCGATGAAGCGACGAGCTCGCTCGATTACGAATCCGAGCTGCTGATTCAGCAGAAGATGCGGCAGATCTGCCGCGGCCGCACGGTCTTCATCATTGCCCATCGGCTTTCGAGCGTGCGTCATGCCGATCGGATCATTACCCTGGAGCGCGGCCGGATCGACGAAAACGATACTCCCGAGGCACTGCTCGCAGCCGGCGGCCGCTATGCGACGCTGCACAGCATCCACGAGGGACGCTATGCCTGTCTATGATCCACCGGATAGCTCGAATGCGCCGGATAAGCGTGCCTGGCAGGAAGGCGATAAACGCAATTGCCGGTCGCAGCAAAAAGGTATCGTCGGTATCGCTATGCCCGCGTCACCGCCGGCCGGGAAGACACTGGGCAGGCTGGTCGAACGATTTCGGAGGGATCGAACGGCTCAGCGGGATTATGAATTCTTGCCGGCAACACTGGAGGTGCTTGAGCGCCCGCCGGCGCCTCTCTCCCGGGCGATGGTGCTGTTTATCGTTGTGTTTGCGGCATGCGCCGTGGGCTGGGCGAGTTGGGCCGGGATGGATATCGTCGTCAGCGCCCAGGGGATGGTGGTGCCGACCGGTAAGGTCAAAATCGTGCAGGCCCTGGAGCCGGGTCTGGTGACCGCCATCCATGTACGCGACGGACAAGTGGTGAAACAGGGCGATCCGCTGATCACCCTGGATGGTACCGCCAATCGCGAGGATTTGCAGACCCTGGAAAAAGAGCTGGCAAAAACGGAACTAACCGTACTGCGCCTCAACGCCCAATTACAGGGCGACGCATCGCTCTTTCAGCCGCCGGCAGGTGCCAACCTGCAGACGGTTGCCCTTCACCGGCGATTGCTCGACCAGTCACTGGCGGCACGGCGGCAACGCATGGATACGCTTGCAACGGAGATCAGGAGGTGCCGGGCCGAGCGCCAGGCGATCATCGCCGAGGTCAACCGGCTCAGCGAGGCATTGCCGCTGGCCCAAGAACTCTACGAAAAGAAACAAGCGCTTGCTGAAAAGATGCTGATCTCGGGCGCTGAACTGTTGCAGGCGCAGATCGAGATCAACGATGCCGATCACAACCTGGACAACATGCAGAGCCGGCTAGCCGAAGTCGAGGCCCGCCTTGACCGTGCCGGTGAAGAGCAGGAGTTGGCCCGGACCGAATACCGGCGCGATCTGCTCGACCAGTTGACCACGGCCCAGAATGAGTGCGAACACCTCCGCCACCAGATAGTCAAGGCACAAAACCGGCAAGACCATTTTGCCCTGCGAGCGCCATCAGACGGTCTGGTTCAGCAATTGGCGATCCACACCGTCGGCGGGGTGGTCACCGCCGCCCAGCCGCTGCTGGTGATCGTCCCGACGGCGAGCGGCTTTGAAGTGGATGCCATGATTTTGAACAAGGATATCGGCTTTATCGAACAGAGGCAGCCGGTTTCGGTAAAAGTAGCGGCATTTCCGTTCACCAGCTATGGCGCGCTGCCGGGCACGATCGAGTGGGTGGCCGGTGATGCGGTGCTCGATCAGGACCTGGGACCGGTCTATCCGGTCCGGATTTTCCTGGCTGGTCATGAACTGCCCAATACCGTGAACGGCCGAACCGGCCGGATTGCACCGGGAATGACGGTAACAGCGGACGTCAAGGTCGGTCAGCGGCGAGTAATCGAGTACTTTCTCGGCCCGATCCTGCGTTATCGGGACCAAAGTCTGCGGGAGATGTGACAATGACGACAACCGGTACAGCGGCAACAAAACAACAGACGAAAAAAAACGGGCTTTCCCCACCGGAAAACGAACACGCAGCAGTCGCCGACGAGGCGCTCCGGGAGCAGATTAAAGCGCAGTCACTGCGCCTGGTCAAACGGTTACCGGCCCTCGGCCCGGTGATCATGCTTTATCTGCAGTCACCCCATCGGCGCTACCAGTTTATCAGTGACCTGGAATGGCTCCTGATCCCGCCCTTGGTCAGCGGACAATGCAAACTCTACATGAAGCAGGAGTACCCGATCTCTTTTGTCAGCTGGGCGTTTCTTACCGATGAGGTGGAAAAACGGCTGCTCGGCAACGGCGGCCGGCTCCGGCCGGAGGACTGGACCTCCGGAGAACGGCTCTGGCTGATCGATATCGTCGCTCCGTTCGGCGGAGTTGAGACGGTACTGAGCGATATGCGTTCCTCCTTTTCCGAGCGGGAGATTCATCTGTTGGCGCCTGACCCGGAAAACGGCGGGCTGACCCACCGCCTGCTGCCGCCGCTTGCGCAAACCGCAGAGTCGACGGCAGCTGACGGGGATTCGGAAAAACAGTGAGCGTCGTTGGATCGCAGCGCACGGCCGTAACATCGCGCTATAGCCGTGCCAGGAGGTGGGGCCGGCAATGGCAGCGGCTCGCGGTTGCCTTGGTTGCTCTCTTGTATCTACCGCAGTCGGCAGTGGCCGAGGTGTCAATCCTGAGCTTGCAGGAAGCGATAGCCCTCGCTCGCCTGAATGATGCCCGTTATCACACTGAGCTGCACGATGCCGCAGCCCGGGCCGCCGAGGGCTGGCGGGCGGTGGCCGGCTACGGTCCGACGCTGCGGATGACCGGCAGCTATACGCACAGTCGGGACACCTTGCGACCGGAACGGCAGGCAGACGCTGCAGATGCAATCGCATCGTTTAGTGAAGCGGAGATTACCGTCACCGCCGAGCAGCCGCTGGTAGATTTGAGCAAGGCCTGGATCGCCGGTCGCGGGTTGCTTGATATGGACATTGCCGAACTGATAAAAAAAAAGGCGGAGGAAGATCTGCGACTGCGGGTCAGTGAGCGTTATTACGCGGTCCTTTCCAGCCGTGAGAGCTATCTGCTCGACGGAGTGGAAACCGCCGCCCTGAAACGACACGTGGTAAGCGCCGCAGAAAAGCTGGCCCTTGGTTTTGGCACGATAACCGATCGTCACCATGCCGAAGCTCGTTATCGTCTTGCGCTGGCCGCCGAGATCGCCGGTAAAACCGAGCTTGCCAACGCGCAGACCGCACTGGAAGAGGTGATCGGCAAAGCGGTCGATAGCCACCAGTTTGCAACTGATCTGCCAGTGGTACCGGTGCCGCCAAAACCACCGCTCGATCACTGGCTGCAGGTGGCGTCGGCTATGAATACCGACCTGCAGATCAGCAAGCGGCAGCATGGCGTGGCGAAAATCAATCGACGCATAGCGCTCAGTCGTTTCACTCCGGCCCTGGTGTTGTTCGCCGATTATCGAGACAGACGGCCGGACGGCGGCCTGTCCGGTTACGGTGAGGATCGCAGCGAAACCGATATCGGTGTGCGTCTGCAAATAGACCTGCTGACCGGCGGGCAGGATATCGCCGCGACGGTTGCGGCAGGACGACGACTCCGTTCCGCCGCACGGCAGGTGCAGTCGGCGCAAAACGCACTGACCAGATCAATCCAGTCACTCTGGGAGAGCATTATAGGCACCAGGAAGCTGATCGAGACCTATCGTCAAGCGACCGAGGCCAGCCGACTGGCCATGGAATCAACCCAGGCATCCTATGACGAAGGCGCCAAGGTCCTGCTCGACGTCCTCAACGCCCAACAGGACTATTACCGGTCACTCAAGACCTACAAGACCGCACATTACGATTACCTGCTGCTGCTCGAGAAATTCAAACTCGTCGTCGGTCGGCAGTAACCTTTCCAGGTAGTCTTGAAACGTCAAGACAGCCATAACCCTGAAGCAAACAGGAGAACCACATGAAACCCGCACGCCTGCTTATCGCCTTGCTTGTCTGTGTCACGGCCTTCAATCTTGGCTGTGTTCCGAAAAAGACGACGGAAACCCTGCGAAACGTCGATCAGCTCAGTCAACATACCAGGATTGCAACATATCTGCTTTCAGCGCATCAGCAGGAAGCACTGTATCGAGTCGGCATCTATTGGGATTACAAGCTCGGTCTCAATCAGAACTGCACCAAAGATGCTCAGATCAAGCCGGGAAGCCTTATCCTTTTGCAGCCAATCGTTTTTCCTGCAGGCAGCATGCATCCGCAGGCGGGTGCCTGGCAACAGCGATTCGAGTTCGAGCGGTGTGAAGGTCCGAGAACCTATAACGCCATCTTCCTGGCCACCCCGGGCTCAGTCCCTCAGGAAAGACCACTTCCCTCCGGTAACAGCAACGCTTCACTGCAATTGCTGCACGATGCGGGCCTAGCGGCCAAGATGGCGGCCTCCATCAAGCTTGAGCCCCAACCAGACGGCAAGAAATGTGATGAAATTCAATTAGTCGGAACTGAACTGACCGAACCGCCCCACGAGGTTACCAAAGACGGCAAAACCATACAGGGTGCGTGGGGCGAAACATGGACCATGAACGGCTGTGGCCAGGTAGTCACAGTAAACGCAGATTTCGTTCCGAACGATCAAGGCGGCACCTCATTCAACTTCAAATAACAAAAATGGGGACAGTCCCCATTTTTTGAGGAAAAGGGGACAGTCCCCATTTTTTTGCCCATTTTTGTTCATATTTTTCAGGAGGATGGCATGGCAATCTTATTCAGGTTATCCGTGTGTGCAACATTGTTTTTGTTGGCTGGCTGTTCTGCTCACAGCCCCCTTATCGGAATGGATGTGACTGATGTGGAACGGAAAAGTGAAATAATTTACGATCCGCATCCTGGAAAAATTTATCTTTCCACCGCAATGCTTCCAGAAGCTGGAAATTATGAGGTGATTGCGAAGGTTGACGTGGGAAAGGCATGGTATGGCTCGGCGCAGGCTGTCTATCAGGAGATGGCCGAGAGTGCACGACAGTTGGGCGGTGATGCGGTCTATGAAATACATACCTGGTTTCAGCCAACCGGATGGGCCTGGGCCGCACCGCATGGTGCAGGTATCGTGATCAAAGTGAATGACCACCGGAGCTTTGTCTTTTCTGATAAAGACGGACAGTGGCTGTGATGGTGATATTGGCGGACTAGCGATAGAAAGGAAAAAGATATGAATGAAATAATCAGAGCACTGTTGGGGTGTGGTGCAGTCGAAAAACTTGAAGAAGGCCGTTCCCATTTTTTATACAGCGCATTGAGAGTCGTTTACACAGCACTCGTTTTCCTACTCTGTGCTGGATATGCTCATTCAGCCTGCGATCCAATGACGTACCGGGAGTCGCAGGATTCTGCGTTTCAAAAATTTTGCGGCTATGGAAGCGTCATTATCAAAGACAATAATGTCTGGGTATTCAATGAAGCTGCACGCAAGCGCTTTGGTATGCCGCAGGAATGGCAGGATGACGGGCTGAAAGGTGCAGAGCTGGCTGCCTTCCGCATTGAACCGAGTGGTCGATTGCGGTGCCATAATCAGGGAGATAAAGAGGTCTGTGTACCTTCCTACGAATGTGTCATTGAGCTGTATATCAAATCTGACATTGATATCGGGATTACCGGCAACCCTGTTGTGGGTCTTATTCCCTGGAAGAGTTCTCTTTTTGCTTTGGGTGAATTGAACCCGGATCTCAAGGGAAAGTGGGAGCAGGCGTTTGGATTGAAGCGTGTGTACTTGCAAGAATCTGGTCAAGAAGTTGACGGTGGAGCAAAAGCGATTGGTTATGATGCCACCAGGGAAAAGGATCTAATAATCGTGACGCTCTTCATTGATGGAAGATTTAGTCTTCTTCCGACCGAAACAAAGCGAACTATCCGATTTCCTCTGTCTGGGGGAAAGGTGCACGAGGTAGAGTTCCCACCTTCGTTTTGGCAGCGAATTATTGAATATCATCAAGCACGATCTGATTTGTCAGATCGTAACTGGTATGGCGGCAAAGAGGTGGACAAAAGCCTTTGGGTTTACACTGCTGATTTTGCTCAACGATACAACATGCCGCTAACGGGCGTTAACGAGGAACTCGAGGGTGCACTCGCGGTGGCGTATAACCACGTGCCGACAGGCAGACCAAGTTGTGGCTATTTCAGCGACGCTTCGACATGCACCAAAAGTCGACTTGATACAATATTTGAATTCTATCTCGACCCTTCAGCACGGATCTCCTATCCGTCCTATGATGGTATTGTCAAAAGTATTTTGGGGTCGTCAACGACATTTCTCCATGAACAGGATAAATATAATAAGCGGATTCCTGAGATTGATACTTCGGCACTGAAGTTTCGTACAACATTTATATATAGATCGAACAAAACTGCACGGGAAAATATTGATAAATGGTTTGGATGGGGGTCAGGATATTTTCAAGAATATATAGATCATAGCGCTTGGGGGCTAGATTTTTCACTGCTTGCTCTTGATATGCCGCTCTATGATCGGGTTGAGGCTCATGAACAGAATTTTATATGTTTTACTGATGCGGATAAATGTTTAAATGATGAAGAAGTATTTAATCAAACCACTCATGTTGTTCATTTGCCTATAGAATACATTTATTCCGTTGATTCATATGATAAAGCTCAGACAATTGATGAAAAATCAGCCATAGGTGTTGTGAGGAATAAACTAAATAATTGACGCATAACTAGTTTTGTAAATGTGATCCAAATAGGAGAAGAAAATGTCTTCGATCAGTCATGCTGAACGTTTGGAACTTGCAGATAAAGTTTATACTGAAGATAAGGACAAAAAATTAAAAAAAACTCCTGCCGGTTATACGATCGATGGAAAAAGAGAATTAGATTCTGGACTGGAAATCTATGCACTGAAAAAAAAAGGAACAAACGAAGTCGTTTTTACAGTTAGAGGATCTGATGACGACCTTGATTGGGAATTAAATGGTCCAAATGCAAGTCATTTCAGAGGAAAGCTTCATTCGCACGATGAACAAGCAATAAGATTTGTCGACGAATATATTGCAACTGCTAAAAGCAAAAAAGAAATTTTTAACTACTCGTTCGCCGGTGATTCAAAAGGCGGGGCTATTGCACAGCTTCTTTCGTGGACATTTGGATTTACCGGTACGGCTTCCGAGCCTGCAGCATGTTCTGCAATATTGGAAGATCCTGCATATATCGAATTAGTTGCAACACAATTACAAACGCGCAATGAGCCGGCAGGTATCGTTCCGGGGAAATTTGTCAACATCTTTGAAATCGGCAGCCCTGTATATAATCTATCTGCCTTGATGCCGGGAAATGGTTATGTGGGCGTGAATCATTTTTTTGATCTTGTTGGCGCAGATTTTAGTGAAACATTGTTCCATGCAATTGCTTCGCAACATACTGAAAGAGAGATACGTATTCAAATACTGAAAAGTCTTAAGCATCCGGATGGCATAGACCCGGTCTTTGTTCTCACGAATATGATGATTTCTCGTTATGCCGAGAAAATTGAAGCGTTGCGTGAAGACATCATGAACGATCGGGAAAATTGTGCAGTTCTTGACGAATCATGTGCGACACCTCAGAAAGTCGCAGAACTGCTGAAACTTGAGTCGAAAATGCTGCAGATGATCGCATCAAGAGACGAGATGATCAGCGGTGCTTACGGAGATGACACGGGGTTTGTCGATCAATGGGCCAAGGATGCGTTGCAAAATGCAGTAGTCGATCCTGCTCTGCTGGACATTTCATTTTTCCTGCCGCAACAATTTCAATTACCGAACGATCCTGACTTTTACTTTGTCTATGCAAGCGGACGAATAGTCAAGGCCCCGGCTTTGGCCGGTATTGACCAGAACGGGACCCCTTTGGTGCTCAATGAAGCCGATCAGCCGCAGAGCAGCGAGCAGTTGATTGAACAGCTCCAAGAGCTCGGGCTATCATCAGAAGAAGCACGAGCGATTGTGGACAAAACGGGATTTGCTCAGATATGCAGTGCCCGAGAACATGCAGCAGAGCAATTGCAGGCGATCCACGATTACCAGGTCTATCTCGGAGAGCAGCTCCGGGTGGCCGACCTGGGTGTGTTGCAGGCGCAGGAATCCTTGGCTGCTGCAGTTCAGGCCGATGATCTGGCCGGGATTGTGCAGTCTGTTTTTGGTTATTATGCGGCGGCGGAGCAGCGGGCGCAGTTGAGCGGACTGGGTGATGCGGCCGTGTTTGATGAGACGTTTCGCGAGATCCTGGACACCGTCGGCAGCGCGCTTGCGTTTGGTCAGGCAGTCGAGACTCAGGACGGCTGGTCGATCGTGCGTGAGGGTGCCGGGTTGTTGCAGCAGATCGATCACTATCTTGTCGAAAACCAGCTTGGCTCGCTGTTCGGTCAGGAAGGATCGACGGCTCTGTCTTGGGGGACGTCTGGGCTCGGGCTATTGCAGGCGCTTCAGCAGGGGAACGGTTGGGGGATTGCCCAGTCGTCCGTCGGACTGGCGACGAGTCTTGATAACTATTTCAATTCCGTCGCCGTTGAAGATGCTGCCGGCGCCGCCGCGGCGGGCGGGCCGCAGATCGATACCACCGCCACGGCCCTGCAGGCCCTGGGCTCGGTTATCGGTCTGGCGATGAACCTGGCCCGGCTCGACGATGTCCTTGATTCCGGTGACGCCGGTGCTATCGCCACTGCCGCTGCCAGTACTACTCACTATGCGGTTAACACCTACAATTCCATCTCCACCTTGATCAATGATTCGACTGTCGGTACGTCCTCGTCGCCGGGCCTGTCGTATGCGGGATATGCGGCGGCGGCCCTGCAGCTCTCGGAAGGTGATACCCGCGGGGCGGTGACTTCGGCCGCTTCCACGTACCTGATGAGTTGTCCTCCGTACGGTTGGATTTTCGCGCTCGTGCTGCAAGTCGGCAATATGATGATCAGCGATACGGAGCCGCCGGAGGCCACCGCCTGGTTCGGCATCGGTGAAGATGGCACCCTGTTCGTGCAGGTCGAAGGTGATAGCGAAATGCAGGAAGCGGCCGGCGGGCATGGCTGGTCGCTGGCACCGGTGCTGGAGGATTACCGCGCCGCAGGGGGCCGACTGATGATCGACGGCAGCCTGCCGCGGTTGACCGTGGTCGGGGGCGATTCATCCCGAATCACCTATGATGACACCCACGGCGGCAAGGTCGTGGTTCGGCTCGATGATCTTTCCGATCTAGGCAAACGGATGCTCGGCGTCCTCTATGCCCGTGATCGCGGGGAACGGCTCGACAGTGCCGTGCAGCTGGCACGGGGCGACTTCGGAGAGATCGACATGGCAAAAGTCGATACCCTGATGGCCGGTTATGGTTTTACCAAACGGGGCATGACGTACGTGACCGGAGAGACGCCTTCCCGGCAGGGCATTTCGATCGGCAGCGGGATCTACCACGGTGGTGGCAACCAGGGGCCGCAAAATCAGTTGCTTACCGCCCGGCCCGGTGATGTCAGATCGCTGCCGGTACCACCGGAACAGCTTCCCTCCCAGAAGATGGGCGAAGTTGCCAGGGTGGCGGGGCTGAACACGATGTTTGGCGGCAGCGGCGCGGATCTGCTGGCCATGGCCTTGATCTTGCCGGGCGGGCTGCTCGGTCTGGCCGGTAGCGAAGCGGGCGCAGCTTCGATCAGTCGGCCCGACGGCGCCACAACCGGGCCGCTGACCACGGCCGAGCTGGAGACCTACCGCCGGTGGCTCGAGACCCATGGTGCCGAAGAACAGCGCGACGAGACGGCCCACCAGGTTTCCGAACAGGGGCAGATAATGGTGCCACCGCTCACAGCAGGGCCTGACCTGCACACGTTTATCGCGACCCACTGGCCTGACCATCCATATCTGCAGTCTGTGCCCGCCGGGCTGACCGCCGATACGGTGTATTGTTTCCGAGAGAACCTCCTCATCCACGGTTGGCAGCAGACCGGCACCCCGGCGGCCTGGTGGCAGCGGTGGCAGGCCGCGGATCTGCTCGATCTCCAGCTGCAACAATCGGAGCAGACGGAGCAGACAGCTCCGCCGGCGGAGTTCTTCACGCCTCGGCAGGAGGTGTTCAGCGGCGGCCGGGTTGACCCAACGACTACCGCCGTCGAAGAAGCGCCGGCAGCACCAGATCAGCCGGACCCGGAGCCCCCGGACCAGGGCCCGTCTTTTCGGATGGCCGAGGACACCGTTTTGCGCTTTCTGTCCGCGGAACTAGTCGAAGATACCGGCTCCACCGCCTCTGCCATCGGTGCCGACGCAGGCTCCCTGGTGGCCCTCGGCCAGGCCGACAACGGCCGGGTCTGGCAGGATGATAATGGCGATATCCGCTTCGCCCCGGCCCCGGGCTTTGTCGGCACCGCGTCCTTTGCCTATACCGTGCAGATGCCGGACGGTACGATACACCAGCAGCAGGCGAACATTGTTGTGGAAAACGTCAACGATGAGCCGCAGCTGAGCGACGATCATTTCATCCTCCAGGAGGGCGAGGTGCTGGCCCTCAATCGCCTGCTGGTAAACGATACCGATCCGGACGGCGACCCGCTGGTTATCGATCACCTGCGCGGGCAGAGCCACGGCGAAGTCGTGCTGCTGGGCGGCGCCTTGAGCCTCGTGCCGGAGGCGGGATTTACCGGGGATATCGAGTTCTCCTATTGGGTGCGCGACCATATCGACTCCTATCCGGTCATGGCCATGGTCAACCTGACCTATCTGGACGTCAACACCGGTCCCGTTGCCGGCGATGATCGGTTCCTGATCATGGAAGATGGTCCCCTGATCACCTCGGCCGATGAATTGCTCGCCAATGACCGGGAACTGGACGGCGAGCAGATCAGCTTCGCCGGTCTCGGCGATGCTCTGCACGGTACAGTAACTCAGGAGCCGGACGGCAGCGTCGTCTTCACTCCTGACGATGACTATGCCGGCATGGACGCCGGGTTTTCCTACCTGGTTGAGGATCAGCCGGGTCATCGCAGCATCGGCTGGGCCGCTGTGGAAGTGGTCGATCGCCGGGAGCCGCCGGAGGTCACGGCAACAACAAGGCCGCCGCTCAACGAGGATGAACTGCTCGTCTTTTCACCGGACGAGGTCGCCACCTTTATCGCGGACCCTGACGGCGACAACGTCCACCTGGAGTCGATCAGTAATGTCGTCGGCGGCAGCATCATTACCACCGACGGTTACTTCGCCTTTGTCCCGGAACCTGATTATGCCGGACCGGCATCATTTGACTACCGGGCGACCGACAACCACCGGGGCACGGTGGACGGGCACCTGGCCTTTACCGTCACCGCAGTCAACGACCCTGTCGATACCGGCCATGACGAACTGGTGACGACCGAAGATCAGGCCGTCATCACGAGCAGCGGCGTGCTGCTCGCCAACGATACCGATGTCGACGGCGACGTGTTCTCCTTTCGCTCGGTTGGCGAGCCGATGCATGGGCAGGTGGAGCTAGCGGTAGACGGTACGATCACTTTTACCCCGGCAGCGGATTATTGCGGAGACGAGGCCGGTTTCAACTACGTGGTCGAGGATAGCGAGGGCGCTGAGTCGACCGGTTGGGTGAGTGTGCGCATTGAGTCGATCAACGACCGACCCGGCCTGATTGCCGAGTCTCTTACGATTTTGGAAGATCAGGTCCTGAACTTCGACGAGCAGACACTGGCTCGCTTCGTTACCGATGTTGATGGCGACTCGCTCACCATTACCGATTGCCGCGCTCTCTCCGGCGGCATCGTCACGGAATTCGACGGGCTCTTTACGTTTGTGCCGACGGCCGATTACCACGGCACCGGTTCGCTGCAGGTGAACGTTGCCGATCCGGCCGGTGAAACAGTGGCGGCCGAGCTTTCCCTGACGATCGAGGCGGTCGATGACCCGACACAATTCATCGCCCACCAGCTGGCAACCGACGAAGAGCAACCGGTGACCATTACCACCGCCGAACTGCTGGCCGGTGCGACGGATAACGACGGTCCGCTCACCTTTAGAGCTCTGAGCGACACGGCGCATGGCAGTGTCTCGCTGACCGGCGACACCGCTATCATCTTTACCCCGGAGCATAACTATCACGGCCAGGATGCCGGCTTTGGGTATCTGGTTGTCGATGGCGAGGGCAACGAGGCGAGCAGCTGGGTCAGCGTGTCTGTGACCAACATCAACGATATCCCGGAGATCATTGGTGACCAGCTTGACGGGGTTGAGGATCAACCGATCGTCTTTACCGCCGAGACGCTTGGTGTGTTTCTCTTCGATCCGGACGGTGACGCACTGCACCTCACCGCGCTGGCGGCCGGCGGGGCAGGGCAGGTGCACGACGACGGCGGATTGTTCACCTTCGTGCCGGATCCGAACGTTCACGGCAGCATTCAGCTGAGCTACCAGGCCGCAGACGGGCAGGGAGGCGAGCTGCACGGCGAACTGCAGCTCAACCTGGCCGCGGTCGACGATCCGACCAACTTTGGCGATGATCGCTTCCGGACGCAGGAAGAACAGGCACTGACGACCAGTGTCGCAGCGCTGATGGCCAACGATGAAGACGGAGACGGACCGCTCAGTTTTGTCGACCTCGGCGAGGCGAGCTACGGTCAGGTGAGCGTCGACGACGACGGGAGCATCGAGTTCTTGCCGGCAGTCGACTATCACGGCGATCAGGCCGGCTTTTCCTACACGGTTCGTGATGCCGACGGCAACGAGGCCACCGGCTGGGTGGCGAGTTATGCTCAAAAGTGGTGTTTGAAGGAGACATAAAAAAGAAATGACGTATCCTGTTGGAATCAGTTCGCCAAAACAAAATTCCAACAATAAGAGGATACGTCATGATGAACAATAAAGTTATCGAGCTGAAAAAGCCAGGGGAGTTTACTGAGGATCCACTGACCGAACTGTTACGAACTGGCGCACGACAACTCATCGGCGAAGCGGTTGAAGCTGAATTGCAAGAGCTTCTCCAACAATACGCAGACTTGAGAAATAAAAACGGGCACATGCAAGTTGTGCGCAATGGCTATTTGCCTGAAAG
>NZ_FQXS01000041.1 GCF_900130015.1 Desulfofustis glycolicus DSM 9705 | reverse complement strand
CTTTACCGGCGTTGACGATAGCGCAGCTCTATCGCAGTCGCTGGCAAATCGAACTGTTTTTCAAATGGATCAAGCAACACCTCAGAATAAAGAGCTTTTTCGGTACATCGGAGAACGCAGTAAAATCACAAATCTGGATTGCGGTCTCAGTATACGTGCTGGTCGCTATCATGAAAAAGCAGTTCGACTTGCAAGAAAGTCTCTACACAATTTTACAGATTTTGAGCGTCAACGTTTTCGAGAAAGTACCGTTTTATCAATTAGTTACTGAAAGAGATTACAATCAAGAGACCAGGTGCCCCAATAAGCAACTGAATTTATTCGATTAACAATCGGACACTAGTGATTTGAAATTATTACTTTCCGTAACAATGTGACGATTGTTTGAGTGGACATAAATCACAAAACTATTTCACTTTAAATGCCTTCCGTGTATTCATCGTCATAATTGTCTGGCAATTTATGTTACTCGGACATCAGGTGTTTGTAACAAAGAATCAAAGAGCGATCTCGCAGAATGGTAACTACAAAATTCTTTTAGATTGCGAAAACGATCACGTCGTAACTCTGGCAGGTTTTGTACTGTTCTTTTAACAGCCTCGTAGAAATTTTCATAGCTTGTCCCGCCAAAAGTAGTTCCGGCGCCGTAGACACATAACTGGTCGGAAAGCCATGTGTTTTCTGGAACCACGACGATTTTTCCTCGTGAGAGTGCATCTATGAACATCCCTGAGGTCTGCACTGGATATTCCTCCTGCGAGTGTGGAATGAGAAGTATATCGCACTTGTCCAACAGTGAAACGTATTCAGATGGTGACAAGTAGTTGATGAAATTCTCAATGCGCTCTTTCCTGCTGAGCAAATCTCTAAGGTTTTCTGCATTTGACGGATCTGCGTTAAAAATGTTATGACGGACACATAGTTTGACATTGATCAAATCTGTGGAGCAGAGGAGATCATAGTAAAGCCGGCAAATGAATGGATATCCTTGCTTAACATGTGTGTAACCAAGAAAGCCTATGATTACCTGTGATGTTAGCTTTCTCTCTTCTTCAGATACTTCTACAGGTTTGCCTTGAGTTAAAGGAATGGGAATAAGAGAAATAGGCCTTTCGAAATATGGTTCATAAATATTACGGATGCGTTCTGAGTCGGCACATAGGAATATTTTTTGTCCGAGATCGCGTTTCTCGAGTTCCAGGCCAAGGAAGGACAATGTCTTTATATATCCAGCACAGTCAACCTTACGGGCAAAGCCGTTATCAACATAAAATAAATTGAAGTAACAGCTGATATTTAAATCATGAAAAAGGGGGTCATTTAGCACCTCAACCAATGAAGGGAGGTATGCCGGATGTCCTGTATACATGAACAGTACAATTCGACGATTCTGCAACCCCTCACTGATGATCCTTCTACAGACGAGATGGAGTTTTGATGCAAATGCGGTTATTGCAAAATCAAGCTCGTCGGGATGCTGAAGAACAGCCCCTAAAAAAGCGGGGCGGATAAAGAGGGGTGTTAAGTTATGGATCGAGGCTATATCATTTGGGACAGAGCGATTAACCATATGCCAGAATTCGACCCCTCTACGGTTTGCCTCCAACCGTAACTGCGTGCCGTAATTTTCATAATGCCCGATACCGTCGAGATAGCCGGGATCAATAAAAATAAACAGTTCTTTTCCTATCATATATGAGCTTAAATGCCTCAAGTAAAATAATTAGAAATACGTTTATTGTTTTCAAAAATGTGTCTTACTCAGACTAATTTCGTGGCCTACCAATATTTCTTACTATTGTCTTTCATAAGATGACTAAGAATCTAACATTCGATCCATTAAGGGAGTGACGTAAATTATAATTGATTTTGAAGTGACCTGTCCTGATTTAAAAATTAATCGAAACGACAAAGTAATTTAGAAATTTTTCCAAATTGTAACCTTCCATCATCCACCTTGATCATCCTTACAAATGGTAAATTACTTCTAGGTTATCGACTGATAATATAACACCATTTTGACATGGAGCGTATTATTGTTTTGTTCCGATATGCATTTTCATTATATTGAAAAACCATTCTCAATAAATTGGTAGATATTTCTACTTCCTTGTAGATAAGAATTAATTGACCACGATATATTGTTTAATGTGAGTCTTGAATTTAATGATTTTTGTTTTTTTGAATTTCGTAAGACGTCTTTAATAGATAGGTATGATTTTGAGTACTGATTTTCATTTATTTTGTAGCAATTGGCAGTTTGTAATACTATCAAATATATCCAAATATTGTATGGCAAAAATGACCATGGCCATCGATTGACATAGTCAATATACTTTTCAGTATCTATTTGAACATTGTTATCTATTATATTGTGCAGGTAATCGCAAAGAATTGCACAAGGATTATATAATTCTCGTGCTTGTTGGAAACTGATTTCTTTACCTTTTGAACTAACATCAAGTGCTTTTTTTATTTGTCCAGAGAATGCTAGAGTCATGGAAAACTCAAAGTGTGCTATCCAAAGCAAAAATGATTGAGCATTCCTAATGCCTATTGCATCATTAAAAACCTCATAACACTTATTACTATTTAAAAAACGAAGAGTTACCGCGTACTCAGTCAAAAGGTAGCAAACCTGATCATCTGACACCAATGAACCCGCAATCATTTTTTTTGCTAGAGTTCGGGCGGCATCATGTTGCCTAACCATATTAAATAATTTAACTTTCCAATAGCTATTTAAAATTGATGGTTTATAGCATTTGCTCTCCAGGTTTATGCAATTTTCAGCCTTACCGTACTGACGTAAACATATATGCGTTATCGCCTTGTATGTATAGAAATTAGGACAGGTTAATCGTTTGCCTTCGGCAAAAGCGAAAATTCTGGCGGCGGTACTAAAGGAGCCCAGGCGATTGTGCGTCATTCCTAATGAGCTGAGCGGCTCTGCGGAATTTAGATCACGCCATTTGACCTGTCCGACAAGGTATTGTGCCTTTTTTTTTCTACCCTGCAATAGCAGGTCATTCGATGCTTTGATTACACTATTTGCTATCTCCGGAATCGAATACCGGCCAGCGGGAAGGCTCTTCAGCAGACGATCAATTTCTCCTTTACGGTCAAGAAGCGTCAGCACACGGAGCAGACGTGCAAGTAGATGTTCATGACTTCTATTTTCAGAAAGGAGATAATGTACCGAATCAAAACTCTCCGTAAGTGCTTGAGCGGAAGTCACATTTCCCTGATTGAGGTGAATTTCAGCAGCATGGCACACATCAACAGGCATATCGAGCAGGGGAAGCAGAGATAGGATAATGGAGGCCTCTTTTTGGCGAAGTGTAGACTTTGATAGGCGCATTGCAATGTTGTAGAGGCCAGTTGATGTGAGTGGCGAAGAAAAGTAAATCATCTTTTTAATACTTGATTAAATTTAGTACATTATGTCGTGGTCTTCCGGATTACTCCTCACAGTTGGTGACGCCCTAAAACAGAGTCATTGACTGTGAACCTTAAAGACCTCCGGGTGATAGGCCCTGATGGAAGCCGCGTAGTAATAATCAATCCAATCGGTAACTATTCCGGAATGGGTCATGAGCACAGGGGTTGGGGTAATTAGGGTCGGATCTCTTAACAAGTCAAAATAACTAGCAAGACAGAGAGATCCGTCGTACGCATATGCTTCTGGAAATTGCTGACGGCCGTTAATAGACTGGTGGTCTTGCTTTTTAAAAAGGGCTAAGCCTGATTCCCTGATCTCCCAAGTTGCCTTAGGTGGTGAAAATACTTCCACAGAATCATATTCTCCTAATTCTGGAAGCGTGGAAATGATGCAAATAATTCCGGACCAGTGGCTTATCCTAGAAACAAGCTGCTTTTCTATTGGTTCATGAGCAAATATGTCGAAGCTCTCTTCAAAAAGAAGCCCATCTTCTGAAAATGGCAAAAATTGAAGAATGTAATCTCCCTTGCTTTCCAGAAAATTAAGAGTGACTAATAGAGAGTCCGTTTCGTGGTAGGCATGGACTTCAAGAGATATTTGTCTGTAGTTTTTTCTCGGGATCAACACTGGCAGCGTTCTGGAAAAACACAATCTATTGTTTCCTTCAGAAATTTTATTAAAGTCAATAATCATGCAGTCAATAAAAATCGAAAATGCATGATATTGACAAGGTGGATCCAGACATGGTGCTAGACTGACCACGCTGGTTTCCGGAGACCTTTCGAAGACATTAATGGCATGACGGATGAGTTTCGGAGTGAGAAGCAGGTTACGGTGATCAAGGATGAGCAGTCCATCTCCAGGTTTGGCACAGAACTCCATAAACTGAGAGACTATTTTCCAGGTGTCTGCCAAGGTATAGGAATGAAGGATGTCGACCGGTTGTATGAGGTGCCGAAAATCCAAGCTGAGATCCTTTGCCATGTTTTTGATATTATTATCCGAAGAGCATACCAAAAAGTGATCAACTTCCGAAATTTCTTTGCATGATGTTAAGAAGTCGTGGATGCAGTCATACCCTTTCGAAGAATTCCACCAGGAGCTTTTTCCTGGAAAAATAGGAAGAACTGAGAATATCATTGTTAAAATCCAAAATCGAAGAGACCTGCTTTAATGACCGATTCAGCCCAAAGCAGGTCAGTAGGACAATCTATATCAATGAGCATGCATTTATCAGTTATCTTATGGAAATAATGCTTTCCATTATTCCCCTTATGATAGGCCTTGAACAACGGATACTGGCGGTAGTATTTTTTCCAATATGGAATATTGTTCGGAGTAGCTAAAATATTATTTAATTTATTGTTTTCCAAAACGAAAAGCAATTGTGGGTCGCATCTGATTTCCTTTACGGTGGAAACACTGCAATATCCTTTAAAAAGAATATTAAGCATTTCATCAATAAAAGATGGTGTTCGAAAAGGAGATGTTGGATAAAGGTGCACAAACACTCTATCGTTTCTGCCAAGTTTCGAAATAGTGTATGCAAATGCTTCACGAAGACTGGCTGTGTCTGTCGCATATTCCTTGGGGCGCAAGAATGGAACCTCAGCCCCCCAGGCTTTAGATATCTCAGCTATCTCCTCATCTTCAGTGGAAACTACCACCCTATCAACGAGCTGCGCATGTTGTGCGGCCTGAATAGAATAGGCAATCAGTGGCTTGCCTGACAGTTCAACAATATTTTTGCGTGGTATCCCTCTCGACCCACCTCTGGCCGGAATAATCGCAATGACTTCAGGTTTCTTCACATTTTGTTGTAATAACAGTTTCTCGGTATTCAAGATACTCTCACTAGATATTTACCACTCAAATATTCCTATAAAAATCTTCCAATATTTGTACAACGTGCCGTTCAGTCCAGTGTTTTTCCATAAAAGCACGGGAGAATCGGCCAATTGAGTAACGCAACTCACTGTCATTAATCAATTTGCGAAACACATTTCGTAACTCTTCCGCGTCATGTGCCACTTGCCAGGGTAGTTCATTAGTTCCGGTAAATTCCTTGATACACCTTATATTCCAATCGTCCAGACCAGCAATCACCGGCTTTCCTTGACTTAGGGATTCTAACGATGAAATACCGAACCAACCCCTCATGTGGTCGAAGACAATGTGACAATTTCTCTTCAACTTTAGACATTGAACGTGTGGTATTCGTTCAATAATTACCATCTTGAGATTTAGATGTTCGGTGGCCAATTCTTGAATAATTTGAGTAAATATATCGGTATGTTTATGATACTTGCGCGTTGGTGCTTGGCAGATTCTAATTGATGTTTGCAAAAGAGTAGGATCGTAGCGAGGAAGATAGTGAACATCGTTAATAGGAACGATATTTGGAATCCAAGTGGCATTGTCAGCAATTTGTAATAGGTCAGGAGTGCTAACAATAACTTTCCTCCCAAGCTTTCGGTACTTTTCATTGTACTCATTGATGTTGATGATATAATCAGGATGTCCATGATGATGATGAATAATTTTTTTCCCTCGTATGTAGTCTCTAATGAGAAGAGGTCCAAGATGTGAATTTTCGTCACGCAGAAGATGAAAATGTATGATGTCAGCATTTTTAATCAGAAATTCAACTTCATCGAAATCATCATCTTTGATGTCAGGAAAATGAATATCGGATTCATATTCGAACCCGTACATCTCAGTGGTCGTAATTAATCGACAAGTATGCTCACTATAACGATTTATAGCATTTGTAAAAGCGATGCCCATACCTGCAGGGTCATTGTTCGTTATCATCACAATATTCATGAACGAATTATGCCTTTTAGGGTTTCTATTGAAACGTTCAAGTATTAAAAATTTGTTTTCCAACCATCTATTTTAAACTTTCAAATATCCTGAATCAACAATATATTCCAAAGCTCTCACAAATCCTTTTCCATTATCCAAATGTCCCCTCCATATTTCTGGAACCCATGTTCCTTGGAATCCTGCTAACATTGGAAGGATTTCATCCATCGCAATATCTCCTTCACCAAACTGTACTCCCTCGCCATCGAGACCGTAACCATCTGCTAGATGAAGGTGACTAGCAAACGGCAATAATGTGTAAACCATCTCTTTTAGACTCTGATTCCTTGCATTACAAAACAGCGCCGCGTGGGAGAGATCAAAACAAATGCTCACATCATTTCTACTACAAAATTCACAGATTTCTTCACTTTCCATGAAATAGTTGCCCTTCCATTGCCCTCCGAAATACCAGGGATATGGCGGGAGATTTTCAAGCAGAAACGTAATTGCTTCAGAAGCCCATTTCTTTCGGATTTCTGCGAGAGACATATCGAGGTTCTCTCGCAATTTTCGTTTATCTAATTTTGCTTGCAGACTCATAGCACCCGGATGCATGATAATTCTCGGAATGCCATTAAAGTGTTTTGCAATCTCAAGCGTAAGCGAAACGCTTTTATCTACAAGGGCTATGGAAGCTAGGCGTATTTGTTCATTGTTCGAACAGAGATCAAATAATTTATCACCTAGATATTCCGGAACATGAACTACCAATTGACAATCCAGATGTCGGTGAGGGGCGAATGGGATCTGAAAATCCTTTTCTGCAAGATGAAATTCTATGACTTTCGGCTTATACGGCAAGAAAGCCTGGTAGTCTGAAAAGCGGGCTATCAACCCCCAGTTTCCCAACTTTGAGGTATCAAATCCACTACTCTGAGTATCATTAATATCATCCTCTTTAAATAGCGTGCTTTCCTTAATGGTTCTCTTTGCTGTTTTTCCCAACAATTCGCCCTTTCTATCTGGAGGCAAACCTTTTCCCGGGCCTTTTATTGTGACACACTTCTCTGAGATGACTTCGCCAGGGTATAACGTTCGCGTGGCCACGAGACTTTTACCAAATATCTCGCGGTTCAACACTTCGCCGCGCAACATGAAGCGCTTTTCTTTTCCTATCGCCTGGTCGGCAAGCCGGATATCGCGAATCAATCTTTTGAGTTCATAAGGCTCCAGACTCACCTTATGGTCTGGCCCCTTGTCTTTTTTATTCAAGGTGATGTGTTTCTCTATGACTTCTGCACCCATGGAAGCAGCTACCAGGGCAATGGTAATGCCGATTTCATGTCCGGAGTAGCCAACCGGCACGTTGTACTGCTTGAGTCGGTTGATCATGCGCAGGTTCACCTCACGTGGCCACACCGGATAAACACTTCGACAGTGCAACAACGCAAATGATGCTTCTGCCTTGATGAGCGTCTTGACCGCCTGATCGATTTCCGCCCAGGTCGACATGCCGGTGGAAACGATCATCGGCTTTTTGAAAGCGGCAACCTGCTCGAGCAGAGCAGAATTGGTTAAATCGGCCGAAGCGATCTTGAAGGCTTTGGTATCGAGGCTGTTAAGAAAATCTGCGCTTACAGGATCAAACGGTGTACAGACAAAGGTGATGTTGCGTAGATCACAATAGGCTTTGATTCGGATAAAGGCGTCATCTGAGAGTTCTACTTCCTTCAAGATAGGGATCATATACTGGAACCCCTGCTCGAACCGCTCGGGGTGATCCAACACCTCCTGCGGATAAATTGATGGAAGATCTCGTTTCTGGAATTTGACGGCATCCGCCCCGGCATCGATGGCAGCATCGACAAGTTTGATTGCCGCCTGTTCATCGCCGTTATGGTTGATGCCGATTTCGGCAATGACATACGTCGGCTGATTGGGCCCGATCTTCTTGCCGTTAATGGAAAATTTTCGCGTCATGTTGAATTTTTAAAGAGAGGCGAGCTTAATCAGTTTAACGTTTTGTGATTCCAAGCTGCGGATAGATTCATAGATCTCATCCTGCCTGGCAAAGGATGAAATAACCACGCTGTCAAATTCAATTTCTTCCAATAATGCCGGATCCTGGATCATCTGTGAGCCTATCACCTGCCCCCATTTCCCTTTGTTGTTATCGACAATGGCTACAATTTCGACATGGGAAAACGATTCCAACGCGCTGCAAACGAGTTGAGCAGTATCCGCCCCGCCGAACAAAACCACCCGATGACTGCCGTTGCCATTGAGGTGCCCTAGCAACTTGGTGATAATCTCTTGACGCGCCTGGCTGTAGAGTTGGACGATTTCTGCTGAACAATTCATCAGCAGATTCATTAGCCGACTTTTTCCTGCTGCTGTAAGGTGATATTCTTTGTCGCGACGGTTTCGCTCGAGCATCTCCACGATCCCGTCTTTGCGCAGCGTTTTGACATAGCCGTTCACCATGGCACCGCTCAAGCCGGACTGTTCGGCAATCTCTTGTTGACTGATCTCTGAGTCGTGTAAAACGGCCAGAAGAATGGCCAGCTCCCGGAACTTTGTGGTCGGCAGAAAAAATGAAGAGCGTTTTAGATCTATCATGAAAGGGGTATCCTCGGGCAATGATGCCACTATCATTCACTCACTGAATGAATTAAATATTGTATCGGTGGAGAAGTCAAATTTCTTCAGCTTTTTTTCAGGTTCTTTTTTGGAACATATTTCCTTTGCCGGCAGCACTTTCTTGCCAACGTTGCCCGTTGATGCTATTATCCATTGCCATCGTACCGGTACTAATGGATAATTGGATCGCTTGCCGGTTTGCGCCGGATAGACGCGAATCTCTCAGCTACGCGGGAGCACCATGATTGCATCGCCTGACATCCTGACCGATGTCCCGGACGCCAAGCCGGTTCGGGTTTTTCTGCCGATCGCCGGCAGCAAGGAGCGCTATCGCGCCTGCGGCGTCTATCAGAAGACCGAGCCGCCCCGTTTCAACCTGCTCTTTAAGGCTGGCGTGCTGCCGGCCGATGCGCTCGATGTCAGTATCCCCTGTCTGATTATCATCGATATGGGCGGGCCCAACATCTCCGTGGAGGCGATGATTACCGCAGCTAGCGACCAGAAACTGGAGATGATCGTGCAGAAGACCATCAGCCACGATCAGATGCGCGAGTTTTTCCGGGTCGACGCCGCCACCCAGGTGATCAGCAAATCGTTTCAGCCAGAGCTCTTCGGCAAAAAGGAGACGCCCTGGTCGAAGCAGGGCACGACCATTGACATCAGCGGCAGCGGCATCCTTGCCGCCTTTCCGGGCAAGGTGCCGATGGACGAGCCGATCCGGCTGGAAATCACGCTTCCCACCGAACCGCCGGAGCTGGTCAAGGTATTGGCTCACCCGGTTAGGGCGGTGCAGATCGACGATGACCGCTGGGAAGTCGCCTTCCACTTCGACGACATCAGTATTGAAGACCGGGACAAGATCATCGGCTGCTGCCTGGTGATCCAACGCCGCCTGCTCCGCCTCAAGGTGCAAGTTCGCGATATCGCCAAATAGGTTACGCCCGGAGAGTGAGCGCCGTGTCGAACTCGATCATCAATATCGTCAGGTCAATCAAGGACAGCGAACTGGCCAAGTTGCGCATCACCGGCAGTGACGGCGAGATGATCCATCTCGACTGCATCTACAAGGAGTCGGAGGCGCCGTTTTTCTTTCTCGTCTTTGCGCCGCAGGCTATGCCGCGCGATCTCGAGGTGAGCCAGAAGTGCTCGGTGGCGATCACCAGGAGCAGCGGGACAGAGGAACCGGTCACCCTGAGCGCCGCTATCGAGTCGTTCAAGGGCGATCGCTCGCTGGAAATGCGGGCCCTTGATACCATCGATCCGGTCAGCCTACGGGAATACTTCCGGGTCATGGTCTCCACACCGATCGTCGCCTCCTTTGAGCCGAGCAGTGAGAGTTCGAGGCAGCGGCCGTGGCAATTTAACGGCATGACCGTCGATCTCTCCGGAACCGGAGTCTTGGCCGTCTTCCCCAACGAATTTGAAAACAAGAACAACATCTTTCTCGATATTACCCTTCCCGACTCCGACAAACGGGTCGACTGTATCGCTCATGTGGTCAGGACTAAAAAGCTGCGCAAGAGCCGCTACCAGATTGCCCTGCATTTCGACACCATTACTCGGAAAAACCGTGATTGCATCATTACCGCCTGTCTCCAGGAACAGCGACGGCAGTTGCGACTGCGCATGGAGAGCATGTAGACGGCTGCCGCCTGTCGCGAACCCGCTGCCACCTCGGGCACCAGGAACACGCCACGGCGGTGTAGTAAAGAAGGTCTTCTTTTTGGTCGATACGATCGTATGAGCACGATCACGCCCCTCTCCTCGATACCGCCGCTCGGCTCGTATACCTCGCGGCAGGGAACCGGCAGGCCGGACAGTCAGGTTGCACCGCCGACCGGCGAGATCCTCAAGGCGATGGTGCTCGAGGCCCGTTCCGGCGAACGCTACCTGCTGGAGATCGCCGGCAATCGGCTGCTCGCCTCGTCGCAGGCGCGCTTGACCCCCGGTCAGCAGCTGCAGCTCCAGGTGGTCAGTACACAGCCGCAGGTCGAGCTGAAGATCGTCTCCGATGTGTTCAGTGCCCTGTCCGGTCGGTCGCTCGTGCTGCTCGGCAGCACGCTCGACCTGAGCGCCCTGTTTGCCAGTCTGACCAAGGGAGGTTCGGAGGGCGGGGCGCCGTTTTCCCGGCTCAGCTCCAGCTCCGGTGAAACGCTGGCCTCCTTCCTACCCCAGGGCATGCAGGCGATCATCAACAGCCGGGAGGGCGGCGAGTTTTTGCGCACCTTGTTCGACCGGCTCGGCCTTAACCTGGAGAGTCTGCTCGCCCAGGGCGGCAAGGAGCAGGCGGGCCAGACCCTGAAAGCGGCCTTGCTGGAAATCGCCCACCTCTTTCAGCATTCCGAGCGGATCAGCGAGCAGGTCGGCAAGCTGTTGGCGACCCTGGAACTCTTCCAGCTGGCCCAGTTGCAACTGGGCCAGGAGCGGTTTCTGATCTTTCCGCTGCCGCTGCCCTTCCTCGACCAGGGCTATGTACTCGTCGAGCAGCAGCCCGAAGGGGAAAGCGGTGGTGAAGGGGAAGCCGGCGAGCACCATTTTTCACTGCACCTGAGCCTGACCGGGCTCGGCCACCTAAGGATCGTCTTTCTGCTCAACCAGGAGGGCTTGTTTATCCGCTTTCACCTCGAATCAAAGGAAAAGGCGGCCTTTGTCGCCGGTTTTGAAGAACAGCTCAAAGAGGCGCTGACCGGTGCTCCGCTCGTCTCGGTCAGCTTTTCCGACGGCGCCGACGATCCGGCCAGTGAACTGGTGCGCCGCCTCTTTCCCAGTGAGCAGACAATCCTCGACACAACGGTGTAACCGATGGAAACTCCGGGCGGTAGACAGGACAAGGCGGTCGCGCTGCTCTACGACAAGAAGCAGTCGGACGCCCCGCGGGTCGTTGCCACCGGCAAAGGACTGGTCGCCGAGAAGATCATCGAGACCGCCCGCGAGGCCGGCGTGCATATCCATGAAGATCCGGACCTGGTCGAACTGCTGGCCAAGATCCCGCTCGGCCAGGAAATCCCGGTGGAACTCTATCAAACCATCGCCGAGGTATTGGCCTTTGTCTACCAGATTAATGAGAATTTCAAACAGAAGGTATCGACTCCGTAGTCGGTTGCTGCTCCTGCTGGCGGTATTGGCCCTGCTGCTGCCGGCGGCCTGCAGCGAGGAGCAGGGACCGGAAGCGATAGCCCGGAGCTTTGTCGCCGCCAGCAAAGAAGCCGTGCAAGAGCGGCGGCTGCGCGACCTGCGCGATCTGATCGCCGAGGAGTATGCCGACCCTGCCGGGCGCACGGCCCAGGACGTGCTGGCGGTGGCCGCCGGCTACCTGATGCGCAACCGCTCCGTGCATATCTATACCCGGCTGCAGGCGGCGACCGAGCAAGACGGCAGGATTCAGGCCACGGTGCTGGTGGCGTTGGCCGGCCGGCCGATCAGCGATGTATCGATGCTACCCTCGATCAACGCCGATCTCTACCGTTTTGAATTGGAACTGGTCGAGCAGGAGGGAGACTGGCAGCTGGCCAGCGCAACCTGGCGGACGGCGCTGGTCGATGATTTCTTTGCGGACTGAGCGGCCGGGGCTTACTTGAGCTGCCGCTCCACATCGTAGGCCCGCTCTTTCGAGGAGACCCCGGAAAACATCGATTTTTCCAGGAAGATCATGATATAGAGCAAGGCCACGGCGAGCACGATCAGGCCGACCAACTGAAAGAGCAGTCTTGGCTTTTTCAGGTAGAGCAGTACGATCGCCGCGGCCAGGATCAGCGCGGCAACCCAGTTGCCTATGAAAAACGAGACGATCTGCAGAAGATAGTTCTCAATCGCTTGCATTGTTATTTCCTTTAACCAAACTCACTCTTGAGGGTGCCCGGCCTTTTCCAGAACCAGCCTGGCAAGAATTTTGGCCGTATCCAGGCTGGATTGCTCGTCCCCCATCGTCGCCTGGACGGTTATATAGACGTCCTGATCCAGCACGTGCAGACCGGCACCCAATTTCAACCCGGAGCCGCCCCAATAGGCGGTTTCCCCGATCCCGGATGCGTCCTGGAGACCGTCAAGAAAGCTCATGTTATTGGCAAAAAGTGACGAGGCGTCCCAGTTTGTACCGGCCTTCGCCGCCCAGTCCGAGCGCACCATCTGCAGCTGGGCGAACCTGATCTTCAAGCCGGCCGGGATATCGAAGTAGCAGACACTCTGGCCCATCGGGTTGGCCGGGTGGGACTCGACCTCGCCGACGGGTGCGCCCATCACCGCGGCCACCTCGTCCCGAGTTAGATAATCGCAGGCGTGATCGCCTGCAGCGTAGGCGGAGTTAACCGCCGCGCCCAGCAGGAGATGAACGGAAATAACAGCAGCGCCGACAATCTTCCTCAGTGGAATGCTCGCTGCGACGTTTTGAGCGATAGCTGTCGTCATGTCCCTCCCTCCTTTGTCAAAAGCGTGAATGCCGATCGATGACACCTCTCTGCCGGGATACCGGTTCCACATGTCCAGCACCGGTGGCAAGCCCGATGCTGTGGATCCTATCCGAGCGTCACTCGGTTTCGACCATTGTCCTTGCTCTCATAGAGTAGTTCGTCGGCCCGTTTGACCAGGGTTTCCATGGTATCTCCGGGCCGAATCACGGTCGCGCCGATGGAGACGGTTACCTGCAGCTTCTGATCGTTCTGGATCAGGTAGTTGCGCTCTATCAGCAACCGCATCCGCTCGGCCTGGTAGAGGAGATCCTTGCCGGTGATATTGCGGATAATACCGATAAACTCCTCTCCGCCCCAGCGCCCGAAGAGATCGAACGGCCTGGAATTGACGACGAAGGTTTGGGCCACTGCCTTGAGCACCTCATCGCCGACGGCGTGACCATAGGTGTCGTTGAACTGCTTGAAGTGATCGATGTCGAGAAAGAGCAGACCAAACGGTACTGCCAGGCGGTCAAACTCGTGGAGCCGGTTATCTATTTCCCGCTCCAGATAGACTCGGTTGGCGAGCCGGGTCAGACCGTCAAGCAGCGCCAGTTGCTCCAGTTCGGCAATGCGCTGTTGATTGACCTGGATCGAACTCAGGTCGGTGAACAGCTCTATGCCGCCGATCACCCGCCCCTGTTCGTCCACCAGAGAGTTGACGCGCACCAGCACCGGAACCCGATGACCGTTTTTATGATGCAGGAAGACTTCTGCCTCACGCTCCTTGCCGTCGTTGATGGTGGCGGCCAACGGGCAGGTACCGAGACATAGCACGCACCCTTCACTGTCGACATGGGTCAGGATATTGTCGGCGCAGCTCTTGCCGATCACCTCGGCGGCACGATAACCGGTGATCCGCTCGGCGGCCTTGTTCCAGTAGGTGATAATCCGATCGGCATCGACGAAATAGAGTCCGTCATGGAGATTATCGATGATCCGGGCGTAAGAGGATTGATCGAGCTTCATCATAACGGCAAATCCCCGGGGATTCTGAGAGAAAAATTTATTTGGCAGATAGAAGGATTATTCCACACAATGGTGCAAATTGCACGAAATGGTGGCAGAAGTACGCCTCTGCCGCAGCAACCGCTCGATAACCGTTAAATTTTCCCGCCCTGCTTGACGATACACCAAAAAAAAAGGTAGCATGATACTACCAGTATATACAATGAGATGCACGGTACGATAGGGGGGGGTGCCGGACATCACACCAAGGAGAGACAAGGCATGTTCACGTTTCTGAAAAACCTGTCGATCAAAGCAAAAATCTTCTGGTTTGTCGTACCGAGTACCATCGCCTTCGGCATCGTGCTCACCGGACTTGCGCTCTATTTTCTCCAGGACTTCAAGACCCAGTCGCTCAACCATTTCGAGATGGCGCTGGCGGCACAACAGCACGCTGCGGCCGAGACGTCCGCGGATAACAGCGCGGTACTGGCCACGCTCCATGACAAGGCCGACGAGATGATTCGGACAACGGCGACGACCTTTATCACCATCGTCGGCGGCGTGATCGTCCTTGCGGCTATCGGCGCCCTGTTCATTGCCGGGCAGATCGCCGCGCCGATCCGTGGTGTCGCCGACGGCCTGGCCAACATCAGCTCCGGCGACGCCGACCTGACGCAGCGCCTGCCGGTGGACTCGACCGACGAGACCGGCCAGGTCTCCCACTATTTCAACAAGTTCCTGGAAAAACTCGGAGCTATCATCAAGGACCTGCAGCAGGACGCCGGCCACCTCAATGATGCCGCCCACACCATCCACGGCCATATCGAAACCATCCAGGAAAAGACCGGTGCGGCCAAGACCGTATCGCAGACCGTCTACCGCTCGGCCGGCTATCAAAGCCGCGATATGAAAGAGATTGCCCAGGTGATCGAGGAGTCTGCCGGAACCTTTCACACCATCTCTTCGGCAGTCGAGGAAATGACCGCCACCGTCGCCGAGGTCGCCGCTACCTCGGCCAAGGCGCATGCCAACACGACGGAGACGACAGCGCGGATGGAGTCCACGCTGACCACCATTTCCGGGCTCGGCATGGCGGCCGATCAGATCGGCAAGGTAACCGAAACCATCGCCGAAATATCCGACCAGGTTAACCTGCTCGCCCTCAACGCCACCATTGAGGCGGCGCGCGCCGGTGATGCCGGCAAGGGTTTTGCCGTCGTGGCCAACGAGATCAAATCGCTGGCCCAGCAGGTGGCCGACGCGGCAGTGGAAATCAAGTCGCGGATCGATGAGGTGCAGCAAGCCACTCAATCGACGATCTCCGAAATTCAAGGGACGGCGACGATTATCGGCGAAAATAGCGATATCGTTGAGACCATCGCCAGCGCTGCCGAAGAGCAGTCGGCAACGGTCAACGAGATTGCCGCTTCCCTCTCCCAGGCATCCCAGGTTCTGCAGGATGCCAACAGCAAGGTGTCCCAGGCTTCGGTCTATGCCGGGGAAATGGCCGACATGGCCAACTCGGTCGATGACGCCGTCAGCCATGTCGAGGAAACGGTGCTGGCCATCCTCGATACATCAGGCAGTCTGCAGGGCATGGCCGAGAAGTCGGCAGACACCAGCAGGCAGTTTAAAACCTGATTCGCACAACCCTCATGACGAAACGTTCTGCACGCGTCCTGTCACTATCCGCCGTCATCTTGTTCAGTGCGTTGTGCAGTACCGCCGTTCAATCGACAACGGGGCCGGAGCAGGTTCGCCGGGTTGATTTCCGACAACACCATGTCCTGGTGCTCAGTTCGTATCACCGTGGCTAATCATGGAGCGAACAGATCATCGAAGGTATCCATGCCGCCTTTGGTGAGTATGACAAGCCGGTCGAATTTTCCTACGAATACCTCGACACCAAGCGCTACCGGGAAAGCCCCGCTTACTAACGACTCCATGCCGACCTGCTGGCGCACAAGTATCGTCGCCACCCGGTCGACCTGATCGTGCTGAGCGACAACAGCGCTTTTGACTTTATCGAGACCCATCGACAAGAACTTTTCCCCTCTTCTCCGGTCGTTTTCTGCGGCATCAACAACTACTCAGAGGCCATGCACGACCGCCTCGCCCAGAGCACCGGCGTCGCCGAGTACAAGGAGATGGGGGCAACGCTCGACTTGATCCGCCGGCTTCACCCGGCAACCCGGACCATCGCCATCATCAGCGATCAGACGGGAACCGGAGCCATCGATGGTGCCCTGGTCGAGGAAGCCGTGTCGGAGAGAGACGGTCTTGCAAGCGTGTCACTTTCCGGCGCAGAACTGTCCCTTACCGAGTTGCTGGCTCGCCTGCGCGACCTGCCGCCCGATACCGTGGTCTTTTTCAGCAGTTTCTGGCGGGATCGCACCGGCGAGGCTCATTCGGCCGATGACACGATCCCGCTGATCGTTGAGCCTTCTTCAGTTCCGATCTATACCCACGCCGACACCTTCCTCCTCGGCGGCGTCGGCGGCGTGCTCGTCCACGGCCGGACCCAGGGACAGTTGGCGGGGGAAATGGCCGCGCAGCTGCTTCAAGGTACCCCTCCCGAAATTATCCCGGTCAGCTCCCAGGCCAATATCCCCGTCTTCGACTATCAGGCGCTTGCTTCCTGGCGGATAGATGAGTCGTTGCTGCCGAATAACGCGGTCATTCTCAGCCAGCCGCCGCCGTCGCTCTACGAGCGTTACACATCACTGGTATGGTCGGTTGTCGCTACCTTTATCGTCCTGCTGGCTCTGATTGTCGGCCTCTTTGCCAACATCGGTTTTCGAAGGCGTGCGGAAAACGCTTTGCGCCAGAGCGAGGAGCGATTCCGCGGCCTGATCGAGATGGCCCCTGTACCGAGCGTCCTCGGGCGGGACGGCCGCTGTCTCTACACCAATCGTGCCTTTGCCCGGCTTTTCAAGTCAACGGTCAGTGGTGAGCTGGACGGCTGGCAGTTGATTTCTTTTATCGCACTGGAAGAACAGGGAACGGTTAGCCGGCTCATCTCGACGTGGTTCGAGACGGGAAGAAACGAGCCGGTTCACTTCGATTCAATCGGCATAAAAGGTTACGACGCGCTCTTTCCCTGCGGTGTCAATGCCTCTACAATCAAGCTTTCCGACGGGCACTGCACTCTGGTCTTCGTCCAGGATATCAGCGAGCGCCGCCGTGCCGAGGCGGAACGGGAAAAACTGCAGATGCAGCTCCTGCACGCGTAAAAGATGGAATCGATCGGTCGTCTCGCTGGTGGCGTCGCTCATGATTTCAACAACATGCTCGGGGTCATCCTCGGATATACCGAACTGAGCATGAACCAGCTTGAGCTTAAAGACAAATTCTACGGGAACCTCCAGCAGACCAGGGTTGCCGCCGAACACAGCGCTGATCTGACCAGACAGCTGCTGGCTTTTGCTAGACGGCAAACGGTAACGCCGAAGGTAATCGATCTCAACGAGGTCGTCGAGTGGAAAAGCGGGGTCAGGCTTGACTTATTGTCTGCAATAAGTCAAGCCTGACCCCGCTTTGAACTAACTGGTTACGTTGAAACTCTGACCGGTAATGTTTTTCGTCAGATCGGAGCAGAGGTAACAGACCATATTAGCGACATCCTCCAGGCGTTGCGCCCTGCCGAGAGAAAAGGTGCCGGCGATGTCGTCGTCGAAACTGGCCCGAAACCGCTTGTCACTGGTCTCCAGGTTCTCCAGAGACCACAGCTCCGTGGCCACCGCACCGGGGCAGACGGCGTTGATATTGAGGCCGTAGGCGGCGTACTCCAGGGCGACCGCCTCGGTAAAGGCGATCAACGCCGCCTTGGAAGCGGAGTAATGGGCGTAGGTGGCCATCGGTTTTTTGCCGCTGATCGCCGCGATATTGACAATCTTGCCCTTTTCCCTCTTAATCATCTGCGGCAGCACCGCGCGGGTCGTCAGATAGGGACCGTAGGCGTTGACCCGAAAGACATCGAGCCACTCTTCCGGCTCCATGCTGAGCAGGGTGACCCGGCGGCTGATGCCGGCATTGTTGACCAGGATATCGATCTGCCCGAGTTCCTCGGTAATGCGCTGCACCGCGCTATCGACACTGTCCCGGTCGGTGACGTCCAGATAGACGAACGAGCAGTTCTCGCCGATGGTTCGGCAGGCCCGCTCGGCCCGCTCCTCGGCGATATCACCGATTACCACCCGAACCCCCTCGGCAACCAGGTGCGCGGCAATGCTCTCCCCGATGCCGCGGGCTCCGCCGGTTACCAGTGCCATCTTGTTTTGCAGATGCATTTCCATGGCTGCCTCCTCGGTGCATTACTGACAAATAATGGAAACCCCGGTCTGGAATTTCTTGTCGTTGATAATCAATTTCGCCTGGAAGACACCGCTGAGACCGCGTTTGCTCACGTGGATCTTGATGTCCCGATCGTCTTTTTCCAAAAAAGCCCCGGAGCACATCGCCAAGCTCCAGACTGCGGCCGTGTTGATGAAATAGCGATGGCTTTCACCCTTATTTTCCAGACAGAGCATCACCAGTGATCCCCGTTCAAAGCGGCCGTGGAAGACAAAGCGGTCGACATCTTCCTCGATGAACACGTTGTGCCAGCTTTCCGGAAGTTCCATGACCTCCTCGGCTTCGGGCTCGGTGTCGAACTCCTCCGTCACCTCGAGGCTGCCGAGCAACTTACCCGCGCCGAGTTCAAGGTTTGCCCCGTCGTGGTAGAGCGGCAATTTCTCGGCCCGGTAGAAATTACCTTCCGTCTCCAGCTCGTAGAGCACGACTCCGTCTTTCTCTTCAACGGTTACCGAGCGCAACTCAACACCGGGCGTCTTCATGTCGAGAAAGGCGCCGAGGGAATCGGAGGCATAGCCGTTCTCAAAGCCGATACCGCCGGAGTGAATCATATAATGGCCCTCATCGTAATATTCGACGTTGCAGATGTAGGGAGAGAAAAAGTCCTGGCCGCGCTCTTTGCCATATTGCCAGATCTGCTCGATTTCCATCTTTTCGGTGTCGATCCGGTAACGGACGCCGCGGGAGAAATTTTCTCGGTTCTTGATATAGTTCTCTTTGTTTTTGGCGCGGTATTGGCCGTTGTCGAACATCATGATATCGCCGTCCGGGCAGACCACGCAGGCATGCTGCTCGTACTGCCAGTCGAAGTTGGCAAGGTCGCCAACCGGGGTAAAGAAGTATTTGTCGACCATCTCTTGGGGCCATCCTTCCGGGTCGCCGAGAATCCAATTCAGCGCACCGCTGTCGTAATCGATGCTGATGACCCCATCCTGGTGCCGGCCGGAGAGGACGATGCTGTTGGTTTTCTTGTCGTACCAGACGGCATTGTTGTGGAACCAGTCGTGGGCATCCTGCGAACCGGAGCCGCCCACGTCCATCGGCAGCACATCACGGTAATCCCAGCTCTTCAGGATCTCGCCGGTATTCCGGTCGAGCAGCACGCACATATCCTCGACGGTATCGCGGCTGAAATCCTGGGTCAGCGCCAGCAGATTGCCGTCTTCCATCTCAAAATGATCGTGGTGATAGTTCCCCGGCAGCCGGTATTCCTTGTAGATCTTGCCGAGCAGATTCAACTCGATCAACCCGGTCGCATTGTAGGGCATATGGCAAAAGCGGCTGGAACCGGTGATGATATTACCGTTGGCCACCCGTTTAATGTCGAACATGGTGTTCTCTGTCAGCAGCCAGCGGATGTCGCCGCGATAGTCGTAGCCGGTGGGCAGGTTTTTTCCGGCCGGGGTCAGAAACATGATGTTGGTGCCGAGATAGTCGGCCGATGTATGGATGTTAAGGCACCGGCACACCTCTTCGGGCAGCGGACCGGTGGTGATATCGATGGTCGTGCTGCGGCCGTCCGGCAAAGAGATGACCACTTTGTTGGTAAAGTTTTCATAGAGGCCAAGTACCGGCAGCAGGTGCTTAGTCGCCGCCGGAAAGCTGTGGCTGATATCCTCCCGCTCGTTTCGCTTGCCGCAGACGGTCACCGTCGGTGCTACCTCGGTCTCGGTGCGAAACAGAACCAGGGCGCAGAGCGGGTTGATTAGGTAGGGGTTGACCTCCACCTGCGGCTGCTCAAAAGTCGGCTTGGCATCCGCGAGCCGTGTGAGAAACTCCTGCTCTGATTGGTGTTGCCGGTCGATGATATGGTCTTGGTTGATGTAGCGTACTTTTGTGCTCATGATTGTCTCCTTGTCAGGCGATCGCCTCGATTTCTTTGATAATGGCCGGTTTTTGCTTCAGTCCTTCCAGACGGCTGACCTCGGCGCCGTCCTTGAAAAAGAGCATCGTCGGAAAGCCTTTCACGCCAAGCTGTTCCTTGAGTTCGCGATTCTCGTCAAAATCGATGATATAGATCGGAAAATCGGGCTGTTTTTTGCTGATATCCTTGAGGACGAAGGACAGCATCTTGCACGGGCCACAGGTCTTTGAATAAAATTCGACGAGCATCGGTTGCAAGTGATCAATCTGCTCGTATTCCTGCTGGGTGATTTCGGTAATCATGGTCGTTGCTCCTCGTTATTTGATCGATTCGACATAGACGGCGGCACTGTTGGCAGCCACGGCTCCATCGGAGCACGCGGTGACGATCTGCCGCAGATGCTTGACGGTGATATCCCCTGCCCCGTAAATACCCGGCACCGAGGTGCGCATGTGCGAGTCGACCTTGATACAGCCGGTACGATCGAGGATGCCGAGCCGCGCGAAGGCTTGGGAAGAAGCCTCGAAGCCGATGTACTCGAAAACGCCGTCACACTCCACATACCGCTCGGTGGCATCCTCTTTGGTGGACTTGAACCGCACCCCGGTCAACCGGTCGGTGCCGGTAAACTCGAGCACTTCCTGGTACGGGTAGATTGTTACATTGTCGAACCGGCGCAGCAGGTCGCAGGCCTTCGGATCGGCAGTCAGATCAAACAGGGTGACCACCGTCAGCCGCGTGGTAATGCCGGCCAGATAGATCGATTCCTCGACCGCCGAATTGCCGCCGCCGATGACGACCACCTCCTTGTCGCGATACTGGGCGCCGTCGCAGATGGCGCACCAGCTGATGCCGGAACCGGCCCAGCTGTCCTCGCCGGGCACGCCGAGCCGGCGCGGTACGGTGCCGGTGGCGAGAATCACGGCCCGGGCCTGGTAGACGGTGTCGTCTTCTTCGCAGGTGATGGTCTTGAGCGGGCCGTTGTCGGCGATGCCGGTTACCGTCTTGTAGTCGAAGGCGACGCCCAGCTCCTGGGTGTGCTCGAACATCTTGATGGCCAGTTCGGCGCCGCTCAACTTGCCGGTCCCGGTGTAGTTCTCGACCTCGTTGGTGTTGATCATCTGGCCGCCGGGCGACAGCCGGTCCAGCATCAGGACCGACATGTTGGCCCTGATCGCGTAGATGGCGGCCGTCATGCCGGCCGGGCCGGCGCCGACGATGACGATGTCATAGGTGTTGTTCTCCATTGCATCCCTCCTTGACCGACAGCGCGGTCCGGTACGAATATCTGATTAAAAAAGTGCCCTGGATAAAGGAATTCCGACAACAATGACAACGCCCATAATGAGGGCGGAGCTGACCAGCGTATTGAGCGCCACGTTGCGTCGGCTGATCCATTCGGGGTTGTCATAGAGAATTGCCGCAAACGGTGATGCAGCAGGCGTGACGGCGGCAATCAAAACGATGAAGAAAAAGCAGACGATGATCGGCGTCGCGGCAAAACCCAATCCGCTGCACAACGCCAGGATCACCGGTGTGAAGATGAGACCGGCGACCACCGAGTTGCAGAAATTGGTAACTACGATGGCCAGCGCAATGATCAGCACCGTCAGAGCCAGTTCGTTCAATCCGGCCAAATGGGTTTTCAGGAAAAATTCCATATAGAGCGTCACATTGGTGCCCGGCCCGGTCATCGAGTTGCCGAGCATGAAAGCGGTGGCAATAAGGATGAAGGTTCGCCACGGATAGGACTGGTTGGTCTCCGGCAGATTGGCCAGCGGCTTGCCGCCGACGCGAATGGCCGTCGCCAGAAAGACGATAACCAGCGATGCCGCCAGGCTGTTGGCCGCAAGAAATCCGCCGAGCACGTTGTCCTTGCCGATGATTCCCGGCAGCAGAAGCCAAAGCGCGTAGAGGAAAAAGAGCCCGAGAATCAGCTTCTGTTGGATACTGAACGGCGGCAACTCATCCTTCTTCAGGATCTCCGGATCAATCTTGCGCAACGGCGACACATCGACGCGATAGACGTAGCGCATAAAAAGGAGGATGACCGCAATGCTGACAAAGGAGATGACCACGCTGAAGAGAAGATAGAGGGCGATATTGACCGGCACCACGTCACCGGGGGCGTTGTCGGCGATCATACTCATATTGTTGAGCAGGTAGAAGGCGCCGCCCTTGAAAGGATCGGTGGCGAACGAGAGCAGCGCGACCATCATGGTGTTGACGATCATCAAGGTCACGTAGGTGTCGCCCCGCTTAAAGCCGACGTAATCAAAAACGATATAGAGCGCTGGCCACATCAGGAAGCAGGCGGTGGTCTGTTCGAGCATGGCCACAAAATAGGTGCCGATCAGGATCATCGCGGTAAAGGCCCAGGGCCGGCCGCGCACGATCGGGTGGGTCATGAACCAGCGGGCCAGGTACGCGGAAATATTGGAGCGCATCAGGATCGCAGCGAACATGAAGAGGAAAAAGAGCATGACGGTCATCGGGTTGCCCATGAACTGGTTGAGCACCTGAGGCATCGCCATGTGGCTGGTCATGCCGAACAGGGCGACCCCAAGGAAACTGGGCCAGAGGCTGTCGACAAAGGTCCAGAGGTAGACGACGCCGAGGAACAGGCCGATAATCACCATCCCCTCAGCGGTAATGGCCAGTTGATGGGCACCGCCGTCCAGTGGAATCCCGGCCGCCTGCAATTTGTCGTTGACCGGCACGGCGATCGACGGTGGTGGAACGAAACGGCCGAACACCATCAGGGAAATCCCGATCAACGAGTGAATCAGCATTGAGACATTGAAAGATTGCTTCGTATTCTTCATAGTGAGCCGTGCCTGTTTGCCATTGGTGCCGAAAGATCCGTCCAGAGCGTTTCTTTCGAAGTGAAACGGTTCCCGTGCCGGTTATGGGCAGATGGATACCCTGTTATCTTCAGTGGAAAAATAGCCTGGACTATGTTTGGTTAGGAAAAATGAAAATTTTCCGGAAGACCGGCGAGATCATCGACGCCGGGACAGGAGAAGGGTATCTACGGAGGGTATATGCTCTGGCTGAAGGATAAGTACCAGGAAGAGTTTGCCAAGATCGCCGTCAAGGAGCACCTGCCGAAAGGATATCTCTTGGACAACGCCTACATTTACTACCTGCAGTCAGGGTTTTGTGTGCTGGGGCACACCTCGGAACGGGGCGATGAGCGGGTACTGGTGTACTTTCGGGAAAAGGCGCTGATGGGCTTTCTGCCCTATCTGATCAAAAACATCGACGACCGGGAGTTTGCCGAAGAATCATTTCCGACCGGGGAATACTTCATCAAGACGCGCAGCGCCTGTGACGTGCTGAAAGTGGAGGGCGAACACTTCTTCTCAGTGGTCGATAAAACGCCGGCGCTGTATCGCACCATCCTCTGCACGTTGACCCAGAACTACGCCAATATCATTGATCTTCTGACCCGCATCATCAACAAATCAGCGCCGGTTCGAGTGTGCCGGGTTATCGAGGAATTCAAGATTGAAGAACAGGGGGAAATCGTACTCCCGCGTTACCTGACCTACTATGATATCGGTATTTTCACGTCCCTGCACGTCATCACGGTAACCAAGATCTTCAAGGCCCTGCTCCGCGAAAAGATTATCCGCAAAGCAGGACGCACCGTGATCATCTGTCAGGCGGAACGTATCAATGAAATCGCCAACGAACAGGCCGAACTTCGCTATTGAGGCGGCGCAGGCCGCGAAAATCTAGAGCGCCAGCCTAACCATAGCGCCGAGGAACACTGTATCGGTATCGATGTCGGTCGCTTCGTCGTCCAGATCGGTTGAGTCGTTGAAGCGGTAGGTGCCATAGAAATCGCCCCACACTCCGGGCAACAATTCGAGGTTGAGACCGGCCCGAAAGGCAAAGAACGGCTCGTCGGCGAAATCACCATCACGATACTGCATGCCGATTCCAGCCCCGCCGTAAACATTGCGGCCGATCAATACAAAGGCCTGCGGAGCGAGCGCCGTCTCGCCGAAACGATCTGGCAGGATTTCCAGGTCCACCTCCAACCCGAGCAACCCGGGCCAGTATTGATAACTGACCAGGTAGGAAAAGCCGTCGTCATCGACATCACTGACATCCACATCGTCAAGCGCCACCCAATAATTCACCCCGCCACCGATACGGTGATCGGCCGCCTGGGCCTGACTCCCGAGCCCTCCGGCCAATACGACAATGACTAACAATACAATTTTGTTCATATCTCCCTCCCTTCTGGAAAAAGGGGACTGTCCCCTATTTCGGGGACTGTCCCCTTTTTCCCAACTTTTTCATTTAGTTGGGCCTTTTGCAAAACTTAGATTTTCGTTCAAAACCAAGGAATGCGAAAAATTTTACCGCAGGCTTATACATGATATTCCGAGGAAAAAATTTTGAGCATAACGCAGAGTTTGGGCGAAAAGATTGTTTTGCAAATGGCTCAGTTAGTTGAAATACGAAAACAATGGAGCCAGTTCCACCTTCTCGAACCGTGAATAGTCCACTCCCCTGAGCCAGACGGTGAGTGTTTCCGGCCGGGCGACTACCTGGACCACGGTACCGGCGTGCAGGGCGCCGCCCTCCTCGATCGGGACCGCCAGCAGATCCATCATGGCTTCGGCATCGATAGCGCCGTAAAAACGAGGCGAATTGGCCAGAGAGACCAGGTTGCGATAGCGAGGATCCTGTTCTTCCGGCAGCGGCAGATTCAATCTATCTTCCCATTTGTCGGGATATGGAGGTACAAAACTGTTGTAGGTTACGAGCAGGCCATTGCTGCCGCGCAGAACCCGTGAACCGAAGGTCGGCCGTTCGATCGACACCGCTTTACGGGCATCGGTCACCTGAATGATATAGGAGATGTCGGCCGGCACCTCTTCGATCATGGCCACCGCCTGCTCCAGCGTCGCGCTGTTAGTCAGCACCCGAACGAGCAGGTCGCTGGAATCTTGACGATCCTCATAAAAATGCGGATCGGAGTATTCACCATTGTTCAACTCAATAAAGACCCCCCTGCTGTTGATGCCGGTCTCCAGATAGACATTACCCAGCGGATGGATATTGGCAAACGGGATAGACCCCTCCGGATGGAAAACGGCTATGCCGAGGTATTTCATGTACGGGAGCATCGATTCGCGGTCTATGTCCCAGTTACGCCCGAAAATCAACTGACCGCTGGGCGTATAGTCATGCCATACGCCGATACCGCTGCAGGCCGACGGTGGTTCATGACCGAGTGCCGCTTGGGTCAAGAGGATCATACCGGCATTGAGAACAAGCACCTGGTCATGCGATAAGCCGGATGTTTCGGCCATGCCGTCCAGAAGGTGCCGCAACGGTTCAGCGTACCCTTCATAGAGCATGCGCCCCATCTCTACCTGCTCCGCCCGCCCGGTTCCCCGTGCGGCCACGTCGGTGGTGATGCGATCGTGGAAGGCGCGCAGCTCGTCAGCCAACAGCGCTCCATATTGACGCCCCATTTCCAGCCAGCTGCCGCGCAGTACCACCACCTGATAAGTACCCCTCGAAGAGGCCGTACGCATCCCTGCGCCAAAGGTTTTCTGCGGCTTTTCGGACGCGGCAGGTATGAAGCGGTCGGCTTTGGCAGTAAGAAATAGCCGAAATTTCGACGACGGCCGCTCATTGCTGTAATGACTCGTTCCGGCCTCATCGATATATCGGTAGATTTCGGCATCGGCGGCCGCACTGCCGGCAAAAGCCACCAGACCGAGGAACGCTAGTAAGACTGACACGAGTTGTTGACGTCGCTTCATGGATTGATATCCCTTAATTAATTGATTTCAGGAGTCTAATACGGTTCTAATTTTTTGCGAGAGATCCTGTTTTGAAAATGGTTTGGAAATGAAATGCACCCCCTCTTTCAAGAGGCCTCGATCAGTAATCACGCTTGCCGTGTATCCGGACATGAAAAGGATCTTCATATCGGGATAGCCCTGTTGTAACAGGTCACCAAGTTCCTGTCCGTTCATATCGGGCATAATGACATCGGTTAACAGGAGGTGGATAGTCCCGTCAAACTGTCGGGCAGTCTCGATCGCTGCCGTTGGACCGCCTGCCGTGATCACCTGATAGCCCATCTGGCTGAGCACACGCTCTGTCAATTTCAATACAGCCTGGGCATCTTCTACAACCAGAATGGTTTCGCTGCCGTGCACGTCGGCACTCTGGTGCTGCTCGCTTTGGCCAGGTTCCACCGGATACGGGTGTTGAGGCAGGTAGATCTTGAATGTGGAGCCCTCGCCGGGTTCGCTGTAAACAGTGAGGAATCCGTTATTCTGTTTAATGATACCGAAAACGGTGGCCAAGCCGAGACCGGTACCTTTTCCTTCTTCCTTGGTCGTGAAAAATGGCTCGAAGAGATGCCTCTGCGTATCGTCATCCATCCCTGACCCATTGTCGCTCACCGACAGCGTCACGTACTCGCCGGCCACAACCCCCTTGTGTGTGGCACAGTATGCATCATCAATGGTGGCGGTTCCCGTTTCAATAATGACTCGCCCGACGCCGCCAATGGCATCCCGCGCATTGACGCACAAGTTGGCCAAAATCTGATCAACTTGGGTTGGATCTATTTTAACCGTACCGATGTCTTCCCCAGGCTGCCAAATCAGAGTGATATCTTCACCGATAAGCCGGCCCAGCATTTTCAGCATCGCTTCAATACTGTGATTGAGATCCAGCGCTATGGGTTCAACGGTCTGTTTACTGGCAAAAGCGAGCAATTGGCGGGTAATATTTGTCGAGCGTTTACAGGCACTGAGCACTTCACTGAGATACTCATGGAGCGAACTCTGTTTATCGACCTTGGCCAGGGAGAGCTCAGTAAAACCTGAAATAACACTGAGCATGTTATTGAAGTCATGGGCAACGCCACCGGCGAGACGACCGACCGACTCCATTTTCTGCGATTGTATGACTTGCTGCTGCAATTTTTCACGATCCTGTTCCCGTCTGATATGATCGGTAATATCGACAACCGTTGCAAAAACCCGAGGCTTCCTCCCCTCCCTCCGTTCAATGACTCCTTGATTACGAATATAAAGGATCTCACCGTCGCGGCGAACGACGCGGTATTCGAGCGGAGGCAGTTCCGTCCCGTCACCATCGAGACAACTTTGCAACCAATGGATCACCCGCTCTCGGTCCTCTGGGTGCATGACGTTCTTCGTGACCAGGTCAAAGTCGACAATCTCGTCGGGAGTATAGTGTAACAGGTCATAAATACCCTGAGACCAGGTAATCTCACCGGTCTCCTGGTCCCAGGTGAAATCGCCCATGCCGGCAACATACTGAGCCCTGATAAGCCTGTTCTGACTTTCTATTAAGGCTTCTTCCGTCGCCTGCCGGCGCTTGATTTCATTTTCGAGCTTTCTGAGTTCATGGCGAAGGACAAGATAGAAGACGAGAGCGGTAATAATGACAAAAAACCACCCCTTGTAGGTTTGCAGGAAGTTTAAAGAGGTGTCATTGCCGGTCAGATTTGCCAGCAACCAGTCTGAACCGATGATCCAGAGTCCGGCCAGGACAGCATAGGTAATGGCTCTACGAAGCGGTAATCCTTTGTATTCGTGACTCATCTGACCTTCCAACAGAAGCGTGAATGCCGACTGTTATCCTACAAACGCATCTTCACCTGCTACCTACATCTTCCTAAATCTTTTCGCAGAGGTAAACAAAAAAAGGGGACGGTAGTCGAATCCGCACCCTCCTGCGTGACAGGGCGAAAAGAGATCAATATTCGATTTGTTATCAACATATTATATCAGAATGTAAGCACGCAAGAGAAGCTGGAATAGGTGAAAAGCCCCCTGATAAGCCCTTCTGCGTTTATCATTAAAACCAAACGATGACTTTTCTTTCTTTGTCGAGATTATAGGGATACCTTTTAAGGATATCAGCACCAAGTATGCCTCGTTTAACAGCCCCTTTCCCGCTTTGCGTAACGATCAAAAAGTCGTGATACTCATGTGGACCTATCTTGAATACCTCTAGTTTTCTCATCTCTTGTACGATCTGATCTTCTCTTGAGATTTGATATTTTTCTGCATGCAGATAGTCAGCCTTGAGAAAATCGGCGTTACGACCAGGCAAAATCGTATGGGGTGAAGAAGGATCGAAAAGCAATGATGTGCTGAATTGATTACCTCTGTGCATCATAGTGACCGGAACATAGATCTCACTTCCGGAGAACTCAACGGGAGTGATCATCTCGATCTTGGTTAGTTCTGGATGGAGTCTGACGTTGGTACTGTTACTGGGTGGTGTTGAGTTAGTATATTGGGTCTTTCCTTCCGAATCGACATATGAGTAAATGCGTTCGATCGTATTATTATCATTAGATTCCGGAGTGTTTGTCTGAGTGCCGGGAAAATATTGCCGCGGTGTGTAAATAGTTAATATTTTTATACCTTAATGATGCACTTTCGAGTATAATTCTGGGCATGGAAAAGATAGATGCCCGAACACATAATCAGCAGACTCAGTATGAGTTGCGCAAGCAGGTTGTCCGCTTGCGCAAACGTGGTTTGTCCACCAAAGAAACCGCCGAATTGGTCGGTATCTCTGCCTCTCATGCCAGTACGATCTGGCAGAAGTATCTGCGAGGAGGCATAGATGCGATCAAACCGGGCAAGCGAGGCCGCCGACACGGAGCGCAGCGAGTCCTCGATGCCGAGCAGGAAAAAAGCGTGCAAATCATGCTGGTGGAC
>NZ_FQXS01000057.1 GCF_900130015.1 Desulfofustis glycolicus DSM 9705 | reverse complement strand
AGGCAATATTTTCAATTTTTCGTTTTTCCGAAGAAATAGATTGCTCTTCGGAGGAGTTTTCAAGCTGTCAAATTTGATTTTTCAAGGATCCCTTAAATTATAAAGAATCATTAATATAATCAAACATTCGATAGTTGTTCTAGGAAATATAATTGTTTTCGATACGTAATAAGTGCACCAATAAGATGATCAAATGAGGAACCTTTATGATTATTGATCACATTGGAATTGTAGTTAAATCAATTGATATCGCTACACGACAGTGGGAAGATGTTTTTGGTTATATCAAAGCAACATCTGTTATCCATAATACTCGACAAAATGTTTTTGTGATATTTCTTGAGAAAAAAAACTCAACAACAATTAAATTGATTGAGCCAGTAGATGAAAAATCGCCTGTGTTTACTTTCGCAAAACGAGGAGGCGGCTTGCACCATCTTTGTTTCAAATGTGAAAATCTTGAAGAATCGTTACACAAGATGGATAAACAAGGGCTTCGTGTTCTGTCCGGACCAGAACCAGGGGAGGCATTTGAAAATGAAAAAATTGTATTTTTATACGCTCATAACGGTATGAAAATTGAGTTGATTGATACTGAAAAGCGGGCTAATTTAATTATTGATAAAGAGATTGCACGCAGATAAAAATTTAAAATTCTGTAGCTTTCAGAAAAAAGATTTTCAAAATCATTACAGATAGCCACAACTTAATGATCAATCACCAACTGATTGACAGTTATGAAGTAAATTACAAGTGATCCGATGTAAAAAAATATCCCTAAAATGGTAATACGGGTAAAGAGATTATGTACTTTATACGCAAATTATTAGGAGGGAGGCGTTGGTATCAAGCTCTCGCTTTTGCTTATGATGAATATCAGAGGCACCAGGACAGAACAGAGAAGAGTAAGTTTCTTGCTTACCGTGGCGAAAACAGCACGATATTCCCAAGGGTTGGTATAACCCATCCAAGTCGTGTTCGCATTGGAAAGTGGTCCACCATCCAAAGTGATACTTTATTGGCCTCAATGGGTGGAATTTACATCGGTGATTACGTTGGGATAGGTTATGGAACGACAATAATTTCATTTACCCACAATTATCGTAACTCAAAATCAATTCCCTATGACGATAAGGTCTTTCTACAACCAGTTATAATCCGTGATTTCGCCTGGATCGGCTGGAATGCACGAATCATGCCTGGAATTGAAATAGGGGAGGGGAGCATCGTCAGTATGGGAGCAGTTGTCACAAAAGACGTCCCTTCCCGCGCTATAGTTTTGGGCAACCCAGCGCAAGAAATCGGATATCGTAGTGAAAAGCATTTTGAAAATTGCAAATCAGGAGGTCATTACAATTCTGTTCGAATTCTTGAAGAGTTCGGGCAGTTTAAGGAATCAATCCCATTAATGGTCAAGCGGAAATACGCCGCCGAGTTAAAAGAACTCGGACTTTTAAAAGAGGAAGAATAATTTTATGGTTTGCTACTGGGTTCGTGAAAGGCAGGCTTACCTTCCCGTATCACGTGACGGTAGCGGAGTGGGCAACCAGGTTGCCAGCGGCAGCCTTTGGTCTGGGATGGAGGTTGGTGCTAGTACCGTTCTGCAATTCATTCGCAGTATTATATTTGCCCGGATCTTAATGCCGGCAGATTTCGGAATTCTGAGCCTGGCAACTATTTTTACCGAATTTATACTGATTTTCGCAAATTTTGGTTTCAATGCAAGTGTTATCTACCATCAAACACTGACAAAGGAAGATCTTTCCACTTGCTGGTGGGGAAATGTGATAATCGATAGTAGTGTCGCGTCCATCTGTTGTATCGTTGGCCTATTTTATGGTGGTTTTGCCAACGACCCCACCATTGGCTATATCATTACGCTGCTCGCTCTGCAGTTTGTCTTGCTCAGCCTTGGAAGTATCAACACAGCTCTCATGCACCGGCAATTCATGTTCAAGCAGCTTGCTCTGATCAGATTTGCTAATATTGTTCTGGCCTTTATGTCGGCCTGGTTTTTGGTCGGAGTACTTGAATTGGGAGTCTACGGTCTGGTTGGCGGTATGATTACCGGCAATATCCTGATGACTCTGCTGGTATTTTATTTCATGCCATGGTTGCCATCCTTCTCCTTTTCGTTTGACATACTTCGCCGCCACATCAGCTATGGCGGATGGTTTCTCGGCGTCAACCTGGTTACCTATGCAAATGGCAATATGGATAAGGCTATTGTCGGGACATACCTGAATGTCACTCAATTGGGTTTTTATGAATATGCCTCCAATATTCCTCTCATGATATCCACCAAGCTAAGTCAGGTGCTGAATAGCGTCCTTTTTCCCGCTTTTTCAAGCTTACAGGATAATCTGCGGGAGCTAGGAGTGCTTCTTGCCAAGGTGTATCGCTACAACGCAATTCTTATTTTCCCCGTCTTAGCTGGGATTGGGTTGATTGCTCCGGACTTCGTGCTTGTCGCCTATGGCGAGCGTTGGCTGCCTGTTGTCATGCCGCTCAGGTTCTTTTGCCTGTTTGGAATGCTGCGCATTTTTATAAATCCCTATTATGCGTTGTGCAACGGAATTGGCAAACCGCACCTACCGTTCAAATGGACAGTTCTATATTTTCCCGTCAATGTGTTATTGATGTTTTTAGGAGTTAAATATTTAGGGACGTTGGGTGCTGTCCAGGCTCGACTCTTTTTGCCGGTATTTATGATACTAACTTTGGGATTGGAAATACTTCGGCTGACAAAACTAAAGTATTTCGATTTGTTGAAATCAATATGGCCGTCTGTATCCTGTTGTGTAATTATGGCCATTTCCGTTCTTTTGACTCAAGAATTTATTACGACTGCTATTGATGTCCCTTTTGCAAGACTTTTGATTCAAATATTTGTAGGAGCTCTTTCTTATGTTTTGAGTTTGATCCTATTCTTTAGATCAGATGTTATTTTTATTCTTGCTAAGCTTAAACCTATGTGACCAATTATATTGGCAAGAGTATTGGTTAATCAGGGACTGTCAACAAAACGTAAAATTCCAATAAGTGCTCGCTGCATTCGAGAATTTGCCGAGAAACATCTACGAATAGAGATCAGATTTCAAGTAGACTCGAGAATTTTTATCAATAGTGCTAATTGTTATATGATCTTGCAACTCACATTTAAACTATTAACCTGACACTGCTAAAAATGAATAGCTATTTAAGACATAGTTTGCTGACGAGCAGTTCTGTCCAAAAGAACTATGCTCATCGGCTGCCGGCCGCATGCGATTTATCATTAGTATCTGGCCCTTGCATTTGGGAAAAAGAGATTAATAATGCTTTGCTGGGCTGTGATACTGGTTACTTCTCTTCTTATCCTTTACCATCCCAGGACAAAGAATTGATCGAGCAATTAGCTGACTGGGAAGGTGTCCCCTCGGATGGCATATGGCTGACTCCAGGCGCCGATGCTGCAATAGAGTTCGTTTTGGGAAGGGTCCTCGATCCAGGAGATACATGTGGCATATTAATTCCCAATTTCCCACGATTCACCATTGTAGCTCAGTCTCTTCCTGGTGTTAAGATATCGTATTTTAACGATATCAGTGAAATGCCAACGGATCTGACAATTGCTGTGATATGCACTCCCAATAATCCATCCACAAAGGAGATTCCCGAGAGTCAAATACGCAGCCACATAATGAAAAACCCTAAAGTTCTTTTTGTAATAGATGGTGTATTTGACTGGACGGCGTCGTATAATCTGTCAACTCTTTGTTATGACTATCCCAATCTTATTGTTCTAAAGTCATTTTCAAAGATTGGACTGGCTGGATTACGGTTAGGATACATTATAACAAACCGCGATAATTGCCGGGACATGCAGACTGCGCTGTCTCCTTTCTTTGTGCCTCCAATGGTTCAGAAAATTGGCAAAGCGATTGTTGAGCATTTGGAACGTATTGAAGAATTCAAACAGTTGCTAGATGATCGTTTTCATAAGGTTCAGCAACGCCTTGGAGATAGAGTTGAAAGATATTCATCTGTTCCGTTTTACCTGCTCAAGACGGAATGTACATCGTCGGAAGCCGTTGAGCAGCTCTTTCAAAAAGGTATATCTGTAGTGGATGGCATTTTCTTCCAAGGATTAGCTAAGAATACAGTACGGGTATCAATCGGGACGCCAGACCAAAATGAGCAGCTTTTCAGAATGCTAGCTGAACTAGGAATATAAATCAGGACTAAACAATTAATATTGAGAGATAAACATGCCTGGTATATTGGGATTGCTAACTTCATTGAATGACACTCATCGTGACAAATTGATTTTGGGGGGATTTGAAGATAAAGATTTGTTAATTTACCAGGATCGTTGGATATCTTTAGGAGCAAAAGAGCGTGAAAACGGACCCTCTGCATTAAGCATTTTTCAGGGACATGACAATGTTTGCGTTTTGTACGGACATTGTCTTGATCCTAAGGCGGGCATAAGAATTGGCGCTGAATATTTTTTGAATCAGTGGGCATCAGAGCGAAAGCAGTTACTTGACAGACTGGAGGGAGCATTTCATTTCTCCATTTGGGATAAGAGGGCAAAAAAACTTACGATAGGTAACGACAGGATAGGCATTTTACCGCTTTACTGGCATTCTGACCGTGATTTATTTTCGTTTGCTCCGAGGATGATGCTTCTTGCGAGGAAAAACCAATCTTGGAATCCCGCTCCCGGTGCTGTCATAAATTTTCTGTCGGTTGGCCATTACCTTGGCCCGTCTACGCAAACGAAACAGGCGCGGCTTTTAACCCCGGCAACTATACTTAGCATTGAATTTGAACGTTTCGAGGTCGAGGAAACAAGGTATTGGAATCTAGTCTATTCAGCAGAAGAAGATACACCGAAGAATGAACATCGTAAGCGACTCGGAGAAGCCATACTAGAGACCGTTGATCTCATGACCAAACCGGAAGAGGGGGATAGCGGTATTTTTCTAAGTGGCGGCTGGGACAGCCGTTCAATACTGGGTGCAGCCATTAAGCTTGATCGAATTCCAAAAAGAGTGATTAGCAATGGGATAAGTGATCAAATTCCCTATTCTGATACTTGGATGTCAAAAAAAATTGCACACGATTGTAATATTCCCTATTGGTTTTGCCAGCGAACTCCAGATGTTGATTCCAGACTCTGGTTAGACGGTGTTCGTGTTGGAGAAATTACGACTGCCAATAATCCCGAGAGCTTCGGACAACATCTTATTTCCCCAGAATGTTTTTCCGATCTTGCTTACGTTCTTAAAGGGGATGTCACCTGGGGATCAGGTGATAGGGCTCGTTCAAGGGTTATGTCGATAGGCAAAATAATACCTTATCCACTCATGGATAAGGTAAAAAGAGTCCTACACCCCGATTTAACCGCTGAGGCCGATGAGCTTTACGAAAGCGAAATCGATGGTGTGATGAAATATTGTGAAAATACTGACTGGACTGACCGGCGAGACTATCTTTGGCAAATGGGCGGCATAAATAGATATATTTTAGGGTTAGGTATATCTGATGAGGAACATACGCAGGTACGTAGGCCATTACTGTCAGGTAAGGTTTTTAATGTTTATACTCGGGTTCCCCAGAGATTACGTGTCCTAAAAAATTTATTTATTGAAACTATTAAATACAATCACCCACATTTGTTTAAATATGGAAGAAACCATGCGAGTAATATCGCAAATTATTATTATTATATGGCACCGTTTGTTCGTGAGAGGACATTACAGCACTTAGAAGCTGGTCACAATCTAGGTGGACTGCTTGATATCGGTGAATGTAAGAAAGTCATCACAAATTTTAACCCGCTCAAAGAGATATTACAAAGTCCTAAGATAAGAAATCGAATTTATTATAAATTTCATGATAGATATAGTTATTTATGGCATAGGAGTAAATACTTTAAGGAAAAAAACAGCAAGGTTTTCAAGACGTCTGATACGATGCTTGCTTTTCATATTTATCTGCTTATAGAATGGTTTCATGGTAATGCCATTTATGTTGAATAGCTTTTGTAGGGACAGAAAAAGTAAACATCAGTAGCCAATAGGTGAGCATTTTTGTATGTAGCGTTCTCAACTAATAGTGCACCAAATATTTTTAAGTTGATATTTTTCAGGTCCTACTAATATGGCTGGGATGAATTCAAAAAATATTAGAGAGCATTGTGTGTTGATAGCTTGGGAAAGACATGCCAGAACAATTTCTTTATTGGATTATTTGAAAATAGATAACAAGATATTTTGTTCAAATATTTCAAGTCCTTTTAAGTATCCTGTTTTGCTAATTAGGTCATTTCATTTTCTCCTCGTAAAGAGACCGAGAATTTTAATTGTTCAAAATCCGTCTATTGTGCTGTCTTTAGCCGCATGCTTAATTAAGTGGATTCTTCGATACAATTTAGTGGTTGATGCGCATAATGCTGCAATTTGCCCTGAAAACAAATTCCTTATAAGAATATTTTTTATAGCTAAGTTTATAATTAGACACTCAGAAATGACGATAGTTACATGCAAAGAATTAGCAGAAAAGGTAAAATATTATGGAGGAATACCATTCGTAATACCTGATAAAATACCAAATATTTCAGGGAAGATGAAAAGTAGTAAGAATTCTGAAACTTACAAGATAGTTTATATTTGTTCATTCAATGATGATGAACCTTTTTTAGAGTTTTTTAATGCGGTAGCAGATTTGCCTAATTTTATTGATATTTATGTAACAGGAAATCAAAAAAAAATAAAATATTCAGTTGTTGAAAAGTACCAAAAGCGTATAAAATTTACTAACTATTTAGATTATGAGGATTATGTAGAACTTTTATCTTCAGCAGATTTAGCAATTGATTTGACTTATAGAGAAAATTGTCTGGTTTGCGGAGCATATGAGGCTGTTGCCGTAGGCACCCCCCTGATTCTTTCAAGTAAAGATGCCTTGACTAAGCACTTTTTTAAAGGAGTGGTGTTTACCGAAAATTCTTCATCAGAAATTATGAGTAATATTCTTTACGCTCTACAGAATCTAGATACTTTAAACAAAGAGATAAAAGAATTAAAAATCACATTAGAAAAAAAATGGTTTGTACTAGGAGAAGATTTGAATAGTGCATTACATAATCTACTTGAACCAAAAAAGTGAACACTTAAGGCCAACTCGTTAGGTATCTACCCGTATGTGTTGTGATAAGTAAAGTAAAGGTTGTTTTCAGAACCGTCTTGCCCATTATTTTTTTAACAATTATAATTTTTCCTGACAGCTACTACACTAGAATAGCACTATTGTTTTTACTCTAATTTTGTAACCGTCAAATTAACCCCATCTGGTCAACGAGCCTGAGACATGGTCATCCTAAATTGAGTTATGCTCAAAAGTGGTGTTTGAAGGAGACATAAAAAAGAAATGACGTATCCTGTTGGAATCAGTTCGCCAAAACAAAATTCCAACAATAAGAGGATACGTCATGATGAACAATAAAGTTATCGAGCTGAAAAAGCCAGGGGAGTTTACTGAGGATCCACTGACCGAACTGTTACGAACTGGCGCACGACAACTCATCGGCGAAGCGGTTGAAGCTGAATTGCAAGAGCTTCTCCAACAATACGCAGACTTGAGAAATAAAAACGGGCACATGCAAGTTGTGCGCAATGGCTATTTGCC
>NZ_FQXS01000048.1 GCF_900130015.1 Desulfofustis glycolicus DSM 9705 | reverse complement strand
ACCCCGATCGCCATGGACACCGGACTGCGCTTTGCGATCCGTGAAGGTGGCCGTACGGTCGGCGCCGGCGTTATCAGTGAAATCATAGCCTAAGGGGCCGATCAGCCAGATTGATTACCCTGCTCCAGGGAGGAGTGGGGTAATTTTTTCTGTAACGGACGTGTTGATATGAGAGATATTATCACCCTTGCATGTGGTACCTGCAAGCGTCGAAACTACACTACGACGAAAAACAAGAAGAATACCCCGGGGAAGCTCGAGTTCAAGAAATATTGCCCGTTTTGTCGAGTACATACTCCTCACAAAGAGACCAAGTAAGGGGCGTGCAGGCCAGTAGCTCTAATGGTAGAGCACCGGACTCCAAATCCGGGGGCTGGGGGTTCGAGTCCCTCCTGGCCTGCCAGTAACGCAAACGGCAACACCGGAAAAGGCGATAAGTAATGGCAGGTAAAGCGAAGGACAACAAGGGTGGCAGCGAGGCCAAAAAAGAGCCTTCCCCGTTCTCTCCTGGCCAGATTAAGAAATTCGTCGGTGAAGTGCAGACTGAATTCACCAAGATCGTCTGGCCGGATAAAAAAGTAACCCTCGGGTTGACCGGTATGGTCATCCTGCTGGCTATTGTTGTATCCGCTTATCTCGGGACGGTCGATGTTATTTTGGGAAAAGTGATATCGACCATTTTACGTTAACGCGCGCCAGGAGAATCACGAAGCACTACGAAACGTCGTCACCACCAGCTGAGCGGTTCCGGCTTTTTCCTGTCCTCAATAGAATACGGCACATACATGGCTAGACAATGGTACATATTGCAGGTTCATTCAGGGTATGAGGAAAGGGTAAAAGCGACGCTTCAGGAGCGGATCGCCAAAGAAGGCCTGGAGGACTATTTCGGAGAGATTCTGATCCCCACCGAACAGGTGGTGGAAATGATCAAAGGATCGCGCAAGACCTCGTCAAGACGATTTTTCCCCGGCTATATGCTGGTCAGTATGGAACTCAACGATACCACCTGGCATATCATTCACCAGAATATGCCCCGGGTGGTAGGTTTCGTCGGAGATGACCGTGATCCGGTTCCGCTGTCAGACGAGGATGCCGGTAAGATCATCGGCAGGATCCAGGACGGCTCCGAGCGGCCCCGACCGAAAGTGGTTTTCGATATCGGCGAGTCCGTCCGGGTTATCGACGGACCGTTCGCCAATTTTCAAGGCGTTGTCGACGAAGTGTTTCCTGAGAAAGGCCGGGTACGGGTCATGGTTTCGATTTTTGGCCGGGAGACCCCGGTGGAGTTGGAGTTTGTCCAGGTTTCAAACACCTGATTTTAGATCACGGGACGTCGCCTGGCGACAGTCCTGATAGGTTCGGTATCATCACTAGTGTTGGAGTAGAATCATGGCCAAGAAAGTAACGGCATATATCAAACTGCAGATTCCGGCCGGCAAGGCGAACCCGTCCCCGCCGGTGGGGCCGGCCCTCGGTCAGCACGGTGTCAACATCATGGAGTTTTGCAAAGCGTTCAATGCCAAAACCCAGGCAATGGGCGATACCATCATTCCGGTTGTTATCACCGTTTACCAGGACCGTTCGTTCACTTATATCACCAAGACGCCGCCCGCCTCCGTGCTGCTGTTCAAGGCGGCCAATGTGGCGAAAGGGTCCGGCAATCCGAAAACTGAGCGTGTTGCCGAAATCAGCAGGGATAAGATCAGGGAGATCGCTGAGCTGAAAATGCCGGATCTCAACGCATACGATGTCGACAGTGCCATGAAGATTATCGAAGGGTCGGCGCGCAGTGCCGGTTTGACGGTCGTCGATTGATACTGCGTATCGTCATTATTTAACGTACTACGTACCGCTGTCGGATCCGCAGTGAACCGATACGTGCAGTAGGAGGCGAACATGCCGAAACACGGAAAAAAATATCAGGATAAAGCAAAAAGCATCGATCGTTCGGTCGCTTACGTGATCGACGAAGCGATTAAGAATGTGCTGGCAACGACCTATGCCGGTTTTGACGAAACGGTCGATATCGCCGTTAAACTAGGTGTTGATCCGCGTCATGCCGACCAGATGGTTCGTTCTTCGGTGGTCTTGCCGAACGGAACCGGAAAAGTCACCAGGGTTCTCGTTTTCGCCAAAGGTCCTAAGGAGGCTGAAGCCCTTGAGGCCGGTGCTGATTACGTCGGTTCCGATGATTTGGTCGAGAAGATCCAGGGCGGTTGGCTGGAGTTCGACAAGACCGTGGCGACGCCGGATATGATGGGCACCGTCGGTAAAATCGGCCGGATTCTCGGGCCGCGCAATCTGATGCCCAATGCCAAATTGGGCACGGTTACCTTTGATGTCGCTAACGTGGTCAAGGACATCAAATCGGGTAAAGTCGATTTCCGCGTGGACAAGGCCGGTATCGTCCATGCCGGTATCGGCAAAGTATCGTTCGGAGAGGAAAAGATTTACGAGAATGCCATTACCTTCATCGAGCGGCTGCTGCAGTTGAAGCCGTCAACGAGTAAAGGTGTCTATCTTCGTTCGATTTCCTTGTCTTCGACCATGGGCCCCGGGTTCAAAGTCGATACCCTGGATGTCAGAACCAGGATTAAATAGCAGTACGCATCAAACGTAGTAACGGCACTCGCCTGGCGGGTGCCGGTAAGTCGAAGACAGCAGGTACGAATGTTTAATCGGCCAAGCCGACCTGCCGAGACTGAGGTGTTGCCCGCTCATCGTCAGCGGTCAATGCTCCATAAACAGGTAACTGCTGGTTCTTCAAACCGAGAAATTCCAACGTGGTAGGAGGGTCATTTGAATCGTGATGAGAAAGCAGCAATAGTCGCCGAATTGAACGATTCGTTCAAACGAGCGAAGTTTTCTGTCGTCGCGGACTATCGTGGTTTGAAGGTCTCGCATCTCGAGAAGATTCGAAGAGAGCTCCGAGGTTGTCAATCGGAGATCCGCATTGCCAAGAACACTCTTCTGAAACGAGCAGTTACCGACACGTCCTGTGAGTCCCTGAAGGATGATTTCACAGGGACAACAGCCATTGTCACGGCCTATGACGACCCGGTCAACCCGGCGAAGATCCTGGCCAAGTGTGCTGAGGACTATGAGAAGTTCGAATTGCGGTCGGCTGTTCTAGAAGGTGAAAAAATTGCCGTCGACAAGATTGTTGCTCTGTCCAAGCTGCCGTCCAAGGAAATTTTGCTTGGCCAGCTGCTGTCGGTAATGAATGGCGTGCCCACTGCTCTCGTTCGGGTCCTGTCTGGCGTGCCTCGAACGTTTCTTTATGGTCTGCAGGCAATCAAGGAGAAAAAGGAACAGGCTTGAGTTGTGGTCTGTACCGACTGGTTAACCTTTTCTTTTACAACAAAGAGGAATCAACATGGCTGTTACAAAGGACGATGTAATTGAGTTTATCGCAAATATGAGTGTTCTCGAGCTTTCCGAACTGATCAAGGAACTCGAGGAGAAATTCGGTGTTTCCGCAGCCGCACCGGTTGCCATGGCTGCTGCCGGCCCGGCTGCAGGTGAAGGTGCCGCCGCTGCTGAAGAGAAAACTGAGTTTGACGTGATCCTGGCCAGCGCCGGTGACCAGAAAATCAAGGTCATCAAGGAAGTGCGCGCAGTTACCAGCCTTGGTCTGAAAGAAGCCAAGGAATTGGTTGAAGGTGCTCCGCAACCGCTCAAGGAAGGTGTCACCAAGGAAGAGGCTGAAGAGATCAAGGCAAAAATTGAGGCTGTTGGCGGAACCGTCGAAGTTAAATAATATTTTCAAAACGTTGGGGCCGCCTGGCGGTCCCGTTTTGTCAACGACACGCTGCGCATGATGATGCGCGGCGTGTCGTGTTTCGGGCAATTTTCTTAAAACGGCTAGATTTATCGTTTCAAAACGGAATGATAGCCATGATCATCATTGGTCGGCACTAGAATTGGATGAACCCCCTACCGAAGGTTACCGAGATGCCCCTGACATGTACCGTTGACTTCATTTTTCTACCGAGATCCCCTAACACAACGAGTCATATCCTTCGCATGCAGTGGACCTGCCTCACCCCACCTGCTGCTCTGAAGCGTTGACCCGGGCCCACAACCTGTTTGGACGGATTGTATCTGCCCGTTTTTTAGATCGCTACATCACCGTCTTCAGGGGAGCTAAAAAATTCGGAATTTCGTTCGAGATCGAGGCGTGCATGAAAATTTTTCCTCAGGCATATATACGATATTCCGTGGATAAAATTTGATTGTGCAACGATGAGATTGGGCGAAATGACAATTATTCAAGGTTCCCTTTAGACAATCTCGAGGACAATTATGGAAAGAGTAAGAAAGCAATTTGCCAGCGCCAACCGCATCCTGGAGCCGCCTCACCTGATTTCCATGCAGCGCACATCCTATGAGGAGTTTCTCCAGATCGGTGTGGATCCGGATGCGCGGCAGGATATCGGTTTGCAGGCAATCCTGAAAGAAATATTTCCGATCAATGATTTCAATGGCCTGTGTTCTCTTGAGTTTGTCCGTTATAAATTCGGTGAGCCGAAATATACCGTTCATGAGTGTCTGCAGCGGGGAATGACGTATGAAATACCGCTGAAAATCGTCGTTCGATTGATCACCTTTGATGTCGACGAGCAGACCGGCGTCCAGACCATCAGGGATATCAAGGAGCAGGAGGTCTTTTTCGGCTCTTTGCCGCTGATGACGGCCGACGGGGTTTTTGTCGTCAACGGTACCGAGCGGGTTATTGTTTCCCAGCTGCAACGTTCTCCCGGCCTGTTTTACACGCACGATCAGGGCAAGAGCCATGCCAGCGGCAAGCTGCTTTATTCGGCACGGATTATTCCGGTGCGAGGTTCCTGGATCGATCTGGAGTTTGACATCAAGGATATTCTGCACGTTCGCATCGACCGTCGACGCAAGTTTCCGGTCACCTCGCTGCTCAAGGCCCTTGGCTATACCGGCCAGGAGCTGCTGGAAATGTTTTATCCGACCAACCTGGTCAAAAAAGAGGGTGATAAATACTTCGTCGAGTTCAACGAGGAGACGGCGATCGGCAGCCGCCTCGAGTTCGATCTCGTCGACCCGGCCGACGGCAGCGTTATCGGCAAGAAAGGACGAAAGATTTCCAAGGCGCTGTGCCGGCGCATCGAAGAGGCCAAAATCACATTTTTACGAATATCCGTTGAAGCTTTGATCGGTTCCGTGTTGGCCCACGATATTACCCAGCCGGGTTCTGATGAGCCGCTGGTCCTGCACAATACCGAGATCACCGATTCCCTGCTGGAGACCCTGGAAGGGGAGGGAGTCAGCGAATTTAAGGTGCTCGGTATCGACGGCGTCAAATATTCCGAGTCTTTCCGCAGAACACTGGCTCTCGACAAAGTAAACAGCACCGAGGAGGCCCTGCTCGAGATCTACCGCCGGCTCAGACCGTCCTCTCCGCCAACCCGCGAGGTTGCCGAAACTTTCTTCAATAACCTGTTTTTTAACCCGGAACTCTATGATCTCTCCGAAGTCGGGCGTTACAAGATCAACGCCAAGCTCGGCATGGACGTCGATATAGAGCAGCGTGCCCTGACCCGCGAGGATATCATCGAGTCGGTCAAATATCTGGTCCGTCTGAAAGACAGCCAGGGGACGGTCGATGATATCGATCACCTCGGCAACCGCCGTGTCCGTACTGTCGGTGAATTGGTGGAAAACCAGTACCGGATGGGTCTGGTCCGCATGGAGCGAGCCATCAAGGAGCGCATGACGCTGCAGGATATCGAGACCCTGATGCCGCACGACCTTGTCAATCCGAAACCGATCTCGGCGGCGATCAAGGAATTCTTCGGTACCAGCCAGCTTTCACAGTTCATGGACCAGACCAATCCGCTCTCCGAGGTTACCCATAAAAGACGCCTCAGCGCGCTCGGGCCGGGCGGGCTGTCCCGTGAACGGGCCGGGTTCGAAGTCCGCGACGTTCATCCGACGCACTATGGGCGAATCTGTCCGGTCGAGACACCTGAGGGCCCCAATATCGGTCTGATCGTCTCCCTGGCTACCTTTGCCCGGGTCAACCCATACGGGTTTATCGAAACGCCGTATCGGAAGGTCAAGGACCGGATCGTCTATAACCAGGAGATCAATTATCTCAGTGCCCTGCAGGAGCGTAAGAACTTTATTGCGCCGGCCCTGATTCCGGTGGATGAGAATAACCGGATCACGACCGATTCCCTGATCGCGCGGGAAGACGGCGAGGTAATTATTACCGATGCCGACAAGGTCACCTACATGGATATCGCGCCCAACCAGCTGGTCAGCGTCGCGGCGTCCTTGATCCCGTTCCTTGAGAACGACGACGCCAACCGCGCCTTGATGGGGTCGAACATGCAGCGTCAGGCGGTACCGCTGATGCGCACCTCGGCGCCGCTGGTTGGCACCGGCATGGAGCGTTACGTGGCCCGCGATTCCGGGGCGTGTCTGCTGGCGGCCGGCAGCGGTGTCGTCGAGGAAGTGGATGCTAACCGGATCGTCGTCTGTTACGACGAGCCGGGGATGGACGGCTACGAGACCGGGGTTGCAGTCTATCGTCTGGAAAAATACAAAAAGTCCAACCAGAATACATGTTTTAACCAGAACCCCTTGGTCAAACCCGGTATCCGGGTAGTCAAGGGATCGGTACTGGCAGACGGTCCGTCCTGCGACCACGGCGAACTTGCCCTGGGGCGGAACGTGATGATCGCCTTCATGCCGTGGCGCGGTTTCAACTTCGAGGATTCGATCCTGGTCAATGAACGGCTCCTCGAGGAAGATGCCTTTACCTCGCTGCATATCGAGGTATTCGAAACCATGGCCCGGGATACCAAGCTCGGTAAAGAAGAGATCACGCGCGATATTCCCAACGTCAGTGAAGAAACCCTCCGTAACCTCGACGAGTCCGGCATCGTGCGCATTGGCGCCGAAGTAAAAGCCGGGGATACCCTGGTCGGCAAGGTAACACCGAAAGGAGAGACGGTATTGTCGCCGGAGGAGAAACTGCTGCGCGCGATCTTTGGAGAAAAGGCACAGGACGTCAAGGACTCCTCTCTCCGGGTTCCACCTGGCGTTGAAGGCGTGGTGATCGATGCCAAGGTCTTTTCCCGCAAGGGTGTGGACAAGGACGAGCGTTCCCTGATGATTGAGGATGTCGAGATAGAACGGCTCAACCAGGACAAGCTCGATGAGTTGGCCAGTCTGCGCCGGGCGGTCTGCCGAGAGGTCGGCAAGGTGATCGATGGCCGGACCACCAAGGAAGACGTGAAATCCAAGGATGGCAAGATTCTCGTCAAGCTCGGAAAGAAGTTCGATGCATCTCTGTCCGAGCAAGTCGGCTTTCATGCGCTGCGCCAGATCGATTTTTCCGAGCGCAGCAAATACCTTGACCGGATTGAAGCGGTCTACGGCCGCTACGACAAGCAAGCCAGACTGATCAGTGAGCGCTATGACGGCATCATCGATCGACTGAAGAAAGGTGACGACCTGCCCCCCGGCGTCGTCAAGATGGTCAAGGTATACGTGGCCACCAAACGGAAGCTGTCGGTCGGCGACAAGATGGCCGGTCGACACGGTAACAAGGGTGTCGTCTCCTGTCTCTTGCCCCAGGAGGACATGCCGTATTTTTCCGACGGAACCACCGTCGATATCGTCCTCAATCCGCTCGGTGTCCCGTCGCGTATGAACGTCGGCCAGGTCCTCGAAACCCATCTCGGTTATGCCGCCCGCCGACTCGGTGAGCAGTTGGAAGCGATGGCCCGGCAGCAGGCGACTGCCGAAATCAAGGCGAAACTGGCCAAAATCTATTCCGCCGAGGAGTACGCCCAGATTGTCGACGACCGTAGCGACGAGGAAATAATCGAATGGGCCCGGGCCCACAGCACCGGTTTGCATATGTCGACGCCGGTATTCGACGGCGCCGCCGAAAGTGACATCCGCAAACTGCTCGTTGAGGCCGGTGTCGACGAAGTCGGCCAGGCCCAGCTGTACGACGGTTTGACCGGGGAGCCCTTTGCCAACCGGGTCACCGTCGGGTCCATGTATATGCTCAAACTGCATCACCTGGTCGACAACAAGATCCATGCCCGGTCTACCGGGCCCTACTCACTGGTCACCCAGCAGCCGCTTGGCGGTAAAGCCCAGTTCGGCGGACAGCGACTCGGCGAGATGGAGGTCTGGGCCATGGAGGCCTACGGCGCCGCTTATACACTGAAGGAATTCTTGACCGCCAAATCGGATGATGTCGAGGGCCGAACCCAGATGTACGAACGGATCGTCAAGGGCGACAATTTCCTGGCGACCGGATTGCCGGAGTCGTTCCACGTGCTGGTCAAGGAACTGCAAGGGTTGTGTCTCAATATGGAGCTGATCGAAGAGTGAGCACCGACACGGCGCGGACACGGGGTTCCGCCGCGCCGTTCAAGATATCTCTTCAGAACCTGGGCGCACCAGCCAGGTTACCAATAATATGAAGCAGAGGTGATCTCGTGGAAGAGTTATTCAATTTTTTTCAAAAACCGAAAGCTCCTACCAAATTCAAGGCGGTGAAGATATCGCTGGCCTCACCGGAGAAAATACTCGACTGGTCGCATGGTGAGGTGAAGAAGCCGGAAACCATCAATTACCGGACCTTCAAACCGGAACGCGACGGCCTGTTCTGTGCCAAGATTTTCGGGCCGGTCAAGGATTTTGAATGCAATTGCGGCAAGTACAAGCGCATGAAGCACCGCGGCGTCGTCTGTGAGAAATGCGGCGTCGAGGTTATCCAGTCGAAAGTGCGCCGTGAACGTCTCGGACATATCAAGCTGGCCGCTCCGGTGGCCCATATCTGGTTTCTCAAGAGCCTGCCGAGCAAGATCGGTGCCGTGCTCGATATGACCCTGAAGCAGCTCGAGAGGATCCTCTATTTCGAGCAGTACGCGGTGGTCAAATCCGACGTCGATGATATCCCGGTCTGCACCCTGCTCACTGAAGAAAAATATCGCAAGGCCCTGGAAGAGTTTCCGGGACAATTCCAGGTCGGCATCGGTGCCGAGGCAATTCGTGAACTACTCGGCTCCCAAGACCTGGAAGCGCTTTCCAAGGAATTGCGGGCCGAGATGCTGACTACCGGCTCGCAGACCAAAAGGCTCAAGCTCGGCAAGCGACTGCAGGTCATCGAGGCCTTCATCGAATCGGGCAACAAACCGGAATGGATGGTGCTCGAAGTGATTCCGGTACTGCCTCCGGACCTGCGCCCCCTGGTGCCGCTGGAAGGTGGACGTTTCGCCACCTCCGATCTCAACGACCTGTACCGGCGGGTCATTAACCGCAACAATCGGCTCAAGCGATTGCTTGAGCTCGATGCCCCCGATATCATCATCCGCAACGAGAAGCGGATGTTGCAGGAAGCGGTTGATGTCCTCTTCGATAACGGCCGCCGCGGTCGGGTGATCACCGGTGCCAACAAACGGCCGCTGAAATCTTTGGCCGACATGCTCAAAGGCAAGCAGGGGCGCTTCCGTCAAAACCTGCTCGGCAAACGGGTCGACTACTCCGGCCGGTCGGTCATCGTCGTCGGTCCGACCCTGCGCCTGCACCAGTGCGGGTTGCCGAAGAAGATGGCGCTCGAGCTGTTCAAGCCGTTCATCTACAACAAGCTGGAACGGCGCGGCTATGTAACGACCATCAAGAGCGCCCGGAAGATGGTGGAAAAAGGGGTGAAGGAAGTCTGGGACGTACTCGACGAGGTGGTCACCGAATACCCGGTTATCCTCAACCGTGCCCCGACCCTGCACCGTCTTGGCATGCAGGCCTTTGAAGCGCTGCTTATCGAGGGCAAGGCCATCCAGCTGCACCCGTTGGTCTGCGCAGCCTTCAATGCGGACTTCGACGGCGACCAGATGGCCGTCCATGTGCCCTTGTCGGTCGAGGCCCAGGTCGAGGCCCGGGTATTGATGATGTCGACCAATAACATTCTCTCTCCGGCCAACGGTGAACCGATCATCATCCCGTCCCAGGACATCGTGCTCGGTCTCTACTACATGACCCGAGAGCGCATAAATGTCACCGGTGAAGGTAAAACGTTTGCCGATATGCAGGAAGCGCGAATCGCCTACGATCATGGTGAGGTCGATCTGCAGGCCCGGATTCGGGTACGGATGGATGGCAAACTGGTCGATACCACCATGGGCCGGGTGCTGCTCGGTGAGTTGCTGCCGGAAAAACTGCCCTTTTCCGAGGTCAACAAGGTACTGAGCAAGAAGGCGCTGGCCAAGCTCATCGACTATACCTATCGTTATGCCGGCACCAAGGCGACGGTCATTTTGACCGATCGGCTGAAGGATATCGGCTATGAATATGCGACCCGGGCCGGCATCTCGATCTGCATCAACGACATGAAGATCCCGCTGGCCAAGGAAGACATGGTCGAAAAGGCGGAGACCGACGTGTTCGATGTCGAGCGTCAGTATGCCGACGGTCTTATTACCTCCGGTGAAAAATACAACAAGATCGTCGATATCTGGTCCAAGGCCACCGAGGACGTGGCCAACGAGATGATGGGCGAAATCAAGGTCGACTACGTCCGGGACCGGGACAACAAGGTGGTCGAGGCGCCAAGTTTCAACTCGATCTTCATCATGGCCGACTCCGGAGCCAGGGGCTCACGGGATCAGATTCGCCAGCTGGCCGGTATGCGCGGTCTGATGGCCAAGCCGTCCGGCGAGATTATCGAAACGCCGATCAAGGCCAATTTCCGGGAGGGTCTCGGGGTACTCGAGTATTTCATTTCGACCCACGGAGCCCGTAAAGGTTTGGCCGATACCGCCCTGAAGACAGCCAACTCCGGGTACCTGACCAGACGTCTGGTCGATGTCGCCCAGGAGTCGACCATCGTCGAGTTGGACTGTCAGACCATCGACGGCATTATTGCCGAGCCACTGGTCGACGGCGGTGAGATCATCGTGCCGATCGGCGAGCGTATCCTCGGCCGCGTCGCTCTGGAAGATGTGATTGATCCGTTCAGCAAGGAAGTACTGGTGGCCGCCGGTGAGCATATCACCGAGACCACGGTGGAAAAGATCGAGGCGTCCGGTGTCGACCGGGTCCACATTCGCTCGGTCCTGACCTGTCGGGCCCGGCGCGGCGTCTGCGCCAAATGCTATGGTCGTGATCTCGGTCGCGGCCACATGGTCAACATCGGTGAAGCGGTCGGCGTTATTGCCGCGCAGTCGATCGGTGAGCCCGGTACCCAGTTGACCATGCGGACCTTCCACATCGGCGGTACCGCCAGCAGGGCGGTCGAGCAGGCCGAGTTGAAGACCCAGCGGGGCGGCACCATCGGTTTTAAGAATCTGCACTTCGTGGAAAATGCCGAAGGCACGAAAATCGTCATGAACCGCAACGCCGAGATCGTCGTTCAGGATGACATGGGCCGTGAGCGCGAGCGCTTCAAGGTGAACTACGGCGCCCAGATCCTCGTGCCGGAAGGCGCCGAGGTGCCGCCGGGCTCCGTTCTCGCCGACTGGGATGCCTATACCATCCCGATCGTAGCCGAGGTCGGCGGTACCATCAAGTACGGTGACGTGCTTGAAGGGGTGACCATGCAGGAGAAGGTTGATCCTGTTACCGGCAAATCATCCAAGGTGGTCATCCACTCGACCGGCGGTCAGCAACTCAACCCGCGTGTTTCCGTAAAAAACGAGCGCGGCAAGACGAGGAAACTGCCCAACTCGGAAATCCACGCTCGCTACAGTCTGCCGGTGGGCTCGATCATCTCGGTCGAAGAGGGTGATGTGATCAAACCGGGTACCATCGTCGGCAAGATCCCGCGCGAGACATCGAAGACCAAGGACATTACCGGCGGTCTGCCGCGGGTTGCCGAACTCTTCGAGGTGCGCAAACCGAAAGAGCCGGCAATCATTTCGGAGATCGACGGCCGGGTCAGCTTCGGCAAGGAATTAAAAGGAAAGCGACGGGTTATCGTGACGCCGGAGTATGGCGAACCGCAGGAGTACCTGGTACCCAAATCCCGCCATATCATCGTCCATGAGGGCGACTATGTCCAGGCCGGCGAGCGGCTGATGGAAGGCACCGTCGTTCCCAACGATATTCTGCGCGTACTCGGCGTCAAGGAACTGGCCAAGTTCCTGGTTAATGAGATCCAGGAGGTCTATCGGTTGCAGGGTGTCAAGATCAACGACAAGCATATCGAGGTCATCGTTCGGCAGATGTTGCGGCGCGTCCAGATTACCGCTTCCGGCGATTCGCGGTTCATGATCGGCGAACAGGTCGAGTGGTGGGTATTCGAAGACGAACGCGACAAGTTGTTTGCCGAGGGCAAGCAGCCTCCGGTCGCCGAGCCGCTGTTGCTTGGGGTCACCAAAGCCTCTCTGTCGACCGAAAGCTTTATTTCGGCGGCCTCCTTCCAGGAGACCACAAAGGTGCTAACCAATGCCGCCATGGCCGGTAAAATTGATGAGTTAAAGGGGTTGAAGGAAAATGTCATCATGGGCCGGCTGATCTCGGCAGGGACCGGTATCCAGGGATGATGGCCGCGGGCGGCGGGGCGTTGTCGTCAGTCGCCGATGATCACAAGGGTGCCGGCCAGCGAGAAAACCAGGAGACAATGTTTTTACCCTTGACAGCTTTTTGCCTCTAGGGTACATATCATCGTTTGTGCCGCGTCCTGCTCTTGTGTAGGACCGCGCATGAATTTTACTGATCAATCGAAAGGAGCGGTACAGGCAATGCCAACAATTAACCAACTGGTACGCCAGGGCAGGAAAAAGATCGTCAAGAAGACGAACACTCCTGCGCTCAAAGGATCCCCCCAGAAGCGGGGTGTCTGCGTCAGGGTATACACGACGACCCCGAAAAAGCCGAACTCTGCTCTGCGGAAGGTCGCCAGGGTGCGGTTGACCAACGGTATTGAGGTCACATCCTACATCCCCGGTATCGGCCACAACCTGCAGGAGCACTCAGTGGTCCTGATTCGGGGCGGCAGGGTCAAAGACCTTCCCGGCGTTCGCTATCACATTGTTCGCGGTACTCTGGACACGCTCGGTGTTTCCGATCGCCGTCAGGGCCGCTCGAAATACGGCGCCAAGAGACCGTCCTGATACGGGCCTTGACAGGAGAATAGGATATGTCACGGAGAAAAGGAGCGGAGAAGCGTGGAATTGAGGCTGATCCGCGATACGGCAACATGCTGGTGGCCAAATTCACCAACGGCTTGATGCAGCGCGGTAAAAAGAGTCTGGCGCGGCGGATCTTCTACGACGCGATGGACATCGTCAATTCACGAGTACCCGACGAAGAGCCGATGGCCATATTCGAACAGGCCATGGAAAACGTTCGCCCCCGGGTTGAAGTCAAATCGCGCCGGGTTGGTGGCGCTACGTATCAGGTGCCGATGGAAGTACGCCAGACACGGCGTAATGCGTTGGCAATTCGCTGGATAATCAATTTTGCCCAGGCCAGGTCCGGCAAGACCATGTCCGAGAAACTGGCTGCTGAGCTGCTTGACGCTTATAACGAGCGGGGCGCCGCCGTCAAGAAGAAGGACGATACGCATCGTATGGCCGAGGCAAACAAGGCTTTTGCCCATTATCGCTGGTAAATTCAAGGAGCGTTCGTTGCGCGTGTCAGGAGCTGGAGTCAGCCAAAGAGAACAACTGAGGTTCGATGATGTCAGCTCAGAAAGAGTTACTGACCGTGCGCAATATCGGCATCATGGCGCACATCGATGCCGGCAAGACAACGACGACCGAGCGGATACTCTACTATACCGGTCGTTCTTATAAGATGGGTGAAGTTCATGACGGCAATGCCGTCATGGACTGGATGGAACAGGAGCAGGAACGCGGCATCACGATTACCGCTGCGGCAACGACCTGCCTCTGGAAAGAACACAAGATAAATATTATCGACACGCCGGGGCATGTCGATTTCACCGTCGAGGTGGAACGCAGTCTCCGGGTGCTCGATGGCGTCATCGCCGTTTTTTGTGCCGTCGGCGGAGTGGAACCGCAATCGGAAACCGTCTGGCGCCAGGCTGATAAATACGCCATCCCCCGGTTGGCCTTCGTCAACAAAATGGACAGGGTCGGGGCCAACTTCGATCGATGTCTGCAGATGATGACCAAGCGGCTCGGGGCAATCCCGTTGCCCCTGCAGATGCCGGTCGGTAAAGAGTCCGACTTTACCGGGGTTATCGATCTGATCGAAGAGAAGATGCTCACCTTCAGTGAGCAGACGCTCGGACAGGAAGTGGTGGAAACAGCCATTCCTGACCACTATAGAGAAGCATTCACGGCCGCACGAATGACACTCCTCGAGAAGTTGGCCGACTTCGATGAGGGGGTCATGGAAAAATATCTTGACGACAAACCGGTTTCGGTTGACGAGATCTACCGTGCTGTGAGAAAGGCCACGCTGGCACTTCATGTTGTGCCGGTTCTCTGCGGCAGTGCCTTCAAGAATAAAGGCATTCAGCCGCTGTTGGACGCGGTGGTCAGGTATCTGCCGTCACCGGTAGATATTCCGACGGTCGACGGCATTGATCGAAACGGCGATCCGGTGCAGCGTGACACTGGAGTGCAGGAGAAATTCTGCGGCCTGGTATTCAAGCTGGTAAGCGATCTCTTCGTCGAGAACCTCGCTTTTATCAGGGTGTACGCGGGCAGCCTCAAGGTCGGTGAAAAGGTTTTCAACCCGGTCCAGAAGAAGCAGGAAAAGATCTCCAAATTGTTAAAACTTCATGCAAACAAGCGTGAGGAAGTCAAGGAGATCAAGGCCGGAGATATTGGCGCCATCGTCGGGCTGAGGTTTACGACGACCGGTGACACATTGTGCGGCACCGGAGATTTTGTGATCCTTGAACGAATGGAGTTTCCCGAGCCGGTTATCGGGGTTGCGATCGAACCGCGCAGCAAGGCGGAAGAGATCAAGCTCAAAGAGACGCTCGATAAGATCGCCCTTGAAGACCCTTCGTTTACGGTCGGGACCAATGCGGAAACGGGTCAGACGATCATTTCCGGCATGGGCGAACTCCATCTTGAGATCATCGTCGATCGGCTGCTCAACGAGTTCAAGGTAGCGGCCAAGGTCGGCACGCCTCAGGTCGCCTACAAGGAAACGATAGAGAGTGCGGCCGAAGCGGAAGGACGATTCGAGCAGATGACCGGGACCGCTCAATACGGACACGTGATCCTGCGAATCGAGCCGCAGGAGAGAGGCAGTGGTTTCGCCTTCAGCTCCGAGGTCGACGAGAAAACGATACCGAAGATGTATCTGACCGCGATCGAGAGGGGCGTCAAGGACACACTCGATTCCGGACCGCTGGTTGGCTATCCGCTCACCGATGTCAAGGTCAGATTGATCGGCGGATCGTATGATGAAGACGGTTCAACGGAGATGGCGTTCGGTGTTGCCGCTTCGATGGCGCTGCGAAAAGCGGCGGGACAAGCGCACCCCCATCTACTTGAACCGGTCATGGACCTCGAGGTGGTGACCCCGGAGGATTATGTCGGAGAGGTTATCGCCGATGTCAACACCAAGCGAGGCAAGATTACCGGGATCGAGGCGGAAACCGACCGCCAGATCGTCCGGGCCCATGTACCGCTGGCCGAGATGTTCGGTTACTCGACATCGCTTCGGTCGGCTACCCAGGGGCGGGCACATTTCAGCATGCAGTTTTTGAAATATGACTTGGTGCCGGGCAATAAGGCAGAGGCAATCATCAAGAAAATCAGAGGAATATAGAACCACCAGCATATCGAGGGAAGACGATGTCAAAAGAGAAATTTGAACGAACAAAGCCTCACGTCAATGTCGGCACGATCGGCCATATCGATCATGGCAAGACGACACTGACGGCAGCGATCACGCGCGTATTGTCTTTAAAAGGTCAGGCAAAGTTCACTGACTTTGGCGAGATAGACAAGGCACCGGAGGAGAAGGAGCGC
>NZ_FQXS01000047.1 GCF_900130015.1 Desulfofustis glycolicus DSM 9705 | reverse complement strand
CGCTGATATCGTTACGATCCAGGAGTTGCTGGGCCACTCAGAAATAGAACTGACCATGCGCTACAGCCGACTGTCTAACCTAAAAACCCAGCATGATTACTACCGGGTTATGGAACGGCTGGAGACACAAAACGACGATACTCTGGCCGCAGAGGTTCCGCCCATCAGGAACTAGTTCCTGATGGGCCTCTGGTCAGAAAGACCTTGACGCGAGGACCAAAAGAGCACAATATATGAGCAACTAACACATCTATATCAATAGAAAAAACAGGATATGTTACGTATAGTTCCTGTATCTTTCGGCGTGGATACAGGAAACATGTTCACCATGTCGTCATGGTTATTGTTTAATATTGCCAAAGCCAACCTCACCCTTGTCTCGATTCGTCCAAAAAGCCTGACCCCTCTGCACTTTCATATTGTGGCAGAGACAGTTTCTTAACTTACCTGGTCTCTCCCCATTTCTTCGCGCTACGGTTTATTTTTTTGCGTACAGTCTTCCATGCTCCGTCAACGGAGAACACAGATTCGGGCAAGGCCTTTAACATTTTTTGATACAGGGACCATGACACAGTAAAAGTTAACTCGTCAACTTTCATATACTTTCTTGCTGAAGGGTCGAAGCCGCCAAGGACGGCTTTCTCTAATCCCTTTTCCTGGTAGTACAGCGGCCAGGCAACAACGTTGGTACATCCTGCCCCGAATGGAGAGACGACACTGTCTACCTCTCCGGTGGTAAACGTTGTATGGGTGAACAGGCCGCACACTACTTCCGGACGGGCAAAAAAAGTGACAAAATCAGGTTCTTCGCTGCCAGAAAAAAGAGATAGCGGCTTGAAAAGACAATATTTCCCAGGAGCTTTCCGTGGATTGACCGTATCCAGAAATTTCCTCATAGCTTTGGGGGAAGGTAAATAACGCTCACCATGAATGGGCGATCCCGCAAATCCTGTGGTTACATAATGCTCAATAAACCTCAGGTTGGGCTTCATCATTGAGCAGTAGAAAGAACCGCCGGGGCAGCCGTACTCTTCTGTGGAGATATAAGCGGTGCCTTTCTTCTTTCGAGCCAGCCAGATATTTCCCATAACACATGAAAAATGTTGAAATACCAACTGCATGTCGATCTGCCCCTGATCTTCCTGCTGGCGAGAAATGGGTGGGCCTGGTTTCGGACCAAAAGCGTTTTCCGGCTTGGTGTCATCGTAATAGACGCCGATTGGCTCTTCATCCAGGCCCAGATGTTCCAGAAAACTAGTGGTGGCCTCGAGTATTGCTTGATCTATCATGTAGTTCTCCTTGTTTTCGATAGTTCCTGTCTGGACTGAAACGAGATACAAGCTGCTGTCGATCCTGAAAACATGTTGCGTATGTAACTACTATTTCGCAGTTTATCGATACTGCCTATCTGGAGGCTCCCTCCAGATTCCTTATAATGCGTGACAAGAGAGACCGGGATGCTATCTTGTCATGCTCGTTCATACCGAGTTGCGCTTCTTCGTGTATTGCTCTGGCGAGAGTCGCGCAATGCTCTGCCGTATCCAAGGCCTTTGGCGTCGGCGCTACAAGTTTTTGCCTGCTATCGTTCCGGTCTTTGATTCGTTCTATCCAGCCACGTTTTTCAAGCCCATTGATCAGGCGGCTCACGCTTGACTTCTCAAGATGAAGACGCGCCCCAAGCTGCCCCTGAGTCATGGCCCCATCATTGAGCAGCATGATGATGGCTCCCCACTGTTCAGGAGTCATTTCTATGCCCGCGGCCTTGAGCCTCGTGGCGAGCAGGTTACTCAACAGTCTGCTCGCGATGCCTGTCAGGTAACCCAAGGATTGATTATGGTCATATGAGAATGTCATAATTTAGTTGTATATGCAACAAGCGAGCGATGTCAAATGTTTTTGTGAGCAGACGAGAAGTGGCTCTGGAGATGTGAACAAGCCTCGAAGGGAAGATCTGCTATCTGCTCAATGGAGAAATACCAATAACGATGGTACAGAAATGACAAAAAAAGAGTCAGAAAACTATCCGAAGCCTTCAGTTTACAAGTGACACGGGCAGTTCTGGCCGGAGGAGACAAGAATATGGCAGCGCTTGCAGTGCCACTCCTATGCGGTACGCAGTTCCCTGACCATCTCTGCAGGACTTTGCCCGAAATAGCGCTTGAACTCACGGCTGAACTGAGAGGAACTTTCATACCCTACCCGATCAGCGGCGATGTACGCTTTCACCTGCTCCTGCACCATTAAATCCCGTGCTTTCGTGAGCCTGATCTTCTTCAGATACTGCATCGGGGAATCTGACGTGACCTCCTTGAAGGCGCGGTGAAATGCGGATGCACTCATGCGTGCCGTACTGGCCAGTTGTTCCACGTCGACCTTTGCGGCATAGTCATTTTGCATGATCTTCAGAGCGCGTGCAATCTGTGAGAACGTACCGCTGTGCGTGGCCAGCGAACAGAGCACCGGGGCCTGGGCACCGCGAAGCGCCCGGTAAAGAATTTCCCGCACGAGACCGGGTCCGAGGATCTGGGATTCCTCCTCTGACCGCAGGCACCTGACCAACTTCGTCGTCGCGTCCAGCATTTCCTTGTCCAGGGTGGCCGGGCCGATCCCGCGAGGCAGCGACTTCTCACCGGCATACTCGATCTCGGCCGGCAGATCGATTCGACTGATCAGGTCATGCAACTGACCCATATCAATATCTATATAGAGACCTCTCAGAGGTTCTTCAGGGCTGGCAAAGGTCTCACATTCAAACGGCATGGTCACCGAGGTGACCAGGTAGTTGCTGGCGTCGTAGCGAAATGTTTGATCTCCCAGCGTGCCTATCTTGTGACCCTGGGCCACGATGCAGATACCGGGGTTGTACACCATCGGTCTCCGGGCAATATGCTGTGTCTCCTGGAAAAAGAGCACCCCGTTGAGCCTCGATTGCAGGACCCCGTCAGCCATTTCCGGGAAATATTTCAAGAGTCGAGTCAGGTGTGTCATGGGTTTATCCTCCCTCTTCATTTTCTCAGTTTCAGACAATATCCTTACCTGGAAGCCAACCAAAGATAAAGCAGCAAGCAGGAATAGGCAAAATACAGGCAGGAACAGGTATTCCGAATTGACATGCAAGTTAGTATCGTTTTGCCCACACCATAACCACAACAAGCATGGAGGTTTTCGATGAACTTTGAATTTTACAATCCGACCCGACTGATCTTTGGAGCCGGGACACTCTCGCAACTGGGAGCAGTCGCCAGTGCACAGGGGAAGAAAGCATTGCTCGTCACTGGCGGTGGCAGTGTAAAGCGTCACGGTATCTTCGCTCGTGCGACGGCAAGTCTTGAGGCGGCTGGCGTTTCTCTGGCTGAGTGCACCGGTATCGAGCCGAACCCAAGAATCACATCGGTACAACGCGGCGCGGACATCGCCAGGAAAGAAGCCTGTGATGTGGTCGTCGCCCTCGGCGGCGGCAGCACCATGGATGCAGCCAAGGTGATCGCCGCCGCAGTCCTCTACGAGGGCGATCCCTGGGATCTGATCGGCCATGGGCAGGAAAATTGGGTCTTTCCGACCAAGACCCTGCCTGTCGTCACGGTACCGACGCTTGCTGCAACCGGCTCGGAAATGAACTGTGGAGCGGTTATCAGCAACGACGAGACGAAAATAAAGTCGTTTGCGCAAACCGAATCACTCTTTCCCAAAGTTGCCCTGGTCGACCCTGAACTGACCTTGAGCGTTCCCAAAGATCAAACCGCCTATGGGGTCTGCGACATCATCACGCATGTAACCGAGGGGTATTTCAACGGTATCGACAACACACCGCTCCAGGATCGCTTTGCTGAAGGAGTTATCCTCACCGCACTTGAGTGGGGGAAAAAAGCGGTAGCCGATGGAGCCGACATCGAAGCGCGCACCCAGGTGCAATGGGCTTCCATCGTCGCCCTGAACGGTTTTGTCATGGCCGGCGCAAATCCGGCGGGATTTCCGGTGCACATGATCGAGCACGCCATCTCCGCCCATCATGACATCACGCACGGTGCCGGCCTGGCAATCGTCAATCCGGCCTGGATGCGCTTTGCTGCCACCTCCCGTCCGGCCAAATTCGTCCAGTTTGCCGAACGCATCTTCGGGCTCAAGGCCAGAAACTCCAACGATCTCGACTGTGCGCTGGCAGGTATCGATGCATTCGAGGCATTCCTCACATCCATCGGCTGCCCGACCCGGTTATCCGAACTCGGGATTGGTGACGAATTGTTGGCCCACTATGCCGAGGACGCTGCGCTGGTTCTTCGTGACCAGGACGGCAATCTGCTTGGCCGTCCGCCCATGAGCCGGCAGAATATTATCGAGGTGCTGCGCTCTGCTCTGTAGGCGGAAGCTCATGTTCAGAAGGAGTCAACCATGAAAATGAATAGATATCTATCAGCAATGACGAAGACCATGGCGCTGGTCTGTGGTTTCGTCCTTATGACGAGTGTAACCCATGCGGAGGATACGATGAGTTGGGATAAGACCTTTCCCTTGAGCAACCGGGTGCTTCACGAAAAAGTTCAGTTTCATAACCGGTTCGGCATCTTCATCACCGCCGACCTGTATAAGCCCAAAGACTTTGACGGGACCGGGAAATACGCCGCCATCATAGTTGGAACACCCTATGGCGGCGTTAAGGAGCAGGGCGCTGGCATCTATGCTCAGGCCATGGCGGAACGAGGGTATGTCGCTCTGGCCTTCGATGAATCCTACAACGGGGAGAGCGGTGGGTTTCCACGCCGGACATCCTCTGTTGAAGGCTTTGTTGAAGATTTCCACGCCGCCGTGGATTTTATAGGCACCCGCCCCTACATAGACAGGGAGAAAATCGGCGTGATCGGTCTTTGCGGCAGCGGCGGCTTTTCCTTGAGCGCGGCGCAGGTCGACCGCCGCATCAAGGCAGTGGCAACGGTCAGCATGTATGACATGAGCCGGGTCAAGGCCAACGGCTGGATGGATGCCTGGACCGAGGAAGAACGAAACGCTTATCTCGATCAACTCGGTGCAGAGCGCTGGAAGGAATATGCCGGAAGCGAGGTGAAGACGCTCGGTCTTCCCGATACCATCGACGAGAAAACCGACCCCATCACCCGTGAGTTCTATGAATACTACAAGATGGAACGCGGTCAGCACCCCCGGTCCTCGACGCATTTCACCATGACCAGTGACATGGCGTTCATGAACTACAAGCTATTGGACCGCATCGGGTCCATCGCGCCCCGCCCGATCCTCTTTGTCATCGGTGAAAATGCACACTCCCGTTATTTCAGCGAGGATGCCTACACGATGGCTGCCGAGCCCAAGGAACTGCTGGTTGTTCCGGGGGCGACCCATGTGGACTTGTATGACCGGGTAGACATGATTCCCTTTGACAAGCTGGATAGCTTCTTCACCAAGGCGCTGCTGAACTGATTGCTACCTTCTTGCCTTCAAGCAAAGCGCCGCGCCCACGAAGGGCAAGCAAAACTCCAGATCGGAAGATCGGGAGTTCTATCCATCAACGGGCTCCCAAAATGGTCAGGTGGCTGTGACCTCTGAAGGTGAATAACCTGTGAGAAAATGAATGGAAACGATGTCAGGCGACAACAACACCGATGTCTTTGGCAGTGGTGAAGAAAATATGGCCTATGCACAATACTTCATCGGGAAAAGCTATCTCAACGTACTCTCCAACGAGGGTGTTTTCATCGTCAACGTCACCTTCGAGCCGAGGTGCCGAAACAACTGGCACGTTCACCAGGCGGAACAGGGCGGAGGACAAATTCTGCTCTGTACGTCAGGGCGGGGCTGGTACCAGGAATGGGGGAAACCGGCTCGTGCGCTCAGTCCGGGCGATGTCGTCCATATTCCCGCCGGGGTGAAGCACTGGCACGGAGCAACACAAGACAGTTGGTTCACGCACCTGGCAATTGAGGTGCCCGGAGAAGAGAAAAGCAATGAGTGGCTGGAACCGGTTTTGGACGGAGACTATAACCGTCTCGCTTAGGGTACCGGAACTATGACTCTCTCGCCAAGGATGTCATCACGATCATCGGGTGCGACGAGGCTTCGGTCTCTGTCTCCATCGAGGAGATATCCTCGGCAGAAAGGAAAACGGATGTCTACAAGGCTGATTTCCGAGAGAAGGCGAAACACCTGTATAAGTGGCCTGTATGCTCGATGTAATGGATAATGCTGAGGAGGACTACTATGAATCGCTTTTTTTCGGCTTGTGTGATCGGATGTGCCATCTTCACCCTCGCTGCCTGCTTCTCTCAGGAAGGTGAAGCTTCGACTTCGGATCATGAAAAGCATGGGCTGACCTTGTCCGCGAAACAGGTCAAGATCACTTCTCAGGGACAGACGGCGATTTTTCGGCTGTATGATACGACTGCGGCAAAGCAATTCTACGCTCAGTTGCCGCTGGAACTGGATTTGAGCAATTTTCGCGATGCCCAGTGGATGTTCTATCCCCCTGAAAAGCTGAGCGTCACAGCGGATGAAGCGTATCATGATGGGAAAAAAGGTGAGCTCAGTTACTATGCGCCGTGGGGAGACGTGTTCATGCTCTACAAGGATTTTTACGCAGGTGACGAAATGCACCGACTGGGCGTCAATGTAAGTGGCATCGAGGGGATCGCGGGAATGTCAGGAAGCGCGCTCATTGAAAAGAATGAACAACACGCGGCAATGAATCATTCAGCCATGAAAATTGGCATCATTGCAAACGGCAAAACCACGGTATTCGAACTCAACAACAGCACGGCGGCCAGTGATCTCTATGCGCAACTGCCGCTGAGCGCCCCGCTGGAGAATTACAGCAACAACGAAAAAATCTTTTACCCGCCAAAGAAATTGAACATCACCGATACCCCTCAGGCGAATGCTCAAGCAGGCACCCTTGCCTACTATGCCCCCTGGGGAGATGTCGTGATATTCTACGGAAACTTCGGCTCTGCAGCGGGGTTGTATGAACTGGGGCATGTGGTCTCGGGGAACGAACATATAGAGGGAATGTCCGGCACGATACACATTGAACAGATACGGGACCGATAAAAGTATTTTGAGGTGAAGGTTCTTTCTTCCAAGTTGAACTTTTTCCTGTGAATCTTGATACTTGGTTTTGCTAAAGGTGTTAGGTGAAATCGAACTATGCCATCTGGAAGCGCCAGATCGGACCACTCCTTCTACACATAAACATAAAAGATGCAGGCCTTTTTTTCTTCGCCAACTCCCTATGAATCTCGTCAGATTCGTTCATCAGTTTATTGGTCGGTCCGGAGATGTCCCGAGCCGCCCGGTAAAATTTCTGCACCGCGGGGAATTTCTTGCCGTACATCTCGTTGAGTTGCTGCAACGTGAAAGCGGCCAGGATTAACTCCTTGTTGTCCCCGCTGCGCGGGAACAACGCCCAGGATCATGAGCGCGCCACCGCTACAAAATTCTGGGAATTCGATAAGCTCAGGGACAACAAACGGATTCAGGCAGACGCGTAATACGCGCTCATGATCCTGGGCGTTGTCCTTCGTCTTCGAGGCAACCCAGGCAATTGCCTTTTCACCAAGCCAGCCGGCTGCTTCTGCTGGTAGCATTGCTGTACCTAGGTCTTTCAAATGATCGGTAGGTTGCGCGGATCGGCCTGAGTGGTTGCCTGGACGGAGCGATAGATATTGTTGCTCTAGCGAAAGAACTCGCTGGTATTCTTTAACGCCGATTTGACCTGATTAGGGTCGAACACGACATAATAGTTGTTTTCCAACCCCCATCGCTCACGCTGCCATTATCGATAATGACGCCATTATAACCGCGTTTTATAGCCATCTTGCACAGCTTTGCTGCTGTTTCAACAGAGTCAATTTCGAGTGCTTTCTCGTCGGGTATCCTCAATGGGCTTTCCAACCTGGCAAACAGTTGTCTCAGCAAGAGGGGGCATTACAGGAATCTGATCTTATAAATTACTGACAACGTCAGGGGCGATGAGAGAAAATTATGTGATAAAAATTAATGATATTATATCAGTGCTGTCCCATAAAAATGATCGTCATAACCAATAAATAAAGGCTCGGAGAGCTTCTTGTGTTATATTGAATTTGCGAAAAACAAATATAAATACAAGGAGATCCGAGCCATGGCGCACTTTAACACAGTCCTCAATTAATTGACCGCACTTTTTCCCAGACATGATTTTGAAACGCTCGCCCAAAAGCATCACTGTGGGCAACGATTCCGCTCCTTCAGCCGCTGGAGTCAGTTTCTGGCCATGACCGTTGCTCAGCTTTCCGGTAGAAAGAGCCTCCGCGATCTGGTCTCCAATCTTGAAGCACAAGGGCGTCGCATCTATCATCTCGGCATGCGCAAAACATCTCGGGTGACACTAGCTCGAGTCAATGAACAGCAGCCCTATGGACTCTACCAGGGGCTTTTCTCTTCTTTACTCACACGCTGCCAAGCCTTTGCTCCACGCAACCGGTTCAAATTCAGTGGCAAAGTCTACCTGCTCGATGCCACTACCATCAATCTTTGCTTGGCCGTCTTTCCCTGGGCTCAGTTCCGCCAGACCAAAGGTGCCATCAAGCTCCACTTCGGGCTTGATGCCGACGGCTATCTACCCGTGTTCATGGACATGACCAAAGGAAAAGTCCATGAAAGTACCTGGGCCAAAGCGCTTTCCTTGCCTGCTGGATCTACCGTGGTTTTCGATCGCGGCTATACTGATTACCAGTGGTATCAATCGCTTTCAGACCGAAAAATCACCTTTGTCACCCGGCTCAAGCGCAATGCCGTTGTGGATTATCTGGATAAGCGCCGCGGCAGAAAAGCCCAATGGGTGGTTGGCGATCAACGAATCAGATTGAAGAACATGGACTCGGAGCTACGACTGGTCGATTATGTTGATCCGGAGACGGGAAAGCTTTACTTTTTCCTCACCAACTCGTTTGATCTAAAAGCTACCGTTATCGCTGATCTTTATAAAGAGCGATGGAAAATCGAGCTGTTCTTCAAGTGGATCAAGCAAAACCTGAAAGTGAAGACCTTTCTTGGCACTTCTCCGAATGCCGTTCTCACCCAGTTGTGGATTGCGCTTTGCGTTTATCTCCTGTTGTCGTTTTTGAAATTCAAGGCCAAACTTGGCGTGTCATTGACCGCTATACTTCGGGTGTTGCAACTGAACTTATTCGAACGGCGGCCGCTCATTGATCTATTGAGGCCGCCTGACAAAACTCAACCTATCGTTTCTCCACAGCTTTTACTGTGGAACTGACTATGGGACAGCACTGATATTATATCTATTTTCGAAAACAATAAGTGGAGTTGCTTGTCTTAATTTTCTAACAATTTTAGCAAAGTATCTAGCAAAATCTGAGATCCAATGTGAAGGTCCTCTGTGCTCGTATACTCTTCAGGGCAATGACTTTTTCCTCCCCGGCTCGGGACGAAGATCAGGTTGGCCGGTGCTCCGGTTCCTGCCCCAATTATGGCGGAATCGTGCACTGCGCCACTGTTCATCAACCTGTAGTCAATGGCTCGTTCTTCAGCACAGGCTTTGATTACATCAATCGTAGGTTGAGATAATTTTACGCAGGGCCCCTGGGCAATAAGTTTTGTTTGTACTGTCAGATTTCTCTTTGTGCATACTTCCTTGAGCATTACCTCAATTCTTTCTGCCGTAATGTCAATGCCACCCTGAATGACATCGCGAATATCAATAGTGAATAGTATTTGTTCGGCAATGATGTTTGCTGCATTGGGGATAACATCCAGATAACCAACTGTTGCAACTGTTGTCGGGTACCTGCTTTGTTTGGCGATCGTTTCAATTTCCTGTATTGCTATGCTGGCAGCAATGAGGGGGTCTCGGCGCTTATGCATCGGTGTCGATCCTGCGTGATTCGACTCGCCAATTATAGATACCTGCAGTGTTTTGATGCCGGCGACGTTTTCGACGATCCCTATTTGCGCTTTTTCCTCTTCAAGGAAAAAACTTTGCTCTATGTGTAGCTCAAGCATCTGCGCAATTTCGCCTGGCTTGATGATATCCTTATCTATCAATTCCGGGGAGAGGCCGCCGGCAAGAAGATAGTCATAAAACGATGTGTTGTTTTTGTCCGTCAGGGTTTTAAGGTCGTCCAGATTGAGCATTCCGGTCAGGGCCTTACTGCCTAAAGTTGTACATCCGAAGTTGCTGCCTTCTTCTTCGACAAAAATAATGAATTCTAATGGGTATGCAGAGGGTATGTGATTGTCGACTAGGCACCTGAATACTTCAAGAGCCGAAACGACACCATAGAGTCCGTCGAATTGACCGCCATATTTAACCGTGTCGGTATGTGATCCAACAACAATTGATTTTTTGTTGGTGTTGTTTGGGTTCCAGGTGGCCCGCAAGTTGCCTATATTATCGGTCCGCGCGATGATGCCGAGTTTGGCGAGTTCTCGAGTGATATAGGCCCTGCATTTTTGGTCGTTTTTGCTAAAAGAAAAACGGGTGATGCCGTGACCCGGGGTGTCGTTAAAGCTGTTTATTGTTTTTAGATCATTTTGAATTCTTTCGAAGTTGATGTCCATGATTGTTTGTAAATCATTCTAGTATAGCAGATTGGGGATTGCCAGACTGATCCAGGGGATGTAGGTGAGAAGGATTAGGGCGATTACCATGATGAAGATAAAGGGGATGCAGCCTTTGACAATCTCAACTAAGCCCATCCCTGAAATGGCTACTGCGACAAAGAGGTTTAATCCGACAGGGGGAGTGAGCATCCCTACAGAAAAGTTGACCAGATTGATTACGCCAAAATGAACCGAGTCTATGCCAACTTGCGCGGCTATGGGCTGCATTAAGGGGGCAAGCACGATAATGGCTGAAGCACTATCTAAGAAGCAACCGGCAATCAGCATGATGATGTTGAACAAGGCGGTGATAGCCACGGCAGAGTCTGTCAAGCCGAGTACAGATGAGGCAAGTGCCGTCGGTGTCCCGGTAATCGTCAATAACCACGAAAAAGCGGATGCGCCCGCCGTGATCAGCAACAGTGCTCCAGAGGTCAGTCCGGTGTTTTCAAGAATTTTGAGTAGATTTTTCCTGTTTACCTGCTTGTAGACAACTGTTCCAACCAGTAACCCATACATGCACGCGACCGCTGCAGATTCAGTTGGCGTAAATACCCCACTGTAAATGCCGCCGAGCAATATAACCGGTAAACCAAGACCCCATGCTGATCCTCGAAAAGCGGCAATTACTTCGGCAAAAGATGGGAAAGGAGTGTTGGGGTATTTTTTGATTTTCGAATAGATCATACAGTAAAAGATGAGCAGGACGGCAACAAGAATGGCCGGCAAAATGCCAGCGGCAAACAGTTTCCCCACACTGGTTGCAGTGACGGAACCATAAATGATCAAGGCAATGCTGGGAGGCACGATAGGCCCGAGAGTGCCGGCCGTAGTCAAAAGACCGATGGAAAATCGCTTACTGTAGCCCGCTTCAACAAGAGCGGGAAACATGATACTGCCGATGGCAACAACGGTCGCCGGGCTTGAGCCGGAAATAGCTCCGAAAAAGAGACAGGAAAGAACGGCGGCAGAAGCAAGGCCGCCCGGCGCCCAACCAATAAGGACCTGCGCTAGCTTGATGAGTCGTGAGGAAAGTCCACCAACCCGCATTAGTTCCGCAGCCAATATAAAAAACGGAATGGCCATTAAAGAGAAGTTGTTCATGCCGGAGAACATTCTCATCGGGACAATGGTCGGATCCATCGAACTAAAGAACCCTATTGCACAAACGACCGAAAACGCCAAAGCGCCATAAATGGGCAAGCCGAATAAGAGGAGTACAATGAAAATGGGCAACAAGAACGTAATCATTTGAAAATTCTCAGTAAACGATTTTTGGTTGTGCTTTGTTGTGGCAAGGCTGCCTTTTAAGCATAGAGTGCTTCGTCGTTTTTAGAGTGAGTGCCGTATTTCCACTCGGAATAGATGATTTCAATGTAACGGAAAATTTGGAGCATGGCCGTTGCCGGAATAAATGCATAAAGCCAGGCGACGGGGATTCGCAGCGACGGAGAAAGCTGGCCACGGGCGAGCGTAGCAAGAAAGAGGTTGCCGCCGTAGTAGACAAGTGCCAAGCCAAATAGGATACCGAGGGTTGACGATAGATAAATAAAAAGACGTCTTCCTGACTTTGGAATGACCGCTCGAAGAATATCAACCGTGATATGAGCTCCTTTTCTGATCCCCATGCTTGTTGAAATAAAGCTCATGGTGATGATGAGGTACAAAATGACTTCCTCCGCCCAGAAGATGGAGTTATTAAGACCGTAACGAAACACTACTTGTGTAAACGTGAGTATGCTTGCTACAGCAAGAATGATGCTTATGGAGAGGCCTTCTATCTTGTCTAAAAAAACACTTATTTTTTCAAGCATGGGGAGCTACCTCACGAATGCCGGTTCGGTCCATCACAGAAAAGAAAGGAGAAAAGAAATCCTTAACATGCTGTTTGTTGAAATGTAGTTCTCGTCTCGAACTGGGGCGGATTAGCGAAGGGCGTCTCTCATTGGTGATCAGAGACGCCCTTCCGGTTGATAATTTAGTTCATGCCTGTCTCGGCGTAGACCAAATCCAGCAATTCGGAGGTAACTACCTTGCGGAACTCCTCGTGTACCGGTTTGCTTGCTTCAATGAAGGCTGCTAGGTTTTCTTGGCTGAGTTCTGTTACTTCAGTGTGTTCTTTGATGGCTCCCAGAGCATTTTTCTCAAAATCACCTGTCAGTTTACGCGCGAGATCGCGACCGTTGTCAAATGCTTCGACCATGACCTGCTGAAGGTCTGCCGGTAGAGAATCCCAGGCATCTTTGTTGACCACCGCGGCATAGCCATGATACGCGTGAGAACTGAGGGTCATGTACTTTTGTACTTCATAGAAACGCATGGTGGCTATGTTGGCGATGGGATTCTCCTGGCCTTCGATAACGCCTTGCTGGAGTCCGTTGTACACTTCGGTAAAGGCCATTGCTGTAGGATTTGCGCCAAAATTGCGATAGGTACTGAGCAAAATCGGTGATTGCATTGTCCGCATTTTAATGCCTTTCAGTGATTCCGGTTTTTCTATGGGGCGGACATTATTTGTCATATGGCGAAAGCCAGCACCCCAGAAGTTGACAGCGTGCATTCCGTGGCCGCTAAGAGTGTCAAGAATTTTGCGGCCGGCCGGTCCGTCCAGCACCTTCATCATCAGTTCATCCGAGGGGAGAAGAAAGGGCAGATCAAGAATTTGAATACGCGGTTCGAAGTTGCCTAACGTGGCAGTGGGGGGGATGGCGATCTGTACCATGTTCATTTGCAATTGCTCGATAATCTCTACATCACCGCCAAGCTGCGCTGCCGGAGAGACGGTTATTTCTATTCTCCCTTGAGATTTTTCTTTGACTTCTTTCGCAAATGCCAGCGCTGCCTGACCGTTTGGGGTATCCTCAATGAGGACATGGGCAAATGTAAAGTTGAATTCTGCAGCTATGGCTGACGAGTAGATGAAGAAACCGAGTGCAATTGTCAGAAATACTAGCCATTTTTTCATTGCTTTTCTCCTTGTTTGATTTTTTGCGACGGATAGGGGTGTCTCCCGGCCGCTTAATCGACCATAGCGTCGGTAATAAAACGGTAACTCGTTCGTGCTTCGACCATCTTGGCGTAGGGCAAGGTGGTGGTTAGTATCGTTGTTTCCGATTCCGACGCGCATTCCAGAACCTCGCCAGTGGGCGCAACGATCTGGCTAATTCCCAACCGCTCCCACGTGCCGGCCAGGCTGCCCATGTCCTGGCAACCGCACCCGTTTGCAGAAACGACAAAAGCCTGGTTCTGGACTGCGGTAACGAGAGCTAATTGCTTCCAGAAATCTCGTTTGGGGCCATCGATACCGACACCGCCCTTGTTGCCTCCACGCCACATTGACGAAGTGAAAACGATAATCTCTACGCCCTGGCGAAAAAGCTCCCGCGTGTACTCGGGGAACATGGCGTCATAGCAGATTACCATGCCTATCCTTCCGAATTCGCAGTCAAACACGTCGATTGAATCTCCGGCCGTGTAATAGAGCTTTTCAAGAGTGGGAAAGTGAATTTTTCGGGTCACGCCAACGATGCCAGCCGGGCCGATCAATGCTGCACTGTTATGAATAACTCCGACATTTTCGCCACGCTCGGCAAAGCCAACGATAATATGCATCCCGTGTTGTTTGGTGGCGGCGGAAAGCGCCTGCAATTCAGGTCCGTCAATTTCTATCGTGCCCTCATCCCAATAGCGACGGAGTCCGTTGGGGTCGTGGGAGAAAAAACCGGTTATGCACATCTCCGGAAAGACAACCATCTGGGTCTTCTTCTTCGCTTCTGCTTCGATTACCTCCAGCAGGTGTTGGAGGTTCTGCGTGCGCTCGGTGAAACGTCCGATCTGGTATTGGACAACGGACGCTACAATATCGTTTTTCATGAGGGATCCTGCGTGAATGTTGGTTGGATGCTGACGATGATTTGCCAAATTCGGATGTGATCACCCTGTTCTGTGTTAAGCCGCGGTCTTTACTTGAGAAAAGTGGCGGTGACAACCGATTCTAAAAAGTCTATCAGGGAAGACTCAACAAAACAATAGCGCGAAATTTTGGCATGCTGTAAAAAATTTTACAGTAGTGGGCAACATTGTAAATTTTGCGGAAACTGACAGAGTGTCTGGTTGTGGTCCTTTCTTCGTGTCGTATCGTCCTTTCGAGATGGTTTGATGAATAAGCAACCTGATTTTACAAAAATAAATTGGAACGACCTGAAATATTTTCTGGCATTGAAGCGACAAGGGCGACTTTGCCTTGCCTCTAAGAAAATTGGCTGTAGCCATGTAAGTATTGCAAACAGGATAGCAGCGCTGGAAGAATGTATGAGCACCAAGCTGTTTTATCAAAATAGCCGGGGCTTTCATCTGACTAAGGCGGGAGAGAAACTCGTTCCCTACGCGGAAAAATGTGAGCGGGAGCTCCGTCTGGCCATGGAAGTCTATCGTCAAGAACAGAAAATCCGATCAAAAATCCGGATAGGAGTGACTGAAGGTATCGGCAACTATTTTATTGCCACTCGGCTAGCTTCGTGGATCAAGGACAAAGACATCGATATCGAACTCATATCCTTGCCTAGCTTGACCACGATTACCGCCGGTGAAGTGGATATCAGCATCACCCTTGGCCCTCAGAAGGGATACAATATAATTCAGCAACGGTTGACTCCCTATAAAATCGGGATTTACGCCAGCAGGGATTACGCAGCGAACAATCCGCCGATAATAGGTGTTGAAGATCTGCTGCAGCACTATTTCATTGGCTATATTGAAGAGCATGTCTTTTCGGAGGATCTTCGCTACCATGAAGAGATTTCACCGAATCTGCAAATAGTCTACAAATCAACCACCATCCATACGCAGCGCCTGTCGATCGAAACCGGTTTAGGCCTGGGGCTGCTGCCCCACTATGTGGCTCACGGCAACCCGAATCTCGTGCACCTGCTACCGGATATTCAATTCAAAAGGGAATACTGGATATCTTCAGGAACCGATCTGCATCAATTCAAGGACTTGAAGATAACATGGGATTTTATCATGTCTACCGCAGCCGAAAGCAAAACCACCTTCCTTCCTAGTTGATGAGAAATGGCCTCGATTTGTTGGACAGTTTAGCGGCGAAGTTTAGGGAGACAAGAAACCATCGACCTTGCCGCTTCTATTATCAAGAAGTTATCAATTCGCTCGAACTTAATCTTGTTCCTGTCTATACGTAACAAAATTCAGACCCCATAAATGATATACTGAGGTCATTAACGTTCTGTTTTTTCTGAAAAAGAAAAAGGAGGCGATGATGACCGAAGAACTCAGTCTGGTAAAAACGTCCGTTTTTGATCAAAAAACCGGATTCACCTATCATTCTGGCAGCAAAACCGCCCATTACCACAATAGCAGCGCCGAACTTAAGCGCTATACAACCCACCGATGGTGCTCACGTCTGGCGGCCAGCAAACTTCCTGGCGCTGATCTGGCCGTTGAATATTTGTACGCCAAGTACATCAGGAATCTCTCA
>NZ_FQXS01000077.1 GCF_900130015.1 Desulfofustis glycolicus DSM 9705 | reverse complement strand
TGTTCGGGCATCTATCTTTTCCATGCCCAGAATTATACTCGAAAGTGCATCATTAAGGTATAAAAATATTAACTATTTACACACCGCGGCAATAGTTGTTCTTCAGTGCGATCAGCGCCACGATGCTGAAGATGAAGGCGCCGAGAAAGGTCGAAAGGGCGTTTTGGGACGTGTCGTCGGCGATCACCAGCGGGAACGATCGCGGCGTTGCCGTGCTGCTCGCCGATGCATAGGCGGACACCATCGAGGTGACCGAGAATATAGCAATGACCAGCATGCTGGAGGCCATGATCGACAGGATCGTCCCCAGAGAATCGGTGCTGACCGAAGGCGCGATGAAAGGGAGCCCGGTTCTATCCGCTGCCTCGGCGACAAATGTCCCGGCGATCGACAACAGTCAAGTAGCCAGCGGCTTCACCCAGAGCCGTTCGCGTATGCGATTGAGAAGAAACATGAACCGTTCCTTGGCGTCTTGAATATGCAAAGTCCTTTCCCGATTGACCGATCAGTACATCCCCGAATCTAATGTGGAAAGCCCGTTTGAAAGCAACTCATCGTTGCCTCTTTCCATACGTTTAGCTCGACGGGAAGGGAAATCAATCAATATTTCCTGCTCAACCATAATAAAACCGGCATGTTTGCTCTCTTTTGATAGAGGTGCGTCCCGGATTGCACGCCGTGAAGGGAAAGGTAACCATGCATCCGAAAGAGAAATAGGAAGAACAATCAATTAACCCGTACCAGGCGGTCTATGGCAAGCTTTTCTTCCGTGACATTTAGCCGGCTAATGCTGTTGATGAATTCCTGCTGGTAGATCGAGGTATTGCTATGCGTCAGGTAGACGGCATGCCAGGTGAGGGGGAGTCCTCTTGGAGTTATCGGCCGCGCGGCTAGAGGCCAGGTTTTGAGGGCCTCGATCACCGCCCAACGGGGGAGGACGGAGATGCCGAAACCGGCAATTACCATCTCGACAATAGCCTGGGGTGCCCCGATATTCATGATCCTTTTGGGCTCGATGCCTGCCGGTTTGAGGGCCTGCTGATAGAATTTATCCCGGGCGGCATCGGTATAGGAGATGAAATTCTCCCCGGCAAAATCATGCAGCCGAACAGAGCGCCCTGCCGCCAAAGGGTGGTCATCCGGCATGATACAGACCAGTTGGTCGGCAAAAAGCGATACGGCGGTGTGGCTATCGCTCGGCGAGATGGCCCCGGTGATCACCAGGTCGTATCTCTTTTCTTCGAGTTCCTCAACCAGGTCGAGAGAATTGCCTATATGTATCTCGATATTGGGGAACTTGGCGTGGAAGAGGTGCAGGGGAAAGAGAGGGACGCCCATAAAATTATAATATTCTACTCATCCATTATTCGAAACCCTTCAGCCAAAACAATCTGTTCACCACGCCTGACACAAATACTTACCGCCGGTTGAGAAATCTTCAGCAATCTGGCCAGTTGAGTCATTGTGATTCCCAATTCGGCGGTAGCCCAATAACAAAAGACACTGCGGGCTTTGACTTTCGCGGGCTGCTTGCCTGGGGTATAGAGCTGTTTGGGTTCAAGCCCGTATAGCCTCGCCGATTTTTCGGCCAGTCTATCCTGATCCCACCCTTTGGCCTTCAGGTAATATCGGCGCTGCAAGGACTCATCTGCGGCTTTCAGTACATCATCGACAAAATCGGAATCACCAAGGATGCGTTCGTCACTTTTGCTGTGAATATTGGCCTGGCGAACCGATTTGATCACCGACCATCCTCCACTGCTGCGAATAAGGCCGCCGCCGGTCAGGTCTGGACGTTTTCCCTTTTCGATGCCTTCTGAGACATATGCCTTGTAGCGGGCCCGCGCTTCTGTTTTTTGATCCCCAAAGAGATTGAGCACATAAGCTGTCTCCTGCCAATCGTTTTTCATTTTCCCCACGAGAACGCCATGACCACTGAAAGGGTAGCGATCCAGTTTATCAATATCGGTTACAAGTCTGGCACGTAACGGATTAAGGTGGATATAACGGATTAGCTCCAATAAATACGTCTCCTCTTGACATAATATGGATTTGTAGCGGTTTTGAAAAAGCTGACCACTGCGGTGATGCCTGCGGTTAAAGCTCATGGCATGGCCGGTCAAGAGTCGGCGCATAACTGTGGATAGTGGTTGGCTGCCACTGCGCAACAAGAGATGAAAATGATTGGGAATCAAGGCCCAGGCAAAACAACTGGTCTTCGTATCGGACAGGATATTGCCGAGTCGTTGGAGAAAAGCGTCCTGGTCGATATTATCCTTGAATATCGTTCTGCGCTCGATTCCCCTTACTATCACATGATGGAGTGCCCCCGGGGCGTCTATGCGTGCTTGGCGTGGCATGCAGCAACTATTAATATACGTTGATCAAGTATAAAAGTTCACTAGTGTCCGATTGTTAATCGAATAAATTCAGTTGCTTATTGGGGCACCTGGTCTCTTGATTGTAATCTCTTTCAGTAACTAATTGATAAAA
>NZ_FQXS01000022.1 GCF_900130015.1 Desulfofustis glycolicus DSM 9705 | reverse complement strand
CGGTAGGTGATTTGGGCAAAGGCCATGCACAAGAATTGATCGAGACAGGAGAACCTTCTTACCCTGCGCTCTCCTTGGTATTTGGCTACACACCGACGAAAGGTTGGCAATGGCATGAACTCCATAACCTGCTTGAAAATCAATTGTCCGGCAAACATGTGCGCCCCCCTCCAGGGTTTTGCCGAAGAATTTCCCTAGAAAGGGATCAGATTTCAAGTCGATTATGGTCATTTTGCCGTGAATGCTATATTAATACAAGATGTTACACCGAGTCGTTTGGCTCTTAACCGGACACTACTGATAAAAGTTATAATTTTATGGGCGTCCCCTTTACGGTCTTTACGGTCCGTCCCCTTTACCTCGCAGGATACTACAGATACTTGATGGGATCCTCGCTACCGAACCTGACGTCCTGATTTTTACACTCGCTTGTAAGTGCATGATGATATATCATCGTTGATTCTAATTCGCCGGTCGATGTGCTTCCCGGGACAAAAATTCTTTGCGGACAAATTTACCGGCAAGCCGGCCAGAGATGTCATGGGGATATCATACTTTCGGACCAGTGAGGTATGGATACGGAAAAAAGCGGTAAAACCAAGCTTTCTCTTTGAGGGATTATGCAGGTGATAAGTGCAGTTCACACGAAAAGAAGGGATGACTCAGGTAAAACAGGGTCGAGAATTTGCGCGGCACTGGCTCTCACCTTTATCCTGTTGGCGTTACCGGTAATTCTGGTTGCCAGGGAGACGGATTGGCCTAAGATTACCGTTTCCCGGGACGGAACGCCGATTTCCTATGAGTCGTACGGAGTCGGATTACCTGCGCTTGTGCTGGTACACGGCTGGAACTGCGATGCACGCTACTGGCGTGAACAAATTGCCTCATTTGCCGAACGACACCGGGTCATCGCTCTTGATCTCGCCGGTCACGGACATTCCGGTTCAAGCCGGAAAACCTATAGCATGAAGTCGTTTGGCGAGGATGTTCATGCCGTCATGGAGGCAGAAGGGATCGGTGAGGCTATTCTGATCGGTCATTCCATGGGGGGTTCGGTAATTGTCGAAGCCGCCCGGTTGGTGCCGGGGCGGGTGCTCGGCCTTATTGGGGTGGATACGCTGGAAAACATTGAATATCCTCTGACTGAAGTCGAGCTTGACGCGATGGTGGCGCCGTTGGAACAGGATTTTGTCCCCGGTGTTCGGCAGTTCGTTTCCCAGATGCTATCCGTGCAGACGGATGAGCCGTTGCGGGAATGGATCCTGTCGGACATGGCGGCCGCGCCGTCCGTTGTTGCTCTGAGTGCCATCCGGGAGATGATGACCCAATACATTACCGGAGAAACAGCGCGGTTGTTCGATGATGTCAGGCTCCCCGTCGTGACGGTTAATGGCGATCTGTGGCCGATCGATTACGAGGCCAATCGGAGGCACATGCAGTCGTTCGAGGCCATTGTTATCGAGGGCGCCGACCATTTCCTGATGATGAATCGTCCGGAAGCCTTCAATTCCGCCCTTGAAGAGGCCATCGGGATTCTGCTGGATCGAACCGCTGAAGAATCGAGTGCCCCGGTTGACAAGGCACAATAAATCCCGATCACGTGCATCACTCCGGCAGGGCACCCGGCATGTGACCAATAGCGGATACGCCGCTTTGCCGGGAGCCTTCGCCGCAAACGCTCTTGTCGGGACGAGCCGCTAGAGACCCCTCTTCTCGAACAGCAGGAACAGAAGCAGCGTCACCCCCCAGAAAGCGGCGACAACCAGCCAGGTGGACAGTCCGAGAGCCTGGGGCAGGCCGATCTTGCCATAATCCTGCCAGGTGAGCACCGTTGTCTGCAGCAGCGGGTAGATCTCGGCGTAGATGGCCGCGCCGACGACCATGCCGGCGATGGCGAACAGGGCGTGCCAGCGCCCTTCGCCGAGTGCTCCGACGGAGGTGCCCGGGCAGAATCCCATGACCGCCCAGCCGGCCCCGAACAGGGTGCCGCCGACGAGCACCGCTCCGACATTCATCGGTTTGTGGCTGAGCGTGATGATGCCCAGCTCACTCAGGCCGAGGATGCCGACCATGCCGACCAGAATCGAGGAGAGCATGAACTTGAGGATGGTCATATCCTGCAGCAGCAGCGCCCCGATCTGTTTGTCAAAACGGAGAACCCGCCCTTTCTGAAGCAGAAAGCCAAAGAGAATGCCGGTTGCCAGGCCAAGCCACTGTTCGGTATTCAGTAGGTTCATGATGATCTCCTGTTGTAGACAAAGGCGGCGACCAGCACGCCGACGACAAAGAACATGACCAGTGCCACCAGACCGCTGACCGACAATTGCATCATGCCGCTGAGGCCGTGGCCGCTCGGACAGCCGTCGGCCAGCCGGGCGCCGATCATCGCGACGATGCCGCCGAAAAACGCGCCAATGGCCCGCTTACCGATCGATGGCCCGAAGCGTTTGCGCCAGATCGGGGGCACCATCTCGAAGCGAAAGCTGCGGTCGGTGACCGATGAGATAAACGCCCCGAAAAAAATACCGACCACCAGCATAAACTGCCAGTCCACCTTGATCTTGGTTTTGGTGAAATACGCGTTTTCCGATAGGTCGCGCTCCGTTACCGCCTGTTCGAGAAACCCGGCGGCGCGCACAAACGTAGTCGAGGCGCCGAGATAGGTGGTTTTGCCGAGTAGCTGGGTGGTTGCCAGTACCGAGACAATGGCCAGTATGCCGAGCAGGGCTCCGGCCAGATAGGGACTCCAGCCGCCGTCATTGGATGTGAGTAGCATGGTTTTTCCTCCACAATTCTCTATTGATGACCATTATTCTTCGCTTTTCCGGATTACCAGGGGTTCCGCGAGGCGAATCGGCAGCGCGGAAAACTGTGGTCAAGACAACGATGCTGTGCCGGGACCGGTTGTCGGATCATTGCGTTTGGTCAGCTTTTGGCTGCTTCTCGTTTTCTCCGGCGGTTTCTGCACGGTTTTCATTTTCCAGTGATGCACCGAGTTCGTCGATCCAGGTGCGGCTGGACAGTTGCACTCCACTCAGATAGGAGGCGCGGCCGATCAGGTGGGCGGCCACCGGGGTCGTCAGCAGCAGCAGAAAGATGATGGTGGCGGCGCGCAGAGAGATGCCCAGATCGTGGTAGCAAACGACTTCGGCAACGACCAGCAGGCCGACCCCGAGGGTGCCGGCCTTGGTCGCCGCATGCATCCGGGTCAGCGCGTCGGGGAGCCGGACGATGCCGAGCGCGGCCATCAGGCAAAGGAAAGAACCCAGCAGCAGCAAGAGAGACGTGAGGATCTCAGTCATTGGTCCTCTCCTGTGTCTTCTTCCTGACGGTGCGGTGCGCCACCCGCTGAAGGAAGCGGGCCAGGGCAATGGTGCCGAGAAAAGCGATGCAGGCGTAGGCGATGGCCACGTCGAGGTAACTGGTCTCCCCGGTGTGGATGGAGAGGGCGACGAGAAAGGCGACCACCAGCAGGGACAGCAGGTCCAGTGCGATAACCCGGTCGGCCGCCGTCGGCCCGGCCGCCAAGCGCCACATGACCAGGACCATGCCTGCCAGCAGCACCAGCAGGGCCGCCTGGCCGCTGAACTCGAGAAACGCTGCGGTATCGATCATGAGCGTAACACCTCCAGGACGCGCTTTTCCAGGCCGTTCTTGATGTCCCGGCGGGCCTGTTCGACATCGTCGAGGAACATGATATGGACATAGAGGATTTTCCTGTCCTGGGATACATCGACGCTGAGTGTGCCGGGAGTTAAAGAGACCAGGTTGGCCACCAGAAAGATCTCAAGGTCGGAACATGCCGTCAGCGGCACACCGATAATCCCGGGCCGGTTGATGTGGCCGGGGGTGATGATGTCCCACAACACCTTGAGGTTGGAGATGGCCAGTTCCTTCAGGAAAAAGCCGATCAGGTTGATGGCCTTGGGCAGTTTCTTGAAATACCGGGTGTCGTGGTAGAGCGGCTGGGAAAGCCAGAGGGCAAGGTAACCGACGAAGAAGCCAAACAGGAAGCTCGGAATAGTTCCCCGGCCGAGCAGGGTGGTGAATACTACGGCAAAGCCGATATTGAGGGCGAACAGGCTCATGGCGTCCCTCCGAGAACGGCCCGGACATAGTCACGCGGATCGAGGAGCTGATCGGCGGCGGTCAGGGCGAACTGCAGCAACGGTTCCATGGCCAATCCGAGCAGTACCGTGGTCAGGGCCAGCACGAGCACCGGGGCCAGCAGCCACGGGGAGAACCGAACGTCGGTCTTTTGCTCGTGCTGTACGGCCGGAGCCGGCTTCCAGAAGACTTCGGTCCAGATCTTGGCCATTGACAGCACGGTCAGCAGGCCGACCAGCGCGGCGACGATGGCCAGGGTGTAGTGCTGGATTTCAAGCGCGGCCTTGATGATCACCAGTTTTGCCCAGAACCCGGAGAGTGGCGGAAAGCCGGCCAACGCAAAGGCCGGGATGAAAAAGGCGATGGTGACCAGGCCGTGCCGGCTGTAGAAGCCGCCGATCCGCGGCAGGTGCAGGGTGCCGCCCCCCTGCCGGATCAGGCCGCTGACCAGAAACAGATTGGCCTTGACGATAATGTGATGGACCAGGTAGACGATGGCGCCGGCCAGCGCCAGCGGCGTCAGCAGCGCGATGCCGAGAGCCATGTAGCCGACCTGGCTGATGATATGAAACGAGAGGATGCGCCGCACCTCCATCTGGGTGGCCGCGCCGATCACGCCGAAGAGCATGGTCAGGCCGGCGATTACGGCCAGCGTGCTGTGGGTGATGGCGGCGGTGGAGCTGAATACCAGAGTGAACAGGCGCAGCAGCGCGTAGATGCCGACCTTGCTGAGCATGCCGGCAAAATAGGCCGACACCGCCACCGGTACGGTATGATATGAAGCGGGCAGCCAGAAAAAGAGCGGAAAGAGCGCCGCTTTAATGGCAAAGGCGACCATCAGCAGCATGGCCGCCGCGGTCAGCAGCGCGTCGTCGCCAACCAGGGCGATCTTGCCGTGCAGGTCGGCCATGTTCAGAGTGCCGGTCAGCCCGTAGATCAGTCCGATGGCGGTAATGAACAACAGGGTCGAAACCAGGTTGATGGTCACGTATTTGACCGCACCGGTGAGCTGGCAAGGGCGGTGGCCCATGACCAGCAGGCCGAAGGATGCCATCAGCATGACCTCGAACCAGACGTAGAGATTGAACAGATCACCGGTGAGAAAGGCGCCGCAGATAGCACCGGTGAGGATGCCGAGCAGCGAATGAAAACCGCTGCTGACCTGCTCAGCGGTGATGTCGCGGCAGGCATAGACGGTTACCGCGGTGTGGATGGTGGCGGTAATGAGCACCATGATCACGCTCAGGTAATCGGCCACCAGGCAGATGCCGAACGGTGCCGGCCAGTTGCCGAGCCAGAGCGCTGTGACGCCAATCCGGACAATCAGGATAAACAGGGTTGCACATCCCGCCAGGTGCAGCGCGGCCCCTGCGAGCGCGATCCCCTGGGCGGCGCGCGGCCGGTCCCGGGCCAGGGCCGCCAGGATGGCGGTCGCCAGGGGCAGCAGGATCGGCAGGATGAGCAGCTGGTTCATAACTCGCTCTCCCGCCGCAACCGCTTGATGTCCTGCTGGGTCCGGATCAGCGGTTCCGGGCAGGAGTCGTCTTCGCGCCACTCTTCCTGGAACGGCGCCTCGTCGGCATCCAGGGTGCCGGTATAGGCATAGGTTCGATAGAGGAGCACCAGCAGAAAGGTGACCATAGCAAAGCCGATGACGATGGCGGTCAGGATCATCGCCTGGGGCAGCGCGTTGGCAACCGGATGCGACAGGATTTCAGAGCCGGGGTGGATCAACGGCGGCTGCTGGAGCTCAAGCCTGCCGGCGGCGAAGATGAGCAGGTTGATGCCGTTGCCGATCAGGGCCAGGCCGAAGACGAACTTGATCAGAACGCCGGAGAGCATCAGGTAGAGAGCGGCGGCGAAGAGCAGACCGACCAGGCAGGCGAGCAGCGGCTCCATGTCAGAATTCCTCCAGGGCCAGCAGTACCGCTAGGATTGCGCCGAGTACCGCAAAAAAGACCCCGACATCGAAGATCAGCGGCGTCCCCAGCCAGGGTGCGTTGGCCGGTCCCCACCAGAATCCGGTGAGAAACGGCTGGCCGATCGACAGTGCCGGCAGACCGGCAACAACGGCCAGACCCAGACCGAGCAAAGAAATGGTCGTGGAGCGGAGCCGGATAGCGGCCCGTACCTGGCCTGGTCCTTCGGTAATCACGAACAGCGCGAAGCCGGTGCCGGCGACCAGCGCTGCGGAAAAGCCGCCGCCCGGTTCATGGTGGCCGCGCAGCAACAGATAGACGGCAAAGACCAGGATCAGGCCGACCATCAGGCGGGTTGCCGTTTTCAGGATGACCGAGTGCATTTACGGCTCCATCGGTTTACGGATCAGGGTGACGGCGGCCCAGGCGGCGAGCACGACGACGATGATCTCGCCAAGAGTATCGAAACTCCGGAAATCGACGAGGATGACATTGACGATATTACGACCATGTGCGGCCAGGTAGCTGTTTGCCTCAAAATAGGAGGTCAGGCTGCGATCAAGCGGCTCGGAACCGACGCCGATCAACAGCGAGGTGAGCAGCAGGCCGCCGGCCAGGGCCAGGCCGCCGTCGAGGCAGCGCCGCCGGACGGTGCGTCGGCGGGCCTGCTCGATCGCCGGCAGGCGCAGCATGACCAGGGAGACGAAGATCACGGTCAGCGTCTCCACCAGCAGTTGGGTCATGGCGATATCGGGCGCCCCGAAGAGCAGGAAGATCAGGGCCACGCCGGCGCCGACGCCGCCGAGTCCGCCGATGGCCGCGAGCCGCTTGCGGGCCGTGACGACGACGAAAACAGAGCCGGAAACGAAGAGCAGAAGCGCCAGCGCAGTGGTGTCGATGCTTTCCGGCCAACGGCCGAAGATTCCGCTCAGCTTGCCGATCCATGGCCAGCCGACACCGAGAATCACCGTGCTGACAATAACCGCCAGATAGAAATGCAGGGACCCGTTCTGCAATCGTCCGGTGAGTAGCCCGGCGCCGTTCATGAACCCGGAGAGGCCGAGGTTGTAGAGGCCTTCGAAGGTCGCCGGCAGCTTTTCGACAACGGTCGCAACCAGACGGCAGGCGCGGTGGCGCAGCAGGTAAAGCGTCGCGCCGCAGCAGAGCGTAACCAGGCTGAGCAGCAGCGGCAGATTGAGGCCGTGGAAAAAGACCAGGCGGATCTCTTCCGGGCCGGGATGAAAGGAGCGGACCGCCGGTTCGATCAGTACGCGGGAGACCCATTCCGGGATCAGGCCGAAGAGGATGCCGACTCCGCCGAGCACCAGCGGGCCGAGCCACATCGTCCACGGCGACTCATGAATCTGCTGTCGTGGAGCGCGGGCGGAGCCGAAAAACGGCCCGAACAGCACGATGGCGGCGACCGCAGTCATCAGGGCGTTGGCCAGTACTGCCGCGGTGACGGCAAAAACCGGGTACATCTCCTTGGCCAGCGCCCCCTCGTACATGATCTCCTTGCCGATGAAGCCGAAAAACAGCGGAAAACCGGCCATCGACAGGCAGGCCGCCCCGACGGCCACAGCGGTCAGCGGCATTGCCCGCCACAGGCCGCCGAGCGAATCGATGATCCGGCTGCCGGCGCTATGGTCGATCGAGCCGACGGCGAGAAACAACGCCGCCTTGTAGAGGGCATGCACCATCAGGAAAGTAACGGCGGCGGTCAGGGCCGGAGCCGTTTGTCCGCCGAGAAACATGGTCAGGATTCCGAGAGCCATGATCGTCGTGTAGGCGAGAATGCGTTTAAGGTCGCGCGGCCCAAGGGCCTGAACGGCGCCCCAGACGGCGGTGAAACCGCCGATAAGGACCAGGGCGGTCGTCCAGGCGGGCGTACCGCCGAGTAGCGGGTGGCAGCGCATCAGCAGGTAAATACCGGCCTTGACCATGGTGGCTGCATGGAGAAACGCGCTGATCGGGGTCGGCGCGCTCATCGCGTTGGGTAGCCAGAAATGAAACGGAAACTGCGCCGACTTGGTCATCGCCCCGAGCAGCACAGCCAGTAAAATGAAAGGATAAAGATGATGCTGCCTGACCATCTCGCCGGCGGCCGGCCAGGAACTGATGATATATGACCCGCCGGCTATCTTCAGCAGTAGAATGCCGAGCAGCAGGGCCAGGCCGCCACCGCCGGTGACTAGCAGGGATTGCCGGGCATTTTCTCGCGCCGTTTTGCTCTCGTGGTCAAAGCCGATCAGCAGAAAGGAAAAGATGGTCGTTCCTTCCCAGAAAACAAAGAGCAACAGCAGGTTGTCGGCCAGCACCAGGCCGAGCATACTGAGCATGAAGGCGTGCAGGAAAAAGAAATAGCGCCCGCAGTGACGGTGTCCGCCGAGATAGGATGAAGAATAGAGGCTGACAAAGGTGCCGGCGCCGGTGATGATCAGGGCGAACAGCAGGCTCAGGCCGTCGAGGCGAAAGCGCAGGGAGAGATCGAGGCTGGGCAGCCAGGGCGCATCAAACAGATACGTCTGTCCATCGACGATGGCGGGCCAGAACCGGCAGGTCAGGATGAACAGCAGTGCGGGCAGGAGGCTGGAAAGACGCCCCATGAGCCTGCAGCGTCGTGTCAACAGATCGTGATCCGTATGCACCATGGCAGTCCGGCGGAAGAGTCGATAAAACGCGGGACGTCGATCACTATAACCACATCGACGGGCCGTACCGGCCGTTAAGATCGGCAAGCATGCCGGCCGGTTCTGAGCAGAAAACTAGCTGTTTCGCCGGCGCAGTGCAAGGTTTTTAAAGATGAAAGGAGCAGAGCTACGTCTTTTCCAGCGGTCTCGCCGAAAAAGAGCGGTTGGGGAGAAAGGGGAACGGCGGCCGTGTCCCACAACAACGAAGGGAGACTGTCTTGGTTTTCGAGCAGGACAGGTTCGGGCGGAGCCTCCGGCTCGGGAAACTATGCCGCTGATACTCTCAGGGAAAGAGTTTTTTCAAACCGTCAAAGCCCGTCGTGTAGATACCGCTGAAGACTTCCTCGGCTTGTTCGGCCGATACACCCTTCGGCTCAAAGGTGGAAGACCAGCTGACTTCGCACTGCTCCGGGCGGATCTTCGTGACGGTGATGATGCTGCGGTAGCTCTCGACCGGGAGCGGCCCACTGACGATCGAGTACTCCAGAGATTTGTCCGAATCATCTAATCGCTCGAGCTTTTCGAAGAGTTGGGCGTCGTCCTGCAGGGTCAGGATACGGGTGGTGCCGACGCCCGAACCATCGACGGAGCTGTTAGCCACTGCAGCTACAAAAGCGCCCAGCCCGTTAAAAATCATTTACTGTCCGCCATACGTTATCTGCAGAAGCATTGATCGTTGTTTTTAGATGAACTCGTGTCATTGGGCCCCCCTGGGTAATAGGTTGGCCCTGATGCACCGCCTGTTGCAGTAAACAGAGGAAACATATACAAAACAATCGATTTAAACGCAAGTCTCACCGATTGCGGGGGCATGTTCCGGAGGGGGGCGAATGTGAGCGGGAGACGTGCCCGGTGGTGCGCTCTTTCCAGTTTGGCCGGCATCAGGCCTGATCGAGCGAGGCGAGCAATTCGGCAACCGGGGGATGCTCACCTGCCCCGGTGCTTTTAAAAAAATAGGTCACCCGGTTGTCGGCGGTGATCGTAATTGCGCCACCGAGCTGCAATGCGTCGCCCTGAAGTGGTCCCGGTCGGTATCCTGAGGCGATCGATTGCACGGCCCTGGTCACCATTTTCAGGCCGATGACTCCCCCGATGCTCCTATTCAACCCGAGAAAACCATACGTCTCTCGCTGCGGGTCGGTGAGCAAGGTCCCGCTGTAACCGGTCGCTGCGCGAAGCGGCGGCAATTGGTCCGGCTTGCCGCTGCCGATGATCGCAAGATTGCCGTCTTTTATGCCGAAATCAGAGTGATGGGTGGCCAGTTCAGCAACCTGCTGACGGCAGAACACTCAACCAAAATGGCGGACGAAAACGATAACCGCACTGTGTTGCTGCCACAGTGACCGCAGCTCAACCCGGTGGCTGTGCTCATCGATAACCACGAGTGCGCCAAATGATGCGATATCAATATCCATTTTATCTCTCGTATGTGGCTTTCCCGGCGGTTCCTGCTTCCTGCCTCCAGGAGCGTGACCACGTGAAGCACCGTCGGAACTCCTTTGATACGGCCTGCCGTACCCGCGAGATGGAGTTATGTTGGGTTCCCGGCAGCCTCTTGAACGCGTATACCATTAAAATAATACAAATGGTTGGCGGAATCACGGGAGATGGAGGGGGCATTCGTCAACAGGATGCCGGAAGGGTTATCAGGCGGCCGGTTCGACGGCTTTTGAGTCACTCTTGCCAAACTCCTCGTCGAGGAAGGACTCGAGAATTGGCGGCGCCAGACTGAACGCTCGGCGTGTAACACTGCTGAATGACTGGCCATGGCCGAAGGAGATGCCGGGCACGGTTATCTGCCAGGCTTTGACCTCATGCTGGTGCAGTTTTGACGCGATCAGCAGCAGCGTTTCCGGGGAAAGATGGTGGCCGCTGACCAGGCCGCTGTTGCTCATGTCTAGCGCTTCGACGATGACCGAAAGTCCACTGCCGTCAGCTGTGGCAACGCGGGTATCGGTAAAGATCACCCGGGTTATCTCCGGTCGGGTCATTTCCGGCACCAGGTCCGGGGCCAATTGGTGGCAAACCAGCTGCCGCGTGGCGATGCATCGTCGTTGGCAGCAGTGTTCGAGCAGCTCACCGAGAACGATGCCGGCACCGTCGTCGCCACGTAGAGGGGTGCCGTATGCTATGATGAGCAGCATTGGCAATAGGCTCCGGGTGCAATGAAGTGGCCGGGCGGCGCAGGTAGCGGTCGCCCGGCCGGGATTTGGTTCAACGCCTGCTGATCCGGTCGAGCAGCGTGCCGTCACGGCCGAGCAGCCGCACTTCCAGCGGCATTTGGCCGACGGCGTGGGTCGAGCAACTCAAGCAGGGATCGTACATCCTGATACCGTGTTCGATCCGGTTGAGGATACCTTCATCGATGGTCGCATCGGTGACGTATCGTTCGGCGATCTGTCGGACCGTCTTGTTCATCGCTAGGTTGTTATGACCGGTGGCGACAATCAGGTTGGCTTTTTGCAGGATGCCGTTTTCGTCGACGTGGTACTCGTGAAACAGGGTGCCGCGCGGTGCCTCGGAGACCCCGACGCCGACCAGCTGGTTGACGCCAGCCTCGCTGCGCACCCGGGTGCTGGTAATGTCGTCGCTCTCCACTGCCTCCTCGATCTTCTCCAGCGCGAAGAGGATTTCTATCAGCCGGGCGTAGTGGTAGTGGAAACTGCTGATAATCGGCTTGCCCCGCTCGCCGAGCCGGCGGAATTGCCGCAATTCCCGGTCGGCGCGGGCGGTGCCGATAAAATCGCAGATATTAATCCGGGCCAGTGGTCCGACCCGGTACATACCGGCGCCGCCTTCATAGCCGAGCGGTTTGTAATAAGGGAACTTCAGGTAACTCCAGGGTTCTACGGCTTCTTCAAAAATATTGCGATACTCGGCCGGATCGATGCCATCCTCGAGCAGCTTGCCGTCGGCGTCCATGACCCTGAGCAGCCCGTCGTAATGCTCCAGTCCGCCTTCCGGGGTCACCAAGCCGGCAAACAGGCTCGGGAAGTGGCCAAAGGACTCTATGTCCCCGGTATGGGCTTCGAAGCACTCCTTGAGCAGGTCGAGTGCCAACTCAATGATGTCGAAGGCGTCCGGGAGCAGCCGCTTGATAGTGTCGCGGTCGTCAGCCTGCAGTGGTTGGCGGACGCCGCCGGGTACCGTCCAGGACGGGTGGACGCTCTTACCGCCGAGAATGCGGATGATTTCCTGGCCGATCTGACGCAGTCTAATACCGTTTTTGGCGACATCCGGGTAGGTGGCAACCAGGCCGACGATATTGCGAGTGGCGGGATCGCTGTCCATGCCGAGCAGCAAATCGGGGGCGCTCAGATGGAAAAAACTGAGCGCGTGGCTCTGCACGTATTGCGCCCAGTTCATCAGCCGGCGCAGCTTTTCGGCGGTCGGCGGAATCTTTACCCCCAAGATGGCGTCCCCGGCCTTGGCCGAGGCCATCAAGTGCGAGACCGGGCAGATGCCGCAGATTCGGGCGGTGATACCCGGCATTTCCCAGAAGCTGCGGCCCACGCAGAATTTCTCGAAGCCTCTGAACTCTGTGACGTGAAAGCGGACATCCTCCACCGCGCCGTTGTCGTCGAGGTGGATGGTTATTTTAGCGTGGCCCTCGATACGGGTCACGGGATCGATGGTAACCGTTCGGCCCATGATGCTGTTCCTCCTGGATGCACGTTGTTCAACCAAAGTATCTCATTTCCTGCGTCAACCGCACCGGCTGCCCGTCGAGCAGGGTGCTGACCGCCTGCCAGATATGGTCCGGCTCGGGCGGACAGCCGGGAAGATAGCCATCGATGTGGATAACCTGGTGCAGGGGGAGCACCTTCGGGATCAGCGCCGGCATGATGCCGTCCTCTTCCAGTCCGCGCGGTGCTGTGCCCGGCCCCTCGTGGTAGACCTTGGTCAACAGGTCGTCGATCTTGAGTCGGTTGCGCAGACTGGTGACATTGCCGGTCACGGCGCAGTCGCCGAAGCTGACCACGATCGTCGAGTTGCGGCGGATGACTTCGGCCAGTTCCAGGTGGTCGACGTTGGCCACCGCACCCTCCACCAGTGTGACGTCGACCGCCTTTGGGAAGGTCTTAATGTCGGCGATCGGGCTGTAGACCAACTCCACTACCTCGAACAGATCGATCAACCGCTCGTCGAGATCGAGCAGGCTCATATGACAGCCGGCGCAGCCGCCGAGCCAGGCGGTCGCGAGGCGGATTTTCTTTTTTCTTTTTTGCTTGTCCATGATGTTGTTCCTTTGCCCCGAAAATATGCCGGGACGATGCCTATAAGGTTACCAGTGCCATTCCTTCCGCTCGCGACCGTTGAGGATCCAGGACAGGAAGGCGTGGCGTTTTTCCATCTCACCGACCGATGATCCTTTTTCGAACAACGCGCCGGTCGGGCAGACCTGTACGCATTTGCCGCACTTGGTGCAGCTGATGCTGTCCCCCCAAGGACGGTTCAAGGCGGTAATGATTCGGCTGTTGGTGCCACGACCCATCACGTCGAGGGTATGGGCGCCCTCCACTTCGTCGCAGACCCGCACGCAGCGCATGCAGAGGATACAGCGGTTGTGGTCCAGCGTGAATTTGCTGTGGCTGGCGTCGATCGGCAGATCGGGGGTCATGTATTCGTAACGGACATGGTCGACGCCCAGTTCGGCGGCTTCGTATTGCAACTCGCAATGACCGTTCATCACACAGACGGCGCAGGTGTGGTTGCGCTCGGAGAGCAGCAGCTCCATGGTGATGTGGCGATAGTTGACGAGCCGTTCGCTGTGAGTGTAGACCGACATCCCCTCCTGAACCGGGGTTACGCAGGCGGCCAGCAGCCGGTTGGAGCCTTTGACCTCGACCAGGCAGAGACGGCAGCCACCAAGCTCGCTGATGCCGTCCATGTGACAGAGCGTCGGGATTTCGATGCCCTGCTCCCTGATCACCTCGAGCAGTTTCTGGTCGCTGCGGGCGCTGACTATTTCATCGTTGATATGCAGGGTGACAACGGACATTATGACACCTCCGTATCGTTTTTCGCCTGCAGGGTGTTGCGGAGCAGATCCCGGGTCAGCTGCAGCGGCGGGACCCCGAACATCGTGCATTTGCCGGCAGGGCAGGTGTGGTTGGTAATGTGGGCCTCGTATTCCTCGCGGAAATATTTTAAGGTGCTGAGAAGCGGGTTAGGTGCCGATTGTCCGAGGCCGCAGAGGCTGGTTTCCTTCATCATCACGCACAGTTCTTCGAGTCGGTCGAGATCGTCTAAGGTGGCGCTACCGTCGGTGACGTGCTCCAGGATGCGGTGCAACTGGACGGTGCCGACCCGGCAGGGGACACACTTGCCGCAGCTTTCTTCCATGCAGAACTCCATGAAGAATTTGGCGACATCGGGCATGCAGCTGGTATCGTCCATAACCACCAGACCGCCGGATCCCATGATCGAACCGAGCGCGCCGAGGCTCTCGTAATCGACCGGGGTGTCCAGGTGATCGGTGGGGATGCAACCGCCGCTTGGACCGCCGGTCTGAGCGGCCTTGAACTGTCGGTCGTTGGGAATGCCGCCGCCGATTTCGAAAACGATGTCGCGCAGTGAGATGCCCATCGGCACCTCGATCAGGCCGGTGGTCTCGACGGTACCGGCCAGTGCGAAGATTTTCGTCCCCTTGCTCTTCTCTGTGCCGATGGCACCAAACCAGTCAGCGCCGTGTGAGATGATCGGCGCGATATTACCGAACGTTTCGACGTTGTTGATCAGCGTCGGCAGGCCCCAGAGACCTTTTTGGGCCGGGTAGGGCGGCCGTGGCCAAGGTTGACCGCGGCGGCCCATGATGGATGCCATCAGGGCCGTTTCCTCGCCGCAGACAAAGGCGCCGGCCCCGATCCTGATGTCGATGCGGAAGCCGAACGGACTGTCGAGCACGCGGCTGCCGAGCAGGCCGCGGCGCTCGGCCATGCGGATGGCGTTCTCCAGCCGTTTGGCGGCGATAGGATATTCCCCGCGCACGTAAACAAAGCCCTGGTCGGCTCCCACTGCATAACCGGCGATGGCCATGCCTTCGAGTATCCGGTGTGGGTCGGACTCCATCAGGGTCCGGTCCATGTAGGCGCCCGGGTCACCTTCGTCGCCGTTGGCGATGATGTATTTCTTGTCGCCCGGCGCTTTGCGCACCAGATCCCACTTTAGGCCGGCCGGATAGCCGGCACCGCCTCGACCGCGCAGACCGCTCCTGATCACCTCCTCGCAGACCTCTGTCGGGGTCATCTCCCGCAAGGCATGGGCCAGCGCGCTGTAACCGTCCCTAGCCACGTAGCTTTCCAGCCGGGTGGGATCGATCAGGCCGCTGTTGGCCAGCACCACTTTCTTCTGTTTGTTGAAAAACGGCAAATCGGCGGGCAGGACATTGCGGTCCAACGGTTTGGCTTCCGGCGCGGCATGGGCCAGGGCGATGTCCCGGGCTAGTTCAGGGGTTACGTGCTCGTAGATGACATCTTGCTGGCCATTCATCTGGACGGTGACTAGCGGGCCGCGGCTGCAGGGGCCCATGCAGCCGGTGGAGGTGACGGTGACCTCGGCCTCCAGGTCGAACTCCTTGATCACCTCCTTGAAGGTCTCGATGACGGCGGTGGCGCCGGAGGACAGGCACGGCGTACTGGCACAGCACAATATCCGGCAGCGATAGCTCTGCTGTTTCTCCCGTTCGCGTTCACCGATAACTTGCAATTCTTCCCTGTTCATGATGCGTGCTCCTCTTGCTCCTGCAGGTTGACGGTGTCCGCCGGTTCACCGCTGTGGTCTGGCGATGTGGCGACGACCTCCCTGATTTTCTGCAGCGTCGACTCCGGTGTTTCCTTGCCGAGAACTTCGTTATCCACCACAAGGACCGGAGCAAGCCCGCAACTCCCCAGGCAGCGGGCCGTAGCCAAACTCAGTTTGCCGTCGGCGGTGGTTTCCCCCGGTTTGATCGAGTACTCCCCCTGGATTCTGGCGACGATCTCGGCCGATCGTTTGACGTAGCAGGCGGTTCCCATGCACACGACGCAGGTGTGTTCGCCCTGCGGTTTGAGAGAGAAGAAATGGTAGAATGTCGCGACGCCGTATACCCAGCTCTGGGGCAGTTTCAACTCCCGGGCTATATAGATCATCAACTCGTCGCTGAGAAAGCCGAATGACTCCTGGGCGGTATGCAGCACTTCGATCAGCGCGTCCTGCCGGTAACGGAACCGTTTCAGCGTCCGGTCCACCTGTTTGTAGCGAGGATCGGCATGCTCCACATCCTGCATGGCAGGTGCGTTTTTGTGTTTACTTGTAGTAGCCATGGCACCCCTGTTCTAAGATAAAGGTGAATTCCACACGCCCTTGGCCAGCCCATCCAACCAGTTGCGACGGGAGCCGAGAAACCTCTGGAATAACGGTGTCAGAGAAGGTTCTTGAGCGTTGCGGATAGATCGAAAAACACTGGTCAGGCCAGTTGTCTTTAAAAGGAATGACTTCGCGTGATATGAGGAAAGAACCGGGGGGAGAGAGTCACTGATGGGTGTTTTCATGGTTTGTGCCGGGAAAAGTGCAATTTCCTCATAGCGATTCTTTGCGGCATTCGGCAACTTTGGTCTGATATAAACACGGTTAGACCAAAGACAGAATAGCATACGACGACAGGTTTGGCAAGTTCAAATAGAGAATTGGTCGCTTGTTTTTTATTTATTGGTATTGGTGGGGGTTCGACTGATCCTGGGCGTTGGCGGGATCGGTGGAGCAGATCGAGTATCTGTAGACTTAGGTCAGTCGGTGCAACGCGGACGCTTTGAAGACGGCGACGATTTTGGCGCCAGCCCGAATACCGAGTTCTTCCATGGATTGCGGAACAATTTCGGCAATCAGCGTGCTGCCACAACAGTCCATCTCCACTCGTACCAGCCATTCGGTGCGTTGAGTGGCGCGAACCGTGGCCTCCAGAATGTTGCGGGCGCTCGAGGCTTCCGGGTGGCGCTTGAAGAGGACGATGTCTCGGGCATTCAGCGAAAAGGTGGCATATTCCGGCGCGTTCGTGTTCTTGACGCCTGTTAACCGATTCTTCCCCCACCGGTAGGTAAGGAGGTTACCGCAATCGTGACGATCCGCCAGTTCCAGGAAATTGGCGTAGCCGCGGTCGGCGGAAAAAATGGACGAGCGGGCCAACTCCTCGCTGCTCGATAATCGTTCGACGCTGCCGCGCTCGATGATCAGCACGTTTTCAGTCATTAACCGCATTTCCTGGTGACTGTGGCTGATGAACAGGTAAGGAATGGAGAATTCGGAAAATACGGTTCGCAGGTGCGGAATGATCCTGAATTTCAAGGCCCGGTCCAGCCCAGTCAGCGGCTCGTCGAGCAGGATCAGCCGGGGACTGGCGAGCATCGCCCGGCCCAGCGCCACGCGTTGACGTTCACCGCCGGACAGGCGGGTGACACGGCGATCGAGCAGGTGTTCCAGATCAAGGGTGCCGTATAAATGCTCGGGATCGATGGTCCGCAGTTCCCGTGGGGTTCGCTTCAGACCATAAAGTAGATTGTTGCGGACGCTGAGATGCTCGAAGAGATAGGCATGCTGAAAGACGACGCCGATGCGTCGCTTCTCCGGCGCTACGTTGATGCCCTTTTGCCTGTCGAACAGTGCCTCGCCGTCGAGGCTGATTCTGCCGCGATCGGGTTGCATCAGGCCGGCCAGCAGATTCATCAAGGTGGTTTTGCCGCTGCCGGAGGGGCCGAAGACGCCGCAGGAATGAGCTTCCAGCCGGCAATCGATTCGGCAGACGAAGTTGCCAAGCCGCTTTTCAACGTCGATTTCCAGCAGCATGGCTTAATTCCGGGACATGGTGCGGTTGACCGCTTCGCTGGCGAGCAACACGACAAAAGACAGGCTAATCGATACCAGGCAGAGCGACAGGGCCATCCGGTCGCCGCCGGGAATACTAGTATATTGGTAGATGGCGAGCGGAATGGTCTGGGTTACCCCGGGGATGTTGCCGGCGAGAATGATGGTGGCGCCGAATTCGCCGAGACTGCGGGCGAACATCAAGGTCATGCCGGCCAGGATGGCCCGGCCGGAAAGGGGCAGGATAATGGTCAGCAGCGCATCCCACCAGCCGGCACCCAGGGTCCGTGCTGCCTGGATACAGTGCTGATCGATACCCTCGAGGCCGATGCGGATGGAGCGCACCAGCAGCGGAAAACCGACCACCGAAGAGGCGATGACCGCTCCGGTCAAGGTGAAGATGATGCGAATATTGAAATCGGCCAGCATCCCGCCGAGCCAGCCGTTGCGGCCGAGCAGCAGGAGCAGCAGATAGCCGACGACGACCGGCGGCAGTACCAGCGGCAGGTTGATCAGTCCTTCCACCAGCGCTTTCCCCCTCATCTTGGCAAAGGCGAGAAAATAGGCGGCGGCGATGCCGGGCGGCAGCGAGATCAGTGTCGCCGTGGCGGCGACCTGCAGGGAGAGGCGAATAGCCGTCAGATCGTCGTTGGAGAGGGTGAACACGGCCGGTCGCCTCTCGTGCGGTCAGTGGGCTGGTTCGAAGCCAAAGCCGGCAATAATGGCGTCGGCTTCCGGTGTTTTCAGGTAGTCGAACAGCGCCCGGGCAGCTTCATTGACCGCGCCGATCGGGGTTAACGCGATCGGGTAGGCCACCCGGTCATAGAGTTTGTCCGGGATGCTGAACAGGATCGTGGCGTTTTTCGCGAGAAGAGCGTCGGTCTTGTAGACGAAGGCGCCGTCGACCTCGCCGCGATCGGCATAAATCAAGGCCTGGCGCACGTCTTTGGTCAGCATCAGCAGGTTCCCCTGCTCCAGCGTATCCCACAATCCACTGGCGGTTAGAGCCTGTTTGGCATACTGTCCGGCCGGAACGCTTTCCGGAGTGCCGATGGCGATCAGCTTCAAGGTGACGACATCTGCAATGGAGATGGGGGCGAGCTTCGGATTGCCGGCAAACACCAGGGTATTGTAGGCGAAAATTCGCATGGAGTCGGTGTCGATCAATTTTTTTTCAGCCAAGTAACTCATCCATTTTTGGTTCGCGGAGATATAGATGTCCGCGGGCGCGCCTTGCTCGATCTGTTTGGCAAGGGCACCGGAAGAGGCAAAGTTGGAACGGATCTCGATATCGGGGTGGTTTTTTTTGAAATCCTCGGTCAGGGCTTTGGTCGCATCGGTCATACTGGCGGCGACGGACAGCTGAACCGATGCGGCGGCAGCCGCATGTACCGACATGAACAGGAACAACCCGATCGTCCAACAACTTGCCAAAGTAATACGCTTCATCGATTCTCTCCTCGATTGGTTCTTGTTTTTTTTCATTTCGATGACGGCCCGACTGTCAGACCACCGCCAGCAGGACATCGGAAGCTTTGATGATTGCCGATATCTCTTTGCCGGTGTGCAGGCCGAGCCGCCGGACACTGGCCGAGGTGATGATCGACGTGACGCTGGCTCCACCGGGCAAGTCGACGGTCACTTCGTCGTTAACCGCGCCGGGAGTTATTGCTTGAATCGTGCCGGTCAGAATGTTGCGGGCCGATATCTGTCCGGCATCGATGGCGCTACCGAGCATTACGTTGGATGCCTTGACGATGGCCAGCAATTCCGTGTCCGGCTCCAGTTTGAGCCGGTTCACGGAATTGTCGGTAATGACCGAGCTGATCCGGTCTCCGCCTTTGAGCATGATGTTCACGACGCTGTTGACAACACCGCGATCGATGGACGTGACCTGGCCAAGCCAGACGTTGCGGGCACTGATTTGCATCTCTATTCTCCTTATGGTTTTGATCGTTTCCAGCGCTTTTTCCGGACCACCGGCCAAGTAGGACCTGAACTGGGTGAAGGCCTGCTGCAATTCGCAGATCCGTCGAAGCATGCTTTGCCCTTCCGGGGTGAGGCAAGTTCCACCTCCACCACTCCCGCCGGTCTGCTTTTTGAGCAATGGGAACGGCAACAGGTTGTTGATCTGTTCCAGTTTGAGCCAAGCCGATTTATACTGCAATCCGACGTCCCGTGCGGCCCGGTTGATCGAACCGGATCGATCAAGTGCTATGAGCAGTTCGATGATCTGGCTGTAGGCCGACCAGCCGAGTAGTTCGACAATAAAGCCGTCATGGTCGGTATCTGCTGGTTTCATCTCCGCTCCGGAGTTGATGGTTCGTTATGACAAAAGAACATAACGAAAAAAACACACCTTCCATCTTTATACAAGCAGTTTGTGTGCCAATCGGAATAATTCGGTTTCAGATAGCTTGTCGACGTACAGCGGTTGGCGGCTGGAGAGCCATTTGCAGAAGCGGAGGGGCCGGCGACCGAGTAACCTTTTTGAAGCTTTCTGACACGCAGGTCGAGAAAGTATTCATAACTGTTAGGTGGCGGAAGGTCTCGACGGGTCGCCGGGCAGCCAGAAAAAACGGGACAGATCGATCCTGCCGTCGGCGCTTACTTCAACTCCTTCCGCTGTCAGCAGGCGACGTTGCTCGATATGGCCCATTGACAGGCGCGGAGGAATGATCCCGTCTTTATTGACGACACGATGCCAGGGCAAGCGCAGGGCCTCCGAACTTCCGGCAAGCAATCGGGCTATTTGCCGAGCTCCCCGGTGGTTGCCGGCGGCGGTGCTGATCGCCCCATAGGTGGTGACAGTGCCGGCCGGGATGGCACGAATGAGAGTGATCGCTTGGCTGGTGAACGAAGTCATGGATGGTTCGCGGAAAAGATTTTTTTTTGATATATCACATGGAAATTTCTGATGCGAGCGAAAGTTCGTTGTGGACATCCGTCCGTTGCGTCGTGTAGAAACACATTTTTGCGGTGGGCTCACGTGAGCGGTTAATCATCGTATCCTACCGTGTTTTTCATGGATGTTCAGCGAAGAATGAGGAAGCGAAAGAGATATGAAGTCGAGTGACGAGCAGAAACTGGCGGAGGCCGGTGCGGGCCTTGAGGATATCGTTGCCTGTAATTCGGAAATTTGTTGTATCGACGGGACGAACGGCCGCCTGGTCTATCGCGGCTATGACGTGCTGGAGTTGGCCGAGAAGAGCACCTTCGAGGAGGTGGCCTACCTGCTATGGTACGGCTGTCTGCCCCGGGTTACCGAGTTCAAGGCCTTTCTCGACGGATTTACCGGGTCGATGAAGCTACCGGTGGAGACGACGATGATACTGCGTATGTTTCCGAAGGCGGCGACGCCGATGGAGGTGATCCGCACGGCCGTTTCGTCACTCGGTCACTGGGATCCGGACAGCGGCAATACCGGGCTCGATGCCTGCCTGCGCAAGGCCCAGCGCCTGACCCTGCGCATCCCTCTGCTGGTTGCCGCCCATCAGCGTCTGCGCGAGGGGCTGGAGCCGATTAAGCCGGTGCCGGGACACGGCATTGCCTTCAACTTTCTCTATACTCTGCAGGGCAAGGAACCGGACCCGCTGGTCGAACGAGCCTTTGATGTGGCGCTGATCCTGCACGCTGACCACGAGCTCAATGCCTCAACCTTTGCCGCCCGGGTTACCGCGGCGACCATGGCCGATATTTATTCGTCGGTCACTTCGGCGATCGGCACCCTGAAAGGACCGCTGCACGGCGGAGCCAACATGGAAGTAATGCAGCTGATCGATGAAATCGGCAGTCCGCAACGGGCGGAAAGGATTATTCTCGAAAAGCTTGCGGGCAAGCTCAAGATCCCCGGTTTCGGTCATCGCGTTTACCGCTGTGAGGACCCGCGAGTCAGTGTGTTGCGCGATTATGCCCGGACGGTCACCGCCCACACCGGCCGATCGATCTATTTCCAGATTACCCAGGAGATTGAGCGGGTGGTGATCGAGCAGACCAGGGTCTTTCCAAATGTCGATCTTTATACCGCATCGCTCTACACTGCTATGGGATTGCCTCGCGAGCTGTTTACACCGATCTTTGCGATCAGCAGAATCGTCGGCTGGACCTCACATATCCTCGAGCAGTGGGCCAATAACCGGTTGATCCGGCCACGTGCCGAATATGTCGGGCCTGCCGATCGCCTCTATCTGCCCATCGAGGACCGCTCACGCTAGTCGAAAGCCAACGTCGCTTTCGGAACAGTGCTGTTGCCGGCGGCGTGTGCCGTCGGCAATAGGAAACGATCTTGTCGGCCCTCAACGTGATCTCATGGAGAACGTCCATCCAGTCGATCGGAAACGTTTTTAAACCCACCCGGCAGTGGTCTTTCATACAGACATCTCAGACCTGAAGCTTTCTGAAAGCGAGCTTCAATGATATCCGATATCTTCCTCGAAAAAGAGAATCAAGATGTACAGTCTATATAGGTAATAAAAGAAATTAGAGATGTTTAGGTTGGCAATATCAACTCACCGCATAATCAGTTACTGAATTAACATGTCAGCCTACCAGAGCCTCATATAGTTTTATTCCCAGGCCTTTCTTTGAAAACGGTTCATGAATGATCAGAGGTTTTGTGCCCATCATTTTCAGCCTGCCTCAAGCCTTTATCGTTGCAGGATTGCCTGATCCCAGCAGAAAAGAGAATCTCAAAAACATGGGCTTCCTTGTTTCAGGTCGCCGTTCTTCAGACAAAAAATAGACTCGGTATACTTTTAGGGACCCGTGGTGAATTCTGCCACAACTGTTTGGGCTTGTCCCGGCACGATGCCAATGTTCTCAAAGCGAACGTCTTTAGAGTTCTGCTTGGTGTTTTTGATTACCACTGTATAGGATCCCTGCGGCAGCAAAACTACTCGGGTCCCATTTCGCGGCCAGTTCGTCCAATTCTGAAAGATCACTGCCCCCTGATCGTCGGTGATTTCGACCGGGATCGAAACCGCTTTGCCGTCCAGCGTCGCGGTGATGGTCAGCTCACCGGCGGCAAATTCAGCCTTTCTTTCCAACGTCACGCCCGATGGGATCTCCAATCCATCGAAGATCACCGTGGGCTTTCCAGCGATCTCGCCGTCCGTCACTTTTATGGTGTACCGCCCCGGCAGTAACTTTCTCTCGATGACCCCGGTTTTGGGATGGGTCGATTCGTTGTGAAATGGTTTCGTTTCTCCCTCGCGGTAATAGAAAACCGAGGCTTTCTTCGGCTCACCATTACGCAATGTGGTGAGATGGATACTGCCTTCGGAGAAATCCGCAGTACGTTCCACAGTTTCACCTTCGGCAATGGCGATGTTCCTTAGGTGCACTACTGGCGCCAGGCCACCGCTGACACCTGTGTCCTTGATTTCAGCATGATAAGTACCGGGGGTGAGGCGAATTTCGGCGATTCCGGTATCTCTGGATGAACTGGCGGGTGTCCACCGATGGCCACTCTCCTGATGGGTCAGCGTGATACCGGTAAAAAAGGGTTTACCGTTTTTGGTGACCATCACCTTTAAAATGCCGTAAGGCGGAGTCGATTTCTTAACCAGCTCCTGGGCAGCCGTTAGAAACTCTCTGGCATTTGACGCCATATAATACTGGCCGCCTCCGGCTTGAGCGATGCATTCGAGTTGCTCCCGTTCTTCTCTAGTGACATCGAAGCCGATGACGTGCATCACGAAATTGATCCCGGATGCCTTGAGTTCCCTCACCAATGCGCAGGGATCCGGATCGCAGGTCTCTTTGCCATCGGAAACCAGGATGATGGTGGTTTGGTTCTCCAGGTGCCTGATGCGCTCAGCTGTCAAGCGTACCGAGCGCGAAATGGGAGTTTTTCCGATGGCGTTCAGGCCCTGGATGACACTGATCATGCCATCTTTATTCACCGGCCCGAGGGCAATCAACTCCTGCACGTCATCACAATCGCCTTTGTGCCGATGTCCGTAGACCACCAAGCCCACCACAGTATCGTCCGGCAACTCCAGCACCAGCCCGCTCATCACTTCTTTGGCAATGACGATCTTGGCCTTTCCCTCGACCTGTCCCCACATTGATCCCGATGCATCCAGGATAAAGAAAATGTTTGTCGAGGAAGGCGGTTGGGCACCTTGCACTGCGACCAGCGGTTCCCGGGCGATAAAAAGCATCAGAACTGCCGCGAATACAACCCAAATCTGCTTGCATTTCATATTCCGATCCTCTCTTGTCTTGGTGGCAACGGGCCGCATTGTTGTGTTCCTTAGCCGGTCATGAGCATCTGCGTACGCCTTTGCATGCAGTTCCCTCTCGCAGGTGAATTAACCCGTGCCGGACCTCCCACCGATCTGACCGTTATAGGTCATGTTTAAGAAAGTTATATTGCCGCCAACCTGAATATCAGGAACTGGCGCGTCTGGTTGATGTTCCCGCTCATGGGCACCAGATCTTCACTGATGAGGCAATGTATATGGTCAAGGCAGAGGACGCATACCGGCCCTTTCGGTTTTGGTGGCGATCGGTGATAGACGCCCCACTTGTCGGAGTTCATCCGTGACTCGGTCTATGCCGTCACAGCAAGGTCGGTAAAAGACCATGATTCAGAAAATTTTTCGGTTCATTTCATCATCACTTCGTTGCATCAGGCAATAGGTTGCTGTTTTCTTGTGACTTCATTGAAATCCATTCCAACGAAGAACGTGACGGTCAAAACACATGTCAGAACTACCTCTTGGTGACAGCTTTCGCAATTAATTTTCTCTCAAACTGAATCAACTCTCGCATCCTAGAAGCTTTGAACAAAGCGTAGCGAACAATCAAATTGGGCTCATTCAGAAAATCAAACGTGACGCACTTGACTCCATCTTCAACAGTTGCCGAAAATTTTCTTGAAAGGTTATGCGTTCAACGGTAGTTGTCTGTTATGAGGAAAGGAACCAAACAATTTTTGCTGATATCGTTTTCACCACAGGGTAAGCAAATTCTTGCATCACCCAACTGCTTGAAGACATTTATCTGCAAGCAAAAGCTGACCCGGCAGTAATCTTTGGCAATGCAGACGCATTAAAAGCTGACGTCACAAAAGAAAGCCATGTGTTTGCTGCCCGCAAGGAGATGTTTGCTGACCCTGGATCTACAAAAGAACCTCACTTAGTACCTGGCAGATTCGCATCATTCGAATTTCAATTCAAAGCTGTATCAAAAGATTCAACGAAGGCCGGAAATGCTTGCCTGACCTCTGAAGTTCACGTCATTGTAACGTCAATTGATGAAATGGTTGCGAATTCAGCATGAAACACGGACGAATTGGAGAAACCAAAAGGAGGAAATATTGTGCTACCAAAAAATAGTATATTTATCTTAACAATACTGTTATCTCTCATGCTTTTGTCGGCTCAAGCATACTCGTCTGATGCTGACAATTCCTTTGACCCTGCTGTTCAAGATACCGAGGAAAACATAGAATTGGTGCCAATCCTTTCAAAAGAACAATTAGAACAGTTAAACAAATGTTACCGAGATAATATTGTAATATGTGAAAAAGATTACGAGAAATGCATGCAGGAAGAGAACGTTATTCATGTGGGATTGAATGCGTGTTTTAAAATTAAACTTGATTGTTTGAATACTTGTAAAACAAATTCTACTATATGCTGCAAGAGTGATGGCACTCCAGAGTGCTCGAAAGATTGCCGCCAAAAAAAGCGTGATTGTGATAAGCAATGTGAAGATGAAGGAAACAGATGCACGATGCAATCAATGATGGGTAAGCCTGTAAAAAAAGAGGCTAAAAATTGTGATGAACTGTTTGAACAGTGCAAAAAAGTAGTGAAAGAATTGTGCTATGGGAGCTTACAATAATAACAAAATAGCGTTTCCTTTGAAACGGGTGTTGCAAATATAGGGCGCCCGTACTCAAAAAATTAAAAAGGATTTATTATCTCAAAAAAATCGGTTCAGGGTTAAGGAGAGTACCGGCAAGATCAAACTATCGTCAGCACTGTATGGCAGGCGGAGTTCCTGAATCTAAAAGTCTGCGTGCCAGATACTGAGTAGTTTGATGGTAAGCCACGCAGCTGCTACACTCAACACGCAAAAGAGCCATGAGCCTATATGATATGCGCTTCTGGCCAGACGGATTTTCAGACGTTCGGATACGGGCTGTCGCTTGTCAGCTTTCGGTGGGACGTAGGGGAAAATGGATAGCAGAAGTGAACAGACAAGTGACCACAATGCAACTACTACACTTGGAATGATATAAACATCTTTGTCTGTTCCTTCCGTAAAGAGTACCACGTAACCAAACACAATGAATGCAGCGGCGGTACCAATGAAAAACAACGACTTTAACCGAACGAATTTCTTAGAAAACGCACACAAATGGTCAATCATTATATGAGGTGTTCATTGAGTGTCCTGTTCCTCTTCGGTTTTCAGAGGGAACGTCTGTTCTTGCTCTTCTTGGCCTGAAGACGCACCAGCAAACAGCAGTAGATGGCAACATTGATGGCAATCAGTCCTCCGGCGAGCACGTATTGAATCTCCCTTGTCAGTCCGGTCGGATAGATGATTGTCAGCAACCAGTGTTCGATGAACCCGCCGTCGTAGCCGGCCTGCCCGGCGGCCATACGGAGCCGCTTCTCGACAGAGGTCAGGGGACAGACCCCGCCGCTGATCTCGATATAAACGCCCCAGGCCGCCGCCGGCAGGTGGAGCAGGGCCAGTCGCAGGCGATAGAAGGCGAGCAGGCCGCCCAGGGTGACGAACAGGATGAAGGCCAGGTGGGCCAGCAGGACACCATCGGCGGTTATACGAACCAACATCCTCTTCCCCTTAGACACGTAAACGGAAACGGTCTCACCTGGTGACGCTTCCCTGTGCTTGCCGTCACGAACAGCTCAGCAGCCGGTGTGCTGGTGCCCGATAGTAGGCGCATGCTTCGACGACGAGCAGGTATTGATTTCTACGGTCACATGAGACAATCTGTCGAAATTTCTCAACAGGGCTTTGTAGTGTTCGGCCGAGCGTGGTGTGCTGGTGACTATGGCGATGATTGCCGCGTAATGGCTCGCCCCGACCTTCCAGACATGAATATCGGAAATGCGGTTGTCGGCATCGTTTTCAATAGCGTCGACAATTGCCTGTCGGCCCCCCTTGTCGATACTCGCGTCGAGCAGTATCGGGCCAGTCTGTTTCAGCAGGCCGTATGACCAGCGGGTGATGATGGCGGCGCCGACGATGCCCATCACCGGATCGAGCCAGTGCCAGCCCAGGAATTTTCCCGAGACCAACGCGACGATAGCCAGCAGGGAAGTCAGCGCGTCGGCCAGAACATGGAAGTAGGCGGCCGTCAGGTTGTGATCGTGAAGGTGTGTGCCGTGATGAGGATCGTCGTCATGCCCGTGATCATGTCCGTGATCATGACTATGACCGTCTCGCAGCAGCAAGGCGCTGATCACGTTGACCAGCAGGCCGAGGACGGCGACGGCAATGGCTTCGTTGAAGCGGATGTCCTGCGGGTGGACGATCCGTTCCAGCGATTCGATGAGCATGACCAGCGCGACCACGGCCAGGGCGATGGCGCTGGCAAAGCCGCCCAGTACGTTGACTTTGCCGGTCCCGAAGGTGTAGGCGGGGTCGTCGGCATGCTTGCGGGCATAACGGTAGGCGAAAATAGTGATAAAAAAGGCGGCGACGTGGGTGGCCATGTGCCAGCCGTCGGCCAGCAAGGCCATTGATCCGTAGATGCTGCCGGCGGTGATCTCAACGATCATGGTTACGGCCGTCAGGATCAGTACGTAGAGGGTACGCTTTTCGCCTTGCTCGTTTACCGGTGAAAAACGATGATCGTGCTGCCAGTCAGCCAGGTGTTCGTGGTGCATCGGTTGGGTCCTGTGTCTTGAAGCTTCAGGTGGAGCGGCGCCGGATATCGTCGGTCAGAGCCATTTTTTTCTTTTGAAGTAGGCCAGCAGCCCACAGCCGACAATCAGCATGATGCCCCAGACAATGTGATATCCCCAGCGCCATTGCAATTCCGGCATATGGACGAAGTTCATGCCGTAGACACCGGCGATAAAGGTCAAGGGGATAAAGATCGTGGCGATGATCGTCAGCACCTTCATGATCTCGTTCATCCGGTTGCTCATGCTGGACAGGAAGGTATCGTGCATGCCGCCGAGGATGTCGCGATAGGTGTCGGCCATCTCGAGAATCTGGATGGTATGGTCGTAGAGGTCACGCCAAAAGAGCCGGGTCTCCGGTCTGACCATCGCCAGTTCGCTTTTTTCCAGGGCCCCGATTTCTTCCCGCAGCGGCCAGGCCGCCTTGCGCAGCATCAGGATGACTCGTTTGAGTCGATGGATCTCGCCAATATCTTCCGGCCTCGGTTCGATCAGGCTGCGTTCGTCGAGATCCTCGATCCGCTCGCCGATGCGTTCGACGGCAAGGAAATAATGATCAACCACCGCGTCCATCAAGCTGTAAGCCAGGTAGTCGGCCTTCATCGAGCGCAGGCGGCCCTTGGCCGAGCGGAGGCGTTCGCGCACTGTCCCGAACACATCGCCGGCATCTTCCTGGAAGGAGAGCACGAAGCGCTCGCCGAGGATCAGGCTGACATGCTCTACATCGATACTTTGCGTCGTCTCGTTGAAAGTAATCATCTTCAAGACGATAAAGGTATAGCTTGGAAACTCTTCGATCTTCAGGCGCTGCCCGGTGTTGACCAGATCCTCGAGGGTCAGTGGGTGGAGACCGAATATGGATCCCAGGGCCTGAATTAAACCAACGTCATGAATGCCGTTGACATTGATCCAACTCACCCCGGGGGCATTGGCGAACGGTCGGCACTGCTCGACCGGGATGTCGTGGAGTTCGTCGAAGGTGGCCTCGCTGTAGGCGAGGACTTCGATACGCGCCCGGTCTTGCTTCTGCTCGCCGATAAAGACCATGGTCCCCGGAGACATGCCGGTCTTGATACCGGAGCCGCGGGGTCTGCGTTTTTTTTTGGTCGACGGGGACATGGTGGTAGCAGGGTCCGTGGTTGATGCCGTTCTTCGAGGGCCAATGTCCAATAATAGGCCACCTGACAGGTATTGCAAGAGACGATCAGCGATGCTGTGGTATGCGGTCCGGATGGCAGGGGGTGGCTGTTACTCCGCCGGCACGGCAAACGTGCCGCTGCACTTGCGGTACCAGGTAGCAAAAGCCTCTGCCGGCAAGGGGCGGGAGAGCAAAAAGCCTTGTGCCAGATCACAGCCGATTTCTTTGAGGAAACGATAAATTGCGGGATTTTCAACGCCCTCGGCAATGACCTTGATTCCCATCTGGTGCGCCAGCATTACCGCCGCCTCGACGATGGATACGGCGCCCTTGTCGCCGGGTAATCGCCGAACAAATGACTGGTCGATCTTGATCAGGGAGATGGGTAGGCGGTGGAGATATTGCAGCGACGAGTAACCGGTGCCGAAATCATCGATGGAGATGATGATGTCGAGTTCGGTCATTCGCAGCAACTCTTCGATGGTTCGCTCCATATCCATCATCAGGGCCCCTTCGGTGATCTCCAGTTCCAACGACTTACCGTTGAGGTGATAGTGGTCGAGCAGGCCGGCCACCTGCTCGGCGAAACGGGGCTGCAGCAGGTTGCGGGTCGAGATGTTGACCGCAACCGGTATCTCCATACCGTCCTGGTGCCAAAGCGCCATCTGGGCGATAGCCTGTTCCAGCGCGAATTCGGTGATGACCTGGACGAGGGTGCTTTGCTCGACACGAGGCATGAACGCCTCGGGCGGCAACGGTCCGCGCACCGGATGATTCCAACGGATCAGCGCCTCCGCTCCGTGGACCGTACCGCTGGCCAGGTATACCTTGGGCTGGTAATCGAGCGATATCTGGCCCTCGTCGATCGCTTCCTTCAGGCTGCCGAGAATGGCCAGGTTCTCCTCGGTGAAAGAGACGATTGCCGGTTCGTAGGTGACGGAGTCCTGCGCTTTTTTCTGCGCGATGATCAGCGCCGCTTCGGCCTGCTGCAGGTATTCCTCGGGCGTCAGGTCGTCCCGGTTGAACACGACGGTACCCATCCGTGAATCGATGTGAATCGGGATGGTGTCGAGCAGGATCGGTTGCCGGGCGGTTGCAACCAGTTCGTCGACCAGTTCATCAACAAGCCGTTCACCCGCATCGAGCAGAAGGCCGAGCTGTGCCGTTTCGGTGCGGTAGACGGCGCAATCCGGTTGATCGGCGACGAAACGATGGGCGAGCTGGCCGATCGTTTCCCTGATGACTCCGAAACCGAAAGCAGCCTTCAGCTCCATCATGTTTTCCACGGAAACGACGGTCAATATCGTCCCCCGGAACTGCGTTTTAGACTGTTTTATTTCCGCTAGTCGTTCGAACAGGGCGCTGCGGTTCGGTAGCCCGGTGGACGGGTCGTGCCGGGAGACCCACTTGAGATGGTCGATATAGTCGCGGGCGCGGTCACTGGCCAGCCCGCTGAGCATGCCGATCAGCACGAAAAACCCGCTCCGGTAGAGCCAGTTGGCCGTATTCTGCATCTCGCCGGTAACGACGTCGATCGGCATCAGCGGACCGAGGGCAAAGCCGCCGAGCGCCCCGATAAAGACCCCGCCCCTGATCCCGAAGACAATACCGGACAGCAGGATCGGCAAGTACATCGAGTGTGAATAGACAAACTTGATGCCGCCGGTGTAATAGACCAGCGCATAGACGCCGGCGACCATCAGGACGAACAGCGGTGCCAGCACCAGGCGGATTTCTCGCAAATGTCGGTCGGCCCAGGCGAAGAATTGTATGGTGTCCATAGTCCGGGTCTTCTTCACGTTTGTTTCCTGCCATTGACGGAGCGGCTCAGGCGACCACCCAGATCGTGCAGTCTTTGGCGTGATGGATGATCTTGTTGGAGACCGAACCGAACAGGAATTCTTCGGCCTTCGAGACGCCGCGCCGGCCAACCACGACGGTGCCGAACCGCTCTTCCTTGAGCACTGCCAGGATCTCTTGGGCGATGGAAGTCCCAAAACTGCAGCGGGCAGTGCTGCGGTCGGCAAAGGGGGAAGAGCAACTGACCACATACCGCTCGCTGATCCTGCTATCGTGAACGCCTTTTGCTGTCAACGTGGCCCTGGCTTCACCAAGAAATTGCTGTAATTCCTCCCGGTGCGCGACGCAGCGTTGTTTCCAGGACTCTTCATCCGGAAACAGGTCCCGGTCCGGGAAACGTTCGATGCACAGCAACATTATCTGCTTGGCACTGCCGTCGCCCACCATGTCTCCGGTGTAGCTGACGGCCCGGGCAGAATTTTCCGACCCGTCGACGGCAACGAGTATTTTTTTGAAGTCCATGGCATCCTCCTCGCAGTCGTGTCGATGTGGTGCTTCAGCGGAGCAGCTGCAGGCACGGCCGTAGTTCGCCGAGCAGTTCATCGACAGTATCATAGAAGACATAGGTCCCCGCTGAAAAGTGTAACAATACGTTGTTCAATTCATCAGGGATATACGGGAATAATTTGCGTAGATTGCTGAGCCGGTGTGGGAACATCAAAGAAAAATCGTCCGGCGTCAGTGATGACAATACCTGATTGGAAAACGCTCCACCGCCCATGGTGTAACTGGTGTGCTCTTTTTTGCCGACCAGAAAGAGCAGGATATTGCCAAGTCCGAAAATATCGAGGCCGAAAGGGTTTTCGTGAAAATCGAAAGCATAGTCGAAATCGATCCAGCGATAAGCCCCGCTGTTGTATTCCACCCATAGATGGTCTCTGCGGATATCACCATGCTTCTCGCCAAGAGTATGCAAATGGGCAATGGACTCGCAAGCACCGATGAATTTTTCGAGAAGGTCGGGGAGGTGCTCGCGAAAATAGGTTTCGTGGTCGGTATCGATATTCTCGATCACCGCATCGAGCTGTTTGCCGTGAACGATATCGAGTATCCGCACCGCATTGTCCTTTTCGTCGCGGATCGTTTTTCCCTGCATGAAGCGCAGGTCTCCGCGAACCAGATCGAGAATACGGGCCTCTTTTTCCGGGCTGCGGTGGCAGCGAATCTCAAAATTGCCTAGTTTCAACGGGAAGGTTTCATAGAAAACCAGCTTGAGAATTTTTCGCTCGCCGGTTTCCAACTCGGAACACCGTTTGACCCAGTATTTAGGATCTTCCATGCCGAAGCGCCGTTCCGCCTCATCACGCAGTACCAGGTAGTGTTTGCCGCCGAGAGCGATGACATCGCCGTGGTCGACGGCCATGAACTCAGATGTATCGGTGACCAGCCGGCCACACCGCTTGCGCGGAAAATGAGGGGCATACTGCGCCACCAGGTCGCGAACAAAAGCTCGGTTGTCAGGCTCCATGGTATCTCCCTCCTCTTTCTATTATGAAGAAGAACGTGCAGGAAATCAAGGCGGTCTGTTAGATAGAAAAGTCGCCGGCTCGCCACGTGAACGGAGACCGGCGACATGGCGGTTGTTGTCGACAGAACGGTGCTGTTTCAAGGCGAAGATGTCACGTGGCCGAGAAAACGACTGCGGCGCAGGATTGGAGATACCGCTAGTCCGTCAGTCGGAGAGGTAATACTCGATCGTCGATACCACCCTGACTTTCTTGATATGCTGGGTCGACGTATCGCGATCGGAGATCGAGAACTGGCCCTGGGTCGCCGTCTTGATTTTGCCGAGCGTGCTCCGGGAGTCCTTGGCAAATTTTTCGGCAACTTCCCGGGCGTTCCTGGTTGCCTCTTCGATCATCTCGGGTTTGATGCTGTTGAGCCCGGTGAAGAGGAATTCCGTCTTGTTCTGGTAGTCTTGGCCGGAGATGGCGATGCCGTTTTTGCCGAGTTCAACCACTCTCTTCATGGTTTCCCTGACCAGATCGACCTGTCTGCTGTAGACGGTGACGGTGGTTGCCGCCGTGAAGCGGAACTGGATGCTACGAGCGTCTCCGTAGTTCTGGGCTTGCCGATCGACGATTGACGGCTGGGAAATGGAGATTTCTTCGTCGGCAAAACCGCTGTCTTCCAGAAACGATCTGATGATCGCCGATTTCCGTTCGATCTCCGAGTACAGTTGGGTCAGGTCGTTGTGTGCCTCGTTGAAGGTAATCGGCCAGATCGCAATATCCGCTTCGACTTCGCGTTCAGCCAGTCCTTTGACGGTGACAACCCGGTCCATTGCCTTGACGTTCAGGGCTGTGTTTGCCAGCAGCGAACCGAAGATGATCAGTCCGGCACAGATAAAAGCTCCCAGGATGAATGCCTCGCGGCTGCGGGATGTGGTCATGATGCACGTCCTTGTCTCTTGTTGCGCGTGCCGGTCGGGCGTCCGGACAGAGCGGCGGCGAGTTCGGCGGGGTGGTGGAAGAGGAAATCCGGGCGAGCCGCCGCTATCTCGGTGCTGCTGCCATAGCCGTAGGTGACCGCAGCAGTGGCGATCCCGTTGTTTCTGCCGCCGATGATATCGTAGCGCCGGTCGCCTACCATCATTGCGGTTTGGCGTGAGATTCCTTCCCGGTCCAGCAGATAGCCGATCAGTTCCGTCTTGTCGATGCGGCGGCCGTCAAGTTCGCTGCCGTAAATCCCGTCGAAAAACCCGGTAAGGCCGAAATGATCGAGGATGCGGCGTGCGAACACCACCGGTTTCGACGTGGCGAGAAACAATCGCCTCCCGGCGGCTCTGATCGCTTGCAACGCCTCGGGAATAGCGGGGAAAACATTGTTTTCGTAGAGCCCGGTGGCAGCGAACCGCTCACGGTAATGGCGCAACGCGGTGTTCAGTAGATCGTCATCGTCGCTTGCCAGCAACGAGGCGAACGAATGTTTGAGGGGCGGGCCGATGCACCACAACAGCTGGTCGGCCGGCGGTACGTCCCGGCCCATTTTCTCAAGAGAGAATCGAATGCAGCGGGTGATGCCGAGCTGCGGGTCGGTGAGTGTGCCGTCCAGGTCAAGGAGGATTTCGCTGACCGAAGCAGGATATGCGAACGGGCGCCGTTTGGTCTGCAGGGATGTATCCGGATGGCCGGTCATGGCTGCTGCCTGTCGGTGAGTTGAGCAAAAACGCCGATATAGTTCTCATCGACGGTGAATTTCTCACAGTGTTCATCCATCGATTTATACTCGTTTCTGCTCAGGTGTTTCATGGTTGAGTAGGCAGGCAGTGAAACCCAGTGATCAATCGTGATGAAGCGGTTGGGGTTGGAGCTGTCCCGGATCAATTCGGTTTTGAGGTAGCCCGGGTGTTTCCGGAAAAGCTCCGCCCAGGTGCCATCGGAGGCGTATGCCTGAAGGAACTGATCGAGATAGCCGTCCCTGACGATATACTCCCAGAGTACCGTAATTGCCGTAGTATGTTCGGATGCATTATTTTCTGTCATTGTTCCTGTTGTGCTGAAGGTGAAGCGGGGACATCCGTTGCTGTCCCATTGTGCTCGACGAAAATGAGCTTGTCGGTATCAAAACCGCCGGCCCTCTTCTACGTGAACCGGCCGTCCGCTTTTTTCTGTGCAACCGGATCCCTGGAATTTGCCAGCCAGCCGGAGCGCACCGTTTCGGGGCGGTCGAATTTCGGAACGTATGGCTTGATGTCGAGCAACGGTGTGCCATCGAGAATGTCGATGTTTCGCACGTGGAGAACGCCATCTTCGATACGGTCCAGCTCTACGATCGACAGGCCGATGGGGTTCGGCCTCTTTGGGGCGCGCGTTGCGAAGACGCCGCGCGGCGTGGTGTCCATGAATGGAATGACGTGCAGTTTGAATCCATCGCTCTGGTGAAAGAGATAGAGCAGGAAAATGTGGGAAAAGCCGTCGAGGTCTTTGAGACCTGCCTGGAAGTGGTCAAACACCTCGATTGTGCCGGTTACCCCAACTGCCCCGGAAGGCTGGATGGGCATACCTTCCCGTTCCGTAAAGGGCGTGTGGATAATACCTATCGGTTTAATCTCCATAGCTGATTCTCGCGCTGGTGTATTTTGCGTAAAGGCCGGATGAACATAACATAACGCCGCCTTTTTTTAAAAAAACCGACTCGATCCATGGTTGTTTCTCCCCGTTTGCCGATTACCGGCCGCCGTCGGCACAGGGGAAAGGCAAAAAAGAGCCGGTCACGCAGAGTTGTTACATAATTACATTGTTCCGATTCGCTCGCCATTGTATCAGCCGTTCCGGCAGCCACTTCGCCATGTCCGACGAAAGATAGAATTGTGGCTGAAGCAAGTCGTCTTCGGAGCTGATGATCCCGTGCTTTTTTGCGATTGCGGCCAGCTGTGTGCCGGGGTATATGCGTATGCCGACGGTAATTCTGAGCATCTCCAGGTTCAGAGAATCGGCGAACGCAAGACTTTCCTCGACCGAGGTCTTTGTTTCACCGGGTCCGCCCAACAACAAAAAGCCCATGCGTTCAATTCCGCAATCACCAAACAAGGTCGAACTCATTCGTATATCTGCCAACGTAAACTGCTTGTTCAGGTGTTTCAGCATCTTCTCGGAGCCGCTCTCGAAGCCGAGACTGATCTGCCGGCAGCCGGCTGCGAACATCAGTTCGGCCAATTCTTTATCGACACGTCTCGGGTAAATGATGCACCGCCAGCGCATGGCCAGTTTCCGGGCAATAATGTTTCGGCAGATCGATTTGGCATAGTCGGGAGGGAGATTGAATGTATTGTCAACAAAGAAGAAATTTTCATACCCGGCCGAAACCCACCGCTCGAGCCAAGCGGCGACACCCTCAGGGGACCGTTTCCTGAGCAGCGTGCCCTCAATGGACGGAGTAGAGCAATAACTGCATCTGAGGGGACAACCGCGCCTGGTTTGCACCGGAATCCATGGGTCCTGGCTCCGCGACGCCGAAGATGACAGGATTCGGGGTTCCGGCAGGTGCAGCCGGTCCAGATCGGAGCTGAGTTCGGGCGGCGGATGCGGATCATGGTTGCGAGAATATAATCCGGGTGTTCCCGAAGGGTCTGTCTTGTCCTCCAAATGCGCCAGCAGGGCAGGGAAGGCGATTTCCCCTTCTCCCTTTATGCCAAAATCAGCGTCAAGGTAGGACAGTACGCTGCCGGGATAGATGCTGTAACCGGCGCCGCCGAGGACAATCGGGGCGGATGACAGATCCCGGCAGACGGCGACTATCTCTTTCACCTTGGCGAGCAGAAATGTTCGTGCCTCGATATCTTGATCGTCGATGTTCCTCACCGAAATGCCGATACATTCCGGTCGGGTTTCGGAAATCACCGTCGCCAGTGTGGTCGTGACATCCGCCGCAAACATCAAATCCAGCATGGTGACGTCATGGCCTGCGCTGATCGTCGCCTCGGCCACACAGGCAAGCCCCAGAGGCATTGCCGGCATGTTGAACTGTTCGGTATTGGCTGAAATAAGCAGGACATGCATACCCAAGTACCCTTTTCGGTGCAGTACCGTTTGTCCGCCGAACGGGGTTCAGCGGCCGTTCCCGGCGACTTGAGCGCCGCTTCTTCCCACTGGTTTGCCGTGCGTGCGGTGTGCCAGATAAGAACTGATGACGCCGCAAGCGATCAGGCTGAAGGTGAGAGTAACGTTATATTCCAGGGTTATCAGGGAAAACTGGTAACAAAGACAAATGCAGATCAGCAACCAGTTCAGTGATATCTGGTTTTTGACGAATGTGTTGGCCACAAAGACGGCAAGAAAACTGGTAACGGCAAAAAAGAGAAACAACCACCCGATCATCAGGGGACTCCCGAAGACAATCGCGAACGTTTCTTCAGTACCGGCCCGGAGGTGGGTCATGTTTTCATTCTGCAATGCCCGATTATACACCAGATGAGATATTGGAAAGGAAATGATCATCGCGAACCAGTAAAACAATACGCCGATAGATAATCCAAAAAAAGAGCGGAGCACCTGCTTGAAGTAATCCATATTTTCAAAATAATTATTAAAAATTAAGAGAACAGAGCCTTTTGCAAAACTTAGATTTTCGTTCAAAATCAAGGCATGCGAAAAATTTTACCACAGGCATATAGCTGATATTCCGAGGATAAAATTTTGAGCATAACGCGGAGTTTGGGCGAAAAGATTGTTTTGCAAATGGCTCAACAGAAAAAACAACGCGGTCAGTTCCGGTCGAAGTTCATGCCTCCGGACTCGTGCGTTCCCACCGGCAATGGCGGTGAGTGCGGCGATTATCTTGAATGTCTTGGTATCCGTGAGATTCATGAGCAGGCTGCAGTTGATTTTTCAGCGCTTGGTATGTTTTTTAACTGATTTGATGAATCGGCCGAAATCCTTGTCTTTTTTTCGCTTTTCCAGATACGTCATCTCATGGAAGGACGACTCTTTCTTGAGCTTGAGATAGCTGGCATAGCGGTCTTCCGGCACGTTACCGTTGTCGATCGCCGCCCTGACGGCACAGCCGGGTTCGTGCTGGTGGCTGCAATTCGTGTAGCGGCAGCGCGCGGACAGCTCGGAAACTTCCTCGAAACTCCGATCGATCCCGTCACCGCTGCCGATCATGCCGAGTTCCCGCATGCCGGGTGTATCGATGAGGAGTGCCCCCCGGGAGAGGACGACGAGCTGTCGGCGCGACGTTGTATGGGTTCCTTCCCCGGTGTCGCTGACAGACCGGGTTGCAAACATGTCCTGGCCGATGAGGCGGTTGATCAGCGTCGTTTTGCCGACGCCCGATGACCCAAGGAAACAGTAGGTTTTTCCCGGAGCGAGCGATTCCTGAAATTCGGCGAACCCGTCACCCGAGACACTGCTCAAGGCAATGACATCGGCTGCTGCAACAGCGGTGACAGCGGCGATTTTTCGGTCCAGTTCATCGCGGGATATCAAGTCAGTCTTGGTGAGCACGACCACCGGGGTAACCCGTCCGTCTGCCGCCATGACCAGGTAGCGCTCGAGCCGTCGCGTGTTGAAATCAAAATGACAGGACTGGACGATAAAGGCGGCGTCGATATTGGCGGCAATCATCTGAAAGTCGACGGTCTCCCCCGCCGCCTTGCGTCGCAGGAAGGTCTTGCGGGGGAAAACCCGGTGGATGATCGCCGCGCTGTCCTCGTTGTAATAGTTGGCCGTTACCCAATCGCCGACACAGGGTAGGTCGCCGGAACGATCAACCTGGTAGGAGAACCTGCCCGACAGCTCTGCCGGAACCTCTTTTTCGCCATCCAGTATGCGATATGAACCGCGATCAACCGCGGAGATCCGGGCAAAGCTGCACCCATCAACGGTGTTATCGGTGACGTGTGCGGCAAACCAGGAATCGAAACCCAAATGCGCCAATGTCATAATTCAAGGCGAGTCAATCGCTCATTTCATGTGATTAGAGGCATAGGCGGCCGCCGCTGTTACCGGGATGACGGCCAAGCCAAAACATAACAAATCGAGTGTTTCACCAGTGTACTCACGGCGCTGTCGTTCTCTTCGTGAAATTGACCGTATAGTTAAACCTGCTGCCGAACACATCTTTCACGGCAAAACCATGCGCCGAAACCAGAGACTGGACCTCGGCAAGGCTCAGCTTGTCGGGATCGCCGGCCAATTCCGAGATGGACAAGATGCCATCTTCTTTCAAGATCCTGTGAATATCCTCAAGATACCCGTCTTTGTTGTCAACCTCACCGAGAACGGTGACCATGAATATTCTGTCGAAAACGCTATCTTCAAGGTCGAGACAATGGCCATCGGTCAGCCGGTAATCAACGTTGGTTACCTTCTTTTTGTCAAGCCGCTTTTTCGCGTAGTCCAGCATCTCCTGCTGAATATCGAGCAGGACCAGCCGCCCATAGGTCAGTCGTTTTGCAACATGGGTGCTGAAATAGCCGGGGCCGGGGCCGATTTCCAAAACGACATGGTCCTCGCGCAGATCGAGTCGTTTCAGCAATTGATTTGGCGAGAGGAAGATATTTCGAAATGGAATCAGCAACGTGAAGGCATACCGGGAAGGAAATACCCCCTTTCCTGAAAAGCTGTTCGTATATGAGGGAGTCATGGCAATCCAGGCACCCGTTATGAGCGTGATCGTATGGAGCGGGAAACCCCGTGTTTGAGCTCCCTGTTATTTCTGCGGTAACAGAAACATGAATACACGCCGAAGACAAGGCGGAAGCGGTCGGGATCAATTTGCAAGAGACTTGAGTGAAGCGCCGGGCACCGGTGAATCACGCGTCGGATTTGATCGAATTGATGACGATGTCGTTGAGCTGCGGGTAATAGCATTTCTTTTTCGCAGCCTGGCGGATGGTATCCTCCCACTGGCTGAAGGAATCCACGTTCTTCAGGGTGTGGTCGGCATCCTTCGGGTTACCCTTTTCGGCGATTTCGCGTATTGCTGCCAAAGCCTGGGCATCGCCGGGAAAGTAGAGGGGGATCACTCCCTTATCTTTCAGAATTGCATCGAATACTTTTCGGGAGTGCCGTTCTCGCTCGCAATCTTCCTGGAATTTCTCCAGGGAGAAAAAGTTGAGGCTGTCTAAAGCGCCCATGGCATGCCGCACGATGTGGACCCCATACTTGCGCAATGCATTCCTGCTCAATTCCGAATCGGTTAAAGCCTGCAAAGTGACATCGGGAAGACTGGTGCTGCCGCCGGTCTGGGCCGACGGAAATCCGGTGATCCAGGTGTTGATCCGCGCCAGGGCTGCATTGATGAAGGTTTGGTGCGGAGAGCTGTATGCAAGCGTGCCGTCCGAACCAACAACACTGGGGATGCCGCAGTGTATACAGGATATGCCGGGGGTGACGGTCTGGGCGATGATCATCATGAAAAGAACCTGGGCGTGGTTCTGGGTCAGGAAAGCCTCCGGGCTGCCCGGGGCGGATACGCCGGCCATGCTCTGGTCGATCAATAAGAGGTTGTTGCCGGTGCGGGCACTGCGCAAGAAGTGGTCGACCATGTTGGCCATGGGCGACAAAGAGGTGATCAGGCTGGTGCCGTCGAGCCAGTCTTCCTTGCCTTTCAGAAACGTCACTTCGGCATCGCTCATCGCGGTGGTGGTGATCATCTTCAGGCCGTGATAGTTTTTCTCCATCAGCTGGGCGATTTCGAAGAGGGTGATGCTCTTGTCGCAGGCTACCGGCAGACTGAAAATCTCCACAAGATCATGTTGTTTGCTCACCACATCGACAATCTGTTCGTATTCCTCGCGGTTGGCCGGCCGCAATTCTTCCTCGCCGGCCCGTTTCAGGAAGGGTGAAGTCGCACCGGTGCCAAACGTGTTCATTCCCGGATCGCATGCCATTTCACGCGGCACCTGCTCGAGGCAGCGATCGATATAGTCCCGTTTCAACGGGATGAACAGGGCCGTTTCGTTGTCGAAATCAACACCGTCGGCTTCCACGAGAAGATCCATAAGAGTTTGATTCTCGGCAATATTGATACCGATTTCAGAAAGAACCCGCTTTGCGTTTTCGTCAATGCGCCGGTAAATGGCCTTCTCTTCGATCAGATCGTCGATGTCCTCCATCCGGTAGCGGACCTTTTCCAGGACCGTTTCATCGGTGACATGGCGCAAGATATCCTTGTAAACGGTTTTGGCCTTGTCGAACCCGGCCTCCTGCTCCAGGATCAATCCTCTGGTAACGGCTTCATCCGCCTGGGTGTTCATAATTGTACTCGATTGTTATCCGAAGGTTTTGCAGAGTTTTGGTGGCTTCTTCCCGGGTAACGGTGTTGCTACGCAAGGCGTGCGCCATTGCCAATGGTGGCATCGGGTACCGCCAAAACGACAGCACCATCTTCCCGGCTAAAACCGGTAACCAGACACTCCGACATGAACGGCCCGATCTGTTTTACGGGAAAATTCACGACAGCTATGACCTGTTTGCCGAGAAGTTCTTGCCGGGTGTACAGATCAGTGATCTGTGCGCTGGACTTTTTGACGCCGATGTCCTGGCCAAAGTCTACAAGCAGTTTATAAGCCGGTTTTCTGGCCTCGGGAAAATCCTGGACATCGACAATGGTGCCTACGCACAGTTCGACCTTCTGAAAATCTTGCCAATCAATGTAACTCATTCGTCTGATCCTTTCTTGTGGGGAGCTTGAAAAATTCGGAATTTCGCTCAAGATCGAGGCGCGCAAGAAAATTTTACCGCAGGCATATGCATGATATTCCGATGATAAAATTTGATTGCGCAACTGGTTTTAACCTGTCCCCCGCTAACTTTCACGATCAGCGCAGGGCGTCATGCAGGGCCTTGATATGGGCGGGGCCGATGCCGCAGCAGCCGCCGACGATCGATGCGCCCGCCTGTTTCCACATCCTGGCAAACCGCAGATAGACGTCCGGGGTGATGTCCCGGCGAAGCTCGGAGATCAACGTATTCGCCCGGATTTCATCACTTCCGGTTTTGGCGAAACTGTTGGCATAGCAACCGATGCGCAGCGGTACTCCGGCAACATCCACGGCAATTTTAATGGCGTCTACCATTTCTTCGGGGCCGCTGCAATTGAACAGCACGGCCTCGACCCCGGCTGTCGTTCGGGCAAAGGCGACCGCATCGTGGATCGCTTCACCGCTGCGCAGCGTAGTGGGTTGGGCCGCGTAATCCTCACGGTCAGTCAGGGTATAAGAAATCCAGATAGGTTTGTCGGTCGCTGTCAGGTGCGAGCAGGCAAAGCGGGCCTCGGAGATAGCCGAGGTGGTCTCCAGCAGCCAGTAATCAACCAGATCCTGCTGTTCTTCGATCAGGGGTGTAATAATGCTGTCGGCCTGCGAGGCATCGAAGTTCTGCGGTTCGTATGAGCCAAACAGCGGGGGAATGCATCCGGCAACCGTGACCTCCCTGTTCGCTTCATCTGCAGCGCGTCGGGCAATCTCCGCTGCCAGCCTGATCAGTCTGCGGCCGTCTGTCGCAAAGGTCTTGCTGTCGATGTGAAAGGGGACAACGGCGTAGGTGTTGGTCGTGATGACATCCGCCCCGGCCCCGATAAAGTTCTCGTGCGCCGCGCGCACAGACCCGGGTGCTTCCATGAGGGCCAGGGCCGACCATTCGGGCTGTCTGAACGGGGCGCCCATCGCCTGCAATTCACGGCCCATGCCGCCATCGAGAAGGGTAAAGGTGTTCAGGGACACAACTGCTCATCTCCCTGTTTGAGGAAACGGATGAAAAAAAACTTCGCCGCAGTTCCCTCAAGCATACCTCACCGGCGGTGATATTGCCAACCGCCCAACGGTGAGAACCTCAGGCGCCCGTTCGTCAGCAGTCTGCAACGCAGCCGCCCGGTCCGGAAGAGTGTGTCCTGCTAAGGAGGCGTCGACTCCCTCTGGAGTATGTAGACTGCCTCTTCCATACCGATCGCACCATCTCCATTGATGTCAGCCTCTTTCACGGCACCGGTCTGGTTGCCGGTCAGGACTTTCAGCGCAGAGATTGCGTCGGCAAGATCCACGGAGCCGTCGTTGTTTACATCTCCCGGGATCGTGACAACTCCACCGCACGGCAGTTGCACGTCGTCTCGCACCACATCGAACCAGAAATCTCCCAGGGCGTTGTAGCCCTGCTGGTTCGGGTGCGTCCAGTCGTTGCTGTACAAATCGTTGGACCAGATGGTGGCGGCATCGACCAGATAGACCGGCAGCCCTTCGTTCTGCTTCTCGGTTACCGCAGCGACGATCATGTCGTTGTAGGCGAGCGAATCGGGGTTGCCGACGCCGCCCATGGGAATGATCTTGGCGACGTACAACCTGCCGTCCGCCGGCAGCGCAGCGCAGATGTGATCGATCAGGCCGCGCAGGTTGGCCGGGGCCTCGGCCACGGTATCCTGGGCGATGTCGTTGGTGCCGAGGTGCATCATCACCACGTCCGGCGTGGAGACGGCAAGGTAGCTGTCGATCCCTGCCAGGATCTGTCCCGTCGTCCAGCCCGAGTGCCCCTCATGATCCGGGTCGTCGAGACCGGCCACCGAGTTGTTGTTGAGCGTTCCCACGAGATCGACGCCGCAGTCGAGGCCGTCGTTCTCCAGGTTTTGCCAGAACTTCAGGCGATATCCTCCCGGAATGGTGTACCCTTCCGTAATGGAGTCGCCGAGCGGCATCACCTTGATGACCCGTCCGACGGTAGGGGTCGTAACGGTGATATCCGCGGTATCGGTAAACCCGCCGTCCCCGGTGGTGGCGGTGATGGTGGCGCTGCCGAGTGCGTGGCCGAGCACATGGCCGAAATCATTCACCGAGGCGACCGAATCATTGCTCGAACTCCAAGTCACCGATGTATCGGTTGCATTACTCGGCGATACGGCAGCATGCAACTGCACGGTGTCGCCGTCGATGACGGCCGAGGCCGGTGTTACCGTTACGCCGGTGACCGGCACCTGCGGAATACTGCCGCCAAAGTAGATGTTGTCGAAATAGAGCGTGCCGGAGGCTGTTTGTGAGCCGCCGACACTGATCATCATATGCCGGATGGCGGTGAGGTCGATCCCGGTGGAGCCGGCGAGGCTGCTCACCGGTATCTCAAGCAGCGCGTAGTCCGTGGTCCTCGTCAGTTCATAGGTTTCGCTGTCCACCTCGTTGACATCGGAAAGCGTGACGCTGGCGTGGTTGCTCGCAGCGGTGGGCCCGTTGATGGCGATGACCAGCTTCTCATACGAGGAGATATCCACCGGGCTGATATTGAAGCCGAGCCCGGCCCACCAGTTTGAGAAATTGTAGGTAAACCGGTACTGCTTCGATCCTTCCTGGCCTCCACCGGTCAGCTCTGTCAGCGTGCCGTTCTGCGCCCAGGTGTTGAGCGCCATGCCGCCGACATCGCGGTACACAACCAGTTCCTCCGGGATGTCCTCGACGGTGACCAGGCAGGAATCGACAAAGCCGCCGTCTTCCGTTGTCGCGGTAATGGTCGCCGTGCCCGCTGCATTTCCCGAAACGATGCCGTTTTGGCTGACGCTGGCGACGCTGACGGCGTCCGAACTCCAGCTGATCGTCTGATTGATGGCATTGTCCGGCATAACGTTTGCGGCAAGCGTTTCGGAAGCCCCCTCGGGTATGGTCACGCTGGCCGGGGTAACCGTGATACCGGTCACCGCCACGTCGCTTACCGTTACCGTGCAGGAGTCGGTGAAGCTGCCGTCTACCGTGGTTACGGTAACGGTCGCGGTACCGGGCGAGACGCCGCGTACCCTGCCGCCGGCATCGACCGTGGCGACGGTCGGATCGCTCGATTCCCAGTCGAGGAGCCTGTTCGTGGCATCTGCCGGCGCAATGGTTGCCGTGAGCTGACTGCTGTCGCTGCCGTTGACGATAAGGGTCTCCGGAATCAGGGATACGCCCGTAACCGCAACGGGCGGTCCGGCAGGTTCGGCGATGGCCGCCAGGTAGCCGTACAGCGCCATTTTGCCGCGCATGGTCTGTCGCGGGGTGAACTCGTTGTGCGCCCAGACCCAGCGCGAGGGGTAATAGGTTTCACCCCTGGGCCAGGTGGCCAGCACGTTGCCCGGATAGCTGTCCTGCATCAGCTTCGACGGGGTGCCCATGGTCATGCCCGGATCCCAGTCATCGAGGTTCATATACGGCGTATGGCCGGGATGCACCCCGGGGACGCCGTCATACCTGCCGGAGGTGTAAGATTCCTGGACGCTTCTCTTGGATGCGAGCACGGTGGTTGCCGTCGTCATCTCGATCATGTTCAGCGGGTTTCGCCCCAGGCTCCAGTCCGCTTCAAGATTGAGGGCTGTGCGCAAATAGTCCCTGTCAAACTGGCTTTCCGTGACCGCGTGGGCGATGATCGTCCGGGTGACAAAGTGGGCGGTGCGCCAGTAGCCCGGAGGGTTGTAGGTCGCGCGGCGGGAAGGACGCGAGTTCATCAGATCGGCTTCCGTGCTTTTCGCTTCTGCGACGATCTGCGTCCTCATGGCGTCTTGCAGCGCCGGGTAATGAATCGGCCGCGGCGTGATCAGGTAGGCGGCAGTGCCATAGAGCTGGTTGCGGCCGGAGTTGTTCAGGGTTGCCGGGCCGCCGGAGCAGACGCTTTCGCTGAAGATGGCATCCTCGTAGGCGGTGTCGCCGGTTACGTTGTAGAGAAAGGCGGCCGCCATCATTTTCAGGTCGCGCCCCCTGAGTCTGCCGTCGTCAAGATCCAGGCCCTCGTCAAGCATCTGGTCCGTCAGCGAAGAGGCGTGGGTATAGGCTTCTGCTGCGGCATCCTGGTGGTCGGTCATCAGATCGGAACGGCCGGCGATGCGAAAGGCGTCGGCCAGCATGGCCGCGTTGGCCGCGTTGGCCCAGGCAGCAATGGGTGTCGGGCCGGCCTGAAAGAGTTCATTGCTGCCGTTCGGGTTGGTCAGGCCATGCGAGTACCCCGCACCGTCTCGCAAGCGGAGCCAGAAATCGACTTCATTGCGGGCCTCGTCGATGATATCGGGTATACCGTTGCCGCTTTCGGTGATCCCCAGATCATCGTCATCGATGGCGCCGTCCGACATGAGATACGGCAGCAGCAAGTCGTAAATATTGACGACATGGCCCAAGTGGCGGTCCCAGTCGGCTGCGTCGGAGTGGCCGCCCCAAGCGTTCGGGTTGGTGGTCGGGGGCGTGCTTTTGACGTACGGCACCCAGGCAGAGGGTTTATCCCATTTGTCCCCGTCCGTGAACGTGGACCAGTTCGGGTGGTAGGGCTGCATGGTCGTCAGATAGACCGTCGTATCCGCCGGACTCTGGCCGGGTATATAGAGTGGTGTCCGCGGTGGAGGGGAGATGTCTTTGGGATTGCCCTCGCCAATGCGCATATAAAAATAGCCGAGCAGCGATACGGCGTATGGGGCATGATACGCGTCTTCGGCGATTTCGAAATCCTGACTGCAACCCACGCCATCAACCACGAGGCGATAGGTGCCGGGCATGGCGGCTCCGGAAAAATCGATGGCCCAGACATCAGAGCCGGTCAGGTTGTAATTAAAGACATCGGTGCCACTCTGCTTCCAGAACTGGACGGTGCCGACGGCCTGCGCCGCCCCGGTGGCCACGTTGTGGAGATAGACCGTGTTGCCCTCGAACGAGGAGTAATCCCGGGGGCCGCCGCTGCCCAGCCAATGGTAGAGATCGGCCGCTTTGTGAGGCGCATCGGGGCTGTAGCCGACGAGATTGACGTGAATCGCCTCAGACACGCTGTTGAAGATATTGAAGGTAAACGATTCTTCCACTGAATCGCTGTTGATCGAAGCGTCGATGGCAAGCTGGTAGGACGCCCCTTGCTGTAGCGGGCTGGGCAGCTGCAGGTAGATCCAGTGTTCATAGGTGTATTCGTAGACATAATCGCTGCCGGACCAGCCCATTTCGGCGTGGCCGCTCAATTTTGTCTTACGCGAGCAGCTGAGCGGGATGCGGCCGTCCGGACCGTAGCCGGAATCATCGGCGGAGGAAATGGTCCAGTTGCCGGTCTGGGCTGCAGCACTCTTGTCGAGTTCGGGAGTATAGCGAAGGACCTGTTCTACCTTGTTGACTTCGTCCTGGTGGACAACATCGCCATCGGAGATGTTAACGACGAGGTACTCCCGGTCCAGGATATCGACACTGACGAGTCGCGCCGCCTGCACATCGCAGCAACAGGCAACAAGCAGCAGAACCAGGGACAGTTGGAGCGTGCAGAGGGGATGGTTTCTCACGGGGGTCACGCGTTTTCCTCCAGCTTTCATGAGTCGTCATATTCTCTACCCCCCGCTAGAGACCGCTTGCAAACGTAGCTTACGAATTGAAAACCATACCAGTACAGATCCGCTCAGGCAATATATTTAAATGAAATTCCGGTTAGATAGCGAAATTAAATTCCCATATATGGAGATACGATTCCAGCCACCTCTATAATCCTGTCGCTTTGTGTGCGATCCCCACCCGACCTTTGCCGGTGGACGCGGTGGACGGTTAGCTCTGGACGAGTTTTCCTCCCAGTCGATTTGCTTTTTTCTCAAGTGACGTGTTGATCTCTGTTGATTTTTTGGTTCCCGGTCTGGTTACCGTCCCGACAATTTTGTAACCGCCATAGTGCAGAACTTCCCTGACTGCCCGGAGAGCCCCCCTGCTTTCCGGAAGGATGACGTTGAATGGCCATGGCGTCGTGCACGCCGTCACGATTACGGCGCGCTTACCCTTCTGCCGCGGCGCTGTCATGCCCCGGGGGCTCTCCCCCATGAATACCGGAACATTGCGGTCGAACAGCAGTTTGAGCGGGGCGCACATGTTTCCCCAGTGGGTCGGTGTGCCGACAACCAGGGCATCGGCATCCCGTATCTTGTTCCCAACGGTATGCGCATCATCTTCGGGTAGAATGCAGAGTTCTTTTTCTCGGCAGACCATGCACCCCGTGCAGAACCTCATGTCGAGTCCACACACGTCAATCCACTCGATATCATGCTCCGCCGATACGTTTCTTATGACCGTCTTGAGAAGTGATGCGACTGATCCCCCTCGCCGGGGACTTCCGTTGAGCACGAGTACTTTCATCGTTTGGTCTCCATCGGCGGACTGATCTCCCGGTTTCGTGATGGCGGTATTGGTTTGCCGATACCGATGATGTCAGGCGCCATGGCGGCCGGCGGCCCGCAACGCCTGCATAACGGTTCAGCCGTTTATGCCGGCCATTCCCCACTCGTCGTAGCGATCGCCCATAACGCGTTCCGCCAGTGCATTCAGGGCCGACCGTTCAGCCTCGGTCAGGTGCACGTCGTAGGCGCCGAGATTCGACCTGAGATTGTCAAGTTTCGTCGTTCCGGTCAAAGTCAGTATATGTTCAGAGCGACCGAGGCCCCAGGCCAAGGCGACCTGCGCCGGAGTGCACGATTTTTTCGCTGCCACCGCTTCGATCTCGCCCGCGAGCGCCACGTTGGCGGCGGATGCTTCCCCCCTGATAGCGGGGAGTCGTCAAACGCCAGTCACCGGCTGGTGATTTGCCATCAGTATGTATTCAAAAGCTTATATTACAATAACAAGTCGGTTCAAATGGCATTTTTCTATTCGTTTTATCCGGAAAGGGTGGGTATTATCGGCATGCACCCTCAACAAGACCATCAATGACCTGGATCTTCTTCACCATTTTTGCTGCATTCATGCAGTCCATCCGCACCGCCGGGCAAAAGAAACTGACCGCCGACCTCAGTTCCGTAACGGTGAGTTGGGCACGGTATGGGTTCGGTCTGCCGGTGGCACTTGTCTACCTGGCCACTCTCAGTCTCTATTTTGATTTCGAGTTGGTGACGCTGCCAATCCGCTTCTGGCTGTTTGTCGTGCTCGCATCTGTCGCTCAATTGGCGGCGACCGTCTTACTGGTAATGGTTTTGAGTCTGCGCAATTTTGCCGTCGCGACGACCTATGCCAAAACGGAACCCCTGCTGGCTGCAGTGTTTGCCTTCGCCGTCTTTCATCGTTCGATCGGTGGTTTTGACTGGTTGGCCATTGCGCTTGGCTGTATCGGGATAGCCTTTGTCAGTGTCCGCAGATCACATCTGTCAGTGCGATCTCTGCTGGCGAACAAGGCTGCGGTGTACGGGCTGGCGGCGGGAGTGTGTTTTGCGATCACGTCGGTGCTGCTTCGCGAGGCCAGCCTCTTATCTCCGAGCGATCCGATGATCACGGCTGCTTTTGTGCTGTCGGTATCCATTGTTATCCAGGGGCTGCTGTGCACGGTCCTGGTACATCGTGAAGATCCCAGTAACTGGCGGCGGCTCAAAAAACACATGGGTATCGGCTGGTTTATCGGTGTTACCGGCGCACTGGGCAGTATCGGCTGGTTTACCGCATTCGCACTGCAGGAAGCGGCACTGGTGAAGACGCTTGGGCAAATTGAGTTTTTGTTCACGGTACTCATTACCACGCTCTTCTTCAAAGAGCGGATCCATCGGTACGAATGGATCGGCATGACCCTGGTTGTGCTTTCGATTCTGGTACTGCTGCAAACGTGAACAGCCCGTTTGATGAATTGCCGCTGGCCGTTCAACTTGCCGTGTATATCAGATGGGAATTCTCCCTGCTAGCTCATACTACACCCACCCCCTCAGCTTGGCAGCGATGTATGGTGCAAGAGCCGTCAACACGAGGACGACGAGCCAGATGTTGCCATCCTTGAACGTATAGGCTTCAAGCAACTCGGGCCACGACTTGCCTTGCCAGAGCCCGAAGGAGAACTCAAAGACGAGGGTGAGTGCGAGCCACCCCAAGCCAACGAGCCAGAGATGCACGGGGTGGCCGATGTGCAGCCACGGCAGAGATATGTATGCAACACCAATAATAATAGCCGACAGCAGCACTCCACTCAGCAAGAGTGCGGCCGGCGTTCCAAACGCCGGTGTGAGTAAAGACTCGCGCAACACTCCATTGGCAATCGCCAGAACAAGAATGACAACCCAGATCCCCAATGCCTTTAGTGCGACTATCGTAAGCATCTATTGCGTTTCATCGTTGAACCGTGGACGTAACCGATGAGATCCCCGGTTCGTTGTGTCGGTCGGTTAGCTGTTCGGGTCATCTATTAATGATCGTATATAGTTAATGATATTCCAGATTTCTTTTTCAGACAGGTGGTCTTCAAATGATGGCATATCGTCATTTCCGTTCACTATTTTCCAATGAAAATCACCATCAGAATGCGTCTGAAGGTTGCTTGGCAGGTTTGGAGTATCCACCCTGAGGCCGGTTTTTTCCTTTGAGAATCCAGCTCCTTTGATGCCATGACAAGATGCGCACAGCTCCGTAAAGAGAGCTTCGCCGTGTTGCACAGATTCTGTTGAGACTGGTGCCGGGTTCTTTCTCTTTGCTGCATCCTCAGGTGCCATCCAACTATGGCCAAAAGACGGTTTGTCGAGAAAGAGTAAGAGTAGTACGGGAAAAAGACATAGAATTGTTTTCATGATGTTACTTTATCCTTATGGCCAGAGCTGGAAAGCCTTAAATCACTGAACGTTGAATTAACCGGCGAGCTCAGCGAGTCCGTGTTAAATGACTGGTTATTCATCATTTATTCTTTTAAAAGTCTATTTTGCTTTATTCTTGTATAGATAACACTTGCTATCAAGGAACCTGCGACTCCTAATAGCAAACCCATAGAATAGTCAAATATAGTTTGGTAGGTTGATTTTCGACCTATAGCCTTACTAATCACTTCATATTGTTCTTTAGTTAATTTTTCCAGTTCTTTAGCTTTTTGGTATTCTATTTCTATAGCTTTTGTTTCTTTCTCTGTTTGGATCATATCTGCCTTTATATCATCCAAATAGTTCTCTAAATTTTTGAGACTGCCTAAAGCTAACTCTACCTTTTCAATACGTTCATTTAAAAGTGGCTTTTCAGGTTCAGCAAAGAAAAGGTAAGTGGATATAAAAGACCCCAAAATTGAAGATAAAGCGCCGAGGAAGCCAATAACAAAGAGTGATCTCTGCTTTCTACTTCTTGATCTTGCTGCCTTAAGCTCTTCTTGCTCTAACTCATTTTTTTCCTGTAGCTTGCTTGTGATTTCGTCGTAATCAAGGATAGTTAATTGAAGATCAGGAAAAGACTGTATAAGTCTTTTTCTGCTTACTTGGTTAACAGACGAGGAGGTAATTAAAAGTATTTCATCAAAGGTGTAGTTAGAGGATAATATTTGTTTTAGAACTTTTTGGATTGTTTGAAATGAGATTTTTCTTAAATGCTTGACTTGAACTACAACTGAACTACCGTTTTTCTCACAAGTTATATCAACACCTTGATCATTTACTCCACCTACTAATTTAATATTTTCATAACCATAATAAACCAGCAGATGTGCGCATAACCTCTCAAATTCTTGTGGTGTCAAATTGTATAAGTCTTCAATCACATTTTGCATTTCATGATCTTCTTTCAATATATTTAATTAGTTTTAGCTGAATAACGTTAATTAGGCGAATTCGCGGTTAGTACTTATTTGGCCGGCTTAAGTGGTTTTCATCAATCTCTCAGGCTTCTCCTACCTGCCGTCCATGCTGTTCTCTCAGACGGGAATTATTACCATCCAGCGGCTCTATGTCAGAGAAATGTCAGAACAATAAGGTAAGCTAGCTCATTGTTAGGATCACCGCAACTAGAATTTTCCTGCTGATCGAAATGAGAAATAATTACAAAATAACTACTTAGACGTAATTCGCCTAAGTGGGGAAATCTGTTATTCGGGTTGTGCTGGAGGGGGTATGGATACATCACGCGATATAAGATTTCAGGATGCATCGTTTGCAGAGTTTCTATTAAAGAGCAGTATTGTAAAACCAGGATCGGAGCCGCACCTTGTTCGATGGGTTGGGTTGTTTTTTCGGTTGCGTTGCAAGTGGCAGAATTACCTCTGGCATGAACAGCTCGAGTTCTTCCTTGGTCATCTCAAAAATGAGCGTATTATTCCACGTTGGCAGGTAGTTCAGGCTGAACAGGCCGTCCGACTGTACTTCGTTCATTTTTTGGGAAGCAGTACGGAGCCGAAATCGCTGGTGGAGATAGACGAACAGGGCATGTTTGACACCGCCTCTTCTCTTCAACAACTTGTCACCACCTTGAGGTTGAAGCGTTATGCCAGAAGAACTGAGAAAATAAGACGGGATATCGGCGACATGAAAGAAGCGCTACGTGGTCAGCAGAGAAGGCGGCTGCCTGTGGTGTTATTAGTATCTGAGACACAACGCCTCCTTGGCCAATTTGAGGGAACGGTCAGTCCACTCGATCGTCTTGGGGATCATGGATGCTCATCAGTTGCGGTGAGTGGCAGCCAGGGAAAACCAGCGGAAGGAAGTGCCGATTGAGAGGTCCTGAGATCCGGACTGTGTTTTCAGGTATTGAGATGCTATAGTGGTTTCATCTGCGTTTATGGCCGGGGTGCGATAGAATGGAATCAGGAAAACGAGCGGTGGTGTTGCAGGTTGTATTTTACGGGGGGCTGACGTTGCTTGCCGTGTTGGTCATGGTCTGCGGACTTGGCTTGGCGTTCGGTAGCAGAATGGCCAGCGTGTTCGGGTTCTTCGGGGCGCTGGCAATGCTTGGCGTCTTGAGTTTGTTGGTGTGGAAGATTCGTGCTGAGGCCAACCGGGGACGGGATCCGATGTCGCGCGGTTAGGGGAGGGGGCCGGGAGGTGCGGTCCCGGTTGAGAGTCGGGCAGATTCGCTTATCGGAGCCACGCTATCATGCAGGCGATCGTCGCCACCTTTTTCAATCCTATCCTGCCGGTGTTCGCGATCATGCTGGTCGGCCTGTTTTTTGGCCGGCGCGGTTTCTTTGATAACGCCAGCGCCCAGGCGATAAACCGCTTCGTTTTTTTCGTGGCCGTGCCGGCGCTACTCTTCTCGCTGCTCTCCGATGCGGCGTTTCGGCAGGTGGACTGGCGATTGCTGGTTCTCTATTTTGTCTCCGAGATGATTCTCTTTGCCGTCGGTGCGGCGCTGGCCCGGCTGGTGTTCCGGCGGGACTGGGGTGAGGCGCTGCTGATTGGCATGGCCTCCTGTTTCGTCAATCACGTGTTTTTCGTGCTGCCCATCGCCCAGTTTCTCTATGGCGACCAGGCGGCCATCCCGATCACGGCGGTGATTGTCGTCGACACCACGGTGATTTTCGCCGGTACCATTATCGGTCTTGAGATTGCCTCGCACCGTGATGAACCGCTGTGGAAGGTGGGGCGGTTCTTCCTGCGCAACCCGGTCCTGGTCGCCATCGCGCTCGGTCTGGCAGTGAATGTACTCGGGCTGGAGATGCCGGCCGGCATCCGCACCTTCTGCACGTTTACCGGCAGCGCCGCCGCGCCCGCTGCGCTGTTCTCGCTCGGGGTTATCCTGGCCGGGGCCGGCGGCCGCGGCTGGGACGGGGTGGCGGTGGCGACCACCGGCCTGAAGGTGCTGCTTCACCCGCTGGTGGCCTGGCTGCTGTTCCAGGGGTTGACCGGGGTGGATCGGATCGGCGGGGAGGCGACCCTGCTGATCGCCGCCGGACCGTGCGGGGCGATGCCGTTCGTGCTGGCCCTGCAGTACCGGATTGCGTCGGCGAGCATCGGCCGGGCCATCGTTTATTCGACCATCGCCTCGCTCTTCACGCTGGCGGTGCTTGCCTGAATTCAAACCAGTAAGGAGTGGCCATGAAGACAACCATTACCGCCAACGGCATAGCCATCAATTACCGGCTGGACGGTCCTGTTGGGGCGCCGGTGGTCATGCTGAGCAACAGCCTGATGTCCAATTACACCATGTGGGACGACCAGATGCCGCTGCTCGCCGCGACCTATCGCGTCCTGCGCTACGACCAGCGCGGCCACGGCGGCACCGAGGCCCCGGTCGGATCCTATTCCATCGAGCAGCTGACCACGGACGCGGTCGCTCTGATCGAGGCGCTCGGCATCACGGCGGTTCATTTCGTCGGTTTGTCGATGGGCGGTTTTACCGGTCAGCTGCTGGCCATGGACTATCCCGACAAGGTGCGCTCCCTCTGTCTCTGTGATACTGCCTGTGCGATGCCGCCGTCGTCGCTGTGGCAGGAGCGGATCGACATCGCCCGGCGGGACGGAGTTGCGGCGCTCATGCCGGCTACCCTGGAGCGCTGGTTCACCAAGAAGTTTCGCGAATCGGGCGATCCGCGGCTGGACAAAGTGCGGGAGATGATCCTCGGTACCGAAGTCGATGGGTATATCGGCTGCGCTGCGGCGATCCGCGATATGGATCTGTGCGGCCGACTAGCTGAAATCGCTTCGCCGACCCGGGTCATCGTCGGCGCCGACGATCCGGCCTGCCCGCCGGCCTATGCCCAGACCCTGCATCAAGGCATTGCCGGCTCGTCGCTGGTGGTGTTGCCGGATGCCGCCCACCTGCCCAATATCGAGCAGACTCAGTTGTTCAACGAGGCGTTGCGGGAATTTCTTGCCGGAGGAGCCTGACCGGTGGAAGGGCAACGCCGCGGCACGGACCAACGGTGCCCGTGCCGCGCTGTTGCTTGTTGTGCTGCGTCGAGATTAGCGGTCAAGCTCCACCGAGACCGGCACGGGCCGGGTGAAGGTGTCGAAAACCGGGGAGTAGGTCGGCCCCAGCTTGACGATCTCGGCGAGTTTTTCCGGCGGGGCATCGGCGTCGATCTTCACGAACATCCGGATCTGCTTGTAGCCGCGCGGCACGTCGTCGCGCAGACCGAGGAAACCCTGCAGGTCGATGTCTCCCTCCAGCCGTGATTCCATCGCATGAATAGTGACCCCGCGGGCTGCCGCGTGGTAGACGATGGATGTGGTCACGCAGGCAGCCAGTGCGGTCAGTGCGTATTCCACCGGGTTAGGGCCGTTGTCTTCGCCGAGCAGGACGGGCGGTTCGTCGGCGTCGAGGGTGAACGGTTCTTTTCGCTCATGTTCCTGCTGGGTACCGTAGAAGTTGGTGATCGTGGTGCGGTTGTGTCCGCCGCCGAGCCACTTGTTGTTGGCCCGGAACCTGAACGTGGCGACCACCGGGGCTGCTTTGACGGCATCGATGGTGCCGAAGAGTTTGTCGACATCGACGCCATTGACCATGTTTGCCTGTACCTGTGCTTGCTCTTGCATTGTCGGATCCTCCGCTAGGGGGTTTTTGGGGTTTAGTGCTGCCGCCTGTTGTCGGCGGCGGTCACCCAGGTAATTACAGGAAGCGTGCCATCCGGGATAAAAAAAATAAAATAAGGTATTACAGAATCTTATGTTTAAGATGGTGATTATTGGGGGAAACCGACATTTCGTGAGTCACGAGATGTCGTGAGCGGTTTTGCCGAGATCTCGGTAGGGCGCAGATGTGCAGAAGGCGGCGGCATGGGGGGGACGATGTGAGGTAGGTCGGACTGGAGTGTGTGGTCAGTGCGGGCGGGCCATCTGACGGCAGCGGTGCGGGATCAGGCCGGGCGTTTGATGGCCAGTGCTTTCATGCGGGATTGCAGGGTCGAGGCCGGCATGCCGAGCAGCCGGGCGGCCCCGTTTTCACCGGAAACCCGCCAGCCGGTTGTGCTCAGGGCGAGCAGCAGGTTGTCCCGCTCCATCTGCTGGAGTTGGCTGCTGGTTAGGATTGCACCCGGGGGAGCCGCTTCCGGGGCGGCCTGTCGGCCCGGATCCAACTCGCCTGCCGGGGGGTGCGGCAGGGCGTAGTCGAGGTTCAACTCCCCGTGCCGCGCGGTGATGACGCCTCTTTCGATGACGTTTTGCAGCTCACGGACATTGCCCGGCCAGCAATAGGTGCGCAGGCGTTGCAGCAGGCGCGGAGAGAGCGGGGCGATCCGCTTGCCCAGCCGGGCTACATACTTCTCCAGGAACCCGTTGGCGAGCAGGGTGATGTCGTCACCCCGTTCCCGCAGCGGCGGGATGGTTATCGGGAAAATGCTGAGGCGGTAGTAGAGATCCATGCGAAAGGTTCCTTGCCGAACTTCCTCCAGCAGGTCGCGATTGGTCGCGGCGATCACCCGCACGTCCACCTGTCGGTTTCGGGAACTGCCGACCGGTGAGAACTCTCCTTCCTGGAGCACCCGCAGGAGTTTCGCCTGCATTTCCAGGTTCAGCTCGCCGATTTCGTCAGGAAAGATGGTACCGCCGTCGGCCAGGCTGAAGCGGCCCTCACGGCGCTGGGTCGCTCCGGTAAAGGCGCCCTTCTCGTGGCCGAAGAACTCGCTTTCCAGCAAGGTGTCCGGAATTGCCGCACAGTTGACGGTGATCATCGGCCGGTTCTTCCGGCTGCTGGCGGCGTGAATGGCGCGGGCCAGCAATTCCTTACCGGTGCCGGTCTCCCCGAAGAGCAGCACCGTGGAATCGGTGGGAGCGACTTCAGCGATCAGCTCCATGATGGCCCGGAGCGGCCGGCTGCGGCCGATGATTTCGCCGTGACCGGCCAGGGTCTGCACCTCACTGCGCAGGTAGTCGGCTTCTCCCTGCAGCAGGGCGATGGTTTGTGCCGATTCGTAGCGCTCGTTAACGTCCCTGAGGATCAGCACGTAAAAAGGTGGGCCGGACGTGTCGAGTTGAGACAGCGTCGCTTCGGTGCGGATAGTCTTGCCCTGCCTGGTTGTCACCGTCAGACCGTCGGGTATCCAGATGCTGCGCTCGTTCTTCGACCGCTCCTGCAGTGCCTGGATAAATGAGTGGAGCCGGGCGTAATCGCCGCCGGCCAAAAACGGCTCAAAGTCCCTGCCGGTCGGGTCGCTTTCGCTGATGGCAAACAGCTTTCGCGCCGCCGGGTTGAGCATCGCGATCCGGAAATGTTGATCGAGTTCGAGGATGGCATCAAGGGCCCCGTCGAACACGCCGCGCAGTTTTGCCTCCCGATCCTGTAATTCCGCTTCGGACCGGAGGCGCAGCATCTCGGCCGTGGCTCTGGCGGCAAAGATGCGAAACAGGGCGAGGTTGCGAAACGAGTCGGGGATCGGGCGCCGGTCGACGATGGCCAGATTGCCAAGGATCATGCGCTGCTGGTCGAGCAGGGGAAAACCGATGTAACTCACCGCCCCGATCTTCGGCAGGTCGGGGTCCCCCGGGAAGAGCTCGACCACGTTCTCCGGAATGTGCAGGTAGGTCTTTTCCCGGAGCAACACTTCACAGGGGGTGCCGGTGATATCGTATTCGTAGTCTTCGATGTAGTTGTCGCCGAGCCAGAAGGCGAGGGAGCGGAGCCGCCTGGTGCTTTCTCGGTATTCAGTTACCCAGGCGCCATAGGTCCCGAGGGCAAGGCTGAGATTCCGGACCAGTGCCCGGAAGAAGTCCGAGCCGGTCTCCGCTGCCGTGCCATCGCTGATAGCGCGCAGCAGCATATCCTCATTGGCCGGGGCTGCCGGGTGTCTGGCTGGTGGATGCTCCATGATGCTCTATCGGCTGGAGACAAGAATACTCGTCTCTTTCTGATAAGCATGGTTGGCTCGATAATCCAGCCGGGTATGGCACTATCCGGGCGAGTTGTCCGACCTCGTCTTTGCCGATATCACCCCTTGCGGCCCGTCAATCGTCTTTGACGACCAGGTCGGTGCTTAGGTAGCGCTCGCCGGTGTCGGGTAGCACGACGACGATGGTCTTGTCCGTGTTCTCCGGGCGCTGGGCCACCTGCAGTGCCGCCCAGGCGGCGGCCCCGGAGGAGATGCCACAGAGGATGCCCTCGCCGCGGGCGAGTTGCCGGGCGGTCTCGATGGCGTCCTCGTTGGTGACCTGGACGATCTCGTCGATGATCCCGGTGTTCAGGATGTCCGGCACGAAGCCGGCGCCGATGCCCTGGATCTTGTGCGGTCCCGGTTGGCCTCCGGACAGTACTGGCGAGGCAGTCGGCTCGACGGCCACGATCTTCAGGCCTGGCTTGCGCTCTTTGAGGACTTCCGACACCCCGGTGATGGTGCCGCCGGTACCGACACCGGCAACGAAGATATCGACGGCGCCCTTGGTGTCGTGCCAGATCTCCTCGGCGGTGGTCTTGCGGTGCACCTCCGGGTTGGCAGGGTTGGCGAACTGGTTGGGCATGAAGCTATCCGGATGGCTTTCGAGCAGTTCCTCGGCGGCAGCGATCGCCCCTTTCATACCCTTGGCAGCCGGGGTCAGTACCAGTTCGGCACCGAGGTGTTTGAGCAGCATGCGGCGCTCCACGCTCATCGACTCCGGCATGGTCAGGATCAACCTGAGCCCCTTGGCGGCGCAGACGAAGGCGAGGCCGAGGCCGGTGTTGCCACTCGTCGGCTCGATGACGACGGTGGTTTCCTTGATCAGGCCGTCCCTGATTCCGGCCTCGATCATCGCCACGGCGATGCGGCACTTGACGCTGCCCATCGGGTTGCGCGATTCCTGTTTGGCCAGGATGGTGGCGCCGCTTTCCTTGCCGAAGTGCTGCAGGGCGAGCAGCGGGGTACAGCCGTAGGTCTCGGTTAATGCAAGGGCCATGGGTTCCTCCTTGTCACGCGTCGGCGCGCGAGTGTTGGTAGATCAGCTCCGGTCGTTTGAGCACCACCTTGGTGCCGGCGGGCACGCTCTCGGTGAGCCAGATGTTGCCACCGATCACCGAGCCGGCGCCGATGACCGTGTCGCCCCCGAGAATGGTGGCGTTGGAATAGATAATCACGTTGTCCTCAATGGTCGGGTGGCGTTTCTTGTGTTTCATTTTTTCACCGGCATCGCGGGGCAGCGACAGGGCACCGAGGGTGACGCCCTGGTAGATCCGGACGTTGCTGCCGATGACGGTGGTCTCGCCGACCACCACTCCCGTGCCGTGGTCGATGAACAGTCCCGGGCCGATGGTAGCGCCGGGGTTGATGTCGATGCCGGTCTCGCCGTGCGCCCACTCGGTCATGATGCGCGGTATGATCGGCACGCCGAGCGCGTGCAGTTCGTGAGCCATCCGGTAGACGGTGATGGCGCGCAGACCGGGGTAGGAGAAGATGATCTCGTCCGGCCCGTTGACCGCTGGGTCGCCCTCCAGCGTGGCGCGGATGTCCTGAGCCAGGATCGAGGCGATGTCCGGCAACCGCTCGATGAACTGGTAGGCCATCTCGTTGGCCCGCACCTCGCAGTTGGTGCAGGGCTGGCCGTGGCGCCGGCAGTCGTGGCGGATGGCCATGGTGATCTGCTCGGCTAGCTTTTCGTAGAGCTCGGCGGTTTCGTTGCCGATATAGTACTCCAGGTTGGCGGCGTGCAGTTTGGCCGAGGTGAAATAGCCGGGGAACAGGATGCGGCGGGTCTGCTCGATGATCGTGACGACGGCTCCGTGCGAGGGGATGGAGACCGGGCTGATGTGATCGTAGCACTCCTTGGTGCTCCAGGATTGCATCAGTCGCTCCACCACGCCGGGCACCAGGTGATGTTTCGACGAGGCGCTCACTTTCTGGTGTTCGCAGATGTCCGTGAGTACGGTGGCACCGGTTCGAGTACGGCACGGTGCGCCGTTCAGTGTACAGGTTGCCGGGCTGGGGGTGCGTTTGTCTGTGGTCATGTCTGTTTCTCGATGATAAAGATCCCGTAGGAGGCTCGCAGGTCGGTCCAGCGGCTGATGACGCTGCCGCTGCCGGTGTCTGCATCGGTCTTGACGGCGATTTCATCGACGATCCGGTAGCCGACGTCGCGGGCAAACCGCCGGAAGTCCTTCAGTGTGATGACTCTGATGTTGGGAGTATCATACCAGTTGTAGGGCAATTCTTCACTCTTCGGAGCCATTCCTTTGAGCAGCAGCTGCAGACGGATCGAATAGTGGCCGAAATTCGGGAAGCTGACGATGAAGCGGCGGCCGATCCGCGACAGCGAATAGAGCAGCCGGGCCGGCTCCCAGACCTGCTGCAGGGTCTGGCTGAGGATGACGTAATCGAAGCACTTGTCCGGGTAATCGTCGACCTCCTCGTTCATGTCGCCCTGCACGACGCTCAGGCCGCGACTGATGCACAGGGCCGCCTTGGTCTTGTCCTGCTCGACGCCGCTGCCGATCACCTGCTTGTTCTCGGCCAGCCAGGCGAGCAGATCGCCGGAGCCGCAGCCGAGGTCGAGAACCCGGCTGCCCGGTTCGATCTTCGAGGCGATGACCCGCAGGTCGAAGCGCATGGTGTCAGGAACGGCGGACATTGTCGAGAAATCCTCCCACCAGGCTGCCGAGTCGTTTGTCGGGTATTAAAAAAGCGTCGTGACCGCAGTCGGCCTCGATCTCGCAGAAACTGACGTTGAGCCCGACCCGCTTGAGCGCCTTGACCAGTTCCCGGGCCTGGTAGGTCGGGTAGAGCCAGTCCGAGGTGTAGCTGATCACCAGGAACCTGGTGGCCGCCCCGGTCAGGTCGCGGATCGAGCGGGCCGGCGGACGGCGCTCGACCAGGTCGAAATAGTCGGCGGCCTTGGTGATATAGAGCAGCGAGTTGGCGTCGAAGCGGTGGACGAACTTGGAACCCTGGTGGCGCAGGTAGCTCTCCACTTGGAAATCGACGTCGAAGCCGTAGCCGACCCGCTCACGGTCCTGCAGCCGCCGGCCGAACTTGCGGCGCAGCGCCTCGTCGGAGAGATAGGTGACATGGCCGATCATCCGGGCCACCGCCAGGCCGAGGTGCGGCGGTTCGCTGTCGTAGTAGTTGCCCCGGTTCCAGAGCGGGTCGGCCATGATCGACTGGCGGGCCACCTCGTTGAAGGCGATGGCCAGCGCCGAATGGCGCATCGTGGTGGCGACCGGGATGGCGGCGCGGACCATCTCCGGGTAGCGGACGCACCACTCGAGTACCTGCATACCGCCGACGGAGCCGCCGATCACCGCCAACAGCGAAGATATGCCGAGGTGGTCGAGCAGCGCCTTCTGCGTCTCGACGATGTCGCCGATGGTCATCATCGGAAAATCGGGGCCGTACGGCCGGCCGGTGCGCGGGTTGATCGACGACGGGCCGGTGGAGCCGGAACAGCCGCCGAGGATATTGGCGCAGATGACGAAACAGCGGTCGGTATCGAGTCCCTTGCCCGGGCCGATCAGGCTGTCCCACCAGCCGGGCTTGGCGCCGGGCGGATCGTCCTTGTAATAGCCGGCGGCGTGCGAGTCGCCGGAAAAGGCGTGGGCGACCAGCACCGCATTGTCCCGTGCCGGCGACAACTCTCCCCAGGTCTCGTAAGCGATGGTGATCGGACCGAGCCGGGCGCCGCTCTCCAGCGTCAGCTCGCCCGGCGGCTCACCAAAGGTGAACAGTTTCTTTTCGCTGGTGCCCGCCGAGCCGACTTGCAGATGGGTCTCGATCGTCTGATTCATCGGAGTCGGGTGGTGTCTCAAGCCGTCGCTTTGACCAGCGCCTGATCGATGTCGGCGAGGATGTCGTCGATGTGCTCGATGCCGATCGACAGCCGGACCATCTCCTCGCCGATACCCGACTCGGCCAGCTGCTCCGGAGAGAGCTGGGAGTGGGTGGTGGAGGCCGGATGGATGGCCAGCGACTTGGCGTCGCCGACATTGGCCAGGTGCGAGATCAGGGAGAGGTTTTCGATAAAGGTGCGGCCGGCCTGCAGGCCGCCCTTGATGCCGAAGGTAACCATACCGCCGAAGCCGTTTTTCAGGTAGAGTACCGCGTTGTCGTGGCCCGGTGAACCCGGCAGGCCCGGATAGTAGACCCAGTCGACCCGATCGTGGTTTTTCAGGTGGTCGGCGACCGTGGCAGCGTTGCTGCAGTGCCGTTCCATGCGCAGGGCCAGGGTCTCGATGCCCTGCAGGAAGAGCCAACAATTGTCCGGCGAGATGGCCGCGCCGAGGTTGCGCAGCGGCACCAGCCGCATGCGCAGGGCGAAGGCCACCGGGTTGAGGTCGCCGAGGTCGTGGGCGTAGCGCAGGCCGTGATAGGAGTCGTCCGGTTCGTTGTAGAGCTTGAATTTCGGGTCGGTCCAGTCGAAGCGGCCGGCGTCGACGACAATGCCGCCGATGCCGGTGCCGTGCCCGCCGATCCATTTGGTCAGCGAATGGATGACCACGTCGGCGCCGTGGTCGATCGGCCTGAGCAGGCAGGGCGGGGTGAATGTCGAATCGACGATCAGTGGCAGGTGATGGGCCCTGGCCACGGCGGCAATACCGGCAAAATCGATGACGTTGAGCGTCGGGTTGCCGATGGTCTCGCAGAAAATCGCCCGGGTCTTCTCGGTGATGGCCCGCTCGAAGTTGGCCGGGTCATCGGGATCGACAAGGCGCACGGTGATGCCGAGCTGTGGCAGGATCGACGCGAACTGGATATAGGTGCCGCCGTAGAGGTTGTTGGCGGCGACGACCTCATCGCCCTGCGAGCAGATGTTGATGATCGTGTAGAAGATCGCCGAGGTGCCGGAGGCCAGAGCCAGCGCGGCGGCCCCGCCTTCCAGCTGGGCCATGCGCTGTTCGAGTACGTCCTGGGTCGGGTTGCCGATCCGGGTGTAGATATTGCCGAGTTCTTTCAGGGCGAACAGGTTGGCCGCGTGTTCGGTGCTCTTGAACACGTAGGAGCTGGTGCGATAGATAGGCAGAGCACGCGACAGGGTGTCCCGGTCGACGGTCTGGCCGCCGTGCAATGCGATGGTCTCGAATTTCATGGTGTTCTCCTTGGGCAAAACAGCGGTCGCCGGCGACCGTGTCAGTTGGTGGTTTCGTTTGCCACGCTGTCGATAAATTCTCTGAGCAGCCGGTTGTTGGCCATGCGGTAGTCGTTGTTCAAGGCAAGTACCGAGCGCCAGGCGTCCAGCGCCTCCTCGGTCCGGTCGAGATCGAAATGGAGGACGACGCCCCTGTTGAAGCGGGACTGGAGATGGGCGGGATCGATGGCGATCGCCTTGTCGAACGATTCCAGCGCCTTACTCGGATCACCGCTGCGCCGGTACATAACGCCGAGGTCGGTCCACAGGTCGGCACTGCCGCTGTGCAGTTCGAGCGCCTTGGTGTAGGCGCCTATCGCTTTTTCGGGCTGGTTGGTGTCGAAATAGAGGTGGCCGAGTTGGGTCCAGGCGTCGAAGTTGTCCGGATGGGCGGTAACTTCCGCCTCTAGATGGAGGATCGCATCCGCCTGCTGCTGCGGCAAAGCTTGCTGACCCTGCGTTGTCCCGGGGCTGCCGGCCGGCGCATCGTCGGTGCGAAAGACGGTAAAGACCACGCCGGCAAGAAAACCGGCAATAAAGATGAGAAAGATGGTCAGATAAAAAGTCTGTTTGCTGACGGTTGCCGAATTGTGTGCCATGCGCTCCTCGAGAGAATGTGAAGATGTGCTCAGTGAGTATGGGGATCGGTGGTAACATCGAACATCACGAGATAATAGCCATCATACAAAGATTTTCTATACCACAATGTGATATTATTTGCCATTGGGGAGCGGTTGGACCAATAGAAGCTGGACAGAACGTGGTCAATCATGGCATCATAGTGCAGACGCCCCGTTCGATCAGCCCGGCTTACGGCGACCCCTTCGGATCGCTTCGCAAGATAACCATGATGGCATATTCACGAAACCGAGATGAACCTGAGGTAAGGTCATCCGGTCATTGTTTCTGCAGTCGATTGTCTCGCTCCGCGTCAGCATCAGGGCCGCCTGTAGGCGAGGGTGATCGATTGTCTCCTGTTTCATATCCGCCGTAAACGGCCCAACCTTTGAGAGAAGCACAGATGAGCATACCGACCCCAGATGTATTGAGTGAAGCCAGCAAGAAGAGTGCCCGGGAACAGTATTTCCCGACCACCGTCAAATCGATCCAGGACAATATCATTCACCACCTGATCAGCTTTCAGGGGCGGGACCCGGAACGCTCCGGTGCGTCCGATATTTACAAGGCGCTGGCCTTTACGATGCGCGACATCATGGTGGAAAAGTGGATTAAAACCCAGAAGAGGTATTACGCCAAGGAAAAGAAACGGGTCTACTACCTGTCCCTCGAGTTCCTGATCGGCCGGTCGCTCGGCAATGCCATCATCAATCTCGGCCTGTGGGAGGAAGTGGACCAGGCGATCGAGGGGCTTGGCTATACGCTCGAGGAGATCCGGGAACAGGAAGAAGATGCCGCCCTCGGCAATGGCGGACTCGGCCGGCTGGCCGCCTGCTTCATGGATTCCATCGCCACCCTGAAGATTCCGGCCTACGGGTACGGTATTCGCTACGAATACGGACTGTTCAACCAGCAATTGATCAACGGCTATCAGGTGGAGAGCCCCGACAACTGGCTGCGCTACGGGACTCCCTGGGAGTTCGAACGTCGCCTGCCGGTGTTCTGCGTCAAATTTTACGGCAAGGTAACCAGTTTTCAGGACGAGAAAGGCTGCTATCGCACCAAATGGATCGAAACCGAGGATGTCATGGCCATGCCGTGCGATATCCTGGTGCCGGGTTACAAGAACGACCATGTGATCAACATGCGGCTCTGGGCGGCCCGGGCCTCGCGGGAACTCGACCTGACCCATTTCGGCGAGGGCGACTATATCGGCGCGGTGCAGCACAAGGTCAGCTCCGAGACCATCTCCAAGGTGCTCTATCCGCCCGACCACAACTATGCCGGCCAGGAGTTGCGCCTGAAACAGCAATACTTTTTCGTCTGCGCCACTTTCCAGGACATCATGAGGCGCTACAAAAAACAAAATCAGACCTTCGACACATTCTACGACGAAGTCGCCGTCCAGCTCAACGACACCCACCCGGCCATCGCCATTCCCGAATTGATGCGGCTACTGCTTGACGAGGAGGGGCTGAACTGGGAAAAGGCCTGGGATATCAGCACGAAGACGTTCGCATACACCAACCACACCCTGATGCCGGAGGCGCTCGAGCGCTGGTCGGTGGACCTGCTCGGCAAGGTGCTGCCCCGTCACCTGCAGATCATCTACGAGATTAACCAGCGTTTTCTCGACCAGATCGCCCAGGAATATCCCGGTGATCACGACAAGCTGCGACGCATGTCGATCATCGAGGAGGGGTATCCGAAAATGGTGCGGATGGCTCATCTGGCCATTATCGGTTCGCACTCCGTCAACGGCGTGGCCGCGCTGCATACGCGGTTGCTCAAGGAGCGTATCTTCAAGGACTTCAATGCACTGTATCCGGACCGGTTCAACTCCAAGACCAACGGCATCACGCCGCGTCGCTGGTTGCTCAAGGCCAATCCGCAGCTATCAGCCCTTATCAACAGCCGCATCGGCGAAGGCTGGGAGGTAGACCTCGACAAGCTCCACGAGCTCGAACCACTGGCCGACGACGCGGAATTCCGGGAGGCATTCCGGCAGGTCAAGCTGGAGAATAAAACGCGGCTGGCCACCTATATCAACCTGGCCACCGGCGTCGAGGTCAGCCCGGAAACGATGTTCGACGTCCAGGTCAAGCGCATCCACGAATACAAACGGCAACTGCTCAACGCACTGCACGTGATCTACCTCTACCAGAAGTTCGTCACCCAGCCGAAGCTGAACCTGCCGCCGCGCACCGTGATCTTCGCCGGCAAGGCGGCGCCGTCCTATTGGCGGGCCAAGCTGATCATCAAGCTGATCAATTCGATCGCCGAGGTAGTCAACCACGACCCGCGCATCGGCGATCGGTTGAGGGTTGTTTTCCTGCCCAACTATAACGTCAGCCAGGCCGAGATGATCATCCCGGCGGCCGATCTCTCCGAGCAGATATCCACCGCCGGCACCGAAGCTTCAGGGACCGGCAATATGAAGTTCGCCCTCAACGGCGCCCTGACCATCGGCACGCTGGACGGGGCCAATATCGAGATTCGCGAGGAGGTAGGTGATGAGAATATCTTCATTTTCGGCCTCAACGCCGAAGAAGCGGAATTCGAGCGAATCCGCAACAGCCGGACTCCGGAGCAGATCTGCCGGGAAAATCCGGAGGTTGACGAGGTGATCGAAGCCCTGGCCGACGGCTCGTTTTCGCTCGGTGATCGCAATCTCTTCAAGCCGTTGGTCGACAGCTTGATGAGTCCGCATGACCAGTATCTGCTGATCCGCGATTTCGAGTCGTATATCGACTCTCAGCACCAAGTCAACGAGGCCTTTCTCGACCAGGAGCGCTGGACGCGGATGGCGGTGCTCAACGTCGCGCGAATGGGCAAATTCTCCACCGACCGGACAATCAAGCAATACGCCAACGAGATCTGGGGGATACCGGTGTGATGCTGCCGCGGCCGCTGTAGGCCGCCGGCGGCTAACCGAAGTTTTTCGGATCGAAGCCGATGATCAACGCGCCCCAGTGTTTGCCATTGATCATGATTGGCAGGGACAGATCGTTGAGGATCTCGCCAGTGTCGCGCATATAGGTCTGCAGCAGCATCGGCTTGGTGTGACTGCAGCGCCGCTTCTCGGTCTTGTTACTGTTGAACATGCGCATGTGTCGGCTGTACAACAGATCCTGCTGCGGGTCGCCGCTGGGCGGCCGGGAAAATTCGGCATGGTGGGTCGGTGAATAGCCGTTGCGATCGACGGCGATGCTGTAGATGACGCCGTTCATCTCTTTCTTCAGCGCATCGAAGAGCGGTTGGATGCTGCGGTGGAAGGCGGCCGTGTAGGTCGTTTCTAATTTTTGCGGGTTGGTGTTGGGGATCTTTCGATACGAGGTGTCGAAGAGATTGGCACCGCTTTTGCCGATGGTTTCGATTTCCTGTTGCACCCGTTCCCGGGCAGTCTGTGCCCAGCCGATCAACCGGTCGAAGGTCCCCTCGCCGGTGCGAAATGTCGACACCATTTCCAGCATCGATTCGGTCAGGTTGCTCAGGGTTTCCACCGATTGTTCGGAACTGTGCATCGAACCGGCGATTTCCCGGCAGAGGGTGTCGATGCCGCCGATGTTGTCCGAGACTTCGCTGTTGGCCGTCGCCAGCTCGGTCATTGCCGCGGCGACCTTCATCAACTGGTCGTTGATTTGCTCGAAATCGTGCACCATGCGGTCGAAATTGCTGGTGGTTTTGCCAATCACCCCACTGGTGTCGGCAGTATACCGGCTGATTTCAGTGGTGCCCCGCTCGGTCTTTTCGACGATGGCGATCATCGCCTGAATGTTTTCCGAGATTTCCGTGGTTGCCGGTTTGACCCGCTTGGCCAGCTCCCGGACCTCTTCGGCGACCACCGCAAACCCCTTACCGTGCTCGCCGGCCCGGGCCGCTTCGATGGTCGCATTGAGGGACAGCAGATTGGTCTGCTCGGCGATATCGTTGATGGTGGAGACTACCTTGAGGATCGAGGCGGAGCTTTGGCTGAGCTCCTCGACCGTCTGTTGAAACAATTCGACGGCCCCGCTGATCTGCTCTATCTTTCCGGTCACCTCCATCAGTTCGGTGTGCGAGCCGCGAACCATGTCGAGGTTGTTGGTGGTATTATCGGCGACGTATTGCACGCTTTTCGAGACCTCGGCAATGGCGTTGCTCGATTGGCTGCTGGCCGATGACACTTCGTGGGAGATTTCCTGCTGCCGGGCAGCCTTGCCGGCGGTGGATGAGACCAGACGGCTGACCTTGGTGGTATCGACGGCAATACTGATGCCGATGCGCCGGATATCTTCGACCAGGGCGCGAATACCGGTCAGCACGCTGCCGTAGCTGGTGCGGAGCAGTCGGCCGGTTTCCGTTGCCGTCTCGGTTTTCGGCAGGAATAGTTGAATTTCCTTGTTGTCGCTGTCATAGAGCGTGGCGATGTCGCGGGCGATGGTCCGTTGTTCGTCGCGCAGCGCGGCGGCGAAAGCGATGCCGAGCAGCAGCGCGGCAGCAAAAATGACCGCCGCCGGAAGCACCAGTAGCAGGCGCAGATCGGACGACACCACGGCACCGGCCACCAGCAGGAGACCGCCGACCAGGTGACAGCCGAGCAGCAACCAGAGCATTCCGGCAACCTTGGCCTGGAATGTGGGGAAGAGCGAGTTGACCGATCGGGCAAGAAACGATGAATCAGACATGAAACGCCTCACAGTTCTGGCTGGCCACCCCGGAACGATACGCTCCGGGAGACCTGCGGCCGGGGATCTAGAGACCCCGCTTGGACCATGCTTCGGAGACGGGGCAAAAACGCGATCAACATACCATACTTCGGCTCGTTTTCCAGTAAAGTTGAGATCGAACCGACTCAGGGATTGAGGAGCTGCTCTCCTCCCAGTTCCTGCCGCACTAGGTTCAACGTCCCGCCGGCAAGCAGGCTCTGCCGCTGCCGGTCGGAAACCTCCAGCAGGGTGATCATCTCCTTGCCGTCAACCCGGATGGCGATCTCTGTAGCCCCGCTCTCGACACTGGCTCTGATACCGGGTAGTTCGATAACCGACGAGTTTGTTATGGCATCATAATCGTCAGGATCGTTGAAAATCAGCGGAAGAATGCCGAAATTGCACAGGTTCGCCTGGTGGATGCGGGCGTAGCTCTTTGTTATCTTAATGCGTATCCCGAGAAAGCGCGGGGCCAGGGCGGCGTGTTCCCGGCTCGATCCCTGGCCGTAGTTTTCACCGCCGATTACTGCGCCATCGCCGAGGAGACGGCACCGGTCATGAAAATCTTGGTCAACCTGGTAGAAGACGAACTTGCTGATTGCTTCGATGTTCGACCGCAGCGGCAGCACGGTGTTGCCTGCCGGCATGATGGCGTCCGTCGAGAGGTTGTCGCCGACCTTCAAGGCCACCCGTAGCTCCAGGCTTTCCGGCAACGGGGCAAAATCCGGCAGCGGTACGATATTCGGTCCGCGGACGACCTCGGTTGCCTGCAACTCTTCGGAAGGGAAAACAATAGAAGACCTGTCCACCAGTCGCTGCTCCGGATCATGAACCTCCGGATACGCCATCTCGTCCGCCAGTGCGCGGGGATCCGTTATAACACCCTTCAGTGCCGCGGCCGCCGCTGTTTCCGGTGAGCAGAGGTACACCCGGTCGTCTTTTGTGCCGGAACGGCCGGGAAAATTTCTGGGAAAGGTGCGAAGACTTACCTGGCCGGTACCCGGTGCTTGCCCCATACCGATGCATCCCAGGCATCCGGACTGGTTGATTTTGGCGCCGGCCGTGACGAGCGGTAGCAACCCGTCGGCCGCTATCACGTTTTCAAGTACTTGGCGGCTGCCGGGATTGATTTGCAGATCGGTGTGGGCTGCGCTGTGTCGTCCTGCCATGATCGATGAGACCCGCAGCAGGTCTTTCAGGCCGCTATTGGCGCTGGATCCGATTATGACCTGATCGACAGGGGTGCCCGCCACCTCGCGCACCGCAACGACATCGCCGGGAGACGACGGGCAGGCGATTAGTGGCTCGACTTCGGCCAGATCTATCACGTCGTATTCATCGTACACTGCGTTCTCATCCGCCTCCAGTGCCTGCCAATCCGCTTTTCGTTGTTGGGAGGCAAGGTAGTTCCGGGTGTTTTCGTCCGAGGGAAAGAGCGAGCTGGTCGCCCCGAGTTCCGTTCCCATATTGCCGATGGCGGCTCGATCCTCTACGGTCAGAGTGGCGACCCCCGGCCCGTAATATTCCACGACCATTCCCCGGCATCCTTTGACGCCGTAGCGACGCAGCATCTCGAGGATGATATCCTTGGCGCTTATCCACGACGGCAGGCTGCCTTCAAGCCGTACTCCCAGTACCTTCGGGCAGGGCAGGAAATAGGGACGTCCCGCCATGGCCAACGCGATATCGAGTCCGCCGGCGCCAAAGGCGAGCATGGAGAGGCCGGCGGCTGCAGGGGTGTGGCTGTCGGCACCGAGCAGAGTGAGTCCGGGTTTGCCGAAATTCTCCAGATGGACCTGATGGGAGATGCCGTTGCCCGGTCTACTGAAATGTATGCCATAGCGGGCACAGGTGCTTTGCAGGTAGCGGTGGTCGTCGGCATTCCTGAAATCGGTCTGCAGCAGGTTGTGGTCTACATACTGGGCGGCGAGATCGACCCGGACCCGGTCCAGCCCCAACGACTCGAATTCGAGCATCGCCATGGTGCCGGTGGCGTCCTGCAGCAGGGTATGATCAATTTTCAGGGCTATTTCTTCGCCTGGCTGAAGCCGGCCTGCAACACAATGCGATTCTATGATTTTGCGGGTAAGATTGGTACCCATATCGCGCTCCTTGTGGTCTTGGTTTTGCTTTCCGTACGGGTTATTGATGGATGGCGGCTTGTTCAATAGAGCGAGCGGCTTCCTGAAGTGCTTCAGACCGTGTTGGATGGGCATGGCAGACGCGGGCCAGATCTTCGCTGCTGGCTGCAAATTCCATGGCGGCCACCGCTTCGGCGAGCAGGTCTCCGGCCTGACCGCCGATCATGTGGACGCCCAACAGTCGATCGGTATCCCGGTGGGCAATGACTTTGATCAGCCCGTCGGCATCACCGAGGGCGAGTGCCCTGCCGTTGGCCTTGAACGAGCAGGTGCCCGCTTTGATCGGCACTCCCTCCCTCGTTAAAGATTCCTCGGTCTGTCCGACAAAGGCAACCTCCGGGTGGGTATAGACGATACTGGGCAGTGCTCGATAATTGACATGACCGTACCCGGTGAACAGCTTTTCCACACAGGCCAGGCCTTCTGCGGAGGCCTTATGGGCCAGCATCGCTCCACCGATCACATCGCCGACGGCATAGACCCCGGGCAGCGAGGTCTGCCAGCAGGAATCCACTTCGATGAAGCCCCACCGATCGGTCCTGCCGCCCAGTTCTGTAAAACCCAATCCATCGATGCACGGTTTTCGTCCGGCGGCCAACAGGACCTTATCGGCAGATAGTGATTCCCGGCCGGCAATCGTGACCCGGCAGCCTTCACCGTCCGGCTCGACACCCTCGACCCCGGCACCCAGAACAAACTTGAAGCCCTGCTTCTTGAAGAGGCGCAGGGCTTGTTTTGAGATGTCTTTATCCGCAGCCGGCAATATTCGGTCCAGAGACTCCACCACCGTCACTTCCGCGCCAAGCCGGAGCCATACCGACCCCAGCTCTAGCCCGATTGCCCCGGCTCCCACCACCACCAGCCGCCGTGGCACCTCGGAAAAGGCGAGCGCCTCGGTACTTGAGACCACCCGGCTGCCGTCGAAATCCACCCCCGGAATGGCGGCGGCTCTGCTCCCGGTGGCTATCAGCACGGCTCCGGCATGCACTTTTACGTCGCTCTCGCCGGTAATCTGGACCATCCGGTTATCCAGCAGGTGGGCAATACCGGAAAATCTCTGGATCCTGTTCTTCTTGAAGAGAAAGTCAATGCCGGAGGCAAGGGTCTGAATAATGGTCTCCTTGCGGTCCATCATCTTTTTCAGATCAAAGGAAACCCCTTCCGCCGTAATACCGTGGTCCGCCAGTGCTGCTGTGCACTCGTGATATTTGGCGGACGATTCGAGCAAGGCCTTGCTCGGTATGCAGCCGACATTGAGGCAGGTGCCGCCGAGGGTCCTGCCCTTCTCCACACAAGCGACCCGTTTACCCAGTTGAGCAGCACGGATGGCGGCGACATAGCCACCGGGGCCACCTCCGACCACCAGCAGATCATACTCGTCGTTTCTCCTTTTGACTGACAGCATGTTCAAATCTCCAGGAGGAGTTTTTCCGGCATTTCGATTCTCTCCTTGATGCTCTTGAGAAAACTCACCGCTTCGCGGCCGTCGATGATGCGGTGATCGTAGGAAAGCGCCAGGTACATGAGCGGGCGGATGGTGATTTCGCCATCAACCACCACCGGCCGGTCTTTGATTGCATGGAGGCCGAGAATGGCGCTTTGCGGCGGATTGATGATGGGTGTCGACAGCATTGATCCGTACACGCCGCCGTTACTGATGGTGAATGTTCCATCGCTCAGCTCTTCGGGCGAGAGGGTGCTGTTCTTGGCGCGTTGGCCGAAATCGGCAATTGTTCGTTCTATGTCGGCAAAACTCAGCTGTTCCGCCCGGCGGATTACCGGCACCACCAACCCCTTGCCGCCTCCTATGGCCACGCCGATGTCACAATAATCATGATAGACGATATCATTCCCCTCTATCCTGGCGTTCACCAGGGGGAAATCGCCCAGACCACCGATGGCTGCCTTGACAAAAAAGGACATGAACCCGAGCCGCACGCCATGTTTCTCGGAAAATTGCGTTCCCAGCGTCGCCCGTAGCTGTTTGACCTGCGACATGTCCACCTCGTTAAAGGTCGTCAACATCGCCATACTCTGCTTGGCTTCCACTAAGCGGCTGGCGACAGTCCGGCGCAACAGGGTCATCGGGACTCGGTGCTCACCTTTTACTGCTCCATCTTCCATCGACGACGGGGCAGGCCGGGGCTGTTCTGGCGGCTCCGGTCTCACCGGTTGTTTTGCCGCCTCCCGCACGGCATCCTCTTTTAATATTCGCCCGCCGGGGCCGGAGCCGGCCACCTGCTCCGCAGAGAGCTGATTTCGGGCCAGCACCCCGGCAGCCGCCGGCATCACCTTTTTTTCCCCTGCGCCGGCCGTGTCTTCGGGTTGGGAGAGTGCGGAGGAGGTCTTCTTTTCTCCGTCGTTGTCAGTCTGTGTGGTATCGATACGAGCGATGATCTCGCCGATCGGAACCACCTCGCCCTGCTGTTTGACAATCTCCACCAGGACTCCCGCCTGGGGAGCGGGAAGTTCTACGGTTGCCTTCTCGGACTCGATGGCGACCAAGGGATCGTCCTGCTGCACCGAGTCCCCGGTGGCAACCAGCCACTCGCCGACCTCGACCTCGGTAATCGATTCCCCCAGTTCAGGCACTTCAACATCGATTATCATGTGTGTCCTCCACCGGTAAAGGCTTCTTCTATCAGCCGTCTCTGCTCGAGCTTATGACTGGCCGCCGATCCCGTCGCCGGTGTTGCCGATTCCGGACGGCCGACCCGGGCAAAACGCCAGTATCTGCTGAGGAGCATGCCGTATTTCAGATACATAAACGGATAGGCCCCCATGTTGAGCGGTTCCTCCTGCACCCAGATCAGCGGTATGCCTTTGGGGTAGGGCCTCAGTGCCGACAATAGCGTTTCTTCCGGCAAAGGGTACAATTGTTCGATGCGGATGATGGCAACATTGGTCAATTCCCTTTCCTGCCGGCCTTGCAGTAAATCGTAGTAGACCTTCCCGGTACACAACAAAATCCGCTGCACCGCTTCTTGAGCCACCCCCTCATCAGCGATAATTTTGCGAAACGAGCCGGTGGTCAGAGCAGATAACGAAGAAACGGACCGGGGATGCCTGAGCAGGCTTTTCGGCGACATGACGATCAGCGGCTTGCGGATCTTCCGCAGCACTTGTCGTCTTAATAGATGAAAGATCTGCGACGGTTCAGTGGGGTAGACTACTTGATAGTTGTCGGTTGCTGCCAGGGCCAGAAACCGTTCAAGGCGGGCGCTGGCGTGTTCCGACCCGGTGCCTTCCAGGCCATGGGGCAACAGAAGCACCAGGCCCGACAGCAGATTCCATTTGGTCTCGGCTGAGGCGATGAACTGATCGATATACACCTGCGCCGCGTTGGCGAAATCACCAAACTGCGCTTCCCAAACCACCAGGGATTCGGGAAAGGCGGTTGAATAGCCGTATTCGAAGCCGAGAACCGCTCCTTCGGTCAGCGGACTGTTGACGATATCGATCCGGCCTTGCGAAGGACTGATGGCGGCAAGCGGCGTATAGCTGTCACCATTTTCGCTGTCGTGCAGGACGCTGTGACGATGACTGAACGTCCCTCGCTGACTGTCCTGGCCGCATAGTCGCACGGCCACCTGCTGATCGACCAGGGAGGCAAGGGCCAGTCCTTCAGCGGCGCCCCAGTCCAGCTGACCGTGTTCGGTGCACATCTGCCGCCGGGCTTCAAGCAGCTTGCCGAGCTTCGGGTGAACCGTGAAGCCGGCAGGAAGGGTGGTTAACGCCCTGCCCAAGCGCACCAGCGTTTCACTGTCCACTCCCGTCAAGGCCTCCGGAACCTCGGCGTCCGCCCCGCCGCGGTAGGAGCCGGTTGTGGGCATGAACAGACAACCATGGTCGGCATCGCTCTCCTGGTCGGTCACCAGTTTCCCGTACTCCTCCTCCAGGAACTGTTCTCGGGAGCGTCTGATTTTTTCCGCCTCATCCGCGGTCAACTCGCCAAGGGAAACCAGGTGTTCCGTATAGCGCGTCATTACGGTGGGTCGTTTGTCGATCAACTGATACATCGTTGGTTGGGTGAAGCGTGGCTCATCCCCCTCGTTGTGCCCCCGGCGGCGATAGCAGTACATATCGAGGACCACGTCCCGTTTGAATTTCTGCCGAAAATCAAGCGCTACATCGAGACACTGGGCCACCGCATCGGGGACCTCGCCGTTGACGTGAAAGATCGGGGACTGGAGCATCTTCGCGACATCGCTGGCATAGACAGTCGAGCGGCCTTCCTCCGGCAAGGTGGTAAAGCCGATCTCGTTATTGACCACCACATGCAGCGTTCCCCCCACGGAGAAACCGGAAAGTCCGCTCAGGTTAAGGGTCTCCTGCACGATTCCCTCTCCGGCGATTGCCGCGTCCCCGTGAATCAGGATCAACAGCCCTCTCTGCGCTGTGTCGTCGCCTCTTTTAATGTGCCGGGCCTTGAGCGCCCCCTGGGCGACCGGTCCGACAAATTCCAGATGACTGGGGTTGAAAGAGAGATCAAGCGTGATCTTATTCCCCTCGTCAGTGCGCCACTCGCGATGATATCCTTTATGATACTTGACATCACCGCGTCCGATATTGAGTTCCGCATCGGCGTCCTTGAATTCGCCGAAAATCGTATGCGGATGTTTTCCCATGATATTGGCCAGCACGTTGAGCCGACCTCGATGGGGCATGCCGATCACAATAGTGTCCACCCCTTGGGCAACGGCCTTGTCGATAGCCTGGTCGAGGAGCGGGATGAGGGTTTCCGCTCCTTCCAGGGAAAACGATTTGGCTCCGACAAATTTCTTTTGGATGAATTGCTCGAACACGACCGCATCGGTTAGCTGTTCGAGAATCCTGACCTGCTGCTTTTTGGCAAGAACGAGGGTGTTTCTTGAGGATTCCATCCGCTCCTGCAGCCATTCCCTTTCAACCAGGGCATCGATATGCATGAACTGCACACCGATGCACTCCGTGTAGGTTTTTTTCAGAATCTCGATGATACTGCGTAGGGGCTTGGCCTGTTGTCCGGAAATATGGCCAAAATTGAAGAGGAGATCAAAATCCTCTTCACTCATCCCGTAATATTCTGGCTCCAGTTCCGGAAATGACCGCGGTGGTCTTCTCAAGGGACTGACCTTGGCGAGGAGGTGGCCGCGTACCCGGTAGTTTCGTACCAGCAAACTGACATTGTACTGCAGAAACGACATCGCCTCGGCCCTGCCGCACCCCGCACAGAGCTTACCGCCCGGCCCGAATCCCTGGCTAAGTTGTTTCTTGCCGAGAGCGATCGGTGGAAGCGGGGTCGCTTGCACGGATGACCGGGCCTGACCCAATTTATCGAAATACTCTCGCCAGGAGGCCGATACACCATAGGGGTCCTGCTGATAACGCTGCCAGATTTCCTCTATATAGTCGATACTGTGAATAGTGGGTGAGGCAACCTTCATCTTTCAAGCCATCGTCGCTTGTTTTTGTTTTCTGAACCCCCCGCCACCTCAAAGGAACACACGTTGTGCATGGGAAGTATCAAAAAATGTATCAATTGTCATCTATATCTAGATAGATAGATATCATTTTGGAGGAGGTCTGTCCAGTGAGGCACGGCAAGAATTTTCATATTTCCGAAAGACCGGGAATCGCAGACGGAACTCCGGCGAGCGATTTTTACCCGTGAACAGGTTCGCGTTCCAGCGAGAAGAACAGGCGCCGGCCCAGCATCTTCCCGCTGGTGGTCTATCACCGCCCGGCAAACTTTGCCGGCACCTTGCCTGCTGTCTCGACAAAGCGGGCAATATCGCTGTAGGGCCGGGCTCCGGTCAGGGACGAGTCGTTCATGATCAAGGTGGGAACGGCGGTGACGCCTTTTTCTCTGGAGAGCTGCCAATCGGCGAGAACGCGAGCGCTGAAGGATCGCTCCTTAATGACTTTCTCCGCGGCAGCCGGGTCGAGTCCCGCCGTCACGGCTATTTCGAGAAGGGCGTCTTTTTTCGCCAGGTTTTGTCCCTTGGCGAAATAGGCGTGGAACGCCGCCAGGTGAAAACGGTGGCCCTTTCCCCTCGTTTCCGCCCACAGCCCCAATTCCTGGGCCAGTCTGCTGTTATAGGTTTTCTTTCTCGGACCAAAGGGGAGTCCAAGCGACTGGGCCACCTGGTTGAGATGTGCGAGCATCTGAGTGACCTCGATGGTTGAGCCGGCAAAAAGCTCTTCCAGGGAGCGCCCCTGTTCCGGGGTCTCTGGATGGAGCGGAAAGGCTCGCCAGTGAATTTGTATATCGTAGTTATCAATCAGTTTTTCAATACTCCCGGTAATGAAATAACACCAGGGTCAGATATAGTCCGAAAAGATTTCGAGTATGGCCATGACCAAGTCCTCCATGCAGAAACAGGCATAGAAAGACTTTGGTAATGAAGATGCCCGTGTCAATGGTTGCCGGAAACCGCTGTTCCTGACGGACCCCTCGAGTCGGTGCTAGGTGAAGTGCTGAGCAGTCGCTTTATTCTGCATTCCCAAAAGACCGTGCCAACAAAGAACCAGCCAGGTCAATGCAGCAAAACCATATTGGAGAAGATAGTGCGGATGATGTCTTGCTCTTTTCTCTGGATCGTTTGGTCCCGTATCGCATGCTTGTCTCGGTTTTTCCGGCGGTAAAGATCTGGAAATATCAGCCAAAGAGAGATAGCTTGTAAGGAGCAAGGGATACGGTGTCACCTTTTCGCGTTGTCGGACCGGACGGTGGGGGGCTCCCATCCTCTGTCGGTCGAGGCGAATATCTGCACACCAGCAACTGCAATCGATTTACGGATGGGCATCATGAAAAGAACATGGCTTCTCTTACTTTTACTTGCTTTTCTTGGCCTGCGGGGCGGGTGGTTTCCGGCGGCAGGCCTGTGTCAAGACGGAATGGACGTCATGGAGGAAAGGCGTCTGGCCATGGTCGCTGAGCAGATTGAGGCCCGCGGTGTAAGCGCCCCGCGCGTACTCGAGGCGATGCGCAGGGCAGAACGTCACCTGTTTGTTCCGGATTCCCAGGTGCCGTTTGCCTACGATGACCGGCCCCTTCCGATAGGGCACGGGCAGACCATTTCCCAACCCTATATCGTCGCCCTGATGACCGAACTCATTCGCCCACAGCCACCGTTCAAGGTACTGGAGATCGGCGCGGGATCGGGTTATCAGGCTGCCGTGCTGGCCGAACTTGTCGAAGAGGTCTACACCGTCGAGATTATCGCCCCGTTGGCGAAGTGGGCCGAGGCGCGACTCGCGGCGGCCGGCTATGAAAACGTCATGGTGAAGCAGGCCGATGGCTATTACGGCTGGGAAGAGCACGCCCCCTTTGATGCCGTCGTCGTAACCGCAGCCACTCCGCATATTCCGCCGCCTCTGATCGAGCAGCTGAAGGACGGCGGCCGGATGATCATCCCGGTCGGCTCTCGCTTCCGTGTTCAACAGCTGGTCCTAGTGGAGAAAGAGAAGGGAGAGCTTACGACGCGCAATATGCTGCCGGTACGTTTTGTGCCCTTTACCCGAGGGGACGACGCGGGTGTGAGGTAACAGCGGTCATGACCGTGCTCTCCGTCGCACTGATATCGTTTCTGCTGCTGGCACTGCAGATCGTTTTGATGCAGGCGGTCGGCTACGCCCAGGGGCATCATCTGGCCTATGTTATTCTCTCCATTGCCCTGCTGGGCTTTGGTGCCGGAGGATCGCTTCTGACCCTGTTACAGAGACTATGCCGCATCAGGCTGGAGCGTTTCTACGGTCCGGCCCTGCTGTTCTGCGCAGTCAGCACTGCCTGGTTGCCGTTTCCAGCACGGGCGCTTCTGCGCGGTCTGGAGGTTGATCTGCTGTTCGTCGACGCTTCGCAGTGGCTCCGTCTGAGCGGGCTGGGCGCTATAGCGTTCCTGCCGTTTTTTTCGGGAGCGGCCGCGCTTTCCATCGCCTTTTCAACTCGACCTCAGAGAATCGGCCGGCTTTACGGTGCCAATCTGCTCGGATCAGCGGCGGGTGCAGCAGCAGTGTTGTTCATCTTGCGCTGGAGCCTGCCGGAGCATAGCGTGTCGGTCCTGGCTCTGTTTGCCTGGGTGGCGTCTCTGCCGGCCCGGCCTGGCAGGATACCGCTCGTGCTGTCACTGTTCGCCATTGCACTGTTCGCCCTGCAGGCACCTGCTCTGCCTCGCTCTCCATACAAGGATATCAGTTCCGCCCTGCAACTGCCTAACGCTTCACGAAGCGGCCCGCTGCCGCATCCGCTCGGGCGTGTTGAAGTCGTGCAGTCTCCGGCATTGCGTTATGCACCCGATCTCAGCCTAGAGTACCTCGGCCCGGTGCCTTCGCCCCCGCACCTTTTCATCGATGGAAATATGTCCGGAGTTCTGTTGCCTAAAGAAGATTCCGCCGCCCTGATACTGGCGGAAACGCCGCGAGCCCTGCCTTTTGTCGCCGGCGCGGTCGAGTCGGCCCTCTTCCTCGCACCGGGCGGTACACCGTACCTCCACCTGGCACAGGCTGATAATGCCGCCATGACGATCGTTGAACCACATCACCGCATTGCCGAGCTGATTCGCCCCCTGCTGCCGGCTCGCGCGCAGGTTGATGTCAGCGATCCGCGTCGTTTCTTGGCGCGGACAAATCTTCCCACCTACGATCTGGTTGTCTTTCCGGCCCGCGGAATGTTCGGCGGGCCAACCGGTTTACAGACACTCGGTGAAGATTCTCTGTTCACCGTCGAGGCTGTGGGTCGTGCCTTTAGACAGCTGGCACCCTCCGGGTATCTCGCCTTTAATGTGTGGTTGGACGAGCCGTTGCGTCATGCCCTGAGGATTACCGATCTGGCGGTCACTGTTTTGCGTAATGGCGGTATTCAGGATCCGGCGGAGCACATCGCTATCGTGCGCGGTTGGGGCTCAATGACGTTGCTCGCTGGCCCGCAGCCTTTCGGCCCGGAGTCTATCCGGCGGATAGAATCCTTTGCGGGCGGCAAGGGGTTTGATGTGCTGTGGCCGTCGGGGCATACCGATCGGCACCACGGATCCCGGGAGGATCTGCTCGATGACATGTTGGCAGCCTTGATAGGGCCGGATCCCGAGTTTTTGCGCAGTTCATATCGCTTTGATATCCGTGCGCCGAGCGATGATCGCCCCTTTTTCAATCAGTTTCTGCGGCTCGGTGATAGGGGTGCGGATCTGGAATTTTTGAGTGTCAGCGAACGGGGGCTGGTGATTCTGCAGATGCTCCTCTACCTGTTGGCGGCGGCAGTCCTGCTGCTTGTCCTCGGCCCGCTCGTACCGCTTTCTCTGTCCCCGCTACGTCAACCTTTTACGCTAATCTATTTCACCGGGCTGGGCGCCGGTTTCATGCTCTTTGAGGTGGCCTTGATTCAGCGGTTGATGCCGCTGTGGGGGAACGCGCTGACCAGTGTCGCTCTGGTTATCACCGCGTTATTGTGTGGCATGGGAATCGGCAGTGGCCTGAGCCGCAGGATTGTCGCCACACCTCTGTGGTTGGCAGGGCTGACGCTGGTCATTGCAGGAATAACGGTTGCAACCCTCAAAGGTCTGGATATCGCTGTCGCTTCGCTGATGGCCTCGCCGGCAGCTGTAAGGGGCGGGGCTGCTATGTTTTTTCTGATGCTTGCCGCTGTACCGATGGGCATCCCATTTCCTCTTGGCGTGCGCCTGCTGGCACAAAGAGATGTGCGGCAGGTTCCATGGGCCTGCGGGATTGACGGAGCCGTTGCGGTCCTCGCCGCTCCAGGCGCCGCACTGCTTGCCTTTCAATACGGCTATGCAGCCCTGACCCCGGCGGTCGGCGGAGCTTATCTGCTGGCCTTTTCTGGTGCTCTGCTCGCCGTTGTCTCCTGTAGGGAAAAGTAACGGCTGTTCCTGGCGTTGCTAAATGTTTCGAGGCAGCCTTAAGGCTTATCGCGATCGACGTCGAAACTGATGTCGATTTCGTGATCGTTGGTACGCACACCTATGCCACTATACAGATTGACCTTGCCTCCCCCATAAAGTATATCCAGGTGCACATGGGACGGAGCAGGAGCAAGGGCGCCCTGGACATCTGACGGCATTTCCTGTAAACAGAGAACCCCGCCGCGGCTTTCCGGCTTGAGAATGCTGTTTTTACTACTGCGCAAAAAAAAAGGAGCTACCGGTGACAAACCGATAACTCCTTCATATTTTTGGAGGCGGCGAGCGGATTTGAACCGCTGAATAATGGTTTTGCAGTGTGATTTTAAATATTTATGTCATTGCCCAGTGTTTCCCAAGACGAACAAAATCAGGCAACTAGCGTATCCATTTTCTATCTTATTCTTTCTTATCCGCCTATAGTTTTCTCAATGTGGTAACAATCTGGTAACAGTTTCGATGATGCCGCCGCTGTGGGCAGGAAGACACAGTGTGTGTGTTTTTTATGAGACAATTGTCGGTTAGGAAAGTTTGCTTTCATAAATTGTAACAGTAAATTGTTGCTTTTGTGTGCCTAACACATCAATGAGCATTTGGCACGCTGGTTGCAATAGACATTCTGGTACATCTTTGTGTTGCAATTATTTATAAAGATGGTATGTTGCGGTTAACGACTTAACATCAGGTGGAGAGATGGAGTATTCCAACAAAGAGCTAGCGAAACTACTGGGCATCAATCTTGCCAAGCAGAGGCGGCATGCCAGGGAGTTTCTGGGTGTCGACCCCGAAGCCGGGCAGTCATCGGGTAAGGAGCGGATGTTGACGCTTGAGGATGCGTTTATCGTCTATTTGTGTGGGTTGGCTGTCAACCATCATAGTGTCCCTCTAGAAGAGGCGAAAAGGATGTCTCGTATTCTCCCCGAATGGCTAGTCTCTGTAGGCTATTTTCCTATAGACGATTACCTGAAAAACCGAGGAAAAGAATCTTGGTCTGAAATTGAGTTTGATGATGGAACCGTTACTGGTTATCCGGTTGGTGAAACTAACTGGACCCTCTGTGTTACAAAAACTGCAAAGGGGTATCGCCTTATTGCTAAGGGGGCGGGTAAAGATGGCCATGAGTGGCTGAATAGGGAAAAGAAGATTAGCTATGTAATAGAACATTACAATCTGGTCCGCCTTTGTGACGACGACCCAGGTTGGGAAGAAAGGAATATTCATACCTCGTTTATCCCTGTTTATCCGACTCTAAAGGAATTTGCCGAGAAAATTGGCATCAATAAAAAGGGTTAGGATTTTTTTTGAATCTAAACGATAAGTCATCATTCACGACTTAACCACAACCGTCGGTTAACAACACGGGAGGAAGGAATGAAGAATGTGGCACTGAAAGAGGCAATGTTGGAACGTGGGATCACTCAGAAGCTACTGGAAATGAGGACAAAAATTCCTCAGCCAATAATCAGCATGGCGGTAAATGGCCGGTATAATCTTGATGCCGGACAGAAGCATGCGATTGCATCTGTGATTGGTAAGCCTGCCAGAGAACTTTTCTCGGAAGGAGGGGTTGCATGCAGGAACTGAGAGGAGCCTTTAACCAGATGATTGACGAAGTCGAGCGGCTGAAATCAATTGTTGAGGGGAGTGTTGGGAAAGATGTGGATGATGATGAGTTGCTGACGGTCCCTGAGCTCGCTTCAAAGTTGAGAGTACCAGAAAGCTGGGTCTACGCTCAGACACGACGGCAAGATGTGAACAGAATACCTCACCTGAGAATCGGCAAATATCGACGTTTCAGGTTGGACGAGGTTCTAGCATGGCTAGACAGGAGGGCGGTATGACTTGCTCAGAGATTGCTGCAGCCGTAACCGGCGTATACCGTTTGCTGGCGTTGTTATGTACGAAACTGAAAAACCGGGTTGTTTGCGGCAACCCGGCTATTCAAAAACCAGAACATATCAACTCTGTAAAGGAAAATTAGCATGCATGATCCAACAAATCAAGGGTTAAAAAACAGCGTACCGCGTGCATTTTTGGTAAGCGTTTTTTCGGCTCCGGTCAGCAACACCACGCAGCAGGAGGTGGTCGGCTGGGACGAACTTTGTCAGCGGTTCAAAAACGACCTGATGGTACTGCCGGACACCTCATCTAAAGCAAAGGCCGATAACGGTCAATACTTCGTTCGCGGGGTTATTACTGACCAACGCGATGATGCCCATTTAGCGGTTTGCTATCTACTTCCACTCGACGTTGATAAACCTCTGCCCGGCGGTGTCCTGCCTACCGTCGAAGAAATCCACGATGCTCTGGGCGACATCATCCACGCGGTGTATCCGACGATCACCCCTGGCCGATCCAGAATTGTTGTGCCGGTCGATCTGTACCATAAAGACAGCACGGCAACGTTGACCAAACAGCTTTATGATTATTGCAGGTCGGTTGGGTTAGAGTTCGCCTATGCTGGTGAAAGTGGGGTAAAGAGCCAACCGTTTTTTTACGGGCAGTGCTTGGAAAAACACCTTTACAGGTGCCACATCAACAACGATGGGTATCTGTTCAACCCTGACCCCGCTCTGCCATTGCCGGACGAGAACGGACAGGTGAAAGACGATGGGGGTAAGCGATCCGAGGGAAACCACCTTGCCGACTTCACCGATGAACTGGAAACTGGCACGATTCACCAGGCCGCGAAAAAGTATGCAGGATGGCTCGCACGGACCAGCAACCTGACAACGAAGCAAATATTCAATGATATTAACGTTCTGATTGAACGTTTTTGCTCCGATAAAGATAAGGTCGCACGGTGGCATGATAGTGAGCGCAAACAGCTTGAACAGTGGTTTGCCGACAACGTGGAACCAGGGGGCAATCATGACGTGAAGGACGACGAGTCAGAGGAACGGGCTAGTAGTTCAGCGCAGCTTGTCATCAAGGCCGTTCTGGAATGTGCCGAGTTGAAGCATGACGCTGATGGCACAGCCTTCATACTGACCACTGAAAACGATATCCGGCAAGTATGGCCGCTGGAGTCGCAACAAGCGCGGAACTGGATCAGCCACAAGGTTTACCGCAAGCACGGCATCGTCGCCAACCGCAACGTCATGAGTGACGTAACCAACACGCTGGCCGGGATGGCAATCTTTGAAGGCGAAGAGATAGCCGTATATCTCAGGACAGCACAGGTCAATGAGCGATACTTCCTCGACCTGTGCCGAGATGATTGGTCGGCGGTTATGATCGAGCCTGGGTCCTGGCGGGTTATCAATTCAAAGGAAAGCGTTTATTTCAGGCGCACCAGTGCAATGCGAGCGTTGCCACTTCCGGTGAGCTGCTCTCATAAGGAACTTCCGGCACTGCTCAATAGCCACCTAAACATGAGCGTAGAGGATATCCGGCTAACCATATCATATCTGCTTGAATGCCTTATGCCGGGAACGGAGTATCCCATTTTGGAACTTCTTGGTTCTCCAGGAAGCGGAAAGTCTACAGCACAAGAAATGCTTCGGGAGATTCTTGACCCAAACCGGGTAAACCTTCGCGCGGCACCTGGTAACGTTGAAGATGTTTTTGTGTCGGCAGCTAACAATCTGCTGGTGAGCTACAACAACCTGAGCAGGATCACCAAGGGCATGTCGGATGCACTTTGCAGCCTGTCCACAGGTGGCGGTCATGCCGGGCGGAAGTTCTACACCAACACCGACGAGGTGGCCGTTGATATTCAAAGGCCGGTCGTTCTCAACGGCATATCTTCCTTGGCGAAACAAACAGATTTGATTGACCGGGTTATTCGCATATCCTTGCAACCGATCAACAGCAGGGAAAACCGAGCCAAGAAAAACGTGATGGAGCGGTTCACCGACGATCTGCCGAAAATACTCGGCTCCCTGCTTTCGTGTCTGGCAGAAGTGCTGCGGGTGCTACCGACGATCAAGTTGGATCATCTTCCCCGGATGGCAGACTTTGCAAAGACCTGCTCCGCCCTGGAAACCGTTTATGGGTGGAACGATCTGCTGGCCGCATACTACCGGAACCGGGCAGTCAGTTTTGAAGAGTCACTCGACGCGAGTCCGGCAATCACGGCTGTCATTGACCTCATTGAGCGGCAAGGCGAATATTTAGGCACTATTGGCAACCTGTTCAATATCATCAGCGAGAAGGCCGCGGATAACTTCGTCAAAACTTCCCGTGGATTGTCAGAGCGCCTGAAGCTGCACATTCCTGCCTTGAAGGCCATCGGCATCATGGTTGACTTCAACCCGGTAAGACGGAAAGACGGCTATCACGTGAATATAAAGAAAGTTGAAAAACAATGTTCACAACGTTCACCACATTCACCTGGTATCAAGAAATCAAGTACTTACGAAGGGAAAAAGGGTGAACATAGGGTGAACGTCCCGGTGAACTTCTCCGACAACGTTCACCAAAACAGCGACAATGTTCACCATTTAAATGGTCGAAGAATCGTCACTAATGAACAAGGTGAACATGGTGAACATGAAAAAGAAACTTCTTTATGCACGACGACCGGCCCGCGACCGACGTTCGGCGGTAATAACGGTCTGCGCTATGGGGGGGACATTATATGAGCGCGGCGGAAGATATTTTGAGCGATTCTTTCAATGCTGGCATCGTTCTTACTGTGGAGGGCAACGGGCTGCATTATGCCGCAGCGGAACCCCTGCCACAAGAAATGGCTGTCCGTCTACGGAGTCACAAGGAGGCGGTGATTGACATCCTGACCAGGAAGCGCACCGGCGTACCGTATCTTCACAGCGGCGAGTTCCGGGTTCGTGGTGGACTGCTACAGACCCCGGTATTGGATGCACTGCTATCTGTGGGTGCGAGTGACGCCGAGATCGAGAAGCACATTCACCCTAAGGGAACACCCCGGCAATGGGCGCGATGGCAGGAAATCAAAAAACAGGGCGCTTTTCTGTGTAGTGCCTGACAACTACATACTGTGAATATTAGTCATGGAAAAAAATCGAGTTGAAATGGTCGGCATGGTCAGCAATTTGCGGTCAATCCCGACTAAGAAGGGAACCCCTATGGTCAAGTTTTCAGCAACGTCGATCAGTACCGTTTCCTGTGAGTCGCGTTAGCCGGAGTAGCCGACGCGATCCAGGCTGCTGGCGAAGGTGCGGAGATCGGCGTATCCGGTATGGCGGCAATCAATTCCTGGCAACCGGATCCGGGACAATGGAGAAACGACTATCGGCTTTTCGTCTGGAGCGTCGAAATCGGCGGCACCGTCGTTTCATACGCCAAAGAGAGCAAGGGGCAGCAAAACAACCGGCCCGCGATACCGAGTTATTGCGGCGGACCATTTTGAAGGGAGCAGATAATGGAGACCATAACCCAGCTATCACCAAAGCAAGAACAATTCGCCATGGAGTTCGTGGTAACAGGCAACGCTTCAGAAGCATACCGAAGGACTTATCCACGCGCCCGTAACTGGAAAGAGGGTTCAGTACATGTGAACGCATCAAAGCTTCTGTCCAATGCTAATGTACAGCTAAGGGTAGAAGAGTTGAAGGAAGCTGCAAGAAGCAGACATGAGGTAACCATTGACAGCGTGGTCGCTGAATACGATGCAATCATTAAAATGGCGCTCGAGATGAAGCAGCCTTCACCGGCAATAACGGCAATCACCAAAAAAGCAGAGTTGTACGGTCTTTTCGATAAGCATCTACGACGAAGGAAGGACAGAGAAATGCCAAAATGCTCAGAGAGGATTATCGTCAACTTTGTTAGTCCTGAGGACAAGCTTGAAAAGAAGTGAGCGACATCTGCCCAAAACCGATTGTTCTAGATCCTTGACGAGGATCATTGATGGAGACATAGACCAAGGAAAGTCTAAATTTCCCTTTTGATTTCGAAAAATAAAAGGAGGTTACTAATGGGTGGCTACGGAAGCGGACGACGATGGGATGCCAAATCGACGGTTGAGGAGACGAATCGGATTGACATTCGCTGGCTCAAAAAGCAAGGGTGCTTGCGGCCAGGTTATGCAGGCACGATTTCGTGGAGTTGCAACGGCTCTACCACCGGCACAATTGGGGCGAGAATGGCCGGAGATAATTTCATTCTGAATTACAATCATCGGGGCCGTGATGGAGAGTGGGTACCGGCCGAGCAAACCATTCGGCTTTCACGCTCAGAGTGCCATTTTGGTGGCCACCGGCTCTGGTTCGAATGTCCTTGGTGTCATAAACGAGTAGCGGTTTTATGTGGTGCCGGGAAATATTTCCTCTGCCGTCACTGCTACGGATTGAACTTCGCAAGCCAGCATGAGAGCGAAGTCGATCGTATGCTGCGGCGGGCACGAAAAATTAGGAAACAACTGGAGGCTGATATGAATATGATGGAACCGATTGTCTTCAAACCCAAATGGATGCGCTGGCGAATGTTTGAACGTCTGCGGCGTGAAGCGGAACATGCCAACAGCCTTTCTTGGGCAATTGCTGGGCAGCGTTGGGGACAGTGACTTTGACATGATGGTGCCAATTATATTCAAACCAAAGGAGATGCATAGGGAAACGTTTGTGCGGCTGCAAGAAGAGGCATCTCTTGCCACCTATTATTTTTGTCAAAAGGAAGGCAGACGATTAGGTATCTGTTCTCGAGGAATTTGGAAAGCTCTCGCCCCACTGCTATGATGCAGGGTTTTTCAACCTGGAGCAAAGAATAAGCTCTCGCATCTCTATTTGAGGGTGTATCATAAAAATGTCTTAGTTTCCTAACATGGAAGCTGCGAAATCTTGCTTTTTGTGTTGTTTGACTCTGCTTCATCCGCTAAAGATATAGGTCAGTGCATGGGGAATGCCCACAAAGGCGTTACAGTAGGCAGGGAGGGAGGAGTCTCCATACTCCTGGCCATTTTGGTTGATCGTCTCCACTCCTCGCGGAGCCTCCAGGCCCACTTTGGCCTTGAGCTCGGGACTGAGATACTATCGATGCTTTACCCCACTCATCAATTCTTCATCCTCTTGGTAGGGTACAGCTTAAACAACTGTCCATCTTTTGGGGACCATTTATAATAAGGTAGAAATGTTTGTTATTAACGCGATGTGTTGATAACCTAGCGTAAGTAAATGGAATTGTATTGTTTCGCTGTATGACAATGTAGCACTGCGTCTATTGGTAGTGGCCGAGATGGCTATCGCATAAAGTGAGGCAGAGAAAGATGGTTTATCAAGAGTCTTAAGGCTGAAATAATCAATACAACAATAACCAGACATGACAGATAATATTAATCTAATTGGGCTGTTTCCTGACTTTCATTCCGTTGGTTTTTCCTTAGAGACAGGTGAACAATTAAGTGCTCTCTTTGTTTCTGCTTTAATAATAATTTCCTCATGCTTTTTTCTTTGGTCTTTGATTGTATATTTCGTTTCACTTCGGCGAATTGGATGGCTGTCGAATTTGGTTGGTAGGCAGAACATTTCATCGGTCACATCAAACCGGCACGATCTAATCGAAAAAGCAAAAAAGAGAAAAGGCCAAGAAGGTCATCTTTGGCTAGAATTTGATGAGACATTGCTTGAAGTTGAGCATAATGGGGAGCTAGCCTTACTTAATACTTTAGATGCCCGCCATTTTTTTAATAATTCAACACTCGCCTCTGGAATAACAGAAAGTCGGATGCTGGCTGCTGTCCCTGGATTTCTCACAGCCCTCGGGGTAATTGGAACTTTTGTTGGTTTGCAATTAGGTCTCTCAGAGCTCAATATCGGCAATGATGTTTCTGTTGAGGAAATGAAAACCGGGCTCGCCCAAGTGATCTCTGGAGCAAAAATAGCTTTCATGACCTCAGTTTGGGGTGTCACACTCAGCGTCCTCTTTAATTTTTTTGAAAAGTGGCTGGCAGGAAGTATTAGAAAAAACATTCACAAGTTGCAGAATAAAATAGATCAGCTTTTTCCCCGAATTAGCGCCGAGTTTCAATTACAACGAATTGCAGACGATGGTAAGCAATCCCGCGAAAGTCTGCAAGGATTAGCTGAAAAAATTGGCGAGAAAATGCAGGAATCATTGTTGCAAGTAACCAAAGGAATACAGGCAAGTCTTGAATCTAGTCTGGAAAAGATCATGGCTCCTGCCATAAACAAATTAGTTGATGAAACATCTGACGGAAACCAAAAGGCACTAAATACCCTTATTGATACCTTTCTGGAAAGGTTCGGTGTACTCGGTAGCAACCAAAGAGTGGCGATGGATAACGCATCTCTGAAGGTCAATGAAGCGCTTAATTCCTTAAGTTCTACAATGGGCACATTTTTAAAGAAACTTGATCAAAATCAGAATAGTTCCGCAGAAAGAGAAAAAGAATTAATTGCTACTATTTCTACCCAGGTCTCTCAGCTAGTCGGCCAGAGCGCTGAACAGGGTAAAATGCTCACTGAGTATGTAGAAAAGCAACTAAGTGGTCTGAGCAAAGCTTTTGATGAGAGGGACCATATCTCTGGCGAACGTGATAGATACCGGCAAGCCGTATTTGTCAAACAAGCGAAAGAGGTTAAGGAAAGCACTGAAACCCTGTTGAGCCGTATCGAAGATATGATGAATGCTCATGTCTCTGCGTCCAATGCCTTGATTGAGCAAGGAAAGGTTCTCCAGGCTGGTCTTGATGAATCTGTTCAAGCAAATGTTGAAGCGAGCAGTAACATGAAAACAAGTGCGAATGAACTTAAGGCTGCATCCACTGAGATGAATGATTTTGGTTCTCAGATAAGCTATGCGGGATCTAAGCTATCCGGGGCAATAGCAGGGGCAGTAAATAGCACTAGCAACCTTGCTGAGCAAAATCAGCTAACAAGTAAATTGATAAGTGAACATAGACAGCAACTGGTAGATGACAGGGCGCAATTCAACGAGGTGGCCGAGCGACTTCAGTCGTTGATCCTTTCTGCTGACTCCATATTTGATAAGATGAGAGAACATCAGAATGCCTTTCTGCATGGCTTAGAAGATAAAGTTAGTGCTTTGGCTGTTCAGATGACGACGCTGCTCAGCGATTATGCCTCAAGAGCTAACTCGCAAACAGAGCAGCACCTTGACCTCTGGGCCAGACACACCACAAATTATGCAGAACAAATGAAGAGTGCCTATCAAGCCTTATCAAATGTGGTAGAAGAAATTGAAGACAAGTTGAGCAATTGAGATGAGATCTGAATCACGCCAAAATGATATCCGTGTTGATGAAGAAAATCCATACTGGATCTCCTTCTCAGATTTAATGTCCGCATTACTTGTGGTGTTCATTCTCGCTGCCGTTGCACTTATCATTGAACTGACAGAAACACAGAAAAGAATTGAAGAAGATATCCAGCAATTACGTAATGCTGAACAAGCGAGAAGAGACATCATTCATGAGATTCGAGACGAATTAGCGAATCAAAACATTACCGTGATTGTTGCCGATAATGACACTGTGTTACGTATTCCAGAGACTACTCTCACCTTTGATTCTAACAGCTATACGATTCCTGATGACGAAAAGTTACGCCAAACTATCGAGCAAATCGGTTTAATTCTTCATGCCACAATTAATAAACCATTCGATAAATCTAAGAATGGTTTGATGCGCTTTGAATATCTGGATACAGTGTTCCTTGAAGGTCATACCGATAGCCAAGCTTCCAGCAGGGTAAAGGGTAACTGGGGGTTATCATCATTTCGTGCTATATCTTTGTGGGAGTTTTGGGAGGACCGACTGGCTGTCTCACCATCGCTTTCTGAAATGGAAAATGCTTTTGGCCAGAAACTTTTTTCAGTGAGTGGCTATGCAGCAACCAGACTTGTTCAATTGGCTGAAGAAACACCAGAGCAGAGAACTGCCAATCGACGAATTGACATTCGCTTTACTGTAAAAAGGCCAACAATTTCTCAACTTGAAGATATCATAGAGAAATGAAAATAAGTATCACGAAACTTAATTTTGTTTTGCCAGAAAACCCCTTCGGTATGCTACCCCAAAAATTAGCAATTATCACCAATAATATCAAAGAAATGGCAAGAAGGGCAGGAACGGGTAATGCAAAGTATAAAGAAGCATATTCTGCTGTACATTATGCCATTCTTCAGAACCAAGACTTGTCTTGGGTACTTGATAAACCAATCAAAATAAGAGCATTGACAATGCTTTTAGAATCTGAACTGAAGGATCGAATCCATTTAACCGAAACAGTATTACGAAAAATTAACCACCTGAAACCAAAGCCTAGTTATCAGCTCGTTTTAAATATTTATCAGCACTACCTCTCCCAATATGACATGCTTCCAGAGCCGCAGTCGGTAGCAAAATGGCTTTTGTCCGCAATGGAAAAAAAAGGGATGTTGAAAGATTATCATCAATACATTTTCGGAAACAATGGTCCTATATGGGTGGCAGACGAATGCAAAAAATTTAAACGTGATTTCTCAAAACAGTTACGTGTTCTAGATCTTCAAAATTATGAAGCTGGTAGATTTCTTAAAATTGCCAAGCAGATATACTTTGTTGAGCAGCTAAAAACAATTCCGGCAAACAAGAGCCATCCTATACTGGAGGAGCTTCAAGACAAATCAACCTTCGAATCCAGATATGATGGCCAATATCTTCTGGGGCATAAAGTACTACAAATTCTTATAGAACGGGCACCCTTAACCGAAATCCACGAAAGTTGGCTGAATGTTATACTTGGCATAGGTGGTGACCCAAGAGTTCCGAGAACACATCCGAATTATCAAAAATGGTGGTCTGTCATTGATTCAGGTCTTAATAGAAAAGTTCTCGGGTGGTTATCTCGTTTGGATCTTCGTTTGTTCTTGGAGGCGCTTAAAAATTATTCATATAAATCAGGTAAAGAGGACTTGAAAAGAATGTTTCCTTCGAGAAAACATTTTCTAGAAGGATTGTTGGATAAGCAATTAATAACAGGTACTCGCTTATATCTGGACTCGGGAGCCATCCACTACCTAAGACAGAACTATAAAAAAGAGCATCTACCGAACTACTCTCAGGTTGATGGTCAAAGATCTATCATTCACGTCGAACTGAAGAGCACCCATCTCATTGAAGGAAGTCATTCGTGTTATCTTTGGATTTATCCAAGACTGCATGAGTCAGCCTTAGTTTTTGACTATACAAAAACACAGGTGACCTATAGCTCCCTGACGCAGGGCCTAAGTGATGCAATGGCTGTGAAAGGAACCCCAAGCTCCGCCAATATCACGCATTTCCCTGTAAATTTCAATTGGCAACACAAGGCCATTGAAGAACTTCAATCGATAGGTATAAACATCAACGCTAGGGACGTTTTGCCTCCGGAAGATTATCATGAGTATCTGAGGCTGTATGGGAGAAATTAATGTTTGTGAAAGGCATTCTTGACAAACTGTTCTCTGCTGAGGAACGAGACAATGGCTATTCTTGGGAAGCTGGTTCTCATGGGTTAGATTTTCATGCACCGTCATCAAGAGTAAACAGTATTACGGATGTTCCAAATATAGAAAGGCCGATTTTGCCCCTCAATATTCTGAATTTATTTCGATTTTCTCCTGCTCGGCAGCTTCCTTCTGCTGTCTACGTGACCAGTCCGACGCGGCAGAGCACTGGGCGGGGTAATCGTCAGTGCTGAGAATAACCGAGCCAGACTTGGCCGTGGCTGTGGTACGCTGAGCATGCCACCGGTCTGGTTGCCGTTGATTTCATGCTCCATCGCGCACAGGGTTGATAATTTTTTCAACCCCTCCTCGACGGTCACGTCCAGATCCCGCCAGGCATCCGC
>NZ_FQXS01000020.1 GCF_900130015.1 Desulfofustis glycolicus DSM 9705 | reverse complement strand
CCCGGACTTTTTTTTCAACCAGTCGAGCTCCACCTTCAGCTTGCCAATCTCGCTGTACAACAGTTCAGGTTCTCGATGTGCCGCGATCGGTGTAGGACCTCGCTTTCCTTCAAAGAGCGTTTTTGCCTGCTCTTGAAGTTCCTTCTTCCAATGCCCAACCGTAATAGGGTGGACCCCAAATTCTTGCCCTATCTCGTTGAGCGTTTTTATCCCTCGCAATGCCTCCAGAGCTACCTTGGCCTTGAACTCGGGAGTATGGAACTTTCTCTTCTTTCCTTCACTCATCTTTTCCTGTTCCTCGGGATTGCGTCTAGCTTAAACTACTGTCTTAAAACTGGGGTCCACTATAGTCTGCACTCATGAATGAAAATGATTTGCAGAAAAGCATCTCTGAGTTCGGCTGGAAAGGACCTCTGGTGCTCATGATGCTGATGGCCGGTGCTATCGTGATCTCTCCTTTGCCCAGCGCTCCCATCGCCCTTGCCTCCGGCGCACTCTACGGCCACACCTGGGGAACGGTTTATGTTGCCGCGGGGGCTGTTGCCGGAGCACTGATCGCCTTTTCCCTGGCCAGGGAACTTGGCAGGGCAAAGGCGCAAAAATGGCTGGGCGAACGTCTATCCATGCGGCTTCCCTCCTCGCAAAACGGTCTTATGCTCGCGATTTTCATCTTCCGGCTCGTTCCTTTCATATCGTTTGACATTGTCAGTTACGCCGCAGGACTGACTGATATCTCCTGGTGGCGATTCAGCCTGGCAACTGTGGCCGGAGTGATCCCAGTCAGTTTCCTTCTAGCCCATTTCGGTAAAGAAATGGTTGGGGGAGGTACTCGCCAGACGGTAATCACCGTCCTGGTTCTCGGATTGCTCACCGCCATTCCTGTAATTCTTGCAAAGAGAAGGAAGAAGCGCAAGCCATGATATCTTCGTGATGAGTTGCCGCTGGGTAATCGCTCCGAGGCGAGGTCTGACCAGGCAGCGGCAAAGACCGTGTCACGGTCAGGCCCCCTGTCTGAATGATGATCAAGAATAACTAAAGCATAGCATTGATATGCAGCTATTCCTTACCTTGCCTTTAGCCCGGTGTCGGAACCTATGGCTTCTGCATCAATTGGTGCTGTTGAGCGAGCATGCTTTGCATAACCTCCTGCATTACCATCATCTTTTTCTCCATCTGTTTGAGGCGAGGATTTGCTGCAGCAGCAGACGGACCTCCCATCATACCGCTGCTGCCCATCATGTTTTCCATCATTGCCATCTTTCTTTCCATCATCGCCATGCGATCATTCATGGACATTGCGCTTGTATCCTGCGGGGTCATGATGCTGTTATGCTCATTTGCTTCATGGCCCTGCATCATCTGCATGTGCTGTTGCATGAGGTCTTCTCTGGCTGCAGGATTAACTGCCTGTTGCACCTTCTGTCGCAGTTGCTCCAAGTCCTCAACTGTTTTTTCTAAGAGTCGCCGGAGCGGATGATGCGGTTTTCATGGGCAGGATATCCGATTCCTGCCGGAGTTTTTTGGCGTGATACAAGTGCTGGTCAGCCTGCTGCAGTAGCAGACTCGCTGCATGTTCATCGGCAGCTGATTCGCACGAGGCACAGCCGAACTGACGGTAATTCTACCGCCGGGCTGGCCGAAAAGTTTTGCGGTGCGATATCGATCAAATCCGTGCAAGAACCCGAATATGCCTCCAAGCAGCGTGAAATAAAGGGCCATCGCCATAGGATGCGCATCGAATGCCGCGGGTAGCGAAACGGCTGATGATGAGGAATTCGGAAGAGTTCGGGAATAAATGAACCGCAGATTGGATGCCAGAAAATCAGAAAGAATGAGCGTAATGGTGCTGACTGTAATTCCGCCCCTGTAGAAAGTAGGAAAATCATGGGGCAATAAATCCACGATGCTGCTGCAGAATCTGCTTTTCCCCAGTCCTTGGGGGCGGCATGATTTGTGTGCCTGAGGTCTCATTGTAAATCCAGGCATCCTTTTTATAGTTATCATAAAGACACACCCTGAGCTTGTCAGCAGGAAAGGCGGCAATTGCTGAAATCAACGACAGGAGAAATTTATGGCTGAACGACAGGAGAAAAACGGCAGCGTTGTCGATCCGGTCTGCGGCATGCGCACCGAAGATCCCGACAGCTGGGTGGCCCACGAGCATCAGGGCGAGAGCTACTATTTCTGCAGTGAGCACTGCCGGGATGCCTTTGCCGGTAATCCCCGGCAGTATCTGCAGCACGGAAAAAAAACTATGGGTGAGGATACCCCCTCTGACAAGCGGCAATACACCTGTCCCATGCATCCCGAGGTGGTGCGGGATGCACCGGGAAGCTGTCCCAAGTGCGGCATGGCCCTTGAGCCCAAGGCCATCGCCGCCGAGGAAGAAGGAAATCCGGAATATGAATATATGCGCAAGCGGTTCTGGGTTGCGGCCTTTCTGACTCTTCCCGTCGTACTGGTCGCCATGCGGCACTATTTCGGGCTCGGTTTTCTCGAGGAGGTGGCTTCGCCAAAACAGCTGCACTGGGCCGAATTAATCCTGTCGACGCCCGTGGTCCTCTGGTCGGGTTGGATATTTTACGAGCGGGCCTGGCAGTCGGTGATAAACAGGAATCTTAACATGTTTACCCTGATCGGCATGGGAACGGCCGTGGCCTATGTCTACAGTGTCATCGGGGTATTGTTGCCCGGCATTTTCCCCGCATCCTTTCGTATGGAAGGCGGCACGGTCGGGGTCTATTTCGAAGCAGCCGCCGTCATTGTCACGCTGGTTCTGCTGGGCCAGATGCTGGAGCTTCAGGCCCGCAGCCGGACCGGTGCAGCTATCCGGGCTCTGTTGGGCCTAGCGCCTAAAACCGCCAGGCTCATGCGGGAGGACGGTACGGAGGAGGATGTGCCTCTTGACCAGGTGCAGAAGGGCGACCTGCTGAGGATACGTCCCGGTGAAAAGGTCCCGGTAGATGGCGAAGTACTGGAAGGGGAGAGCAATGTCGACGAGTCGATGATCTCCGGCGAGCCTATGCCTGTTGCCAAATCGCCCGGAGAAAAGGTCGTGGGAGCCACGGTCAACGGGACGGGGGGGCTGATCATGAGAGCCGAGAAGGTAGGCGCAGAGACGCTGCTCTCCCAGATCGTTCACATGGTGGCGGAGGCGCAACGCAGCCGGGCGCCCATCCAGAAACTGGCTGACACGGTAGCCGGTTATTTCGTCCCGGCCGTGGTGCTGATCGCAGTAATCGCCTTCATAATCTGGGCTTTCTTCGGCCCAGAGCCGCGTTTGGCATTTGCCCTGATCACGGCGGTCTCCGTGCTTATCATCGCCTGTCCCTGCGCCTTGGGACTGGCCACGCCGATGTCGATCATGGTGGCCACCGGCAAGGGCGCCACCATGGGCGTACTGTTCAAGGATGCCGAATCCATTGAAATAATGCGCAAGGTCGACACCCTCGTGGTGGACAAGACCGGCACCCTGACGGAAGGAAAACCCCGCCTAACCGACGTTTATTCCCTCGAAGGCTTTACGGACGACGAGGTACTCAGATTTGCGGCCAGCGTCGAGATGTCCAGTGAGCATCCACTGGCCTCGGCCATTGTTACCGGCACCCGCGAGCGTGGCCTTGCCGTCGAGTCCGCCAGTGAGTTTCAGTCCTTCACCGGCCGCGGCGTTTCAGGCTCTTACCAAGGTCGCGCCATTCTTGTCGGCACCAGGTTGCTCTTCGAGGAAAATAGCGTCGATCCTTCCCCCATGACGAAAAAGGCAAATGAATTCAGGTCAGAGGCCAAGACCGCCATGTTCATTGCCGTGGATGGCCAACCGGCCGGACTGGTGGCAGTGGCCGATCCGATCAAGGAGTCGACCTTCGAGGCCGTCTCCAGTCTGCACGAAGACGGCATCAAGATCATCATGCTTACCGGTGATAACAAAAACACGGCAGAGGCGGTGGCCGGCAAACTGAACATAGATCGTTTCGTCGCCGAAGTGCTTCCCGAAGACAAGGTCAAGGTGGTCAAGGAACTCCAGGAGGAGGGCCGGGTGGTGGCCATGGCCGGTGACGGCATCAATGACGCCCCGGCGCTGGCCCAGGCCCAGGTAGGCATCGCCATGGGCACTGGAACCGACGTGGCCATGGAATCGGCCCGGGTGACGCTGGTCAAGGGAGATCTCAGGGCCATTGCCAAATCAAGGATGCTTTCCCGGGCAACCATGCGCAACATCAAGCAGAACCTCTTTTTCGCCTTTATCTATAATGGGATCGGCGTGCCCATCGCTGCCGGAGTGCTCTATCCGGTCTTCGGCATCTTGCTCTCGCCGATGATCGCGGCCGCGGCCATGAGTCTTTCTTCGGTATCCGTGATCGCTAACGCCCTTCGGCTTAAAAATGTCAGAACCTAGAGAAGAGCGGCAGCAGCAGCCTTAATGCCGATCTGAGTTTTCGGCGCCAAGTCGTATCTGGACGCAAATCGCCTTGATTGATCTGTATAGGTCTTTCACAAAAGAGATAGATGCTCACGAGGCTTGGAAAATACCTTCTCCTGGAACGGCTGGGACGCGGAGGCATGAGCGAAGTCCATAGGGCAAAAAACCTGCTTGATGGCGGTATTGTCGCCCTGAAGCTCTTGCTTCCCCGGGATGAAATCTTCATCGATCTCGTCGGGGAGAAGAAACTGCGGGACATCTTCTTTGCAGAAGCACGCACAATGGCAGGTCTTCAACACGAATGTATTGCCGGAATCATCGAGTCCGGTGAGATTGACGATATTTTGTATATCGCGCTGGAATATGTTCCCCGTTCCCTCGGCTCGATCATCGGAGATTCCACCAGGATCGAGGTGACGCGGATTCTTGGTACCAGCCTTACTTGCGACTATCTCCGCCAGACTCTGTGCTGCCTGGATGCGGTGCATGGTGCTGGCCTGGTTCACCGGGACATAAAACCCGACAACCTGATGATCACCGAGCGCGACCAGGTCAAACTGATCGATTTCGGTCTCTGCAAAACGGCAGGAAATGAGGAGATGGTCATACCGGGGATGCAGATCGGCTCACCCTTCTACACTGCTCCCGAACAGGAGCACGATCCTGCGGCAGCCGACGAGAGGGCCGATCTTTTCAGCGCCGGCGTTATTGCCTATCGTCTGCTTACGGGCAGGCTCATAAATCACCGGCAGGGTAAAATTGCTGCCGCCAGCAGGTTTAACGCAGATCTGACCAAGCAGTGGGACCAATTCCTGTTCAAGGGCGTCCACAAAGAAAGAAGCAAACGCTTCCAATCGGCACGTGCGATGCGGCTGCACCTTGAGGATATATGCCGCTCTGTCTGAGACAGCAGTAAGAGTGGTGGATACCTTGGCAGAACTTACAAAACAGCTACAACCGCCGTCGCATCGTCCCGTGTCCCGGCGCGCACAGCCAGTTTAAGAAGGCGGTCGACTTGATCGGAGGCATCTCCGGAGGTGTTAAGAAGATTGCCTATCTCAGTTTCTCCCACATACCTGTAAACGCCATCGGTGCACAGCAGAAGGAGATCGCCGGTGACAATGGAAAAAGCTCCGCTTTCAGGCACAGCTTCGGCGCAGCCGACGCATTGATCGAGCACATGCGCCATGGGATGTTCCGCAGCCTGTTGCGGCGTCAAGGTACCGTCGTCGATGAAATCCTGCAAAAAAGACTGGTCTTTGGTGATCTGCTGCATTTTCCCGTCTCTAAAGAGGTAGAGCCTGCTATCGCCCACGTGCACCCAGAAAACTTCGCTGGCCCGGATAAGGGCGGCGGTAATGGTGGCGCCCATACCAGTCAGCTCGGTATTTCTTTCCACCCTTTTCAGGATGCTCGCTTCGGCGCTCGCTACGGCAGCAATGAGAAAAGATAGGGGATCGGAGATATCTTCTTCTCTAGCGCTAAGGCTCTTGAGAATATCTTCTGCGGCAATATCGCCGGCGGGATGACCGCCCATGCCATCGCTGACGGCAAGCAGCGTGGAGTCCCCGATTGTCTGGACAAGAAAACGATCTTCGTTACGCCTCCTGCCAACCCCCTTTCGCGATCCGCCGGCAGCGTCAATAGTTAAGTGTTGTTCTTTCATGACCATTTCTTGGTTCGGTACTACCGGAATCTGATTTCATTGCTGCTGCACGACTAGTTTGGTGCGGAAGCCGACAGTATCGAATCCTTCCCATGGCTGTCTTCGTACCGGCGGCTTATCCTCTCGAGCCAGTTGTCCATCCATAACCCCGGAGGCATAGGCGTTTGATGTTAGTCCGGTATCTTCGTCACTGTTTTCGGCCTCTATCCGCACCCATTCTTTCGAACCCCACCCGAAGCTCTGCACAGATCGATACTCGCTCTCCCCCTCACCCGGCAAAGTTGATGATGCCTGCATATGGGGCATTCCACCAGATTGGTCAACGGCGTGATTATCTGCCTGATTTACGGTTACATCTGACGAGTGATACCGATAGGCAGAGCGCCACTCCTCGCCGGACAGTAACGATTTGCCATAGATAGCCGCGTACCGGGAGGCGCCGTGATACGTTACGCGCACCACCGGGTCGGTACCTTTACTCTGATCACTAAGATGGAAGGTGTTGTGCAGATAGATAATGGGGGTCTCGTCGGGCGAGCTGCCGATATAGAAAATGATTTGTTCGTCGAGACGGACAACACCGTTATTGACCGTCACTGCATCGCCAAGATGGTTGAGAAATTCGACGAAAAGAAAATTTGATATCTTTTCCTCGTCGACGTAAAAAAGTGGCCTCTCCTCGGGTCCGCCGGGTATTCCGGTAAGTACCATCCTGCTGCCGTCCCTGCCGAACATGGTTGGTGGCGCTATTTCGCCGGAATCAAGTTCGACGATCTGCGGTTCATATCCGCTGCTTTCCTGATGAACAGACGGCGACAAACTTGGCCCGCTGACAAATTTCGGCCGGTCCATCAGGTGATATGCGGTCATCCCTGCAACGACGATGATGGCAATAGCGGCGGTTGTCCATCCGATCAGGGGGAAATAATCGGATCGCACCGGCTTTTTTGACATTTTCCCCCCGGCCGGCAGAATCGGAGTTGTTCCCTCAAAGACGGCCAGGGTTTCATGGATACCACTCCTGAACTCTTGTACTGACTGATAGCGCTCTTCCGGTTTTTCGTTTGTGGCTTCGAGCAGGACGGCATTGAGTGCCTTCAAAAAGCTGTTGGCGGGGTTGTCGAGGGAAACGGCGGTGAACGGGAGTGTGTTCTCCGTGAGAGTCCCCCGAGCTGCTTCATACAGGATCTTTCCCAGAGCATATATGTCCGTTCTGAAATCGGCGTTCTTGAAATCGGCGCATTGCTCGGGTGACATGTAGGCAAGGGTGCCGAGCATCTCCACGGAACAGGTGAGCGCTTTCATCCGGTAAGACCGGGATAGGCCGAAGTCGGCGATCTTCGGTACTTCGCCGTCGAGAAAAATGTTTTCCGGCTTCAGATCCCGGTGCACGATGCTATGCGTGTGCAGAACCTCGACCCCGTTGAGCAGCGGCAGAAAATATTTGGATATCCAGGTGGCCAGCAGTTCCGAGTCGTCATCCAGACCATCTTCATCCATGGTGAAGCGCAGGGTGTTGCCCGGGATGTATTCCATGGCGATATAGGCCGTATGGAATCCCCCGGCGGCCTCGGCATTCGGTATCTCGCCGTAGTCGTAGATTGTCAGCACATTGGGATGGCGAACCTGGGCCATTGCCTGAACTTCGCGCTGGAACCGTCCGAAGGCTATATTCAGTTCCTCAGGGTCATCCTCGATAGCGGCCAGGACCTCTTGTGAAATGATCTTGATGGCAACGTCGCGGTTCAGGTTCGTCTGGTGAGCACGATACACCTCCCCCATGGCACCTTTGCCGATCAATTCAATGATTATCCATTTATCTTCGAGCACCGTGCCCGGCTTGAATATGGAGGTAGATGGTTCGCTCATCGCTGAATTCCCGCCTGACTGTCGTCAAAGGTAAAAGCAGTGCTAGGAGGAGTCATGGCGAGAAGAATGGTCGCTCCCACTTCCGGATACCGGATGGCCGGATGGCCGACTGTCTCGCAGATGGTGCAGAATCTCCTCAAAGCCCCGTCCTCAAGCATTCACGGAATGACTGGCAAAAGAGCCAAAGCACCTATCACTGTTGAAGAAAAGTTGATCCAGCAGCAGTACCCATCATAGGGCTATGCCTTCACATAATAATTGCGCATCATACCCATATCTTCATGTTCCAGGTTGTGACAGTGGTAGAGAAACATTCCCGGGTAGTCGGAAAAATTCACCAATACCCGGGCTCGTTCACCGGGCATAAGCAAGACCGTATCTTTCCATCCTTCATCCACATAGCCGTCATGAAAGACGCCGGCACGCTCAATAACGCGAAACTGTTTGCCATGCAGGTGAATGGGGTGAGGCATGCTCATCATCCCACCCCCGGTGTTGTTGAATTCCCATATCTCCGCCGTATCCAAGCCGACGATCTCGTCGTCAGCCACCTCCTCCATCTGAAACACCCGGCCGTTGATAGTCCACTGCATATGCCGCATCGTGAGATAAAATCGCCGTGGGTTCTGATAATTCACAGCGTCTCGAGGTCTGGCAGGCCCGATCTCGGAGAGTTTGTCCGGGAGACGGTAGGTTGTTTGTACGGGTTGCGTCACATTCACCCCGAATACGGAAAAGGCCGCACCATTTGGTAAAAGCAGGTTTTGGCCCATCCTGCCGCCCATCATCATGCCGTGGCCCATCCGTCCTCCATCCATGCCGCCGGTTTCAAATGGAAGGCTTACTAAAGATGTCTTATAGCCGACCGGATTATCACTGAAATCTGCCCAGATCTCCAACCGTTCCCCGGGGCTTAAAAAAACATACCGACGCTGGACCGCTTTTTCCAGCAACCCGCCGTCTGTGCCAATGACGGTCAGCGGGCGGCCGTCTTCCCATGCCAGCTTATAAATGCGCGAATTGGAGCCATTCAGCAAACGCAGGCGATAGGCACCGGTCGATACCGGCAGGGTAAAATCCGGCATGCCGTTTGTCATGATCATATCCCCCAAAAACCCGGTCATCCGCTCCATTCTGTTTCCCGACAGATAGACAAGCTGATTATCCTGCTCAAAGGTCCGGTCCTGAATCACCAGCGGTACATCATATTCGCCATCGGGTAAGCCAACGGCCTGTTCTTCCGCGTCTGATACAAGGAAAAGGCCCGCCAGACCGCCGTACACCTGAGGGCCGGTTCTCCCGTGCGGGTGCGGATGGTACCAATAGGTTCCGGCCCTGTTCTTTACTTCGAACTCGTACAGGTAAGATTGGCCCTGCGGAATGACATAGCGCGGGTGGCCGTCCATTATCGCAGGCACATGAAGACCGTGCCAGTGCACGATAGACACTTCAGGGATGGCATTGTTGAAGCGAATCCGTATTTTTTCACCCTGATTGACCTTGATGATCGGACCAAGATAGCTCCGTGGCATTTCAACAATCCGTGCGCGGTCGCCTTTATGCACCGTCGCATGGTAGCGCCAGACACCGGTGGAGCTTCCCGGAAAGATTGCAACTTCATCGGGGCGCGCCGAAAGGGAGATGTCGAGGTCGGGCTCAAAGTCCGTATCCGGAGTTTGCGCTGCCGCCAAGAGATCGAGCCCCGGCCAGAGGCCGCCCGCCAGCATGCCCAGCGTCCCATACCCGGTCAGTTTCAAAAAGTGCCGTCTGGAATGATCACTATCTCTGTTTATGCCGGTATTCTTGTCTTTCATCGCAAGCCTCCCGTAGGGCTATTCGAGTATCTCTTTTTTCATGGATTCAAACTCATCCTTGCTGATTTCTCCTCTGGCGTAGCGCTGTTTAAGAATTTCCATTGCCTGCGAACCTGTGCCGGCATCGAAACGATCTCTTCCGCCCCTGCCTTGAACCAGCCAGCGAACCAGGAAGACGATTCCAGCGATTACTAAGACCCAGAACAGTAGCATGAATATCATACCGAACCACCCCATTCCCCAGTCACCCATCATCCCCCCCCACATGTGCCCAGTCCTATATCCACCGGATTGAGCGAAGGCGGGACTCAATAAGATATTGTTCAAAAACCAAATCGTGACAACCCCTAACGACAACCTGCTAAAAAGAATTCTCATGACCATATCTTTCTCCTCTATGGTAACTCACGCTGAGACGGCTATACGCCATCACCGTCCATTATCCTCCACAACCATTCCCGCAGTCTGGCCCGCGGCGGTGGCGGCCTCTGTCTTGGAGGGCTGTGCAGAGAGCCTAAAAGCAGCTATTGCGGCAATCGTCACTGCTATTATACTCTTGGTATTACGCCTCATTTTCCGCTTCTACCCTGTTTTGTCTACAGCGACTGTTCGTCATTTCAAAAGCGGCCGCTTCCTGAAAGTCGCGTGGCTTTTTGCATAATAATCAAGCAAACATCATGCCAGGACCCTGGCAGTCGGTCTACATGTGAGTCTATCGGGTCGTAGTATTAAGAACTTGGAGGATGAATTTTGTTCAATGGAATAAATCGCTCCACCGTATGCGGGCCGGAATGTGTATAGAAAATACCCACATCAGCCCCGACTTGTACGACACGGTGGGACAAAATTAAACAGCCTTCGGGAAAGGTGAGACCTTTATACAAGATTCTTGAACACCATACGGGGACACAAAATCGTATCCTGCCTGCCCTGGCGGATACAGGTGCCATACACGCCGCCCATGGTTATATATAACCACAGGTCGGTTATGACCAAGGCATCACTGGCAGTTTAAAGACAGCCGGCAAAGCTACCATCATTGCAGGGTGGTATGTCCGAAAGACTATTCCATAAAATTATGCTTGGCTGTCCTGTCTTCTAAGTTTTTCGCTCGGGGTGGCATGGTCTCTGCATATAGAGAAATGGAACCACTGCGCATGCTCGAAAATTTGCCAATGATAGTAATGGGGAGATGAGAGGAAACGACGGATAGCAAGATTGGACTTCCACGGTCAACGGATACTTGTCGGCGTGTGAGCGATGCGTGAGATCGTGGTGGTACCATTCAACGTAAGAAGCAGAATCTCTGATACCGGGACGGTATATCACAAGGTCGTGCCACCTCCTTGAGGAGCAGGCAGGTATCAAATTCGGGAAACAAAATATGGAGGAAATGATGACTTATTATTACAGCAAGACGATTGGAACAGGATTCGATGAAGCCGTTGCCAGAATAAAACAGGCACTGAATGAAGAAGGTTTCGGTATTTTGATGGAAATCGACGTCAAAGGCACCATGAAGGAAAAACTGGACGTTGACTTCAGAAATTATCGAATTCTGGGCGCCTGTAACCCTTCTTTTGCCTACAAGGCGCTCCAGGCGGAGGACAAAGTCGGTACGATGTTGCCCTGCAATGTCATCGTTCAGGAAGCTGCCGATGGTGACGTTGAGATTGCGGCCATCAACCCGATCGCATCAATGCAAGCGATAGATAACCCTGAACTGCTTGAGATAGCCGAGACGATAGGGCAGAAGCTGAAAATGGTTATCCAGAATGCATGACAGGCAGAACGTGGAGAATGGTTTGAATTGAGTTCTCTACGATGATTGGCCGGGACATGAAATACGCCTACGCCGGTGGCGACGGCGGCGTGCCACTGGCTTCATTATCCGGCCGTAGATCTCTCTTTTGGTCGTGATGGCCGTCTGGATGACGAAAACATTTATCTCACTACAAAACCATGGGCGAGAACAGTTCTTCCAACTACAAAAAAGATAGCCTGAAGCTTTGGGGCGCGGTCTCCATGGGCACGGGCGTGATGATCGGCGCTGGCATTTTCGCGCTGACCGGGCAAATCGCCGAGCTGGCAGGCACATGGTTTCCATTGGCTTTTTTCATCGCCGCGATCATCGCAGGCTTCAGCGCTTATTCCTACGTAAAGATGGCACAGACCTATCCGTCGGCGGGCGGTATCGCCATGTTTCTCAAAAAGGCCTACGGCAAGAGCCTGATGACAGGCGCCTGCGCTCTGCTCATGTATTTTTCCATGATCATCAACGAGAGCTTGGTGGCTCGCACCTTCGGCACCTATACCTTGCAGTTGTTTGACGCCGAGCAAGCCGACTGGCTTGTGCCCGCGCTTGGGGTCGGCCTACTCGTTTTCGCCTTCGGCATCAATCTGCTGAAGAATAAATACATCCAGTCTTTTTCCTTTTTTACCGCTTTCTTGAAGATCGCCGGGCTTGTTGTGCTTGCGGCCGGCGGTCTGTGGGCTTCAGGCTTGGAGTTTGAGAGCGTGAGCGCCGCACCCGAGCAGGTCGGTGTCGCCGGTTTCCTTGGGGCGGTAGCTTTAGGCATTCTGGGATACAAAGGCTTCACCACCATCACCAACAGCGGTGGCGAGTTGAAGGATCCGAAGAAAAACGTCGGTCGCGCGATCATTGTTTCCATAGCCATCTGCACCGTCCTCTATGTGCTCATCGCTCTGGCCGTGGGTGCCAACCTGTCGATCGAGGAAATCGTCAGGGCGAAGGACTATTCTCTGGCCGAGGCCTCGCGCCCGGCCTTTGGACAATACGGGCTCTGGTTCACGGTCGGCTTCGCCATCATCGCCACGGTCTCGGGCGTGATCGCCAGTGTCTTCGCCGTCTCGCGGATGCTGGCCATGCTCACCACCATGCAGCTCGTGCCGCACCGTCATTTCAAGTTACCCGGCGGGCTGCAAACACACACGCTGATCTATACAGTCGCCATCGCCATCGTCCTAACCATCTTCTTCGACCTCAGCCGCATCGCTTCGCTTGGCGCGATTTTCTACATCATCATGGACATCGGTATCCACTGGGGCGTGTTTAGGCATCTACGGGACGAAATCGGCGCTAAAGCGCCTATTCTGATCACGGCTATCATGCTCGACGTGGTGGTGCTCAGCGCCTTTATTTGGGTCAAGATACAGTCCGACATGCTCGTCATCTGGGCCTCGCTCATCGGCTTGATTCTCGTTTTCGCAGGTGAGAAGTTTTTCCTCAAAGTGCACAAATCCGACGAGGACGATCCAAACTATAACGATCCTCAAGTGGCATCTTCATGATCTCGCGATGCGATAGGCAACGGCTGGAAAGCCCGCCTTAGCTTCCCCCAGCAATTCTCCTGAAACAGTTTATCAATCCACGACGACCTATCTTCGTTCAATCGTCCTTTGAGTCGATTTTATTGTATTATTTTGATGCGATGCACAAATAGCCGTCTTTTACGACATAAGTGGACATCAACCTTTATGTTTTTTCCTCTTGTTTCCGATCGGTTGGAAAGAGCCCCTAGAGCGACCGGAGGCCGTGCGGGGCCTACTAATGCTCGGCTGTGCACGACGGCAGTATGCTTCTCCAGACCGGACTGGTGGTACGGGTAATCCTCAAAGGCACAGTTCTTCAAGATGTGTCTGCATCGCAGTGGCCGACTGAAAGCGGTGCGTTCTTTCTTTGCGGACGCCTTTGAGTAAAAAGTGCTCCCAATCACTCGTTAGCTCAGGACGGTACATGCGGGGGGACGCTGTGTTTTCCCGCCGGTGGTAAACGAGCCTGACCGTGAGCAAGCGATATCAGGAGCAGATTAGGTGCCGATCCTCTTGATCATGTACCCCCTTCATGAGCGATCCTCGGTTGGCCGATGGAGAAGCTCAGGTAATGTCTCATCATCAGGATTGATTTCCTTTTCTTTTCTCCTGCTCGATTGATTCTTTGTCGAATCGCTTGTGATTAGATGGTTTCTTTGGTTTGCTTCCGGCGTTGCGGCGGCGTAAGTATACACCCACCGACGCGAAAAGGATCAACAGGGCAACGCCGCTGATAATCGTGGCGGTTTGGGCATCCATTTACTCCTCCTGATTTTGTCCGGTGCCGAACCTGGGAATGAACATAGGCACCTTTTGCCTGTATTCACGGTATGCGGCGCCGAATTTTTCGAGCATCTGGCGTTCTTCCTTGCGGGCCAGTATGGTGTAGGCGACGACGATGATCGGAAAAGCCGCCACAGAAAAAAGCGTTGGCCAGTGCACAACCCCTTCTCCAAAGACAATAAGAAACAACCCGGTATATTGCGGATGGCGCACACGGGAATATATCCCATCGGTCATAAGTTTCTCCTCCTTGCGGGCACGGTGAATTCTCCGCCATCCCTCCACGACGAATGTTGCCCCGGAAAAGACGATGGTGTAGCCGATGCCCATGGCGACTAGATGCGCCATGGGCGTACCGAAAGTCTGAGCCCACAGATTTCCTCCCGCCCCCGAGTGAATATCGAGGCCGAAAAATCTGGTCAGAAAATAGATGGTCAGCGGGAAGCCGTACATCTCGGCATAAAAAGCGATGATGAAGGCCTGAAGGACTCCGGCCCGGGACCATTCCTTCCAACTTTGCGGCGCCAGATAGCGATACATCAGCCACGAAACGATGACGGTGACAATAGCGGCCAATCCCCACATTCCAACATGCATGTTGTCAGCCCTCCTCCTGAAATGAAATTTTTACCACCAGGCAGGTATAGACAGACCTGCCCGGGGAAAATAAAAACCCGCCTCAGGAAAACTGCACCAGATCATGCATTTCGACACTGCTTTCTACCGGGTCGGGAAGTGCGGCCGGTATAAGGCTGAGGCGCTATTGTTTCAACAGCTGCATTTTTTCCTGAAACTCTTCGGTGGTAATTTCACCTTTGGCATACCTGGTCTTGAGCAGCAGTACCACGTCAACGGCTTCGACTCTGTCAGCGGTACCGCTCTGTCTGATATAGTAGGCAAGCGAGATGATCAGCAGACATACCGAAAGGATGGCAAGGGCGGGGTAGATGAGTAGCGTGACGTCTTTCTTGGCAATTCTGAAAAAAACAACGAGCGATTCTATCAGCAGTGCGGTGACGACCACGATCAGAAATTTGGTGAATTGCCACCTGAACTCTCTCAGATCCTTTTTGGCGCCCCGCCAGGAGATTTCTTCGAAAATGATGCCTGCCAGGTCAAATACCGCAAGAGCAACTGTGATCAGCCATATGGCATTGAAAATTTCGTCGACCGCATCAACTACCTGGAACGAATTCAGGATATGACCAATGGCAAGATGAATCAGGTGCAGAGACAGAACCACCAGAATGAGCGAGAGGGCCAGCTGAATGAGATTTGCGCATGTTCGGGGGATGACGGAGGGGTGCATGGTCACTCCTCGGAAAGGCTCTTTTTCATATCTTCGTATTCCTGCCTGGTGATCTCACCGCGCGCATAGCGTTTTTTCAGGATGTTCACTGGGTCATCCTCTTCGTCTTCGGGAGGGTCTTTTTTTTGTTGTGTCAAATAGATACCGGCAATAACAAAGAACAGTATCAGGACGATGAGATAGATCCAGGCGCCAATTCCCATTTGATGCATGTGCCACCCCATAAATCTTCTCCTCAGATGGATAGTGCTCAGGGGCGTATCGAGCCTTTCCGGCAAGCAGCCCCGGAAGCCCCGTCGGCCGAGCTTTAAGGTTGAAAAACCGCTGCTGCCTTAAGACAAGTGTAGTACCGAGAAACACATTATCAAGAGAAAGAGATTCAATCCCTTATATTTCTGTAGAAACGGTCGGTGCAGTTGCTCCTGTTGTTCGGCATGGAAGAACACGAGGTCTTGTTGCTTTCGTCGTTCCACATGATTAGCTTTTTTATTGTGCTGGAGGAAAGGATCTGCATTTCACGAATAGTACGTAACAGACATAGAGGGGACGCAGTCTGTCGCCAAAGGCGTGTGAGCCCTGCGGGGGATTCGGTGCGCGGGATTTCGGTCGGGAATCGAGAGGAATTAAGGAACCAATAAATGGGAGGCTACTATGTTGAACATCTTTGTTGTCACAATTTTTTCGTCTCTGGTAGTTTTTGCCTCCCCGGTGTGGGCGGTAGATGCGCACCATCCGGAAGAAACGGCAGCTTCTGCTACTGTGGAGACGCAAGACAAGGGCCTTGAACAAGATGAAAAAACGGTCCAGAACCTGAAGCAACTCCGGCAGGAGCTCCTCCAGGCTGAGAATCCTTCAGCCCGAGAAAACCTCATGCAACAGCACATGCAGATGATGCAGGATGCTATGAAGCACATGAGCATGATGGGAAATGACGCCATGATGGCCCAGCAAGATACCAGTTCCATGCCCATGGATGAGCGTATGGCCATGATGGAAAGAAAGATGGCTATGATGGAAAAGGTGATGGGCAGCGGCACCGGAATGATGGGCGGCGGCACCGGAATGATGGGCGGCGGCACCGGAATGATGGGCGGTGGCACCGGAATGATGGGCGGCGGCACCGGAATGATGGGCGGCGGCACCGGAATGATGGGCGGCGGCACCGGAATGATGGGTGGCTCTTCTGATGCAGCGGCCGCTCGTATCGAGCAGATGGAGAAGAAGATGCAGTTGATGCAAGAAGTTATGCAAAGCATGCTCACCCAGCAGCAGTTGATGCAGAAGCCATAAGATCCCGATATCGGGTAAAAGGGAAACGCGCCGATTTGGCCGCAGATCCAAGCTCCTTTTTCCTCTGCCGGTGTACCTTAGGCAGTGGAGGCCACGTCGGCTCGTCCCTTGACGCAGCAATATGCGAATGATCGTCGGTCTGACGGTAGCGGTGGTTGCTTCGGTCGTCTATTTCCTTGCCACGGTGAGTCTGGCCGAATGGCCGCGCCTGGAAAGCCGATGCTGATATAATCGGTACCGCAGTCCCGATTACAACAAGAAGATTCGCCGAAACGGCGCCAATGCCGCCAGAACCAGCACGCACATTAACGTGGCGCTTGATTTCAGAATCGAAGAGGCCGCTGGCAAACAGGTCTGGGAGCAGGTCAGAACCCTGAACTGCCGCGGCGTCGGACAGTGCTGTGGCGAATTCTGGCACATCGGTTGCCGCGGTTGCCATGGACCTGTCGCCGGCCTTTATCACCTCGGACACCGCACATCTTCCCACTGCAACTACCGTCTTCGACCACTTCCATCTGATCAAGCTGTTCAATAAGGTATTTATGCCCTTAGGCATGAATGTGGCCGCTGCCCCATGGGAACCCCATGGGGAGCGGTCAACTTCCGACTGTGTACAATTGAGACAGCAAGGTGATGACTGGCTCAGCGAAACTGTCTCGATTTTAGGCACATTTGCGGCACGGTGTGCGTTGAAAAACGACGCAATACCTGCTCAATATGGCTGGCGTCAAGGAAACGTAGATGATACGCGCTATCTGTTCAGGCTGGCATGTCATGTGCATTAAGACAAAGTGAATGACAACCAAGCGGGCGGCAATGCCCGCCAGGTGGCGATTCGGACCGGCACGAAGTAACTCACCCGCTGCTGTACCGGGTGGCGAGAAGAAATAAGCAGGCAGTCAAGAACGCTCAGCATTGTAATCGGGACGATATCAGTCATCATTTCGATCCTGACTGGATGATTTGAGCCGGAGGGTTGAACAAAATGAACAGTCTACAAAAAAGCATGCAGTGGCTCTCCCGCCGATCCCTGAATCATATACTACTTGCCGGAGTGGTGTTGGCCGGCGGCTTCATCGTGGTGCAAAGGCATCAGGAACATGTCGTCGCCTTCCTGCCGTATCTCATTTTTCTCCTGTGTCCGCTCATGCATATTTTTATGCATGGAGGCCACGGCGCCCCCAACTCGCGGCATCAGGGGGAAAGGGAGGACGGCTGATGGCCGGTAAGACCGACTATACCAAAACGGTGCCGGCCTTGGTCCCCGGTCTGAAAAAACACACCTTTTATTCACCGGGGAAAACGTAGTGAGCGCGAAATGGCGTTGATGGTGGAGCGGTGGTCCTGCGTTCGGACATGCCGGTTTCGTTTTGACGACCACACTTACGGACAACAAGAGAGAAAAGTCATGGAGGTTACCCCATCTATATGATGGGTTACGAAATGAATCATACATACGGAAAAGATGCTTCACGGGGAAATGAATAAGTCGACTCCAACACACAATGCAGATGCCGAGCAGCGTCCGCGGGTGTGGGCTCAGCATCGGTCAGCGCGAGTCCGGCTGTTACTTGTCGCCCTGCTGGTTGTTGGGCTCAGCGGATTGCACTATCTGATCAGCCCAGAGCATATCTATTTGCACGTTATCTACCGAGAACTGTACTTCCTGCCGATTATTCTCGCCGGCTTCTGGTTCGGCCTGCGGGGGGGGGATCATGACTGCCCTCGGAGCAGCTCTCTTCTACCTGCCCTCGATAACGGGCAATCTCGACACGTTCAAGGCTCACGACCTGGGCAATGTGCTCCAGGTCATCCTCTTCTTTGTCGTCGGTCTATTGACCGGATGGCTTCGTGACCGGGAACTCCGCCAGCAGCGTCTCAGGGAACAGGAGTCGGAACTGGCCGCCATGGGTGCGGCGGCCGCCTGCATCGCCCACGATTTCAAGGCGCCGCTCGTCGCCATTGGCGGTTTCGTCCGTCTCGTACGCAAAACAATTTCGGACAACGAAGCCGCGGCCGCAAAACTGGACATCGTCATCCAACAGACACAGCGGCTGGAAGACATGGTTGCGGATATCCTGGTCTTTGCCCGGCCGCTGAAAATAACCCGTCGCCGGAACAGTCTGAACACTCTGTTAAGCAACACGGCCCTGCTTTGTGCCGAAAAGGCCGAGTCCTTCAATGTTGAACTGCGCCTCGAGTATTTTCGGGAGGAGTCGTACGGGGATTTCGACTTCGACCGGCTCCAGCAGGCGCTGATCAATCTGATCGGCAACGCCATCGAGGCATGCGGCAAAACCGGTGAGGTAACCGTCCGCGGTCGCCATTATTCAAACGGCGTCCTGATCGAGGTGGAGGATACAGGTGCGGGCATCCCCGCAGCCATAAAAGAGCGTATGTTCAAGCCATTTGTCTCCGGCAAGGAGAAGGGCACAGGCCTGGGATTGCCGATCGTACAGAAAATCGTTGCGGCCCACGGCGGCACCCTGACCTATTGCTCCGCTGAACACTCCGGCACCATTTTCACCCTCATGCTCCCGGGAGTTGATCCAGCCCCCGAGAAACCATAGCTGAAGCAAAAACATAAAGGTGGTTTAACGTGTGTAAACAAGAATCGCATTTTTTTACTTGAGAAGGGGCACCGATTTCTTGGACAGAATTTTGGCAAGATTTAGGTGGATTCTGGCAGTTTCAAATTGTTAGATGCAGCCAAAGCTCTAGCTTATTCCTGAGCGGTTATAATGCGGGGTGTCGGTTCGCTTCCCATTTCCCATTCTCGCCATCGAACTGGAAGTTCCGTTATCCATCCGTTTCCTGTGAGCAAAAGGAAATTGGTTCTAAATTGTTTACCCCAGCGGGAGCAGAAGCCAGTACGCTGTTTTAACCTGATCGAAACGGCGCTGAACAACAGGTGCGAGGAACTTGTTTCGGGGAGCGACCCGTAAGGCAGGTGGTAACCATTGTTATCGGAGTAACCAGTTTCGGTAACCTTCGTGAGGATCGATTGAGTAATCGTAATTGTTTGATCTCGTTTCGCTTGCGACCGTCTGTAACCACGGTAATCACGGTAACCAGACGTTAATGTTGTTTCACATGAGTTTGATAGGGACGTGGGTTCTAATCCTAAACACTCAATCGAATAGATAGGTTTGAGAGGTAACCAGTAACCACTTTTCGAGGTGGTACATTGAAACTGATAAGATGAGGGCATTGCAGGACATTCGATCACAATGTCGAACGTCAAATTGCTATATGGGGCCTCACTTTTTGAGTTATATCAGTGCAATAACCTAAATTCCCGCCGCCTCCACCATTTAAAAAAGACAAACCCGTCTCTCTGGGGTCATTCTCCGGGGTGACGGGTTTTCTTTTTCCCCTTGTTTCTAAAGGGTTTGCGCCCGTTTCACATCTTTCCAAAGCACCTCTTTGCACCATCGATTCTCCCCATCCTCCCGCCTTCCTTTCTCTGTTTGGCCCCTGATTCTCTGTTTTCTCCGGACCAAGTCCGAAGCGCGTCCGGAAAGCTACATCCTTGATTGATATGGGTTTGCGGCTCGTTGCCATTTTGGGCGGTTGTCTTAGGTCATCGTTCGATGCCGCAACCGGACGTTTTTTTCGAAATTGCCCGCCTCGGCCATGAAAAGAAGCGCGGTCAACTCCGGCTTCCTGCCCCCTAAAGAAGAAAAGCCGACGCTGATGGTCGGCTCTCTGGGGCGGTCTCCGGTCCGGTCGTCAGTCGGTGGCGAAGCCGAACTGGCGGCGCTGCTCGGCCCAGTCCTCCGGGAAGCTCTGGGTCAGCTTCGCCAACGAGAGCCCGTTGGGTTCCTCGCCGTTGATCAGGGCTTCGACGATGTCGGGGGCCAGGGTCGTCAGCTTGAGAATGCGGGCCACATACGAGCCATCGACGTCGAGGGTACGGGCAAGCTCGCTGATGGACTTGATCTGGCCGGATTCGAGGATGTCGGCCCAGGAAAAGGCCCTTGCCAGCGCCTGGAGGACGGCGGACTGCACTGGCTCCTGTGCCCCGGGGGCATCTCCATCCAGGGCCTGGGGAGCGATGACCGTCTTGCGACCGCGCATGCGCCGGATCAGCATCGGGATGTGGATCTGCAGGTTGCCGTTGTCGGCCACGGTAATGGTCGGCTTCATTTTCATCGGCTTGCCCTCCGTTCGGTGACTTCGCAGGCCAGACCAGCCAGCTCGGCGATGAGCGTTGTCAGCCCGTTGGTGCGCAGCTCCATATCGATTCCGGTCTCGCGGATCTCCACCTTATCCACCAGGAGGCGGATGAGCCGGTTTCGCTCCACCGGGAAAAGGTCCTCCCAGAAGCCCTCGACATTCTGGAAGGCCTCCGAAACGTCCTGTTCCGTGATGTTGTTCCCCCGGTAGGCTCTGCATCGCTCGCTCACGTGCGTCAGTTGTTTCGAGAGCTCGACCGCCTGGCGGTTGACGGTCGTGAGCATCTCGGCCTTGCCCGGCTGATCGCTGCCGGGTTTCATCAGTTCGAGTGCCTGCTCCCTCACCTGCGACAGCTCCATCTCGAGTTGGGCTTTCTGCTTGAACAGCCGCTCCCGCTCCGCCTGCTCGATGTCCCGGGCCGCGAAGTAAGTTTTGGCCACCAGCGTCGGTGTGCGGAACACCGCGCTCAACTGCTCGATCACCGCCTGCTCGATGTCCCCGGCGGGAATTCGTTTGAGGGGGCATCGGCTCACGGTCCGCTTGCTGTCCTTCTGGCAGATGTAATAGGTGTAGTGGCGGCCGTTCTTGCGGGCGTAGGTCGGTCCCATCGAGCAGCCGCAGTGGCCGCAGCGGATAACGCCTTTCAGCGGGGCGACCATTTTGGTTCTGGCCATGGACACCTTGACCGGTTTGTTGTCCTCCAGGATGGCCTGAACCTTGTCCCAGGTCGCCCGGTCGATGATCCCCTCGTGCTCGCCGGGGTAGCTGCGATCCTTGTGGGCGATCTCGCCGATATAGATCCGGTTGTTGAGCAGCCGGTAGATATGGGCGGTGTTCCATTCGGAGCCCTCGCGAACCTTACCTTTCTTGGTGGTCCAGGCCTTGGTGCGGTATCCCTGTTCGTTCAATTCCTGGCCCAGCTTTTTGGCCGATCCGATCTGGATGAAGCGGCGGAAAATGTATTGCACTGTCCTGGCTTCATCGGGGTTGACCAGCAGCTTCTTGTTATCCCGGTCGACATCGTATCCGAGAATGGGTACGCCGCCGCAGTATTTTCCCCGGCGCTTGGCTGCCGCCACCTTGTCCCGGATACGTTCGGCGATGACCTCCCGCTCGTACTGGGCGAAGGTAATCAGGATGCCGAGAAACATCCGGCCGGTGGGATCGGTGGTGCTGAAGTGCTGGGTGACCGAGACGAAGCTGACGCCCTTTTCGTTGAAGAGGTCGATCATCTTCATGAAGTCCAGTAGCGAGCGGGACAGGCGGTCGACCTTGTAGACCACGATCACATCAATCTTCCCGGCGTCGATGTCCGCCAGCAGTCGGCGCAGCCCCGGGCGCTCCATATTCCCACCGGAGAAACCACCATCGTCGTAGCGATCCGGCAGAGCCGTCCAGCCACGCATCCTCTGGGCCTCGATATAGTGTTCCGCCGACTCCCGTTGGGCATCCAGCGAGTTGAACTCCTGTTCGAGTCCTTCCTCGTGGCTCTTGCGGGTGTAGATGGCACAGCGCAGGGTTTTGTTTTTGCCCGGCGCGACATTGCTGTTATCAAGCATCCGAACCTCCCTCGGCTTTTCTGCCGTAAACCTTCTTCAGCCCGAAAAAGACCTTACCGTTCCAGCGCGTCCCGGTGATCTCCCTGGCCACCGCGCTGAGCGACCGGAAGGTGCGGCCTTCGAACTCGTAGCCATCGGCAAGGACGATCACCTCATAGCGCCGGTCGTTCCAGACCCGCACCAGTCTGGTTCCGGGCAGGATCGCCTCGTTAGATTTCCGCTCTTCTGGGATGCGTCGATTGACAGTGGCGACCGGGTCATCCTTGGCGGCCTGCTGGAGATGGACCTTGGCCTGCTCGGACAGTCCGCCGTAGAAAAGCTCCTGGATGCGATAGGCCAGCCGCTTGATGAGGAATTGCTTCTTGTACTGGGGCGGCTCTTCGCCGTAGAGGTCGAGCCATTTTTCCCGGAGCTGCTCCAGGGACATGGATTGCAGCAGAGCCATCTGCCGAAGGACCGAGTTTCGGGTTCGGTCCTGATTCTTGCCGCCCGTGGCGGCGTTCTGTAACTCATTCATTTTCAACTCCTTATTTTGGTTTCCGGACGAGTTGTCATGAATGAATGCTCTGTTCCGGCAATGAATCAAGTCCTTCTCCGAGCACAGGGGAAGAATCTTCGAAAACCTCTAACTCATTGCCCACAAATGCGTTTTTTGCCTTTCGGCGCAGGATCGCAGTGGCCAGAATGGAGGCGGCTGACTGGAGCCTCGCCTCACCCGACAGGCGGCCGGGTTTGCCGTTTTCGCCAAGCTCATCCGTCCCCGGTAAATCATTCATTTCCTGTACATCCAACATCGAACACCTCCGGTGGGACCGGGGGGCTGGATAGTGTGGATGCCAGAAAACGGCGGCGGTCGGGATGCACGTTCGATGGCACCCACAACCGCCTCAGCTCCGCCTCTGGTCGGTTATCTGGTTTCTAACTGCTCGTCCGGTTTCAAACCGGCATTCTTCAGGCCTTACCTACCGAGGGGCTCGTGGAAGTGTCGGAAATCAGGTGTGAGATTATTTCTTGACCTGATATGCATCAGGTTTATATTATTAGGATTTGCTGGCGCATTGCGCCTTTTTGTCTTTCAACAGAAATGGAGACGCCATGGGCAAAGCGAAGACGGATGAGATAACGCCGTTGCAGCGGAAAACGCTTGAAGCGATATGTCGTTTTGTCGATGCCAAGGGCTTCCCTCCAACGGTGAAGGAACTGAGCGAGATCTTTGAAATCAGCCCGGCGAGTGCCCACGACCGGATCAACCAACTGGTGCGCAAGGGATACCTGAAGCGAGAGGACGGGAAGTCTCGCGGCATTGCCGTCGCCCGCCGTCCCAGCGAGATGGCTGCCTCCCTGGTTTCAGTACCTGTAGTGGGTATGGTGGCGGCTGGCTGCCCCATCCTGGCTGAGGAGAACATCATCGGCCAAGTACTGGTCGAATCGAACGTCGTTCGTTCCGGTCAGCACTTCGCACTCCGTGCGGTGGGTGACAGCATGGTCGGTGCCGGTATCAACGATGGTGATTTGATCATCGTGCGGCAGCAGCCCATCGCCGAGGACGGAGACATCGTTGTCGCGCTGCTCAACAACGAGGCGACTGTCAAGCGCCTGAAAATCAAAGACGAGCTCATCGAATTGGTGCCCGAGAACCCGGAGGTAAGAAAGATCCGGATCAGGCCGGAGGATGATCTTCGCGTGTTGGGTAAGGTCGTTGCCGTTAGGCATAAACAAGGGAGGTAAGAAAAATGGGGAAGCCGAAACATCGAACCTTTAACGCAGAGCGGTTTTTGGATAAATTCCAAGGCTATGAGCCCATTCTCCGTAGTTTCGTTGAACTTTGGAATGGCCATCTGGAGCTTGATTCCGCATCGCTTGATGTTCCCCTCTTCAAAGAATTCCTCGTTAGTGGCGATGGCTATAGCAAGGATGATCTGCTTGAGAGTCTCTATATGGCTTATGACCTCTGTACAGAGCGAGGTCATGAAGACATCGTGGCAGCTTGTCAGGAATGCAATTATTCGCCGGAAGGAAACGGGGAGTTGCCGGTCGAGTGCCTGAGCCTTAAGGTCAGAACTGAAAATGAGGAGGCTTTTAATCTCGCATATGATCGGTATACCCTTTGGCGTGCAGAACGATTCACCATATTTCGCGGGAAGACTGCAGCAGCCATTGCAGACGTAGATACAGCTTCCGGAGTCTTTCAATCAAAACTTGCCGAGATTTTCAAAAATCATAAAAACAGTGACCGTGTTCTCGTCCGCTACTATCAAGAAGGAGCATACACTAATTTCATCATTTACCACGAGAAGCGGGTCAAAGCGGAACTGATATTCAAAGGAACCACTGCAAGTCCGAAAGTCTCCCCGACCATCCTACGTCCGGCCCAGCAAGATTTCATCAGCTATAACAACGAGACCGGCCAGATTGAAATTGAGGCTGCTGTTGAAAAAGAAGAGACGGCTCTCCGCAAGGCTTTTGCTGAGTGCTGCCTCAAAGACGAAGACTTTTTCGACTCGCCCGGATCAGCAGATAGACTAAACCTCGCCAGGATCGCGGAGGAGGACTTTGACATGCCGGTTGACGAAGATCATTCAGTCATCCTCGCCGAGATCCATTTCAACCTTCCGCAAGCGCCGTTCCCATCATTTATAGTGCGGTCCAGGAATGTGATGGAGACGCTTGAAAAGACTTACCTGCGTAAGCGTTTGGGGGGTGGCACGATCCGACGGGCCGTATTTAAAATCATGTTCCCCGATGACCTACGGGGAAAACGCATCGAATTGTCCGGCACCAACAAAATCAAGTTCAAACGGGCCACACATGCCGAAGACGTATTCCGATATCTGAAGAATTGGGGGATTGTCGTTGACTGAGGGGCTCCTCAACTTCATCTTTCAGCGTCTCGACCAAGTCGAGAGTCCTGTCTTTCTGCACGGGGAACTGGAGTGTTACCCAGAAGATGAGTTCCGTGTCCTTCGAGAGAAAGGAATCCTGAGGGAAACATCAAGAGCAACGGAGATTCCTCGACCGAAACGTTTTCCCCTAGGTGGCGATCTGATTGTCCGCCAGACCTCGAAGGGTATATTTGGGGTTGCTGATGAGGACAATTATTTCGATCCGATCCCGCTCACCGAGGACGACGTCCGGCAGTATGAACTCTCCCTTCCAAAACTCACGACAGTGATCCGCCAAGCGAATGGCATTGAAGGCAGCGGGTTTGCGAATCATCACGGCCTGATTCCTATGGGGCTTAAGACACTTGATAGCCTCGGGACGTTGGAAATTTTTCTTTCGATTCCAAACCTGGATGAAGATGATGTTATTGCTCGATGCAGGAGACTTGACCGAGAGCTTGATACCGTGGGGATTGTCATTTTAACCCCAGGCGGCATCGCACTTTCCCCAGAAATCCGCCAACAGATGAAACGACTTGGAATTATTATGGTCGCCATCACAACAAACTCTTCTTGTGCTTTCTTGCTGGATTGGCATGCCATTGCCAAGAAAGCGGATTTGCAAGTTGCACATTTCATTGGTCACGCTGGAGAGGCACTGCGGGAAGACGAATCGAGAGACGATTCTGTAAATACAATAACCGAAGAGGATAAGATCGTTCTCGAACGAAAAGAAATCGGCGAAAGAGTCCACTGGTTCGTGAACGGGGTGGACAAAGGACACATTTTTGTCCGCAATGAGTCCATCATCGCCAAGATCATGGAAATTCTTTACGATCAGATCGGCCACGGATGGGTACGGCATAAGACTTTTATGAATGCGTGTGCGTGGAAGAAAGATGAGTATTTTCCCGCTTCGGGAGACCCAGGCCGTATGCAACGACAACTGAATAATATCCGGAAAAAACTAGGTGTTGCTATAGACTTTCGCAAGGAGAAAGGCGTGCGTTTTCCCGAAAACATAGTCAAGTCCAAATAACAGTCCAAAGAAACTTTTCTTAAAAAATATTTCCGCGCAACCGAGGCCGCAGGTGAAAAACCTGACGGCCTTTTGTTTTTTGGGGTCGCTCATTTTGGACAGTCCAAAGACAAGTCCAGAAAACAGGGCTTCATGAAAACCGGATTTATTCTGCCCTCCAGAAACATCAAACCATGCTTAGGAGGCAGAATGATGAACAAAAAAAATCTCACCCCACCGAAGCGGCGACTCATCGAGCTGATGCAGGACATCAACTTCGGCCGCATCTCCAACATTCCGGTCCGCGACGGCGAGCCGGAACTCACCCCTGACACGGTCATCGAGCGCGAGATCAAGCTGGGCGGACAAAGCGGTCCCCGGCCCGAGCGCGACCAGGATGACTTCATTCTCAAGCAAGAGGTCGTGGCGCTGCTGGAGCACCTCGCGCAGATGGGCAGCGGAAAAGTCTGCCTGCTCGAGATCAAGCACGGTCTCCCGTTCCTGATGCGCATCGAGGAACGGGCAGCCTGAACACGTAACGACCTGAACCCTTAGACACTGGACAACAAGCTGGACGCATGGCGGAGGCTGTTGTGGGTGTCGCCGAGCCGAATACGGCAATTGGCGGCGTACCTGCGACCCCTTCGCCCACGCGACAGCTTTGTCCTGTGATCTGGCCCGTGCCGACACCCACGCGGACCTCCTCCTCGCTCCGAGGAGGCCCCGATGGTTTCACAGAATTCTTACGACGGCATCGACAAGTATGCCGCCGACCTCATTCGGCACAAAGCACGTCAACTCGTAGGCAAGGCCGGATTCACCGAGGACGACAGACCCGACCTCGAACAGGAACTGATGATCGATCTGCTGCAGCGGATGCGGCATTTCAATCCCGCCAAGGCCAAGAAGACCACCTTCATGGCCCGGATCGTCGAACGTCACATCTCCACCATCCTGGAGGCACGGTTCGCCCAATGCCGGGACTGGCGGCTCTGCCAAACCTCACTCAACGAACCCCTCGACAACGGCGAAGGCGACACCACCGAGCGGATCGACTTCCTGGACGGCGAGGGCTCTCTGGGAAGCGGCACCCGCGAAACAAGAGAGCGCCTCGCCCATGAGATCCGCATGGATCTCGGCCAGGCCATCGCCTCGCTGCCGGAAGAGCTCCGGGATCTGTGCTTGCGTCTGCACGACAGCACCATGGCCGAGGTCGCCCGGGAGATGGGCATTCCCAGAACCACCCTCTACGACCGGCTGAGCAAGCTGCGGGACGCGTTCCGCGAGGCCGGGCTCGAGGACTACCTGTGATCTCCGACGCATCGGCTCCGGCTCCGGTAAGTAAGCACCGTGCCGCATGGTGCGGCTATCCGGGGCCTCGGAAATCTGAACCTGAACGAAAGAGGAGTTCAACCATGACTCACGACACCTACAAGTACCGTTTTGACGAGTCGGTCCCGGCCCAGGAACTGGAAGACACTTTCATGCTGGCGATGCTGGCCGTCGAAAGCCTGCATGGCCGTTCCCGTGTGCGGATGGAGAGCCGGTTCAATTTGGACAAGGCCCGACGCACTTGCGTGATCGACGCCTCCACCGATGTCGGCAGTGATCTCGCCCGCATCTTCACCGGCTTCGCCACCAAGGAATACGGCGAACGCTCGGTCCTGATCGAACGTACCCAGCCGTCGGGTTGCGCCTGTGCCTCCAAGCATCGCGCAGCGCCCGCCGCCGAAGCGGGGGTGGCGGTATGAGCGAGCTGATGACCACCACCTATTCCATGTGGCGGCTGTTCCGCAACTGCCGCATGGCCTGCAAGTGGCGCTACATCGACGAGCTGGTGCCGCTCGAGCGCGACCCCAATCTGGCCTTCGGCTCGGTCATCCACGACTGCCTGGAGTGCTGGCACGGCGAGCGGAATCTGGCCAAGGTCCTCGACCACATCGACCGGACCTATCCGAACCGGGCGCAGGACGACCATCAACAGGCCGACTGGCATCTCGCCCGGGCCATGATGAGCGCCTATGCGGAACACTACCCGGCCGAAGAGTTCGAGGTCGTCGCGCTCGAGAAAACCTTCGAAGGTCCCATCGTCAACCCGGCGACCGGGGCGACCTCGCGCAGTTTCATTCTCGCCGGGAAGGTGGACGGCATCGTCCGTCAGGATGGCCAGTATTTCCTACTGGAACACAAAACCGCCTCGCAGATCGACGCCAGCTACCTGGAGCGGCTGTGGACCGATTTCCAGATCATCCTCTACGCCTGGTACCTGGAGCAGACCCTCGGCATCACGGTCAGCGGCATCATCTACAACGTCCTGGTCAAGGCCAAGCTGCGCCAGGGCAAGGGTGAGACCGAAGCCGAGTTCGAGGCCCGCCGGGCGGAGCTGATCGCCAAGTCGAAAACCGGCAAGAGCAGCGCCAAGCGCAAGCTACCGGAGGACGACGAGACCTTCCAGCAACGGCTCCAGGAGAAGTACCTCGAGCCGGGCATGTTCCATCGCGAGGTGCTCTACATCTCCCGAGACCAGTTCGAGGAACTGCGGGCGGAGCTGTGGGAACTCTCCAAGGCCATGCTCGACGCCCGTCGGCGCGACACCTTCTACCGCAACACAAGCTACTGCTTCCAGTACGGAAGACCCTGCGCCTACTTCCAGCTCTGCCGCTCGGGCGGCAACCCCAACGTCATCGAAAACCATTTCCAACGGATCGCCCCGCACGAAGAGCTGCGGGACGGAGCCGGTGAAGACGCCGCTCCGGTGTTTTGAAATCCCAACCATAAGGAGACGAAGCCATGCTTCCCAAGACCAAAAGCAAACCCAAACACACGCTCTCGGACCTCACCGCCCTGGTGTACGGCCCGAGCAAGATCGGCAAGAGCACCTGGTGCTCCAAGGCCGATGACGCAGTGTTCCTGGCGACCGAGCCGGGCCTGAACGCCCTGGAGGTGTTCCAGACCCCGATCACCTGCTGGGACGACCTTCTGCAGGCCTGCGCCGAAATCGCCGAGGGCAAGCACGAGTTCAAGACCATCGTCGTCGACACGGTGGATAACGCCTACAAGATGTGCTCGGACTACGTCTGCAAGAAATTCAAGATCGAGCACGAATCCGACCTGGGCTACGGCAAGGGCTACGCGCTGATCAACAACGAGTTCCAGCGCGTCATCAACAAGCTCGCCTTCCTGCCCTACGGTCTGATCCTGATTTCCCACTCCCAGGAGCGGGACATCGAGACCCGGACCGGCAAACACACCCGCATCGTGCCGACGCTGCCGGAAAAGGCGCGAAAGCTGGTCACCGGCCTGGTGGACCTGATCCTGTTCTGCGACCTGGACATGAAAACCGGCGAGGACGGCAAGCCGGTATGGCAGCGCGTGATGCGCACCAAGCCCAGTCCCAACTACGACGCCGGTGACCGCACCGGCCGACTCCCCGAAGTCATCCCCCTCGATTTTTCGAGCTTCGTGAAAGCGTTCAACAACACGGCAACCGGAGCTGCGGCGAGTGCCGCCCGGCCGAAGCCGGAGCCGACCGCGAGTGCGGCGGCGAAACCTCAACAGTAAGGAGATCCGACCATGGAACACTACGAAAACCAATCCGGCAGCAACCTCGACCTGGCGCAGTTCGACGACGCCTTTGAAACCGCCGAAGTCGAGGAGCGTGAGTTCGAGGCCGTGCCCGATGGCAAGTACCAGGTCAACGTCGACCGGGTCGAACTGACCCGCGCCCAGACCTCGGGCAACCCCATGCTCAAGTGGACCCTGCGCATTCTTGCGCCGACCCACAAGGGCCGTCTGCTCTGGCGCAACAACGTCATGGCCAGCAACGAGAACATCAAGTGGCTCAAGCAGGACCTCTACACCTGCGGGCTGCAGCTTCAGAAGCTCTCCGACCTGCCGGGCCACCTCGAACAGCTTCTGAACATCAAGCTGGAGGTGACCAAGCGCACTCGCGGTGAAAACGAGAACATCTACTTCAACCGTCGCATTGTCATGGCCGACGATGCCGGGGCTCCCGGCGCGGCGATGGACGACATGATCCCGTTCTGATGATGGACCGGATCACCGTTGTCGTCGACACCCGCGAACAGGAGCCCTACAGCTTCGATAGCGACAAGGTTTCGGCGGTTCGCAAGGCGCTGCCCGCCGGTGATTACTCGCTGGTCGGCCTCGAGGAACGGGTGGCGGTGGAGCGCAAATCCCTGACGGATTTCGTCTCCACCGTCATCCGGGGGCGAAAGCGGTTCCACCGCGAGCTGGAAAAGCTCTCCGCCTACGAATCCGCCTGCGTGGTTGTCGAGTGCAACTTTCGCGATCTGGTCGATGGCCGCTACCGCAGCGATGCCCACCCGCATGCGCTGATTGGAACGGTCGCCTCCATCGTCGTCGACTTCGGTGTCCCCGTCTACTTCTGCTCGGACCGGCAGGCCGCCTGCCGTTTTGTCGAGGAGTACCTGACACGTTTTCACCGGAGGATCGCGAGATGCCAAAAAGAAATGAGAGTAACCCGGCGCGACTCCGGGGAAGAATAGAGCGCGTTTACTATGCCGGACCCAAGTTCTCCGCAGGCCGACTGCTCACCCCGACCGGTGAGGAAGTCCAGTTCGCGGGCAATTTGTTCGCCCGTGAAAATCAGCCTGTGGTCCTGCTCGGGTCGTGGTCCACCCATCCCAAATACGGCCGTCAGTTCAAGGTCGACGGGATGGAGCACGACCTCGAACTCGACCCGGAGGGGCTGATCCACTATCTGGCTAACCATCCGGAGATCAAGGGCATTGGTCCGGCCAAGGCCAGATTGATCGTCGAGAGTTTCGGCGACGCCTTTGAAAAAACCCTTCTGAACGACCCCGAGCGCATTGCGCTCAAGGCCCGACTGCCCTTGGATGCTGCCCGGCGGCTGCGTGACGAATGGTTGAAGAACCGCAGCGTCAACGCCGTCATGGCCTGGTTGTCGGCATTCGGTCTGACCCATCATCAGGTCACCACTCTGGTCGAAAGACTCGGCGGCAACTGCCTCGATATCCTGAAGGAAGACCCGTACATCCTCATTCGGGAGATCCGGGGATTCGGCTTCAAGAAGGTCGACAAGATCGCCCGCAAGCTGGGAACCCCCAAGGACCATAACCCTCGTATCCGGGCCGGGTTGAATTTCTGCGTCCGTGAAGCCCTGGACAATGGCCACTGCTGGATCGAATACGAGGATCTGGTGGACCAGGCCAACCTGCTGCTGGTCATGGATGCCCTGGACAGCCGGGTTCGCATCGAGAGCGCCCTCGACGTGCTCATCGAAGAACAGGCGCTTGCCTGCGATTCCCACGGCGGACGTTTTGTAGTCGCCCTGCCGGAGATCGTCCGTATGGAGCGGGAGCTGGCCTCGCTGTTCGGCCAGGCCGAAACACCCAATCCTCATTTCCAGTCCGTCAAGAAACTCGACGCCCTGATTCGGCGCTGCGCGGTGACGCTGAACGAGAAGCAGCTTGAAGCTGTGCGCTCGGCACTCAAGCACAGCATCAGCTTGATCTCGGGTGGAGCCGGTTCTGGCAAGAGCTACACCATCTCGGTCATCAACACCATCTGCGAGGAGAGTGATCTGGAGGTCGTGCTCGCCGCGCCGACCGGTAAGGCGGCCAAGCGTCTGGAGGAAGTCAGCGGTCGCAGCGGCACCACCATTCACCGTCTGCTCGGCTATGACGGCAAGGGCTTCTCCCGCAGCAAGGAGAACCCCATCGATGCCGACGTCCTGGTGGTCGACGAGTTTTCGATGGTCGACGTGCCGCTGGCCTGGCATCTGTTCGAGGCGGTCGACCTGTCGCGGACCACGGTGCTGCTGGTCGGCGATCACAACCAGCTTCCGCCGGTGGGACCCGGAAACATCCTGCGCGATCTGATTCAGACACGCGCCATCCCCACGGTCATCCTCGACAAGGTCGTGCGCCAGGCTGGCGTCCTCAAGGAGAACTGCACCGCCGTTCTCAAGGGCGAGGTGCGCAAGACCAGCGAGGCGTCGGTGGCCGGATGCCGGGATTGGTATCTGGTGGATCAGTTCACCGACCCGATGGCTGCACGCTCGTTCCTGCTGGAGCTGTTTCAGGAGCGGCTCGACGCCCTGGGGTTCGACATCATCAAGGACGTGCAGGTGCTGACGCCGACCCACAAGGGGCCGCTCGGCACCAAGGAACTGAACGAGGAATTGCAGCGGCTCATCCAGCGCAAACTCTGGAACACCGAGGTGCCGCCGGTCGCCATGGGACGCCGCGCCCCGTTTCTCAAGCACGACAAGGTCATCCAGACCCGGAACAATTACGACCTGAACGTGATGAACGGTGCCATCGGCTATGTGGTCGATGTCCTCGCGAACGGCACCTTGGTCATCGACTTCGACGGCATGCCGGTGGAGCTGGAGAAGGGTTCGCCCGACCTTCAGGACCTGCAGCTCGCCTATGCGCTCACCATCCACAAAACCCAGGGCTCCGAGTTCCCCTGCGCCGTGTTGGTGGTCCACAAGGCGCATTCCTTCATGCACCACCGCAATCTGCTCTACACCGGGGTGACTCGTGCCCGGCGCACCGCCATTGTCCTGGGTGACCATTGGGGCATCCAGAACTGCGCCAAGCGTTGCCAGGTGGATGACCGCCGGACCTTTTTGCCCCTGTTTCTGGACGCCGCCCAGCACGCGGATGCCGATTTCGCCCGTGTCGCGGAGGCCGAATGAGTATGGGCGGAACGGATAACGTCAGGGAGTATTACCGGCTCGTCACCGAGATGGACATCGGTGACGTGGCCCGGGAACTCCTGCCGGGACGGATCACCCAGGAGACCGGCCAGCGCTTGATGTGCGACTGCCCCAACCATCAGAGCCAGTCGCGCCTGTCGCTGCACGTGATGCTCGACAAGCAGGGCTGGTACTGCTTCGGCTGCGGAGCCGGCGGTGATGTGCTGCAGCTCGTTGAGTTCATTCAGACGGGCTCGGTCACCGCCGGGCAATCCGGTCCGATGACGGACAGCCACCGTCAGGCCCGGGACTATCTCGCCAAAAAGGCGGGCTTGCCGCCGCTGTCGCGCTATGGCCTGAGCCAGGAGCGTCTGGCCCAGACGGAGGCCGACCGTACCTTCGAACTGCGGGTCAAGGACGCGCTGACCTCGCTGGCCAGGCTTTACCACGCCAGGCTGAAGGAGTCGTCGGAGGTCCTCGACTGGCTGAAATCCAAATACGCCCTGAGCGAGGAGACCATCGACGATCTCCTGATCGGCTACGCGGACAACGCGTCCGGCGCGGTCGCCCAACTGACCGGGGGTGAGGACGGTTTTTCCAAGCGGGAGCTCGCCGCCACCGGCGCTTTCCGTCCCACCAGCCAGGACGGCCTGACGCCATTTTTCGAGCGCCGCATCGTCTTTCCCTACTGGAGCCGTGGCCGAGTGGTGTTCATGATCGGCCGCAAGACGCCGTGGACCCCGGACGTGGGCTGGGAGCAAGGGAAATACAAGAAACTGCCGGTTCATGACGAGCACCAGCGGCCCTACGTCGCCGACTTCATCAACAACGCGCTGCTGTTCAACGAGGACTGTCTGCTGGCCCGGCCCGGCAAGGTGATCATCACCGAGGGGGTGACCGATTGTCTGGCGCTGATGCAACTGGGCCTGCCCACCGTATCTCCGGTCACCGTTCGCATCCGGGCCGCCGATTGGGAACGCCTGATCCCCAAGCTGCGCGGCGTCGAAACCGTCTACATCTGCCAGGACAACGAACTCTCCCAGGCCGGTCTCAAGGGGGCGCTGCAAACCGCCCGCACCCTGGCCGAACACAAGATCGACACCCGCCTGGTGACGCTGCCCTTGTCGGAGACACAGATCTCGGCCCGGCAGGAGCTGACCGAACGCTTCGGCCTGACGGCGAGCGTGGGGCCGAAGGAGCTGGCCAAGCTGCTGGCGGGACGTCCCGCCGAGGAAATCAAGTCGGCCGAGGTGCTTCTCGCCACCGCCAAGATCGACGTCAACGATTACATTGCCGCCGGGCATACCCGGGAGGATTTCGAACGCCTGCTCGCCGAGGCCAGCACGCCCATCGAGTTCGGCGTGCGCTCGCTGCCAGAGGGCGCTGAGGAAGAGGAACGCAACCGCCTGCTCGAACCGATACTGGGGGAGATTTCCGAGCAGTCTCCGTTGGAACAGGCCCGCCTGCTGAAGCTGGTGCAGGAGCGCATCGGTGGTGGCGTCTCCATGGCCACCCTGAAGGAACAGATCCGCGCCATCCAGAAGGACCGCAAGGTCGAGTTCCGTAATGAAAAGAAGAAGGCCAAGCGGATGTCCGGCGCGATGCCCGGATCATGCCGCGCCAGGGTCGACGAGGTGCTGATCGACACGGAACTGGAGAACGGCGCTCCCGACTACACCCTGGCCGCCGAGGCCGCCTACGACTGGTTCACCGCCAACGGTGCCCAGTTCTTTCACACCCTGCAGGGCGAGCCGTTCATGTATTTCGATAACGCCATCTACTGGATGGATTCACCGGACCGTGGCCGCAAGCGCCATTACGCGGCCATGCTCTACAAGCACACGGGCATGGTGCCGACCTCCAACGGCGGACGGACATTTTTCGAGGTGCTGCCCAGCCTGGCCATGATCCGTGGCCAGGTGCGCGACCATTTTTCCTGGCTGCATACGGATGTGGCTTCCTACACCGTCTATTTCAACCTGAACAATCCGGAGCACGAGATCGCCAAGATCACCCCGGACGAAATTCAGATCATGAAGAACGGCGGTAACGAGGACGGCATCATCCTGGATGGCTCGCGGAAGATGAAGCCGCTGAAATTCCTGCCCGACGCCGACCTCGAAGAGGCGGACCGGCTCCTGGTCGATCTGCTGGTGGGCAACATGACCTGTCCGCAGGGAGATCGCTTTCTCATCCTTTCCTGGCTCTCCTGTTTCCTGCTGATCGACTTCGCCGGGACGCGGCCCATGACCCGCTTCGAGGGCTCGGCCGGATCGGGCAAGACCACCGCCAGCAAGATCACGTCGACGCTGCTTTACGGCGAGCCCCAGCACAAGAAAGCCACCGACGCGGCGAACTACACCGATGGCTCGCAGAACCCGCTCATCGTCCTCGACAACATCGAGGTCAAGCAGATGACCGAGGATCTGACCACCTTCATGCTGACCAGCATCACCGGCATCGCCAAGGAGAAACGCAAGAGCGGCACCGACAGCGAGACCATCACCGAGCGGACCAAATGCCTGCTGAACACCACCGGCATCGAGCCGCTGTGCGGGGAGCTCTCGGAGGTTCAGTCACGCAGTTTTGTGATCAATTTCGATGTCGCCAACCAGGGCAATGACTGTTTCATCGAATCCGAGGTTGTCGCAGGCATCCAGCAGCATCGTGACCTCATCATTTCGGTCATCATGAAGCGGACCCGGGTGGTGCTGGCGATGATGCGAGACGGCATGAGACGCCATGCCATGAAGCTGTTGCACGAGGCCCTGGGGAACCACGACAAACGCCGCTGCAATGAGTATCTCAGCCTGATGTACCTGATGATGCTGGCCGGATCGAGCCGTGAAGAGATGGAACAGGGGCTGGAAGCGTTGGCACCGGCATTCGCCCGGCAAATCGAGTCGCTCAACCGGACCAGCCGGGATACGGCCCGGGATTCAAACCATACGGCCACCGCGCTGGCGACCCTGTTCAACGCATGGCGCACCGCGACCGAAACCAATGCGCATGATGTTTACGGAGACCGCCGGACGGACCCGGTTCAGGAGTTCGTCCAGCGGTATCAGATCCGCTTTGAAGACGATGGAAGTTTACGGGAGGTTCTTTCCCGGGACCTGTTCGTGGCCCTCAAGCGAGTCGCTCGGGATTTCGGTCTGCGTTTCGAGATGGACTCATCCCGGCAATTCGCACAGCGGCTGGTGAATGATCTGGAGACCATCCGGGGGGCAGGGTTCGAGATTGAAATAGGCCAGAAGCGATACGGCACAAAACTCTACACGATCCGCCGCATTGAATGACCCGGGAAGAGGGGCAAATGATGCTTTTCCTCTTCAGGTTGTCGCCCGCCGCTCCCGTAGTCGCTTAATCATTTCTGCGGCTGGCTGAACCTTGCCATCCTTGATCTGGCGTTCGCCAAGGACCAGAATTTCTTGGAGTGCAACAGTGTGTTTGCTCTGCTCGTTTTGATCGATTTTCTTCATTTCACACCCCCATTGCTTTGAAGCTCAGTCCCTCGCGTATCCTTCCCGGACGGCATTTTCCATGTCGGCCAACTCGTCATCGGTCAGAAACCCGAAATGCGATTCCCTCTTTCTCGCCGAAAGGCGACCATTGTTTTGCAGGCAGAGCTGGATAAAAAGATCAATGAGGCGGTCAGGCATGTCCACGATCTCCTGAATGGCCTGCTTGGTCTTGTCGTAACTCGCCAGAAAATCGAGTTCTTCCACCAGTTCGTGCTCGATGGTGAGCTTGACGAAATCATACAACGCCTCCGCCTGAGCGGTCATGTCGATGTACCTGTACAGAGGTCCGGTCTCATCCGGCACGGTCATCTGGCCGAGATCGTCCAAGTCGTATTCAACCAGCCGCATCAGCGGGTTTGAGAACGCCTCCAGGGAGTGATCGTAAAGCGCCGGATTTTTCAGCATGGCGGCGGAGACCGGGAACATGAGCCCTTTCGGGATCTCGCCGCGCAGAAACAGGATATTGTGAATGAGAAACCGGTGAATACGGCCGTTGCCGTCCTCAAAGGGATGCATGAAGACGAATCCGTAGGAGATGGCGGCGGCATGGATAATGGTGGGGACCGCGCCCTCCTTCATCACTTGATGGGCAGCGAGTAGTCCCGCCATCAGTTCCGGGAGGTCGTCGGGCTTCGGGCAGACATAGTGAACGAGCTGCTTCTGATAGGAAATAGTTTGACCGACGTAGTTCTGGTTGGCCCGGTAGTCCGTGTCTCGAAATCGGGGATCGACGATGCGGTTCTGCACGTCGATCAGGAGAGGCTTCTCGCAAAAGTCCTTGTGCTCGGCCATCTCCAGCAAGCCGATGAATTTCTCTATCCGGGAGGCGCTCGGCTTGATGTGTTCGATCTCGAATGAGGACTTGGTCTCTTTGTTATACAGGTAGCTTAGTGCCCGTCTGAGAAGCTCCGGTGGATAGGAGGTCACGACCTCTTCGCACCGTTTCTGCAGGTCGATTCCTTCCATGGCGGCGAGCTTTTCGGTGCGCCGGATGATGGGACAGAAATCTTTCCCGCCAAGCAGATTGTCGATGACTCTCTGACGCTGCATGCGACGGCCGGGCGCTGCGGTGTAGTAACGGTCCGGCTCGAGCAGCTCGATGTAATTCCCCTTGGTCAAATCCGGCAGCGGGAGTTCCCGCCCGGTCAGGAATTCATACAGGAACCAGATCCTGCGGGCGTATTTCCCGGTCGGTTTCGAGCTGATCCAGGCCGCTATCTCGTCTGCTGGGACCACGTCGAAAAGGGCCGACAGGATGCCAAGGTTCACGCCGTCGTACTTGAGGGCGAACTCCAGATGGTCTCCCGTCCCGTCTCCGGGCCAATAGGACTGGGGGTAGACGGATTCCACCTGCCCATCCTGAATAGTAGAGCGCAGCGTCCCCGTCGGGCTGACTGAGGACGTGTGCCAGTTCGGCAAAGCTCTCAAGTCGAATTGCTCTATCAGAAACGCATAGCCTGCCAGCCGGTTCTGTGTCGTGTCCAATGTCATCACACCTCAAAAAATCGTTACGTTTCTCAAAAAATGATTACTATGAGCCTTTGAGTTAAAAATATAGTTACATTATCAGCAGTTTTCAAGAAAATTGTTTGGGATGCCTGGGTGAGGGGTCAAAATGGGGGGTGGTCCTCAAAAAACGTATTTGCAACTCAAAATATGATTACAAACAGGCATTTTTTACGAAATACAGTTACAGAGGCGTCGGAATCCGGCGGAGGATGCACAGCCTCCGGTAGAAAGACCTTTCTACGCTGTAGAATGTCCCGGGAACCACTTTCTACGCAGCAACCCATTGGTTTCAATCGGTTTTCATCGGAAGCGTAGAAAGGGTAGAAAGGTTTCCGGGGTCACTTCCCCTGACTCATGAATTTTTCAGCCCCATGACCTCGGTGCTGGCTCACGGGAAAAATCCCCGTGCGGCAAGTAACCTCCATAACCTTTCTACACTTTCTACCATCATAATCATAACCTATTGATTACAAGTCTGTTTTTGCTTGTAGAAAGGTACCGTAGAAAGGGGCGGAGACGTAGAAACCCCTTTCTACAGCTCCGTCACTCGCTCAGGGGCTCCGGTAAGTAACTGGAAACGATGACTACCAACGTTTCCGGAGAATTGCCATGAGCTTGCTGACCACCATGATCCGTCACCTCGGCACGGATGCCCCCAAAGCCGACAGCCAAGCCAGTCTCGCCGTTTCCGAGACCTCGGAACACTGCCAGTCCCTTTTCGTCACCACCGATCTTGAAATCAGGAAGTTCGCCTGGGTCCGGACGGGTGAGATCGACATCGAGCAGAACGGCAAGGTTTTTCGTCTGCTTTCGCCTGAATACTTTGCCTGGCTGCGTTCCCGCATGGTCACGGCCCAAGCCGCGCACAAGGCCGGAAAGCTCCCCGAGGATGCCTGGAACACGCTGCGGCAGCGATTCAACGCCCTGCAGGAGCTGGCCATCCGGGAGTTCGGCAAGGAAAGCCTGCAGGAGGTCCTGCATTCCTTTTCCCCGAAGAACTACCGGCCACCCGCGCTTCGTCCCGAACCCCAGGAGAAACCCGTCGAAGTTCCCAGAAAGGACTGGATTTATCCCGGGAACCAAGCTTGGAAATGTAAGCAGCCGGTAACTTCCCAGGCTGTCGCCAAGGTCGACGCCATCCGTGAGGAGGCCATGGCCAAGAGCTGGTCCGAGGCACGCCTCTATCAGAACCAGGGCCGGTTTCGGTTTCCCTGCGGCGAGGACTACGGCCTGGTCTGTTTCGTCGATGGCGATCAGGAGATTGGCGAGGTCACCGAGCGTTTTATCGAAATTGTCCACGGGCCGAAGTCCGGGCGTCCCAGCACGCTGCGGTTCTACAACCCGGACGTGCCGCAGCCGTGGATGAAGAAAGTGGAGGATTGAGCCGTGAAGAAAAAGAAACGCTACGCCAACGCCAAGGATGTCTTGCCCGAGGAACTCTTCGAGCAGGTTCAGAAGCACTACACCGGAATTCTCTGGGTCCCTGCACCGAGCCGCTTCTACCAGGAACGCCGTGACCTGGTGCTTGCCCTTCATCTGCAGGGGATCAGCAGCCAGGAGATCTCCAACCTCGCCGGTGTGACCACCCGCCGGGTCAACCAGATCATCGCCGCCGAACGAAAACAGGATCGGGACCGACAGTTGAGCGCCGCTTCCGGTAAGTAACCCCTGAACCGGCGGGAGCGCGTTTGGAGGCTAAATCGGCCTCCCGCCCCGCATCCCGGCTTGGGAAAACAATATTCGGCAGGATTTCCACGTGGCACTGAACAAACCGGACAAAGAGACGCTGGACCGCTGGCACCGCAACGAGGGCAAGACCGAACCGCCCCGGCGCGGGCCTGGTGCGCCCGAGGGCAATCAGAACCGGCTGCGTCACGGCATCTTTGCCGACCGCTGCCTGACGCCGGAAGAGAAGGTCATGTTCGACGCGATCATCGACCGCCTCAACCAGGACTTCGAGTTCAACAAGTCCAGCGACTTCCTGCAGGTGGAGCTGGTGGGCGTCTACTCGGTGAAGCTGGTCCGCGCCCAGATCGAGGGGAACACGGACGCCGCCGAAAAGCTCGACCGGATGATCCGCTGCCACATGAAGGACCTCAAAACCACCAAGATCGCCCGCGAGGGTGAGGAGCCGAAAGGCCCGCAGACCTCTCCGGCGGAATGGGCGGCGGCGCTGCTCGAGAAGGTGGCCGAGGCCGCAAACGCCCCGGGCGCGAAACCCTCCGGCCGCAAGAAACGCGGAAAGAATTGCGGATAACACCATGGAGGGCCTTTCCGATGACCCCGGCACACGGCGACTTGCGGCAGACAGCTTCACCAGGAATTGCGGATAAGACGTGTTCCTTGCACTTTCGGAATCGGCATTCTCCGGCTGCCGATCATCATTTCCACTCCTCGACCTCCTCCTGCAGCTCTCGATATCCGCTTGGGATGTGTGCGCATAAGCCGAACCGCATAAGCCAAGTAGATATCGGCATGTTCACGCCGGGGCTCTCTCACACAACCCAAGTAAATATTGGCATATCCAGCCCCAGGCAGAACCGGCCAAGCCCCGCAAACAGCCATTACATCGGCAGCGGCCCTCGCACATGCCAAGCAGATATTGCCATGTGTGTTCCGCGACTGGAGCGCATAAGCCAAGCAGTTATAGCGATGTGCGGCCGACAGACAGCGAAGGAGAAATTCCGGTCAATCGATATTTCCCGCTCCGCCTGGGAGACTAAGAACCATCGTCATGATCAATCATCATCGGCGGATGTGTTCTTTTGCGGGCACTGTCATTCACTGTCTTCGACACTGTCTCGCCCAACGAAAACAGGAGCAGCCGAGGCCGCTCCCATCGTCGGGTTCGGAAGGATCAGAGTCGTTCGAGGGCTTCCTCAAGCTGGCCGTCCACGAGGTGGGTGTAGATCTGGGTGGTGGACACGTCCCGGTGCCCCAAGGCCCGCTGCACCACGAGCAGGTCATTGGTCGCGCCGTAGAGGTGGGTGGCGAAGGTATGCCGCAGCCCGTGCGGCGTCAGTTCCTTTTCGATCCCGGCCTTCCGCAGCCAGTGGGCGAGCCGGTTGGCTATCTGCCGCTGGCAGAGTCTGCCGTCCCGGTTCGACAGGAACAAGGCTTCCATTTCCGGGCGGCCGTGTCGACGGCGCTCGGCCAGGTAACGGCGCAGCAATGTGCGGAGGTCGGTCTTGATGAACTTGACCTGCGGCACATTCCCCTTGGCCCGCACCCGCAGATGCTTGGCGTCGAGGTCGATGTCATCCATGTCGAGCGCGGCCAGCTCGCCAAGCCTGATCCCGGTGCCCAGCAGCACCTCGATCATGGCGCGGTCGCGCAGCGCGGAGAAGTCGGTCCGTCCTTTGAGCTCCTTGAGCAGACGTTTCTTTTCGGCGGTGGTCAGGAAGACCGGCAGCTTTCTCGGCAGCCGATGCATGCGGATGGACCGGGCCGGATTGTCATCGACCACGCCCGCCTCGGCGGCCCAGGCGAAAAACGCCCGCACCGCCGCCTTCATCCGATGGAGCGAGGCCGCCGAGCGTGGGCCTCGCTCACTCTCGGTGACCGCCCCGGCGGAAAACACCTGGTCGAGGAGCCCGGCCGTGACTTCCCGGCAGACGATGCCCGGGGCCAGCTCATCGGCAACGCGGGCCACCAGGGCGAGGTCTCGGCGGTATGCGGCTATGGTCGCAGGGGAGCGACCTTCGGCCGACAGGCGGGCACAGAACGCCTCTGTCGCGCCCGTCAGGTCGAGGTCAGCCGTTCGGTTGCTCATCGCTGGACTCCTTCACCCGGCTGTGGCCCATGGGTGTGCTCTTGGGCAGCGGCAGCTCCTCGATGCGCCCAGATTCCATGGCCCATACCATCATCATGCGGAACACCCGGACGGTCTTGGCGACGGTGCGTTCGGCTCGCTCCTTGCCGTCGGGGAGTTTGAGCAGCAGGTCGGACTTGTAGAACTTGCCGACCTGGGGAAGCCGGATCTCTGCGAGCTGGCGATCCGCGCCGAAGAAGGCCTCCACTACATCGAGGTCCTTCCGGTAGGTGTAGAGGGTCCGCTCTTTCTTTCCGGATTCCCGCAGGTGGCCGATGAAAGCCTCGGCGGCTTGATGCACGGTGCATTCGCTCATGTCAATGTCTCCTTTGTCGGTGGCTCGGTGTGTTCAGGACAGGAACTCGTCCAGCTCCCGCAGCAGTTCCTCGACGTGGCCGAGGGAGCCAACGCTCGCCCAGTTGATGTCCGGCTGCTTCGCGTCCGTTTCGAGCTTGCCGCGAATGCCCTCGATCAGCCGGGCGATGTTCTCCTGCTTTTCTCGGTACGCCTTGAGTGCCTGCTGGCGGTTTCTGTCGTAGGTCATGGCCTGCCTCCGGTTCCAGTTTTCGTGGATGCGGGACCATCCCGCGTCACATCCAATGACGCTTCTATTTCGTTGGAAATCAAGTGTTTGCAGAGATCTTTCTGCATGTGCCCCAAACCCATAACCCAAAGGAGATCAACATGTTGAAGAAGACCCTCGAATGGACCATTCCGCTGGCGCTGGCCGGGATCATGACCGGCTGCGCCACCTACCGGCCACCTGCCCAGATCCAGTCGGCGGTGGCCACCGTCAACCGCCACACGCCCGGGTACGTGACCGAGGCCAACAAGGCGCTGCGCGAGGTCGGCCACCCGGACGCCGAGCGCCTGACCGGAGTCGGTCTGCGCCTGCAGACCGCCGTGGACGCCCTTGACCAGTGGGCCAACGGCGCGAACCAGGAGGCAGGCCAATGAAAGAGATTCTTCAGGAGAACAGCGATGCCGTTCGCCAGGCCGGTGAGGCCCTGGTCGAAATCGGCACCGAGCTGGCGGCGGGACGGATTGAGAACGCCCTCGGCCGTCTGGAAGCGGCCCAGCAGCAGTACCGGGCTTGGGCGGAGTTGGACCAGGCCATCATCGACATTCAGGAGGCTGTCCACGACAGGAAGAACACTCTGGCCGTGCAGCAGATCCTGACGGAACTGGTGGGCACCATCCTCGGCAGCGCCTTGAGGACGGGAATGCACTGATGGCGGTAACCGACAAGGAGCGCAAACTTGCGGCGACCCTGAGCGATCCCGTGTTGTGGGGGCAAGCCTACCTCTACAACCGGGATGGCTCAGGCCGCGACTATTGGCCGCATCAGGTGGAGGACCTGCGCTGCCCGGCCAAGAACATCATCCACCTCGACGGCCGGGACGTGGGCAAGTCCATCGTGCTCTCGACCGACGCGCTCCATTACGCCTTTACCACCCGGGGCGGCCAGGGCCTCATCGCGGCTCCGCACCAGGGGCACCTCGATACCATCATCGAAGAGATCGAGTTCCAGCTCGACACCAACCCGGATCTGATGAACAGCATCGCCCTGACCAAGTACGGCAAGCCCAAGATCCACCGCAAACCCTACTTCCGGCTGGAGTTCACCAACGGTTCGGTGCTCTATTTCCGCCCGGCCGGGGCCTATGGCGACGCCTTCCGGTCCTTGCACGTGGGCCGCGTCTGGGTCGATGAAGGAGCCTGGCTGACCGAACGGGCCTGGAAGGCGCTGCGCCAGTGCCTCAAGGCCGGGGGGACGCTACGCATCTACTCAACGCCCAACGGCCTGCGCGACACCACCTATTACCGGCTCACCTCATCGGATCAGTTCCATGTGTTCCGCTGGCCGTCTTGGCTCAATCCCCTGTGGACCGAGGATCGCGAGGCCGAATTGCTGGAGTTCTACGGCGGCCGTGACAGCTCCGGTTGGCAGCACGAGGTGGCCGGTGAACACGGTAAGCCATCCTATGGGGCCTTCAATGTCGAGCAGTTCAACCTCTGTCGGCAGGATCTGCTGGAGTACCAGAAGATCGTCATCACCGATTCCGAGATGCGCGACTGCGACACCGAGGAAGCGGCCCACGACCGGCTGGAGATGCTGCTCAACCTCACGCCCCGCAGCGGTCAGTTCTGGGTCGGCGGCGACCTGGGCTACACCAACGATCCCACCGAGATCGTCGTATTCCAGGAGTTGGAGATCGGCGAGCGGACGCTGCTGAAGATGATCCTGCGCGTTCATCTCGAACACGTTTCCTACCCGCACATCGCCCAGATCATCGCGCTGCTGGAGCGTTACTACACCCCGGCGGGCATCGGCGTGGACAACGGCGGCAACGGCCTGGCCGTGGTCCAGGAGCTGCTCACCCTGGACAAGTACAAAGGGCTGGAGCTGGAAGGCAGGCTCAAGGGATACGACTTCGGCGGCATGACCCGGCTGGCGGTCCGCGACGGCAAGGAAGTCAAGAAGCGGACCAAGGAGCTGATGACCAGCCTCATCAACGGAGCCCTGCAGCGCAAGCAGCTCATTTTCCCCTCGGACGATCTGGAGGTGGAAGACCAGTTCACCACCCACACCTACACCCTGCGGGACGGCAAGATCATCTATTCCAAGGGCAACGACCACATCATCGACGCGGTGCGCTGCGCCATGCTGATCCGGGAGGAAGGCAACCTCGACCCGGTCGGCGAAGAGGTGGTCTCGCTCAAGCCGGTGCTCACCAATCCGGTCTTCATCTGACCGCATCCTCCGACGCTTTCCACCCCGCTCCGGTAAGTAACAGGCATCGAGCCGGATTCGGCCCACACGGGCCGGATGTGCGGCTGTCATGGCCGAAACTACCGAGAGGATCACGTGGAAAGCACCGCCCATCAGGACGAACAACCCGAAAGCCTGGACACCACCGGCTTTGTCATCGCGCCGCTGGCCGCTGCGGCCGCGCTCGACTCGGCAGCCTTCAGCAAGGTCAACGCCGCCGAGGCGATTCCTGCCACCTGGGAAGAACGCGCCCGCAAGGCATGGGAATACTATGTCGAGGAGCCGCTGGTGAAGAACTGCGTCAACTCCTGGCGCACCTTCGCCGTGGGCGACGAGATCAAGATCACCAGCGACGACGAGACCCTCAAGGAGCAGGCCCTGGAGGCCGCCTGGCGGCTGAACATCTCGCAGTTCATCAAGGACATGGTTCTTCAGCTCCTGGTGAAAGGCGACGCCATCGGCTTCAAACGCTTCACCAAGTCCGGCCAGGACATCGAGGAGCTGGTCTGCGTCAACCCGGTTTCGGTCAAGGTCAAATACGCCCAGGGCGAGCTGATCGAGGCCCGGCAATTTCCCGAGGACACACCCGGCGGCGGCGAATCCATTCCGCTGCCCGTCGAGCAGGTGGTCCACCTCAAATGGGACGCACCGGCCTTCTCGCCCCGAGGCAACTCCCTCGTGCTTCCCGCCTTTCAAGCCATCGAACTGCTGCGCGACTACCGCCGGGCCGAACAGGCCATCGCCAAGCGCTGGGCCACGCCGTTCCGCCTGCTCAAGGTGGGTGGCGCGTTCGGCCAGAAGATGGTGATGCCGGACCAGCGGATGCTCGAACAGGTCCGCGACATGGTCAACAAGATGGACATGAAAAGCGGCCTGGTGGTCCCGTTCTACGTCAACGTCGAAACCCACGGCACCGACGGCCAGGTCCTCAACGTCGAGGACAAGGTCAAGGAGGTGAAGGAAGACATCGTGGTGGCCTTGGGGCTGTCACGCTCGCTGGTGACCGGCGACGGTCCGAACTTCGCCACCGCCTCGGTGAGCATGCAGAAGATGATGGTCATGATCCGCGAGATCAAACAGGCCGCTCGCAAGCTCCTCGACTGGGTGTTCGACGACTGGATGGAACTTAACGGCCACGGCGACAAGAGCATCCAGTTCATCTTCAACGACCTCGACCCCAGCGACGCGGTCGATTTCAAGAAGCTCCTCATCGAACTCTACGACCGCAAACTCATCAGCCGCTCCAGCCTCCAGCTCAAGATGGACCTGGACCCGGACATCGAGGCCGCCAACCGCGAGACCGAACGCAAACAGATCGACCTGATGGACGAGAAACAGGTGAAGCCGGTGGTGGATATGGTCGTCTCCGGCATCCTCAGCGTGCCTCGTGCTCGGAAGATGCTCGGGATTCCGGCCGAGGACGATGAACCCACGGCGGAGGCGGCATTAGTCTGGTCGGGCGACCTGGAGTCCACCGGCATTGCTGCCGTGTGCGACGAGTGCAGCCACTTCATTGCTGACACCAACCACTGCCGGGTCCACAACAGCGAGCGCACCTTCGACGCCCCGGCCTGTCGTTTCATCGACCGCCGGGAGCCCCGCTGATGCCGTCGGACCTCAAGCAGCGCATCCAAGCGGCCACACTGAAGAGTCTGACGGCCCGCAACCGCTACAACGACCAGGTCACGGCCCAGCTCACCCAGGCGCTCAAACAGGCCGAAGACGAGGTCGCCCGCGCCATCCTCCAGTACCGCTCCCTCGGCTCCCTGCCGGACAACAAGCTCGCCGCCCTCAAAGGGCTGGAAAAGCTCCAGCTCGAACTCGACGACACCATGAAACGGCTCAAGCGGGAGCAGACCCTGGTCTTTCGCAAGACAACCAAGGACTCCTTCAAGCTCGGCATCCAGCAGGGAATCGGCGAACTCGCCGACGCGGCGCTGCCGTTCTACGCCGACCTCAAACCAGAAGGCATCGACAAGCTGGCCACTAAGGTGTTCACCATCGTCGACACCAATGCCCTCGACTTCATGGTGCAGTACAACCTCACACTCGCCGGTGACGTTCACCGCGAACTCGCAGACGGCATCAAGCGCACCATCCTGAACGGCGTCGCCACGGGTAAGGGAGCCGACGACATCGTCCGGGATATGGGCAAGGTGATCATCGACAAGGACTCCTTTCGCCAGGCCGGAAGCCGGGTGTTCAGCAAGGCTCAGTACCGCATGGAGATGATCGCCCGCACCGAGGTCCTCCGCGCCCACAACATGGGCAGGCTCAAATTCCACGAGCGGGTCGGCATCCAGAAACTGGAATGGCTGGCCATGGAGGATGAGCGCATGTGCCCGGTCTGCGGCGGCCTGGACGGCAAGACCTTTCCCATCGACAAGTTCCCCCAGCAACCCGCGCATCCGCACTGCCGCTGTACCAACATCGTGGCCTGGCCGATGACCGTCTGCGGTAGCGAGATGGCAACCAAGGCCGCCGCCCAGGCATCGCAGGGGGACGCCTGCATTCTACCGCCCCATGTGCTGGAAGGCATGGCCGCCGCCCAGGCCAAGGAGAACGCCAAGCTCAAGAGCGCCTTTGAAACCGGCGACATCGCCGACCTCGGTTCGCTGACGGTCAAACAGCTCCAGACCCTGGCGAAACAGAACGGCGTGGCCATTGCCCGGACCAAGGCCGATTTCATCAAGCTGCTCGATCTGGCCGAACCGGGGATCGATCACGGTGACCTGGCCGGAGCGGCGCTCAGCGCCAAGCTCAAGGAACACAAGATCGGTCTGCTGCGGACCAAGGAAGAACTGGTCGAGCTGCTGGGACTGAAGCAGGCGGAACTCAAACAGGCCAAGCTGCTCGCCGCCCAGATGGCGAAGATCCCGCCCGCCGAGGGGCTGGAAGGCATGACCGCCCAGCAGCTCAAGGAGATGGCGAAGGAGAACGGCATCTCTCTCAACATGACCAAACAGGAGACCATCGAGCTGCTCGACAAGCTGGAGCCCGGCGTGGATCACAGCGGCCTGATGGGCAAGGAACTCGCGGCGGCCAAACAGAAGCACGGCATCGGCATCCTCAAGAACAAACAGCAGCTCGTCGAAGCGCTACAGAAGAAGGCCGGTGCCGACATGGCCGAGTCGGTCAAGAAAAAGGCGGTCGACGAGGCCAAGCAGAAGTTGATCCTGAAACAGAAAACGGCCCTCGAAGACGCCGCCAAGGCCGTGGTCGTTCCCGACACGCCGACCGGCTATAAGGATTTCCTCGACGCGATTGCCAAGGCGGAACAGGCGGTTTCCGGCGGCACCGATCTGCCCCAGGAGCTGCTCGCGGCCCACAGCAAGGAAATCGCCCTCAAAAAACAGCTCTTCCAGGATCAGGTCGGAAAACTGAAATCGGCAGAGCTCAAGACGCTCGCCAAGGAGACCAAGGTCCAGTATTGGCAGTGGGCCAACAAAGACGAGCTGACCACGCTCTTCACCGAGACCGACCCGGCGAAAATCAAGGCGGTTCAGGCCAGCATCGACACCAAGCACGCGGCCTGGGCCGAAAAGCATGGAGGCAAGAAGAAAACCGCTCCTGCCAAGCCCGCCACGCCGAAGAAAGAGCCGCCGAAACCGGCTCCACAGCCGAGCCCGGTCAAGCCGCCCGAGGCCAAGATCGGCAAGAAAGGCGCGGAGTTCGCCACAGTCGATTCAGCGTGGCAGCAGAAAGGTCTGCCGTCAAAATTCAAGAAAACCGGCAAGGCCGCAGTCGGCGGCGCACACGAAAAGGAGTTCTGGACCGACGAAAACGGCGACAAATGGCTGTTCAAGCCCATTGGCCGCAAGGATGATGAGTTCATCGCCTTCGGAGAGGAAGCCGCCTACAAGATCGGCCGCCTGATCGACCCCCATTCCATCGAGGTGCGCACCATCCAATTGAACGGCCGCACCGGCTCCATCCAGAAATGGCGTACCGATCTGCGGGACGACTTCGATTTTCGCAACATCCTGCCACAGGATCTGACCACCATCGAACTGGAGCAGATCCAGCGCGAGCATGTGGTCGACTGGCTGATCGCCAACCACGACGGACACTCCAAGCAATTCATCCGCGCCCGGGACGGTCGCGTCTACGGCATCGACAAAGGCCAGGCATTCAAGTTTCTGGGCCAGGACAAGCTCTCGTTCGACTATCACCCCAACGGCGTCTGCGGCGAGGAAGAGCCGTTTTACAACAAGGTCTTCCGGGGGGCCAAGGAAGGGAAGGTACGGGTCGATCCGAACGCGACCCTTCGCTACATCCAGGAAGTCGAAAAGATCGCCGACGAGGATTACCTCGATCTGCTGCGGCCATACGCCGAGGGACGGTTTTCCAAGGACCCGGCCGGGATGCGGCATTTCTACGATCTGGCCCTGGAGCGGAAACACAATCTCAGGCGGGACTTCGAAGGCTATTACGCCGATGTGCTGGGGGATCGGGGCTTCCGTTTCGACAAGCTGAGCGCCGCCACCGGGAAGAAAAAGTTGCTCTCCTCCGCCGAAGAGACCCTGGTCGAAGAGGCCCGCAAACTCGGCTGGCAGGGCAAGACGCTGCCCTTCGACAGTGGCGACGTGGAGGACCAGAACGCGCTGATCTTCACCGAGAGTTTCAAAGGGAAGAAGCGAACCGTGGTCAAGATGAAGATCCGGCCGGACACCGACCGCCGCATCGACGAGGTGCTGCGCAGGTATGTGCAGACGGCGGTCGGGGAAAAGGGACAACCGCTGGTCGAAGACAGCTTCTTTCCGACGATTCTGGACGCCGTCAAAAACGTCAATTTCCACGTGGGCGACGGCAAGTACAACCGGACCAAGATCGACAAGGCACTGCGCCTGCGCAAGAAACTGGAGACCCTGCAAAAGAACACCGACCCCAAGGTCAAGGAGATGGCGGACCATTATCTGAAATGGGTCAAGGAGATCGAAGAGTCCGTCGACTGGGACCGGGCCACCAACGGCGTATTCGAGCAGTACCTGCCCAAGCTCGACGCGCAGAAACCCAAGGAGAAACCGCCGTTCAAGGTGGAACGCGGCAAGGTGACCCACATCAAGCGCAGGATCGGTTCCGGCACCATTACCGTCGAGGCCGACGACATCGACAACCGGACGCTGTTCAATCACAACTCCCGCATGCAGGACGGACACCAGTACACCGTCACCTTCGAGGACGGCACCCGGGTCCGCTATCGCCCCTGGTCGGACACCAACCTCTACGCCCAGCGCGGCGAGCTGGAAATGTTCCTGGATGGCGACGCCACCCCCGGACGGGTCGAGGCGATGCTGGAAAAGCTCGAACAGCTTGGCATCGACACACGGGTGGCCACTGCGGAAAACGCCGAGCAGATGTACCTCGAAAAGCTCGCCTACATCCGCAAGACCGACAAGAGCGCTGATTACAAACGGCTGCAGAAATCGCTCGACGACCGCAACGCCAGCACCACCGAGCGTGTTCAGGCCCTGCGCGGCTATTGGCAAAAGGAGCTGGGCGTCCAGGACATCACCCAACTTTCCGGATACAACCCGCTGGGCGAATACCAGGCGGGCTTTCTGGACCGCGACGCCAAGGGCGGATACCGGCACCAGTTCCGGTTCGACATCACCGAGGAGGACCTGGAAAAACAGATGAAGGGCTATTCGCTGGTCCACGATCTGACCAACGGCGAGAGCATGTCCGGCTTCATCGACATGATCATGGAGAACAACGGAGCTATGGTCAGCACGGTAGAGAAAATGCGCATGGGCGTGGCTCCGGGCGGAATGTCCCCGGTGGCCGACATGCAGACCGGCGGCGCGAGCTATTTTTTCACCCGGATCAAGAAGCAACCGGCCAGCGACGCCTCACCGGCTCTCTATTTCAAGAAACAGATGCTGCGGCGCATGGACGCCATCAGTTATGACCATGACGCCTACGGCAAGGTGATCGACGACTACGTGCAGCGCAACCGGGGAGCCAGCATCGACGACTGGAAGCGGTTCTCGCAGCGCCATGGCAACGAAACCATCTTCAAATACTCGGTGACGCTGCTGGACAACGTCGAGTTCATCGTGGCCAGAAGCGACAACGAACGTCGGGAGATCATCCAGAGTTTCACCCGGCGCGGCATCAAGAAACTGCCCGACGGGCGCAAGGTGGAGGACATTGTCCATACCCCGCAAAGCTGGAGCAAACGCAAACAATGACCATAAAGGACTTTATCGAACAGGAGAAACGACGGCTGCAGGAAGCGCTGCACTGGTTCAACAACCGGGGCAGTCGCATGACCGTCAGAGAATCCGGGGATCTCTTTCTGGACGCCCTGGTGGACAGCTTCACCGTCACCCGGATCGCTCCCCATTTCGACACCGCTGGAAACCATCTGCACACCGATTTCTGGCTGTTGTGGAAGGCACTCGGTTACGACGAGGGCTTTCAGCACGCCCACACCATCAAGGTGGTCGATGTCCGGGTCGAAGACACACTGATGGCCGAACATGACGGCAAGGAGGCCGAAGGCTGGCTGATTGTCGAGCTGACCGACGATCTGGGCCGGATTCACCATGTCGAAATGATCGAGCCGGTCTCGGAGCCCGAGCTCGCGGCGGACTGGCAACGCTGGATCGCCTACCGCCAGAAAAGCGCCGAAAGATTCCGCCGGATCGACGCCCAGCTTCTAGCCGAACATCTCCGGATCGCGGAGGACTGGTCATGAAACTGCGCTATATGCTCGACTCGATAATCGCAGACCGGCAAGCCACCGCCCCGGAATACGTGCCCGTGGGCGTCTGGGTTCAGGGGCCGGGTCCCGGTCTGGATGTGGAGATGTACTATCTCGACCGTGGGCCGAACGGGCTTGCCGACCGCAGGGACGAGGCCGCCTGGGTGGTCAACCGTCTGGTCGAGGCCGGGGCCACCTCGCTTCCGGCGGATTTTCTCGAATACCACCGGCTGTCCCGCTCCCCCTATGACGGGGTCTTTTCCGAGATCACCGAGAGCGACGAATACCCCTCCCTCGACGCCTGCGGAAAGGCCGTTCTGGCCCGGCTGAACCCCGCCCGCTGAAATTCGCCGTCACCCTCCGACACATCGCCGACGCTTCCGGTAAGTAACCGCTGAATGCTCCCCGCAGGTCGCGGAGAGCACAGCAAACTGACCGGAGACGTTGATGGAACTGTTCGCCACAGACCTGGAAAGGCTGGCGTTTCTACTGGAGGCCGATGCGGCGCTGACTCTCGATCCCGATGCGCTCGGGACCGAGGCCGCCGAACAGTCCGCTCCTGAAGAGCTCCCTCCCGAGAAGCGCCCCAAGTACATCACCAACTACATCGGCAGTAAGCAGAAGCTCGTCGACTGGATCTGGAAGCATACCCCGGAAGGCGTTGGCACCGTGCTCGACGCCTTTTCGGGGTCTGCGGTCGTGGCCTACATGTACAAGACCAAGGGCCTCCAGGTCATCGCCAACGACCGGCTCCGCTACTGCCACCATGCCGCCAAGGCGATCATCGAGAACAACTCGGTTCGCCTGAGCGAGGACGAGATCGAGGCACTCCTGGCCGACAACGCCAAGGCGGGCAGCTTCGTTCAGGACAACTTCAAGGGCATCTTCTTCGCCAAGGGCGTCCATGCGCTGATCGACACCATCCGCGCCAACTGCGACAAGCTCTCCGGTTTCAAGAAAGACATCGCCCTGTTCGGCCTCGGCAAAACCTGCATGAGCGGCAAGGGCGGCTTCGGCCACTTCTCGTCGTCCACCGATTATGGCCGCCGCCAGGACACCCCCGACGAGTTCAAGGATCGTCTGCGCAAGAATCTGCAGCGCATCAACGCCCTGGTCTTCGACAACGACAAGGAAAACAAGGCATACCGGCAGGACATCAACGATCTGCTGCCGAAAGCCAAGGCGGATCTGGCCTACTTCGATCCGCCCTACGCCACCGAGTTCTCGACCACCAACTACGAGCGGGCCTACCACTTCGTGGAGGGGCTCATGACCTATTGGGAAGGGCTCGAAATCAAGGCCGACACCAAGGTCAAGTATTACGAGACCGACCACAAGACCGTCACCAAGGCCAACGCCAGCGAGTTTTTCCAGACCTTCCTCGGCAATGCCAAGCACATCCCGCACTGGCTGATCTCCTACCGCGATCACGCCTATCCCAACGAACAGGAGCTGAAGCGGATCATCGGCTCCTTCGGCAAACAGAGCCGGATGAAGTCCAAGGATCACCACTACGCCATCACCTCCAAGCACGGCGAGGCTTCCAACGCCAAGGAGCGTCTGTTCGTCTGCGCTCCCGGGGCCAAGGCCAGCGCCGAACGGGAGGAGAAACCCTTTCCGATGGCCGCCGCCGCGAACTTCCACACCAGCATCCCCGTGGACATCCGGCTGGGCGATGGTGAACGCCTCGCGACCGAGGCCATGGATGTCGGTTCGGCGGGCGACCCCCAGTTCAGCTTCGTTCTCTGCCGCACCGGGACCAACAAGAACGGCGACCACTTCACCGCCGAGGAGTTGTCCGGTCGGCACATGACAGCCGTGAACAAGAAGGTCGATCTGCAGCATTCGCAGGAGTTCAACGACATCGTCGGTGGCATCGTCGCCGCCGACTACCTGGAGGACGACAACGGCGGCCGCGTGGAATGCGTCGGCGAGCTGTACGTCCACGACACCCCGGCCGCCAGGCTGGCCTACAAGCTTATGAAGCGCGGGATCATCTCCCAGGTCTCCATGGAGTGCGACTACCAGGAAGGCGAATGTTCGGTCTGCCATAAGCGCTTCCAAAACAAGGCCGATTACTGCACGCACCTGCGCAAGTTCAAGGGCCGTGATTTCAATGGCCAACCTGTTTTCGAGATTCTGCACGGCGTCACTTTCACCGGACTGGGACTGCTCGACCGCAAAGGCGCGGACGAGAACGCCAGGATTCTGCAGGTGGCGTCCCTTCAGAGCCAGCCCGACCAATCCCAACCCGAAGGAGATTCCACGATGGAAGACAAAACCAAACCCACCGATGACCAGGCCGCCAAGACTGAATCTGACGCGGCCAAGAAGAAACCGGCCCAGCAGGAAGGCGATCCTGCTCGCGTTACCGACCTGGAAAAGGAAAACCGGCAGCTCAAGGCCCAGGTCGCCGAGCTGCAGAAACGAGTCCAGGAACTGGAAGCCGAACAAAAGGCGGCCGCCTGCCGCTCCCGGGCCAAGAAGCTGCTCACCCGGCTGGAGAAGCAGGGACTCTCCTTCGCTTCCGAGGAGGACCGGGAAGCCGAACTGAAACGCCTGGCCGAACTGTCCGACGAAGCCTTCGCCGCCACCGAGGCCGCTTACGAACGCCTGCCCAAGTCGGCCAAAGCGGACAAGGACAAGGAAGAGAAACCCGCCGACAGCGACCAGGGCGGCAAGCCCGCCGCCAAGGCCTCGACGGAAACCCCGCTGCGCAGCGACGCCGGTGTCCGGCCCCACGATGTGGACGACCGCAAGGTGTCGCTCGAGGACCGCCTGCGCGACGGGTTCATGGCCGCTTACCGCAACCGTGTCGGCGAGGACTCTCCCGAACACTCGGAAATCAACGCATAAGGAGGAAACACCATGTCATTTATCAATCCGTGTCACCGCAGCCTCGCCTATGGCGACGGCCACATCCAGGGCGACGGCCAGCTTGGCCAGGTGGTCCGCATGGTCGGCGACGACCTGTTCGCCGTCAACACCGATCCCACCAAGCGCTCCTTCGGCATCCTGATCAAGGACTACGCCGGTGGCGAAATGCCCGGCATCTACTGTGACGGCGGCGTCTACGAGACCGACGCCTTCGAAGGGACCGTCGTCGCCGGAGACGACCTAAAAGTTTCGGCGGGCGGTCGTCTGACCAACGGCGTCGCGGCCGGAGAGCACGTCGTCGCCCACGCCATTTCCGTACAGAGCGGCGTCCTCAAATTCCGCCTACTCGTCTAACCCAAGGAGCCAACGCACATGAAAACCAATCAGTTGAAGATCCACTCCCAGGAGTACATGGAAACCATGGCGCGGCTCATGAGCGAGGCTCTCGAGTCGCCCGAAGGCATGCGGGCGCTTGCCGCCGCCATTGCCGCGCCCATCGAACAGGAGATCAAGCGCAAGGAGATCTCCTCGCTGCTGCTCACCAAGCACACGCTGCCCAAGGGCGAACGTCCGGTTTACCAGAAGAAACCGACCGTCAAGGCCCACTGGATCAGCAAGGACGGCGACGCCCAGGAGCAGGAGGTGGGCAAGGACGAAGTCGAGTTCCCCACCAACCGCATCCACTCCAATCCGATGGTGGACGTGTCCGTCCTCAAGAACGGCAACATCGGCACGCTGATGGACATCCAGACCAGCGCCGCCGACGCCATCCGCAAGGAGATGGACCGCCGCACCATCTCGGTGCTCTCCTCGGCCATCCCGGCGACCAACACCATCGAGGTCACCGGCGACCTGCTCACCGAAGAGGCGCTGAACGAGGCCATCTCGATCATCGAGGACCTGGAGCTGTCGGTGAAGTACATCGTCATGCGCGGCCGCCGGTTCAACGACATGCGCGGCTGGAACCTCGATCCCCAGACCAAGCTCGAGCTGCGCCAGAAGGGTGTCATCAAGAACTACGGCACCGGCGGCATTCTGCTGACCGCCTCCATGCCGCTGGACGAGATCATCATCGTCCCGGATGAAGAGGTCGGAAAGATGCCGGTGCGCGAAAACCTGAAGACGGAGTCCATCGATCAGAAGACCCGCTTCAAGACCGGCTGGCTGGTGTGGTCCGAAATCGGCCAGGGCATTACCCGCCCTGACATCATGGCCAAGGTCAAACTGGTTCCGTAATCCGGGAGGTGACGTGAGATGAATCGAATCAAGAACATCCGTCCCGGCGTTCTGGTGATCCCCGACGCCGGGCTGAAACTCAAGCCCGGCCAGGTGGTCGAGGTGGAACGCCTCACCAAGCAGATCCAGGCGGCGCTCAAGAACGGCCGCCTGGCCATGGCCGACAAACCGAAGCAGGAACCGCTCGCCCCTCCAGAGCCCGACCAGGACGCGGAACCGGTGGACCTGAGCAAGCTCTCCGCCACCGACGCCATCTCCAGGGTCAACGAGGAGGCCAATCCTGAGACCCTCAAAGGCTACATGGACACAGAGAAACGCCGCACGGTGATCGACGCGCTCAAGAGCCGTCTGGAGGGCCTGCAAGGTGCTGCTGAGTGACCTGATCGCCGACCTGCGGCTCGACCTGTCCGATCCGGGCGCATCTCTCTTCGAGGACCAGACTCTGGAGAGATGCGTCCGGAAAGCCGTTTTCCGGGTCGGCCGTGACCTCGACCAATCGCAGACGGTCACGGCCGGAGAGATCACCCCCGATCCCACCGGCGAGGTCCGCGAGCTCCTGGTGATCATGGCGCAGATCCACGCCTGCCAGGTCATGCGTTCGGCCACCGCCAACGCCTTCTCCTTTTCCAGTGGCGACAAGCGGGTGGATAAAACCGGCCAGCCCGGCCACTGGGCCAAGCTCGAGGCCGATCTGCTCGCCGACTACCGCCAGCGGCTCACCGAGCTGCGTCCGGCCACCCAGCTCGACCAGGAAGCCTACATCCTGACCCCGAGCGGCCTCACTCCGGTCATCTACGAACAAGGGATCGATCTCGATGTTGTTGAATGACCGGGAACGCGCCGAAGCCGTGGCCGATGTCGCCCGGCTGATCCTCTCCTCGGGCCAGACCGCACGCATCTTGCGCGTGGTTCCCGGCGAGCGGCTCTACGGCACCGACGATGCCGAATACACGGAAATCTCCGTCATCCCCCTCGAACTGAACGAAACCCCGCCGGAGGAGCTGAGCGGCAAGATCGACGCGCTCGCCTGTGTCCTTCCGGATGCCGATGTCCGGGGTGAAGACCGCCTGGCCGCAGACAGGGAAACCTATCGCATACAGAGTGTGGAAGAAGAACACTTCTTCGGCACCGTCACTCATAAGAACCTGCAACTGGTGAAGCTCAATGGGCGTTAGGCGGACCGGTGACTGGGACAAGGCCCGCGCCAAGCTGACCACCGGCATGGGGCCACGCCTGGCCACGGCCCTGCGTCAGGCCACGATCCGCAACGCCCTTTTTCTGGTGCGCGAGATCCAGCGGGGGATTCGCTCCCAGGCCCCGGGCGGACAGGCCTTCGTGAAACTCGCCGAGAGCACCACCCTGCGCAAAGGCTCAAGCAAGGCGCTCATCGACACCGGCTTTCTCGTCAACGCCATCACCCAGAAGATCATGGCCGACAAGGCGTTCGTCGGCCTGCTGCGCGGCACCGTCAACAAGGACGGGGAAGACATGGTGAACATCGGTGCCGTCATGGAGTACGGGGCCACCATCAAACATCCGAACGGCGCGACCATCATCATCCCCGCCAGACCCTTTCTGCATCCGGTGATGGATAAGTACCGCGAGCAGATCCTCCAGAACTATCGCGAGGCGATCCGCTCCGCGCTTTGAGCCTCCGACACATCGCCAGCGCTTCCGGTAAGTAACCAGGCAGAAAACGGAGGCGTCCTTTGAGCACGATACAGACCGTCACAGAAACCCTGATCCGCCTGGCCAAGCAGGCCATCCACTCGGACACCGTGCTGGTGTTCCCGGATGACCTGTTCGAGGTCCAGCGCACCCCCAGCGTCATCCTCCAGGGGCCGAAGCTGACGGAAGACCGTTTCCGTCGCAGCCAGAGCCGCCTGTTCGAGAAGAATGTCGCGGAGCTGAGTTTCGAGGAGTGCCGGTTTCCCCGGCTCTATCACCTCGATTTCGATCTGGTGGTAACCGTGGATCGGGAGGCCGAACTGCTCGGTTTTCACGAATCGGTGTCGCGGTTCCTCCAGCTTCACCCGGAGATCGCCATCGTCGACCAGGGCAGCCTGAACCTCACTGAACTGGTTCCTCTGGGCGGCCTGGCCCGGGTGAACCTCTCCAACCTCCGGCAAAGCTCCGGACGCATCCGCATCGAATCCTGCCCGGTGTACGACGGCGACCTGCGCGACGGTCGGCTGATCCGGGACCGGACCTTCCAGTTTCACGGCGACGTGACAGAGCAACGAACCATTCAACCGTAAAGGAGAACAACCGTGATCGAGATCAGAAACCTGCAGTTCCAACCCCTGACGTTCAACCTCTCCGGCCAGGGAACCCTTCACCTCGGGCCGCGAGAACGCAAGAGCATCGCCCGCAAGGACCTCTCCGCCGAGATCAAGACCGCCGGAAAACGCGGCCTGGTGCGCATCACCGACCTGACCGGCGGCGCGGAACCGGAACCGGAAAAGCCCACGGCAACCGATGACGCCGCAGCCGATGAGGCCAAGACCACCAGCAAGCGGAGGAAATAACCATGCCGACCTATCTATCGCCCGGGATTTACACCCGGGAAACGGACTTCAGTTTCTATGTGAAGCAGATCTCGACCTCGTCGGCTGCCATGGTCGGAGTGGCCGAGAAAGGCCCGATCAACAAGCCTGTGCTGGTGACGAGCTGGGAACAGTTTATCAACCGTTTCGGCTCCTATATCAACGAAAGCTATCTGGCCTACGCCGCACGGGCGTTTTTCGACAACGGCGGGTCGGTCCTCTACGTCACCCGCATCGCCCATCTCACCGACTCCACCGACCGGGACACCCTGACGGCGCTCAAATCTTCCATCGTGCTGCAGAACCGGGAGGCGACGCCCGCCGACGCCCTGCGGATCGAGGCCGTGAACGAAGGCGTCTGGGGCGACCGACTCTCCATCTCCATCGAGGACGGTTCTCTCGATCCGGCCAACCATTTCAACCTGGTGGTCCGGCACAAAGGCGATGTGGTCGAGGTGTTCAAGGATCTGAGCATGGACGAGACGCTGCCGAACCATGTGGAGCTGGCGATCAACGACCGCTCGGATTTCATCCTGGTCCAGGATCTGGCCGCAGCAATGGGAACGCCCAGCGACCGTCCGGCATTGGGCGTGTTCACGCTCAGCGGCGGCGACAATGGTCTGACCGATCTGGCCGATGCGGACTTCATCGGCGATCCCTCGCAGCATACCGGCCTCTATGGCTTTGACGAGATCGACGCCCTGAACCTGCTGATGGTCCCCGGCGTCACCACAGTGCCGGTGATCAACGCCGGAATCGCCTATGCCGAGGGGCGCAAGGATCTGCTGTTCATCGCCGACACGCCCATGCACCTGGAGCCGCTCGAAGCGGTCGACTTCCGCAAGGGACAAGGGATGTACAGCCACGCGGCCTTCAACTCCTCCTACGCGGCGCTCTACTACCCCTGGCTGGAGATCAGCGATCCGGTCAACTCGCGCAAGAAGCTGGTGCCGCCCTGCGGCGCGGTGGCGGGATGCATCGCCCGCAGCGACCAGAAGACCAACGTCTGGAACGCGCCCGCCGGTATCGACCGTGGCCGCATCTTCAACACGCTCTCCCTGGCCTACAAGACCAGCCGTGGCGAGCGCGATGTGCTCTATCCGGAAGGGGTCAACGTCATCGCCGTGTTCCCCGACACCGGCATCAACATCTGGGGCCAGAAGACGCTGCAAAGCCAGCCCTCGGCCGTGGACCGCATCAACGTGCGCCGTCTGATGATGTTCATGGAGGAAGCCATCTCGGAATCCTCCCGCTTCGTGGTGTTCGAGCCGAACCATCCCCAGACCTGGCGTGCCCTCGGCCGCCTGATCAACCCCTTCCTGCAGGACATCAAGGACAAGGGTGGCCTCTACGACTTCGCATTCCAGTGCGACGAGGAGACCAATACCCCGGCGGTCATCGACCGCAACGAAATGGTGGCCCGCGTGTTCGTCAAGCCGACCAAGACGGCGGAGTTCATCGAGCTGAACTTCATCCTGACCAGCACCGGCGCGGACTTCAAAGAAATCATCTAACGGGAGAACACGGCTATGAGAAGCGGAAACATGCCCAAGAGCCTTTACCAGAACTGGCAATTCGCCATCGAGGTAAATGGCTTCGACGTGGCCCTGTTCCACAAGGGACAGGAGCCAAAAACAGAATTCGAGGAAGTGGCCTTTGCCCCGGCCGGTTCGATGTTCGACCAAAAGGTGGCAGGGCGGGTCAAGTTCGAGGACATCACCCTCGAGAAAGGCAACCTGCAGGACGGCTCCGACGAGGCGGCCCGCGAATGGATCAAGAAACAGGTGGACGTGAACGCCGTCACCGGCGGTCTTCCGGCCGACTACATGCGCGACATCGACGTTGTCCGCTACGACCGCACCGGCAACGAGACCCGCCGCTGGACCCTGCACGGTGCCTGGGTGAAGGCGCTCGAATACGACGAGCTCGAAGGCGGCAACACCGAGAACACCATCGAGAAGCTCACCATCTGCTTCCAATACTGGACCTAAACCGGAGGATCGACCATGTACAGCTTTGAACTGCCAAGCGGCACTGAACTCGAGCTTCGGGAAATGACCGGGGCCGAGGAAGAACTGCTCACCAACCAGCGCCTGATCCGTTCCGGAGAGGCGATCAACCAGGTGCTCCGCAACTGTTTCGTCCGGCTGGGCGAGAAGACCGATCCCGATCTCGCCGAGGTGATGAACCTGCTCTCGGGTGACCGGCTGTTCGCCCTGGTCCGCCTGCGCCAGATTTCCCTCGGCGACGAGGTGGAGCTGGAGCTGAGCTGCCCGAACAGCTCCTGCCGCATGACCAACTTTGTGACCATCAATCTCGAGGATCTCAAGGTCACCCCCTACGGCGAGGAGCGGGAGTTCGCCTTCAAGCTGCCCGGCTCGAAGAAAACCGTGCGCTTCGGATATCTCGACGGCCACAAGGAAAAGCGCCTGGCCAGCCTGCGTGAGCCCAACATCACCTCGGCCATGCTCATCCGCGTCCTCGACATCGACGGCAAGGCTCCCTCCAAGAAGAGCCTGGCGGAAATGTCGATGCGCGACCGCAACGCGCTGCGGCAGGAGATGTCGCGGGTCGACGCGGGAATCGACACCTCGGTCGAGACCGAATGCGATGGCTGCGGCACCAAGATCCGTACCCGCCTGGAGGCCGAACCGGCTTTTTTGTTCCCCGGAGTTCGCTTGTAAGCGACGCATTCTTTCTCGCTTACGGCGGACTGCACTGGGGCTGGTCGGAAACCCGCTCGCTGCCGCTCAGGGTCCGGCGTCAGTTCGTCGAGGCCCTCGAGCGGCAGCTTGATTTTGAACGTGAGCAAACGGAACGGCGATAGATGAACGGCGATCTCGGACTGGGCATAGTGGTATCGATGAAGGATGCGTTCTCGCAGAACGCGCAGCGCATCCGTGGCTCCATGATGGACCTCGATTCCACCGTGGCGGATGCCAGCGAGCGGATGACCCGCAACCTGGACCGCATCCAGCAAGGGACCATGATGCTCGGGGCGGGACTGGCCCTGATGGCAGTGCCCGCCGCCCTGGTCGCCTCCACCGCCGCGACCCAGAAGGCTCTGGGCGAGCTGGCGTCCCTCGGCGTGCAGGACCTCCGGGCCATCGAGGACGCCGCAGAATCCTTCACCAACCAGTGGTCCGGTGCTGACAAGGCGGCGTTCATCACTGCCACCTACGATGTGAAATCGGCCCTGTCCAACCTCAGCGACGAGGCGGTGGGCGTCTTCACCTCCATGGCCGCCATGACGGCCAAGGCGACCAAGGCCACCACCCAGGAGATGGTCGGCACCTTCACCACGGCCTACGGGATCTTCAAGCCCATCATGGCCGACATGAACGACATGGAATGGGCGACCGCCTTTTCCGGAGCCATGGCGCAGACCGTGGCCTCGTTCAAGACCAACGGCACCCAGATGGCCGACGCCATCAAGAACATCGGCGCGGTGGCTGCCGCGAGCAATATTCCGCTGAACGAGCAGCTCGCCGTGCTCGGCCAGCTCCAGACCACCATGCCCGGCTCAGAGGCGGGCACGCTGTACAAGGCGTTCATCATGAAGGCGGCCGAGGCCGGTGACGAGCTTGGCCTGTCCTTCACCGACACCAGCGGCCGTCTCAAGGGCGTGGTTCCCATCCTGCAGGAGATCAAGCGCCAGTTCCCCGATCTCTCCAACGCCGCCGCCCAGGTGAAGCTGAAGAAGGCCTTCGGCTCCGACGAGGCGGTCAAGTTCCTGCTACAGATGTCGGCGGGCATGGAGAGCCTCGAAGGCAATATCCAGTCGGTGGGCCGGGCCATGAAGACCGGCACGGCGGTCACCGAACAGATGGCCGACGCCATGAACCAGGACATCGGAGCCAGATTTCTGCTCCTGCGCCAGCAGATGGCCAACCTCAGCGAAATCCTGGGACGCACTCTGCTACCGGTGGTCACGCCGGTGATCAACGGCATCTCCCGCTTCATTCTGTTCCTGCAACGCATGGCTAAATCAATGCCGGGCGTGACCCGGGTGGTCCTGGGGCTGTCCATGGCCCTCGGCACCATTCTGGTCGTGGCCGGAGCTGTCACAGCCGCCGTAGGCATGGTGGGACTCATGCTGCCCGCCATCAAGGCCGGATTCGTGGCCATCAGCGCCGCGCTCGCCGGAGTGGGTTCGGCGGTCGCGACCTATTTTCTGCCAGTTACCGCCATCATCGCGGGCGTGATCCTCTCGTTGTATTTGCTCAAACGCGCCTGGGAAACCAACTTCGGCGGCATCCAGGACGTCATCACCGGGGCCTGGAACAAGGTCTCGCTGGTCTTCCGGGGGATCAGGGAGCTTGTGGGCTCGCTCAGCGGCGGTGTCGGACAGATGTCGGCCGAACTGGCCCAGAAGCTCCAATCCGCCGGTCTGCTGGGCTTCGTGGTCACCGTCTTCAAAGCCTATTACCGCGTTCGTGAGGCCATGGCCGGATTGTGGGGCGCTTTTTCCCATGCCTTTGGTCGCATCCGCGCCATCCTCGAACCGACCGTCCGCACCCTGATGAGCGCCTATGCGGCGCTGGCCAGCGCGGTCTTTTCGGTGGTGGAGATCTTCGGCGTGGCCGCCAGCGCCACCGACGGCTCGTCCTGGCGCACCTTCGGCACGGTTATCGGCACCGTCGCCGGTGTGCTTCTGCAGGGGTTGGCGTTCGCCCTGAAGATCGTGGCCTGGAACCTGTCGCTCATCGTCCGAGCCCTGGCGGTGGTGGTGCGCAGCGTGGTCTGGGTCGGCAAGGTCATCGTCGGGTCCCTGTTCGGAGCGGCCAAGTTTATCTACAAGTTCCTGTTGCCCGTGCGCATGATCGGCGAGGCCTTCGTGGCCGCCGGAAAGATCGTCTATGCGGTCTGGCAGGTGCTGACCGGCGACATTTCCCTGCTGGACGGTCTCAAGGCCATCGGCGGCGCGGTCTACGATTTTGTTGCCACCCCGTTCCGCTGGGCGCGGGATGTGGTGGTCGGTGTCTGGAATTTCATTTCCGGGATATTCACCTCCATCGGACGCCTGGTGGCTGACGCCGCCGGACAGATCGGCCAAGCGATTCTGAATCTGCCGATCATCAGCACCCTGCGGGATCTGTTTGCCACCGTGCGCTCCTTCTTCGCCGGGGATACCACCTTTTTCGAGGCGGGCAAGAAGCTACTGATCACCCTTGGCGAAGGGATCTGGTCGGCGGTGACCTATCCCTTCACCATGCTCAAGAACGCTTTGGGCAAGCTGCGCAATCTGCTGCCGTTCTCCGATGCCCGTGAGGGACCGCTCGCCAGCCTGACCGCCTCCGGTTCCGCGCTGCTCAAGACCCTCGCCGACGGCATGAGCCTTACCCAGTCGCTGCCCGCGAAAGTGTTCGGCATCGCCGCTCGCGGGATTCTCACAGCCGCTGCGGGAGCCTGGCAGCAGATCAAGACGGCGGGCGGCAATCTCATGGACGCCGCCTCGGCTCCCTTCCGCATGGCTGGAAAACTCTGGGATGGGTTGACCTCCGGGGCTCAAACCGTCGCGGCCAAGGCCGGTGCCATCTTCGGCGGTCTCAAACAATCCCTGTTTGGCGACACGCCCGTACTGGCGCTCAAACCGCCCCAGGTCAATGCCTGGGACGCGCTGGCCACGGGAGCCGTCAATATCCGCGACCGGATCGTTGCCACACTGTCGGCCGTTCCCGGCGCTGTCGGTCGAATCTTTACCAACGCCGGTGCCGAGGGGCAAACCCTCTGGCAGAGGCTTTCGAGCGGCGCGAGCGCGGGCATTCAGGCGATCAAGGATAGAAGCGCCGGGATCGCCAATGGTTTGCTCTCCTCCGCTCGCGCCATGCTGGGAGTCCAGCCCCCGATTCCGCAGGTGGCCGAGCGGAAGCAACCACTCGGGACCGAGCCGCCCGCCGAATCGATTGGGCAACGCATCATCGAAAGTGTACTCAGTCTCGTGCCGCGTCTGGACGAGCGCTTGGTGCCCAAGGCCCTGAGCGCCATGCTGATGCTCCAGCCGGTCATGGCCACTGCCGCGCCGCCTCCGCAACCGATGAACGGCATCGTGCAGACCGTCGCAGCGGCCGTCGAGCCGGTAAGTAAGAGCTATATCCAGCCGTTCGCGGTGGAACCGGCACTGGAAAACGGAGATGCCTCTCTGGCTCCGGCCGGGATCGAGCGGCCCAAGACAACCGCGCCGACTCCGATAGCGAAGCCCCTGCAATCGGGACTCGCCGAGACGGTGCCTTCCGAGCGGTTGATCGCTCCGGCTCGCACCGCTCCCGCGACACCCATGCGCGGAGAGGAAGCCGGTCCGGGGCTGCGCGAACTGCTGGAATCCTTGCTCTCGCGCCTCGATGGCTTGGCCGACCGCCCGGTGGAACTCAGCGTGACCACCAACATCGATGGCCGGAAGGTGGCCGAGGCCGTCTACAAGGATCTTCGGGAGCGGAAGATCAGAAACTACGAAACCCTTTGAGAGAACCGATGAAACGCATCTTTGTCTGCAGCCCGTTCGCGGGCGACATAGCCCGAAACGTCAAGGTCGCCGAGGCACTTTGCCGCCAGGTCATGAGAAGCGGTCACGCGCCGTTCGCGCCGCATCTGCTGTATCCGACCTTCACCGACGACAGCGTTCCCGAGCAGCGGGAGACGGGCATCGCCTGCGGCCTGGCCTACATGGAATGTTGCGACGAGGTGTGGGCGTTCACCGGCAACGGCATTTCCAACGGCATGCGGCGGGAACTCGACCGGGCCGGACAACTGGGCAAACCGATCCTCGAGATCGTCGAGATGTAAGCAATGGCCTGGGATCAACAACCCATCAAGGGATATCTGGTGGACGCCGACACGGGGGAGCGGCTCGAATTCCAGTACAACCCCAACTCCATCAGCGACGAGAAGTCGACCGACTACGCGACGATCAAGATCCCCGGTATGAGCCACCCGCGCTACCAATACGTCGCCGGGGAACCGCGCCGGATCGCCTTCAAGGTCGAGCTGTTCAAGGGGCCGGTGAAACAGAAGGTCGACTGGCTCCGCTCGCTGCAATATCCGGAACACGCCGGAACCATGCTCAAGAACGCGCCGCACCGCGTACTGCTGATTTTCGGCGATCTCTACCCGGGCGTGACCTGCATCGTCCGTCAGGTGAAGGCGCGGTTCTTCGGCCTGTTCGACCGGGACAACCTGCTGCCGCAACGGGCCGAGGTGGACATCGTCCTCGAGGAATACGTGGACCGTTCCATCAACTGGTCGGAGGTACGTTCATGATCAGCCGTGATTCCCGCTACGCCCGCTGCGTTCTCTACCGGGACAGCGACGGCACCTCCCTCGGCATGCGCCAGCGGATCGACACTACTCCGAGATATGACGACCGCCTGCACACCGTGGTTGAGGGCGACCGTCTGGATCTGCTCGCGCACCGCTATCTGGGTGACGCCCGGCTCTGGTGGATCATCTGCGACTACAACGACATCTTTTTCCCGTTGGCGCTCGAGCCCGGCTTGGCGCTGCGAATTCCCTCCCGCGAACACGTTCAGATGCGCCTGCTCGACTGAGACCTCCGACACCTCGCCATGCCTTCCGGTAAGTAAGCAGGGAACTGCGAACCGCCGGAGATACGCATGGATCTGGATACCTTCAAACCGACATTTCTGATTCAGATCGAGGGGCAAGACCTCTCGAAGGACATCACCCAAGAGATCACCTCGTTCATATTCACCGACAACGAGGAGGAGCTGGATGTCCTCGAACTGTCGGTGACCGACCGCAACCTGCAGTTCGTCGACGATCCGCTGTTCCAGGAAGGCAACGAGATCGTGGCCCGCTTCGGCTACGTGGGGAACCTCTCTCCGCGCAAGAAGGCGGTCATCAAGGACATCGATTACGACTTCCCGGAAAACGGCGATCCAACTATCCGCATCAAGGCCTACGACAAGGGCTTCAAACTGGCGGGCAAGGAGAACCAAAAAGTCTGGCAGAAACCCGCTCCAGGCATCCTCTATTCGGAAATCGCCGAACAGATCGCCGCCGCCAACGGCCTCACGCCAGTGGTCACGGCCACCAAGGGAACCCATCTCCGCGTTACCCAGAGCAACATCTCGGACGCCCAGTTCCTCAAGGAGCTGGCGGAAAAGGCCCGCGACCGCGATGGCGACGGCATGAGCGGCTATGTCTTCTACATCCAGGACGACGAACTCCATTTCCACCCCCGCGAGCTCGACCAGACGCCGCTTCTGACCCTCGAATATTTCACCGACACCAAGGGCCTGTTGCGCTCGTTCCGCCCCAGCACCCAATCCCAGGGAGCCAAGGGCGCGGGTGTCGAAACCAAGACGGTCGGCGTCGACCCGCGCAAGAAGGACGTGGTCGAGCACAAGGCCAACAACGCCACCACCCCCGAGCGGACGGCCCTGGGCAAGCAGACTTATCTGGTCGACGGCAACACCGGCGAAGGCAGCTTCAAGGAACAGGAGACGGGGCAAATCGTGCCCAGCTTCGACCGTTCCGAAGGCTTTCACGAAGAGCCGCGCCAGGAGCCCGCCCAGGACAGCGCCGAAGGCAAATTCCGCGAGGCCGAGCTGCGCCAGGTCGAGGCGGATGCGGCCACCATCGGTATTCCCCAGCTACGCGCCAAGAAGAACGTCGATATCAAGGGCGTGGGACGGAAGTTTTCCGGCATCTATTACTGCCACTCGGTGCGCCACAGCATCAGCGGCGCTGGCTATCTCTGCGAACTCAAACTCAAGAAGAACGCCCTCGGCAAGGGCGCGGGCGACAAGTCCGCCGAGTCCCAGGGCAAACCCAACGACAAGGAGGCCCCGCCCACGCCGCAAAACGAGCCGCCAGCCATGGTGACCATCGACGCGGATTCCGGCGCGGTCACACAAGGAGGCGGCAATGGGTGATCTCAGCAAGAATTTCAACCGTTCGGAATTCGCCTGCAAGGGCAAGAACTGCTGCGGCCATTCGGCTGCGGTCCATCCCGACCTGGTCGACGCCCTGCAGGCTTTGCGCGACCACATCGGCAAACCGCTGTCCATCACCAGCGGCTTCCGTTGCAACCGGCACAATAAGGCGGTGGGTGGCGCGGAGCAGAGTTTCCACACGCTGGGCATGGCGGCCGACGTGAGCTGTCCCGCAGGCGTTTCGCCCGAGGAACTGGCGGTCATCGCCGAGGAAATTCCGCTCTTCCGCGAGGGCGGCATCGGCGTCTATGCCTCCTGGGTCCATCTCGACGTGCGCCAGTCGGGCAAGGCGAGGTGGCGGTCATGAGCGCCGAAACCAAGACCCAGTTTTCCGGCACCGCGCTGGGTCTCTCCGGGCCGCTTCGGGTGGAGATACTTCCCAATGGAATGACCGCCAGGCTGACTCAGCCGTTCCGTGTCCGTACCGGCGCTGGCCGCATCATCGAAGTGCCCGCCGGGTTCGAGACCGACTTCGCCTCGGTGCCGCGCCTGTTCTGGCGCGTGGTGCCGCCCTGGGGGAGATATTCCCCGGCGGCCGTCGTTCACGACTACCTCTACCACACCGGCAAGGTCTCGCGGCTTGCTGCCGACCGCGTCTTTCTCGAACTGATGGCGGCCCTGGGCGTGCCTCTGTGGAAAAGACAGGTCATGTATTGGGCGGTTCGCCTTGGCGGCTGGCTGGCCTGGGACACCAGTCGAAAACGGGAGACGGAGCATGCTTGAAACCCGCGACCGTCAATCCGAGGAGCGCTACCGCAACCGCTGGTACGGCAAGTACCGGGCCTTCGTGCGCGACAACAACGATCCCGAACGCCTCGGCCGGGTCCGGCTGGAGATCCCCGCCGTGCTCGGCAGCGGGCGGGAGAACTGGTCCGAATGGGCCGCTCCCTGTTTCCCCTACGGCGGCAACGACGACACCGGCATGTTCCTGATCCCCGAGGAAGGTGCCTCGGTCTGGGCCGAGTTCGAGGGCGGCGTCGTCCAGTATCCGATCTGGACCGGGGTCTGGCTGGCCAAGAGCAATCCCGGCGAACAGCCCGAGGAATCCAAGCGCACCTGCGCGAATGCCTTGTGCCATGACTGCGAGGACAAGGTCGAGCATCAGGTCAACCGGCATGACGATCTCGAACACAAGAAGTACCACGACCATCCGCCGTATTACTGCCCGCGCCTGAAGGTCCTGCTCAAGACCGAAACCGGCCACACCATCCTGGCCGATGACCGCGACGGCGACGAGCTGCTGCGGATCATCGACCGCGCCGGACAGATCCTCACCATGGAAGGGAAGGTGAAGCCGGAGATGCAGAGCGGCAACGCTCTGCGCCGAGGCACGAAGGACGCTGAGAAAGGCGACCAGCTCGACATCGCCTCGCAGATCGTCGGCTCCCGCGCCCGCATCCAGCTCACCGACCTCTGCCGCCAGCAGGTGATCCTCGAAGCCTGGCAGGACAAGGAGAAGGTCCACATCCTCTCGTGCGACAAGGGCCGCTCCCGCTGGCAGAAGATCCTCATCGATACCACCAAGGGTCGGGAGAAGGTTCACATCTGGGGACTCAACGGCACCCAGGAAATCCTCGTCGATTCCACCGCCGCCGCCGAACAGATCCGGCTGACTGACAAGGCCGGTCAGGTGGTGCGCATGAACGCCGCGCCCGGCCAGGAGAGCATCAGCGCCACCGACAAGTCCGGCAGCCTCGTGTTCATGGATGGGGTGGCTGGAAACATCATCATTCGCTCGACGAACACCGTCTTGATCAACACCTGAAGGGAAGCATCGCATGGGAGAAAGAACAACAACGCCCTCCGGACTTTCGGCCAGCGAGGAATTGCTGGCCCGGACCTTCGATCATTGGCGGGAGGAATTCCGCAGCATCCTCGAAAGTCACCGCCGGGAAATCCAGGACCGCCTCGAGAAGATCGAGCGTGAAATCGAGAAGAAATCGGACAAGGAAAACGTCGAGGTGCTGGTCCGCTCGATTTATTCCGATCTGCACCGACACGCCGAGGAGATCGACCGGCTGCATGCCAGGGTCGGCTCCAAGATGGGGACCGAGACCATGTGGAAGATCGTCGGCCTGGTGTTGACCATCGGCAGCACCATCGGCGGACTCGTCGGCTTTCTGATCCATCTGCTGCTGAAAGTGAACCCATGAGTTCCCAGGCGCGACTCGGCGACATCAGCAGCCACGGTGGCGTCATCATCACCGGGGCAAGCCGAACGCTGGACAACGGCATGCCCGTGGCCCGCATGGGGGACCTGCACGTCTGTCCCATCCCGGGGCATGGCGTGACGCCCATCGTGACCGGGAGCTTCGACACCATCACCGAAGGATTGCCCAACGCCCGCATCGGCGACATCACCGCCTGCGGAGCCATCATCGTCACTGGCAGTCCCAACACCATCGACAACTGAGGGGGACGCGATGAACAATCTCGAACAGCCGCAGGAACCGCACTACTGGGATGTTTTCCCGAAACTGATCCGGGTCTCGCGATCCCCATTCGTTCAGCGTATTCCGCTCTCGATCCGTGGTCTGCCCGAAGCGCCGGTGTTCGAATCGTCCAATCCCGACGTGGCCAGTGTCGATGAAGACGGCAATGTCGAATGCGGCTTCGTTCCCGGAGCGGCCATGATCCTGGTCTGGGATTCACCCGAGCGGCTCAGCCTGCGGCACGTTCAGGTCGAGGTCTATGGCGGCGGCGTCTCCGCACCGGTGGAGGTCCCTTCATGACGGATGCCCCGGCAGCCTTCAGCCACTGGGAGGTACAGCCTCGCTCCATCCGCCTCTCCGCTGGCGAGTTCGAGCAACGGATTCCGCTCTCCCTGCGCGGCGACGTGGACGCTCCGGTCTTTGCCACCAGCAATCCGGAGGTCGCGGAGATCGGGCCGGACGGTGTCATTCGCTGCGGCTGGACCATCGGCAACGCCGTGCTCATGGTCTGGCGATCCTCGGCCCGGGACAGTCTCCGCCATGTTCTGGTGGAGGTCCGCGATCCGTCCTGGTTCGCCGACCACCCGGACTTTGCCAGCGGAGCCACGGTCTTCCTCAGCGGCATGGTGGTCAACGCCCTCAATACCAGCGGTGTCGGAAACGCGCTGATCGAATTCCGCCGCTCGGAAACCGGCCCGGCGGCGTACCAGACCTTCGCCAACGCCTATGGTGGGTTCGAGCTGTCCGTACCCGAGGGGTTATATTACGTGGAGGTCACCGCGCCGGGATACATCGCCTGGCATGACTGGGTGAATGCCGACCCCAACACCTCCGGCGACATCCAGATCGTTCTCTCGCCCGAGCTCGACGGCCAGGTCGCCCGCATCGTGTTGCAGTGGGGCCTGAATCCCCGGGACCTCGATTCCCATCTCACCGGACCGACGCCATCCGGCGGCAGGTTCCATGTGTTCTATTCCCACACCATCGAAAACGAGGCGGCGGAATTGGACGTTGACGACACCAGTTCCTACGGGCCGGAGACCATCACCATCCATCGGCTCATCCCCGGTGTCTACCGCTACGCGGTCCACGACTACACCAACCGCAACGCCAATCCGAGCACCGGCCTGGCGCAGTCGGGAGCATCGGTGAAAGTGTTCCTGAACGATGGCCGTGAGCAGACCTTCACCGTTCCCAACGCCCCGGGCACGGTCTGGACCGTGTTCGAAATAGACGGTGCGACCGGGACAGTGACGCCGGTCAACGCCATGAGCTATCAATCCCAACCAGCCAATGTCGGCATGTAATGGAGGTTGTCCATGATTTCCGAAGAACCCGCCGACTTGCAGGCCACCATCGAACAAACCGATTCCGGCGAACAGCAGTATGTGCTGCGGGTGCTCTGCGATCACCTGTCCGGCATCCGTGAAGAACTTTCCGGCATCCGCACGCTGCTGGAGGCCAGTCACGCCGCCTCGGAGGCGATGCGTGGCCAGGCCCAGGCCTATCTTGAGGCCCAGCAGGCCAGGACCCAGGAGTACCTGGAGCAGGTCCAGATCGAGCCGGAGCCCGATTTTTATCCCTTTGTCGAACTGCCTGTGGGCACCGAACCCCGGGATCTGCCGGATGGCAACCGGCTCTTCACCTTGCCCGACGGCATGATCCTGCGGACCACGGACGACCAGCGCATCTGCGTTATCGACGGAGGAGAACAGCAGGTCATCACCCCCGGACCCGGCACGGCCACCGAGGTCGCCCCGGGACGCCTTTACACCCTGGTCGAGTCCTATCTGCGCTCGACCCAGGAGGCAGCCGGTATCAGCGGACTGCCTGCCGGGATCGAGCCGACCGCCATGGGCGCGGAACGCTTCGCGGTGGTTCTGCCCGAGGGCATCCGCCTCGACGTCGATCACCGGGAGCGTTTCATCACCCTGATCAACCCGGCCGGACCTATCGACATCATCGGCATCGGCCGCATCGAGGGCATCGGCGAAACCATCGCTGCCCGTCTACTCTCCGGCGGAGCCAAGGGATTCCAGTGCGGCCAGTCCGGCCACGGTGGGTTGATCGAGGCGGACGGCACCATCCATCTGGGGCTCAAGAGCGGACTGGATCTGGTGATCCGGTTCCAGGGAGAACCTATCGACGACGACGCACCGGAAAATGGCTGCTCGGGACAGTGCGGCATCGACTGCGAGGAGCGTACCTGATGAGCTACGATTTCCTCGGCAAGGGATTGCGCTACCCGTTCCGGTTTCAGTCGGTATCCGGCGGCACCCAGATCTCGACCGCCACCTCGCGGGAGCACGAGCATATCCGCGAAAGCATCCTGCAGATCCTCGGCACCCGGATCGGCGAACGTTTCATGAATCCGGAGTTTGGCTCCCGGCTGAAGGATCTGGTGTTCGAACAGAACGACGAGGTGCTCAAGGGCCTGCTGCGCCATTACGTGATCGACGCCATCAAGCGCTGGGAAAAGCGGGTGATCATCACGGAGGTGCGCTTCGACGACCGGCCGCTGAACATCGACGGCAACCTGCTGCTGGTGCATATCGCCTACCGGGTGATCCAGAGCCAGGTGGACGGCAACCTGGTCTATCCCTTCTACAGAGAAGACCCGAACAATCCCGCGCCCAGCTATCCCCAGCCGGAGCCCGAGCCGGAACCGCCGCCGGTGCGCAGCGTGCGCCTGTCGCCGGACGTGCGCTCGCTGTTCAATCTGCTCTGGTTCGACGCGGCCGAGATGAGCCCCGATCCGGATGATTCCCTGATCTGGCCAGCGGGAGAATACGAAGTCGCCTACATCGAGGGAGCCTTTCAGGACCGCAACGGCAAGTGGATCGTCAGCGATCCGGGTGACAACCACGGCCACTACCTGACATTCGAGGGAGCGCCAGAAACGGAAGCGCCCCAGGCCGAGCACGCCCTCTATCTGGCCGCGAGCGGTCTGGGCTTCGACACCCAGAGTCAGGCGGAAGACAACGCCGCTGGCACCGTTCACCGGATCACCACGTTGGAGCCGGGCCGCATCGGCCTGTTCTATTTCGAGGGCAAGAAGGAATCCCACTACCTCAACAACACCTCCGGGCAGCCCAATCCCGTCTGGCAACTGCGCGGCCCGCTCTGAGGCATCCCGCCTCCGACACATCCAGGTCCCTTCCGGTAAGTAACCGGCGTGGCGAGAGCATCAGGCGCTCTCGCATAACCGCCGAAAACCGGAGAGACCATGGGCCGCGCAAGCATCGGATACATCAACAAGGATTACGAATCGATCCGTCAGGAGCTGCTGGCGAAGATCCCGCAGCTCACCGACCGCTGGACCGATTTCAACCACTCCGATCTCGGCGTCGTCCTGCTCGATCTGTTCTGCGGCGTGGGCGACATGCTGGCCTACTACCTGGACGCCCAGGCGGCCGAGGCCTTTCTGCCCACGGCCCGCCAGCGCCAGAACGTCATCAACCTCTGCAAGCTCATCGGCTACCGGCTGGATTCGCCGGTGGCCTCCACCACCACGCTGCGTTTCCGGCTCTCCGCCCCGCTCGGCAAGGATCTGACCATTCCGGCGGGAACGGCCTGCCGCGCCTTGCTGAGTGACGGCGAGGCGGATTTCGAGACGGTCGAGGACGGCCTGCTCCCGCGAGGCCTACTCTCGGTGGACATCCCGGCCCGGCAAGGCGTGCGCCGCACCGAGACCTTCACTTCGACGGGGCTGCCATTCCAGCGCATCCGCCTGACCGGCGACGTCATCGCCCAGGGCACCATCACCGTTACGGTGGGGGACGACGCCTGGAGCGAGGTCGATCACTTCCAGGACAGCCTGGCCGACAGCCGCCATTTCATGGCCGACCTGGACGCCCTCGACATCTCCACCCTGATTTTCGGCGACGGACAAAGCGGCGCTGTACCCGCTCAGGGAAGCGCCATCGCCGTCAGCTATCTGCAGACCATCGGGGACCAGGGCAATCTCGGTCCGAACCGGATCACCCAACTGCTGAGCCCGGTCTACCTGAACGGCGGCCAGGTCTCCCTGACCGCCACCAACCCGGTACCCGCCACCGGCGGCGCTTCGCGGGAAGCCCTCGAACACGCCCGCCGACAGGCACCGGCGGAGCTGCGCAGTCTCTGGAAAGCCGTCACCCTGGAGGATTACCAGGCGCTCGCCGAAGGTTACCCAGGCGTCGCCAAGGCCAAGGTGCTCGACACCAATGCCTGTCAGAACATCCGCTATTACAACGTTCAACTGGCCATCGCCCCCAACGGCGGCGGAATGCCCTCGGCGCTGCTCAAGCGGGACCTCGCCGAGTTTCTCGAACGCCGCAAGGTCATCACGGTCGAGATCACCCTGTTCGACCCGATCTACCGGCCCGTTTCCATCGACGCCGAGGTCTACATCTGGCCCGGTGAACCGCTGGAAAACGTGCGCAGCCGTATCGAAGCCGCCCTCACCGATTTCTTTTCTTTCGACCGGGTCTCCTTCGGGCAGACCATTCACTTCTCCGACCTGGTGGCGCTGATCGATGGCGTGCGCGGCGTCAGCCACATGCATCTCTACGCGCCGCAGCAGGACATCGAGCTGCGCCACGGCGAAATTCCGGTTCTCGGCAGCGTCAACCTCGATCTGCGGAGGGCCGGTTGATGTCGGATTGGTTCAAGGACAATCTGCTCGGCCTGCTGCCGCCGCTTTACGAGCACAACGACGAAGCCGGTGACCTGCGCACCTTTCTGAGCCTTCCCGCCGGGACGCTGGACGAGCTCAAGCAGGCCATCGACGACTTCCCGACCATTTTCGATGTCGATCACTGCGACGAGCGCTTCCTGCCGCTGCTGGCGAGACTGGTCGGCCTCGAAGTGGACGGCACCTGTTCGCCAGACTGCCAGCGCCGCCGCGTGCGGGAGGCGGTCGAGATCTATCGCCGCAAGGGCACCATTCCGGCCATCGAACGCGACTTCGACTCGCTCGGTTGGCAGGGGGAACTGCAGGAGACCTTCCGCTCGGCGCTGCGTCTCAATGCCCGCTCCAGACTCAGCAGCGCCAAGCTACCCGGGCTGGTGTTCAGCCTCGGCGTGTTTCGCGTGCTGTGTCTCAACCAGACCGAGGGACTGCGCGACGCCCTGGTGTTTCACCACCCGGCGGGCACGCGCTGTTTCTGGCTCCAGTTTCTCCTGGAATGGATCGAAGGCGGCGCGATGCTCGACTTCGGGCATGCCAACGCTGTGCGCCGGATCGTGCTGGCGTTTCTCGACGAGACCTTCGTCCTTGGCCGCTCCTCGCTCGGTTCCTGCCGTCATCTGACCAACAAGCAGAGGGTCTGGGAGCTTCTGCAACTCACCAGTACCACTGAGATGATCCCGGAGATCGACCGGGCCGCCGTAAAAGTCTCCCGTTTTCAAGGCCGCCAGAACCGGATGCGCCTGAACCACAAGGCCCTCAACGACTGGCGGCTTCCGTACACCCGCGTCGGCGAGGACCGGGTTTCCTTCTGCACGCCCATCTACACCGGCCGCGACTTCGAAGGGGATGTGCTGGAAAGCGGCTTCGGGCTGGGCGAGAGCCATCTCAACCGCAAGCCGCTGACCCATGGCGAGACCGCGCTGCGCTACTGCTTCCGGCAAAAGGATTTCTTTTTCGACACGCAGGCGGAACCGGTCGAGCGGGCGGAGGCCAAGTACGATCTGCGCCTGCCGCTGGAATCTCGGTACCGCCTCTGCTTCCAGCTTGGCCGCGCCAGGCTCAACGAAGGTCTCGATCTCACCGCCAACCAGGGCGGCATCAGCAATCTGCTGCTCGCCTCCACCGCTGGCTGCGACGCGGACGTCACCCTGGCCGTCGACCGGATCGACCGATGGCGGCGGAGAGGGCCTGTGTTCCGGCTCAACGCGAACACCCTGAACACCCGGTATCTGAGCAATGCGAATCTGACCGGCGAACGGGCCTCGCTTGAAGTCTACGTGGACACGGGCTCTCTCCAGCGCCATCGGGTCGAGACCATGAAGCTGGGCGCAAGCCCGCTCAACACCACCGGCCTGCGTCTCTCCGTGGACCGGACCCGCCCCCTGCGCGTCAGCCGCATGCGCCTCAACCAGGCCGGATTCCGCTGGTCGCGGCCTTCCTACCACTGGCTGTTCCGTCAGCAGGACCTGCACGCGCCCACGCAGGCCGGGTTCGAGGCCGCCACCAATAACTATCGCGCCACCCAGTGGCCCACCTGAAGGAGAACCCATGGCGATTCACCTCTATCTTGACGAAGCGCTGACTCAGCAGATTTCCGAGGGGGATTTCAGCCGCCCCGAGGCCGAGAGCTACAACGGCACCGATGGCGACATCAAGGACCGGCAGCTCTACGTCGCCAACGAGCAAACGAGCCTCCCCTCGGCCATCGACGCGGCGCAGCCCTCCATCGCCCTGGCCGAACCGCGCTTTGCTGACGGCGAACTCATCATCATCGACGGCGAGCAGATGCTCGTCGAAAGCGGTGGCTGCACCGTCAATCTCACCGTGCAGCGGGGCGTGGCCAACACCGCTCCGGCCGCGCACGACGCCGGGACGACCATCTATTCCGGCTACGACTACACCGGGCTGGTGCTCGATCCCATCGATGAGACCGGCACCGACGAAGCGGTCTGGTACCGCCTGGCCCGGACCCAGGCCGAACTCGACACCGCCACCCAGGGCGCACCGCTCAATCTCGGCGACAAGGCATTCCAGCAGACGCTGTCTTTCTGGCGGCGCTGCACCGTGCTCCCGGGCACCCCAGTGCAAAACAAACTCGACATCAAGCTGCGCCTGACCGGCACGGAAAACCCGATTCTCTAAGGAGGCCGCCATGGCATACCACAGCATTCAAGGACTCGCCCACGGTCGGCTCGACCTGCTCAATCAACTGCGGACCTTTCTGGTGACCACCACCGGATGGACCCTGCACGACGATCAGTCGGCCGACCCACAGCCGTATTTCGTCTTCAAGTCGCACGGGGAATCCGGGGCCGAGGACGTCTATCTGCAGTTCCGTATCAGCACCACCTCCGGGCGGATTCACGTCGCGGCATTCCAGTATTGGGACGCGGCCACCCACACCGGCGTCAACGAGGCGTCGCACACCAGTTACACATACCTGCGGGTGGAGGACAGCGCCGACTTCATCTTCTGGCTGTTCGCCGACCTGGATCACGTTTTCGTGGTCACCAAGCTCGTCTCCACCTACTACGGCCATTACAGCGGATTGCTGAAACGGTTCTGGTCCGGGGCCGTCGCGCTTACGCAGGCGGCGGTTACTGCTGGAAGCGGCGTGGTGCTTCAGGTCAACGACGCCACCGTGGTCACGCCCGGACAGGACTATGTGATCAAGGACGACGCGGGCATCGAACGCGTGCGGGTGAGCGCCATCGACACCGCCGTCACGCCAAACACCATCACCGTCGAAACCCTCGTTCGGGATTACGCCTCGGGAGCCAAGATCGGTGAGGACCCGCAGCCGGTCATCAACAGCTACTACAACGCACCGGGTACCTTCTACGCCGTGAACAAGTTCGACGGCTGGACTTCCGCGTCCGGCCAGCAGGGCCGCTGCGGCGCGGCCAACGGCGGTCTCCAGGGCGAAACCGATCCAGAGATGCGCTACGGCACCACCATCCTCTTTCCCTGGCTCGCCTCGATGTCCGGTTCCGCCGCCTACCAGGAACTGCGTGGCGAACTCATCGAGATCTTCGCCGTGGGCGGCGGCAACGTCGCCTCGGAAGACACCATTCAGATCGGAATGGACAGCTACCGCGTGTTCAATCTGACCACCGGCGGCTGGTGCGCGGTGAAGGAGTAACGCCATGGCAACGCATAGCGGAAAGCTCAAAATCGTCACCACGATCACCGGCCAGCGACGCCCGGAAACGCTCCTGTCCATGAACCGTGGTCAAGCGCTCAAGCTCTGCGGGAGGATTCGCCGTGGCCGTGCATAAGGGACAACTGGCATCCATCACCACCCGCAGAGGTATCCGGCGGCCGGAACTGCTCGCCATCGGCGCGGCGCAACCCGGAGCGCTCTTCGAGCTGTTTTCCGTGGCACCGGCCAGGCGCACGGTGATGGTCCGGGCCGACAGCGCAGTACGGGTCGCCCATCGGCTCGAACGTCGATCCGACCTCGCGCTTCGCGTGAACAACCGCCTGAACCGGAGCACCGATCTGTGGCTCGTCATCCATGGCCGTCTGGGCGTCGATGCCGACACGGCGGTGCGAGTGACGCGCCCCTGGCTGCGGAGCATCGACACCAGCGTCCGGACGTCCGGCGCACACATCAGCCTATCCGACACCGTTCAGCGCATCGCGATTCCGGCCGGTCTGCTGGCCGACACGCGCCAGATCCTGTTCGCGGTGCTCATCGATCAAGACCACGAAATTCAGACCTAAAGGAGAACAGCAATGGCACTGGGACTCATCGTTAAAACCGGCCGGATACTGACGGCCAAACTCCTCCTCGGCCAGGCCGTGGACGGCATCACCCACTGCGCCATCGGCGACGGGGATGCCAGCTTCACCGACCCGCAGAATCCGCCCGCGCCGGATATCGGCCAGACCGGGCTCAGAAACGAACGTGCCCGCAAGCGCTACTACAAGCGGACCTTCCTCAAGGAGGACGCCGAAGGGGCGCTCCTGGTCAACGGCGTGCGCTACCTGGAAACCGGCGAGGAGACCAACACCATCGGCGTCTTCTTCCGCTTCGACGAGGCCGAGGCCAACGGCATCACCATCCGCGAATACGGCTTCTTCGGCGGCGACGTGCAGTACGTGGCCAGCACCACCGGGGATCTCGCCATGGGCGGCGTGTTCCATCAGGACACCAACCCGACCGGCGAGGTGCTGCGCCCGGGCTACCTGTACGAGGTGAAGAACATTCCCGACTTCAACAAGATTTCCGACACCCGCGTGGAGCTGGTCGGGATCATCAAGATCTAACTGGAGGATTCAAACATGAGCATCTCACGCGAAACATTCGACCCGACCAAGAACTACAAGCGCATCCGCTACCATCAGGATCGCGACCTGCTGGATTCGGAACTCAACGAGCAGCAGGACATCATCAACCTGGAGCGGCGCAAGATCGCAGACATCCTGTTCAAGGAAGGCTCCATCATCATGGGCCTCGAGGTCAGCTCGGCCGCCAACGTCCTGACCCTGGCCCTTGGCGTGGTCTACATCGACGGCCATCTCGAACAGGTGAGCGGCGCGACCCTGACCTATGATCCGGCCACCACCAGCGGGGCCGATTACGTTTACGTGGAGCTGCTGAAGTACAACTACGGCTACACCCAGGACCCGGCCCTGATCAACCCGGCCACCGGCGAGCCCACCGCCGAACGGGAAAAATGGGCGCTCTCCCTCAAAGCGACGGACACCAGCGGCCAGACGCTGCCCAACAACGTGACCGAGCGCCGGGTGATCCCGATCTACAAGTTCGACCGCGAGAGCGGAGACGTCACGCCCACGGTGCAGGAGAAGTCCAACCTCTACCTGCGGGATCTGCTGGGCACGCTGCCGGGCAGCCGGATCACCGTTTCCTCGATCACCGAGGACCAGCTCTCATTCGCCGCCGCCGAGGGGCTCAATTCCCTGATTCAGAACCTGGCCGAGCGCACCTTCGACCAGGCCGGAAGCTATCTGGTGCGGGGCTTCGACACCTTCATCGGCGGCGTCGACGACGACAGCGTGGAGGCGATCACCAACGCCGGACGCGCCTACATCCAGGGCTTCCGGCATCAGCGCGATCTGCCCACCTCGACCCTGGTGCCCAAATCCATCGCCACCAAGTCGGTGCGCGGCGAGCAGAAGACCTTCGACATCAACAAGCGCCGCTATCCGGTCAACTCCACGCCGCTCAAGGAGACGACCCAGGTGGAGGCCATCGTCGAGATTACCCGCAACGTCACTCGCGGCTCGGTGGGCGGCGGCGAAGACCTGCTCGACCCCAATCCCGTCGTGGACATCCTCGAGGTCAGCCAGGGGGCGACCATCTTCCAAGAGGGCGTGGACTGGCAGCAGTCGGGCAACCATGTCGACTGGCTCGGCTCCGGTAACGAACCGGCCATCGGCACCACCTACACGGTGCGCTGGACCTACACCAAGCAGATGGTCAAGGGCACCGACTACGTGGACAGCGGCTGGTTCGGACAGGCCAACCATCCGGCGGCCGGAAACTATTTCTATCTGGTGACCGCCTACAACGCCACCGGCGAGACGGCCTTCAACGCCGGTGCGGTCGTTGCCCGGGCCACCACCGCCGGGGAGATGAACAAGCTCTGCTGGCTACCGGTCAGCGGCGCGACCGGCTATCGCGTCTACCGGGCCGCCACCAACGGCGCACGCACCGACTACAAGCGACTGATGGAACTGGGCAGCGAGGCGCTCTCCTATGTCGACGACGGCGTCGAGGAGATCGGCACCGCTTCGCCTCCGGCCACCAACACGGCCGGACTCACCATGTCGCCGGTCCAGCTCGAGCTGGGCAACCTCAACGTGATCAACTTCGGACGCGGCAGCCTCGGCGACCAGCCGGTGAACGGTTCCAACTGCAGCCTGGACTACGACTATTACCTTGGCCGTCGCGACATCGTTTACGCCACCACCACCGAGATCAAGCGGCTGGAAGGGGCTCCAGCCGATTTCCCGAAGCTGCCCATCGTGCCGGAAAACGCCCTGGGGCTGTGCAGCATCGACTGCCCGCCCAACTCCACCGACATGGAAATCCACAACTTCGGCCTGACCCGCATCACCATGGACCAGATCCACGACATCATTCAGGACGTCGAGGACCTGAAGTACAACGACGCCCAGTACCAGATGAACAACGAACTGCAAAACCGGGACGCCCAGACCAAAAAAGGCATCTACTCGGACGACTTCTCGAACACCGCCCAGTCGGACATCTACCATGCCGAATGGGACGCCCGGGTCAACGAGATCGCCCGTTTCGTCGCGCCGGACCGCATTCCGCACTCCACGGTGCTCTCGGTCGATCAGGCGGGCAGCAACGCGAGCTTCTTCGGCAGCCTGGCGCTGCTGCCGGGCAACGAGACCGTGCTGGTGGAGCAGAACGACTGGTCCGAGGAGCGCAACATCAACCCCTACGCCGTGTTCGACAAGCCCCCGGCCATGCTGCAGATCACGCCCAACCTCGGGCGGCGCGGCCAGACCGGCATTGCCGTAACCGGTATCAACTTCACCCCGAGCAAGTCCGGCATCGTGCTGCGCTGCGACGGCCAAGTGATGGCCAGCAACCTGATCAGCGACGAGGCCGGTCGGGTCAGCGCCTCCTTCACCATTCCGACCAACGCCCGCAACGGCAACCGCATCGTGGAGATGGCCGACGGGGTCTACTCGGCCCGGGCCAGCCTGCAGATCAACGATCCGCTGGTCATCACCCGCATCGAGCGCATCATCGAAAACCGCATCATCCGCGTGCCCGTGGTGCAGGTGGTCTGGCGCACCCAGACCATCTTCGTGCCCCGCGATCCGCTGGCCCAGACCTTCAGCTTCACCCAAAACCAGGTGATCTCCAGCATCGGTCTGCAGTTCACCGCCAGGGACCCGAGCATCCCGGTCACGGTGCAGATTCGCGGCGTCACCACCGGTCTGCCCAACGGCGTGGTGTTCGCCGAGAAGGTGCTGGCCCCGAACGAGATCAGCCTGAGCGGCGAGACCCGCATTCGCTTCGACGACCCGTTCTACGCCGAGGCCAATACCAGCTATTCCGTGGTGCTGCTGACCAACAGCACCAATTACAAGGTCCGCACCGCCACCCTCGGCAAGATGGGCCGCTGGGGTATCATCACCCGGCAGACCTACATGGAAGGCGTGCTGCTGGAGAGCTCCAACGCCGAGACCTGGACGCCGCTCAACGGCTCCGACCTGGCGATGAAGATCTACGGCTACAACTTCCAGTCCGAGGGGATGATCCGCTTTCAGCCGATCACCGGCGTGCAGTTCTCCGACATCAACCTCGACGAATACTCGGCCATCCCCCAGGGCACCGGCCTCGACTGGGAATACTCCACCGACGGCGGCGTGACCTGGGACGCCATGGTTCCCGCCGAGGAGGAACGGCTGCCCAACCTCGCCACCCGGGTCCAGATCCGCGTGCGTCTGAGCAGCTCGCTTTCCAACGACACCCCGGCCATCAACTTCCGCGACGTCAACCTAGTGGGCTACCTCAACAAGACCACCGGGGCCTACCTGACCCGCGAGAACGAGCTGACCCAGGGGGTGGAATCGACCAAGGCCTATGTGCAGATGCAAATCCCCAGCGGCACCACCCTGCAATGGTTCGCCAGCAACGACGGCGGCCTGACCTGGGAGGCGATGACCATCCAGGAGACCCGGCCCATCGACGAGAACTGGACCGAGTACACCCTGGTGCGAACCTTCACGGACAACACCGGCAACAAGGTCCGCTACAAGGCCGAGATGACCGGCACGCCGCTGATCTACCCGCGCATCCATTCGCTGGGCGCGACCCTGAGCTAAGGAGGCACGGCCATGATCGTTCGACGCAAAGGCGGCCTGACCGAGTTCATCCCCACGCCGCAGGAGAAGCGCGACGGCCTGATCCGCGACCACGCCCTGGGTCTGCTGGAGAATCTGCACCAGCGCCTGGCGCGGCTGGAACGGGCGTCAAAGCTCCCGACCGACGAAGCGGAGGCCTTCACGGCGCTGCTGGCGCGGATGCGGGCCGACGAGTCGCGCAACCTCGAGCTGCACGCCAGCCTGATCACCTCCGATACCGCTTCTGGCTGACCGGCTCACTGCCACCGCCAACCCAGAAACCCCGGATACGGCCAGCCCGTTCCGGGGTTTCGGCCGCCTGTGCGCCGCCCAATCCGGACAAACTCGCAAGTCATTGAAAATAAACGTGTTAAATGTCGGCTTCGGCTGTTCTTCTACTTGATTTGTGTCCGGAAAGAAGCATTCATTCATGGTGTAAGCGGAGGCTGAAAAGCCTTGCCAGACAACGACTTAGAAGCGCCACGAACGACGGAGGCACGCATGAACCTGAAAGAGATCCACTACGGGATCGAGATCGAGACCGTAAAACGCACCCGGGAGCAGATCGCCTGGGCCATCCACTCGGTGGTGGGCGGCACGGTCCGCCATGTCGGCATCCCCAGCAGCTATGACCCCTGGGAGGTCGAGGACCTGCGAGGCCGCGTCTGGAAGGTGGTGGGGGACGCATCCCTGACCAGCGTCCCGGCCCATCTGCGGGCCGAGGTGGTCAGCCCGGTGCTCGGCTACGACGACATCCCGCAACTGCAGGAGGCGGTCCGGGCCATCCGCCGCGCCGGAGGCAAGATCAACAGCCAGTGCGGCATTCACATCCATATCGACGCCGCGCCCTTCGACGGCAGACACCTGGGTAACCTGGCCAAGATCATCTACAAGCAGGAGCCGCTGATCCTCCACGCCCTCGGCATCAGCCGCGACCGGCTCAATCGCTACACCCGGCCGGTCAGCGACGAGCTGATCCAGCGCATCGAACAGCATCGCCCCCGCACCAAGGACCAGCTCAACCGCATCTGGTACGGCTACCACAACCGCCAGCCCCAGCACTACGACAACAGCCGCTACCACGGGGTCAACCTGCACAACGTCTGGTACCGGGGCACGGTGGAGTTCCGCTGGTTCGAGGCGACCCTCCACGCGGGGCGGATCAAGGCCTACCTGCAATTCTGCCTCGCGGTGGCCGCCAAGGCGCTCAACGGCCGGGCCGCTTCCAGCCGCAAGCGGGATTTCGATCCCCAGAGCGCCAAGTACGACTTCCGGGTCTTCCTGCTCCACCTCGGCCTGATCGGCGACGAGTTCAAGACCGCCCGCAAGCATTTGATGGCCAACATGCCCGGCGACGCCGCCTTCAAAAACGGACGGCCCAAACCGGAGGACGTCCTCCCGGACGAAACAACCACCACTCTCACCAACGAGGCCGGGCAAGTTCCCGGCCTCACTGTTTAAGGAGGTGCCCAATGAAGATTCTGATCCGCTCCACCACGCTGGACGGCGAACCGATCCCCGGCAGCGGAGAAACCCTGCAGGCCGCCGACTGCCTTGAAATTGTCGAGCTGATGCGCGGCCAGACGCCATTCACCGCCAGCCGAGCGCCCAGGGACTACATGACCGAGGTGCTCTCCGGCATCGAAGGCGGACCGACCCGGCCATTGCCGGAGGATGCCGCCGCTGCGGCCGCCGAGTTTCTCACCCGTCTGGCGCGGCACGGACTGATCGAGTTTCTGCCCGACGACAAGGCCAGCGATCCCTGGCCGGAACGCTTCCTCGAAGCCCTGGAGACGGTGCGGCTCTCCGGGCGCACCAATATGCTCGACCACCCGGAGGTGACCCGGCTGACCGCCGATATGGGCTACCCGGAGGTGGCCGAGTGGCTGGCGGACCACCGGCGCGAATACGCGGCCTTCGTTCTCGAAGGAACGAGACCGCTGCTCGGCAAGAACTTCGGCGGCAAGGAGGACCCGGCTCCATGTGCGGACAAGTAGGCATCATCTTCGGCCGCAAGCACAGACGGCCCAACGAGCGGGATTACCTGCGCGAGGTCTTTATCCGCATGCTGCTGCACAGCGAGGAGCGCGGCCCGCACGCCTCCGGTCTGGCCTGGCTCAAGACCGACGGCAGCCACCGCATCTTCAAGCGGCCGATGCGGGCGCACGAGCTGGTCTACGAGAAGCCGTTTCAGGAGCTGCTTGGGCAGGTCGACAACGAGACCACCATCCTTATGGGCCACACCCGCTGGCGCACCCGGGGCAACGAGTTCAATAATCGCAACAACCATCCCATTCAGGCCGGGATCGTCATCGGTACTCACAACGGCACCCTCTACAACGCCGATTATCTGTTCCGCCGTCTCGGGCTGCCGCGCTATGCCGAGGTGGACAGCGAGCTGATCTTCCGCCTGGCCGACCGCTTCGCGCCCGAAGGCCCCATCGACCAGGAGGGCCTGAAGAAGGCGCTTGCCCTTTGTCGCGGCCAGATGAGCGCCGTGCTGGCCTCGCGGCTCGCCCCCGGCACCATCACCGTGCTCAAGGGCAACAAGCCGCTCTGCCTGCGCATCCACCGCCAGCACCGGGTGGTGCTCTACGCCTCGGACGACGCCTTTATCGACTTTGCCGTGGACAACGAGAAGGGTTGGCGCGAGCTAGAGGTGCCGCCCATGACCATGCTCACCATCCGCCACGAGGATGTGCGGGCCATCGAAAACAGCGAATTCCGCTTCATACCCCAGGAGCGCAAAGGGACACTGCCCGAAGGAGTGAATGCATGAACATTGGAGAATCCTCGAAGCTGAACACAAATCCGGAAGACAGTCCCGAGACCATCCTCCGGCTCTTCGTCTACGGCACCCTGAAACGGGGCTACTGGAACCATCAACGTTTCTGCGCCCAGGCCCGCAGCACCGAACCGGCCGTGGTCTGGGGCAGGCTCTACCACCTCCATGCCGGGTTCCCGGCGCTTGAGGTGCCGGAAGGGCTGATCCTGGCCCGGGGCACCGCCGACCCATTAGCCGACGCCCGCAGGCAACAGGAGATCGGCACGCCGCGCTTCGGCCGCCCGACCGGCGACTGGGATCTGATCTATGGGGAACTGGTGACCTTCACCGCCCCGCAACGCGACCTGCCGCCCATCGACCGGCTGGAAGGATTTCGGCCCGGCGGGCACAGCATGTATCAGCGGGTGATGGTGGCGGTGCTGTGCGGGCGCACCTCGATTCCTGCCTGGACCTACTGGATGCCATGCATTGATAACGGCACCCGGCTTGACACCGGCGTCTGGCATCGAGCGTGATAGAAAATAATCGGCTCAAATCGGTAAAGATCGTTTGACATAGCACATAGCGTCTTTGTATATTAAAGGAGTTTTTTAACCTGGGAGAGGTGCGTCCAGTCTCTCCCGTTTCGCCTCTGTCGGACGTGGCAAACAACCAAAGCGCCCGTGGAGCAAGAGAATGAACGAGATGGAAGACCGCTGGTTATCAATAACCGAGATTTGCAAGTACCTCGGGGTCAGCAATGACACCGTTTACAAGTGGATCGACAAGCATGGTATGCCCGCCCACCGCATGGGTCGTCTTTGGAAGTTCAAGAAAGATGAAGTGGACGAGTGGGTCAAGGCTGGCGGCGCGGCCGAGCCTGCGGAAACCGACAAGAAGCGCAAGGAGTAATAGCGGGCTATGAACCATGTGATCCACAACAGCATCGTGAATTTTATCTGGGGTATCGCCGACGACGTGTTGCGCGATGTCTACGTGCGCGGCAAGTACCGCGACGTGATCCTGCCAATGACGGTCATCCGCCGTCTCGACGCACTCTTGGAGCCGAGCAAGGAAAAGGTGCTCGGCATGAAGAAGCAACTCGACGGGGCCGGAATCGCCAACCAGCACGCCGCGCTCTGCCAGGCCGCAGGCGAGGCCTTTTACAACGTCTCGCCCTTTACCCTGCGCGACCTGAAGAACCGCGCCAAGCAACAACAGCTCAAGGCCGATTTCGAAGCTTATCTGGATGGCTTTTCACCCAACGTCCAGGAGATCCTCGACAAGTTCAAGTTTCGCAACCAGATCCCCACGTTGATCGAGGCCGACATCCTCGGCCACCTGATCGAGAAGTTTCTCGACGGCCGCGTCAATCTCAGCCCCAAGCCGGTGCGGGACGTGGACGGCAACGAGCTGCTTCCGGCCCTCGATAACCACTCCATGGGTACCATCTTCGAGGAGCTGATCCGCCGTTTCAACGAAGAGAACAACGAAGAGGCCGGGGAGCACTTCACGCCCCGCGACGTGGTCAAGCTCATGGCCGACCTGATCTTCCTGCCGGTGGCCGACGATATTGAATCGGGCACCTACCTCGTCTATGACGGAGCCTGCGGCACCGGCGGCATGCTGACAGTGGCTGAAGAGCGCTTGGCCGAGTTGGCCGAAAGCCACGGCAAGGATGTCTCCATTCATCTGTTCGGCCAGGAGGTGCAGCCGGAAACCTACGCCATCTCCAAGGCCGACCTGCTGCTCAAAGGCGAAGGGGCTGAGGCGGAGAACATGAAGTACGGCTCCACGCTCTCCAGCGATGCCTTCCCGTCGCAGGAATTCGATTTCATGCTCTCCAATCCGCCCTACGGCAAGAGCTGGAAGACCGACCTGGAGCGCCTGGGCGGCAAGGGTGATATCAAGGACCCGCGCTTTGTCACCCAGCACGGCGGCGACCCGGAATACAAGATGATCACCCGCTCCTCGGACGGGCAGCTCATGTTCCTGGTCAACAAGCTCTCCAAGATGAAGCACACCACCCGCCTCGGCAGCCGCATCGCCGAGGTTCACAACGGCTCGTCGCTCTTCACCGGCGACGCCGGTCAGGGCGAGAGCAACATCCGCCGCTGGATCATCGAAAACGACTGGCTGGAGGCCATCATCGCCCTGCCGGAGAACATGTTCTACAACACCGGCATCGCTACCTATATCTGGGTGCTGACCAACCGCAAGTCTGATACGCGCCGGGGCAAGGTCCAACTCATCGACGCCACCGAATGGTACGTACCGCTGCGCCGCAACCTCGGCAAGAAGAACTGCGAGTTCTCCGAGGAGCACATCCGCGCCATCTGCGACCTGGTGGTCAATCCAGTTGAAACCGAGAAATCCAAGATTTTCCCCAACGAGGCCTTCGGCTACTGGAAGGTGACGGTGGACCGCCCGCTGCGCCTTGCCGTTGACCTGAGCCCGGCCCGGCTGGACCGGTTCGAGCGGGCCTGCGCCAAGGCCAGGGAAGAGCCGCTGGCCAACCTGGCCCGTCGTGTGGCGAAGACCATCGGAGCCGGGCCGCACCTCGATTTCAATGCCTTCATGGACACCTGCGACACCGATGCCGACAAGCACGGTGTCAAGCTCACCGCCAAGCGCAAGAAGCTGCTGCAGAGCGACCTCTGCGACACCAGCGAAGATGCCGCGCCGGTACTGAAGAAGGTCCACAAGCCGGGCAAGGCCACGCCCGATCCCATCCACGGCCTGTTCGAGGCCGAGGTGGGCGGCAAACACTGCGTGGTCGAATACGAGCCGGATACCGCCCTGCGCGACAGCGAGCAGGTACCACTTCTGGAAGACGGCGGCATCGAGGCGTTCTTCCGGCGCGAGGTGCTGCCCTACACCTCGGATGCCTGGATCGACCCGGGCAAAACACTGACGGGCTACGAAATCTCCTTCACCCGCCACTTCTACCGGCCCGCGCCCATGCGCACCTTGGATGAGATTAAGGATGACATCTATGCCCTGGAGCAGGAAACCGAAGGGCTGCTGGAACAGATTGTCGGGGAGGCTGAGTGATGAAGCTGGCCCCTTATCCAGAATACAAGGACGCGGTTGTGAGCTGGGTCGGGAGCATCCCCGCACATTGGCCTGAGAAGCGGGCAAAGTATTACTTCAAGGAGATTGATGATCGCTCCCTGACAGGCGATGAAGAAATGCTCTCGGTGTCGCACATCACCGGAGTGACTCCCCGCAGCCAGAAGAACGTGACCATGTTCAAGGCCGAGTCGAATGTCGGTCAGAAACGTTGCCAACCCGGAGACCTGATCATCAATACGATGTGGGCCTGGATGTCTGCATTGGGCGTCTCGAACCATGCTGGAATTGTGAGTCCCGCCTATGGCGTTTACCGGCCAAGAAGCAACCAGGATTACGACTACTACTATCTCGACAGTCTGTTGCGGATTGAAGGATATCGGTCGGAATACATTTGCCGGTCAACGGGCATTCGCTCTTCCCGGCTCAGGCTCTATCCCGATAAATTTCTGAGCATGCCGGTGGTCTGCCCTCCGCAGGAAGAGCAGCAAGCCATCGCACGATTCCTGAAGGCGCAAGACCGTTTGTTCCGAAAATTTATCCGCAACAAGCGGCGGTTCATTGAACTTCTCAAGGAGCAGAAGCAGAACGTCATCAATCAGGCCGTGACCCGGGGGCTTGATCCCAAGGTCAAGTTCAAGCCCAGCGGCGTGGAATGGATCGGAGATATTCCGGAGCATTGGGATGCCACGAAGCTCAAACGCGTGGTCAGCTTCAATCCATCAAAATCTGAGACACGAGCGAATCCGGCGGATGAAGAAAAGGTTGTCTTTCTTCCCATGGAGAACATCTCTGTCAATGGGGATATCGACTGCTCTGAAAAACGCACTCTGTCCGAAGTCTGGAATGGCTTCACCTATTTCCGACGCGGGGATGTGGTTGTCGCGAAAATCACTCCCTGCTTTGAAAATGGCAAAGGAGCTTACCTCAAAGGGCTTGAATCTGATTTCGGCTTTGGCACTACCGAACTGATCGTTCTTCGTCCTTCAAAGGCCATTGACGGCGCTTTCCTTCGGTTCCTCACGTCAACCAAACAGTTCTTGTTGCTGGGCGAGCAATACATGACCGGCGCGGCTGGCCAGCAGAGGATTCCATCGGATTTTGTGAAAAACTATCCAATCGGTTTGCCGCCAATCAAAGAGCAGCGGGAGATTCTCGAACACATCCAGGAAAAATCGGCCGAGATCGACCAAGCAATCACCCGCGCCCAACGCGAGATCGAGCTGATGCGCGAATACCGTACCCGGCTGATTTCCGATGTGGTCACCGGTCAGGTGGATGTGCGCGGAATCGAGGTGCCGGAGGTTGCCGATGAAGAGCTGCTGGCGCTGGAAGAGGACACCGCCGATGCCGATGACGTGATCGATGACGAGGGGGAGATGGATGAAACCGACTGACAAAACCCCAAAAAACAGCCTCGGCAAACCGCAGGACTACCCGCGCCTGCTGTCCGAGATTAAGGAGCGCATCCGCTCCGCCCAGTATGAAGCCCTCAAGGCGGTCAACAAGGAGTTGGTCGGTCTGTACTGGGACATCGGGCGGATGATCGTGGAGCGGCAGGATGTTGAAGGCTGGGGCAAGGCGGTGGTGGAACAGCTCGCCGCCGATCTGCGGACGGAGTTTCCCGGCGTGGGGGGCTTTTCGGCTTCCAACCTCTGGCGGATGAAGGCTTTTTTCGAGGCGTACAACGGACTCGAAAAACTCGCACCACTGGTGCGAGAAATCGGCTGGAGCCACAACCTGGCCATCCTGGAGCGCTGCAAGGACCCGCTGGAGCGGGAATTCTATCTGCGCATGACCCGCAAGTTCGGCTGGTCCAAGAACGTGCTCATCCATCAGATCGACAACCAGAGCTACGAAAAATCCCTGCTCGGCCAGACCAACTTCGACCAGGCGCTCACACCGGAACTTCGCGCCCAGGCCAAGCTGGCGGTGAAGGACGAATACACCTTCGATTTTCTGGAGCTGGGCGAGGAGCACAGCGAGCGGGAGCTGGAGCGGGCGCTCATCGCCCGGATCGAGGATTTCCTCCGGGCCATGGGCGGCATGTTCGCCTTCATGGGCAGCCAATACCGGCTGGAGGTGGACGGCAAAGAGTTTTTCATCGACCTCTTGTTGTTTCACCGCCGTCTGCGCTGCCTTGTCGCCATTGAATTGAAAGTCGGCGAGTTCCTGCCGGAGTTCGTCGGCAAGATGCAGTTTTATCTGGCGGCTCTGGACCGGCAGGTCCGCCAGGAGGACGAGAACCCCTCCATCGGCATCATCCTGTGTAAGGAGAAGAGCCGCACGATTGTGGAATACGCCCTGCACGACGCCCGCAAGCCCATCGGCGTGGCCACTTATGAAATCACCAAGACCCTGCCCAAGGCGCTGAAAGGTCAACTGCCGTCGCCGAAGGACATCGCCCATTTGCTGGAGGATCTATGAAACCGACCGACACCAGCGAAAAGGGCCTGGAGTCCATCATCGTCGCGTCCCTCGTGGAGGAGGCCGGATACGTTCAGGGCGACCCGCAGGACTACGACCGGGAACACGCCGTCGACCGGGCCAAGCTGCTGCAATTCCTCTCCGCCACCCAGCCCGACACCTATGAGGCTCTTGGCATCGACGAGGAAGGCCCCAAGCGCACCCAGTTCCTGCACCGCCTGCAGGGCGAGATCGCCAAGCGCGGCGTGGTAGACGTGCTACGCGGCGGCATCAAGCACGGCCCGGCCCATGTGGACCTTTTCTACGGCACGCCGACGCCAGGCAACGTGAAGGCGGCCGAGCGGTTCGCGGCCAACGTCTTCAGCGTCACCCGCCAGCTCCGCTACAGCCGCAATGAGACTGCGCTCTCCCTCGACATGGCCGTGTTCATCAACGGCCTGCCCATCGCCACCTTCGAACTCAAGAACAAGCTCACCAAGCAGACGGTGCTCGATGCCGTGCAGCAGTACCAGCGTGACCGCGACCCGAAGGAGCTGCTGTTTCAGTTCGGCCGTTGCGTCGTTCATTTTGCCGTGGACGATCACGAGGTGCGTTTCTGCACCCACCTCAAGGGCAAGGGCTCGTGGTTTCTGCCCTTCGACAAGGGCTACAACGACGGTGCTGGCAATCCGCCCAACCCGGCCGGGCTCGCCACCGACTATCTGTGGAAGGAGGCCCTCTCCAAGGCGGGGTTGACCGACATTCTGGAAAACTACGCCCAGGTGGTGAAGGAAAAGGACGAGAAGACCGGCAAAAAAAGGCACAAGCAGATCTTCCCCCGCTACCACCAGCTAAAGGTGGTGCGCATGCTGCTGGCCAATGCCGCTGAGAGCGGCGTCGGCAGACGCTACCTGATCCAGCACTCGGCGGGCAGCGGCAAAAGTAACTCCATCGCCTGGCTGGCGCACCAGCTCGTGGGGCTGGAACACGAGAGCAAGGCGTTGTTCGATTCGGTCATCGTGGTCACCGACCGACGGGTGCTCGACAAACAGATCCGCGACACCATCAAGCAGTTCGCCCAGGTTTCCGCCACCGTCGGCCATGCCGAGCATTCCGGCGACCTGCGCCGCTTCCTCAAGGCCGGTAAGAAAATCATCATCACCACCGTGCAGAAGTTCCCGTTCATCCTCGATGAGATCGGCGACGAACACCGCAAGAGCAAATTCGCCATCATCATCGACGAGGCTCATTCCAGCCAGGGCGGCAAGACCACCGCCGCCATGAACATGGCCGTTGCGGAAAAGCCGGGTGAATACAAGGCGGAATGGGATGAACTGGATACCGAGGACAAGATCAACAAGATCATGGAAGGCCGGAAGATGGTGACCAACGCCAGCTACTTTGCCTTCACCGCCACCCCCAAGAACAAGACCCTGGAGATCTTCGGCGAGCCGGACCCGCAGCCCGACGGCACCGTGAAGCATCACCCGTTCCACAGCTACACCATGAAGCAGGCCATCCAGGAGGGCTTCATCCTCGATGTGCTGAAGAACTACACCCCGGTGGAGAGTTATTACCGCCTGGCCAAGACAGTGGAGGACGATCCGCTCTTCGACGCTAACAAGGCCCAGAAAAAGCTGCGCCGCTATGTGGAGTCCCATGATCACGCCATCCGCGAGAAGGCGGAGATCATGGTGGACCACTTCCACGCCCAGGTGATCGGCCACCGCAAGATCGGCGGCCATGCCCGGGCCATGGTCATCACCAACGGTATCGAGCGAGCCATTCAGTATTTCCACGCCTTCAAGGACTACCTCAAGGAGCGTAAAAGCCCTTACGCGCCCATCGTGGCCTTTTCCGGGGAGCACGAGTATGGCGGAAAGAAAGTGACCGAAGCGACGCTGAACGGCTTCCCCAGCAGCCAGATCCCGGACAAGGTACAACAGGACCCGTACCGCTTCCTGATCGTCGCCGACAAGTTCCAGACCGGCTACGACGAACCGCTGCTGCACACCATGTACGTAGACAAGGCGCTCTCCGGCATCAAGGCGGTGCAGACCCTCTCACGGCTCAATCGCGCCCACCCGAAAAAGCACGATACCTTTGTGCTCGATTTCCACAACGACTCGGAGACCATCCAGAAGTCGTTCGAGCCCTATTACCGCACCACTATCCTCAGTGACGAAACCGACCCGAATAAACTGCACGACCTGAAGTCGGATCTGGACGGCTACCAGGTCTACTCCCAGGAGCAAATCGACGACCTGGTGGGGCTCTACCTGAACGGCGCGGACCGCGACAAGCTCGACCCGATCCTGGACGCCTGCGTGGCCACCTACAACGCCGATCTCGACGAAGATGGCCAGGTGGACTTCAAGGGCAAGGCCAAGGCTTTCGTCCGCACCTACGGCTTTCTGTCCTCGATTCTGGCGTATTCGAATGCCGACTGGGAAAAGCTGTCGATCTTCCTGAACTTCCTGATCCCGAAACTCCCCGCGCCCAAGGAAGAGGACCTGTCCCGGGGCATCCTGGAGGCCATCGACATGGACAGCTACCGTGTCGAGGTGAAAACCAGCCTGAAGATAGGCCTTCCGGATCAGGATGCTGAAATCGGACCGGTGCCGACCAGCGGAGGTGGCCGCAAACCGGAACCGGAGCTGGACCAACTGAGCAACATCATCAAGGCGTTCAACGACCAGTTCGGCAACATCGATTGGAAGGACGGCGACAAGATCCGCCAGGTCATCGCCGAGGAGATCCCGGCCAAGGTCGCAGCGGACGCCGCCTACCAGAACGCCATGAAGAACAACGATAAGAAGACCGCCCGGATCGAACACGACGCCGCGCTGCAACGCGTCATGATCGACCTCTTGTCCGACCACACCGAGCTGTTCAAGCAGTTCAGCGACAATCCGTCGTTCAAGAAATGGCTGGGCGACACCATCTTTGGCGTGACTTATCAGCAACAGGCCGAACAATCCGCAACGGGAACGAGCCATGGACGTTAAAACGGCCGCAATTCAGGTTTTGCAACAGGCCGGAACGGCGCTGCACGCCAAGGATATCGCCGAGCAGATCATGGCTGCCGGTCTCTGGCAGTCCGGAGGTAAGACCCCAGACGCCACTGTCAGCGCCCGGCTCTACTCCGACATCAAGAGCAATGGGGACAAGTCGCCCTTTGTAAAAGTCGGCCCTCAGACCTTCGCACTTCGAGATTCCACTGAAATATCGAGCGGCGCTGCGCCGGTTCCTGCGGCCGTCGAAGAAGCCCCAAAACATCATCCGAACGCGGGTTTCTCCTTCACTGATTGCGCTCAGAAGGTGCTCGAAGAGTTCGGCGGCAAGAAGCCGATGCATTACAAGGAAATAACCGAGAAGGCCCTGCAAAAAGGCTGGCTGGTGACAGGCGGCAAAACGCCCGAGGCCACCATGTACGCCCAGGTGATCACCGAGATCAAGCGCCAGCAGAAACGCGGTGAGCGGCCCCGCTTCGTTCAGCACGGTCGTGGCTATGTGGGCCTGAGCCAATGGATGGGGCGTGGACTCGCATTCCAAATCGAGCAGCACAACCACCAGGTCCGCAAGGTCCTGCGCGAGCGCTTGCTGGCCATGAAGCCCGGTGAGTTCGAGGAGTTCATCTCTCAGTTACTGGCGGAGATGGGTTTCGAGATGGTCGAGGTGACCAAACTCAGCGGCGACGGCGGCATCGATGTCCGGGGCACCTTGGTGGTCGGTGCCGTGGTCCGCATCAAGATGGCCGTCCAGGTCAAGAAATGGAAGCTCAAGAATAATATCCAAGCTCCGGTTGTGCAGCAGGTGCGCGGCAGCCTCGGAGCACACGAGCAAGGGCTGATCATTACCACCAGCGACTTCAGTGCCGGAGCCATCAAGGAAGCGGCCCAGCCCGACAAGACTCCCATCGCCCTGATGAACGGGGAACAGCTTGTAATGCTGCTGATGGAACACGGCATCGGCGTCCATCGTTCGACGCCGGATCTGTTCGAGATCGATGAGGAGTTTGCTATGGGAGGGGATGTGAAATGAGCACGATTGACAGAGGAACGGTGGGGAACAGAATGGCCATTGAACGGATAAGCAAAATCAAAAGCCATCTGATCTTCCGTAATGGATGCACTTTAAATAAGATCAAGGCCGATATCTACGCCCTGGAGCAGGAGACCGAAGGCTTTCTGGAACAGATTGTCGGGGAGGCTGAGTGATGAAGCTGGCCCCTTATCCAGAATACAAGGATTCCGGGCAGCCGTTTTTAGGAGATATTTCGGCTCACTGGAATCTGTTCCGGAATGGCCGCCTGTTCTCTGGGAACGGGGCAAAGCGGAGGTCAAAAAATGTCGAAGCTTAATAAAGGACGGTTGCTGGCCATCGCCATAGGGGTGCTTGTTATCGGGGCCGCACTCTTTGCTTGGCAATCCTTGCAGAAAAAGGGTCTTCCCGACGGCTTCACCAGCGGCAACGGCCGCATTGAAGCGGTGGAGATTGACATAGCCGCCAAGACGGCGGGGCGGCTCAAGGATATCCTGGTGGACGAAGGCGATTTCATCACGGCCGGACAAGTTCTGGCGAAGATGGACACCGCCGTATTGGAAGCTCAGCTGAGAGAAGGGCTGGCCCGCTTGCGCCAGGCTGAGAACTCGGTGCGGATCGCCAACAGCCAGGTCGTGCAGCGCCAAAGCGAGAAAACGGCAGCGCAGGCAGTGGTCTCGCAACGCGTGGCCGAGGCCGAGGTGGCACGGATACGGCTTGAGCGGTCGCGATCGCTGGTCGCCGACAAAGCCGTTTCCCAGCAGAAATTCGACGACGATCGAGCCGCTTTTCTCAGCGCCGAAGCTATGTTGCGCGCTGCCGAGGCTGATGTCGCAAGGGCGGCCGCGGCCATTGCCACGGCCAGATCGCAGGTGCTTGGCGCGCAAGCCGATGTGGAGGCGACCCGGGCGATGCTTGAGCGAATCCAGGCTGACCTTGATGACAGCGTGCTGAAGGCGCCGCAGAAGGGACGGGTGCAATACCGGGTGGCCCAGCCCGGCGAGGTGCTGGCCTCCGGTGGCACTGTCCTGAACATGATCGACCTCACCGATGTCTACATGACCTTCTTCCTGCCGACGAAGGCGGCCGGACGGATCGCACTGGGTACCGAAGCGCGTCTTGTGCTCGATGCCGCCCCGCAATACGTCATCCCGGCCGAGATCTCGTTCGTCGCCGACGAGGCCCAGTTCACCCCGAAAACGGTGGAAACAACGGAAGAACGCCTGAAGCTGATGTTCCGGGTCAAGGCGCGGATCGCCCCGGATCTGCTCAGAGAGCACCTCCTCCAGGTCAAGACCGGCCTGCCGGGCATGGCCTATGTGCGGCTCGACCCACGGGTGGATTGGCCGCCTGAACTGCAGACGAGGCTGCCGCAATGAGCCGGGACATACATGCACAGATCGAGGATGGCGTGAGTGCTGCCGCACCGGTTGCCCGCCTGCGGGATGTGTCCCTGCGCTACGGCAAGGTGCGTGCGCTCGACGAGGTCAGCTTCGATTTCCCTGCGGCCTGCATGGCCGGGCTGATCGGCCCGGACGGGGTCGGCAAGTCGAGCCTGCTGGCGCTGATCGCGGGCGCCCGCGCGGTCCAGACGGGGCAGGTTGAGGTGCTCGGCGGCGATATGGCCGATGCGCGCCATCGGCGCGCACTCGGCCCGCGTATCGCCTATATGCCCCAGGGTCTGGGAGGAAACCTCTATCCGACGCTCTCGGTGGCCGAAAACCTCGACTTCTTCGGACGGCTGTTCGGGCAGGATCGTAGCGAACGGACGCGCCGCATCGAGGCCCTGACCAAGGCCACCGGGCTCAGGCCGTTTCTCGCTCGCCCGGCGGGCAAGCTCTCCGGCGGCATGAAACAGAAACTCGGCCTCTGCTGTGCACTGATCCACGATCCGGATCTGCTCATCCTCGACGAGCCGACCACCGGCGTCGATCCCCTCTCGCGCCGCCAGTTCTGGGAGTTGATCGCCGGCATCCGTCGTTCCCGGCCCGGCATGAGCGTGCTGGTGGCCACGGCCTATATGGAGGAGGCGGCCCGCTTCGACTGGCTGGCGGCGATGGACGGTGGGCGGGTGCTGGCCAGCGACACGCCCGAAGGCCTGCTGCAAAGCACGGGGGCGGCTTCGCTGGAGGCGGCCTTCATCCGGCTGCTGCCGGAAGACAAGCGCCGGGATTATCGGGCGGTCGAGATTCCGCCGCGGCCGGAAGACGATGGCGATACCGCGATCGAGGCCCGGGATCTGACCATGCGCTTCGGCGAGTTCACCGCGGTCGATCATGTGAACCTGCGTGTCCCACGGGGTGAGATCTTCGGTTTTCTCGGCTCCAACGGCTGCGGCAAGACCACGACGATGAAGATGCTGACCGGTCTCCTGCCGCCGAGCGAAGGCCGGGCCTGGCTGTTCGGACACGAGGTGGACCCGCACGACCTCGCGACCCGCCGCCGCGTCGGCTACATGTCGCAGTTCTTCTCACTCTATACCGAACTGACGGTGCGACAGAACCTGACGCTGCATGCCCGGCTGTTCCACGTGCCCGCTGCCGAGATTTCAGGGCGCGTGGACGAAATGGTTGAACGCTTCGATCTGACCACAGTGATTGACAGCTTGCCGGGCCGGCTGCCCCTCGGCCACCGCCAGCGCCTGTCGCTGGCAGTCGCCATGATCCATAAGCCCGAAATGCTGATTCTCGACGAGCCCACCTCAGGTGTCGACCCGGTGGCGCGCGACACCTTCTGGCGCATGCTGGTCGAGCTCTCGCGCCGCGACGGGGTGACCATCTTTATCTCCACCCACTTCATGAACGAGGCCGAACGCTGCGACCGCATTTCGCTGATGCATGCAGGTCGGGTACTGGTGACTGACGCGCCTGCCACCCTGGCAAGCAAACATGGCGAGAACAGCCTGGAAGAGGCTTTTATCACCTATCTGAAGGATGCCGAAGCGCAGAGCGCTGGCGAGGCACGCCAACCGGACGCAAGCACTTCGCTCGATTCAGTCGAGGCCTCGCCAAGTCATGTCGAACCACAGGGCTGGCGGCGCCGATTCGACCCCCGGCGCATGATCAGCTATGCCCGGCGCGAAGGGCTGGAGCTGCGCCGTGATCCCATCCGGTTGACGTTGGCCCTGCTCGGCAGCGTCATCCTGATGTTCGTGATGGGCTATGGGATCAGCCTCGATGTGGAGAATCTCACCTTCGCGGTGCTGGATCGCGACCAGACCACCGTCAGCCGCGATTATACGCTCAACCTCGCCGGCTCCCGGTACTTCATCGAGCGGGCTCCGATTACCGGTTATGCTGATCTCGACCGGCGAATGCGCGAAGGCGACATCAGTCTGGCGATCGAGATCCCGCCGGGCTTCGCGCGCGACATCGCACGGGGCCGGCGGGTCGAGATCGGCGCCTGGATCGACGGCGCCATGCCGACACGGGGAGAGACCATCCGCGGCTATGTGCAGGGGATTCATGCCCATTGGCTGGCGACCAAGGCGCGCGAGGCTGGGCACGGCGAGGCTTTGGCGGGGCTCGTGAATATCGAGACCCGGTTCCGCTACAACCCGGATGTCAAGAGCCTGGTGGCGATGGTGCCGGCGGTGATCCCGCTGCTGCTCATGCTGATCCCCTCCATGCTCGCGGCGCTCAGCGTGGTGCGCGAGAAGGAGCTCGGCTCGATCACCAACTTCTACGTCACGCCCACCACGCGGCTCGAGTTCCTGCTCGGCAAGCAGTTACCCTATATAGTGCTGTCCTTCCTGAGCTTTCTGTTGCTCACCCTGCTCGCTGTGACCGTCTTCGGCGTGCCGCTGAAGGGCAGCTTCCTGACCCTGGCGGCGGGTGCGTTGCTCTATGTCGGCGCCGCCACGGCCGTGGGGCTGCTGATTTCCACCTTCATGCGCAGCCAGATCGCGGCGATCTTCGGCACGGCGGTACTCACCATCCTGCCGGCGGTCAACTTCTCCGGCATGATCGATCCAGTCTCATCGCTGGAAGGAGCGGGCCGGCTGATCGGCCAGATCTACCCGACCGCCCATTTCCTTACCATTGCACGCGGCACCTTCTCGAAGGCGCTCGACTTCTCCGATCTGCAGGCGGCCTTCGTCCCGCTGGCGCTGGCCGTGCCGATCCTGATCGCGCTCGCCGCCGCGCTGCTCAAGAAGCAGGAGCGATAGTCCATGCGCCCGGCCAACATCCTTCATCTCGGAATCAAGGAGTTGCGCAGCCTGATGCGCGACCCGATCATGCTGGTGCTGATCGTCTATGCCTTCACCATTTCGGTCTACACGGCGGCAACGGCCATGCCGGAGACCCTCAACAAGGCGCCGATCGCGGTCGTCAACGAGGATCGCTCACCGCTGTCGTGGCGCATCGTCAGCGCCTTTTACCCGCCTTATTTCGTGACCCCCGAAATCATCGACCACGCGGAGATGGATGCCCGCATGGATGCCGGCCTGGCCACCTTCGCCCTGGATATTCCGCTGAACTTCCAGCGCGATCTGCTCGCCGGGCGCCAACCCACGATTCAGCTCAATGTGGACGCCACACGGATGAGCCAGGCGTTCACCGGCAGTGGATATATCCAGACCATCGTGAGCGACGAGGTGCGCGCTTTCGTGCAGCGTTATCGCGAGGTGCCAGCTCTGCCGGTCGATTTGGTGCTGCGCGCGCGCTTCAATCCCCAGCTCAACAAGTCATGGTTTGGCGCCGTCATGCAGGTCATCAACAACGTGACCATGCTCTCCATCGTGCTAACCGGCGCGGCGCTGATCCGCGAGCGCGAGCACGGCACGGTCGAGCATTTGCTGGTCATGCCGGTCACGCCATTCGAGATCATGACGAGCAAGGTGTGGGCGATGGGGCTGATCGTCCTTGCCGCCACTGCCACGGCACTCACCGTCGTCGTGCAGGGCTGGCTTTCCGTACCGATCCAGGGCTCGCTCGCGCTGTTCCTGGCCGGCACGGCGCTGCATCTGTTCGCGACCACCTCGATGGGCATTTTCCTCGGCACCGTCGCCCGCTCCATGCCGCAGTTCGCCTTGTTGCTGTTGCTGGTGCTGCTTCCGCTACAAATGCTCTCCGGCGCTTCGACGCCGCGCGAGAGCATGCCGGAGGCCGTCCAGTACATCATGCTCGCCGCGCCCAACACGCATTTTGTGATGTTGGCTCAGTCGATCCTGTACCGGGGCGCTGGCCTCACGGCGGTCTGGCCGCAGTTCGTCAGCCTGGCCCTGATCGGAACGGCATTGTTTGGTTTCGCGCTTGCGCGATTTCGGAAAACCATCGAGACCATGGGATGAGCAGAATGACGGCAGCCCCGATGCTCACCATAAATCCCGGAGTGATCCACCCGGGAAGGAGAATCGCCGCCATCCTGATCGGCATGCTTTTGCTCGCGCCCACGGCGGCCTTCGCCGCCGAGAAGGCGGAGAAGGGCATCCTCAGCCTGGTCCTGGAAAACGACCTGTTCTACAATACCGACCGGAATTACACCAACGGGGTGCGTGTATCCTGGTTGTCTGCCGAAGACAAAACTCCGGAGTGGGTGTTGCGCCTGGCCGACAAGTTCCCTTTGTTCCCTGTCGGCAAAGCCGTGCGGGCGAGCTACGCGGTCGGCCAGAACATGTATACTCCGGAGGACATCACTTTGCGGGACCCCCCGCTCGATGACCGCCCTTATGGCGGCTGGCTCTATGGTTCCGTTGGCTTAATCGCCGAAACCGGGCAACGTCTTGATCAACTCGAATTGACCGTGGGCATGGTAGGCCCCGCCTCGCTTGCTGAACAGACCCAGAAGCGCGTTCATTCATTCGTGAACGCGGATGAACCGCGAGGCTGGGACACCCAACTCAAGAACGAGCCAGGGTTCATCCTGGCCTATAGCCGCAGTTGGCGTAGTTTGGTTGCGGAATCACTGCTGGGCATTCCCTTCGACCTGACTCCGCATGCGGGTGGCGCCCTGGGCAACATATTCACCTACGCCAATGCCGGCTTAATGCTGCGCTACGGCAAAAACCTGCCGCTCGACTATGGCCCTCCCCGAATCCAGCCCAGCGTGCCGGGCTCAGGCTTTTTTATTCCTCGGCACGGTTTCGGCTGGTATCTGTTTGCAGGCATTGAGGGCCGGGCCGTCGCCCGCAACATCTTTCTTGACGGCAACACCTTTCGCGACAGCCGCAACGTAGACAAAGAACCGCTGGTGGGAGACCTCCAGTTCGGTATCGCTATTACCTGGCGGAACCTGCGTTTGGGTTATACCCATGTGCTCAGGACACGGGAGTTCAAAGGCCAGGGCGACCGCCGCGATGATTTCGGGGCGCTCAGCCTTTCACTACAACTTTGATAGTGCGCGTTACGAGTAATGGATCAGTTGGTTACTTCGCTATCCTGCCTGGTCTTTTTGAAGCCCGACTGACGGGCACACCAAAGTAGGCGAAATGACCTTGCACAACAGATCGTAGCCATCTCCATCTGGCAGGGGCTGCGGAAGAAAGAGGATGCGCTGGGAAACGAGATGGAGCAGGAACTGGACGTTCGCGCCATGCCCATCCGCCGTGCGGTCTTCTGGTTGGTGGTGGGGCTGGCGCTTTTAATTGTCAGCTCCCGTGTACTGGTCTGGGGCGCGGTGGAGATCGCCCATGGATTCGGAGTCAGCGATCTGATCATCGGCCTGACCGTGGTCGCGGTCGGCACCTCGTTGCCGGAACTGGCTTCATCAATCATTGCAGCCAGGAAAGGCGAACACGATATCGCTCTCGGTAATATTCTCGGCTCCAACCTGTTCAACACCCTGGCGGTGGTGGGGATCGCCGGTACGATTCACCCGCTGGCCGTTGGGCCGGAAGTCTTCAACCGGGACATGCTGGTGATGGCCGCACTGACCCTGTCGCTATTCGTGATCGGCTATGGATTCCGGGGACCAGGACGTATCAACCGCATCGAGGGCGCGGTGCTGTTGGTCTGTTACGTGGGCTATACGGCCTACCTGATCAGCACGGTTTTTGGCGGGCAGGCATAGGTCAATTCGATTCCGTTTTGGGAACCGAACCGGCGTCCGAAAACTGGATTCGAAGTTGTTGCTGCTCGACGCCAGGTATCCGGTTTTACTGCAAACCCGTCACCCTCGTCCGGTGCCGGGAAATCAGGGGAGAAAATCGTTTCTCTGGTCGGGTTGTTGGGAAGTGGTTGTGTAAGATGACTTCGGCGTTTATTATCAAGGAGTTACGAGGAGCGCGGGCTTTGAGACTGTTTTGCGGTAGGTCGGCGTTCCCTCCACCATTTATCTAGAGCAATATCAGTCAGTTAAGAAAATTCAGGGACATCAAATGGTGTCCCGGATGTGTCCCGTTTTTTGAGTTGGGAATAAGCCGGTATCAGTTTGATACCGGCTTATCTTTTTCAATGATATTGGGCTGCTGGGGAGGGGGGCGAAAGAGCGGGTGATTGACTATATCAAATGCAATGGATAGACGGTTTTAAAGGGTTTCAAACTTCTCTATCAGAACGCTTCCTTCTGGGAATTTTGCAATTATCTCCAGATCTCCACCCATTGCCTTTATATATTTCCGAAGTGTGGAAATATACATATCCGTTTGACCTTCCATCTTTGAAACAGAAGCCTGTTTGATCTTCATGGAATGTGCCAGCTGTTCTTGGGTAAATTGCCGCGCTTGACGTAGTTCTGCAAGCGGCATGGTCTTGATAAGCTCTTCTACCCGCTTATCTATCTTTACCTTCCGCTCTTCGGACAATTTGCTTCTGAGTAAGTTGAATGATTTAGCCATGATTTTCCAGCTCCTTCAGGTGATCAGCAAAAAGCTTATCTGCGATAGGAATAATCGTTTTATACCAGTTCTTCTTCCCTGTCTTGTTGCCGCCTATGAGCAAGATTGCTGTTCTGCGAGGGTCGAAGGCATATAACGTCCGATAAGGTTGCCCGTTATGCTGGGTTCGAAGTTCCTTCATATTTGGAAAGCTGGATCCTTTTACAGTGTCTGAATAGGGTCTCGGCAGGTTCGGACCCAATTTTTCCAACAGGCCAACTGTGACGGCTATCGAATCTTGTTCATCCGGATCCAGCGTGTTCCACCAATTCTCAAATTCGTCAGTGTATTCAATTTCCCATTTCATAAGTAAAATAGCCACTAGGCTATATAGCTGTCAAGCTATGATTTCTCTTTCCGATAGATTGCCTAGTAATTCAGATAGTTGATGGTGATCAGTTTTTTCGGTAAGAAATTATCTTTTGGGGCTGGGTTGATTTCTCAACTTCCTGAAACGATGATGTCAGGCTGTACACCTGTATCGCGTCCTGGCTGTTTCTTTGGAAATACCGTTCAAAAGCTTTGTTGGTGCTGTGCATCGTTCCGGCTTTGATTTGCTCCGGAGTAAGCAGTTCCTTCAAGGCCGTGGCCGAGCTGTGGCGGGTGCCGCCGTATAGGTCGACGCCTTCGATGCCGAGGTTGCTGCAGGCTATTTTCCACCATTTATAAAGATACTTTTCGCCAAATGGTGTCCCTGGGCGGGTGCCGCTCGTTCTCTTGTGATGTCGGAAAAACGGAAGTTCCGGCAGGCCGATCGGCAGGCTGTTGATGAGATCCCGGTCTTCTTCAAGCATGGGAACGATTTTTTCGCGGCCTTCCTTTGAATGTTTGATGATGAAGCAGCCGAGGCGGGTGTTCAGATCCTGTTCTTGGACTTTCAGCAGTTCCCCAGGGCGGATTGAAATATACGTGCAGAGCCATTTGATGCCTAGCCAGATCCTGGGGTTTCTATCGTATGAGATTCGTTTTACTTCATTGAGAATGGCGGTTTGGGTTTCTTTGTCGATGATTTTTCGATAGCCCAGGTTGAATTTTACCGTGGGAAAGTCGGGGAATTGCTGAGTGGTGACAATTCTGCGATGCAGCAGCCAGTTCCAGAAGGAATGGAGGCATGAGCGGATATTTGATTTGGTCTTGTTGCTGACTTTTTGTTTATGAAGAAAGTCTTCCAGTTCGGCAAATCCGATTTCCTTGACGTTCTTCGGTCCCCATTCGTGGATTGCTGCAATGATGAAGCGTTCGAGGTTGGCGTAGGATGAAGGTTTGACCTCTTCTTTTTTGATGGTTAACCATTTTTCGGCCAGGTTTTCAAAGCCGAGCGGGTTGCTTGATTCGTAGTCCCTGGGGTCGAAAGTACCGCGATCCACTTCATAGCGTAGGCCGGTGAGGAATCGTTCTGCTTTTTCAAAGCTGGTGAACCGGCGTCTGACCTGCCGGCCGAAACGGACAACGAATTCGTTGTTTGCTCTGCGGTCTGGATGGGAAGGGCAGACCAGGCCGCGAGCTGTGTCAACGTACTTAAAGCTCTGACCGCATTCGGGGCATTTCTCGTAAGAATATATTCCACCGCGCATGCATAGTTCACTATGCGAAATGGAATATGAAGTCAACAAAATACCCTCTGATTACAAGACAGGTTGATAGTCTATCGTCTTGCCCTGGGATAAAAAGCCGTTCACGCTGTCGTGTTCGCTCGGGCCGGGGATCTCACCGTAGCCGTACGGCCAGACTTCGTTGATCTTGGTTTTCATTTTCTCCTGGAGTTCGGAGCGGCCGGTTTTCGGGTTGATTTCCCTGGCCTTCGTTCGGCACCAGGTGTCTACCTCGCCCATCAAGTACATGGTTATTTTCTCGATGTTGTCGTATTGGCAGCCGTCGATCGCGGCCAGGTTCATCGCGCAGCCGACCATCATATCGATGAGCAGGTATTTATCTTTCTGAGGGAGTGGTTTGCGGCGGATGGTTGGTGGTGAGGTGCCCCAGCTGACCGACTGGACCAGGTGCCAGAACTCATGCAGTTTGATCCGGTCCTGGTGCCGGTTCTTCCGGTCAACCGGTTGTTCCGAGAGTTTCGACCAGTCGCGGGTGCAATACTTCCACAGGCCGTCTTGTCTGTTTCTCAGATCTTCGAGGCTTTTGACCTGGAATTGTTTCAGGACGTTTTTCCTCAGTTGGAATTCGACGCGGGTAACGTGGCTTTCGTTATATTCCTCTTTGCCCCAGACGGAAGCGAACAGCGATTGTTTCGTGCCATTGCGTTTGATTTCCAGGACTTTATCGTAGATTCTCAGGATGATGTCGCCTTCGCCGAGGCGGATACCGGTTTCAATTTCCTTGTCGTTCTCGTCCAGGTAGCGCAGGGTGCCTTCTGTTTGTGACAAGGTGATTCCGGACAGGCGGTTTACATCGGAAAAGGTATGCAGGCGGTTGGCGCGGGACAGGTGTAAATCAGCGTGCAATAATGACCCCCTGAGAGCCGGAATCAGCGTCGAAAATTGACCCCCTATGGTATCCCTCCATGGTCAAGAATTGACCATGGAGGGAGGGGGATGCTGATAGTGGAGACGATCGCCAAGATACGCCGATATCATTTCGTTGAGGGCAAGAAGATCAAACAGATTGTCCGTGACCTGCGGATATCGAG
>NZ_FQXS01000013.1 GCF_900130015.1 Desulfofustis glycolicus DSM 9705 | reverse complement strand
ACGTAGACATGCCTCGATATCGCGAAGACTCTCTCGGTAGGTGATTTGGGCAAAGGCCATGCACAAGAATTGATCGAGACAGGAGAACCTTCTTACCCTGCGCTCTCCTTGGTATTTGGCTACACACCGACGAAAGGTTGGCAATGGCATGAACTCCATAACCTGCTTGAAAATCAATTGTCCGGCAAACATGTGCGCCCCCCTCCAGGGTTTTGCCGAAGAATTTCCCTAGAAAGGGATCAGATTTCAAGTCGATTATGGTCATTTTGCCGTGAATGCTATATTAATACAAGATGTTACACCGAGTCGTTTGGCTCTTAACCGGACACTACTGGTATTGCATATTTTGCAATACAATATCACGACGAAATTCGTATTCCGATCTCGTTGTTTTTTTTATATGAAAATCGTTCTATCGGACTGGTTGGCTGTCCAGCAGGCTGCCTCTCGGAGAGCCGGCAGGACTGAGAATCAGGCCCGAAGGGCTGCGGACACGTTAAACCTGTCCCGCCGTTGATTGAGAATCAGCCGATCAGGCTGCAGCGCACCAGCCGGAAGAAGGACCGGCCGGCCCTGCCGACCATGATGCCAATGTTCATTGTTCGTTGTAACGTCCCGTCATGGGGCTAGAAAAGGGTCTATGGATATCAGAGAACTGGACCTCTTTGTCAACCTCGCTTCAAGTCTGCATTTCGGTCAGACGAGCCGGGTATGTAATATCACCCCTTCCGGGTTGACCAGGGCCATCCAGCGACTTGAACAGGAACTGGGAGAACCCCTGTTCCGGCGCGACAACCGCTCGGTCTCACTGACCAAGGCCGGTGAGATTTTCAAAGACTATGCCCTCGATGTGCTGCAACGTTACCGGAAGCTGAGGCAGCAACTGGCAACAGAACATGAGCTGCGCGGTACGCTGTCGCTGTACTGTTCGGTAACGGCAATCCTGTCGATCCTACCAGACATCATCAAGGGGGTTCGGCGCTCTTTTCCGGAAATCAACCTGAACCTGACCACCGGCGATGCGGCAATGGCCCTCGCCCACCTGGAAAACGGCGAGGCCGACATTACCATTGCCGCGGTTCCCGACCGGCTGCCGCGTCACATCGTCTTTCTGAAACTTCTGGAGACACCCCTTATTTTTATCGCTCCGCGGGAGACGAACAAGAACGGCCACTCGGCTGCTGTTCCCGATCTTCATTCGACGCCGATCGTCATGCCGGAACGGGGATTGAGCCGGGATCGGTGCGAACGCTGGTTTGGTGACAAGGGTATTACGCCGACGGTATACGCTTCTGTTGCCGGCAACGAAGCGTTGATCGCGATGGTCGCAATGGGTTGCGGCATCGGCGTCGTTCCCCGACTGGTCTTGGACAACAGCCCCCTGCAGCAGCGCATCACCGTGCTCAACGTCGAACCACCGCTCAAGCCCTTTACCGTCGGTGCCTGCACCACCAAGGCCGGTAAACGACTGCCGACCGTACAGACCTTCTGGCGTATCGCCGAACAGCATGCCACCAGACCTGAAAGGAGGTGTGATGACGACCATCCTGATAACCAATGACGATGGGATCCATAGTCGCGGATTGGAAGTCCTGCAGAAAACATTGGCCATCCTCGGACGGGTCGTGACCGTGGCCCCCGACCGGGACAACTCGGCCATTGCCCATGCCTTGACCATGAACCGTCCCCTGTGTCTTACCCGGCGCGCCGAGGACGTGTTTACCCTGGACGGCACCCCCACCGATTGCGTGGCCATCGCATTGAGTAAAGTCCTCGACGCACCCCCGGATCTGTTGGTCTCCGGCATCAACAACGGGGCTAATATCGGCGACGATATTTCCTATTCCGGCACCGTTTCCGCCGCCATCGAAGGAACTATGTATTCGGTACCATCCATGGCCGTCTCCCTGGTCGGCACACCGCCGTTCTCTTTTGCCGCCGCCGGTCCGATCGTTCGTGACCTGGCCGGCCGGATTCTGGACTACGGTCTGCCGGCCGACACCCTGATGAACGTCAATATCCCGCAGCAACGGCCTATCAAAGGGCTCAGGGTAACTCGGCAGGGACGACGTATCTGGAAACAGGCAGTCCAGGAAGTACACGACCCCTGGGGCCGCCTTCGTTTCTGGATCGGCGGCGGCACACCGCTACTCGATGCCGGCAAGGATACCGATGTGGATGCAGTGCATAACGGCTACGTCTCGGTAACCCCGATTCATCTAGACCTGACCAATCACGAGGGGATCAGCTATTTTCGCGAAGATCTCGACTTGGAGTCGTGGCTGCTGCCACCGACCGGCGACAGCGAAACAGGGGAATAAAACGAACTCAGACCAACGGTGCGAAGGAGGTGCAGGTCTCCGTGATTCGTGGTAGCATGACCTCGCTTGTCTTGTAACTCCTGTTGCTGGAGATCCGAACGAACAGAAAACCGGTATCGTGGTCGCCAGGGCTTGGGCGATGTTCCCTCCGGCTGCTGCTCTGAGGCCTGATTTGCAGATTGTCCGCCCCCTTCGGGACTGGTTCTGTGCCCCGCCGATTCCTCGCGATGCAGCAACCAGCGGAATTGGCCAGTCAGAAAACTGTTTTTTCAGGTAAAAACAATTAATTAAATGGAGTATGTCGATGCAGATCACCTGCCATGGCGCCGCCGGTTGTGTCACCGGTTCATGCCACCTCGTCGAAACCACCTCTGCTCGCCTGCTTATCGACTGCGGCATGTTCCAAGGAAACAAGTCGCTTAATCGACTGAACTTTGAGCCGTTTCCGTTTGACCCGCAGACGATCGATTTCGTCATCGTGACCCATGCCCATATCGATCATTGCGGCCTGCTGCCGAAACTTGTGAAACACGGCTTCAACGGGATCATTTACGCCAGTCCGCCAACCGCCGACCTGCTGCCGATCATGCTCGCCGACAGCGCCTATATCCAGGAAAAGGATACCGAACAGGAAAACAAGCGGCGTCTTCGGAAAGGAGAGCTGCCTCGCGAACCTCTGTACACTATGCAGCACGCTGACCAGGTGGGGAATCTGATTCACGTACTCCCTTACAACACGGCGCTGCAGGCCAACGAAGAGGTTACCTTCCGGCTCCGGGACGCCGGCCATGTCATCGGCTCTGCCATCGTCGAATTGTTTGTCAAAAACAGCACTGGCCGTGAGGAGAAAATCGTTTTTTCCGGGGATCTCGGACAAGACGACGTGCCGATTGTAGAAGATCCGACCAATATCTGGAACGGTGATCATGTCTTTATCGAGACAACCTACGGCGACCGTGTGCATATCACCTCGCAGTCACGCAAAGAGGAACTTTACGGTTATATCCAGTCAACCTTCCGGAAAGGCGGCAAGTTGTTGATTCCCTCTTTTGCGCTGGAACGCACCCAGGAGTTGCTGTATACCTTGAGCGAACTGAAAAACGAACAGGCCGACTTTCCGCCGATGAATATTTACCTGGACAGTCCGCTGGCAATCAAGATCACGGAAGTCTTCGAAAAACACCCTGACCATTACGATGAAGAGGCGCGGGCAAGAACAGATCAACCCTTCAGCTTTCCCGGCCTAATTTGCACACCATCCGTGGAGGAATCACGTAAAGTTAACGAGATGCAGGAGCCGGCTATCGTTATCGCCGGCAGCGGTATGTGCACGGCCGGTCGCATCCGGCACCATCTCAAGCATGGTATCTGGGATCCGAAGAACACCGTGCTCTTCGTCGGCTACCAGGCACCGGGAACGCTGGGTCGGTTCTTGCTGGACGGCGCCGAGGAAATCAAGATGATGGGCCTGTCCCTGGTCGTCAAAGCCGAGATAGCCCGAATCGGAGCCTTTTCGGCACATGCCGACCGGCACGGCCTCAATGACTGGCTGTCGGCCTTCAGGGAAAAACCACGAACGGTCTTTCTCATTCACGGTGAAGACGACGCCCGCCACACCTTCAGTGCGATATTGCAAAAAAAAGGGTTCACCACGGTGCTGCCGACAAAAGGGATGCCGCTCTTTTAAAAACGGCACCCTTTCGTTTTTCTTAAAACCGGTGGTGGCAGGGAAGAGAAATTTTATTGATTCCGCAGGACCCACTGTCCCTGCGCGTTCCGGCAGGCAGTGGTTATGGTGGTCTGCGGCTGACCGTCGATCACCGCCTGAATTTCGGCCTGCCGGCAGACCTGGTCTGTCGTCGGATGGGTATAGGCCGGTTGCGGGACGACCTGATAGTTATTGCCGTTATCTGGATTCACCCAACCTACCGGCTGCCCCGACCGGCCGTTCTCGTAAGCGTAGTTGAGTTGTTGACGGTCATACTTGTCCATCTCGTTGCCGACGATGTAACCGAGCATAGTGCCGATTGCCGCGCCGATCAGGGTGGCTTCGGTGCTGCGACCGATCGCCTGTCCTATCAACGCGCCGCCGACGGCACCGCCGACCGCCCCCTGTTGTCCCTTATAGGTATCGGCGCATGATGCTACCAACAGCATCATTGCCGCTACCATGGTAATGGCAATCACTCTCATAATTTCCTCCGACGACTTCGTTGTTTCTTCTGGTGATCGAACCTTTAGTTATCGCTCACAGTGCTGAAAAGATAATCAGTGTCCCGCCGGTGTCAACCAAAACGACTGGCATCATTCAGGAATTACTCGGCAGCCAAGCTGCTTCACATCCGGAACCTGAGCGGCGCAGCCCGGGGAAAAATTTCATTCCGCGAGAGCCGCGGCGATTTCCTCATGCATCCGGGCGATAACCTCCTGCGGGTCTGTCGCCCTGGTAATCGGGCGCCCGACCACCAGATAGTCGGCGCCACCGCTGATAGCTTGACCGGCGGTCATGACTCGTTTCTGGTCGTCAACTGTGCCCCTCTCTGTCTCCGCCGGCCGGATTCCCGGAGTCACCAGCACCGGACACTCACCAAGGTCCCCCCGCAACGCCCTCGCCTCGCGTGCCGATGAAACCACGCCGTCGCAACCGCCGGCCACGGCGATACGGGCTCGGCGGCGAACCAGTTCGACAACGTCCCCGGCCATGCCTAGTTCACGCAGGTCCTCTGCGGAAAAACTGGTCAACACAGTCACCGCCAGGAGCTTCATATCCCCCCGGGCCGCGACCGCCGCCTCAATAATCGATCGATCGCCGTGAATGGTCAAGAGACTGACGCCCCGATCGTTAACCTGGGCAACGGCGCGCTTCACCGTTTCAGGAATGTCATAGAATTTCAGATCGAGCATCACCTTATGGCCTCTGGCGATCAACCAATCCACCGTTGCGAACCAGTCGACCATAAACAATTCCAATCCGACCTTGAAAAACCCAACCTGCGCCTCACACCGCCGCACCATCTCCCGCGCCGTTGCCGCACGGTCAAAATCAAGCGCGACGATTAATCGCTCTCTGAGGTCAATACTCCGGTTCTTCATCTATGCCGCCCCCGCTCTCTGGTTTTTTTTAAGTTCCCTAAAAATGTACGCTCAATCCGGATGAGCCCGTTTTCAAATACCCCCTCATGACCAGCATGGAGTCAGTCCGATTCCTGTCAAGACGCAGCTCTGTTTCCACTGCAGTTTACCGGCGTTTCTGTTTGTCTGAATCAAGAATCTGGCGAACGAGCCTGGACAACTCAGACAAGCTGAATGGCTTCTGTAAAAATCCGCTGCACCCCTGTGCCATAACCTGCTCCATCTGTTTGTTCAAGGCATACCCGCTGGACAACACCACCGGTACATCCTGACTGATGTTGCGCAGCGTTGCAAGCGTCTCACCGCCGTCCATTCCAGGCATGATCAAATCGAGGATCACCAGATCTATGGTCTCCGACTGATGCTCCATGAGGGCAACAGCTGCCTGCCCACCTTGAGCAATCAAAACCCGATACCCCAATTGCTCCAGCATGGCCTGGCCAACTTCCAGGATCATGGTTTCATCATCGACCAGCAGGATAGTTTCCGATCCCTGTATCGAGGAAACGTCGTCGCGCTCTTCGGTAACCGGGGTCTTTTCCGACCAGGGCAGATACACGGTGAATACCGTGCCGCTTTTGACTTCGCTGTCGACGCCGATGAAACCGCCATGGTTACGGATAATACCATAAGCAGAAGCCAGCCCCAGTCCCGTTCCCCGGCTCTTTTCCTTGGTGGTGAAAAAGGGCTCGAAAATCCGTGGCATGATGGTTTGATCGATACCGATGCCGCTGTCGGCAACCGTAATAAGCGCATAACGGCCAGGCAGAACGCCATTGGCAGCACCGGCAGCTTCATCCAAGTCAGTAAGGGCGGTGGCGATTTGCAATTCGCCGCCGCGAGGCATGGCCTGCCAGGCATTGACATACATATTGAGCAGCACTTGTTCCAACTGTGCCTTGTCAACCTCGGCTACCGCCGGAACCGCAGAACAACGGATCGTTACGCGAATCTCTTTCCTGGTTCTGCCGAACAAGTCGGCACTGCTACGAACCAATTGACTGAGATCGATCGGTTGCGGCCGGTACTTGCCGCCTCGGGCAAAGCCGAGCAACTGTCGGGTCAGACCACCGGCGCTTTTCACGCACGCTTCAATGGCCCGGGCATGCTCCAACTGCTTTTCTCTCTTTTCTTCCACGTGGAGCAATTCCGCCCGTCCTTGGATAGCCATCAGCAGATTATTGAAATCGTGTGCTATGCCGCCGGCAAGGGTGCCAATCGCCTCCATTTTCTGAGCGTGCAGAAACGCGTTTTCCAATCGTTTCTGCTCGGTGATATCGCGGGCAAAATTGAGCGTTGCCGGCCGTCCGTTCCACTCGATCAGTACTGCACTCAGCTGAATGACCGTTTCCGTCTGCGCCTTGGTCAGCAAACGGAAGACATAATTCTGCGGCAAGCCGCCATCTCCCCGGAGACGTTTGCTATGGCGCTGGATTACCAGCTCGCGGTCTTCCGGATGGATAAAAAAAGTAAACGGTTGGGCCTTCAATTCCTGGTCGCTATAACCGATCATCGCAGCCGTCTGGTGATTGGCAAAAACGATCCGGCCGTCCTGGGCAATGAATATGGCATCATGCGCGTTTTCGATAAGCTGGCGATATTTCTCCTCGCTCTCACGAAGGGCTAGCTCAGCCCGCTTACGCTCGGTAATATCCCGCACGAAGGCGATAGTCAGCGACTGCTCGGCGGAGCCGGTAAAGGCCTTGAGACGAACCTCGGCATCAAAGTGCCGCCCATCGAGGCGGCGATGCCGCCACTCGAAAATCTGCAACGTTTCCGGGTTTGAGGCCCCGTGCGAAATCGCCTGAACCGCTTTCTCGGACCGAGAGCCATCGGGTTGCCGGGTCGGAGATACATCAACAACCGTCTTGCCGATGATATCCTGCCGACTGGCGGCAAAGATAAACAGAGTTGCCGGGTTGCAATCGACGAAATGTATGCCGTGCAACAGGAAAATTGCGTCGGGACTCGCTTCGAACAGGCTCCGATAGCGCTCCTGTTCCCGCCGGATAACCGCCGTCTGCGCACCGATTTGCTTCAAAAATGAATTAAATTCACCGGCCAGCCGGCCGAACTCGTCATCACCTTCGACCGGCAACGGTTCAGCGGTCCCCATCCGGGTGTTGAGATCGAGTTGCCGCACCATATTGCGTACCGGCCGAGTCAATCTCCCGCTGAGCAAAAAACTGACCAGAGCAAAAGCGACCACCAGGATCAGGATCGAACCGTAGACCACCAGTCGGGCCGCCCGTACAGGTGCCATGATTTCATCGAGGTAGGCGGAAGAGGCAACAACCCAACCATATTCGGGAATGCTCTCGAAAACGACGATCTTCCTGCGACCATCCGGGTCGCCCGGATTTTTCCATAGATATTCCATGCTGCCGGCACCCTCACGGAGCATCGCCCGAACAAAATCAACGGGTGCTTCCTGCTGCATGAAAAAGTTGAAATCGGACAGCTGCGGATGGATCAGCAGTTCACCTTCCTTGTTGAACAGGTAAGCATAACCGCTTTCCCCGAAACGCAGGGAGAGAATCACTTCAGTGAAATCACCGGGATTGAGCAACTCGGCAAACTCAGAACGATAACTCGATGCCGAAATAATCCAGTCCAACTCTTCGAAGTAGACCATGTACAAAGCCTTCGGGCGGGCCGAAGGCTCGTCGGGATTGCTCCAGTCGTACTCGATATACCCCTGTTTCCGATCAATTTGTTGACGGGCGAAGGCAAAGGAAGAAATATCCGAACCGACCAGTTCCCGATTGGGATGAACTTCAAGAATTCCCTGGGAGTTCAGGCAATAGATATATCCGGAGAGGCCCACCTGCTGACCCAGAAAGATCTCCTTCAACCGGCGGACAACTTCGTCGCGGGTCACCAGTCCCTGCTCGACGAGAGATAACTGCTGGCGGGCGATTTCAAGGTTTTTCTCAGCAATCGCCTGAAGGTGGTTACGGGTGGCAACCGAGGCACTGGCATGAACGGCATTATTCAGTACCCCGGTGGCATTGGTCAATTCATGCTTGACATCGTTTGTGATAAACGGAACCAACACCAGCTCGACGGAAAGCGTGAGCAGCAGCAGCGCCGGTATCAGGGCGGCAAGAAAAGAAAAAAAGATCCGGGAACGCATCGTTCCCCAAGCATATCCAGCCGGCATCGTCACAGGTAGTGCAGGGCAATTGGTTGATCTGATCTGCTCGATGCTCATCATAGCATATTATTTTGAGCAAACAGAACCGACAAGGCGAAAAACTGCGATGAACCGACCGCTGTTTGGATATGTCCCCGATAATGGTCGGAAACGATAAACATTTGTGGTAAACATAAACCTTATTCCACGGAAAAAACAAACAGACAGCATGTGATGCCCGGTACACCGTTCGCCTTTCTCTATCCTCTGATCTTGATTCTGCTTCTGGGCGCCTGCCAGCAGCTAGATTACTATCCGCCCAAGGAAGCCGAAGGTGGCTGGCGCACCACTTCCAACCACGCATTTATCAGGTCTTTGCAGCTCCTCCCGGATAAATTGGCAGAACTTGGGGAATACGGCCTTTCTGTAAAAAGCAGTGAAGTGTCCTCGGTGCTCGTCATCAAGGATGGTTGGCTCGTTGGTGAATGGTACAGCGCCCCACAGGGAAAAACGACTCGGATGTATGTTGCTTCCGTCGGCAAGTCGTTTGCCACCATCTGCTTCGGCATTGCAGAACAGGACAGTCGTACCGGCACGATTCCCTATCAATTATCCAAAAAATCGAACGTGTACGATCGCCGTTGGCTACCAATGGGCTTTCCGCTGTCCGATCCCCGCAAAAAGGAAATCACATTTGACCATATTTTTCGACAAACGTCTGGTATCACACCGGAAAACTCGACTGTCGAGAAAACTCGTCCCATCGAGATGGGGCGAAACCAATGGGACGATTACGTTGCCTGGGTCGTCGGTCACGACCCTGCCTGGCCGCAGACAGCCCGCCTTTTTTTCCCACCGGGACGCCCGGAACTATATCCAGGTCATGCCCGCTGGGGCGAGCATCGAGGAGCATACAGCAGCGTTGGTTACGCGCACATTGGCCTGGTCCTGGCCGAACTCTACCAGATGCCGGCTCATCAATTCCTGGAAACCAGGCTGCTGGAGCCGCTTGGCTTCAGTGGAATCGACTATGAAGAACCACCCGCCCCTCCTCACGTCAAATGGTTCAGCGCCGGCGGTTTGCACATGACGCCACGGGACTTTGCGCGCTTTGCCTACCTGCTCCTCCGCGAAGGGCGGTGGCGACAGCAGCAGCTGGTAGCAAAGCAATGGCTCCAGGAAATGACTTCGACGCCGTTTTATGAAAACCTGCGATCAAACAGTGACGGCTATTTAGGACAACACTACCCGCCTGACCTGCTCCGACTGTTCGGATCGGGAGGCAACTTCGCGTTCATTGTTCCGAGCCACGATTTGATCGTTTTGAAAACAGGCAGGATTGACAATCTGTTTCTCGAACGGCATATGCACGATTTCCTCAGGCGTACCTTCCTGATGATCCCCGGTTATGCCGTTGATCGAGCCCGGTAAAATCCGATCACCCCTGGAAAATGAAGAATTTCCGCACTGCGTAATTGATCATCACCGCTGTCACGATATTGGTTGCGAAGGCATAGGTCGTTAACATTCCGAATCGTCTGATAAGGACGCCCATCAGCGATGTGCCGAGGGCCACACTGATGCCGGAGACGAGGTAAAACAGACTTATCTCGACAAGAAAACCATGCCGCCCGCGTTCAAAGACCCACATGATGTTGGTCAGATATGCAACCATATTGGCAACCAGAAAAGCCATCGCATTGCTGATCATCGAGTTGCGCGCCCGCTGGTAATCATTGATCTCTCTGATCCGCAACCTCAATAGACGCACCGCATGGTCATGGGGCTGGAGGGCCGGGAAGATCTTCCAGGCTATCACGTGAAAGACGGCGATGTGAACGGCGGTTGCCAGACCGCCGGCCAGGGCGTACTTGATAAATTGAATAATTGTGTCATTTTCAGGCATTACTGACTCGCAATGAAACAGCAGATAACGAAGTGTCGGGACAAAAAACCAGACTACCTTCCGAAACGCAACATAATCTTTGCACCAGGCGAGTTAGGCGGCCCTCTGTCATCTTGTTCTTTTTTCTGGTCCGACCAACGTCGAATTTTCCTTTGATCTCTTGCTATTGTCCCATAGAATCAAGGCGGCTCCCGCAAATCAATACTCTGGAACTTTCCGTTTTGAACATTTTTTTGAGCAGTTAAACATGCGAAGTACTTCCATAGAGGCTCAACCAGCACCGGCTAACCATAAATAATTTGCAACACAAGTATAATTTTGGCTTAATCAGTGGAAAAACAGACTTGGTCATACCAGTTTGACTAGCTTCTTTTTGCTGTAAATCTCTATCCTTACCGGCAGAACCCGGGAAGGAAGCGAAAACATTAATCATTTTTTATAATTGAGATTGGCGGAACTGATTTCAATTTATCTTTACAAACAAAAAGCTACCCTATACTCTTGTGCCAGGACAAGGGACCATGATGCGGTCGTTTTTCCGGTTTCCGTTCGGCACAACACTCCCCATGGACGGTTGTGCTAAGACGGTGTTTCTTCTTTAGTTCAGCCGCATCCATTCTCAACCGGCGATCGCCGATGCAGCCGGTCCAGACCAGTTCCGCGAGAAACCGCTCCGATCGGTCGTTCAAACACAACCAAGGGGGAACGGCATGGCAGTCAAGATTTTTATCACCAGGAAGGGTATCGACAAGAACATCATCGAGTTGACGGTTCTGTTGAAAAAAATGCGCAGTCTGACGCTCAATCAGCCGGGCTATATCTATGGTGAAACCTTACGTAGAATCGACCAGCCCGACGAATGTGTCGTCATATCCACCTGGCGCTCCCGTGAAGATTGGGAGAATTGGCTCAACAGTCCTCAGCGTCAGAGCGTCCAGAGCGAGATCGATCTGTTGCTGGGAGATACTACCGAATATGCCGTTTACGAAGAGTAATCCGGCGAACCTCATCACGGCACCGAAACAAGAGGCAGGGAAACCAGATGATCATTGAAGGACTGAAGTTGATGGTTGTCGGCATGACAACCGTGTTGCTGTTTCTCATTCTGATGGTTGTGCTTATCCAAATCGTCGCCATGCTCACCAAAGGAGTCACGGCACGCGAACTGCAAGCGATCCAGGATGAGAGAGAGCGCTTGAGACAGGAAAAAGAGCGGCAAAAATCGGCAGCGGCAGCAGATCAGGACGAGGATATCGTCGTCATCACCGCCGCCATTGCCGCCTTTGAGGCGGAACGAGCGACGGCGCTGCGCTGAACAGAGAAGCGAAAGCGACTATCATCCGTCAGCCGGCATGGTTGACATAACCTAACGCAAGGAGAAGTACGGTGGGTAAAAAAGTAATCAAATTCATGGATACGTCTTTTCGGGACGGATTTCAGTCAGTTTTCGGCGCACGGGTGTTGACCGATGATTTTCTGCCCGCTCTGCAGGCCAGTGTCGATGCCGGTATCACCCATCTCGAAGCCGGCGGTGGTGCACGTTTTCAAAGCCTTTTCTTCTATTGCGGCGAATCGGCCTTCGACATGATGGATCGTTTCCGCGAAAAAGTCGGCCCCGCCACCAATCTGCAGACCCTGGCCCGCGGCATCAATGTCGTGGCCCTCAGCCAGCAGCCCCGGGACATGATCGATCTGCATGCCAAGATGTTCAAGAAACATGGCATGACCACGATCCGCAACTTCGATGCGCTCAACGACATGCACAACCTCGAATATTCCGGCGAGCGGATCGCCCACCACGGGTTGCAACACCAGATCGTCGTGACCATCATGGATCTGCCGCCCGGCTGCACCGGCGCCCATACACCGGAGTTCTACCTCGAGCGTCTGAAAGTGATCCTTGACTCGGATATCCCGTTTCATTCCATCTGCTTCAAAGACGCAACCGGGACGGCCAATCCGAGAAAAGTCTACGACACGTTCAAAGGCGCCCGGAAAATGGTTTCCGACGATACCATCCTCTGGTTCCACACCCATGATACCGCCGGTATCGGTATCTCCCAGAACCTGGCAGCCGTCGAAGGCGGCGCAGACGGTATCGATCTGGCCAAGAGCCCGGTCAGCGGCGGCACCTGCCAGCCCGATATCCTGTCGATGATGCACGTTCTGAAAGGCACCGATTTCACGCTCGATCTCGACTATGAAAAAATTCTCTTGGCCGAAGAGGCGTTCGAGGACGCGATGAAAGACTATTTCTTTCCGCCGGAAGCGAAAATGGTCTCGCCGACGATCACCCTGTCGCCGATGCCCGGCGGCGCCTTGACGGCCAACACGATGATGATGCGCGACACCAATACACTGCATCTTTATCCGGCAGTCATCAAAGAGATGGCCAACGTCATCCGGCTCGGTGGTTTTGGCTCATCGGTCACCCCCGTTTCCCAGTTCTATTTCCAGCAGGCCTATATGAACGTTACCCAGGGCCCGTGGAAGGTGATCAACCAGAACTACGGCAACATGGTCCTCGGCTACTTCGGCAAGACACCGACACCGCCGGATCCGGAAATCGTCAAGCTCGCTTCCGAACAACTCGGCAAACCGGTCTTCACCGACGATCCACTCGATATCCTAGAACCGGGTATTCCGAAAGCGACGAAAATCCTCGAAGAAAACAACCTGCCGGTTACCGACGAGAACCTCTTTATCATTGCCAGTTGTGAGCAGAAAGGACTGGATTACCTGCTCGGCAATGCCAAAGTCAACGTTCGCAAGAAGAGTGACGAAGAAGCGCCGGCCAAACCTGCCGCCAAAGCAAAAGCGGCAGCTGCCCCGGCCCCGTCCGGACCGCGCTCCTACTCCATCACTGTCAACAATCGTAGCTACGACGTCGTCGTTGCCGAGGGTAGCGGCGCCGTTCAGGCCACCCCGGCACAACCGGCTGCATCAGCCGCTCCCGCCGCTGAACCGGCCGGTGGCGGCACTGAAGTCGAAGCACCGACTCCGGGCAATGTCGTCAAGATTCTCGTTAAGGTCGGCGATTCGGTCACCAAGGATCAGCCCCTGCTGGTCCTGGAAGCGATGAAAATGGAGTCTGAGGTCAAATCTCCCTGTGATGGAAAAATTGTCGCCATCGAGGTATCGGCGGGAGACACGGTGCAGGCATCGGATCACCTTTTCACCATTGGCTGACCAGGCAGATACTGCTCTTCCCGTTGTCGTGGCGGGCCTTAGCCCGCCACGACTGGCATTGTTTGAATGATGGAATCATTATGAAAATCAAAACAATTCTGCTCATACTGCTTGGCTTCTGCACCTTTGCGGGAGCCCCCGTCCAGGCGACCGAAGATGGTGTGGTCATCGCGTCGCCTTCCGACGCCAAGGTGATTCGCATAGACATTGCCCCCGGACGATCCGTTTATAGCGGGGATATCCTCGTTGTTTTAAAAGACGCCGACGGAACCATCACCGAACTCAAAGCGGGGACCGCCGGCATCATCGAGTCTCTCTCTGTCGAACCCTACCAGAAGGTTAAACAGGGCGAGCAGATCGGCATCATCACCCCGTCTGTCGTCGTTGCCGAACGGCCGCTGGCCCTGGCCAGTCATGAGTTGCCCGACATCGGCAAGCTGGTCGGCAACCTGTTCCGGACCACCGGTGTTTACGGTATCATCGACGGACAATTGGAGCGCGACTGGACCGTCGGCATCGGCAGAATCCTGATGATCTGTGTCGGTCTGATACTGCTCTATCTCGGAATCTTCAAGCAATTTGAACCGCTGCTGCTGATCCCCATCGGCTATGGCGCGATCCTGGCCAATATTCCGCTGGCCGGCATTGCCGAGCCGGGGGGAATCCTTCACTACATCTACGAAGTCGGCATCGTCACCGGCATTTTTCCGTTGCTGATCTTCATGGGTGTCGGGGCCCTGACCGATTTCGGGCCGATGATCGCCAACCCAAAGACCATTTTGCTCGGCGGCGCTGCGCAGATCGGTATTTTCGCCACCCTTCTCGGCGCACTGTCACTGTCCGAATTCGTTCCAGGGATCGCCTTTTCCCTTCGGGACGCCGCTTCAATCGGTATTATCGGCGGTGCTGACGGACCGACGGCGATATTTCTATCCAGCCAGCTGTCACCGCGACTGCTCGGTTCGATAGCCATTGCCGCGTATTCCTACATGGCCCTGGTGCCGATTATCCAGCCCCCAATCATGAAATGGCTGACGTCCAAGGAAGAACGACAGATCAAAATGGTGCAGATGCGCCATGTCTCGAAGCTGGAGAAAATCATCCTGCCGCTGCTGGTCCTCGGCATCTGCGCACTGCTGCTACCCACCGCGGCACCGCTGATTGGCATGTTCATGGTCGGCAACCTGGCCAAGGAGTGCGGGGTTATCGACCGTTTGTCCGATACGATCAAGGGTCCGCTGATGTATACCGTGACCATCTTCCTCGGCCTCGGTGTCGGCAGCAAGCTCTCTGCCGACAAGTTTCTCAACCTGGAAACTCTCGGCATCCTGGTCCTTGGCATCGTTGCTTTTTCCATCGGTACCGCCGGTGGTGTCCTGATGGCCAAACTGATGAACAAGCTGTCCAAGACCCAGGTAAATCCTTTGATCGGCGCCGCCGGCGTTTCCGCCGTGCCGATGGCCGCCCGTGTGGTCAACAAGGTGGGCCTGGAAGCAAATCCGCAGAACCACCTGATCATGCACGCCATGGGCGCCAACGTTTCAGGCGTTATCGGCTCCGCGGTGGCTGCCGGAGTATTGCTCGCACTGTTGTAACAGCGTCTTTTTTAACAGCACGCCTGAACAGCCCGGAGCGATTTTCGCTCCGGGCTGTTCTTGTCTGATCCCGGCACATCTGGTAAAAATCAGCAACATGCCAGTATGAACCGAACATAACCAGGGGGAGAAGAAAACAGATGATCACTGTCAGTGATGAAGCGTTGCCTCACCTCGCCCAACTCGTGGTCGCCGAAGGCGGCGCCGGATCGGCAATCAGAATTGCCGTTATTGGCGGTATCGCCGGCCCGGGCCTCGGACTCGTCGTCGATTCAGCGGGTGAAACCGACGAGACGGTCCTTCTCGAGGACCTCGCCATAATCATCGATCGACAGCTGTATGCCTTTTGCCAAAACATCCTCATCGATTTCAGGGAGGGTCAACCGGAGGGGTGTGCCGGTAAAAGCGGGGCCGGCTTCCTGATCATACCGGACCAGCCGATCAATCTTTAGGGAACCTTGAAAAAATGTCATTCCGTCCAATCTCATCGTTGCGCAATCAAATTTTATCCTCGGAATATCATGTATATGCCTGCGGTAAAATTTTCTTGCGCGCCTCGATCTAAAACGGAATTCCGAATTTTTCAAGCTCCCCTTTAGGCGTCCGAATCGGATATGCCCGGCCGATCACCAGGCGATACTCCGGAACGGAGGACACAGCCGCTCAGCTAATCGCTTTGTTGACGATATCTCGGTCGAAGTAATTGACAGACATGCCCCCGTCGACGACGACGGTCTGGCAGGTGATGCCCGAAGAGCGTCGGGACAGCAGAAAAACAGCGGTATCAGCCACTTCCTGAGTGGTCAGGGCACGCTTGCGCAGCATGGCCTTCTCGGCAAACAGATAGCTGTCGATATAGCCGGGGATCCCGGCAGATGACGATGTCTTCAGCAAAGACGGAGCCACTGCATTGAAGCGGATGCGGGAAAAATCGGCGAAACTCTTAGCCAGAAAACAAAGTGAAGAATCAAGGGCCGCCTTGATCGGGGCCATGTAGCCGTAATTGACTGCGGCCATCCGCGTTGTAGAAATTGACACGGTCACCACCGAGCCATCGATGTCGAGCAGGTTTTTGAAGTGATTGGCAATGGAAATCAACGAAAAGCAGGATATCGTCGCGGCCTGCAGGAAATCTCGGCGCTTCGTCTCGTGAAACGGTTTGATACCGTCCGAGTAGTTGGCGTAGGCAATCGAATGAACCAGCCCATCGACGCGGCCCCCCGATGCAGCTTCGATCCACTCGGCTATCTCATCCCGGACCCGGGCAATCTGTTCTTCCTCTTCAACATCGCAGAAAAAAACCGGACTGCCCGGGAAAAGTGCATTTGCCGCTTTTTTTCGCTTCTCCGAGTGGACCACCAGCATAACCTCGGCGCCCTGCTCCAGCAGGTTTGCAGCGATGACGGCAGCAATTGATTTCTTGTTGGCCAGTCCGAACACAACATAGCGTTTTCCGGCCATCTCCAGAAAGTCCTTCACATGCTCTCTCCTTTGTTCTACGGGGCTTACCATCATACAATACCGGTTGCCGGGAAACAAGCGTCCAGCCCTCTGCTGAGGAATCTTTCGGGGAGCTTGGAAAATTTGAAATTTCGTTCAAGATCGAGGCATGCAAGAAAATTTCACCGCAGGCATATTATGCTGAGGATAAAATTTGATTGCTCAACGATGAGATTAGGCGAAATGGCAATTTTGCACGGTTCCCTTTCATCTCCACGACATGGAGGTGGTCGTCATTTCACGGTAGCAATAGTGCACCTGCTGCGGTAGTCTGGTTTCTTGGCTGCCCCCAAGAACAGCGTAAAGCCGCGCCTCGACCGGCAGAGCCGGCCAGCCTTTCCAACCACGACGTTGATTTTAGTACTTCGTTGTGATTCCCCATCATGGGGGATATATAATACCCGGTACGCCATGAGGAAGATAACCATGAAACCAGTCGATCGCCCCGATCAGGTCAAGAACTTCGTCCAGCAAACCCTGGGTTGCGGTTGTCCCGAACCGGTGTTTCAGTCCATGCTCACCGATACCTTTACGCCGGCCGAACTGGTGTCGGTTGTCGTCACAAGGTTGCTGATCGGCCAGCGGTTGCTCGTCTATCTCGTCCACCCTGGCAACGCAGGGCCGCCAATGAAAGACCTGCTCGCTGCGCTGACGGCCTGCGGCCGAGAGGAACGGGAACGGTGCGGCTACAACCGGCTCCGCCTGGTGGTGGTCACCGGAGAAGAGTGCTATCCGGCGTTGGAACGTTCCTTCTCTGAGCTTCAGGGTGAGGATGATCGACTTTTCCTTCATCTCCTCACCTCCCGTGATTCGGCACTGGCCGCTACCGGGTTACTCTCCTCCCACCCATGACCGGCCATTCCCCACCCATCGCAGCATCAGCCCGCCACCAGGCCCTGGAGTTGATCTACGAGATATTCGACGAGTGGGCGGCGCAGTGGGCGTTTGCCTGCCGGCCGGGATGCGCCGTCTGCTGTACGCACGGGGTAACCCTCAGCGAATCGGAGGGCGAGAGAATCCTTTCCTTTCTGAGGCAAACCGGCCGCGAGTTATGGTTGATTGACCGGCTTGGCGGACTGCCGCTTCCGGCAGCGCCGTCCTGCACGACCAACGAATTTGCCCGGGCTTGCCTGGAGCAGAATGACATCGATCCCGGCCACGGCATCTTCTCCGGCACGTGTCCACTGCTGCAGGACGACCGCTGCTCTGTTTATTCGTTCCGGCCCTTCGCCTGTCGCTGCTTCGTCTCCACCGTCACCTGCCAACCGGGCCGGGAAGCGGTGCTCCCGTCGGCTTACCTGACGGCGAGTACCGCAGTCGGACAGTTGATCGAACACCTCGACCAGGGGCGCCTGTGGGGCACGATGATCGCCCTGCTCCAGCACTTGACGATGCAACCACCCGGGCCAACAGGGAGCGGAGTGATCCGGAAACGACAGGAAGACGGAGCGCCGGGACTGCTCACCGCCCGATCGCTTCCCGGATTTCTGCTTGCAGAAGAAGATTACCCCCATGTCGCCCCGCTGCTGGAAACCATTTTACACACGCCTCTGGGCGAGGGCACCATCGAGGATCTGCTCAACAACAGCTCATGTTTCTGAACGAATCCTAAATGTTCAAGGACAAGGGCCTATCCGCGTGCCGTTACTCTTGGTAGTTATCGTCACCGGCCCGCCCGGTGTGTCCATGGTCGTCGTAAATACTCCGGAAAAGCTGTCGTTCTGGTAGGTTATCCGGCCGGTACCGGTGGCCTTTGTGCCCTGTTGATCACAGGTCATGGCCCAGGAAACGGTATTGCCGCTGGTCTTCAAGTCACTGATCGAGCAGCCGCTGCCAACCATGTCCGCTGAAACCGGATCCTGCTCGGTCAGGCACTGCACGGTTTGCTGGGCCGGCATGGCCGGCATCCCCGGTATTTCAGCAGTCGACGTAATTTGATACTGTCCCGGCTGAAAGTCGAGGGCCTTCGCCCCGACGGCCGGCAACAGGCACCAGACAACACCGATCGCCATCAGTAATTTTCCCATAATCAACACCTCCCGGATAGTAAGAGACCTACCAGCTCGCAATACATGCGCTCCATGAATCCATGCGCCGGCGCGGCAAAAAAGATGTCTCAAGACTACCCATTTTCGTTCGCCGCGGCAATGGCTATCGGGGTAACGTTAGTTCGCCGGTGGCAACCGCTTGCTAAAAAAAACTGCTCCGATAATCACCATAGCCTTCCTCCTCAAGGCGGTCTACCGGAACAAAGCGCAGGGCGGCCGAGTTGATGCAGTAGCGCTTGTTGGTGGGTGGCGGGCCGTCGGAAAAGACATGGCCGAGATGCGAGTCGGCCTGGCGAGAACGCACTTCGGTGCGCAGCATGAAGTGTGAGATATCACGCCGCTCGACAATATTGTCTGGCTCTACCGGCCGGGTGAAACTGGGCCAGCCGGTACCGGAATCAAACTTGTCGCGTGAGCTGAACAGCGGCTCTCCGGAAACGATATCGACATAGAGTCCCTCCTCCTTGTTATTCCAGAACTCATTGTCGAAGGGCGGTTCGGTGCCTTTTTTCTGAGTCACCTGGTATTGCATCGGCGTCAACAACTCTCGCAGCTCTTTATCACTTGGTTTACGGAACGGTGCCGTCCCCTCGCCACCGCTCTTCCACACCTTTTCCTGAAACGCCTGCCGCCCTGAGCCAGCCTTATACATCGAATAGTGCACAACATTTTTCCGATAATAATCCTGATGATACACCTCAGCTTCGTAGAACGGTTGTGCCGGCAAGATCTCCGTCACCACCGGCCGCTTGAATAGACCAGAGGCATCAAGATCCGCCTTTGACTGCTCGGCAACAGCCCGCTGATCTTCGGTGGTATAAAAGATGGCCGTCCGGTAGTGGGTTCCCCGGTCGGCAAACTGGCCTCCGTCATCGGTCGGATCGATCTGTCGCCAGAACGTCTCGACCAGTTCCCGATAAGAGATCCGGCCGGGATCGTAGCGGACCCTGACCGCTTCATAGTGACCGGTAGCACCGGTGGACACTTTGGCGTACTCGGCATCTTCGGCAGCCCCGCCGGTATAGCCGGCAACGACATCGATAACACCGTCGAGCTGTTCAAAGGGCGGCTCCATACACCAGAAGCAACCGCCGCCAAAGAGCGCGGTCTCCTCTTCCGCTTTGGTTGCCGTCCGATCGGCGGCGTATACCGTCGTACCAATGCCCAACAACAAGATTGCCATCATAAGGCTGTTCATCGCCCGCTCCTTTTTGAGAATTATTCCTACATTTGAAAAGATAGGCACGACCACGGCCGCAGACAAGAGCTCCGCCGCTCCGTTAATCTTTTCCCGGTGACCGTTGTTGCCTCCACCGGCGATTAGGTGTATAAAAAGACCGAATCTTCCATGCCAACCTTCAGCCGGGAGAGCAGTATGAAAAAACCGGGTACGACCAAACGAACCAAATTCATTTTCATCACCGGTGGCGTCCTGTCCTCTCTCGGTAAAGGGCTGGCGGCCGCATCGATCGGCGCCCTGCTCGAATGCCGGGGACTGACCGTGACCTTCCAGAAACTCGATCCTTATATCAACGTCGACCCCGGAACGATGAACCCGTTTCAGCACGGTGAGGTCTTCGTTACCGACGACGGTGCCGAAACCGATCTCGACATGGGTCATTACGAGCGCTACACCAATGCGCTGATGGCCCAGAAAAACAATTACACCTCTGGCAGGATTTACTATTCGGTGATCACCAAGGAACGTCGCGGTGAATATCTCGGTGGCACCGTCCAAGTCATTCCGCACATCACCGATGAAATAAAGACCGCCGTGCTGCAGCTGGACGGCAGCGCCGATATCGCCATCATCGAAATCGGCGGCACCGTCGGAGATATCGAAGGGCTGCCCTTCATCGAAGCGATCCGCCAGCTGCGCAGTGATCTGGGCCGGGAATACTCTTTATTCGTTCACCTGACCCTGGTCCCCTACATCAAAGCAGCCGGAGAGGTCAAAACCAAACCGACCCAGCACTCGGTCAAAGAGCTGCGGGCCGACGGCATTCAACCCGATATACTGCTCTGCCGCACCGAAGTTCCGCTCTCCGCCGAGCTGAAAGCGAAAATCGCACTGTTCTGTAATGTCCCCAAGGATGCGGTCATCACCGCCATCGATGTCGACAACATCTACGAAGTCCCGTTGCTGTTCCACAAAGAAGGCCTGGACGGAAAGATTCTCGAGCTGCTCAATGTCTGGACCGGTTCACCGAACATCAGGCCGTGGCAGAACCTGGTCGACAATCTCAAAAATCCCTTGCACACGGTCACCATTGCCGTCACCGGAAAGTATGTGGATCTGACCGAATCCTACAAGAGTCTGCACGAGGCATTGATCCATGGCGGCCTGGCCAACCGCGCCAAGGTGGAATTGCTCTACCTGAGCGCCGAGGAGCTGGAAACCGGCAACCCCGAGCAATTGCTGGCCGGTTGCGACGGCATCCTGGTCCCGGGCGGTTTCGGCAAGCGCGGTGCCGAGGGCAAAATTCGAGCAATCACCCATGCCCGGGTCAACAAGATTCCCTTTTTCGGGATTTGTCTCGGCATGCAGCTGGCCGTTGTCGAGTTCAGCCGCCAGGTGGCGCAGATTGCCAAGGCACACTCATCGGAACTCGACCCGCTCACACCGGAGCCGGTGATTTATCTGTGCAAGGAATGGTTTGACTATCGCTCCCAGAAAAAACAGGTTCGTGACGAACAGTCCGACTTCGGCGGCACCCTGCGGCTCGGCGCCTACCCCTGCGTATTGAAGAAAGACACCTTCGCCATGGCCGCCTACCAGACGGAAGAGATCAGCGAGAGGCACCGGCACCGCTACGAGTTCAACAACGATTACCGCGAGGTGCTCAATAAGGCCGGCCTGGTCATCTCCGGTGTCTCACCCGACAATCACCTCGTCGAAATAGTCGAAATCCCCGAACACCCCTGGTTTCTCGGTTGCCAGTTTCATCCCGAATTCAAATCCAAACCGATGAAGCCGCATCCGCTGTTCCGCGACTTCATCAAAGCCGCGTTAAACTTTCGGGACGCACAAGAATGATGGATGTCACCACCGTTGCCATTGGCCGACCCGAGGGGCCGGATCTGTTGGTCGGACCGGGCCGACCGCTCCTGCTTATCGCCGGTCCGTGTGTGCTTGAGTCACCCGAACTAGCCAGGCGAGTGGCCGGAACCATGCAGGAAATCTGCGGACGACTTGGCCTGTCCTACGTGTTCAAGGCATCTTTCGATAAGGCCAACCGCACGTCGCTCGGCTCGTTTCGCGGGCCAGGGCTGGCCGAGGGTCTGGCCGTCATGGCCGGGATTCGCGACGCGATGAACGTCCCCGTCGTCTCCGATGTGCACGAATCGTCGCAGGTGCCAAGCGCCGCTGCGGTCCTTGATGTCATTCAGATTCCCGCCTTTCTCTGCCGCCAGACCGACCTGCTCCAAGCCGCAGCCACGACCGGCAAGCCGATCAACCTGAAAAAAGGCCAGTTTCTCTCTCCCTGGGACATGGCCCACGCAGTCGACAAAATCAAGAGCGTCAACGGCAGCCGGGTATTGCTCGTAGAGCGCGGCTCCTGTTTCGGCTACAACAACCTGGTCGTCGACATGCGCTCCTTTCCGGTGATGCGCGAGCTCGGCTGTCCGGTTATTTATGATGCAACCCACTCGGTACAATTGCCCGGCGGGGCCGGTGGCTCATCTGGCGGTCAGCGGGAGTTTATCGCACCGTTGGCCCGGGCGGCAGTCGCAGCCGGTATCGACGGGCTGTTCATGGAGGTCCATCCCGATCCGGATCGGGCCCTCTGCGACGGGCCGAACTCCATCGCTCTTGACCGGGTGGAGGCAATTCTTCAGCAAATCGTTCGCATCCGTTCCTGTCTGGAATAATCACCCGATGACCAGCGATCCCCGTCAACCGTCCGGAGATACTTCTCACCCGACCGATTGTGAGGTTTTGGCCGGTTATCGGCAGCGGTCCCAGCAACGAGCCAGCCGGCAGCATGGTCTTCTTGACGACGTCCTGCACAGCCGGGCGGCCGGTGTTACCCTGCTCCTGCTTGATGTCGACGGGGTGCTCACGGACGGCTCCCTGATTTATAGCGAATCCGGAGCCGAGGCCAAGGCGTTCAACACCCAGGACGGTCTCGGCCTGAAGTTGTTGCGGCAGGCCGGTGTTCAAACCGGACTGATCACCGCCCGGCGATCGACTATCGTCCAGCGGCGGGCCGAAGAGTTGGCCCTGGACCACATCTATCAAGGAGTCGACCACAAATCCGCGGCCTTCAGGGAAATCCTGCGGCGGTCCGGGAAAAGGCCGGCCGAGGTCTGCTACATGGGTGACGATTGGATCGATCTGGCTGTGCTGATCCGGGTCGGTCTCGCCGCCTGCCCGGCCAATGCCGTACCCGAGGTGCAAAGCGCCTGTCATTACGTCGCGTCGCGCAGCGGCGGTCACGGCGCCGTTCGGGAAGTATGCGATCTGCTGGTCACCGCCAAAGGACTCCACCAGTCCCTGTTGCAGAGCTACCTGACATGAAGCTCACCCGTCGCAACCTGATCTGGTTGATTCCACTCGGCCTGATCCTTACCTTTCCGCTCTGGCGCTTGCCGCTGGCATCCTTTCTCGAACCACGGGGCGGCTTTGACCTCGATTTCGCCAAACGGGAAGAGAGAGTCCACAACTTCACCATGGAGCAGGTAGTCATCCTGCAGAATCAGAACGGGATCAAGACTGCCGAGATCCGGGCCGCGGAAGCCCAGACTAGTGATGTACCACACGAATTCATCCTCGCGGATGTCGATGCCGACCTGTTTGACGAGCAAGGCAACCGCATCAATGTTATCGCCAGGACCGGCGTCTACAACGATGTGAGTCGACAGCTCACCTTGCGCGACGATGTTCGCATCGACCAGGTTGCCGAAAACCAGCAGCTCTATTCGGAAGAACTATTCTACTTTGACCACGACCGGACCATCAAGTCACCTGGCCGGACACGGCTGGTCGGTGAACAGGTGGAGATCATCGGCGCCAGTCTCGATTACGATATACGTACCCGCCACTACCTGATCGGCGGGCGCGTCTACTGTACCATCGCCGGGCTGGAATCACCCTGAAGACAGCCCTTCCCGCCCCTCGAGCCATTCGCAGTAATCCACCAGAAAACAGGTTTCGGTCACCTGCCAGCGAATGTTGACATCCCACAACGTCATCGCGAACCCGGTCCTGCGCCCTCGCTGACTGGCCGGTCGCGGATCCTGACGCAACACCTCCTCGACCAACGGCAGCAGTGCTCGCCCGGTCCGCTCTCGATAGGCCGCGCCAAAAGACGCCGCGGCCGGGGTAAAGATTACCGGAACCGCTCGGCTGTCAGTATCCGTCCAACCGCTCGTTGCCGCTTCAATCAGATCGCTGTAGGGCAGATACGGCTTGATATCGAGAACCGGTGTCCCGTCCAGCAGATCGACACCCCCGAGCTTGAGCCTCACGCCGCCGCCACTGCATTCAACCCCGAGCAGGCTGACGGCGGACAAACCGATATGGTTCGGTCGATGCGGACTTCTAGTGGCAAACACCCCAAGCCGCCTGCGACCTCCCAGCCGCGGCGGACGAACTGTTCGCTGCCACCCCTCGCTCGTTGCATCGTGAAAAAGAAACACCAGCCAGAGGTGACTGAACTGCTCCAGCCCCCGCACCATTTCCGCCCGAGCATACGGCCCGGCCAACTCGAGTTCGGCCCGGGCGGACGGGGTCAGTCCCGCCTGCCGCGGAATTCCGAATTTCTCCCGATAACAGGACCTGATAATCCCAATCGTCCGTAACAGGTGGTGCGGTCCTTCGTGCCCTGCATCATTGTCCACTGCATCCTCCTTCTCCCGTCTGTCAGCAAAAGAGTTGACGCGCCGGCAACGGCGCGCTAACGTAGCGAAAAACTCCAGGTGGTGCCATGTTGAAACGCTTTACCATCTCCCTCGACGAAAAACTGCTCGACGATTTCGACGACTATATCCGGCAACAGAAATACGTCAACCGTTCCGAAGCGATCCGGGACCTGATCCGCTCATCGTTTGTGGCCAAGGAGTGGCAGGCGGACAAGGATGTCGTCGGCGTGATCACCATGGTCTACGATCACCACCAGCATCAACTGCAGGAAAAGGTTACCGAGATCCAGCACGATTATCACCATCAGATCGTTTCGGCCACCCATGTGCACATGGATCACCATAATTGCCTGGAAGTTATTATCATCAAGGGCAAGGCCGGAGCGGTCAACGAACTTGCCGATCGTATCCGCTCCCTGCGCGGCGTGCGCAACTGCAACCTGGCGATGAGCACCACCGGCAAAGATCTGCACTGACACGTTCGACCGCACCGAGCGGCGCCGGCTCCTCCTGCCGAAAAGCCGGCCGAACACGATTATTCTCCCAGGACGCAACCGATCATGACCAGGGAACTATCCTGCTTTATCTCTCCGCACGGTTTCGGCCACGCAACCCGGACCATCAGCGTCCTGGAAGCGCTCGGTGAGATACTCCCCGACCTGCAGGTGCGGATCTTCTCAACAGTCCCGGAAACCCTCTTTCAATCCAGCACATTCCCCTTCTTCTACCACCGTATCGTTTCCGATATCGGCCTCGTTCAAGACTCCGCCTTTTCCATCGACGTCGATCAGACGATGAACCGGCTGGCAGATTTTCTCCCCCTAGCGAACGAGAGCATCAGTTATTGCGCAGACAGGTGTCGCGATAGCTCTCTGATCATCTGCGACATCAGTCCGCTTGGCATCGCTGTCGGTAATCGAGCCGGCATCCCGACGCTGTTGCTGGAAAATTTCACCTGGGACTGGATCTACCGACCACTGGCTGACCGTATTGCAGCATTCAGACCGATCATCGATCAATTGACCGAATATTATGGGCTCGCCGACTGGCATGTGCAAACCGAACCGGTCTGTCGCCCCCTCGCTGTCGACCTGACCTGTGCGCCGCTGGCCCGTCCCTGCCATCTCACCCGGCAGGAGGGCGCAGCATTGCTCGGCGGCAACGACCGGCAGACCGTGCTGATCAGTATGGGAGGAATTCCCTGCACCCCTCCCTTCTTGTCACGGCTGCATACCCACCCTGACACCTTCTTTGTCATTGCCGGCCAGAGTCCCGATGGGGTCTCATATGGCGACAACGTTCGTTTTCTGTCGCCGCATGCCCCGTTGCACCACCCTGATCTGATTAACGGTGCCGACCTGCTGATCTGCAAATGCGGCTACTCGACCATTGCCGAGTGCTCCCAAACGGCCACGCCACTCTGCTGTGTTACCCGCACCGATTTTGCCGAATCTGCGGTTCTGGCCGATTACGTCGTTGCACGGCTCGGCGGAGCGATTCTCGATGAGCATCAGTTTTTGAGCGGCAGTTGGCTAACGGATCTGCCTGATCTATTCGCAAAACCAAGAAACAGCCCCCGGGAAACCGGCAACCGCCGGTTGGCTGAATGGATTCTGCCGCTGCTTTCATGAAGACCTGCTTGTCACCATCGGTCATCGAAGAGAAGGCCGGTCGGCGTTGAAAAAAACGGGACAGATACCTTGAACATTTGTGGTTACACCATCAGCGAGTGCATCAGCGAATCGGCACGTTCCTCGATCTATCGAGGGATTGCTGACGATACCGGCCAGCGTGTCATCCTCAAAGTTCCCGCCGGGAAGAATTCTGCTGCCACATCGGCAAACACCATCAAGCATGAATTCACCATTCTAAGTCGGTTTCGACACAACAAAATCATTTCCGCCATCGGCCTCGGCCAACACGGGCCCCTCCCGGTTCTCATCGAGGAGGACTTCAACGGCCTGCCGTTATCCGTCTCTAACCGGGAAGGTCCGGTGGACTTTATCCGCTTTCTCGATATTGCCATCCAGCTTGCAGACGCGCTGCGCGATATCCACCGGCACAACATCATCTATAAAAATCTTTGTCCGGCCCATATTCTCTTTCGCTCGATCACCGGCCGCATTAAACTCGTCGATTTCAGTATCGCCTCCACCAGAAACAAAGAATATCCGTTCTATTCGACCGACTCGACGTTTCGGGGAACCCTTGCATATATTTCTCCGGAACAAACCGGCCGGATCAACAAGGAACTCGATTATCGATCCGATTTCTATTCACTCGGCGTCGTACTCTACGAACTGCTGACCGGTAGCCGCCCGTTCATCGGCACCGATCTGATTGCACTGGTGCATGGCCATTTGGCCAAAACGCCAGCGCCGCCGCAAGACTTCAATCCGGACATCCCCGACGCGCTGGCGAACATCGTTCTCAAGTTGATTGAGAAATCGGCCGACGATCGGTACCAGAGTTGCAGCGGCTTGATCCCGGACCTGATGCGCTGCCTGATCGAGTTGCGCGAGAATCGTTCGATCATCGACTTCGGCGTCGGCGGCACCGACATTTCACCGGTATTTTCCATTCCCGACCGACACTTCGGCAGAAATCACGAATTATCGACCGTGATTTGCGGCTACGACAGGATCGGTTCAGAGGTGCCTCGCGCCTATCTGATCACCGGCGCGTCCGGAAGCGGCAAAACGTCTCTTCTCCTGGAAATCCAAAAGGTCTTGGAGTACCGCGGCGCCATCGTGTTACGGGCAACAGCCGAGCACGGACGGGGGGATACGCCCGGCGCTCCGATCATCTTCGCCTGCAGGCGGCTGCTCCGTCACCTCCTCTCACTCGACCCCGAGCAGCGAGCAAGTTGGTTGGATCTCTTGCTGCCCGCATTTGACGGGCAGCAAGAACAAGCCGTTGCACAGCTTCCCGAGCTGAGAGAGTTGTTCGGCACGACACCGGCAGCATCACCAGATACTGCACTTGCAATCAGTTCTAACCTGTCGATCGCCAAAACGCTGCTCGCCGCGATCGACCGTCATTTCAAAACACTGGTCGTCATTCAGGATGATCTGCATCTGGTCGACCCGGAAACACTTTCCGTCATCACCTCGTTTCTCGCTGATCGCCAACGGCAGGGCCTTCTCATTTGCAGTTCGGCAGACCCCGACGCCACAGCCATCTTCGCCGACACCATCGACGAACCAGCGGGAAGCGTCTCATTTCCGGTGCACCTGGAACTGCTTCCCCTGACGGACGACGAAATCGCCGGGTTGCTCAGTGAAACTCTCTATCAGCCACTAACCGACATGCTCGGCCTGGCACACTGCTGTCGTGAGAAAACCGGAGGCAATCCCTTTTTTCTGAAACAATTCCTCGCCCAGTTGCATGAATCGGGGGCGCTTGCTTTCAATAGCAAAAGCGGCCGTTGGGACTATGACCTGCCGGCCGTCATGGCGACCGACGTAACTCCCAATGTCGGCGAACTACTGACCAGACGCATTGCGGCTTTTCCCGCCGGTCAACGAACCGTCCTGCAATACGCCGCCTGTATCGGTCCCCGGTTTGATCTCCGCCTGCTCAGTCTTGTCTACGGGAATACACCCCAGCAGACCTTGGCCGACCTGGCCAAAGCTCTCAACGACGGCCTGATTCTCCCGGCCGCGCCCCAGGCTCTCGGGCCTTCCGGCACAAACGAAGGAAACACGCAGAAAACGGACTATTTTCGCTTCGCCCACGAACAGATTCGCCATGCGGCCATCGCACTGCTGCCGCTTGCGACACGCAATGCACTTGGGGTTCGCATCGGCTCGATGATGCAATACCTTTCTGAATCGGCCAACCACCACTACCCGCTTAGTGACATCGTCGGCCACCTCAACCAGGGAATCAGCGCGCTGGAAACGGACAAACAGCGCTTCGAACTCGCCACACTGAACCTCGAGGCCGCCATCCAGGCAAAGACCTCGGGAACCACATCTCTCTACCGACGATTGAGCGCCACGGCGCTGGAACTACTGCCTGCTTCCGCCTGGACCACCCAGTATGGCCTGACGCTCGATGTCTACTCGGAAGCCGCAGAAGCGGCAGCACGATCGGATCTGACCGAAGAGAGCGAGCGTCTCTTCGCCATCGTCTGCAGCCGGGCCCGAACCGCGGTTGACTCGACACGGGTCTATCGGACCGCGATGCAACTCTACCGGCGCAGCGATCGTTGTCGTGAAGCCCTGCGGACCGGTCGCACCATTCTTGCCGCACTGGGAATTTCTCTTGCCGAGTCACCTGGCAAACATGCTGCCGCCGCAGCCTTTCTGTCAGCTCGAATATCCTTGTTCGGCAGATCGGAACAGGCGCTGCTGACCATGCCACAGATGACCGATCCGATCCAGGCTTCAATTATGGAAGTGCTGCTCGAAACAGCCCTGGCCGCCTACCAGATCCGCCCGGCGCTTCTGCCGATCATCAGCCTGACATCCATCCGGTTATCTCTTGCCCATGGCCATCACCGGGTTGCGTCGATCATCGGGTACCCGATCTTTGGCGCTCTCCTTTGTTCGGCAGGCACCAGACAATACCGCCTCGGCTCTCGTTACGGACAACTGGCACTGGATCTGCAGAAACGGTCAGGCATACCCGCTCACCCTTTCTCCGTCCATCTGGTTAGCACCGATATCACCCACTGGCATCGACACCTGAGACACTCTCAGGATTCTCTCCAGCAAGCCTGCCGACAGCAGTACTACCACAGCGAATCGGAATCCGCCGCACTCTGCGCTGTCGGATGTTTCGCAACGATGTTCTTTCTCGGACGAAGTCTCACCGGTGTTCTCGAGGAAACGGCACCGTACCGCCGGCACATCGATACCGCTTCCTCCGGTGTCCGCTATCGTCAGATGATGCTCGAGCAGACCATCGCCAACCTGCGCGGCCGCACCAGCGATCCGTCCATATTCAGCGGTTTGCACTACGACGGCATCCGGATGTCGTCGCTGCTTCAGCATGGTGACGACCGGACGACATTGTTTTTTTTCCATCAGCTCGGACAACTGCTTGCCTATCTGTTCGGCAATTATGAACGAGCCGAACAACACGGCAGCAAAGCGCTGGCGTTGATCGACGGGGTCCGATCATCGTTTTTGCTGCCGATTTTTCTTTTCATCCATACCCTGACCCTGTTGGCCATCTGCCGGGACCCGCACCACACAGGTCGACGGAGCAGATGGACCGCGATTAACACCGGTATCCAAAAAATGCGCCGCTGGGGAGAAACGTCTCCAAAAAATTATCGACACCGCTATCATTTACTCTGCGCCGAACGACACCGCATCACCGATCAACGGGAAGCTGCAGCGCACCACTACGAGCAGGCCATCTCCCTGGCCAGACAGAACGGCTACCAACAGGATGCCGCCCTGGGGTATGAACTGGCCGCCGCCTTCTATCTGGCCAGCGGCCGCCCTCTGGTCGCCCGTTCCTATCTAGGTGAAGCGTTACACCACTATCGTCAATGGGAAGCGGAGGCGCTGGTCGATCATCTGAGGAAGCACTCCGCCGACCTGCTCGTTGAACGCCGCACCGGCACCCGTGAACAGGCAGGCGTGCCGGTTTCCCTGACAACCGGCCTCGACGCCTCGCCTCTCGATCTTGGCAGTTTCGTTAAAGCTTCACGGGCGTTCAGCAGTGAATTCGTGCTAGACGAGGTTGTCAGGAAGCTGATCATGATCGTTGTGGAAAATGCCGGGGCTGAAGTCGGCTTGCTGATAATGAACCCTACCGACGCACCGCTGGTTAAAGTAACGGCAACGAGTGGCGAACGCCAGGGGGCCGTGGTCGACACCCCGCTCCTCGCCCACCGGCAGCGCCTGTCCCTGGCCGTGATCAAACACGTAACCACTTCCGGTGAGACCATCGTGCTTGACCACGCCTGCCTCAGCGGACCGTTCACCGGTGACCTGTACATCCGCAGCAATAACACGAAATCTCTACTCTGCGTGCCGATCAAGCACCACGGTGATCTGCTGGCCATTCTCTATCTGGAAAACAACCTGACCACCGCCGCATTTTCACCGGAACGTCTCGATATCATCGAACTCATCGCCGGACAGGCTGCCATTTCCATCAAAAATGCCCAATTGTACGAAGAGTTGCAAACGACACTCGGCAACCTGCACCTGGAAGTGGCCAAGCGCAAGGAAACTCAGATGCAATTGCTGCATGCCGGCAAACTGGCCGCCCTCAGCCGGCTCTCGGCATCCATTGCCCACGAATTCGGCAACCCACTGATCGGTATCAAATACCTGCTTGACGACCTGTCCCAGAGAACGGAACTCGGCCGACAGGATCGCGACCTGATCGACGTCGGTTTACAGGAGTGCGATCGACTGAAACAGCTGATCAACGATCTGCATGAACTGCACCGACCGTCATCCGGAAAAAAAATCCTGTTCAACCTCAACAACACGGTGGAAAACGTTTTACACCTGCAACGGAAAAACCTGAAAGACGCCGGCATAACGGTGGCCACCCGACTGGCCGAAGACCTTCCAGACATCAGAGCGGTCGAAGATCAAATCAGCCAGGTAGTGGTCAATCTGACCACCAATGCCATTGATGCGATGAAACACAGCGAGGAAAAACGGCTACGGGTGGAGACCGCTGTGCGCCATCAACAGGTCGTTCTGGCGCTGACCGACAGCGGCAGCGGTATCACCGACGAACATCGGGAACATATCTTCGAGCCGTTTTTTTCGACCAAGCCTTACACCGACGGTACCGGTCTCGGCCTGGCCATCGCCTATAGCATCATGAAAAACCATCGTGGCGATATCAGCTTTTCGTCGCCACCGGACGGTGGCTGCACATTCACGCTGAGTTTCCCGCTCAGTGATGCTCCGGACAATCCACCTCAAGCGGATCATCATCGTCCTGCTCAACTACCCGCCACTCTTCTTCCTTGAAATCAAAATCGGTAACGCTGGACAAGGCCATCTTCAGATAGCGGCCGCTCCCTTCAACGGCGACACTGCCATCGGCCAGGACGATTTCTCCGGAACCGGTGAAACTACGTTTGTTTTCCCCGGTAATACGGGCGAGTACTTTAATTTCCCGGTCAAGCGGTACCGGTTGACGAAATTTCATCGAAAATTCAATAGTAACACCCCAGAGCTCGGTGTCCTGATGGTTCAGAACCGCCCGGCCAATCGTTTCATCCAGGATTGCCGCCGCTATGCCTCCGTGCAGTCGACCGGGATAACTCTGGTGCTCGTCAGCCGGTGTGAAAAGGGCGACAATCTCCCGGTTATCAAGTTCATAAAAGCGACTTTTTAAGCCATAGCGGTTTTCCAGGCCACAGACAAAACAGCGTCTCGAATTGGGCTGTCTGTTGATAACCTTATGTTTCATCGTGTATTTCTCCATGCCATGCGCCCGGGCTTGTCCACCCGGCAGTACACCAGGCAGTTCTCGGCAGCGAATCAGACGTGAGTCGGAGGGCCATCGACCACCATGTCGGCAATAGTCATGGCAAGCCGCGGCGAACCCGTTCTTCTGCCGCTCACAAACCGTTGCTCCAAATCGACCAACCGCCGCAAGAGCGGTGTTCGCTCCATGACCGGCAGGTGTTGTTGACCGGGCCGTGTCTCGATTTGTTCCTGACACCTAAAGCAGCCGGGAAAACGAATCACCCGGCCATCGGGCCTGGTCATCACAGCCGGTACCCCGTGCGTCCGGCAGACCATCAGTCGATAGCGGTACAGACTGCATCGCCCGTTGTCGTTGAGCGGACACATGATCTGCGGTCGTTTGCCGTGCTCGCGGGCATGCGTGTAGGAGTCGATGCATCGAGCGGCGCGAACGGACAACTGCTGCCGCCGCTCTTCGCTAAGCTCGGCCAGACCAAGCCAGAGGTAGGCCCATTCGATATACGTGTGGTGGGTGAAATAGGAATCACAGCAATTATCCGGGCAACCATCGCAGCTGTGATGCAGCTGCTTGGCCACCCGGTCGTAAGCCGACTCCATGTCCCGATAGAGTGCGGCCAGGTCCGCTGCCAGGTCGGCCGAGAGGGTGAGACTCATTGCTGCCGCTCCGAAAAACTGCGCACCTGGTAAATCGAAATCTCCAGCCGACCGCCGCGCCACGCTGATTTAGGAAGACCCGCCTTGAGGCAGAGGTGATCGAGGAAATCGGCCGGATTGGGCAATTGCTCCCAGACCTGCGGCAAAAAGGTGGCCTGGGCACCATCGGCCCGAAGAATAACGCCATCGATATCCGGTCGCAACCGCCGGCAAAGATCGGCGCCGTCCCGGTAATCCAGACGGACGGCTGGTGTCAGAATTGAGATATCGAGGTTGATCCGCACAAACTCTTCCGGGGTCAGCGGTGCGAACCGATGATCGTGGAAGGCCGCGCTCTCGGCGTTGCGCATCACCGACTCGCCAAGGGGACCGACAGGCTCCAGGTTACCGATACAACCGCGCAGCTGCCCCGCCAGCTTCAGGGTAACAAAACAGCCGCACCGCTGCTGAAGGGCTTCGTCATCCAACATCTCCCTGTCCGGTCCACGGCCGACACCGAGGCGGCGGGCAATCGTCTCTCGAGCCAGGCGGAGCAACCTCTCGCCCTGCTGCGGTGTAAGCTCTCTCATCAGCAGCCTCCCCTTCTACCAGTCGATACCGAGCATCAGGCAATTGATACCGCTGCCGATTCCAAGCAAGGCCCCTTTTTGTCCGAGTCGAAAGACCTCCTGCTCGAGAGCAAGGGCCAGGGTAATCGGTGCGGAAACGGAACCGACATTGCCGAGAAACGACAACGTTTCGAAATTTTTGTTAACATCGAGTCCAAGTGTGCCAAAAAGCAGACGCGTGTGGGCGGAGCCGACCTGGTGGCAGAAAAACCGATCGATATCATCCACACCCCAGCCCGGCACAGCGGAAAAGGCGCGCCAGGTCTGCTCGGCCGTTTCAATGCCCTGGATCATCAATTCCTCGGAATCGGTCTCCATCAGAGTCGTCGCCGCATCGATCCGGCCGCCCTGACAGAGGTCCACATGTGCCGTGTTGGCCCGCCAGGTTGCGGCGGACAAGCGCGGTCCAGCGAGCGTGGCTCCTTCTCCGCACCGGCACATAAACAGGGCGACGGCGCCGGAACCGATGGTCAACGAGGCAAAAGCGGACTTGATACTTTTTCTCGTCAGCGACTCATCCTGCAGCAGTGTGGTGATGGTCGACTCAATCAGTTCTTCCGCGGTTTCTCCACTGACGATCAGGCCGTTGTCAACCTGGCCGAGTTCGATCATCGAGGCCAGCATCACCATCCCGTCGAGAAAACCGAGACAAGCATTGGAGATATCGAAAATCAGACAATCGGGCGGCAGTCCCAGAGCATGGTGGACAAAAGCCGCCGTTGCCGGCTCCATCATATCCCGGGAAACCGAGGTGTTGAAGAGACACTGGACATGGTCGGCAGCAATACCTGACCGGGTCAGAGCTTTTCTGCCGGCCTGTACCGCCGCCTCGCTTGGCCTGGTTCCTTCCGGCCAGAGACGACGCTCGGAGATACCGCTCATCATCGCCAGCCTGCCTTCGGGCAGTTTGAGCCGACGATAGAGCGGCGCAAGCCGCTGTTCGATATCGTCCGAAGTGAGAATGCGAGCGGGAATTTCGTAGCCGAAGCTATGGAGACAAACCTGTGAAAAAAAAGGCATCGGAAACCGAATTGGGCAACTGTCGTATTTTGGTGTAACCGCCGTGCGTGTCTCGCTGCGATCACCTGGGCCGGACCGCCGCATTATAACGGGCGTCCCGGGGAGTGACAAGGGGAGCTTGAAAAATTTGGAATTTCGTTCAAGATCGAGGCGCACAAGAAAATTTTACCGCAGGCATAGATGATATTCAGAGGATAAAATTTGATTGCGCAACGATGAAATTGGCCGACATGACAATTTTTCAAGATTCGCACAAGTGTTAAACGTCCAGGAGATGTCTCTCGAGAAGCTCGGCGGAAAAGGGCGGCTCGAGAAATCGGTCGACGCCGCTCTGTCGATAGATATCGGTCATCGCCGCCGTCGTTTGTTCTCCTCTGATCGCCAGAATCAGGGAATGGCGACCGGAATAGGCCTCCAAACGGCGAATCGTCCGAACCGTTTCCGCACCCTCGCCGCCATCGTGGTCGATGTCGAGGACAACCAGATCAAAATGATGCAGTGATGCCTCGTAGCCGGCGGAGCGAACGGTTTCGGCTATGGTCACCCGCCATCCTTTTTCGACAAGATACTCAACGGTCGCCTGCTGCTGTGTCATCTCTTCGAGAACAATCAGGGCCGCCCTGGTCAGACGCCTGCGCAACACCTGATAGAGATCGTCCTTGTTCAACGGTTTTGCCAGATAATCGTCCATGCCCGCCTGCAGACAACGCTCCCGGTCGCCCTGCATCGCGTGCGCGGTCAGGGCGATAATCGGCAAGTGACCGCCCTGGGTCTTTTCGTGTGTCCTGATCGCCCTGGTCGCTTCCAGGCCGTCCATCCCCGGCATCTGCACATCCATCAGAACGGCCCGATACCGGCCACTCAACGCGGCCGTCACCGCCTGACGTCCGTTTTCGGCAATGCCGACCTGCAGACCGACCTGGTTGAGCAGGGTTTCTATCAACACCCTGCTGATCGGCTCGTCCTCTACGAGCAGGACGGTCGCCCCGTCAAATTGAAACGCTGTCGGAAGGTCTGCCGGCTGCCGGTTTTGAAGCGGCTGCTCGGGCCGCTCCAATGGCATGGCGGCGAGGCGGCAGGCCCAGGTAAACCAAAACGTCGCCCCCTTCTCCGGTGTCGACTGAAAACCGATTTCGCCGCCGGCCAGGTGAACCAACCGGGCTGCGATGGTCAAACCGAGACCGCTGTCACAGGAAGGACGGTCAACCGTAGCGTCGCCGTCACTGAGATAGGCTTCGATACCGGCTTGTTTTTCCGGGGCGATGCCGCTGCCGGAGTCGGTTACTGTGAATTTGAGCAGGATCTGTTCTGCACCGGTCTCGCCGAGATATTCGACCCTGACGCCGACCCCGCCCTGCTCGGTATTTTTTATCGCATTATCGACCAGGTTGACAAGGACCTGGACCAGCCGGTCCGGGTCGCTGTTGACCCAGACGGGAACCAGAGGGTCGATTCGGGAGGCGAAATCGAGTTGTTTTTGTCGGGCGGCAAGCTGTAACAGGTAGAGTTCGTACTCAAGGCTCTCGGCAAGATTGAAATCTTCCGCGGACAGACATAGAGAACCGGCCTCGATACGGCAGTAGTCGAGCAGATCGTTGACAACTTCGAGGAGCCGCTCGGCCGAGGTGGAAGCCATCTCCAGGCGACGTCTCTGTTCCTCCCCGAGAATTGACTCCAAAACCAGATCGGTCATCCCCATAATGCCGTGGAGTGGTGTGCGTAACGCGTGTCCGAGACTTACCAGGAAGTCGCTCTTGTTCCGTTCGGACCGCTCGGCCTGTTCAAGTGCCTCTTCGAGTTCCCTGATCCGCCGCTGCTGCTCGACGAGTTTTTCTTGAGCGTTGATCGCAGCCCCCGTCGCCGTATCACTTTTTTCTGCCCGCTCTCGTGGCATCTCCGTCCTCACTCGTGTTCCGTGTTCGCCTGCGTTTCTCCAGACCCGCCGGTAATCGTCGAATAGCGACTGTTTGTTATACTAAAATCGGCGGGACAGGTTTTAACCTGTCCCCCGCTCACTTTCACTGATCAGATCTTCCGATCACGGTGCTGACTTTCATTGTTCGTTGTGACGTACCCGTCATGAGGTGATATCCTAACACGCCAAGATATAATTTAAAACATGATATCAGAGCACTACCGAAGCCGGATCGATTCGGGCAACCGTATCCGGCGACGGCTCAGGGGGATCTCTTGAGGTGCCGGATTTCCCAATAGCGGTGCATGCCTGCGCTACGTTCACAATCCCGGGGTAACAACACCTTATCCAGCACCCGGCAGTCAAAGGCCTGGTTGATCGATTCATCAAGAGTTGCGGTGCGAAAACTCATGGTGAACAATAGCTGGCCATCGGGTTGGAGCCGGCACATGGCCAGACGAATCAGCTCGCTTGACTGGTGGCCGAGGTCCCTTGTTTCACTCCGTTTCCCCGAAATCGAGATGCCCGACCGAATATTGAGGTAAATCAGGTCATGGCTGCTTTCATCCCGCTCGAGCCAGGAGCGTGGGTCGGCGATAACGACCCGGTGGTGCTGCGGATAGATACCGTTGAGCGCAAAATTCCCACCAACCAGCTCCTGTTGCTCTCCGTCGCTGACAACAGTGGTGCTCCGACAGGCGCCACCAAGGATAGCCTGCACCGTCGCCGCTCCGGACTGATCGGCACAATTGAGAAAGGACTTGCCGCTAGCGGTGGCCCGCAGCCGCAGACGAACCGAGCGTTGATCGAGAGAAAGTCCGGGCCCGCCGGTGGCCGAGAAGTCGAGAAGGAAAGACGCCCCGTCCTCTGCGACCTCGAATCGTTTCGCCGCTTTCTTCCGCTTGCCCTGACGATCTCCCTGCTCGCTCCGCCGCCCCGTTCGGTGGAGAAAGAGACGATCGCGGCCAACCGACAGCAGTTCCCGGACAACCGTTCTTACCGTAACCCATCGTTTTTCCGCTGTATCCTGATCAATAGCCCCGGAGCGCGAGAACTCTCTGATATAAACCCACTTTCGGTACAACTCGATAACCACATTGTAGTCCGGAAGATCACGATCATAGACCCGAAAACATTCCAGATTCTGCTCTTTCGCCCAGCCCAGCCGCCTGCCCAGGTTTTTCTTCAATCGATCCGCTAGATCTCTGCCGACCACAAGATCGTCCGTCGATCCGATCTGCCAGGAGAACCTCGGTCCCGATCCGGAAACCCGGCCGACGAAAAGACCGCAGGCCAGCGGTCCGTTGTACAGACGTCGGGTTTCGTGCCAGGCAATCTGTACCAGGTCCGCATATTCCGGTACTCCGGTGAACAGTGCCACCTGCCACCCTGCGAATCTCGCACGCAAACGATTGCCAAGAAAACGGTAAAGATACCGTACGTGTTGTTTATCCGATACGCGTTCACCATAAGGTGGGTTGCAGACCAGCAACCCGACCGATTCCGTTGGCTGTAAACGGCTGAGCTCTTGCACCTGGAGGACGATTCTGTCTTCCAGGCCCGCCCGCGCGATGTTTTCCCGGGCCGCTGAGATTATCTTCTCGTCCGCATCGTATCCAATAATTGGTGGCCAGGGTCGCTCCTGAGCGGCCTGCTCGCGTTCAACTGCTTCCTCGATGAGGTGTTGCCAGAGGCGCTCGTCGTGTCCGAGCCAGTTGGTCAATCCGAAGTAGGCCCGATCCAGCCCCGGTGCGGAATCGGCCAGCTGCAACGCCGCCTCGATCAACAAGGTACCGGACCCGCACAGCGGATCGAGCAGAGGTGTGTCGCCGGACCAACCACTCAGCGCGATAATGGCCGCCGCAAGGCTTTCCTTGAGCGGGGCGATGCCGCCGCTCGCACGGTAGCCACGCCGGTGCAGGCTCTCTCCCGACAGATCCACGGCCAGAGTGGCAGAGGACCCACGAAGATGCACGGCCAGCCTGACGTCCGGGCGTCTCGGCTGGACATCCGGTCGCAGACCGCTTTGTTCTCGAAACCGATCCACCACGGCGTCTTTGACCCGAAGCGCGGCAAACTTGCTGTGCCCGATCGGTGCCCCGGCGGAAAGCGAGCAGTCTACGGCAAACCGGCTCTCCACCGACAAGTGTTCCTCCCAACGAACAAGCCGGGCCTTTTCGTAGAGGTCGTCCGCCGAACCGATTTCGAACCGATCGACGACGAGCAACACCCGCGACGCAAAGCGCGACCAGAGGCAGGCTCGATAACCGCTCTCCAACATGCCTGACCACTGAACTGCACCGACACTCGTTGCCGGCCCCCGGCCGCCCCACCGGACCACCTCTTCCGCCACCAGCGACTCGAGACCACCGGCGCAGGTCGCTATGAAATACACTGCCTGATTATCGATCATCGCCTGTTTTACTTCTCCTTCACACCCTTCGTTTTGACGGACAAAGCCGCTGTCTCATCCCTTTCTTGAAGGATCCTTGAGACGCTGAAAAGTACTTGACCTCTTGATGAATACGGCTAGAATAGAGTCTTCATGAGGGTGCACTCTGCACCACCCTTAACAGGGTACCAATCCGGTTACAACAGACAATCGACTACCGGTCCGTCGTCCGCGAAAAAACACCCAGAGGAAAGGTATGAAACAGCCCATTGCCAGGATTCTCGTCGTCGCTGCCGCCATTGCCCTGTTTGCCGTTTTTACCGGCGGATGCTCGAAAAAAGCAGTCATTCCGCCGACCGCCACCTCGGGCGGACAGATGTCTTCCGGAAAAGACATCAATTACCCGGAAGCTGAAGGCTATTCGGAAGCCAACCTGGCCGCCGAAGGCAATCTCGACGACACCAATATTTCCCACCTGGGGGGAATGGCTCTCGCCGCCGGAGAAAACAGTGAAGCGTCGGACGCATACAAGCGCCAACACGGACGGTCGTCAAACGGCCTGAGCCCGGTTTATTTCGATTTCGATCAGGCCTCCATCCGGGCCGATATGGCCGACCGAATGATTCAAAACGCCGACCTGCTCAAACAGGTCGGCAATCCCGTCATCATCGAAGGGAATTGCGACGACCGGGGAACCAAAGAATACAACCTCGCTTTGGGTGAAAAACGGGCGATCAACGCCCGTGACTACCTGGTCAATCTCGGCATCGATCCGGCTCGCATCCGGACCGTGAGCTACGGAGAAGAGCGACCACTCTTCGTCGAGCAGAACGAGTTTGCCTGGAGTCAAAATCGTCGCGTCGACTTTGCCATCAAGTAGAGAGAGGTTTGTCCCGTCTTCACCGCTAGAAGACGGGACAAACATTCTTATTCATCGGAGCGGACGACCGCCAGAATCGCCTCCAGTACCTGGTCGATCGATCGAGTCGACGTATCGATGACCCAGGCGTCGTCTGCTTTCTTCAATGGAGCAACGGCCCGTTCGCTATCCTGGCGATCTCTCCTGACCGTCATCTCCAACAGCGTTTTTTCATCAACCGTTTCGCCGCGCTCCCGCATCTGCAGTGCTCGCCGCCGAGCCCGGACAACGGAATCGGCATCGAGAAAGAATTTGTGACGTGCGCCGGGAAAGACAACGGTTCCGGTGTCCCGCCCCTCGGCAACAATCTTGCCACGCCGGCCTATTTCCCGTTGCATCTCGGTCAGTATGCACCGTACCGCCGGTACCGCCGAAACGGTTGATGCCCGCATCGACATCTCCGGTGTTCGGATCAGGGCGCCGACTCGCTCACCGTTGAGCAGCACATCCGTGTCATCGTTCTCGTCAGCTGCGGGCAGCAACTCGATGGTAACCCCGCTCAGAGCCCCCACGACTGCGTGCTCATCGGAACAGTCGATCCCCCTGTTGGCTAGAGACAGGGCAGCAGCCCGGTACATGGCGCCGGTGTCCAAATAGGTGTAACCGAGACGAGCAGCCAGTTTCCTGCTGATCGTCGATTTACCGACGCCCGCTGGGCCATCGATGGTAATCACCTCGACCGGTGGCTCAGGCATAGCCGCACTCCGCCAGGCAGCTCTGCAGTGTCTCAAGAAACCGACCGTTCTCAGCCGCTGTTCCGACATTGATCCGAATATAGTTGGGATAGCCATACGCCTTCATGGAGCGAACGATCACCCCCTGACGCAGCATCGCCTCGTAGAGCGTTGTTGCATCCCCACCCACATCGATCAGGAAAAAATTGGTCTGTGACGGAAAACTGCGACAACCGAGCCGCTCCACCCCGGCCATCAGTGTTTTTTTTCCTTCTTCGGTAATCCGCAAGGTTTCTTGATAAAAGAACTGATCCTGCAGTGCGGCGCTGGCCCCGACCAGGGCCAGTTGATTGACGTTGAACGGCTGTCGTACCTTGTGCAGGCAAGCGGCAACTTCCGGCGCCATTAAGCCGAAACCGACGCGAAGCCCAGCCAGGCCGTACGCCTTGGAAAAGGTTCGCAGGCTGACCACCCCGCATCGGCCGCTGCGAGGGGGGAGCAGGCTGGTCGTATCAATCCTCAGCGTTTCGTCCATGAAATCGACATAGGCCTCATCAAGCACGACCAGGATATGCTCCGGTAGCCGGTCAAGAAAATCGAGCAACCGGTGGCGCGGCAGATAGCTGCCGGTCGGATTGTTTGGGTTGTCCAGGAAAATCAGTTTTGTTCGCTCGCCGGCACGGTCGGAGATTGCCGCAAGGTCGTGGGACATGTTCGACAGCGCAACGACATGATTGACTCCTCCCCGTATCTGGACAAACTTTTGATACATCAAAAAGGACGGATGGCTGGTGATGACGTCGTCCCCGGGCTCGACAAAAGCCTTCACCAGGAACTCGATGATCTCGTTCGATCCGTTGCCTAGGACGACCTGTTCCGGCTCAACACCATAGTGTTCGGCAATCGCCCTGACCAGGTAATGACCAGACCCATCCGGATATCGGTGCAGGTTTTTCAGCGCCTTGCTGATCGCCCCGATGGCCAAAGGTGACGGGCCAAGCGGATTTTCGTTGGAAGCAAGCTTGATCGAGTTGCTGATTCCATATTCCCGCTCCAACTCTTCGATCGGTTTTCCGGGCGGATACGGGGTAATGGCAGCAATTGTGTCGGGAATTGATAGTTTCAAGGGTCAGCCTTGCAGGTAAAAGGAAAAGTGGGGAATTCTTCGATCTCGATCAGGTCGTCGGTCGCGGCATGATGGCGCGGTCAAGAGCCAGGTTCTCCTCCAGATTGTACGCCGCCCGGAGAAGCAGGCTTTCTCCAAAATGAGGCCCCTGCAACTGGATACCGATCGGCAAACCTTCTTCGCTCAATCCGCCCGGGACGGAAATACCCGGCAGACCGGCGAGATTGGTGGAGAGGGTGAAAATGTCTGACAAATACATAGCCAGTGGATCGTCGAGCTTACTCCCCCGCCGCCAGGCCGGCGTCGGCGTAACCGGTGAGATCAGCAGGTCGCACGATTGCCAGGCATTTTTAAAATCGTCCAGAATCAGAGTTCTGACCTGGGATGCCTTCTTGTAATAGGCATCATAATAGCCAGATGACAACGCATAGGTGCCGATCAGGATGCGTCGCTTCACTTCGGCACCGAAACCGGCCGAACGACTGTTCTTGTACAACTCGATCAGAGAATTTGCCTGTTCGTCGCGGTAGCCATAGGCAACCCCGTCATAACGGGCCAGGTTGGAGCTTGCCTCCGCCGGTGCGATGATATAATAGGCAGCGACACCGTAATCGATATGCGGCAGGGAGACATCGACGATCTCAGCTCCGGCCGAACGAAGGGCGGCAACACCGTTCATGACGACCTGCCGTACTTCCGGGTCGAGCTCCTCGGGAAAGAATTCCTGTGGCAGGCCAATACGCACGCCGCGCATTCCTGCAGCGCAAGCGGCCGAATAGTCTTCCACGGGCCGATCCACGGACGTCGAATCGCGTCGATCATGGCCGCTGATGGCCTGCATCATCACGGCACAATCCTGTACATCGCGGGTCAACGGACCGACTTGATCCAACGAGGATGCATAGGCGACGAGACCATAACGGGATACCCGGCCATAGGTCGGTTTCATCCCGACGATCCCGCAGAGTGATGCAGGTTGACGGATGGACCCACCGGTATCCGAACCAAGCGAGGCAAGCACTTCGCCGGCGGCGACGGACACCGCCGAGCCGCCTGATGAACCGCCGGCCACATACTCAAGGTTCCAGGGATTGGCGGGAACCTTGTAATAACAGGTTTCCGAAGTCGACCCCATGGCGAATTCGTCCATCGTAGTTTTGCCGACAATAACCCCTCCGGCACGAAGGATCATTTCAACAACCGTGGCGTCGTACGGCGGGACAAAGCCGGCCAGCATTTTCGAACCGCAGGTCGTCGGGAACGTTTTGGTGCACAGCAGATCCTTGACCGAAAGCGGAATACCGCACAATGGGCCGACACTTCCGGCGGCTCGCTGGCGATCGGCCTCATCGGCCTGGCTCAAGGCGATATCGGCATCGTGGGTAATAAATGCCGACACCGTCGGTTCAACTGCATTTATCCGCTCCAGGCAGCTTTGCGTCAATTCACGGGAGGAAAGATCCCGAGAGGCAAGGCGGGAGAGGGCCTGGGTGATTGTCAATTCGTATGGTTCCATGGTTTTTCTCGAGCAAAGCTGTCGCTGTGACTGTTCCTTCACCGCTTGCACACAGGGCCGTACCGGGTTACAAGACGCGGGGCACCATAAAGGATTCTTCGTTGTGTTGCGGCGCATTGGCCAACGCTTCACGCTGTGTCAGGGAGGGCTTGACCGCATCTTCCCGAAAGGCGTTTGTGACGGACAGTGCATGCGTGGTCGGTTCAACATCGCGGGTATCGAGCTCGTCGAGCTTGGCAACATAGGACAGAATCGTATCGAGTTGACCGGTCATTGTCTGCAACTCTTCCCGGCTCAGGTGCAACCGTGCCAGGTGGGCGACATGCTCCACCTCTTGTTGTGAAATTTTCATCGGTTTACTGTCACTGGTTTTTTTGGTTGAACACATCCAGAAACTGATCCGAGAACATACTGTGTTTCGGCGTATAATCAACAATATTTCTGGTGAAAAAATCAACGACTGTTCCGTCGAATTGGGAGCCGGAACAGCGCTGCAACTCGTCAATAGCAACTTGCATTGTCAGGTTTCGTCGATAATTGCGGCGGGATGTCATGGCGTCGTAACTGTCTACGACAATGATGATTTTGGTCAAATCATCTAGCTGTTCCCCGACCAGTCCGTCGGGATAGCCCGTTCCATCCATTCGTTCATGGTGGTGTCTGATGATGAACTGCTCACGCTCCATGAAGCCGAGCGGTTTGATGATATTTGCTCCGACCGCCGGATGTTTTTTTATCAGCGCCCATTCGTCCTCGTTCAGCTTTCCCGGCTTCTGGATACAGGAAAGATCAATCACCAGTTTGCCGATATCATGAAACTGGGCTGCTCGGCGCAGAACTACCAGTTCATGCCCGTCAAGCCCCATGGCGACACCGAGCATCATGGCATACTCGGTAACCCGCATGGTGTGGCCGACGGTATAGTAATCCTTTTCCTCCATCGCGTTCTGAAGGCTGGTCATCAGCTGAACCGTAGCATTTTCCAGGCTGTTGCTATACGACCGAAGCAGCTTGTTCTGTGCTTCGAGTTGCCGTGCTTTTTGCTGCACGTCTTCTTCAAGAGCCGCTTTATAGTGACGCTCCCGCAGCACGAACATTCTCTTTTCGATCGCCCGTCTGATCTTGACGTTGAAAATATCGAGATCCTCTATCGGTTTTGTCAGGAAATCATAGGCTCCGAGATTGATCGCCTTAATCGCGTAATCCATCGAACCGGCCCCGGTCAGGAAGAGCACCGGTATATCATGGCCCTTCCCGTTGAGCGCGGTAATCGTCTGAAAACCGTCCATGTCAGGCATATTGATATCAAGGATGACGACATCGAAGGAATCGTCGACAAGTTGAACGGCGGCCGTTCCCCCGTCTGCAGCAACAACCTGGTGCCCGAACATTTCCAGGATCTTCGACACGGTGCTACGCACCATGGCGTCGTCGTCAGCGATCAGTATTTTCGTCTGCCGTTCGGTCACACCAGCCCGCCTCCTTTTTTCAATCGGCCAACCACGAACACTGTGCCGACGATACGTACCTTTTCAGGCAGTGAAATAAACCATGGCCACGCCCACATCATGCTATCATAAAACCCACATGACTGAAAGTCACAACAAGCACTGAAGAGGGGCGTCGTGCCGCCGGCAGAACCGACCAACCCTGGAAAACTGTTTTTCATAAAAAAAGGCTGTATTCCCCAAAAGGAAAATACAGCCTTCTCGGCAGGCAGGAGAGATTAAGCCAGGTTCACATCGGGACGATCAGCTTATTCGTCTCCTCGTTCCAGGTTACGACCAAATACCAGATCAACAGGAAGGCGGCAATCAGCAGCAGTGTCGGGCCGTGCCCCATGACATCGGGAAGATACACATATTTACCGAGCATACCTTCGCCCTCCCAATCATGATCTCGCAGCCAGGCGGTCAAGACTGATGTCGACAGCGCGAAAAAGGGTACAACGATCATCAACTTGACCTGCCCTTCCCCAACGCGCCACAGAGTACCGGAACCACAGCCGCCGGCAAACATCGCGCCGACACCAAAGATAAAACCACCGACAACGGCGCCCCAACCGAACGTTCCGCGAACATAATGCATGGGATTGAGCACTGCGTAACCATCCGCCCTGAGAGGGAGGGCATACTTGAGAACGGCGGCGCCAATAGCGACGACCATAATCGACAGCATCACCGATTTTGCCATGGTGCAGTCTCCGGTCATATGCGGTTCACGAAAACCTTGCACCATACACCAGCGCCCACGCTGCATAGTGTATCCGAGTGCCGCCGCTATCAAGATAACCCCGCCGAGCATGGCAACATAATCACTATCTTCGTTGGCCGAATAGCCATATGCCTTGTAGACCAGGTAGACGATGGCGCCAAGACCCAACAGAGAAATTATTGCCTTGGGGAATTCGATGGTGCGGGCGCCGCCGTCTCCCCAACTGATATGTTCCATTTCCAGATAAATGAGCTTCAATCCAAGAACAACGCCGAAAACGAGGCCCACCATCATCGCAAACCCATTGGCGGCGAGATTGCCGATGGCGTTATAGAAGCCGCCTACATTACATCCCCCGGCGAGCGAAGCACCGATACCCATCAGAATACCGGCTATTACCGCCTTGACCATTTCCCTATATGGAGGGATACGCAGGGCGAATTCTTTACCGAGACAAGCGGAAACAAAAGCGCCGAGGACAAAACCAATACCGATCACGGAGCCTGAATCGACCAGGATCGACCGAGGCGCTTCGTAGTAGTACCAGAAAACACCTGCTTCCGTGTTAAACAGGGAGGCAAGTCCATACATCATCCAGTCCCCCCAGTTCCTCAGGGCCCCAACAGCCCCCCAAGGACGCCACCAGGCCATAATCAAAACAGAAAAGAAACCGACTAAAATACCGGTAATCGTAGGATTCCATTCTGACTGACAGAATGCCTTGTACAGGCCTTTCAGCTTCGTCACGACAACGCTCTGTTCACTCATACCCACCTCCTGAAAACACAGTTAATGTAAAGGCAATCAACGCTGAAATGTTTACCTTTGCTGTCGCGTTTTGTCAATAACTCGAAAGCTTGGCAGTACTCTGTTTTTCCGTTGATTTTTCGTCTCTCTTTTGCTTTGATAAAACTATTTATTGGTATTTGTCCGATACCAGGAACACCCGGCTCAGCAAGGAGTTGAGGCTTGTTTTCCAGTCCCGGTCATTCGCAGGACAGGATAAAGAGGACCATCAGAAGATGAATCATTATCAGGAGGTTTGCCATGAGTGATGTTAAACAGGTTGCTGCCGACGTAACCGCCGATTCCGTTCTTGATGCGAAAGGCTTGAGTTGTCCTATGCCGCTTCTTCGCACAAAAAAAGAGATAGGTAAATTGAAAAGCGGTCAGGTTCTGCAGGTCGATGGCACCGACCCGGGTTCGCGAAACGATATTCCCGGTTGGTGCGACCGAGCCGGGCATGAATATCTAGGTGAAAAAGAAGGTGCCGGTTTTTTTAGTTTTTTTGTCAAGAAAGGGTAGTTCGACAGATACGTTTGTTGGGCTTACCGGTCGCCCGGACCCCTGTTCCGTAAAGCAGGGGTCCGTTTTTGTTGTACATCCACAAACTGGGTAACCAGCCAACAGGAGGCTACCGATGGCTAAAAGTCTAGGTATTTTCGTAAGTGATCCCAACTGCCTTCAACACGTGATAGGCGTGACCAAGGCCGCCAAAGCAAAAGGTTCCAAGGTTAAGATATTTTTCACCTGGACCGCCACGCACAACTCCAAGGACAAGGCCTTTCCGGAACTGTGTGCGTTGGCCGACGATGTTTCCATTTGTGTCGATAGTTACAAGAAACAAGGCTACGACATCAGTGACGTTCCGCAAGGACTCACCGAGAAAAAAATGGCTACACAGGCGCAACATGGCATTATTATTGAAGATTACGACTGCTATCTCAGTTTCTAGGAGGGGTCATGGAATACAAGAAAGCCTTGTTTATGTATCGTAACAAAGACTATGCTGTTGACGGTATCCGTTCGGCCCTCGGTCTGGCCGTTGAGAACATGTACAGCTATGGAGTCGTCATGGATTGTGAGATTGAAAAACTTGACGAACACAACATGGAAAGCATAGAGATGCTTCGTGATATGGAGGGTGAAGTTTATACCACAGTTCCGGCTAATCAGGAAAAAAACGGTTTTGAATTGCTCACACTTGAGGAGGTGGGAGAAAAACTGCGAGAAATGGACATTATCATTCCTTACGGCCTGAAATAGCAAGGAGACATCATGAAAATACTCAATATTTACAAATCTCAGCCGGATGAAACCGTTAAAAAACTGGTTGAAATAGTAAGCCGTGATCGTGACAGCGAATCGTTCGACCTGACTGTCGATAACCCGGATTACGACGCCCTGGTCGATAAAATTTTTGCCGCCGACCAAACCATTTGCTGGTGGTAATAACCTTTTTTTCTGGGGGGCGAGTCGGTAGCCTTATCTATCCGAGTCGCCTCCTCCTTCCCCTATTGCTCCCCTTTTACCCTTCATTCCGTTCAGATATTTGACAACACAGTCGTACAAATCCGGGCGCATCCGTTGGATAGCAGAACGGTCTTCGCCTTTGATAACCCGATTTGTCAAGAGGACCACGATGAGTTGTCTTACCGGGTCTATCCAAAAAGACGTTCCGGTAAAACCAAGGTGACCAAAGCTTTCTGGCGAAAAATACCTGCCGCTGCTCGATTTTCCCGGCGTCGGCAATTGAAAACCTCTCGACCAGTCTGCTGGGCCAACCCGCTCACAGGCCCGGCGGAATATTTTTCTACTGATCGGTAAGACGGTTTCTTTTCCGCTATACAGCGCCAACAGTTCTTCTGTCAGCCGCAGTACAGCTGCCGATGTACCGAACAAGCCTGCATGGCCGCAAACGCCACCCAGCAAGCGGCAATTGTCGTCGTGAACCCTGCCCGCCAGTTGTTGTCTGGTCGTTCCACAAGGACCGGTTGGTGCATAGATTTTATCTGTGTGCCTGTCCGTACCGGTGAAAAAAAGTTCGTCCTCAAGGCCCATCGTTCTTGCTATCGTAGTCGACCAATAGGTATCAAGCGATTGCCCCGTTACGGTTTCGACAATAAACCCTAACAACAAATATCCCAAATCACTATATTCAACGGAACCACAAGAATGATGCTCGACCGTTTCCCTTAAAATTTCACCAAGAAGCCACTCTTTTCTTCGTTTCGGCGTAACCTCGGATAACCCTTTCCAGTAGTCACGATGAGCCGGCAGCCCCGATGAATGACTGACCAGCATTTCGATACTGACTCGCGAAAGAGATTCACTGCACCCTCTCTGAAAAACGTTTTTCACCCTATCACTCCACTTCACTGTCCCCTTATCGATAAGATGAAGCAGACAGAGAAGCGTTACCAGTGGTTTCGTCAGTGAAGCAAGATCAAATATCGTTCGCGTTCCGTCTGAGAAATTTTTATTATCTCCATTATATTCAACAGTTATTCTGTTTTTTTGATTATTTCCACTGTTTCGGAAACAAAGAGAAACGCTGGCAGCCGAAAAAACACCTTTATTATAGTAAGTTAAAATCTTTTCACGGAGTATTTCCCGGAAAGCGTCTTTATCTACTGTAGTCATCTTCAATAATTGATTATTTTATTGATATTTTTCTATTTTTCCACTAGATTAAGGGCGAGGTTGGCAAGGCATTCTGATGTAAGAAAAAATTTATCTTTCCCGCTTTTCAACAAGCGATCAACACGTCATGTCGATATCGTGTGAAAACTTGGCTGAAAGTCTTGTTTACAAGGCGCTTTGAACAAAAACCACTTTTTTTTACACCCTTAATTATCAACAGAAAAGACAATTATTACAATAATATATATAAATATTTAACAGATCAACGTCCTTTGTAATAACAAAAAAAAAATTATAAAAGATAAGGGAACAGACATGAGCCTGAAATGCACCGTCCAGAAGGATGACTTCATTGAAGGATTGTCCGTTTTGCAAAACGTGACAAACAAAAGGGGTACGCTGGCAATTTTATCGAATATCCTGATAGAGGCTACAACAAATGGCCTGGTTTTGACAGGGACAGATCTGGAGGTCGGTTTGCAGATATTTGTGCCGGCGGAAGTGGATGCCATCGGGTCTTTGACGCTGCCATCGAAAAAAATATATGAGATCGTCAGAGAGTCAGGTTCAGCTTCCCTGGTAATAGAAGAAACGGAGAACAGTTGGGTTACTATCTCCGCCGGAAAAAGCGTTTACAATCTCGCAGGTATTCAGAGCGAGGAGTATCCCGCCTTTCCCGAGTACGATGAAGAAGGCCTTGTTCCATTGGAAGCACCTGTTTTCCTCGATCTAATCGACAAGGTAATATTCTCAATAGCCGGTGAGCAGGAGAATATTTATTCGCTGACTTCAGTCCTTATCGAAAAAGAAAAAATTGATTCCGTATCGTACCTGCGCATGATTTCTTCGGACGGACATCGCCTCTCCATAATGGAGAAGGATGTTGCTGTCGACGTCGATCATCTCGGGATAGAGGATATTACTCTGATCCCGAAGAAAGGGATTCAGGAATTGCGAAAGTTCTGCGAAAACAGAGATACCATTGATGTTTCCTTCAGCCGAAAACAACTCGTTGTCAAGGACAAGCGGGCGGTTATGGTGGTTCGTTTGAAACATGGAGAGTTCCCCCACTACCGGGCTATCGTCCAAGCAGTTCCTATGGATAACTGTATAAAAATAAACAGACTGCTGTTCCTCGAATCCCTGAAACGAATAAATCTTTTCACCGAAGACGTCTTTCATACCATTCAGTTGCGGATAGAAGGAGAAACGATGGTGCTTTCTTCTCAAAATGCAGATATTGGCAACGCTAAAGATGAATTGAAAGTGACTTACGACGGTGAGCCCCTTACCCTGGGTTTTAATTGCCGTTACTTCATCGAGACCCTGCAGGTAATGGAATGTGAAGAGGTGGAGGCGTACATCAATTCAGAGAACAGCCCTTGTTTGATGAGATCGGCACTGGATAAAGGTTTCACCAGCATCATCATGCCGATGCAATTATAGAGGACCATAAAAGAAGGTCGGATATAACTAAGCGGAATGTCCGTTCAAAGCATGATGAACGACAATGCGATTCGGCGGATTTATTAGACAAACCCTTCTCATCTAAAAAAAACGGTTGTTTGGTATACACGTTTTTCAACGTGGCCATGCAAACGGAACTACCAGCCGACCTCGCTGTTAAAAAAGCGCTCATTGTTCAGCCAGTCCCGTGGAATCAAGCGTATTAAATCTTTCAGTAAAAAAGATAACAGCTCGTTAAGAAAAGGAAAAAAAGCGTGATAGAAGAAAAAACCAGTAGTTACGATGCCGGACAAATCAAGGTTCTGGACGGATTGGAAGCGGTTCGTAAGAGACCTTCCATGTATATAGGCAATACCGCCGTCGAGGGGCTACACCACCTAATCTGGGAAGTTGTCGATAACAGTATCGACGAGGCACTTGCCGGCTATTGTCAGAGAATTCGCGTTACCATTCTCGAGGATAATTCAGTTAGAGTCGAAGATGATGGGCGCGGTATCCCGGTTGATATTCATCCGACCGAAAAGGTACCAGCTCTGGAACTGGTAATGACGACATTGCATGCAGGTGGGAAATTCGATCATTCCTCTTACAAGGTTTCAGGAGGCTTACACGGTGTTGGTGTATCGGTGGTTAACGCCCTGTCCGAAGAAGCTGTTGCTGAAGTTCGCCGTGATGGGAAAATTTATCGACAGTCTTATCGATATGGACAAAAAGTCAGTGAACTTGAGGTCGTCGGAACAAGTGAAAAGACCGGAACAACCATCCTTTTCAAATCAGATCCGCATATTTTCACTGAAACCAGGGTCTATGATTATGAAACGGTGAAAAGCAGACTTCGCGAACTTGCTTTTCTTAATAAAGACGTACGTTTATATCTCAAAGACGAACGGAGCGGTGAAGAAGATAAATTTCATGCATCCGGCGGCGTCATATCTTATGTGCAGTGGCTCAACCGCAATAGAACCCCGGTTTTCAGCGACCCCATTTTTCTGACCGGCGAAAAAGATATGGTTGAGGTTGAAATATCCTTTCAATATTTCGACGGCTATTCAGAACGGCTTTTCTCCTTCGTCAACAATATCAACACCCGGGAAGGAGGAACACACGTGGCTGGCTTTCGCGCTGCCCTGACCAAGTGTATCAATCGATATGCCAGTGACGATATAGTTCCTAAAAACCTTAAGGAAAAGATGGGCGGCGACGACGTCCGTGAAGGGCTTACTTGTGTCATTTCAGTTCGGGTGCCCAATCCGCAGTTCGAAGGTCAGACCAAAACCAAATTGGGCAATTCAGAAGTCAAGTGGATAGTTGAATCAATCTGCAACGATAAGTTGACTATTTTTCTCGAACAAAACCCAAATATTGCTAAAAGAATTCTATCAAAGGTAGTAGACGCCGCTCGGGCTAGAGAGGCGGCAAAAAAGGCGCGGGATCTGTCTCGAAAAAAGGGTTCTACGAGTCTGCTTATGGCCGGAAAACTCGCAGAGTGTCAGGAGAAAGATCCAAAAAAGCGAGAAATTTTTATAGTTGAGGGTGATTCTGCCGGCGGTTCCGCAAAACAGGGGAGAGATCGTGCTATTCAAGCAATTTTACCCCTCCGCGGCAAGATTATGAATGTCGAAAAGGCCCGGTTCGATAAAATTCTCAATAGTGAAGAAATAAAGCAATTGATAGCAGCTCTTGGATGTGGCATCGGAAAAGATGATTTTGATCCTGAAAGGCTCCGTTATCACAAGATCATCATCATGACCGACGCCGATGTAGACGGTGCACATATACGAACCTTGTTGCTCACATTTTTTTATAGGCAAATGCTGCCGTTGATCCAGGGAGGGCATGTCTATATAGGTCAGCCGCCATTATTCAGAATCGGTAAAGGCAAGAGCGAACAATACTTCCTCGATGAAGACCAACTCAATAATTATCTGTTTACTCAGGCAAGCCAGAAGATGAGTGTTATAGTAAGCAACCAGGATAAATCGATTTTTACAGACGATCAATTGGTTGAAACTCTCAGGAAATTGTCTGTTTTTGAGAGAATTGTCGCTTTCCTCGAACGAATGAATATCACTGAAGCGCTTCTTGTTTATATGCTGGAGAAAGGAATTCGGAAAGCCGACCAATTTACCGAGAAAGAATTCGTTGAAGGAATTTCAGACAATTTGTCAGCTGACAAGACCATGATAGTGGGAGCAATAAGGGCTTGTCGCTGGAGAGCCGATTGTTATGAACTCGACGTTGCGCTTAAGGATAAAGCCCAGGTTACAACGACGATTGGTCCGCAAATTCCCCTGATAAACGAGTATCGTTCGGCATTACATCTCTTTGAGTCCATCAGTGCGTTACTCGATAAAACCTTTTCCATCAGGGAAAAGGGAAGAGAAGATGGCGGAACTGAGAAACAGGCTCGAAATTGGAAAGAAATGCTAGAAATCGTTCGAAATGAATCATTTAAAGGAAGTCATTTGCAGCGATATAAGGGTCTCGGTGAGATGAACCCGAACCAGTTATGGGAAACAACAATGAATCCCAGCAACAGAAGGTTGCTTCAGGTACAGATCCAGGATGCTGAAGAGGCGGATGAAATGTTTACCACCCTGATGGGGGACAAGGTTGAGCCCCGGAGAGAATTTATCCAGAATCACGCCCTGGAAGTAACGGAACTCGATATCTAAATTCAGCCACCGCCAATGGCGGGACCTGGTGCCCTTCTTTATTATCCTAAAACATCCTATTGAAAAGAATGAATGACACACTGCTGAGCACAGGCGAACAGCCGACGATCTCAATCGAAAAAGAATTAAAGAAATCATACCTTGACTATGCCATGAGCGTCATCGTCGGAAGGGCTTTGCCCGATGTTCGTGACGGCTTGAAGCCAGTTCACCGACGCGTTCTTTTTGCCATGCGTGAACTCGGAGTTTTCTTTAATAGACCCTATGTCAAATCGGCAAGAATTGTCGGTGATGTGATTGGTAAGTATCACCCGCATGGAGACACAGCCGCCTACGACACCCTGGTTCGCATGGCACAGCCGTTTTCCATGAGATACCCGCTTGTTGATGGGCAGGGCAACTTCGGTTCACTCGATGGCGATTCAGCCGCCGCGATGCGGTATACGGAGGCAAGGATGACCCGGATCGACCGGGAAATCGTGGCTGACCTCGAGAAAGATACGATCGACTACATTCAAAATTATGACAATTCGTTACTGGAACCATCGGTTATGCCCAGCAAAATCCCAAATCTGCTGGTCAACGGGTCCTCCGGCATTGCTGTCGGGATGGCAACCAATATCCCGCCGCACAATTTAACTGAGGTCATTGATGCACTTATCGCGTTGATTGACGACCCCAACATGACGGTTCATCAGTTATTCAGCATTATCCCCGGGCCTGATTTTCCAACCGGTGGACTGATTTGTGGACGAGCCGGTATTAGAGAAGCGTATGAAACCGGGAAAGGCGTTATCGTGATGAGGGCTAAAACCTCAATTGAAAAGCTTGATAATGGCCGCAGAGAAAATATTATCGTTGAAGAGATTCCCTATCAACAAAACAAGGCGGTGCTTGTCGAGAAAATAGCGGAGTTGATCAAAGAGAAGAAATTGACCGCTATTTCAGAGATACGTGACGAATCGGACAGACAGGGTCTGCGCATCGTTATGGAGTTGAAAAAGGATGAAATGGCGGAAGTTGTTATCAATCAACTTTACAAAATGACGCCGATGCAGAGATCTTTCGGCATCATTTTTCTTGCTATTGTCAATAATCGACCGGAAGTACTCAATCTTAAGCAGATGCTGGAATACTTTATCCAACATCGAAGAGCAGTTGTCTATAGACGTACCGCTTTTGAATTAAAGAAAGCTGAAGAACGGGCCCACATTCTGGAAGGGCTTAATGTTGCAATCAGCAACCTTGACGATGTTGTAAATCTTATAAAAGCAGCACGTAACCCGAGCGAAGCGAAAGAACAACTGATTGCCAGCTACCAATTAACAGAGATCCAGGCCCAGACCATCCTCGACATGCGGTTGCAGCGCTTAACGGGTCTCGAACGTGAGAAAATAGTAGAAGAGTATGCTGCGATTTTAAAGGAAATATCAAGGCTCAAAGAGCTTCTTGCTGACGAGTCGCTGATCATGGCCTTGATCAAATCTGAATTTGTAGAAATAAAAGAAACCTACGGAGACGAGAGAAGAACTGAAATAGTCGATGCGGTTGATGAAATCCTTCCGGAGGATCTTATTTCCCCAGAATTTATGGCGGTGACCGTCACTCATTCCGGCTATATAAAACGTAACCCGGTCAGCCTTTATCGATCACAGAGCCGTGGAGGCAAGGGGGTTCGCGGAGTAACAAATATTGACGAAGACTTTGTTTCGCACATTTATGTTGCTTCAACGCTCGACACATTTCTTTTTTTCACCAACTACGGAAAAGTTTTTTGGCGAAAAGTCTATCAATTACCTTTGGTTGGACGGTCTGCCAGGGGGAAGGCTATCGTCAACCTTCTTGAATTGACTGAAGGGGAAAAAGTGGCAGCAATTCTGCCTATTTCTTCTTTTGATAACGATAACGGAACAAAAAGTATTTTGATGGTTACCAGGCTTGGACGGGTGAAAAAAACCAGTTTACTGGAATTTAGCAGACCGTTGAGAAAAGGGAAGCGGGCGCTGACTATCAATGATGGAGACGAGATTATCAGTGCCCACGTGTTGAATGGAAATGACACCATTTTTATGATATCGCGCCGCGGAATATCCATTCACTTCAAAGAAACCGATATTCGTGAAATGGGACGAACAGCTGCCGGAGTCAAAGGGATGACTCTTATGTCCGGAGATTACTTGGTTGGAGCCAATGTACTTGAAGAAGGCAGTGAAAAAACCATACTCACCGTCACTGCCAACGGATACGGAAAGCGCAGTTTTATTGGCGATTATCGCCTGCAACGCCGTGGTGGAAAAGGTATTCTGGCAATTCGGCCAAGTGATCGTAATGGCGATATTATTGGCAGTCAAATAGTGGACGATAACCAGGAGATAATCTTGATTGCCGACTCGGGAAAAATGATCCGTATGCCGGCGACCGATATGCGGGTTATCGGAAGAACAACGCAGGGTGTCCGCTTAATCAACCTGGAAGAAGGAGAACGGGTTGTTGGCATGGATGTAGTTGAGCGTGAAGCTGAAGATGACGAGAAAAATGACGAAAATTTCTGACGGAAAACCTATCGTAGCTGTAATCGGGGCCGGTTCATGGGGCACAGCGCTCGCACGTCTTCTGTCTGAAAAGGGTATTGAAACGAGACTATGGGGGCACCGTCACGACCACTTACAAAGAATACTGGCACACCATGAAAATAAACAATACTTGCCGGGGTTTTTACTTCCGAAAAACCTGAGAGTCTGCGCCACGATAAAGGAAGCGATCGCAACGGCAACCGTCATTTGTATCGTTGTTCCTTCTCATGTTTATCGGGAAACATTTCATAAGATCCTTGACCAACTGATACCCGGTAACGTCAGATTACCGATATTTGTTTCCGCCACCAAGGGAATAGAAAACGAATCCCTGCAGACGATGAACCAAGTCATGCAGGAATGTCTGGAAAGCCGTCAAATAAGAGCATATACAGCGATTCTCTCGGGACCTTCTTTTGCACGGGAGGTTGCCGCAAAAGTACCTACGGCAATTACCATAGGAAGCACGGACGAACGGGTCGCCAAAGAGCTTCAGGAGCTCTTCAGTACCGATTATTTTCGCGTTTACACCAGCCATGATGTAATCGGTCTGGAAATCAGTGCCGCATTAAAAAATATCATAGCCATTGCCGCAGGGATCTGTGACGGACTTGCGTTCGGAAGCAACGCTCGAGCTGCCTTGATAACCCGTGGGCTCGCCGAGATGACTCGTCTCGGAAAAGCACTTGGTGCTGAAGAAAAGACGTTCTACGGACTTAGCGGACTCGGTGATTTGGTACTGACCTGTACCGGTGCTTTGAGTCGTAATCGACACGTCGGACTGGAGTTGGGAAAAGGCAAGAGTATCGATCAAATTTTAAAAAATATGTCGATGGTAGCAGAGGGTGTAAAGACTACCAAGTCGGTTTATCGATTGGTGCGGCGTCTGCGGATAGAAATGCCTATATTGGAACAGGTTTACCAGATCATCTATGAAGGAAAGGATTGTGCCACTGCCGTTAAAGACCTGCTCGATCGCGACCTCAAGCAAGAATAAAAATTACGGCATAAAGGGAGCTTGAAAAATTCGGAATTTCGTTCAAGATAGAGGCGCCCAAGAAAATTTTACCACTGTAGCCTTTTGCAAAACTTAGATTTTCGTTCATAATCAAGGCATGCGAAAAATTTTACCACAGGCATATAGTTGATATTCCCAGGATAAAATTTTGAGCATAACGCAGAGTTTGGGCGAAAAGATTGTTTTGCAAATGGCTCACTGGCTTATACCATGATATTCCGTGGATAAAATGTCGTTGTTGCGCAACGAGCAGCTTGGGCGGAATGACAATTTTTCAAGGTTCTCTTTACGTGTTTGCAGAGATGGTCGATAAAGCCTTAAAGCAAGAGGATCGCGAAAATAAAACTGCGCAAACGGGCCGTAACTTCAATCAGACCAGTCATTGCCCTCAAATTCACTATGATCCGGTTGCGGCGGCAACAATTCCCTCATTCTCGTTTCAATCCACTTCATTACTTTAGGAAACTCCATAGCGAGTTCAGCCAGTACTTTTCCTCGGTGGCTGACCATGTTTTTTTCTTCGAGGGTTAACTCTGCAAACGTTTTGCCCAGTGGTTCGAAGAAAAACAACGGATCATAGCCAAAACCGCCGGTTCCCCTTGGTTGATCGAGGATGACACCCTCGCAGGATGCTTCGTAGGTCAAGGCCGGGCCGGAGGGGACTGCGATAGATAGTACACAGACAAAAGCAGCCTTTCTGTCCTGTTCGGTACCGAGTTCAAGCAGGAGTTTTCTGCAATTTTCTTCGTCTGTCGCGTTTTCACCAGCGTAGCGAGCCGAAAAAACTCCAGGTTTGCCACCAAGGGCGGCGACTATCAATCCGGAATCGTCGGCCATAGCCGGCAAACCGAGTACTTTGGCATAATGGAGGGCCTTTTTGTAGGCATTATCATCGAATGTCTCGCCGTCCTCGACCACTCCTGGAAGGGGGCCGAAATCGGATAAGCTTTTTATTTCTACCGGAAAATCTTTAAGAACGTGTTGAATTTCGAGAACTTTGTTCTTGTTCGACGTGGCCAAAACGATAATGTAAAACATTAGAAACCTCTTTTTTTCTGATCTGTTTCTTCAGCCTGTTGTCGTAGCGTTCCTGCTCACTGTAGATGCAGCCGCAATAGGGTTGACGGTATAAACCGAGGGAAAGTGATTCGTCTATTCCCTGTTGCCAACCAGACCTGAAGTCGTGGTAGTCAAAGGTGAGGTGATACTGTTTTGCGAGTCTCTCAGCTTGGTTTACAAGCTCCTGGTGGCGTTGATATCTGCTATAAAGAAGTGTTGTTGATACCGCAGTGAACTCCAGCGCAGTGGCGCGCTGAAAGGTCTTTTCAAGGCGGGTGTGGTAGCAGATGGTGCAGCGTCTCTGTTCTTGAAAGACGACTGCCCGTAGAAACGATCTCAGACCGTAATCACGTTCAAGCACATACGGGTAACAACGACTTTCAGCAAGAGAAACAAAGGTATCGAGCCTCTTTTTAAACTCTTTGAACGGGTGAATATTCGGGTTAAAAAAATAGCAAGTAAACGGTATCTGCCTATCGGCGAGTACTCTGGCGGGATAGAGAAGGCAAGGAGCACAACAGACATGGAGAAAGAGGGTCATTGCCGATCACCGAGATGGAGCGATACACGGAGCGGTCTGCCCTACAAATCGATGGCAGAAATGGCAGAATATTCGATGCCAAAAGAACCGAGGAAACCTCTGCAATGAAATCGATACTTGCCATAAACATGAAAGCAAAGGGATGATATAACTCATCGTGATTTTTAGCGTACTAGAAAAACTACAAATTTCATAAAAGATCGAGCAGCAACAGAATAGTTTTACCCAAGAATTTGCACGATATTTTGAGAATAACATCACATTATAACTTATACTTCTTGGCATCGATATCATATTGATGAATCTTATAGTTTATTATGCGAAGACTCGTATCGAGGTATTTAGCCGTTTTCGTTTGATTACCATTATTTTTCTTGAGGGCGTCAATTATCAATTCTTTCTCGAAGTTTTCCACAGCGGTGGCAAATGACAGAGGCTTACCGTTTTTATTCGGTTCTGATACCTGCAGGGTTGGCGGAAGGTGTATACCTTTGATGGCATCTTCGTCGCAGATGAGCACCGCTCGTTCTATGCAGTTTTGCAACTCCCTGACATTGCCTGGCCAATGGTACTGGATCAAAAGGTCTATGGCGGAGGTAGAAATCCGTTTAATAGATTTGTCGTTTTCCCGGGCAAATTTTTCAAGAAAAAATTCTGCAAGGAGAAGAATATCGGTTCTTCGCTTGCGCAATGGCGGCAAATAGATCGGAAACACGTTGAGACGATAATAGAGATCTTCGCGAAAAGCGCCGCTGGATACCGCCTTTTCAAGGTCTCGATTCGTCGCCGCAACAAGACGAACGTCGCAGGTGACAGACTTTGTTGAACCAAGACGTTGAAAACATCGTTCCTGTACGACACCAAGTAATTTTATTTGCACAGAATGGCTGATTTCACCGATCTCATCGAGAAAGAGTGTTCCGCCCTCCGCATGTTCGAAGCGACCAATTTTTCGTTCGTGAGCCCCGGTAAACGCACCTTTTTCATGACCGAACAACTCGCTTTCCAGCAACGTTTCCGGTAGCGCGGAACAATTAACAGAGACAAACGGACGATCCTTTCTTTTCCCGTTGTAGTGCAAAGCTTTTGCAACGAGGGTTTTGCCGGTGCCCGACTCACCGCGAAGCAGGACTGTGGCGTTTGAATCGACAACTCGATGTACCATTTCGAATACATCCTGCATTCGACTCGAATTACCGATGATGTCATTTATCCTATTTTTTTCTGACAGTTCTCGTTTTAGTTTAAGATTTTCAGTTCGCAGCCTCTCTTTTTCCTCATTGACGATCTGAATCCGGCGAACGGTTTGAGCGATAATGCTGGATAAAACGGTAAGGAATTGAAGATCTTTGGTTGCTTGATCGCCAAAACCATTCTCGTAGATGCGATCTACACTCAGTGCACCGATGACCTGTTTACCGTCTTTGATAGGGACACACAAAAATGAGCGGTTCGGGTCTACCTTCTCTCCCCGCGAGCGTGTTCGGTTCAAAAAGAGGGGTTCCTCAGAGATGTGGGGCACGATGATCGGCTCTCCGGAGGCGACGACTCGACCTGTGATACCTTCACCTATCCGGTACTTTCCTCGTTTTTTTGCTTCGTCCGTGATGCCGTGAGCAACTTCGATTTCAAGTTTTCCTGTTATCGGGTTGACGATGGTTACCGTGCCGTTCTCCATCGACTTCATGTCTGTGAGATACGACATGGCCTTTGCAAGGCATTCGTTGAGTACAAAAGAAGACGCAAGTTCTTTGGTTATCTCACACAGACAGGTCAAGTCTTGTAAATGACTGTCGGAAAATCGGACTTCATCCATGATAATAACAGGGAAATAACAGCAAGATTGTTTGAAACAACACGGTTGGTGTTACAAAAATGTACCATATCGCTTTTCGCTCCGTCTGGCAATGACATAATATTGACAGAAATATTTCGAGATGGTACAAGGAAAATCCTTCGGAGGGATGGCCGAGTGGTTTAAGGCGGCGGTCTTGAAAACCGTTGTACGAAAGTACCGTGGGTTCGAATCCTACTCCCTCCGCCATAGATGAACGGAGAGATGACCGAGCTGGCCGATGGTGCTCGCCTGCTAAGCGAGTGTGGGGGTTAAACTCCACCGAGGGTTCGAATCCCTCTCTCTCCGCCAAATCTTCCTGAAAGGCATGTTGGCCGCTAATAAAGACGGTTAGCAGCGCACCATCCCCCAAAATATGAATACCGGCAGTTAGAAGCCCCAGAGTAGGGTGCGTTTGATCCACCCTTCCAGGCCGCTTTCATGGCGTACGTGAGCCCATCCCTGTTGTTGTTTGATCGTTTTGAAAACAACGCCGTAATGGGCCATGCCAACAATTTTATACTGTGTCCCCGGGCCACTCCTAATGTTGATTCGCTTGTCTGAATCCTTGTTGGCCTTAACAATCATAAAACCTGTATTTTTAATCAGTGACCTGTGTAACCAGCCGGTATCATTCTCAAAGTCCTCTACTTTGAGCCACTCTCCTTTTTTATCGATTACTCGCAAGGGAAAACCGGAGCCGTATCGCCATTTAACGGAATACGTAGTTCCGGGACCACCTCGCAGGTTGACATCATCCCCGGAAACGCTGACCATTTCAGCACTGGCACGTACCGGGAGAAGTATGAAAAGGAAGACAATAAAAAAAGAGAGAGAGAAAGAGCGATTCAGCATAGCAAAATAGTGAAAGAGATAATGAGGTACGACAGAGGGTAGAAAATTCATCAGGAGTCCGAGGTGAGAACACTCACCAGACGTTCCAGGTCATCCAGAGAGTAATATTCGATTTCAATCTTTCCTCGGTTTCCGTTACGGTTAATAACGACCCGAGAGTTCAGTTTATTAGTTATTTGTGTAGCCAACGCCTTACAATAACTATCAGAAATTTCCTGTTCAACAATGTCCTGTTGAGCTGCAACATTCTCGGTTTGTTTCGGCTTCTTATACTTTCGTATGAGGCTTTCGACCTGTCGGACAGATAAATGTTTTGCGACAATCTGGTCTCGAATTTCTTTGAGGGCTGCTGGATTGTCGACGATTCGCAACAGCGAGCGAGCATGTCCCTCGCTTAAAAAACCGGAAACGACATCGTCGCGGATGTAATCGGGAAGTAACAGGAGGCGAAGCGAATTAGTGATTGTCGAGCGTTTTTTTCCGACCTTTTGAGCGGTTTGTTCCTGGGTGTAACCAAAGCGGTCGATAAGCTTCTTGTATGCTTCTGCCTCTTCAAGGGGGTTCAAGTCTGTTCTCTGAATATTTTCGATGAGAGCTAATTCAAGAAAGGCATCTTCATCCCCAATATTTTGAACAACAACGGGTACGGTCTTAAGACCGGCGATTTTCGAAGCACGGAGTCTTCGCTCACCGGCGATCAACGTATACCTGTTAGCAGAGACCTTTGAAACAATGAGAGGTTGTATAATCCCCTTTTCTATGATCGAGTCGGCAAGCTCCTCAAGTCCTGCTTCGTCAAAGACGAAACGAGGCTGATGCTTATTCGGAACAATTAGTTCGATATCACATTCAAAAAATCGTTCATCGTCGGGGCTGTCTCCAAAGAGTGCACTTACCCCTTGTCCAAGTCCGGTTGTTTTAGCCACGACGAAAATTACCTCTGTCTGTGTAGAAATTCATTGGCAAGGGCGGTATAAGCTGCTGCTCCCGTGGATTTTTGATCGTACTGCATGATCGTTTGGCCGTGGCTCGGACATTCACTGAGCCTGACATTCCTCGGAATGATCGTATTGAAAACCTGATCACCGAAATGATGCGATATTTCAGAGGAAACCTGGTGAGAGAGCTTGTTGCGTGTATCAAACATGGTGAGCAACAAACCGGCAATGAACAGATCGGGATTATATGATTTTTTTACCGACCTGATCGTGTTTATCAATTGAGCCAGTCCTTCCATTGCAAAATATTCACATTGCATAGGAATCAACACGGCATGCGCGGCCGTCAAGGCATTGACGGTGAGCAAACCAAGTGAAGGAGGGCAATCAATAAAGATAAAATCGAAGGAACCCGTTAGTGACTGAATGGTGTTCTTAAGAAATCGCTCCCGGAGGTTCTCATTGATAAGCTCGAGCTCAGCGGCCACAAGGTCAATAGTTGCCGGGATAATAGAAAGATTGGTTACCTCTGTATCCCTAATGACCTCGTCTGCAGGTGTTTCACCACAGAGGGTCTGGTAAAGATGACGCTCCGTTTTGCCCGGTCTGATACCGACACCGCTGGACGCGTTGCCCTGAGGGTCGGAGTCAATTATTAGGACGGCTTTCCCGAGTAAGGCAAGTGCGCAGGAAAGGTTGACTGCTGTCGTTGTTTTTCCAACGCCGCCCTTCTGGTTAGCCACAGCGATAATTGTCGGAACGTTTTGGATCGGCACGGATCACCTCCCTTTAGGTCGTTTCGTTATAAACGGGATTGGCCTACCACTCAAGACCTTTTTGGCCGATTTTTTGAATTCCGTTGAATTGTGCCGAGATTTTTCTAGTAGCGGCGTTTTTTCAATACGAGAACCATTTATCAAACCGTTTTTTGATAAAAACATGAAAGAGGGGCTCAACGAACGATGAAAATCAATGTCTCGGTCGAATCTGCGGGCGAACCTTCAACGTATTTCAGACATCTAGAGATTAGCCTCAGGCAGAACCAGCCGGTCTGGAAGAAGTGATTTGTAATCCATCCATCCCAAAGCATCCATAACTATGTTTATGATATCGGTCACATTTACCAAGAAAATACCGCGACATTATCAAGGAGTCGGTATTTGCTCTGTCTCGATGGTAAGAATGACACGGTTGTGCCGAGCAAGATGCTATTTGTTGTGGCATGAATGTTAAGAAAATGGAATGTATCAATTTTCTCGACCATAGAGAATTGAAACTTCGTCAAACCAAAAACGCCAGGCACTTGACAGAGATTTCCCCTGTTTGGGTAATGACCACAGTATCTACCAATTTTCGCGGCACGATACTTCCAGTTAGGAAATCGGCCGGATAGAGTTACTTTTAGGCCCATTACGGGATCGGCACAGCGAAGATGGAAATCGGTGTCTTAGGAAAAGAACTGTCCCGTCTTGCCGTAACCGCTTACGCTACAGACTGATTGACTGGCCGCCTACCTCTGAAGCCGTCCTGTCCGCGGATCTAAGGGACTGATTAATATCAGGCCTGTCTACGGACCTTCGCGAGGCATAGTCTGCCTGACAGCAACCAGGCCGACAGATCGCTTTTCATACAAAAGCTATCCAATTGAAAGGTAAAGCAGACAACGACAACGTTATACTACCCTCAAGGAAAGACCATCCTTACGTTCGGCGGTTGAGCATCGTGCTCTTGTCTGGTCGGCAGAATCTCAATCAACGCGAACTTATTACAAGCTGTCTCCCGGCCTCGCTGTCAACTCGAGCACGGTGCAACATGGTATCCAAGTAAGCAAGACCAGTCCCCTCAAGTACGATGTCTTTTTTCATATTTCATTATTGTTCTCTGTAATGGTCACGGGTATATAATCCCCCACAGCGGGGCAATCTCGAATATTCTTTTGCATGGTGATGGCGTTTTCTCCGCAAATACGGTATGGGTTGTTTCAGCAGATTCATGGTGCTACTGTTGTTGGCCTACGTGGACGCCCTGTATTAAGGAAGGATGTTTCACGTGAAACATTATTAAGTGAGGTGTTGAGGTGGATTGTGATTTTTTGGTCGTGGGTAGCGGGATTGCCGGGTTGTCCTACGCTTTACGTGTTGCGGATCACGGGAAGGTTATCGTTATAACGAAAAAGGCGGAAAGTGATACGGCGACAAATCTCGCTCAAGGGGGAATCGCTGCGGTTCTCGACGACAGTGACAGTTGCGAGAATCACATAGCAGATACTCTTCTATCTGGAGATGGTTTGTGTGATTACGATGTTGTGAGCCAGGTTGTCTCTGTCGGGCGTGAACGGATAGCTGATTTAATTGGATATGGTGTCCGGTTCGTCACTGAACAGGGAAGTGACCGGTTGAGCTTGGGAAAGGAAGGAGGTCATAGTCATAGGCGGGTGGCTCATGCATATGATCTCACAGGAAAAGAAATAGAAACAGCCTTGCTATACCAGGCAAAACAGCATAACAACATAATATTACAAGAGAATCACACGGCTGTTGACCTTTTGGTCAGTGGCGAAGGGGAAAATCGACGTTGTTTTGGTGCCTATGTGATTGGGCCCGACGACAGGGTTGCACCTTATACGTCGCGGTATACCATTTTGTGTACCGGTGGTGCAGGCAAAGTGTATTTATATACGAGCAACCCTGACATTGCCACCGGAGATGGAGTTGCCCTGGCTTATCGGGCTGGAGCCGATATTGCTAATATGGAATTTGTACAATTCCATCCGACCTGTCTGTTTCATCCGAAAGCAAAGAATTTCCTGATTTCCGAGGCGGTCCGCGGTGAGGGGGCTCGTCTCCTGGACAGTCAAGGGCGTACGTTTATGGATAAATATGATAAAAGAGGTGAGCTTGCCACTCGTGATATTGTCGCACGATCGATAGATCGAGAAATGAAGGAGAGCGGTGCTGATTGTGTCTTTCTCGACCTGCGGCACATGGAGCCCAGTTTCATAAAACAAAGATTTCCGACAATCTATGAACGGTGCTTAAGTTATGGCATCGATATAACGAACGATCTTTTGCCGGTAGTGCCGGCTGCCCACTACCTCTGCGGCGGAGTGTTGGTAAACCATAAAGGTCTTTCTTCGATAGGTTCTTTGTTGGCTCTTGGCGAGGTTTCATGCACCGGGTTGCATGGCGCGAATCGGCTTGCCTCCAATTCACTTCTGGAGGCCGTAGCATATGCCGAGAGGGCCGCCTCCTTTTGTTTAGAGAAGAGGGAGAGCGACAACCGAGTCTGGGAAACTTCAGTGCCTCAATGGCACTCGGGGGGAAGTGAGGAACTCGATGAGGAGGTCATAATTAGCCACAACTGGGATATTATTCGCCGAATCATGTGGAATTATGTGGGAATCGTCAGGAGCGAAAAGCGGTTAGCTTTGGCAAAGCAACGGTTAGTCGAGGTAGTTGCAGAGATTGAAGATCATTATCGCTCCCACCATGTTTCGAAAAACATGATTGAATTGAGAAATATTGGTCATGTCTCCCTGTTGATCGTCGAATCAGCGCGACTGCGCAAGGAGTCGCGCGGGTTGCACTTCTGTCTCGATTACCCGGATAAATCGAACGATTTCCTGCATTGGACGGTGTTGAAACGTCGTCATGATGGAAAGCCGTGGGAATTTTCGGTAAAAAAATTGCCGTTCATTTTAGCGCCAACTGATAGCGAAGTACGGTAATGAATAGGGGGGCGAAAAAAAGCCGCATCAGAATTTGTCCTGATGCGGCGTATCAGTGGCGTCCCCAACCGGATTTGAACCGGTGTTGCCGGCGTGAAAGGCCGGTGTCCTGGACCTGACTAGACGATGGGGACCGTCATTTTCTGGTGGGTCGTGTTGGACTCGAACCAACGACTCTCTGCTTAAAAGGCAGATACTCTACCGACTGAGTTAACGACCCTGTGAGGCACTGTTATTTACTAAAGAGACGTACCCGTGTCAAGGAAAAATGTCCGCAAGCTCGTTCGCACGGGCATTCCGGCGCAGGTTCACCCGGCCAATCTTGAGTGAAAAAAGATAATTCAGCGCGATCGAGTTTTGTTCACGACTTGTGACAATGGCCAGACAATGATATAAATCAATCCTTCTGTTTCGCAATTGCTGGCAGCGGTTGTTCGCTGATCCGTCCGATTCTTTTTTTGGGAAGGTGCCTTCATGGGCTTAATGAGTGGTTCGGCAAGTTTTGTACGGTTTGCCGTTACGGGTGATTTGCCCGAAAACCCTTTGGAATTCATAGCCAGGCGAATTTCGGCCTATGCTTTTCGCGATATCGACGAGACGACCGATGAGTATTCAGTCGGCTGGGTTTCGGTACTCAATATGTTCGATGCGGCCTTTGAGTATGCTTCGTTTCGTAACGGGGATTACATTGTCCTTTCGCTGCGCACAGATGAAAGAAAGGTCTCACCGGCCGTGCTAAAAAAGTTTATCGCCAAGGAAGAAGAGCGTGTTCGGAGACAGCGGCAGATCCCTAAACTGGGTAGGGCGGCACGGATTGAAATTAAAGAGCGGGTCAGAGCGGAGTTGACGGCTAAGGCAATACCGGTACCGACGGTTTATGATCTTTGCTGGAACCTTTCCGATAACAGCCTGCTTTTTTTTACAACTAACAAAAAGGCCCACACGGTACTTGAAGATTATTTCAAGGATTGTTTCGGCTTGCTGCTCGTTCAGCAAATACCCTATAATACTGCTGAAAAGTTACTCGTTTCGGAGTCACCTGTTCCTTTGGAGTCGATGAGTCCGCAACTTTTTATCTGATCAGCCGTCACGATCAATCGTTGGTTTGCCAAACATACCATTCCAGAGGCGTATGCCGCCCACGGCCGTGCTACTGAAGGGCTAAGCGTTTGCCGGGAGAGAGGTGATTCATCCATGGATCTTGTCGATTTAATAACAGAAAAAAGATTTTTCGGGCAAGAATTTCTGACCTGGCTCTGGTGGAAGAGCGAAGAGCGGGGCGGATCTGTTGAAATACCGGGAGTTGGCGATATCGCCGTCGTCTTTGAAAAACACATGCTTCTTGAAATCGGGGAAGCCGAATATAGTGAACGCTTGGTCTGCAGCGGACTCCAGACAGAGCTGAGAGAAGCGCGAACCGGGCTCAGAACCGGCAAAAAGCTCGAACAGGCGCGAATTCATATCGTTAAGGGAGAATACGAGTGGAATGTAACACTTGGCGCGTCTCTTTTCGAGTATCGAAGCGTTCGACCACCGAAAACTGCCGCCTCTTCGGCTGATCAGACAGCACCTCCCGAGGAGACGGAGGGAATGATCCTGGAGAAGATCTTTCTCTTTGAGGAGTTGGTCCGCATCATCGATGACTTGTTTCGCCTCTATCTTGAGGTCCGAGCCGGGAGCGAATGGCCAACCGAACTCAGCCAGATCAGGCACTGGGTTGAGAAAGCAGACGCAAAAATGTAAGAGTCGGTGCGTGTTAACGGCTCACCCGACACGGTTTGTTTCCCCTGACTAGACGAGTGGCGTGGGCCGGTCACATATTTACGGGAACCTTGAAAAATTATCATTTCATCCAAGCTCATCGTTGCGCAATCAAATTTTATCTTCTGAATATCAAGCATATACCTGCGGTAAAATTTTCTTGCGCGCCTCAATCTTGAACGAAATTCCGAATTTTTCTAGCTCCCTTAACACAGTAGGAAGGATCGTATGGATTTTGAAACGGTTATCGGTCTTGAGATTCATGCTCAAGTAAAAACCGAGTCGAAAATATTCTGTGGTTGTTCAACCGCGTTCGGTTCACCGCCGAACACGCATACGTGTCCCGTATGCCTCGGTTTACCGGGGGTACTGCCGGTGTTGAACAAAAAGGTTGTGGATTGCGCGATCAAAGTTGGCCTGGCAACCAATGCCCAGATTCGTGCCACCAGCCAGTTTGCCCGGAAGAACTATTTTTATCCGGACCTGCCGAAAGGATACCAGACTTCGCAATTTGACAAGCCGATCATTGAGCACGGTTTTATCGATATAGAAACGCAGGGTATCAGTCGACGCATCGGAATTACCCGAATTCATATGGAGGAGGATGCCGGCAAGCTGATACATGATGAACGGGATCCTCATTCCTTCGTCGATTTGAATCGTACCGGCACCCCCTTACTGGAAATCGTCTCTGAACCGGATATCCGCTCCCCCCAGGAAGCAGCTGCGTACTTGAAAAAGATCCATGCAATCCTGCGCTACCTGGATGTCTGCGACGGAAATATGCAGGAAGGGAGTTTTCGTTGCGATGCAAATATCTCGCTCAGACCGGTCGGTCAACAGGAATTGGGCACGCGGACGGAGCTGAAGAACATGAATTCATTTCGCAACGTTCAGGCGGCCCTGGAATATGAGCAGCGTCGGCAACGAGACCTCCTGCTGGAAAGTGAGCCGGTAGTTCAGCAAACCCTGCTGTGGAATCCTGATACCGGAAAAACGGAATCCATGCGCGGCAAGGAAGACGCACACGACTATCGCTATTTCCCGTGTCCGGATCTTGTTCCGGTTACCCTTACCGAGCAGTGGATTGAGCAGATAAGGGTGACCCTGCCGGAGCTTCCCGACGATCGCCGACGGCGCTTTATCGAGGTTTACGGCCTATCCGATTATGATGCCCTCCTGCTCACCGAGTCCCGTGAACGGGCGGACTATTTCGAGGCGGTAGTCCAGCGGTTCCGGGATGCTAAAAAGGTAGCCAATTGGGTCTTGACCGAGCTGCTCAAGGAGGTCAAGGGAGGCGATATTGCGGACTGCCAGGTCACCCCTGAAATGCTTGCGGAGCTGCTTGATCTGATCGAGAGCGGGGCAATCAGCGGCAAAATCGCCAAAACGATACTGAGCGAGATGCTTGTCAACGGCACCGATGCCGCAACGATCGTCAAGGAAAAGAATCTACTCCAGGTTTCCGACGAAGACGAATTACGGCTCGTGATTCGTTCGATTATCCAGGATAACCCGCAACAGGTGGCCGAGTTTCGTGGCGGCAAACAAAAATTACTGGGATATTTTGTCGGTCAGGTTATGCAACAAACCAAAGGAAAGGCCAACCCGAAACTCGTTAACGATCTGCTTACCAAGGAGTTGGCCGGCTAGAACAATGGATCACGAGCACTGGCAAACCAGAGGGGCGGGACATCGCGCCAGACTCCGTGATCGCTTCCTTGAGCATGGCTTGCCTGCGTTGGCCGATGCGGAAGTGTTGGAGTTGCTGCTTTCTTTTGGTACGCCGCGGAAAGATTGCAAAGTGCAGTCGCGGGCCCTGTTGAAACGGTTCGGTAGCTTTGCGGCGGTTCTTGACGCCGAAATCGGAGAGTTGCGGGACGTTGAGGGAGTCGGGCCGAAGAACAGTTTTGCCCTGTCGTTTATAAAGGCCGCCGCTGATCGTTATCTGCAGTCCCGGTTACGCAACAAGTCATATATTACCTCATCACAAGACGTAACCAATTACCTCCTGCACTCGATGCGCGGGTTGCAGCGGGAAGTCTTCACCGTCCTCTATCTCGATTCTTCGCTGGCGATCATCGATTCCGAGGTGGTTGCCGAAGGGACGGTAAACGTCAACACCGTTTATCCCCGTGAAATCGTGCGACGGGCCCTGGCACACAATGCCGCTGCGTTGGTGGTCGCTCATAATCATCCATCCGGCTCCGTTTCCCCTTCCGCCCAGGATCGAACGCTTACCAGGACGCTCTGTTTGCTCTGCTCGTTGATGCACATCAGGCTACTCGACCACCTCATTATCGGCGATGGTTGCTTCAGTTTTGCCGATGAAGGGATTATGGCCGAGATCGGTGGCTGGTGTACTTCGGTCTGTCAGTCTCACGAGAGCAGTAAGTTTCTGTGACGAGCCTCTACCTGCACATCCCTTTTTGCTCCAGCAAGTGTCACTATTGCTCGTTTGCTTCGATAGCCGGCTATGATCATTTGCATGCACGATATTGTCGCGCCTTGATGCGGGAGATCGAAATGACGCCGGCGGCATTGCGGCGCACCCTCAGCACGCTCTTTATCGGCGGCGGAACTCCGACTGTCCTGGATGATTTACTGCTCCACCAGATTCTCACTGCCTGTGCTGATGTGTTCGGCTTTGCTGATGATGCCGAAATAACCCTTGAGAGCAATCCGGAATCGCTTGTCGAGCGTGACCTCGATGAATTGCGCCGATACGGCGTCAACCGGCTTTCCATTGGTGTCCAGTCGTTCAACACAGAGGAATTGGCGCTGCTCGGACGTGTCCATGATGCTCACCAGGCTGAGCGTGCCGTTCAGGTCGCTCGTCGATCGGGTATCGACACGATTAGCCTGGATATGATGTATGGCTTGCCGGGGCAAACAACGGCAAGCTGGCGCGATTCGCTGTCTCGGGCCATCGAGTGCTCGCCGGAGCATCTGTCGATTTATCAGTTGAGCATCGATGACAAAACGCCCTTCTTCCGCCTGCATCGTCGAGGTGAACTGCATCTGCCGGATGAGGATCAGATCCTGGCCATGGATGACATCACCATGGAACTTTGTACGCTGGCCGGGTTCGAACAGTATGAAGTATCAAACTTTCGGCAGCCGGGCTGTGGTTGTCGTCACAATCTGGTGTATTGGCGCAACGAGGAGTACCTCGGCTGCGGAGCGGCGGCGGTGAGTTACCTGAACGGCGAGCGATGCGGCCGAATAGCTGACCCGCGCAGTTATTGCGAACTCATCGAGGCCGGCACGTCGCCTGTTTTCTCACGGGAACGCTTGGATCGGCAGGCCTCCTTTCGGGAAACGGTAATAATGGGATTACGGCTTAATGAAGGAATTTCGGACGATCGTCTTGATCAACGCTTCGGTTGTCGACTGCAAGATATCTACGGAGCTGAGCTCGACACCCTCTCCGCCGACGGACTGCTGTATCGTGACGGGGTGCGCTGGCGGCTGACCACCCGTGGCCGTAAACTGGCCAACGTCGTTATGCGGGAGTTGGTTTAGCGGCAGCCGGCCCATCGTGTCCGGGCGTAACACCGCTCCGTTCGATTCGACAGAAGTTGAGTGTGGCATGCACGGTCAGCAAGGGAAAGAGCAGGGCCATGAGCAACACGTTGGCAACCGGGATCATGCCGATCAGTGCCGGCAGGATCCCGAGCCGGAGGCTGGCGGCAAGGTTGTTGCGCAGCCAGGAAAGCTTGCGGCTCAGATGCCATCGCTTCCGTGAAGAGGGATAATCGATGAACATCAGGGTAGCGTAACAAGTATAGAGAAAGACCACGGCCAACTGACCAAACAGCGGGATAAAGCTGATCAGTAGCGCGACAATGGTCAGGACAATGCCGAACCCGGCAATCTTCATCCCTTCTAGTAGATCGCGGCAGATGCCGGCGATACTCAACCCGCCGTCGTCTTCAAAGGCGTCGCCGAGATAGCGTTTTTCCGCAGCAGCGCTGAGAAAAGAGTAAAACGGAGAGGTAAGGGTATAGGCGAGCAGGAACGCCACGAAAAACGAGATAACCCGGGAAACGAAGAGAAATAATGCAGTGGCGAGCCACCAGCCGCTGTACTTCAGCCAGCCAAGCCAGCCTTCGCGGACCGGTTCGGCGGTAAGAAACGAACCGGTCAGAGAATCGATCAGGTCGGTGGTCATGAGAAAGCCGAGCCAGGTCAGCAGTACGGTAGCCAATGTCAGACCAAGCGACCAGCCGATCAGGCTAGTGCTGCGTAGCAGAAAGGAGAGTGAGCTCCCCAGGGAAATCCACTTCGACGTCTTGAACTGGGCTTGCGACATATCTGTTAACCAGTCGAAAAGGTGCGTTTTTACGAGAAATAATCCTTAACAAGCAATCCTGCTCTTGGTACAGTTGCAAACGATAGGCACTGACTCCTTCCAGTAAAGCTCCAAAAAAAGAAATCTCGCGAGCCTTTTGCAAAACTTAGATTTTCGTTCAAAATCAAGGCATGCGAAAAATTTTACCGCAGGCATATACATGATATTCCGAGGATAAAATTTTGAGCATAACGCAGAGTTTGGGCGAAAAGATTGTTTTGCAAATGGCTCTCGCTACAGGACAACGTGATGGCGACTCGAAAAAAACAGGAAAAAACAGTGTTCACCTGTCGTGAGTGCGGCCATGAAAGTGGTCGCTGGTTTGGCCGCTGCCCGGCATGCGGGCAGTGGGAAAGTCTCATCGAACACCGCCGACCGGCTGCCGCAGCGAAACTTCGCCGAACCTCCTCGCCGGCTGCGCCGCTGCCTTTGACGGCGGCGCCGGATCAGGACAGTGAGCGGGTAATAATCGGCATCAACGAGATGGATCGGGTGCTCGGTGGCGGCATTGTTCCCGGCTCCGTGGTACTGATCGGCGGTGACCCGGGGATCGGCAAGTCGACGCTGCTGCTGCAGATCCTCTCGGCGCTGGCGGTTCAGGGACATACGGTACTCTACGTCTCCGGCGAAGAGTCGGCTCATCAAATCAAATTGCGGGCGCGGCGACTATCGGCCCTGCATGACAACCACTTGCTTGCCACCGAAAATTCGGTTGAACAGATCAGTGCGATGACGAGAGAGGTCAGACCGTCGTTGTTGGCCGTTGATTCTATTCAGACCCTGAGTTGTGCCGATTATCCGTCGGCCCCCGGTTCGGTCACGCAGGTCCGTGAATCGGCTGCAGTACTTCTCGAACTGGCGAAAACCGAGAATATTCCGGTTATCCTGGTCGGCCACGTGACCAAGGAGGGGGTCTTGGCGGGGCCACGTATCCTGGAGCACATGGTGGATACGGTACTCTATTTCGAGGGTGAACGGAGCCATGCCTTCAGAATTTTACGGACAGTGAAAAACCGATTTGGCTCGACCAACGAAATCGGTGTCTTTGAAATGAAGGAAGAAGGGTTGGTGCCGGTGGCCAACCCGTCCGAGCTGTTTCTTGCCGAACGGCCCCTCGATGTTGCCGGTTCGGTGGTGCTGGCCAGCTTGGAGGGAACCCGCCCGATTCTTGTCGAAGTGCAGGCCCTGGTGAGTCCGACCAACCTGGGAACGGCCAGGAGAACCGCCGCCGGTGCAGATCCCCAGCGTCTGGCGCTGCTCTGCGCGGTACTGGAAAAGAAGGCCGGGATGGATTTCTATGGGCACGATATATTTCTCAATATCGCCGGCGGAATCCGTATCGATGAGCCGGCTCTTGACCTGGGTGTCATCGGGGCGCTTGCCTCGAGTCTCCTCGATAAGCCGGTTGCCGCCGATACAGTGGTCTGCGGAGAAGTCGGCTTGGCCGGGGAGATCAGGGCTGTCGGCAACATGGAGCAGCGGGTCCGGGAGGCCGAGAGAATCGGTTTTTCGCGGTTCCTGATGCCGCGGACCAATGTCGAGCGCATCAGGAATCGTTCCACCCTCGAGCCGATCGGGGTTGCAACGATCCAAGAATTTCTTACCGTATTGTTTGATGGGAAGTGAATTTTAGAAGAGGAGACGGGGAGCATGGATTTCAAGAAACTGGTTGTTTCGGCCTGGCAGCAGACGGTTAGCTTCATCGGGCCGGTTCTGTTGGTCACCTTTGTTCAGATGGTATTGATCATCATCAGTCTCGGTATCTTGGCGCCGGTAACCACCGCCGGCTACGTTCAGTCACTGCTGCGCGCCGTTCGGGAGGGGCGACCGCCGGAGATCGGCGATCTCTTTTCCCAGATGCGGCTCTTTTTACCGCTGCTGTTTTTCTTTGCCTGCGCCGCGATTCTGATCTTTATCGGCTTTTCGCTACTGGTGTTGCCCGGTTTTGTTGTTGCGGCCTTTATCGCCTTTGCAGCCTTCTACATGCTGCCGCTGATGACCGACAAGGGCTATGGCATGATCGACGCTCTGAAACGATCCTGGGATATCGCCACGACCGCGCCGGTCAACGATCACATCGTCGTGACCATTATCTACGTGGCTATTGTTTCGCTCGGTGGTTCGTTGCCCTTTGCCTTTTTGATCACCCAGCCGCTGGCCACGTTTATCCTGGTCGGTGCCTACCAGGAGCGGGTGGTCATGATCGATGGCCCCTCGGAACAATCCGTTTCCAAGCCACCACCGCCACCACCGCCTCATTCTACAGAGGGCGAACCTAAACAAGCTGAGGCCGACGCGGGAGAGGGGACAAATGATAAACCATAATGATCACCACACCGAGCACAATGCGGAGGATCATACCGTTTACTACCGGGTGGGGCTGTTTTTCCTGGCCGTGCTGGCCGTGATTGTTCTGCTTTCTATCGCCAATTGAGCAAGCAAGAAGAGCTGCCCTCAGGCAGGCGACGGCAGCGGCGCGACGGGAAAGAGAATACCGATACCGACCGGGGTCATACTCGGTGTTGAACTTTATCAGGAGAAAGCGACAAGATGGCAGAAAAACCGACTATTTTGAAACCGGACGAAGACATTGATATCGATCAGGATTCCGAGGATCAAAAGGCCAATAATACATCTCTGGTTCCGGCGCGCGATGTGCTGCCGGAAATGCTATTGATCATTCCGCTCTTCGATCGACCAATGTTTCCCAAGATGATGGGACCCATCGTCGTTGAAGATCAACGACTTCAAGAATCGATCCACGAGGCACACGAAAAAGGCGTGCCGATCTATCTCGGTCTGTTGCTCGTTCAACCGACGGAAACCGGTGGTATGGTCCAATCTCCGCAATCAATCGAGGATTTCCATTCGGTTGGTGTGGTGGCAAAAGTCGTGCAGATTTCCGCGAAGACACCGGACCAGCCGTTACAACTGGTGGCCCAAGCCCAGGAGCGATTCCTGGTCAAGGAACTGATCAGGGAAAAGCCGGTTTTCAAGGCGCGTGTCCAATACTTGCATGAAGATCGACAGGAGTCAAGCGAGGAGTTGAAGGCGTATTCAGTGGCGATCATCGATTGCATCAAGGAATTGGTGACACTTAACCCGCTGTTCAAAGAGGGGCTCGGCTTGCTGCTTGAACGAATCAATGTCAGCGACCCGAGTGCCTTGGCCGATTTTGCCGCCTCAATGACCACCTCTTCCGGTCCGGAATTGCAGACCATCCTGGAAACGGCACCGGTTCGCCAGCGACTGGAACGAGTCTTGATCCTGCTCAAAAAGGAAATCGAGATTTCCAAACTGAAGGCGGATATTTCCAAGCGGATCGAAGAGCGTTTGTCGAAGCAGCAACGGGAGTTCTTTCTCAAGCAGCAATTGCGGGAAATCAAAAAAGAGCTGGGTATCGCCAAAGATGATACGGAAAGCGAACTGGAGAAATTCGAAAAACGGCTCAAGCAGCTCAAGCCGCCACCTGAGGCAAAGGAACGGATCGACGAGGAGATGGAAAAGCTCAAGTTGCTGGAGCCGTCTTCCGCCGAATTTAACGTTACCAGGGCCTATCTGGATTGGCTGACCATCCTGCCATGGGGGGTATACACCAAAGATAATTACGATATCACCAAGGCGGAAAAGGTCCTCAACCAGGATCACTACGGTCTGGAGGAGGTCAAGGAACGTATTCTCGAATTGATTTCAGTGGGCATCGTCAAGGGTGATCTGTCCGGCTCTATCATTTTGCTCGTCGGCCCTCCCGGAGTCGGCAAGACCTCGGTCGGACAGTCCATCGCCCGGGCCATCGGCCGCCAGTTTTATCGCTTCTCCCTGGGTGGTATGCGTGACGAAGCGGAGATCAAGGGTCATCGGCGCACCTATATCGGCGCCATGCCGGGTAAATTTATTCAGGCGATCAAGACCTGCAAGACCGCCAATCCGCTGATCATGCTCGACGAGATCGATAAAATCGGTGCAAGCTTCCGCGGGGATCCGGCTTCAGCCTTGCTCGAGGTGCTCGATCCGGAACAGAACCGGGATTTTCTCGATCATTATCTCGATGTCCGTTTCGACCTCTCCAAGGTTTTGTTCATCTGCACCGCTAACCAGATGGAGACCATCCCCGGTCCACTCATCGACCGGATGGAGATGATTCGGCTACCGGGCTACATCCAGGCGGAAAAAGTGGAAATCGCCCGGCGGCACCTATTGCCGAAACAATTGAAATTACACGGCCTGGACAAGAAACAGGTGGCCATTTCCCGTCCGGTAATCAGTGCCATCGTTGATGGCTACGCCCGTGAAGCCGGGGTCCGGAACCTTGAAAACCGGATCAAGAAGATCCTCCGCAAGGTCGCCAAGGACTTGGTCACCGAGCCGGACAAGACAGTAAAGGTCAAGATAGCCGATCTTCCGGCCCTGCTCGGCCGCAAGGTTTTCTCCGACGAGAAGATCTTCAGCAAGCCGCGGGTCGGCGTGGTAACCGGGCTGGCGTATACCAGCAACGGCGGTGCGACCCTACATATCGAAGCAGCCTCGGTCGCCACCGGCACAGCGGGTTTTAAGCAGACCGGGCAATTGGGCCAAGTGATGATTGAATCGTCTGAAATTGCATATAGTTATGTCCGGTCCCTGTTCGTCGATAACGAAGAGCGGATGGAGTTTTTCCGGAAGAACTATATCCACCTGCATGTACCGGCCGGTGCCACGCCGAAAGACGGACCTTCGGCCGGTATCACCATGGCCTGCGCGCTTTACTCACTTGCCGTCGGCAAACCGATTGTCGCCGACACGGCGATGACCGGCGAGTTGACTCTCAGCGGCATGGTCATGCCGATCGGCGGGGTCAAGGAAAAGGTGATCGCGGCGACCAGGGCAAAGCTCAAGCAGGTGATTCTTCCGGAGGAAAACAAAGAGGATTTTGAATTGCTGCCGGACCATATCCGGGAAGGGGTGACTGCCCGCTTTGTCCAGTCTTTTCAGGACGTACTGAACATCTGTTTTCCCGCCGAGAATTAAGACGACCGACCGGTCTGCACAACACGCCGACACCTCCTCGCTTGCAAAAGCGGTGTCGGTGTGTTGTCGTTCCTATCATCTGGTGTCGTGCCTCCCGATTGACCCGTGCCTCTGCAACAGGCACGGCGTATCTCGTTTGACATTGAAATGGCGGTAAGTATACAATAACGAGGGAACCGGATCGTGCACACGGTTCGGCTCCACAGACGGCGATGGACGGGGGCGGGGGAACGACCAACCGGTTCGCTGAAAGAGTTCTGTTGTGCCTGACCAGGAGAAACCATGAAGCCCGACCGGGAGACCGAGGGAACGCGGGAAGTGGTGATCATGCTGACCGATATGGTTGGCTATTCACGATTGACCAGCGATATGACACCCGATGGTGTTCGTGATTTTGTTGTTGACTACCACCGGAGCTTAGCGCGGGTCATCAGGAGGGATGCCTATGAACCGGTTGAAATCGAGCCGTCAGCCGGCGACGGGGCCCTGATCCTGTTTGGCAAGCGTGGTGATGACGATGTATCTTCTATCGGTCGCCGGGCCCTGGCGGCTGCCGTCGATCTCGGTTATGCCGTTACCAGAGGAGAGGTGGCAAAGACTCGGATCGGTTTGTTCAAAGGAGATATTGTTGAAGCCCAAATAAACGGGAAAAAGGCGAAATTCGGAGCCGGGTTCGCCGTCGCCAGTCGGCTTGAGGAACTTTGCGACTATTTCGATATCCCTTTGCTGATGGATCGGGATATTGCGATGATGCAGGATGACGACCCATCGCTGGTCTGCATAGGCCGGGTTACCCCGCTGAACCTCAACCACCCACTCCACCTTCTGACCGTATACCGCCCCGGCCTCCACCATATACCGGCCGACGTTGAGGTTGGTGCGTTGAACCACTTCATTGCTCAGAAAAACGAGGCGATCGAATTGTTTTGCGGCAACAAGCTGCTCGGCATCGACCCGGACTTTCCGGAAGTAAAACGCAGACTGGAGCGGGCCAAGGAGATCTTCTACCGTCTTTGCGGTTCGGTGGATATGGCCACGGAACGGATCCTGGAATACATCAGGGATACCCCGTATCCGGCCCAGGATTTCCGGCAACTGGGTATGAAGGTGCTTGGTTCAAAGCAGGATAAGCTCGGGGTACGGTTGTTTCACCTGTCCAGTGAACTGCTCAAGGCGATCGATGAAGAATTCTACAACGCACTGGTGATCGACACCGACTGGGAGAATTATTTCGCTCTGGAGTGGCGCAAGCATGGTGACGTGATCTTCAGGATGAACGACGAGGCGGACGGTATTTATTATATCAACAGCGGCTCGGTGGTGACTCTCGATGAAAATGACCGGGTTATCGTAACGCTGGGGGCCGGCAATATTTTTGGAGAGATGGCTTATTTTTCCAGGGAACGAAAGCGAAACGCCACGGTTGTCGCGGCCAGTGACCTGGTTCTGCGTAAAATTTCGACCGGCGATTTCGAAAAACTGCCGGTTATCCAGAAAATTTTTAAACGCATCGCCGCTCAGCGGCAGACGGAAGGAGACGGTGCCGCCTGAGAGAGGCGGCACCGTCTTTTTAGTGGTTCGTTACGGAGCGGTCAGAACCACGTACTGACTGAAATTACCGAAGCGGACGCGCAACAGCACGCGATCACTGTGCGACGATTTACTCAGCACCTGCTGCATCTCCCTGATGTTTGATATTTTGACCTTGTTTACTTCTTCGATCAACTGGCCTGCTTTCAAGCCACTTTGCTCGGCGACGCTGCCCGGTTCGACCTCACTGATGACGACTCCCTGACGGTCTTGATAGCCCAGCTGTTCTGCCAGTTCGGGGGTGAGTTCCTGCACGGCCAGACCGAACGAGCCAAGCGCACTGTCGCTGCCGCTCCGGGCCACTCCGAAGTCGGCCGGCTGCTCGGTGATCTCGACCTTGATTTCAAGTGGTTCTCCGTCCCTGACGACCTGCAGGGTTACGGTGGTCCCGGGAATGGTCAAGGCGATGCGGTTGCGCAGATCGGCCACATCCTTGAGTTCAACACCGTCGAGGCCGGTAAGGATATCGCCCTGCTGGATGCCGGCCTTGTCGGCAGGTGAATCCTGCTGGGTCTCGCTGACGAGGATACCCTTTGCTTTTTTCAGATCGAATGATTTGGCCAGTTCTTCATTGACGTCCTGAATGACCACACCAAGCCAGCCTCTGGTCACCTTACCGTGTTTCTGCAGCTGATCTTCGATGGATTTCACCATGTTGATCGGGATCGCGAAACCGATACCCATGTAGCCGCCGGTGCGGCTGTACAGTGCAGAATTGATACCGACCACTTCGCCGTAAATGTTGATCAGCGGGCCACCGGAATTGCCCGGGTTAATTGCGGCATCGGTCTGGATGAAGTTCTCGTATTCATTGATACCGACCCTGCTCCGACCCTTGGCGCTGACCACCCCGACGGTGACGGTCTGGTTCAGGCCGAACGGGTTACCGATGGCGATCACCCACTCACCGACATCGAGGGCTTCGGAATCGCCGAGCGATAGAGTCGGCAGCTCTTCGTCAACATCAATTTTGATGAGCGCCACATCGGATTGAGGGTCGGTGCCGATCAGTTTGGCCTCAACCTCGCGATTATCGGCCAGAGTAACAGTCATTTTTTCAGCGTTTTCTACAACATGGTTGTTGGTGAGGATGTGCCCGTCATCGCTGATGATGAACCCGGAACCGGCGCCGTATTGCCGACGTTTTGGTCGATTGGGATCCTGAAACCGGAATTGCGGTCCGAAAAACCGCTCAAAAAACGGATGATTGAAAAACTCTTCCATTTCCGCCGGTGGTTTGGCGGTACTCTCAACCTTGATATGGACGACCGCCGGTTTGACGTCTTTGACGACTTGGGCAAAGGCCTTGGCGGAACGGTCGAGCACTTCGATATCTTCTTCTGTAGGGGCCGCGCGAACAGTGATGAGCGAGGCGACGAGAAGAAAGATCAGGGCAATAAACGGGGTCGTTGACAGGCGAAGGATACGTGTGTTTTCCATGGTGTTTTTTCTCCGTGTACCGAAAAGATGTTGCACCAGACCAGAAAGGGCGGTCTTGGCAGCTTCTGCAGATAACAGTAAACGGATCGGAGTGGTGGTCAAGAAAGATTACACGATTGTAATCTTGATGAAATCAGGAGTGTTAAGCGAGCGGGCATGGTCATCATTCCCGCTCGCTTTGTCGATTCAACTGCGGATCATCTCGGCGATTTGAAAGGCGACTTCAAGGCTCTGCTCTGCATTGAGCCGAGGATCGCAGGTGGTCAGGTAATTCCGGTCGAGATCGTCGTCGAGAATATCGCGTGCACCGCCGATACACTCGGTCACGTTATCTCCGGTCAGTTCGAAGTGGACGCCGCCGGGGATGGTACCTTCCGCCCAGTGGGTCTCGAAAAAACAGGTAACCTCGGCCAGGATATCGTTGAAGTTTCGCGTCTTGTGGCCACTAGTCGACGTATAGGTATTGGCGTGCATCGGATCGCAACTCCAAACGATGTTGTGGCCTTCCCGTTTCATCTCGCGCAATAGGGGCGGGAGCACTCGTTCGATGTTTTTCAGACCGAAACGGGTGATCAGGGTCAACCGGCCGGGCTCGTTGTCCGGGTTGAGCTTGTCGATCAACCGTTTGATGTCATCCAACTCGTACGTTGGTCCGACTTTGACGCCGATCGGGTTGAGAACGCCGCTCAAAAATTCGACATGGGCGCCGTCCAGCTGCCGAGTGCGTTCACCGATCCAGAGCAGGTGGGCGGAACAGTCGTACCAGCCGCCGCTGGTTGAATCGACCCGAGTCAGTGCCTCCTCGTAGCCGAGCAGCAAGGCCTCGTGGGACGTGAACAGTTGGGCCTGGGTTATCTGCGGGGTATCCATCGAGATACCGATCGTCTCCATAAACTGGATGGCCCGGTCGATCTGACTCGCCATTCGTTCGTAAGACCGGCCCATCGGCGATTGGGCGACAAACTCCTGGTTCCAGGCCTGGACCCGGTGCAGTGCGGCGAAACCGCCGCGGGTAAAGGCGCGCAGCAGATTCAGCGTGGCGGCGGCCATATTGTAGCCTTTGAGCATCCGTTTCGGATTGGGCAGCCGTGCCGCCGCCGTCGGTTCGGGACTGTTGACCATATCACCGCGATAGGACGGTAGGGTCAAACCGTCGATCGTTTCGGTATCGGCGGAGCGGGGCTTGGCGAACTGGCCGGCGATACGGCCGACCTTGATGACCGGTACGCCGCCGGCATAGGTCAGGGTAACGGCCATCTGCAGCAGTACTTTCAGGGTCTCACGAATCTTCGGCGCGGTGACCTGCGAAAAATTTTCCGAACAATCGCCGCCTTGAAGCAGGAACGCCTCACCTTTTACTGCTTTGGCCAGCAGGGCCTTGAGCGATCTGATTTCACCGGCGAAAACGAGCGGCGGCAGAGTTGATAATTCGGCCAATACCTTGTCGACGGCGACCTGGTCCGGCCAGTTGGGTTGCTGTAGCGCGGGGAACGCTTTCCAGCTTGACTTTGTCCACTGTTCTGTGGTGGTCATGAACGTCCTCTCTTTCAAGTTCGGTTGTTGCTTGTCGTCAAATACCGAGACAGCAGCGCTCGAGATCAAACGCATTGAGAATGCGCTTTTCCCGCTGTCGTTTCTCTTCATCCACGAACGGAAGAAAGAGCAGGCTCGGCAGCATGTCCAGGGCCGCTTGACGATCTGGAATGGCCGCCAGCCCTTCGCCGATGGTTTTTCCGGATGCCGTATCCAGGAGCAGGGCGTCTTGGCCGTTGGTAACGACGGCCAACGGGATCTGGTACGTCGGGTTGAGAACCCGGGCGGCGGCGATCGCGGAGCGTTCCCGGCTGACCAGCGACCCGGGTCCGTAGCGGATGATCATGAACTGTCGGTCTTCGAGCCGGACCGTCAGGTCGATAACGGACGTGACAAAATGCCTGGTGAACAGCGTTTCGATAGAGAGCCGCGGCTGAAGTTCTTCTTTGCGGTAGCCGCGCTCCTCGACCATCAGTTTACTGAGGCCCTGGCGGATGCGTTCGTCATCCGTGTCGACCAGTTCCTCGCCGGTCAGATAGTCGTTGAGGGTCCCGTAAACCAGGTGATGGGAATGATGTTCCGCCATGGTCTCCTGTAAAAGATTAATACTGTTGGGAATCAACGACTCTGTCAACAAAAATTACCGGACACACGGCAAAAAGTTCTGTTGCGCCGCCGCTCTGAGCGGAATCCTCCGTCTCCTTCACCACCGACAACCGTGGCGATCCTTGTTGGAATACAGTACCTTGTCTCAACCAACGGCAAGACAGCCTGCAACCAACAGTGGGACAAATCTCAACCTGCGGCGAGACAGGTTTTAACCTGTCCTCCGCAAACTACTGCCATTAACTGCGGCCCTTCGCTGACTGATTGATCTTATCAACGCAGCGATGATATCAAGTGCCTATTGAGACCTTCGAATAGGGAGGATGTGGTAATCTGTACTAACGGACTGATCGGCTCTTCCTCCGGCTGCGGCCGTCCTGTCCGCAGCCGGAGGGCCTGATTCTTCGTCCAGTCGGGCCTCCACGATGCAGCCTCCGGGAGATCCGATCAGCCCTGCCGACCGTGGTGGTAATTTTTGAGGTTGGATTTTGTCATTGTTAAGATCTCAGTCATGGAGGTAAGGAGGGATATATGGAGATCATCAGATTGTCGATTGAGACCGACTACCGGTTGGTCGACGCCCTGAGCGATTACCTGGTCGGGGTGCTTGGCGCGGCGGTGGAGTGCGGTGTGGATGAGGAGGCACCGGTTACGGAGGTGCACGCCTTCCTGCAGCCATCTTCCGCCACCGGGGTGGACGGCGGCGAAGCGGAGCGGCGGTTGACCCTCTACGGTGAGGAACTGGCGGCTATCTTTGGCGTGGCGCCGCCCTTAATCACCCGGGACATCGTTGCCGATCAGGACTGGGCGACCAGCTGGCAGGAGCATTTTCGGCCCTTTGCTATCGTTCCCGGTCTGGTGATCGCGCCGACCTGGGAAGAATACCGGCCCGGCGATGACGAACAGGTGATCATCATGGATCCTGGAATGGCGTTTGGCACCGGCCATCATGCAACAACCAGACTGTGCCTGGAACTGTTGCGCCAGGTGATCGGGACATTGGCGGAACCCCGGGTGCTCGATGTCGGTACCGGTACCGGGATTCTGGCGATGGCGGCGGTGCTGTTCGGTGCGGCCGACGCGGTTGCCCTCGACAACGACCCCGAAGCGGTGCGAGTGGCCACCGAGAATGTACGCAGCAACGCGCTCCAGGACCAGATTGAGGTGTCGTCACGTTCGCTGATCGATTGTGCCGATCGCTATCAGCTCGTGGTGGCCAATATCGTTCACGATACCTTGCTCGACCTCGCCGGCGATCTCGCCCGGGTCGTCGACGACGGTGGCAGCCTGCTGCTGTCCGGTCTGATCTGCGGCGCGCAGGTGGCCTCGCTGCTGGATCGTTTTGCGACGCTATCGTTTCGGTGTGTCGGTCAGCTGCAAGATGGTGAGTGGTGCGCGTTGCACCTGGTAAAAATGGAGCGTTGACGGATCAGTCGGAGATCTGCATCGGTGAGAGCTGATAATCGTCGTCGAAGATAACGGCCATCCCGTCGCCTTCGTGACGGATGACGACTCCGGTGGCCTTGACCCAGGCCGGCTTCCCGGCGCAACGGCGGAGACTGTCGAGCGACAGGATAAAGCGCAGTTTTTTCAGGTCGACAAATGAGATGAGAAATTCCATGGCGATCCGGCTGGCGATCGGCAGGGGCTGATCGGTACTGATAAAGGCGCCTCCGGAACTGATATTGGCAGTGATCAGTTCGCCGAAGGACTCGACGTTGGCACCGCTGATCAGGGCCACGCGAACGGGCAGGTGCATCGTAAACCGTTCGTGCAGGCGTTGCTCGAGCGGTAGTGTCTGATTCTTGGAACCGGTCGTCATGAAAACGGGGAGCTTGAAAAATTAGGAATTTCGTTCAAGATCGAGGCGCGCAAGAAAATTTTACCGCAGGCATATACATGATATTCCGAGGATAAAATTTGATTGTGCAACGATGAGATTGGGCGGAATGACAATTTTTCAAGGTTCCCAAATGTTTGATTGTACGAAGAAGAGCCCTGTTATGTTTGACAATAGATGAATGTTTTCGGAAAGTCAAATATGAGACGTTTTTTTATTGAACCGGTGGCGGATCTCCACTACCCGGTGGTTCTCGACCGGGAAGAGGCCCATCATTGCTTGCGGGTGTTGCGGTTGCAGCACGGAGCCGAGGTGGAGTTGCTCGATGGGATCGGCGGCCTGTACCGCGGCTCCATTGAACTGCTTGGCCGGCAGGTGGCGATCCGGCTGCAGGAAAAAATTGCCCAGGAACCGGAACCCGCGCATCCCGTCTGGCTCTTTCAGGGTGACCTGAAGGGCAAAAAAATGGACGAGTTGGTACAGCGCTGCACCGAACTCGGTGTAACGCGGTTCCTGCCGTTTACCAGCCGTCGCAGCCAGGGGAGGATCGCCGGTGAGCGGTGGGCACGCAAACAGCAGCGCTGGCGCGATCTGGTGCGGGCGGCCTGCAAACAGAGCGGCCGGTTACGCCTGATGGACACAGCGCAGCAGCGGCCGATTGGTGATTGTCTTGCCGAGGAGCTGCCGGCGGCAACACTGAAACTGCTCTTCTGGGAGGAGGAAAAAACACGTCGACTGACGGCTGTCGATTGGCCGGCCGCCGATCGCTTGGCAGCGGTCGCGGTGATGATGGGGCCGGAAGGAGGTTTTGCCGAAGGGGAAGTCGAGCAGGCTCGGCATCACGGCTGGACGAGTGTCAGCCTCGGCAGCGGTATTCTCCGGGCGGAAACGGCAACGATCGCAGCGGTTGCCATTGTTCAACACCGCCTGGGAGCGATATGATCGTCAGGGGGACCCCTACCTACGGCCCTGTGCCGACAGCGATCGGGCGGCCGCCCCGACTGCCCGGGACACTCAGCGCGGCGGAATAATGACCTCCAGGCTGGCCGTAGGCAGCCAACCGGTACGCCCCGTCTCGTCGGTGACCGAGGTGAAGTCCCGGTGCTCGGCGTGCGTTGAGACCAGCCGGCCTTGCCGGATGGCGCCGACCGAGGGGGCGCCGGCAAACGGTGAAACGACGAGTTGCCCGTCGGCCATCACCACCGAACGCTGCCAGTGGTGCTGCCGAACACCCGCCGCAGTCAGTCCGCCGACAAAGAGCAGCAGGCAGAACAGCAGGGTCAAAACTTCGACGGCCCGTCGCGGCTTCTTCTGCAACGACAGCAGGGCAAAACCACAGTAGATAAGGAGTCCGGCCAGGCTGACGAGCGACCACTGGGAGATGGTCAGCAGGGCGGTGACCAGCTCGCCCAGGGTCGGCTCGGGCGGAAAAACCCCGTAGTGTTTCCTCAGCAGGGCGAGGTTCCCGGCGGCGTCTGCATCTCCGGGTGTCAGGTAGAGGCTGCGCAGGTAGGAGAGTGTTGCCGCTCCGGCATCGCCGAGACGGGCATGGGCGTTGCCGATATTGTAGAGTAGTGAGGCCGACGGACGTTCACCGCCGAGCCGGTGGTAGCACTCGATCGCCCGGCCATATTCAGCCTGGTAGTAGAGTTTGTTGCAGCTGTCGAGATCGGCGGCAGCCAGGTCCCGCGCTGCGGAAGGCATGGCGATTACAAGCAGACAGGAGATAAGCAGCAGTAAACGCTTCATGACCACTCCCTGATCAAGGTGCGGAGGGCTTCGTGCAGGTCTCGGCGCTGCTCCTCTGTCAACTGCGCCGCTCCGTAAGCATGCCGGTCGGCCATCAGGAACAAGGTGCTGACCGGCGATTCGTCCCCGAGTCGGCTGCGAATATCGGCGGTGGTCAGCGCGTCGGCCCTGGTTTGCCAGCACAGGGCGAGAAAGGAGCGGACCGCCTGACGGGCACGCGGCAGATAATCACCGCCTGGAACCGTGCCGGTCTGGTCGATCAGCGCCAGTGTTTCCCGGCGCAACCGCTCTTTAGCCCGGGCGTATTGCCGTTCCGGCCGGCGTTCCTGCAGCGTTCGGTGCAGACGAAGCGCACTGACGCCAGCAATCGCAGCCAGGACGGCGACGAGAGCGTTGACGAACCATGGTTGGCGGAAGAGCGGGACAAACGATCCGGGTGGAGACCGGGTCAATTTCGCCGGGGCCAGGTCGTCCAGGGTCGATTTCTTCTCCTGAGCGACCGGAGCCGGCAGTTGTGCCCCTGGCCGGGTTCCGGTTGTTGGGGAGGTCCCCGCTCCGGCCGGGTTGGTGACGACCAGGTCGACCGGGTCGGTCAGCAGGGTCTGGTAGCTACGGCGCTGCGGGTCGAAAAAACTGAAGGCCAGTGGGGGCAGGCGACGGACTGCCGGGTCGGTGACGACCACCGCCTGCTCGAAAATTTTTTTGCCCAGGTACGGGGTTTGTCCGGATTGCAGCGTAGCTGTCGGGGGATACTCTTTCAGCCCTTCGCTGCTGCTGAGGCGGGGTGCGGTGACCGTGTCGAAATTTCCGGTGCCGGCAACGGTCATCGTCAGCGTCAATGGATCGCCGATCTCGATATGATCCGGAGACGCCTGCAGGTCCAGAGTGAATGAGCCGACCGCGCCGGCAAATCCCTGCGGCCGGTTTTCGGCCGGCAGCGGCACGACGGTAAAGGAGAGGGCCGGGGCGGTAAGGGTTAGCGGGCGATTTTTGTAACCGCCAAGCAGGTCGTCCAGCAGTGAATCGTCAAAAAGGTCGGTGCCGAAACCGGGCAGGCGCTGCCGGCGTTTTACCGGTACGAGCAATGTCGCGTCGGCCTCGGCGGAGATCTCCTGGCGCCCTTCTTTGATCCCGGTCAGCGTGCCGTTCCAGGTAACTGCGGTATACTGGGTTCCGTCCACCAGCTCTCGGTGCTGCTGTGGTTCGCGATCCGGGATGTCGAGCAGGATGCCGTCGGCGCGCACGGCCGGCGGTCCGCTGAGGTTGACTTTGACACCCTGGCGGAAATAGGCGGTGATGGTTACCGGTACCACCTCATTGAGGTAGGCCTGCTGTTTTTTCGGGATCAGCTTGATAAACGCCGCCCGCGGTTGATCAACAGCGTCATCGGTTCCCGGATCGGAGGATCCGGGTGGCGAGGTTGACGCGCCGGTGACGGTACAGGTCAGCGGTTCGGTGCGGTGGACAACGCCGTCAACGGTTACCGTGACCGGGCCAATGGTATAGGTTCCGGGGCGACTGCCGGTAACGAGATAGGTTTCGGTCAGCGAAGAGGTAATGGCGCCGTTGACCATCTGGAATTGCCGGCTCTGACCACGGTGATGGAAGCTCAACCCGTCAATTTCCGGTAGTGTAATCTCGGCGGATTGTTGCCCCTCGATTCGGATTTGCAGTGTCGCCGCATCGTCGGTAGAAAAGTTCTGCGGCGTCAGCCGGGCGGAAACCTGGACTGCCGCATTGGCTGGCAGCGCGGTCAATAGTAGGGCGGCGACGAGCAGCACAGCCGGCAGCAGCCGGTGGTGCGCTGTCCGGTCATGGTGGGCAGTGGTCGTGTGCGAAAAACGGATATCTGTCATTACCAGTCGTTCATCGTTTCGCTGCTTGTGGTCGGGTGCTGCGGCATCACCAGGTCAAGGCGTCCTTCCTCTCCTTCGATGGCCTGGAGCAGCCGCTTGGCTTCCTCTTTGGTCATTGCCCGGTCGGTGTTTCCGGGATCGTGCCGGTTGTCTCCTTGCTCAGTAGTCTGTCCGGTTGTGTGTTCGTCGTCGTGGCGATCCTGATCCGTGATCCCATCTGATTGCTCTGCCGGGGCAGTGGCTTGACCGGAGGCTGACCGTTCCGACTTGGAATTTTGGCCGCCGTTGTTTACATCATCGGCATCACCAGCATCGCCGGTCTTGTCGCCTGGCTGGTCGGGAACCGCCGATTCATCCGGCGTTGCCTGCCGGTCCCGCGGTGGCTGTTGCGGTTCCTTCGCTTGCTCGTCTGCAGGTTCCCGGGCCTCCTTTTCAGGGGATTTCGGGGCATTCTCTGTTTCCTGCCGCAGTCGCTCAAGTTGTTCTTTGACGAAATCGCGGTTAACCGCGGCGTTCCGATTCTCCGGATTCAGAGCCAGGACCGCAGTAAAAGCATCCAAAGCGCTCTGCCAGGCCTCGATAGTCTGTTTCACCGCGGACTGGCGGGTCTTTTCGCCGATGCGATACCAGGCGTTTCCCTGGTTGAAATAGGCCTTTTCCTGGAGGGTCGGGTCGGCGGCGGGGATGGCGCGGCCAAAAGCGTCGACGGCCTCGGAGAAACGTTCGTTCTTGTAGGCGGCGCTCCCGGTGTTAAAGAGCAGGACCGGGTTGCCCGGGTCGTCGCGCAACAGCTCGCGATAGAAGGTCTCGGCACGTTGGAAATCCCCGGCAGCAAACGCACGCTCCCCATCTGAAGCGCCTGCCGATGGTGGGCCGAGCAGGCCGGGTCCGGCGGCCAGGATCAGCGCCAAGATAGATGCTTTTCGCAACCGCGCCAGGCGGGCGATGGCTCGGTGGAAGGAGCGCTGCCGTTTTCTGCCGGATAACAGGAAATCGCCACAGAGCAGCGCGATTGCCAGGGCCAGCGGCCATTCGCTGCGTGAAATTGGTACTTTTGTGCGCTTTTCGGCAAACTCCCGGGCCGGGACCAAGGCCAGTCGTTCCCGGTACACGGTCTCCAGGCCTTCACCGCGGGTGCCGAGGTCGGCATAGATGCCGCCGCCCTGCTCTGCGATCGCCTTCAGCGCCTGGCGGTCCAGCCGACTCCTGACATAGGCGCCGCTGTTGTCCTTGACGAAGCCGCCGCTGGTTCGGTCCGGGATCAACTCCCCGGCAGCGGTGCCGACACCGATGGTAAAGATGGTCATGCCGCGGGAATGTGCTGCCTGTGCGGCGGCGATCCCATTCGTGCCGAGGTCTTCGCCGTCGGTGATGATGACCAGCAGTTTGTGGTTGGCGTCGTTGGCCAGCACCGCTTCGGCGGCCTTGATAGCTCCGCCGATATCGGTGCCGCCGAGCGGCAGAAGAGTACTATCGACCGCCTGCAGCGATTGATTGAAGGCCTGGTAATCGGCGGTGAGCGGACAAAGCAGATGGGAGGTGCCGGCAAACGGCAGCAGGCCGATACGATCGCCCTTGAGGTGGTCGACAAAGTCAATGACCGCTAGTTTGCTGCGTTCCAGACGGCTGGGGCGAACGTCCGGGGCGAGCATGCTCCGGGAGCTGTCCAGCGCAAACAAGATATCGATACCCTTGTGTTTGACGTCGATCCACCGGGAGCCGTAACGCGGTTCGGCCAGCGCCACGAAGCAGCAGAAGACGGCGCCGGCTACCAGCAGCTTTTTCGCCGTGCGGCGCAGCGGGCAGATCGACGCGGTGAGCGTGTTGAGCAGCGATGGTGCGGCAAAACGGGCGAGCATTCGTTGCCGCCTCCGTTCCGTCTGCTGCCACCAGAGCCACAGCAGCAGGCAGACGAGAATGGTGACAGGGAGGCACCAAGGGTAAGCAAAGGATATCATGGTCATCGATCCTAGGGCAAAAATCGTCGGCGCAGCAGGAGTTCGCCAGCGAGCAGCAGCAGGGCGACGACGATCAGCAGCGGATAGAGTTCCCGGTAGTGCTCGAAGTGTTTGCTGGTCCGGGTCGTCGTCTCCATCGCATTGATTTCCTGGTAGATCCGTTCCAGCGAAGCGGTATCGGTGGCCCGGTAATAGCGTGCTCCGGTCAACGCGGCGATCTGCTGCAGACTCCTCTCGTCGATATCGACACGGACATTGGCCAGGACTTTGCGACCGTACGGGTCGACCACCGGCGTCCGAGCCACGCCGCGGGTACCGGCGCCGATAGTGTAGACCTTGATTTCAAGGGTGCGGGCGGCTTCGGCCGCGGCCGCCGGCGGCACCTTGCCGGCATTGTTCATGCCGTCGGTGAGCAGGATTAGGATGCGCGATTTCGATTCCTGTTCATGGAGGCGGGAAACCCCGACGCCGATGGCTGAACCGATGGCCGTCCCGTCTTCGATCATGCCGACCGTCAGCGCCTCGAGTCGTTTTTGCAGCCAGTGATGATCCAGGGTCAGCGGGCTGATAAGGTAGGGACGGACACTGAAGGCGAGCAGACCGATCCGGTCGTTGGGCCGGTCGGCGATGAAGTCTGCTACCACTGCTTTGACCACCTGCAGACGGTTGGCCGTTTTTCCCTGGAGCGTGAAATCCATGGCCTCCATGGAGCCGGAAACGTCGACCGCGAGCATGATATCGATGCCGCTGGCCTCGATTTCCGTTGTGGTGTTGCCCAGTTGCGGTCGGGCCAGGGCGAGAATCAGGCAGGCGATCACCAGTAGTTTCAGGCTGGCGAGCAGTTTGCCCGGCTGGTATTTTCGGGCGCTGGCCAGGGTCGCGGCGATGGCGGTGGTGGAGAAGAGCAGCGCCGGAGCCGCTCCTCGGCGGCCGCGCAGCAGCGCCAGCACGGGCAACAGGGTCAACAGCCAGAGCAGTTCCGGGTGGAGAAAGCGCATCGCCTCAGACCTCCGCTGGTGTTGTCCGGTCCCCCGTCGTTTCGATGAATGAGCGAACGGTCCGGGTGAGTTGATCGACGCCGGCCGGCTCCGGCGAAAGTCCGGCAAATTTCACCAGATCGCATAGTTGCAGGCAGTGGTGCAGGTCGTCACGATAGTTGTTTGGTGGCAACCTATCCTGTCTTCTCTCGCTATCACCATGCTCGAGGACTGCCTCCAGACTGCCGAGAAACTCTTCCGTGGTACGGCGGGTGGCGCTGAGGTTGAAGCGGAGCTCGACATAGCGGCGCAGGATTGAAGACACCGTCTCCGCATACGTCGCATGACGGCCGGGTTCACTGCCCGTCAGCAGTCGCTGGGCGTCGCTGAGTTCGGCCAGTGCTTCGGCGGCCGGGTCCGGGTTGGGCGGCGGGGAGGATCGCCGGCGGCGCAGGAACAGAACCAGTACGGCGGCAAGAACGATAACGGCCAGCAGCAGGATGGCGAGCAGCAGATAGGGCGGCTGGTCGGCCAGGGGAAGCGGCGGGTAGATATCGACCAAGCCGGTCGTTTCGGCCGGCGCGGCCAGGGCCAGGCCGATTGCCGACACGGTCTTTTTCGGAGCCCGGGGAAGGCCGGCCCGATGATGATCCGGAGGGAGGAATGATACGGCAGAAATGAGAAGGAGAGAGAGATGAGTTCCGGATTGGTTCATCATCTGGCCAGCCTCCGTTTCCGGGCTCCGAAAAATGATAACAACGGTCCGATGTAAGAGCCGTCGGTACTCAGTGACAGGGTATCGATGCCGGCACCGCCGAGCATCCGCGACAGCTTGCCGGCGCGATCGGCGGCCAGTTCCCGCCAGCCGCGGCGAACGGCGGGATCGGCGGTATCGATTTCCACCTGGCGGCCGGTTTCCGCATCCTCGATGGTCAGACAGCCGCAATCCGTCAGCTCGTGCTCGCGTGGGTCACTGACTACCACGGCAATCAGGTCGTGACGGCGGTTGCACAGCTGCAATTTGGCGCGCAGCTCGGCCAGCCGCTCTTCATAATCGCCGTCCAGACAGAAGTCGGAGATCAGAAAGGTGACGGCTTTGCGTTTGCGCACCTCGACCATGAAATCGAGCGGCGCCGTTAACTTGGTCTGCCGACTGCGGGGCCGGTGATAGAGGATCTCTCTGATCACCCGCAGGATGTGGGAGCGGCCTTTGGCCGGCGGGATATAGAGTTCGACGAAGTCGCTGAACAGCACCAGGCCGACCTTGTCGTTGTTACGCACCGCCGAAAAGGCCAGCACCGAGCCGAGTTCGGCCATCATTTCCCGTTTGGACCAGCTCGTCGAACCGAAGTCGCCGCTGCCGCTGATGTCGATCAGCAGCATGATGGTCAGCTCCCGCTCCTCGACGAATTTCTTGACGTGCGGTGTCCCGGTCCGGGCGGTGACGTTCCAGTCGATGGAACGAATCTCGTCGCCGCTCACGTAGGCCCTGACCTCGTCGAAATTCATGCCACTACCGCGGAATACGGACTGGTAGGTGCCGGCCAGGCTGTCGGTCACCAGGCGGCGGGTACGGACTTCGATCTGCCTGACCTTGCTCAGAATTTCCGATGTCTTGCGAGGATCGATGGTCGGGGCGGCGGACATCTCAGGGAACCGGCACGGTGTCGAGAATGGTGCGGATCAGGTCGTCACTGGTGATCGACTCGGCTTCGGCTTCATAGCTGGGTCGGATCCGGTGGCGCATCACGTCGGACGCCGCCTCTTTGACGTCGTCCGGCGTGACGAAGCCGCGGCCGGCGAGAAAGGCCAGGCTACGGGACACTTCCTTGAGATTCAGGGTGGCCCGTGGGGAGGCGCCCGACTCGATATAGTGTGCCAGTTCGAGACCGTAGGCGGCCGGATCACGGCTGGCGCAGACCAGTGAGACAATATAGTCCTTGACCTTGTCGTCCAGGTAGACGGCATCGACCACGGTCCGGGCCGCCAGGATATCGGCCGAGGTCGTCACCGGACGAACCTCGACCCGGGAGTCGGCATGATCGCGCAGATCGATAATGCGCCGCTCCTCGGCAGGAGTCGGATAGGAGATGGTCACCTTGAGCATGAAGCGGTCGACCTGGGCCTCTGGCAACGGGTAGGTGCCTTCCTGTTCGATCGGGTTCTGGGTGGCCAGAACCAGGAACAGGTCGGGCAGCCGATAGGTGGTGTCGCCGATGGTCACCTCTTTTTCCTGCATCGCTTCGAGCAATGCCGACTGCACTTTGGCCGGGGCCCGATTGATTTCGTCGGCCAGGATCAGCGATGAAAAGATCGGTCCCTGCTTGACCTCGAAGGCGGTATCGCGCGGGTTGTAGATCTCGGTACCGATGATATCGGCCGGCAGCAGGTCCGGCGTGAACTGAATTCGTTTGAAGTCGGTGTGGATCGCCCGGGCCAGGGACTTGACGGCCAGCGTCTTGGCCAGTCCCGGCACCCCTTCGAGCAGGATATGGCCGCCGGTCAACAGGCCGACGAGCAAGCGTTGGATCAGGTGGTCCTGGCCGATCACCGCTTTGCGCAATTCCGCCTGCAGTGGTGCCAGCCAGGATGATGCTGCGGCAATGCGGGCAGTGGTCTCCTGGACCGTCCGGTAGACGGCTTCTCGGGTGTTGCCGGTCTGCGGCTGGGTCTGTTCAGGTTCTGTAAACATTTTCAATTTCGATTCATGGGGGACAGGTTAAAACCTGTCCCCGCTCGTTATGGGTTCCCCGGGCTGGTTGGTTCTCCCGGAGGCTGCATCGCGGAGGCCCGGCAGGACGGAGAATCAGGCCCGAAGGGCGGCGGACAGGACGTCCGCCGCCGGCGGCCAGGCCATGGATGGCCTGTCTGCCGGCCTCGGAGTCCAGCCGAATAGGCCGCAGCGCAGCAGCCGGAGGGAGATCCGACCAGCCCTAACGGCCACGATACAGTTACCATAAACCAGCTCTATTACGAAAACCTTGCCGAAACATTACAATGTTGTAATCTTGCCGGGAAATGAATACAGCGGGATGGCGGCAGACCGGCAGTGGCGTCGGCAAACGGCCCGGTCCCCAGGACGTTGGCGAGGAGTTGGGCATGGAGCACGGGATAGAGCGTGTCTTGATTTCCGAGCAGGAAATTGAGGCAGTGGTGGCACGTCTTGGCCGGGAAATTACCGCGGCCTATCAATCCGTCGAACAACTCGACCTGGTCGTTGTCGGTCTGCTGCGGGGATCGTTCATGTTCATGGCCGACCTGGTCCGGCAGATCAAGCTGCCGATGGTCGTCGATTTCCTGACGGTCTCCAGCTACGGCGCAGGAACGGTCAGCAGCGGCAATGTCAAGGTGGTGATGGATCTCGACCAGTCCATCGAGGGCAAGGATATATTGATGGTTGAGGATATCATCGATACTGGTCACACCTTCAACAAGATAATCGGCCTGATCCGCCATCGCCGGCCCCGGTCCCTGAAGATCTGCACCTTTTTGAGCAAGCCGTCGCGGCGGTTGGTCGAGGTGCCGATCGATTTTTGCGGTCTGACCATACCCGACGAGTTCGCCTGCGGCTATGGACTCGATCACGCCCAGAAATATCGGAATCTCCCCTATGTCGGCGTCCTTGAACCGGCGCTGATCAAGGGACAATGAGCAGTATGCCGCCGACCGTTTACCGTTTACCGGCTGCCGAGCCCATTCCAGCCCAGCAGCAGCCAGCCGGCAAGAAAGAGCAGGCCGCCAAGCGGGGTAATTAGTCCGGCACTGACAGAGGAAAACGCCATCACGTAAAGACTGCCCGAGAACAATGCGATGCCGCCGATAAAACACCAGCCGGCCAGGACCGTAGCGCCGGATGCAGGTTCCGTCCGGCCACAGACAAGGGCTGTCAGGATCAGGGCCAGCGCGTGATACATCTGGTAGCGTACCGCTTTCTCCAGCCACAGCGACCGGATTTCATCAAACGAGCCGCCATGAGCGGCATAGGCCCCCATCGCGACGGACAGCGCGGCCAGCAGGGCCCCGGTTCGAAAAAAAAGCTGCGTCATGATCCGCTCCTCGGTGGTTTTCTGCTACAATGGGCAGGGCAACGGGCAAAGTCAATAGGCCTGAAAACGGGATACAGAGTGGCCCGGTGCGATAAACGGGAAAAGAAACCAGGGAAAACAACAATGATGCGTTATCAGGGGAAAATTCCGCGTCTCGGAGAAGGGGTCTTTGTCGCTCCCGGCGCCCGGGTCATCGGCGCGGTTCGAATCGGCCGGGACAGTTCGGTGTTCTATAATTCGGTGGTCAGGGGCGATGTCAACGAGATCACCATCGGCCGCCGGACCAATATCCAGGACAACTGTACCCTCCATGTCACGAGCAGTCATCGCCTGACGGTCGGCGACGGGGTCACCGTCGGCCACAATGTCGTGCTGCACGGCTGCACCGTCGGCAACAATGTGCTGGTCGGCATGGGCGCCGTAGTGCTCGACGGCGTGGTCATCGAAGACGATTCGATCGTCGCTGCCGGCAGTCTGGTGCCGCCCGGCAAACACTATCCGGCCGGGTCGCTGATCATGGGCAGTCCGGCGACGGCGGTGCGTGCGGTCCGTGAAGAGGAAAAAGAGCAGAACCGTTCGGCGGCCACGCACTATCTGACGACCAAGGAAAATCACCTGGCCGAACTGTTTTCCGGTGCGGATCTCAACCGAGGCGATCGACGAGGATCAGGCTGAGCCAGGGGAAATAGGTGATCAACAGCAGGGTCAGCAGCAACAGGCCGAGAAACGGCAGTGTGGCCCGGTACAACTCGACAACCGGCCGCTTGAAACGGTAGGAGGCGAGAAAGAGATTGAGGCCGACGGGTGGCGTGCAGTAGCCGATCTGCAGGTTGGTCAGGAAGATGATGCCCAGGTGGAGCGGGCTGACGTCGTAGCCGGCGGCGATCGGCAGGATGAGCGGTACGACCAGGACCAGCGCCGAGAAGATATCGAGGATCGAACCGACGATCAGCAGGAAGATATTGAGCAGCAGCAGGAAGGTGTACTTGTTGTCGATATAGGCATTAATGAAGGCGAACAGGCGGGACGGTACCTGCTGATCGATCAAAAAATTGGTCGAGGCCATCGACGCGGCCAGGATTACCATGATGCCGCCAAAGAGCATCATCGACCGGCCCATGATAGCCGGCACCCGCGACAGTGCAATGTCCCGGTAGATGAAGACTTCGACGATCAGGACATAGAGTGCCGTTACCGCGGCGGCTTCGCCGACCACCAGGAAACCGCCGTAGATACCGCCCAGGATGATCACCGGCAGCGGCAACTCCCAGATCGTCTCGCGCAGGACCCGCCCCGCCTCTCGCCATGGAATCGCAGTGCTGCCGCCCGTGATTGCGGCGCCCGAGGCGATGGCATAACCGCAGAGCAGCAGCAGCATGAGTAGACCGGGCAGCAGGCCGGCGAGAAAAAGGTGGTCGATCCTCGTCTCGCTGACGACGCCATAGAGGATCAGCGGCAGGCTCGGCGGGAAAAGCAACCCGAGGCTACCGGAAGAGGTGATCAGGCCGAGCGAAAAACGCTCGCGATAGCCATCAGCGATCAACGCCGGCAGCAGCAGGCCGCCGAGCGCGAATATGGTTACTCCGGAGGCGCCGGTAAAGGCGGTGAACACTGCACAGACGATCAATGATACCACCGCCAGTCCGCCCGGCAGCCAACCGAGCAACAACCGCGACACGGTCAGGATCCGTCCCGGCGCGCCACTTTCCGAGAGCAACGTGCCGGCGAAGATAAAGAGTGGCAGCGAGACGAGCAGCGGCGTATCGCCGAGCCGGGTCATTTCGATAATTACCACCGACGGGTCGATGTCCACCGCCGCAAAGGAAACAAGTGCCAGCGCCGCGATGACGATGAACAGCGGCGTGCCGATCAGGGCAAAGCAGATAATCAGCAGTTTACTCATCGGTGCTTGATGGTCCGGTCAGCAGGATGCGCACGGATTGCAGCGCGTTGAGCAGAAAATGCAGGCAGATGACGGTAAAGGCCAACGGAAAGATCAGGTTCCAGACCCAGGTGGGCAGGCCCAGCAGGCCGGAGCCGCCGTACTCAAATTCGCTCCGGATAAAGAGCAGCGTCGCCCGAACGAGAAAGGCGGCAACCACGGTGCTGAAGATATTGATCAGCAGACCGAGCCAGTTCTTGGCTTTGTCGCCGAGCAGGTAGCCGACCAGGTCCATCGAGATATGATTGTCCCGGGCGGTGGCCAGGGCAGCGCCGATCAGACCACCCCACAACACGAGATAGCGCAGCAACGGATCGATCCAGGGCAACCCCCCCTGGGTCAGCCAGCGCAGCGAGATCTGGTAGCAGGCCAGCACGATGATGACGGTCAGCAGCGCGGCGAGGACCGCCTCTTCCAGGCGAATCAGCAGCTGCACCCCGCGCAGGTTAGCGGTGGTGGCTGCCTGCGGTTCAGGGGACGTCATTGCTGTCGGCACCGGTGCGCAGCCGGCCCAGCGAGGCGGTGACGGCCGCGAAGATTTCTTCGGAAAACGCTTGGCTTACGAGGTTGTCGATGGTCAGGTCACGATGCTTTTCCAAGGTGGCCACGGTCTGCTCCGAGGTGGGCACAAAGGTGACGCCCCGCTCCATCAGCACCGCCCGCGACTCTTCGTTGGATTGCCGGGTCTTGCTGATCAGCGCCGGGAAATGATTGGCGGCGGCGTTATCGATAATGGTCTGTTGCTCCGGCGAGAGCCGGGCAAAGGCTTTGCCGTCCATGATAAAGGCACCGTAGGCATAGCCATAGGGCTGGTCGGTGACAAACGGGGCCTTGGTGAACCATTGCAGCACGATCGAGCCGTAGAGTGAATTGAACGCGGTGTCGATCAGGCCGGTCTGCAGCGATGACAAGACATCGGGGATGTTCAGCGAAATCGGGCTGATGCCGAGGCTTTCAAAAAAGGCTGAGCTGAGCGGATCATTGGACGGTGCCCAGGTCTTGGCCTGGCGCAGGTCATCGATGGTGGTCCGCGGCCGGGTGGAGAAGGTGTAGATGAAACCGACCTCGGTCATCGCGACAAAGCGGAGGCCTTTGTCGGTAAAACGTTCCGTGAAGAGCGGCTGCAGATCAGCACTGACCTGGTCCACCTCCTCGTAGGAGCGGAACAGAAAGGGGATCGCCATGACCCGAAAATCGGCAACGATATCGGCGATACCGGTCATTGTAAAGCCGCCGCCGTGCAATTGACCGACGCGCATCTTGCGATACATCGCCCGATCATCACCCATCACCCCGCCCGGGTAGATGCGGAAATCGACCTCGCCGCCGGTATTCTCGGTGACCTCGGCGGCAAAATCCTTGAAGGACTCGACCCAGACCGATCCCTCCGGGGCCAGGCTGGCGATCTTGAAAAGCTGCTGAGCCGTCGCTGGGATGGGCGAGAAAACGGTAAGCAGGAAAACGACTGTCAGAACGAGCGAGACAAAGCGTGCCATGACTGGGTGCTCCTGTCGGCTGATGGGGATAATCAAGTCACTGGAGCCTTTTGCAAAACTTAGATTTTCGTTCAAAATCAAGGCATGCGAAAAATTTTACCGCAGGCATATACATGATATTCCGAGGATAAAATTTTGAGCATAACGCAGAGTTTGGGCGAAAAGATTGTTTTGCAAATGGCTCACTGACAAACGTATACAACATTTGCCCTGCTGTCACCAGCACGTTGGTGATCGGTTTGTTGTGATCCTGGAAGCTGTCAGTCGGCGAAATAATCGTCGGCCAGCAGCTGGCGGGCCCTGCGCTTGGCGATCTGGTTGACCAGGGTGTTTTCCGATGCGGATTCGAGCGGAAAGGCGAGTACCTCCTCGAGTAGATCGTCGTGCAGCGCACGGTCGAACGTCATCCGGGCGTAGGTTTGCGCGTAGGCGGTCTGGATCGGCAGCAGGGAACGGCCGGAGAGTTCCAGGGCGCGCTGGAAATGGGTGCGGCTCCGCTCGGGATTGCCGCCGGCCAGAGCCGGCTTGGCGCCGTAGAGGATGCCGAAGAAGAGGTGGGCGCTGCCGGCTTCCACGGTTTCGTCCAATTCGAGAACCCGTCTCATCAGTTGTTCGACAACGACCAGGTCGGCCATTGCGGCCGGTGATCCCTGTTGTTGACCGATCCAGGCCAGCCAGCCGTAGGCGCCCCAGAACAGATCGCGGGCAGCCCTCGGACTCAGGGCGGCCAGGGCACGGTCTAGTTCGCTGCCGGAGGTGAGAGCACTCTCTGACGACAGCAGCGAAGCCAGCAGCCGGTGACCGTAGGTTCTGGCCTTGTCGGCCAGGGCGTGTAACCGTTCGGATGGGGCACCACAGGATTCGAGCGCGGCGATGCTGCCGCCATAGGATTGCACGCCGAGCAGCAGCATATCCCGGTTGCTTTGATTTGCTTCGATCAGTGAATCGATCATCAGCAGATAGGCGGCGGCCCCCTCGCAGACCAGGCCGACATCCTGTTGCCGCTGGAGGTTGCCGACTGCCGGTTTGATAACCGTCGAGGTGAGGATGGAGGCGCAGCCGCCGCACAGCAGGCCGTAGACGATCAGCAGGCAGAACAGGGTGGTACGCAGCGGGCAGCGATGGGTCATGGTTTGTTTCCTCGATGGAGGGGATCGGCTATGCTATCCGGAGCCGGAGATCTGCCGATACTATGTGCGATTCCAAAGATATCGTCAAGACTCGTCGACCGCTACCGGCAATTACCCTGAATAACGTTATTCGACAGAGGCGCGCGACAGCGAAAGCCCGCGGCAGCACTACTCGCTCACCGGGCGTGCCGCCGGGCCGCAGTCCGGCTCCGACGGTTGCCTCACCGGTAAATAGAGATGGACGAAAACGGCTAAACAGGCTAGGTTATCAGGGAAATTATGCAGAGCCACCATGGAAAGGAGAGATCGCATGCTCGGAAGACATCCTGTTGTGACCCTCAGTGCCATCCTGGCCGTTTCGGCAGTGCTCCTGCTGTCCGGCTGCGCATCGCCAAACAAATATGGAGCCGCCAAAATCGGCAGTATCCCGGAAGGTGCCGAGGTCGTGAACCTCAAGGATCAAAGCCATTTGGGCATGACGCCGGTCAAGGTATCGTTTCCCGGCCAGGCCGATACAGCGGAATTCGTCACTATTCAGTTGCGCAAACCCGGCTATATCGATCGCATCACGTCGTTCTGGATCAACCGGAAGCACAAGACGCCGGCGGATGCCGAGGCCAATGCCGTCGATATCCAGGTCGAACTCGAGAAAAAATCCCAGAACTAGCGAGGAATATGATGAAAAGAGGGAGATATCTCAGGCCGCTGTTGTTGTCGCTCACCGGTGTTCTGGTTGCAGTACTCGCCGGTTGCTCCTCACAGCAGCCGATTAATTTCAGGGTACACACCGAGCCGGAAGGGGCCCATGTCATCTATCGCCAGGACAATCTTTCCTGGATCTATCTCGGCTTGACACCGCTGGATACGATCGAAGTGATTCCGGAGGAGCGACTGGAGGATGAACACACCTTAAGTCTGCGGGTCATGCGCTGCGGTTATCTCGACCAGGAAAAAGAGTGGACCGGTGCCGATTTGGAACGGGAAGTGAGCGAGAAGGGGCAGGTCTTTTGGACCCCCCGGCTGATAAAAAATACGGAGTGATCCGGGTGATGTCATGAATGTGAAACGTATGCTGCAAACGGCACTGGCCGTTGGCCTGTGCCTGTTCGCGCTGACCGGTTGCGGGAAAAAGGACGTCGATTCCAGTCATGTGTCGGAATCGATGAAGCCCGAGGGCAATCTGCTCGGCTCAGCGGAGCCGGGGAGCAGTCAGGACACGACCGGCTCGGTGACGGCCGGCGATCTCGAACCGCTGGCACAGACCGGGGTCAACCCGCTGCTGCCCGACACCACGTCGGATGAATACCGGTCCGTTTATGGCCGTTCGACGGCGCCACTCTATCCGGTTTTCTTTGAATTCGACAGCAGCGCCATCGGTGCTGACCAGATCGACAAGCTCACCAGCAGCGGCGCCCATCTGCTGGTCAACGACCAGCTTCGCCTGGTCGTCGAGGGTAATTGCGATGTCCGAGGCACCACCGACTATAACCTGGCCTTGGGCGAACTACGGGCCTTGAGTGTTAAACGCTACCTGGTCAACCTCGGTGTTGCCGAGGCGCGGATCAAGACCATCAGCTACGGTTCCCAGCGGCCGTTGTTTCCCGGCAACGACGAGCAGTCCTGGGCAATGAACCGGCGGGCAGACCTGGTGCTTCCGTAGCGCATTGACGAGTCAGTATCTGTTATGACGTTTTTCGTATCCGGAGGGGTTCGGCGATTTCTGCCGCGGCTCGTCCTGTCGTGTGCCGTTTCCGTGCTGTTGCTTGGCGTTCTTATCCATTTCAGCTTGTCATCCGCCGAACCCGACGTCTGGGCACGCCTGCTCGGCGTCTTGTCGTCGTTTTCGTTGTGGTTTGCCCTTCTCTATGTCCTGCTGTCGCTGATCAGGACCGTGCTGCAGGCCCAGCGCTACCAGGTGCTGCTGGCTACCACTGAGGTCTCGGTACCGTCGCTTTTCCACCTGATGCTCGTGACCCTGAGCCGCAACATGTTCATCGACATGCTGCCGGCCCGGCTTGGCGAGCTGACCTATATCGCCATGCTCAATCGCGGCTACCGGGTCAGCGGCCAGGCCTGCATCTCGTCTTTGGCGATCTGTTTCGTTTTTGACCTGATTGCGCTCGGCCTTCTCATTCTTCTGCTGATCGGCGGGCAGCTGCTTGGCGGCGAATTGCAACTCTGGCTGCTCGGAGCGCTCGTGCTGCTCGCGCTGCTGATCATGGTGTTGCTCGTGCTGCTCTATCCAGCGCTGGCGATTGTTATCCGGTTCTTGCAGCGGTTGTCGACCGGCGGGATCATCGACAAACTGAGCGGGCTGCTGGCCAGGATTCAGAAGGCGCTCGGCGATACCCGGCGGGCCGGCATTATTGGCCGGGTGCTCGGGCTGTCCCTTGGTATCCGGTTGGTCAAATATCTCGGTATGTACTGCCTCTTCGTCGGCGTGGTGCAGACCCAGTTTCCGGACCTGACCACCAGAATCCTGATGGTGCTGCCGGCCTTGATCGGGGCCGAGGCCGGGGCAAGTCTGCCGGTACCGGCCTTTATGGGGTTCGGTACCTATGAGGCGGCTGGCATGCTGGCCCTGGTGGCGCTTGGTGCGACCACAGCCACCTCTCTGCTGGTCATGCTGGCCATGCATTTGATCAGCCAGATCATCGATTACCTGCTTGGCACGATCGGCCTGTTGTTGTTCATGTTCAAATCAAATGTGCTGCCCGCCGTCGTGGGCGAGGCCGAAGGTCCAAGCAGGCCTCGCTGGTCGATGATCGTTGCGGCCCTGGCGGTGTTGCTCACCGGCGCCGTGTTGTTTCTAGCCTATGAGTATCGCCGGATCGAAAAACGCGGTGCCATACGGGCACCGGAGCAGGGGCATTCGGTGGCCCTGGAGGTGCTGCCGAACCTCTCCTCGCTGCAGATTCTGGACGGCTTCGTGGTCTGGAGTTCAAATCGTTCGGGCAGCCACGACCTCTATCTCTTTTCGCTGCCGGACGGGGGGATACGCAGACTGACCAGCCATCCGCACACCGACTATTATCCCCGCATTTCGCCTGATGGAACGCGTATCGTCTTTGCCCGCTCCCACGAACCATGGGTATCCCAGCGAAACGTTTACGCCTGGGATGTCTGGCTGCTCGATCTGAAGACCGGCAGAGAGCGGCGTATCGCCCAACATGGCAACGTGCCGACCTGGTCGGCGGACGGCACGCGGGTCTTCTTCCAGCGGGGCGCGACGCAGGTGGTGGGGGTAACGCTTGCTACCGGAGAGGAGCAGCTGCTCTACCAGTCGGGGGTAACGGTGGAGGTGCCGCCGAAGACCGAACTGCAGACGCCGGATATCAGCAGTGCCGGCGATCGTCTGGCGGCAACGTTTCGCGTGGCGACCCGGGCGACCGCTGTGGTTGAGCCGGACGGTTCCGTGCAGCGGGTCGGCCAGGGGTGCCAGTTGAGCTGGGGGCCGGGAGACCGTTACCTTTACAAAATCGACGACAGCGGCCGAATGGGTACCTCCGTACACAAAATAGATGCCGAGACCATGACAGCCTCGCAATGGTTCGACGCGCACGGCGACTTCAGCCATGAATATTTTCCGCGGGTGGCGGCCACCGGCGACGTCATGGTCTACGGCGCCAGCGCCGGTGGGCACGAGCATGATACGGCCGATTATGAAATCTTTCTCTGGTTTATCGACCGTCCGACCGAAGAGACGATCCGTTTATCCTACCACACCGGCAACGACTGCTGGCCGGATATCTTTATCCGCCGGCAAGCGACCCTGCCTGCCCCGTGAAAGGAGTCCCGTGCTGGCGAGGAGGTTGCGGGAATTAACGCCGCCCGGACAGGAGGGGGGCGACACGCTAGTTCGAGGCAGACAGAATCCTGTTGACGGCAGAACCAGGGGAGCCCCCCATGCCTCACTTTTGCGAGTTTGCCTTTTCCCGAGCAATAGTATATGCTTTGCAGTTTATGTGCTGCCAGTTTTGATGAACATGCTGAATTAATTATGTTGCGGGAGAACCGTCGTCCATGATAGCAAAAAAACGTATCGCCGTGACCGGCGGGGCCGGGTTTCTCGGTTCTCACCTGTGTGAAAAGTTGCTCGAGCAGGGCCACGAGGTATTGTGCATCGATAACTTCTTCACCGGCAGCAAACAGAACATATTGCATTTGCTGAATAACCCGCTGTTTGAGCTGATTCGCCACGATGTAACTTTTCCTCTCTACATCGAGGTCGACGAGATTTACAATCTTGCCTGCCCGGCTTCACCGATCCATTACCAGTTCGATCCGGTGCAGACCACCAAGACCTCGGTGCACGGCGCTATCAACATGCTCGGGTTGGCCAAACGGATCAAGGCCAAGATCTTCCAGGCCTCCACCTCCGAGGTCTATGGTGACCCGCAGGTTCATCCGCAACCGGAATCCTATTGGGGCCATGTCAACCCGAATGGCATCCGGGCCTGTTACGACGAGGGGAAACGTTGCGCCGAGACTCTGTTCTTCGACTATCATCGCCAGCACCGGTTGAAAATCAAGATTGCCCGGATTTTCAACACCTACGGACCGCGCATGAACCTCGACGACGGCCGGGTGGTATCGAATTTCATCGTTCAGGCCCTGCAAGGAGAGCCGATCACCGTTTATGGGGATGGCAGCCAGAGCCGATCGTTCTGTTATGTAGACGATTTGATCGAAGCGTTCATCCAGTTGATGGAGAGCGAGGACGGTTTCACCGGGCCGGTCAATGTCGGCAATCCCAACGAGTTTACTATTTTGGAGTTGGCTGAAATGGTCGTCCGCCAGACCGGTTCAAAATCGAAAGTTATATTCAAAGAGTTACCGGCCGATGACCCGCATCAACGACGCCCGGATATATCCTTGGCACGGGAGAATCTCGGCTGGGAACCAAAGATATCCCTGGCGACGGGACTTAGGCCGACGATAGCCTATTTCAAGCATTTGCTGGACCGTTAGCAGGTTCTTCGTGTTGCTGCTATTGTGCTGAGCAGTTGGGCAATCGACAGCACATATTGCTGATCCGGTGTAAAATGTCAAATGATCGTGGCTCGAGACAAACACTATATCGGTTCCCCTGTTCTGATAGAGAACTGATCACTCCGCCTTATTAGGTTTCACTCGGCACCAATGGTATTCAAAGGATTCATTAAGTTTTCTAGATTACTCATTCATCATCGGTACTTGATCTGGACGATGGCGAAAAGAGAAATAGCCGCACAGTATGTCGGTTCGTTCCTCGGGTTTGTCTGGACATTTATCAAACCGCTGGTGATGATTTGCGTTTTCTGGTTCGTGTTCAGTGTCGGTTTTAAATCAATGCCCATGGGGGATGTCCCTTTTGTTGTTTGGCTTGCCGCTGGCCTTGCCCCATGGTTTTGTTTCGCGGATATTGTCACATCATCGACGTTTGTTGTCGTTGGTAATTCCCATCTGGTCAAGAAAACGCTCTTTCCGTCGCAGATTCTGCCGGTGATCAAGCTACTTTCCGGGCTGATAACTCATGCGGTGTTCCTTTCGATCCTGCTTGGACTATTGATTTTCCAAGGGATATCTCTTTCTTTGTATTCTTTGCAATTTATCTATTATTTATGCTGCTTTTCACTGCTGGCCCTAGGTATTTCGTGGATGGTGGCATCTTTGAACGTTTTTGTCAGAGACACTGGCCAGATCGTCGTTGTCATTTTGCAAGTCGGTTTCTGGGGAACGCCCATATTTTGGGATATCAAGATGATGCCATCAGATGTCCAATTCTGGTTGAAATTCAATCCGTTTTACTACGTTGTTCAGGGATATCGAGAATCTTTTCTTAATTTTGTGCCTTTTTGGCACCACGGCTTGTACACCGTGTACTTTTGGACGGTAACCCTGTTGGCTCTTCTCGTCGGAGCGTATGTATTCAGAAAGCTCAAGCCGCAGTTTGCCGATGTGCTATAGGGTAGAAGATGGCGAGACAGACAGCAATATCGGTTAACAACATCGAGAAGACGTACCGGTTGTATCGGAAGCCTTCCTATAGAGTTTTTGAAGTGTTTTGCCCGGGCAAAAAGCAATTACATACTCCATTCAAGGCTCTCGACAATATTTCCTTCTCTGTGAAAAGGGGGGAGTTTCTTGGAATTATAGGGAAAAATGGCAGCGGCAAGTCAACTCTTCTCCAACTCATATGCGGTATTATCCCGCCAACCAAAGGAACCATCTCGGTCAACGGTAAGGTTTCTGCTCTGTTGGAACTCGGAGCCGGCTTCAATCCTGAATTTACCGGTCGACAGAATGTTTATCTCAACGCAACCATTCTCGGTTTCAAAAAAGAAGAAATAGATCGAAAGTTCGATGCAATCGCATCTTTTGCCGATATTGGCGATTTCATTGATCGACCGATCAAGATGTACAGTAGCGGGATGGTTGTCAGGTTGGCCTTTGCCGTCCAGGCAAATGTGGAGCCTGATATCCTGATCGTTGACGAGGCCTTATCTGTCGGTGATTCATATTTCCAGGCGAAATGCACCAAGCTGATGCGCAGTTTGATAGATAAGGGAGTAACGATACTATATGTCACCCATGACATAACGTCGGTCCCCTTGTTGTGCGAGAGGGCTCTGTACTTGGAATGCGGTAGGATAAAAACGATTGGTCCGGCCATAGAAGTTGTCGACAGATACCTTCGCGACCTACGCAACGACCAGTACCAGAGAGGCGAAGCAGATCCAGGACAGCCGATCCATGGAGCCGATAAGAATGCAAGCGTTGTTGACGTAACAGCGGAAAAGAAGAGCACCGACAAGAAACCATCGTCTCTTATTGGATATCAGGAAGCAAAAGGGAAAGAAAAGAGTTTTGCCGAACGGGTCAGGGACTATCGGTACGGCACCGGCAATGCCCGTGTCATCTATCTTGAGATGATCGGCATGAACGGGGAACCTTTGGATACGTTCGGTTTCAAAGAAAAGATAACCGTTCGAGCATTTATCGAAACAAAAAAAGAACTCGATGCGCTTAATTGTTGTGTTATCGTCAGAAACAAGCAGGGCGTTGAAATCATGCACTGCACAACTCGGGAGTACGGTTACACCTTTGATACGATAAAAAGCGGCACGCGACTTGTCGTTGATATATCGTTTGAAAACATTCTTAAACCAGCCGACGCCTACTCGATTCACTATACCGTCAACAATACCTACAGCCTTGAAAACCAGGAAATTCTCGATTTGATAGAACTGGCAGCCGTGTTTAAGGTAAAGCCCGACCCCCAGCACCCTATTTACTATCTTATCTGGCACCCGTTTTCGTTTTCACATCGGATAGTGGAATGAACAAGCGTTCCATTCTTTTCGTAACACGGGAGATTGTGCCTTTCCATTACGGAGGAATCGGCACCCAGTTTCAAGCTATGGCTCGCTTACTGAGCAACCAGGGGAACGACATCACCTTTCTTACGCAAAAACATCAGTTTTTCAATTTCGATGTTTTTTCAAAAAACTATCCACGATGCTGCATTTTGTTTGTTGATGAATTGCAGGAGAACGCGATCGTCAACTTTTCTCCTTCAGGAGGGCTTGTCTCTCACGAAAAATTCTGTTATTCGGCAGCAGTTCAAAACGCTTTTGACGCAGTGAATCAGACGGGCAGTCCCGATCATGTGATCGGGGCTGATTTCGGAGCGGAATTGTTTCATTGCCTCTTGAAAAAACAGACGGGATCCTACACTGGTACCGTGTTCACTATTTTTGTCGAGGGCTCGACCCATGATGCTTTGAAAGCCTATGAGTCCGGGCTGACAGGCCGGTTTGCAAGTGAACTTGACGATCCACAGAACAGGCTGACCTGTGCAATGGAAGACGCCTGCGTCAGGTTTGCCGATCGAACGGTTTTCCCGACTCGCCTGGTCTGGGAGGCGACTCGGGAGAGGCTTGATCTCGAACTGGCAGAGACGGTTATTCCCAACATAGTCGGTCCGGATTTTTCCAACATTGAGGCGACCAGTGGTTATCGGCAGAAATCAAAAACCATCCTCTTTATCGGGCGGCTTGATTTCCATAAAGGGGCCGACCGCCTGTTGCAGGCATTCTTGCAGCGCTACAGACATGCTCCCGCCGAGGGCACTCCATTTCTTCGTTTTGTCGGAAGAGATTCTTTTTGCAAGAGTTACCAAACGAGTTTTCTTGAATACTGGCTTCCGCACATTCCGCAGCATCTGCGTGGTTTCGTGGATTTTACCGGTCAGGTAGAACCGCACCAAGTACGGCGCTATATAGCGGAGGCGACCTTGAGCGTTTTTCCCTCCCGTTGGGAGGTTTTCGGCATCGTCTGTTTGGAGGCGATGGCCGGTGGTTGTCCGGTGGCTGTAGCAAAATCGACAGGTTTGGCTGAAGTTGTCGGTGATGAATTCCCTAACCTGGTCGTCGATTTTTCCGTTGACAGCGATAACGTGTTCGATCTGTTTTCGTCTCTTGTGCATATGCCTCCCGATCGTTATGACAAGCTCTGTGCCGCGATGTCAAAACGGGCTGCAGCCATTGTTAAAAATGGCAATGGTTTGCTGACTCGATTATTTGAACATCCTGTTTCCCGCAGAGATATGTCACCTCTGAATTCTTTGATCCTGAAGGATCTTCAAACGTGCCTTGATGCCATGGCTGACATTGCCTCGATAGTAGCGGAAGATTTTCACACGTTAAGCAGATGCAGCAATCTCTCTGAAGAAGAACTGAACAGGGTACTTGCCAAAAAGTGTGTGCAACCCGCTTCCAAGCCCTGGAAGCCGGCCGTGATCAAGAGCAAACTAGCCGGATTATTGAAGGGTTGGCCGTCTAATCGCCCATCTTGATATTATGAATATAGCCTATATATGCCGTGAGTTCGGCCCGATTACCGGAGGGGGTATCGGCACGTACATTTATAACGTTTGTTTGGCAATGTCCGGTCGAGGGCACCGGGTTTATTTGATATCTGACTGCTTTGAAAATAAAAACAAAGATGTGCTGCCTTCTGGCATCATCCTTGTCCCACCGTGTAAAACGAGAAATTCCCGTACCGGTGATTTCATCTCCCCTCACCATGAGTACACCTACCGGGTCTACGATACACTTCAGGAGCTGACGGCAGGTGAACGGGTTGATGTCGCCGAGTTCGCTGAATTCGGTGCCGAGGGTTTTGCCACGATTCGAGCCAAACGACTTTTGGGAAAATTTCCGGACACCAAGCTTTTTGTCAAGCTGCACACGCCCAGCTCACTTCTTTACCGGATCAATGAGGATCGCCGCCTTCATGTGGACAGTCTCTGCGATTACTACATGGAGGATTATTGCGTCAGAAACGCCGACGTAGTGACATCCCCATCCTTGTCTCTCGGAGAGTATTTTGCGCGTCGGGTCGGCAGAAAAGATATCAGGAAGTGCCCCTACCCGATGGAACTGCCCGATACGGGACGAGATCGAACGTTTACCGACAAGCAGATTTTCACCGTCCGTCTGATCGGTTCGGTGCAGGTGAGAAAAGGGATCGACACATTTATCCGTGCTGCCACCACGGTAATTCGACGTGAGCCGCGATTTCGCTTTGAAATCTGGGGGGCTGATCGCAGCCCAGCTCTGTTCGGTTCGAGTTATACGGATATCTGTCAACGTTTGATTCCCGATGACCTCCGTGATCGCATCGTCTTTGCCGGATCGGTTCCTTATCGGGAGATTCCTGCTTTGTTTCTCGACTCTTGTATCTGTGTGTACCCGTCCCGTTGGGAGAACTGGGCCAACGTTTGTCTGGAGGCAATGTCGTATGGCTGTGTCGTCCTGGTTTCCAGGGAAGGCGGCATGAGCGAGATGGTTGAGCACGGGAGAAGCGGGTACATCATTGACCCGCTCGACCCCCATGACATCGCGGAAAAGATTCTGGCCGTTTATCAGCAACCTGAACTCTTGGCTGAGCTCTCACGGCAGGCACGGCAAAGGAGTCTGCAGATCTGCGATCCGGAAAAAACGGCAACGCAGATTGAGTCGAACTATACGTATTCACCGAATCATCGAGTCTGGAAAAATATCGACGAAGAAGCACCGCGGGTATCGGTTGTCATCCCCTATTTCAATCAACCACACTATCTTCAGGAAGCGATCCACTCGGTACGGGCATCTGACTATCCCAATATAGAAATCGTGGTAGTCAATGACGGATCGACAAGCGACCCAGCACGGCATGTATTCCATAGCCTCGATAAAGCTGTTGTGAAAGTCGATAAGCCGAATGGCGGGCTGAGCTCGGCGCGGAATGCCGGGATCAGGGCTGCATCGGGAGATTTCATCGTGCCTCTTGATGCCGATGATTTGATAGAAGCCACCTATATCAGGAAAGGTGTTGAAACATTGCTGAATAACCCGGAACTCGGGTATGTCAGCTGTCATGCGAAAAACTTTGAGGAGTTACAGAACACCTATATCCCACTTGGCTTCGTGCCGGAATTGATGCCGTATATCAATACCCACGGGAAATGCTGCAATCTGTACCGCAAAGAATTGTTTTCCGGTGATGTGTGGTACGACGAGGTAATGACCTCGTATGAAGACTGGGATTTTCTTCTAACACTCGACGAGTTTGGCGTGGAAGGCGATGTGTTGCCGGAGGAATTGTTTTTTTACCGCCGGCATTTTGATTCGATGGTCTACAGTACCGCCAATCGGCAGCGTGCCGACTTGATCCAATACATGATGATCAAGCACGAGAAGGCTATCGGACCGTATGCCGCACACATGGCAATACTGCTGGCCAGGCTTTGGAAAGAAGCGGAAATACAAGCAGAGCATGCTGGTCAGCAGATTGTCAGTCTGGTGAACGGGCCGGATCGGTTTGGTGAGGTACAGAGGGTATCCCGGGCCAGGTGTCAGGTTTATTCACGTATCGGAGGAGGATACTGGGAACACAATTCAGTGTATGTTGATTACGATACCCGAAGATGGCTGAGGCTGAGGATCAACCTCCCGTTTGCTGGCCAGGAAGGCATGTATCGAATTGATCCCTGCAACAAGGCCGGAATCGTCCTGTGTCGCGAAATCAGATTGACAGACAAGCGAACCGGGAAAACGCTTTTTTGTGCTGACGCCAAAAACAACTATGCCGAATGTCTCGTTTCCGGTACCGCTGAGTTGCAGGATCACCCTCATTTCTTCGTGATCAAAGCGAACGGCCCTGATCCGCAGATACTGTTGCCGGAACTGCCTCGAGAGGTGCCCCTGGTCCTCTCGGTCACTATGTATCACGACGAGGCATCGGATCTCGACATGGAAAAAATAAGCAGCAGTTACCAGGCCTGGCGGTCAACCCAAAAGCCGTTGAGGCGGATATGGCGAGCCCTTTGCCGTGTGACTCGTTAATTGTGATGGAAAGAATAAAAGATATCTGCACATCCCGAACGGGTTCTCGCGGACTTCTCGTCGCACTGATTACCCTTGCGTGTCTCGCGATCGGGCATGGCTATATGCTGCAGCAAAAGACAGATCTTCTCCTCGTAGTAGAGTCGGAACATATTGAAGTAATACAGATATTTTGGAAAAACAGCGATCAGTCCTACTCGCTTGAGCGGAGTGTTCGGGCAGGGATTTTTCCGAACAAGAATGTCTACCGGTTCACGCTGCCCTCATACGCACGCTATGATTCGTTGCGAATCGATCCCTTTGACCGATCGTCGCACTACTCGCTCCGATCACTCGAATATCGCATTGCTGGAAAGCCGGTGCTCCTTCTTGATACCGGCGATGCCTTGCAACGGCATCTCGAGGAGAAATCTGGTGCATACCTGGAAAAAAAACCGTCTGGAGAGGGCCTGCTGATCGGCAGTACTGGCAATGATCCGCAACTGATCTTGTCGGTAAAGACGATCCCGCTCTTCCGGAAAGGGTATGCGGGGGTTCTTTTATGTGTGCTTGGCGTCGCCCTGATAACCGCATTTCTCCTGTTATCAGTGCTGAGAAGTCATCGCTATGAGTATTTTAAAAACGGAACGATAAAACGTCGTTTGCAGGTGGGGGCTCTTCTCGCCTCATGTTTTCTCACTGTTGTGATACCTGTTGCGTTGCCGGAGGAGCATCGCCTGTTTGTCTGGCTTGGCTATGTAGTTCTCCTGACTGCCTGGCTTTATGGCCTATCCGCTTACCTGATTGCCAGACCCGTCCCGGTGAAACAACCCATGAGTGGTGGGCGGCGATTTTCCTGGCTCATCTATTCTGTGCCAGGCTTGCTCGTCTTCACCGTCTATCTACTTGCGTTCTGGCCGGCATCGATGAGCCCCGACTCGCTCGACCAATGGGGCCAGCTGCTCAGGCTTAAATTCAAGGACTGGCATCCGGTATTCCACACCTTGAATATCTGGGCGGTCACGCGGTTTTGGCTGTCACCGGCAGCAGGAGCAGTGTTTCAGGTCATCGTACTGGCATGTTCGTTCGGCTGGGCGCTCTCAAGACTGGCGAGGGCCGGGGTAACGCGTCCGGTCTTGTGGGTGACGAGTATTTTCTTTGCCCTCTTGCCGGTAAATGGATTGATGGCCGTAACGATTTGGAAAGATATCCCTTACAGCGCGGCAATGATGATCCTGTCGATTTTGTTGTTGGAGATTGCGATCAGTTCCGGAAAGTGGCTGGAGTCGCGGAAAAATGCGGCTTTGATGATTCTGGTGATTCTTTTCATTTCTCTCTACCGGCATAACGGGATTTTTCCAGCATTTGCTACGCCCGTTGCGTTACTATTCGCCTTTCCAACACGATGGAAAAACCTAACAGTCATCCTCCTGATCGCCCTGGGGAGCCATTTTTTTGTCCGAGGACCGGTGTATGGTTGGCTGGACGTAGAGCGTGATAACCCGCTGGACTATATCGTCGAAAAATTGGAAAAACGTGTTCTGAAAAAAGTGGACAGTTTTTTCTCTCAATCTGACGTTCAGCCGGATAAGAAAGGTCCGACCGTCACTTCGAAAAAACCAAAGCAGCACAGACCGAAGTTCACGCTCACGGAAGTAGTCCTTTTCAGGCTTGATTCAAGCTCATTGCTCTGGAGGATCAAGCCCCTTGACGGGCATTACCGCCGGGTGGATTACGTGAACCTCTGGGGAGTGGCACGTCAGGACGAGTTCAAGATACGTTATATTACCGGGAACAAATACGATCTCCACGAATCACCGAAGGTGCCCGTTCTGACTGAGTGGATATATTCGCTGTTCGAACGATCGAAAGACGACCCGTACCTGTTTTGGATGTGGCGTCCGGCTGTTTATCTGTATTTCCTTATGTTTTCGTTGTTTATCTTTAGCGCGAGACACCCGTACAAGATTTGGTTCGTCATCGTACCCGTCGTTTTCAACTCAGCTCCCGTGTTGTTTTTTGCCAGCAGAAGTTCAATTTTCCGATATCATTATTCGATTCTCCTCACTGCTGTCGTTCTCACGTTGCCGCTTCTCTTGTCCACCTTGTCTCATCCAAAGGAGAGGCTCAGATGAAACTGATTATACAAATCCCGTGTTACAATGAAGAAAAAACATTGCCTATTGTTTTGCAAGGACTTCCGCGGCATGTGGAAGGTTTCACTTCAGTAGAATGGCTTTTGATTGACGATGGTTGCACGGATAATACGGTACGGGTGGCCCGGGAGCATGGGGTCGATCACTTCGTTCACTTCCGAAAAAACAGAGGGCTGGCAAAGGGGTTCATCGCCGGTTTGGATCAGTGTCTTAAACTGGGGGCGGATGTCATTGTCAACACTGACGCAGACAACCAATACAAGTCGGAGGATATCCCGAAACTCGTCAAGCCGATTCTCGAAGGACACGCCGATATCGTTGTCGGGAGCAGACCGATAGATGAAATAGAGCATTTCTCCCTGGTAAAGAAGGTTTTGCAGAAGGTTGGCAGTAGAATTGTCCGCATCGTCAGCAATACGAAAGTGAAGGACACAACCAGCGGTTTTCGGGCCATGAGCCGCGATGCTGCCATGAGAATGAATGTGTTCAATGAATACACCTATACACTTGAGACGGTAATTCAGGCGGGCCAGAAGAATCTGGCGATTATTTCGATTCCGATCGGAACGAACGATTATTTGCGCCCGTCCCGCCTCATGAGCAGTATTCCTTCTTATCTGCGAAAATCGGTTGCCACCATTGTCAGGATATTCGTTGTCTACAAATCGTTTCGTTTTTTTATGAGCATCGGGGTGGTGGTGTTCATGCTCGGAGTCTTGATCGGTTTGAGATTTCTCTTCCACCTATTATCCGGAAATGGCGATGGTCACATTCAATCGCTCATCCTGGCATCGGTTCTTCTGGGAGCAGGATTCCAGGTGATCCTTGTCGCTTTTATCTCCGATCTGTTGTCGGTCAATCGACGTTTATTGGAAGATATTCAATATCGTCTGAAAAAACTGGAGCAAAGACGTCGTTAAACGATTTTGCCGGCACTCAATCTTTCAGCACTATATCGTGAAAATTCTTTTTTGGGGCACATACGATACCGGAAAACCGCGAACGAGAATTTTGCTCAAAGGATTGCGTGAAAACGGTGTTGAGATACAACAATGTCATTATCCTCTCTGGGATGGTATCGAGGATAAGAGTCAGATTTCACGGTTGAGCAGCAAACTTTCATTTCTGCTTCGCTGGCTGCTTTGTTATCCGAAATTGATTGTTGCCTTTTGCAGGATGCCTCGTCCCGACGTCATTCTGGTGGGGTATTTGGGCCATCTGGATGTCATCGTCATTTGGCTATTTGCCAAACTGAGAAGGACGCCGATTGTTTGGGACGCTTTTCTTTCCCTTTATGATACGGTCGTCTGTGATCGGAAACTGGTACATAAGTTTCACCCTCTTGCCGGATTGTTGTACCTGTGGGAGTGGCTGGCATGCCGTGCTGCTGACATCGTTCTTCTCGATACCCGGGAACATGCGCGACACTTTGTAAAGCTCTATTCCCTACGTGAAGAAAAGACCGGCGTCGTTTTTGTCGGGGCCGAGCCTGCTGTGTTTCCCGGAGATGACCGTTCCGAGTGGGGTGGCCGAACGTCAGGCACCGTTTCCGTCCTTTTCTACGGACAGTTCATTCCGTTGCACGGCATAGAATTCATCGTGGAGGCAGCAGCGTTATTGCGGTCGGAACCAGTTTCCTGGATACTCATCGGACACGGACAGGAGGAAAAAAAGATACGGGAACTCATTGTTCGCCATCGCCTGGAAAAGATTGAGTGGGTGCCATGGGTTGCTTACGATGAACTGCACCGATGGATCCATCGCGTGGATGTGTGCCTTGGTATTTTTGGCCAATCCGGCAAGGCCGGAAGAGTCATACCAAATAAGGTTTTTCAGATCCTGTCGTGCGGAAAACCATTGATAACAAGAGATTCAATGGCAATGAGGGAATTGATCGAAAATCGTGTACACGGCGTGTATCTCATAAAACCGGGATCGCCGGAGAGCCTGGCGGAAGTGATCAGATCGATAGTTCGATCCGGAGGCGTCGATTTTGATCCTGCAGGCCTCGAGGGCATTAAAACGATGATTACGCCATATGCCGTTGGCGGACAGTTGATGAAGTATCTCCATCGAGCAACAGGTACCGGTTGATAAAATAGTGCGGCGTCGAGGAATTGTGCTTCATCCGGGAGAAAAATGGTAGCTTCAGGCACAGATAAGATATCGTGACAGCACGTGCTGCAAGACGAATACTATCTGATTCTTGCCGATCCTTGAGACGAGCATTGGACACACGTGTCACGGATTGTGAGCATTACGGGCTTTCTCGAGTAGATCATGGGTGGCTGCAGGAGGGATATTGATGTGTCGTGTCACAGGCGGTGAGAATTCTTGAACAGGTGACGTGCTGATAGAGTCAGAGGACCTGCCTAACGTTCTATTTGTGCGACGACCGCGTGTTGGAGCGTGTTGGGCCTCGAGAGTGAGGTTCTCAACTATAGTGCCGTATCCTACCTGCTCGGTGCTATAGTCGATGTTCAGGCGGTTCTCGAAAGAATGCGGTGCTGGTACGACGGGAACGGTAGAATCGTCATTTATGCTTATAACCACCGAGGTCCCTTTTGTTCCTATTGTGCTGCGAGACCAAACGCACCCCGGAGCAGCTTTTTTCAAAATTGGAATACCATGCCCGAGGTCAACAATTTTGTGACGTGGGTGGGAGGTAACTGATACTGTTTCGGTCTTCGTTCAAGAAGATCTGATGCCTCCACACGTATCGGCCAGAGAGATACCTGGTTGTACCTTTGCCCGGGTCGATTTTAACGGTAGTTACGATGCGGCATTGCTGACGCCAACCTGAGCTGATAAAACGATCCGTGAGAATAACGGGGAGTTTGGAAGATCAGAAATTTTGTTCAGGATCAAGGCGTGCGAGAACTCTGAGCCGAAGGTATATACATGGTATTTCGAGAATACAAAGTGATTTTTTAACGATAATATTGGGCGAGATGGCAGTTTTTCAAGGTTCCCCAAAATGTTAGAGCCCTGAGCAACATGAAGATATTAATGGTTATAGAGCGTTATCTGCCGATTTGGGGTGGCGCGGAAAATCAGCTCCAGCAATTGGCCACCAGGTTGAGTACAGCTGGATGCGAAATCAGTATTGTCACCAGGAGGTTTTCCGCAGACCTTAGCAAAGAGGAGTCTCTTGCCGGCCTGTCGGTCAGACGGGTCGGTGTCCCGGGGAGAGGCTGGATTTCTGAACTACTCTTCATTGCCGGACTCGCCATGTTCTCTTTCAGAAAGGCGGGCTCGTTCGATATCATTCACTCCCATGGTGCTTTGAAAATGGGGGCTGTTGTATCGTTTATTGCTCTTGCCCTGCGTAAGAAAGGTATTGCCAAAATTGCGACGGCAGGCCATGGTGCCCGACTTGATGGGGCGTGGTACCGCCCTGTTGTCCTGTTCTTCTTTCGCCGGATCCACGCAATTATCGCCATAAGCACTGAAATCGAAGAGGAAATGCGTCAGATGGCGATCGACCATGCCAAAATCGTCCGTATACCCAATGGAGTCGACTGTTCCCGTTTCACCGCAATGGAGACGCAGCAACGGATTGATTTTCGTAGTAGAATGGGGTTCGCTCAAACAGACGTGCTGGTGCTGTTCGTCGGTCGTCTGGTCCGGCGCAAAGGACTGGATCTGTTGCTCCGGTGCTGGCCAAGACTTTCACGAAGAGACAATCTGCATTTGCTTATTGTCGGCAGTGGAGAAAATCAGGAAGACTCGATCGAGCAGGAAATGAAAGAAGTCATCAAACGGGATTCGTTGCGGAATATTCATTTTCTCGGCGAGGTCACCAACCCGGAGAACTATGTGCCCAGTGCCGATGTCTTCATTTTCCCTTCGCGGCTGGAAGGCTTTCCCAATGTTCTGCTGGAGGCGATGGCCTCCGGTGTGCCGGTTGCCGCGTCGGCGATCGGTGGTACCGTCGATCTGATTGAGGATGGCCGGAACGGTTTATTATTCAATCGCGATGACGCCCGGCATCTCATTGATCAAGTCAACGTGCTTATTGATGATGCAGAACTGCGCGGTCGTCTGGGGAAAAACGGTCAGGCCGCAGTGAGACAAAAATACGCTTTCAAGATCATCACGCAGCAGTATCTGGATTTATACCGGCGACTCAATGCCTAGCCTGGTTTAAGGCTCAAGCGGGAGAATCATGTTCGATATTGTCAGAAAAGTGTTGCTACTCCTTGACAGGAAAGAAAAAAAACAATTACTGGTCCTTTTCCTTCTCCTGTCCTTCTCGTCGTTGATCGAGGTCGCGGGAATCGGATCCATAATGCCTTTTATCGCGATCGTGACCAATTCCGAAATCATTGCTGAAAACAGTTACCTCGAGGCAGTCTACCGATTTTTCAATTTCACCAGTCATAATCATTTTATCATTTTCGTCGGGTGCGGGGTGTTCCTCCTTCTTATCGTGACTAATGCAAGTAATGCTTTGATAACATGGCTTATTTATCACTATTCGTGGATGAGAAATTATTCTATTTCCAAAAGAATGCTAGAAAAGTACATATACTTGCCGTATGAATTTTTTTTAATGAGGAATACGTCTGATTTACGGAAAAATATTATAGAAGAAGTCAGGATGGTTGTTAACGGTGTTCTTCTTCAGTTGTTAACGGTAGCGAAAAACATCGTTTTCTCTGTCGTCGTTGTTCTGATGATCTTTTATGTCGATCCCCTTTTGGCGTTAACGATTACCCTGGTTTTAGGCGGAGCCTACGGGGTTCTGTTTGGTATCATCTACCGTAAACTTAAAAAATCCGGAAAGGTGCGATCAAAGTCAAACCGAATGAGATTCAAAGTTGCTGAAGAGGCATTCAATAGTATAAAATCATTGAAAATATTGGGGAGAGAACAGTTTTTTGTAGACGCTTTTGATAGACACTCGTTGAAATTGTCGAAGAGCCAGGCATATAAAAACATCGTGTCCCAGATTCCGAAATATCTTTTCGAAGTTCTGATCTTAGGGACCATTATGCTGATTATTCTTTATTTTCTCGTTGCCGAAAAGGAAATTGACTACCTGTTGCCGACCATGTCTCTGTATGCGTTTGCGGCGTATCGATTAATGCCGGCCATGCAACGTCTTTTTGCCGGCATATCCGATATACGTTTTTCGACAATGGCGCTCGACAATGTTTTCAATGACATGAGTGACTTGAAAGAGAAGGGCGGCTTTCGGGTGATCGCCCATGAAGACAATTGCGAAAAGCTCAGATTGAAGGAATCGATCAATGTGCACATTGGTTCTTTTCGTTATACGGGACAGACAGAGAAACTTTTCTCGGACGTGAGCCTTACAATCGGTGTCAACACTACCGTCGGATTTATCGGCTCAACCGGTGCTGGGAAAACGACGTTGATTGATATCATTCTCGGTTTACTGAGTCTTGAAGACGGGTGGTTGAAAATTGACGGACACCGAGTTGAGCGAAATGATATGAGAAAGTGGCAGAGAAACATCGGCTATGTGCCACAAGATATTTTCCTCGTTGACGATTCTGTCAAAAAAAATATTGCACTTGGTATTGATGATTCAGCCATTGACCACAACAGGGTCATCCAGGCTGCCAAGACGGCAAAAATCCACGATTTTATAGTCGCCCATCTTCCCGATGGGTACGATTCCACGGTAGGCGAGAGGGGAGTTCGACTCAGCGGAGGCCAGCGACAGCGTCTCGGCCTGGCCCGCTCACTGTATCATGAACCGCAGGTCCTGGTATTTGACGAAGCAACAAGTGCCCTCGACAACCTGACGGAGAAACAGGTTATGGAGGCTATTCAGGAATTGGCGGGGAAAAAGACCATTTTGATGATCGCCCACCGTCTTTCGACACTCAGGGAGTGTGATGTGATCTACGTACTGGACCGCGGCAGGATCGTATCTTCCGGCACCTATACAGATTTGCTGGAAAACTGTGATATCGTCAGGAACATGCACCAAACGCAGGGTGTAACATCTTGAAGTGAAAAATTATTTCCTGGATATCTGGCGGTGGCCAGCGAGACCGGTTCGGCAGAAGAGGGGAGAAGCCGTGGTGTCTTCTGTTAGGGAGTCACGCCACGACAATGCATTGGATTGCGGATAGACCCGCAAAGGTGCTCCCTCACCTCTTTAAATGATGTTCGGTCGTCGGAACACTATCATGTTCAAGAGCAGCTTATGAAGAAACTGGTAAAAAAACTGGCGGAGATAACAGCCCGGAACCCGGCCAGTTGGGCTGTACTCAATCATTCGGTAATAAAATTTTCGCTCTTCGTCGACTATTATCATTGGAAACAGTTCAGGAAAAATCTGCTCAATAGTGCTCTTGAGACGACCATACCTGATCTGACAGTCAGGCATGGTCCCTTCGCCGGAGTACAGTACCCCAGTTCCCAAGCAGTCGGGAGTGCCTTGTTTCCCAAACTATTGGGAAGCTACGAGACCGAACTGCATCCGATTATCTGCGGAACGGTGTTGAAGACAGACTATTCAGAAGTCATAGACGTGGGGTGCGCTGAAGGGTATTACGCAGTGGGGCTGTTGACACGGCATCCAAATACTATCGTGCATGCTTTTGACACCGAGCCGAGAGCCTTGGAAATGTGTCGGAAAATGGCTGAAATCAATCGCGTGTCAGACCGGTTGCGCTTGGGAGCAATGTGTACGGCGGAGACATTGGCGGAATTCCCCTTTACAGGAAAAGCTCTAATCATGTCCGATTGCGAAGGCTATGAAAAAGAGCTATTCACCGATAAAAACAGATCAACGCTAAAAGAACACGATCTGCTCGTTGAAGTCCATGACGGACATGCGCCAAATGTCTCAGACTATTTGAAAGATCTGTTCCGATCCACCCATCAGATCCACTCCATAGAACCCATTTCCGATCATAAAAAGGCGATTATCTACCAATATCCCGAGCTGTCTTCTTTTTCCTTTGATGAAAGAAAGATTCTCCTGGCAGAGCATCGAACGAATTGCACCGGCTGGCTCTTTCTGCAAAGCCAGTTCAATCGGTAATCAATAATTCTTTGAAGAGTAACGGAAAAAATCACGGCGGATTCTCGATACAAACAGGATATGACATGGAAATATATGGTACAACGCGTTGGCGCTTGCCGTTAGGAGGCAGCGTACCAATCGAACTGATTGCTCAACGGTCATTCCTCATAATGGGTATCCGGCCTTGCTGGCTGAGCTTTCCTCAACTGGAGCCGGTCAAGGCCAGCCCTCTGGTTGAACTGCCGGCCCTACGCTTCGCTCACTGGCTTCGCAAAAACGGATCGGGGAAAAAGGCCGTGGAGCACTTCGCACTTGCTAGGCATAACGGCCCGGTTTGCTCACAAGAGTTCTGTTTCCGGGTTGTTTCTGGCATAAACGGCATCTGCCAGGATGCGCTCATGTAATCTGGAAAAAAGATGATTGCTTTCCGTCGTGTATTGCACGCATTTTATAAGAAAAGTAAGGGGCTCTCATTACTTACGGCAGAACTGCGGAGACAACAGTGGCTTCCTCCTGAATCGATTCAAGAGATTCAGGAGCAGCGCTTGACGCATCTTCTCGCTTACGCAGCAGACTATTGTCCGTATTACCAAGATCTTTTTTTCCAGGTGGGGCTGGTGCGTGACGGCAGTGTCTGCCTGGAGCGCTTCAGCGACCTGCCGCTGCTGGATAAGCCGTTGATTCGGGAACATTTCGACCGGCTGAAAAGCACCGACCTTGCCAGCAGGCGATGGTTTTTCAAAACGACGGGCGGCTCCACCGGGCAGCCGTTGAAAGTGATTCACGATGCGGAACGAGCCAGGTGGATAGAAGCCGTGCGGGATATTCACAATGAGTGGTGCTCGATTGTATTCGGCGATTCAAAGTTGCGGTTATGGGGATCCGAGCGGGATTTGTTTTTCGGACGGGAGCCGGCTCTGGTTCGCTTGAATCGATATCTGACCAACACCACATGGTTGAACGCATTTCGCATGACCCCTGAACGCATGCGGGAATACGTTGACATCATAAATAGTGGCAGACCACGCCATATCAAGGGGTATGCCCATTGCCTGTTCGAATTTTGCCGATATGTCAGCGATATGGGTCTTAATGTGCATTCGCCCACGTCGATCATCAGCGCGGCCGGTACGCTCACGCCATTGATGCGGAAAGAAATCGAAACCGTGTTTCAGACAAAGGTGTTTGACAGTTATGGCAGCAGGGAAATCCAGGCGATGGCGTTTGAATGCGAAGCGCATCAGGGATTACATGTCACTGCTCCATTGGTCTATTGTGAAATTCTCCGGCCGGATGGAACAACGGCTCAACCCGGTGAGCTCGGAGAAATCGTCTTGACACCATTTTTCAACTACGCGATGCCGCTCGTCAGATATCGCATTGGTGACATGGGCATATGGACAGGTAAACCCTGCTCCTGCGGTCGATCATGGCCTCTCTTGGCAGAGGTTTCCGGGCGAGTGACAGAGTGCTTTTACCGTAAAGATGGCGGCGTGGTGCCACCTGAATATTTTATTCATCTGGTGGGAGTGGTGCTGAATGACGGATGGATTGAGAAATTTCAGGTAATTCAAAACAGTCACGACCTGATTACCGTAAAGCTGGTGTGCGATGATACGGTATCGAATCCCGCCGGAGAGTATGCCAACAGGCTGTCTGAGCTCAGGGACAAGATCAAGTTGGTCATGGAGTCGGATTGTTCGGTTGATTTCGCTTTTGTCGAAGAGATACCCGAGAGTGTGTCGGGAAAATATTTTTATACGCAGTCACTGATTACCAGAGCTTCAGCCTGAGGACCTTTGGTCCTGGCATTGTCTGGAGATATCTCTGATTGACAGGCAATGGCAGTGTTCCTGATCACCGGGTTCAAATTCGTTTTGGTTCCTGATAAAAGCCATCGAGAGCAGAAAAGCGCCATGATAAAACAGCTGCTGGGCCCGTTCAGAAAGATACTCAGAATTGCTAAATTTCTAAATGATCCCGGGCATTACTATTCGAACGTGGAAAATCTAAAACGAAATGGAATGAAAATCGGGAATAATGTCCAGATACTTCACGGAACTATTCTCGATTCGTCCAGGCCTTTTCTCATTGAGATCGGAAACAACGTAACCTTTGCGCCGCGGTGTCATATTCTTACCCACGATGCGTCAATGGAGCTTTTCCTGAAAAAGACGCGTATCGGGAAAGTGAAAATTTTTGACAATTGCTTTATTGGCGCCGGTACCATTATTCTTCCCGGCGTCAGTATCGGCCCCAACTCGATCGTCGGAGCCGGCTCTGTCGTTTCTAGAGACGTGCCGGCCAACAGTGTTGCCGTCGGGAATCCGGTACACGTAGTCTCCCGAATCGACGAATTCCTGGAACGGCACCGGGATGCGGATCAGGCGCACCCCCACTACCCCTATCCTGAATACCATGGCAAGTGGATATCCCCACAAAATGCCATGAAGATGGCAGATGAGCTGGATGGTACACACGGCTACAGTGTCGGGGCGAAACAGCGGCATTGATTGCGGTGTCCCGTCAACTGTTACACATCTACGGTCTCTGGTAGCCAGTGTGAAAGCGTTCAAAAGAGTTTTTTCATGGAAAGATTCACGGTCGTGGCACGAGAATATAATTGGAAACATCTTGATTCTTTGCCGGAGAGCGAATAGATACTGTCGTTTATAAGAACGCAAGGGCTACCGACACCTGACGACTTACCCTTGAGTCGCCCTTGATACATCGCCTGACAAATACCAAACCTATTCAAAAGTGCTCTGTCGATGAACACAGTGCGGTATTTGGTAATACCCGGGTTCCCGAAGTGCGGTACCACGAGTTTGCACGGCTGGCTAGTCGCTCATCCTGAAATTCTCGGCGCCAAGGTCAAAGAACCGTCTTACCTGATGGACAAGGACTATCCTTTCAGGGATGGATTGCGTAACTATGTGCGCCAGGGGATGCCGGGATATCGCCAGTGCTGGGATACTGAGAGAATAGCCGCACCTATTCGACTGCTACTGGATGCCAGTACCCACTATATTTTTCAAAACACAGCCCTCAGGGCGCTTTCCCAGCAGACCCCTCTTCCGTACGTCATTGTTGTTCTGCGCAAACCTGAGGACAGGGTTTACTCGGCGTTTCGATTTGCCAAATATACACGTGAAACGATTGATCCAAATCTCTCGTTTTCCGAGTATGTGCAGTATGCCAGGCTCAGAGACGAGACGGCGTTTCGCGGCAGAATAAAAGGTACGGCTGCTTATATCTTCGCCCGGCAGCTAGATCGAAGCCATTACGTAAAGTATCTTCGCCCCTGGGCCTCTAGCTTCGGTGAAAATTTCAAGGTGCTGGTCCTGGAAAACTTTACCGCCAATCCTGCACTCCACATGCGAGAATTGGCGACATACTTAAATATAGATCCGGAATTTTATCGAAACTTTCAATTCAACATTCTTAATGTGACAAAACCGAGAAAAAAATCAATTATTTTAGGGATGTTCGATCGGTTTTTCGCGCATGATGAGCAGCTGGCACGTCATTCTAAAGATGATGATCGGGTTTTGCTGGAACTCAAGGAGGACTACAAGGAAAGCAATGAAAAACTCGCTGCTGAATTCGGAATCGATCTGTCAACATGGTCTTGATTGAGAATCTGGTCGATACGGTGGCAAACAAACCGATATCTCCAAAGGCCGGAGAAAGTGCTGAAGGGAAAGGTATGTGCGGGTCTCGTCGCTGTGTCATAAAGACACTCTGGATAGGGCAGGAGTTGTCTGTCCTCGAACAGTTGTCTCTGCGATCCTTTCTCTCCTGTGGCCATACTGTGGAACTTTTCGTCTACCAGAATGTCAAAAATGTCCCTTCGGGAGTACGCCTGCGCGATGCCGGGGAGATCCTGGATGAATCACTGGTCTTCCGGCACAAAAGAGGGGGGGGGGTATCCGGATTTGCCAACTGGTTCCGCTATGTGCTTCTTTTGCAGGAGGGAGGCATGTGGGTTGATACCGATGTGATTTGCCTCAAGCCGTTCGATTTTCAGCAGCGGCTCGTGTTCGGCAGGCAGGATACTTATATGATCAACAACGCTGTCCTGGGCGGGCAACCGGGAGAAGAGCTTTTCAGGATTATGGCCCGGCAAGCGGAATCCCCGAATACCCGGCTCCCCTATGACGATATAAAGGAACGGCGAATAAAATGGATAAGGAAGTACTTGCAGAGGAACAGGAGAAACAATATCAAAAGAGGCGAGAATGGTCCGAGAGGTATTACAAAAGCAATTAATTTTCTCGGATTACAACAGCTTGCCTTGCCGTATACAGCATTTTACCCCATTCATCCCAAGTGCTGGGACGCTATTTTTGATTCCACGTATCGTGATGTGGAGAAATTTTTCCCTGAAAGTTATGCTATCCACTTGTGGAACGAAATGATCTGTAACGGATCCGGCATCGACAAGAATGCGACATTTGCAGCTCCTTCGCTGATTGAAGCGTTGAAATCACGGTATTTATGATGGGGTGCCCTCCCGTTTGCTATTTCACCGAAACATAGGTAGTTCTGTCGTCTGCTAGTGACTGGGGGGAATTTTAACAGGTGTCAACCAAGAGGCGATTAAGATTTCCCATGCTTACCTTGTCGCGAGCATTCTTGGCCGCTGGGTGGGTATTCATTTATTTTGATGTTATGGCAACAAATCAGCATCAGGATATCAGGTGACGATCTTTGCTGCTATCCTCGTGCAAGAGCGGTTTCATCACCTCTTATTTCCCAATTACATAGGACTTTTTCCAGTTTCGTAGTAAAGCAACTAATGAAAATCAGGCCAATAAGCAATTTCTAATTCAGGAAAAAGATCCATTGTTTCTGTGACGTCATCTCGGAAATATTCCACCAGACGGAGACGCTCTTCTTTTTCAAATTTCGGCAGAACATAGTCTTTCTTGTTAACCACTAGAGAGGCTCCGCCCTCCGGCACAAAATCGGGGTCCACGCCGAGAAAAGCAAAGGTCTTTCGTATCTCGTCCCTATAACTTGTCTTGTTTTTTTCATATAGGAGGACCAGTATCTGGTCTCTTCGATAGTATTTGAGCAGTTGTTTCAGTCCAGGAGCGTAACGACTGTGCAAGGCGGCTTCAGTCATTACCTGGAATGTCAAAAACAGTTTTTCTGCATTTTTAGCAACTCTTAACAGCTTGCCCCTGTTCCTGACAAGGTGATTCATGTGTGACAAGGTGCGGTCAATTGGATTACGCAATATGACGATAATCTTGGCCGCCGATGTTGTTCGTGCGATATGAGAAAGACACGTCGGGTAGCTCAAGTACATGGTTGAAAATTCCCCGCAAATCGATCCTTCTGGGGCGGCGAATGCCTGCAGATAGGTATCGATTTCTTGCTGCGCCATTCCCCGCATGGGCATGTGTAGAAAATACATCAGTTCTTTACTGAACCCGCCGAAAGCGACTTGTTTCACTCGTAACCGGTTGTCCACGATATCCGGGTGGCTGATCATCAGGTCGTACCACCACGTGGTTCCAGCCTTGGGAACGCCCACCCCGATAAAGGAAGGGGGAACTACCTTCCAACCTTCCGGTAGAGGGGTCAAGTCTTCTAACCTGAAAGCTCTTCCCATCGGCGGTTCAGTGAGTTTTCTCATCCACTTTTGACGCCAATTGATCCTTTTTAGTAAATTCATGATAAATAATCGGCTCTTCGTCGTTTCAAGTGGATTTGAGCAGATTACCAACCGGTGAGGCGATCAGGTAAATCATGCTGATAAATGTCTGTGGGTTCCGATACCCTCTGGCCCGTGCTTTGGCTGCCTGGAAAATGCTATTCAAGCCTTCCAGGCGAGCATTGCTGTGGCCCGACTGCCACCGTGATTCAATCGCCTGGCGGTGCCTGATCACTGTTTCGATTGCGGAGATGATCGGCTTTAACACCGGTGATCTGGTCAAATCGGTCTCTGCCATGCACAGTAGAAAATTGCTCAAGCGCCACTTGGCTGCCTGCGGGGTTGCTGCTTTTCGGACCCAACGCAACCGCTCT
>NZ_FQXS01000015.1 GCF_900130015.1 Desulfofustis glycolicus DSM 9705 | reverse complement strand
AACCAGTCGAGCTCCACCTTCAGCTTGCCAATCTCGCTGTACAACAGTTCAGGTTCTCGATGTGCCGCGATCGGTGTAGGACCTCGCTTTCCTTCAAAGAGCGTTTTTGCCTGCTCTTGAAGTTCCTTCTTCCAATGCCCAACCGTAATAGGGTGGACCCCAAATTCTTGCCCTATCTCGTTGAGCGTTTTTATCCCTCGCAATGCCTCCAGAGCTACCTTGGCCTTGAACTCGGGAGTATGGAACTTTCTCTTCTTTCCTTCACTCATCTTTTCCTGTTCCTCGGGATTGCGTCTAGCTTAAACTACTGTCTTAAAACTGGGGTCCACTATAGACCAAAGATCTTCAATTTGAAAAACTGCATATCACGAAAGCCATAGGCCTGCCGTTGCAGTGTCTTGATATTGTAGTTGGTTCCCTCAAGGGGGCCAGTCGAAATAGGATAGTCGTAATAGGCAAGAATGCCGTCTTGATGCTTCTTCAGGGTGTCTGCAAACGAGACCAGCATCTTGATACCGGAGATTCTCGCGCGGCTGATCCAATCATCGAGGAATGTGGCTGCTTCCTCTTTACTGGGGGGCGACCATATAGCTGGCGGAGATCTTCTTTCAGGTAATAGAAGCGTGGCTAACGGCTCATTGAGCGCAAGCGCTTCCTGCAAACGTTATTTTTCATTGCGTTCCACCTTTAGGTTTTTCGGGTTCTTGAGCAAGAGCCGGCGAGTGCCCTTGAGCACCTTTTTGCCGGTTTCTTTGGCAACACGCTGCAGGTCACGGCGAAACACAGTCAATTTCTCGTTGAACAGTTTGACGAGATGGAAATGATCAAAGACGATAGTGGCGTCGGGAAGATAATCGGTTACCGCATAAATATAGGCGAGCGACATATCCATGGCGACTGCGGTAATCGAAGCGGAGGAACGTTTCAACTTCTTCCAGAACGGCAGCAGGGCGTCTGCCCCTTTGCCATCACCGACATAAACAACGGCCCTGGATATCAGGTCCAGGACAACGGTGAGAAAGCGCTTTTTGTTTCCGACATAAATTTCGGAACTTCCAAATGAAGCGTTCTTCTTATCGTCGAGAGCAAAGATTTTCTACTTGAAAAAATGTATGTAACGGAATCCGTAAATATATGCTAATCCTGCATACACAGTATCTTTAATACGTCTCGATACACTTCCACTCCCTTGGCAAGATCTGAATCATTTGTGTTTTCAGTCGCACAATGACTCAACCCATCAATACTGGGAACAAAAATTAATCCAGCAGGTAAGAGCTCTCCTACTATCGCAGCATCATGGGCGGGACCACTTTTCAATTCAGTACTCATATGTCCCAGCATCGTCGCAGTATTTTTGATTTGCGCCACAATGTGCTGGTCCATACTGACTGCATTGCTCTTTGAAAGTGGAAATATTTCCAAGTTAAGATCATTGTCTCTGGCAATACTATTTGCTAATTCAGTTACCGATCGAGATCCGAGCGTCAGCTTGGCATTATCTACATGTCGTAAATCAACCGTGAATGACACCTTTGAAGGAATTACGTTTCCTACATTTGGCTCGACAAAAACCTGACCGATAGTCAAGGAAAAATCTTTCCCCATCTTGTTAATTATGTCTTTTGAAGCTTGGCCAAATTCAATTAACCCAAGCATAGGGTCACGGCGTCCTGACATAGGCGTAGCTGCATGCTTACTTTCACCTTTGTAACATAGGCGGAACATGCGCATTCCAAATATGTCTGTTACAGCTCCTATAGGTACATTTTCTGACTCAAGAAATATATTTTGTTCAATATGCAATTCTAGATATGCAGAATATTTTTCTGGTTTGAGTTGTTCATTTTCTAGATTTTCCGGCACTAACCCTGATGAAATTAACATGCTATATGCAGTTATTCCATCAGTATTTTTCATATAGTGCAAGTCAGCAATAGATAAATTACCAGTAATCGATTTGCTACCGACACAGGTCGTACCAAAATTACTACCCTCCTCTTCAGCAAAAGCAATGAATTCTATATCGCGGTAAGGAGTAAAATTCTGCTCGTTGAAACTCTTCAAAATTTCAAGAGCCGCGAGGATACCGTAGCTCCCATCGAGTCTGCCGCCATTCTGCACAGTATCAAGATGCGACCCAGTAAGAATCGCTGCCTTATTGCTCTCTCCTTTTAACAAACCGTGCAAGTTACCAATACCATCCGTCCAGACTTTCACCCCGATATCATTCAGCTCGCTAGATAGCCAATTTTTCACTAGCTCTTCAGCTGAAGAATATGAAAGCCGAGTTACACCATTGTCGGGAGTATCATTATATTGAGCAAGGTGCTCGATTGACGAAAGAAATCTTTCAAAGTTAATCATAATTGTGTTCCATAGAACAAATCTGGTAAAAAAGTAACCCATCCGCCATAGAACGCCATGAGAATAATTATGCCAATATACGGTAAAAGAAACGGGATGACTCCAACCGAGACATCCTCAATTGTTGTGTTGCTGATTCGCGACGCTACGAAAAGATTAACCCCAATGGGCGGTGTCAGAAAACCTACTTCACAAGTCATTACAGTAAAGACTCCAAAGAGAATAGGGTCGATACCAAGAGCCTGAACATATGGGAAGAAAACGGCGGTAAAAATAATAACCTGAGGAACTGTCTCTATCCACATACCGGCAATTATATATATAATGCCGATAACAAGTAGAACCATCCATGTTCTACTTTCGAAAATTGCAAATATAGTACTGATCTGTTCGGGGATATCATAGAGTGTCACCATCTGTCCAAAAGCCTTGCTGGAACCAAGAATAAATAAAACTGTCCCAATGACAACTGCTGTGAACTTCAGTGATTCATACATCCCCTTCCAAGAAAGTTCTTTATAAATGAAAAGGCCAACAAAAAGACCGTAAAAAACAGCAACGGCGGCAGCTTCGGTGGGAGTAAATAAACCAGAGTAAATACCTCCAAGGATGACTATCGGTGCTCCGATTGCCCATTTCCCTGCCCATAATGCACGCAGTAATAGGCCCAAAGAAAATGCACTGTCTGAACCACCAAATTTGTATTTTACCGATAAGACGAAAGTCACCAATAGTAACAACAAAGTTAAAAATATCCCAGGCACTATGCCTGCCAGAAAAAGACGTGGAATCGATTGATCACTGGATAGCGCATAGATAATCAGCAGATTACTGGGAGGAATCATGCTACCCAAAGCTCCACCAGCAGCAGCTATGGCACCGGCAAATCTTGGCTTATATCCTTCTTTAATCATTCCAGGTATTGTGATAGAACCTATGGCAGCAGTAGTCGCCGGACCTGAACCCGAGAGCGCAGCAAAAAACATGCAGGCAACCACAGTCACCATTCCCATTCCACCTCTAAAAGAGCCAACCAAACTTTTTGATATATTTATGAGATGATTACTCATTCCTCCTCTCTCCATCAATTGACCAGCCAGTACAAACAAAGGAATAGTCACAAGAGGGAAAGATTCAAAAGCTGTATACGCTGACTGAGCCAACAGCGTCATGGGCATATCAATAATGTAGACCCCTGCAATGGCTGCCAGACCTGCTGCAAATGGAATTGGCACACCAATAGCCATCGTTACGAGGAATATAATTCCCATCAATAATGGGCCGTTCATTAGATAAGCTCCTTGTCTTTTTTGGTTATCCAGCGCACATATACTTGCACCATGCGAATAATCATCAGTACAAGGGCAATTGGAATGATCAAGTAAGGCCAGCGATTCTCAATACCAAGACCGGGTAGAATATAATGGGTCGTAAACAGTATTTTCATAAATTCGATGCTTTGGACAAGCAAAAAAACTATAAAACCAAGCCACAGCAAGTCTGCTAAAATTATAGTGGGTGTCCTTATAAATTTCGGTAGCGATTTTAGAACAAAAACAATACGTAAATGATCTTTATTACGCACTGCCAGAGCGGCGCCGAAATATACGCCTCCGATCATTCCGATTATAGAAATTTCTTCTACCCAAGCATGCGCGTCCCCAAATACATAACGGAGAACAACCTGAAACATGATAGTGCTGCTCATAGTGGCAAGACAAATGGCACATAACACTTCTTCAAAGTATTTGTCCAGTAAGCGTATTATTTTGCCAAACATTGTTTTTCCTATGTAATAAAGAGATGTTAACGATTTTAAAACAAGCACTTGCGATAGGCGTGCGTTTGACAGCTAAAAAATAAAAAAAGATGTTTTTTAGCCTGTATATCAAGGGAGGCCGGAGAAAATTATAATGAAATTATATCCTCAGAATAAAACCCCGGCTTTTTTATAAGCCGGGGTTTTATTCTTTACTTAGCTGCGTCTCTAATATCCTGTAACAGTTTTTTAAATTCTTCTGATCTATCAGCACTAAAATCGTCCTGCACCTGCTGAGCTACTTTGATGAATTCTGCTTTATCAGGGTAGGTTACTTCCATACCGCCCTCATTCGCGAGAAAAGAACGTAGTTCACCAAGTTCCCTTTCCATTTCCTTGACATGATGTTCCCCAGCTTCTTTGGCAGCACGCATTACGGCTTCACGCTGGGCATCATCCATTTTAGACAAAATACGATCACTCGCAAAAAGAGGAGTGATATAAGCGAAGTGTTCAAGGATTGAGAGATACGGAGCGATTTCATAAAATTTTTGCGCTTTTATGAATGAAGTACCGTTATCACCACCGTCAACTGTACCAGTCTGCAATGCAGGTGGAGTATCTGCCCACGCCAATGGAATCGGAGCAGCACCGAAAGCTTGCCAGGTGGCGATCATTGCCTTGTTTTTAGGAACACGGATCTTAATCCCTTCCAAATCAGCCATCGTATTGATAGGCCGCTTAGTATTGTAAAAATCACGATATCCTACACCGCCGTATGTAAGCAGCATAACACCGGTAGCGTCATAAAGATCCTGAGCAAGTTTTTCTCCCACAGGTCCGTCTAATACTTTTTTGACATGTTCCCTACTTTGAAAAACGTAAGGAAGACCCATGATATCAAAAAGTGGAAAGTGGGGTCCTACATTGACATCGGTTATAACATACATGTCTACAGTGCCCAACTGCATAGCTTTAAAAGCTTCATCTTCTGTTGCAAGTTGTGCGCAGCAGCGGACCTTGACGTTGACTTCCCCATTGCTGTATTCGTTTGCCAATTCGGCAAATTTTGTAGCAAGAAGGTCATAAGGACTTCCGAGTGCTCCTGTATAGCCCACGTTTATTGTTAAGGGTTTAGCCCATACTCCTGAGACATTCAGGCAAGCAAAAATCGCCGCTACGATAACCAATTTAACTAATTTCATAACAATTACTCCTTTTAACGTTGAGGGTTAAAAATTGAGCAAAATATCCTGTCTAAAAAGACGGGACAAACTGATAATCTGAAAGTATTTTATCACTGTTTACAAGAACCGATTATTTCTAAATTTTTTTCTTGGCGATACTAGCATCGTACATCTAATAAATTAATTGTCACTTCGATAGTTAATAATTCTGATTAGAGTGCATTTATAACGATCTTCTATATGTGTGGTTATAGTGTGTTTGTATGTCGTGATTGTAGATTCCTCTGTTGTTTAAAATTATTAAGATTCGTAAACTAATCTACCATTAGAAATGGTCATCCACACGGAGGTATCCTTGATAGTATCTTTGGGACAGCTCGTTATATCTTTACTAAGCAAAACCATATCTGCATATTTACCTGGAGAAAGCGTTCCCCTGACCTGTTCGGACCGACTGCAATACGCTGCCATGCTCGTATAAGCGCAAACTGCAGAGTATGGCGTACAGCATAAATGACCTCCAAACTGCTTCCCCGCAGAAGTGACTCGGTTCACCGCGGTATGTATAGAATGCAATGCTTGCACAGGGCGGACTGGTGTGTCGACATGGAGAGTGAATGGTAATCCCATGGCCTCCGCTTCACCAACAGGATTTATGCGATGTGCTCGTTCTTCACCTAAAAAAAGATTAGCATGACGATCTCCCCAGTGATGGATATGCATTGCGAAAAAACTGGGAACCATTCCACACCCTCTCATCCTCAATAATTGTTTTTTGCTAACTGTTTGACAATGAATCAACATATGTCGAGAAGGAAGAGAGCACTTCCTCTGGGCTTGTTCCACAGCCGTGATAATTTTTTCGATAGCTGCGTCACCATTACCGTGAATTGAAATATGATGTCCTGCACAATGATATTTTTCCACAAGTTCGGAAAACTCATCACCATCCATGATAAATTCTCCTCTCCAATCCGGCCTTCTCAGGTATGGTTCTTTAAGAGCGGCAGTCTCAACCTGAATAGACCCGTCAAGAAAAAGCTTGACCCCACCAATTGTTAACATCGATGTGAAACTTTTAAGAGGTCTGACATGTAATTTATCAAAAATATGAGAAATAGCAGAGATAAAGACCTTCAAGTTGAGCTCATTTTCCGCCTCGAGCTCTTTGTAACTACTTATTACTGTTTCGGCCCCATCTTCAAGGCCAAGACCGGCATCATGAACTCCGGTAAATCCCTGTGAGTTGTAGTCTTTGATAGCAGCTTTCAACAATATTTTATAGTCGGATGATCCTGGGACTGGTGATTTGGCGGCTATCTCAAACCAAGCGTGTTCATCCAACCGTCCGGTAGGAAGACCTTGCTCATCAAAATGAATAGTACCACCAGCAGGGGGCTTTCGATTTGAAGTAATATTGTAAAATTCAAGTGCTTTCGTGTTAAGAAAACCAACATGAGCAGAAACATGCATCACGACTACCGGCTTATCGCTGCATGCCTGATCTAGGTCTTGGCGCGTTATTTCCCTTCCATCAAGTAAACCGGTGTCGTCGTAACCATAAGCCCGAAGCACCTCGGAATCGGTATTTTCATAATGGTTTGCAATCGCTTTAACAATATCAGCAATAGTTCTGCAGTTGCCGAGAAAAGCCTGTGTTTTGAAAATTGCATACCAAGAAAGATGATTATGAGTTTCATTGAAACCGGGGAAAAGGACTCCCTGTTGCAAGTCTACGACCTTACATCCAGGTCCTGCCAAGTCGAACATGTCACGCTGACTGCCAATCGCAAGTATTTTATCGCCTTCTGTAACTAAAGATTGTGCCTGCGGTTGATTGGGATCCATCGTCACAATAATCCCGTTTTCGTATATTGTTTTCATGAATGTCCGCTGTTCAGGAGTTTCCTGTCCTAAAGACATGACTTTTTTCTTTGGTTACTTGCCAACGAAGATTGGAAATAATCTGTCCGTGCTCCACTCCGGCCAAACCTCCCATATGTGAAATTTTTGCTCCCGCCGGCACGCTGTATCTGCCTGATAACGCAGAAGCAAAAGGAAAAAGTGAGCGGGTGAACTCACTTAGTTCAGTGATACATCAGATACCACAATAATGTCAATACATATTCGAATCACTTTCTTCGGCGACCGCAGTGGATCCGAAGAAGCTCTCCCTTTGTTAGGAAATTTCATTGACTTAACGTCAAGCGTCGACAAATAAAAGATTCGAGACCTTTACGTTTTTACAAAGGTTTCAACTATCCGGCACCACAAATGTGAAATAAGTCAGGATGGAATTTTGAAATAGAATATCATCTCCTTACAACATCAAAAGCAAAAATAAACGACATAGCCGGCTCATCATGCTCAATCGAATTTACTTCTGAAATGAGAGACGAAGGGCATCGCGACAGGACGTTTTGCGAATAACTGCCAGGTTGGCCTTTCAGGCTTCACTCAAATACGACATGAAATCCAGATGAGATCTCTTTCTCGGTCTTTGAAACCTTGTGGGGCACACTAGTTGGGGAAGGTTAATGTAGTGATGGAACGCCCGGCGGGAGCAGGCTGGAGCTGCTGACTGAGAATCATGGTGGGTACGGCCCCGTCGCCGGTGCAGAGACGGGGCCGATAAAACTCGAGATATCCTTGGTGAATCTCTGTTGAAACTTAGTGAAACATTCCGCTTTCTTCAATACCTCTGAAATGGTCGGGACGAGAGGATTCGAACCTCCGACCCCAGCGTCCCGAACGCTGTGCTCTACCAGACTGAGCCACGTCCCGACTTCAGCTCAATGAATTCCAGAACTTTACGGAACTTTTCTTAACCTGCCAGGAATATCCTACTGTCTGCTCAGTTAATGGCGTCGGACAGTTTACTGCCTGCTTTGAACTTGGCGATCTTTTTAGCCGGAATTTTGATCGATTTGCCGGTCTGCGGGTTGCGTCCGGTACGAGCATCCCGTTTAGCAACGGAGAACGTTCCGAATCCAACCAAGGTAACTTTGTCGCCTTTCTTCAAAGCGTCGGCAACGGCTGCCATGGCCGCGTTCAGAGCTTTCTCTGCTGCGGCTTTGCTGATCTCGGCTGCTCCTGCGATACTTTCAATCAGTTCCTTTTTGTTCATGAATTCCTCCCTGCTGATTCGTTCTTAGCTGAGTAACAGCAACGATTGCGCTGTTCCCTTTCTCCTTGAGTATGATGCTTTAATCAAAGAAAAAACAATTGTCAAAAGAAAAAAATCATACTTTGCACAAATACAAAAGCCCTTTACAATCCTCCACACCCCTTGATTTACGGGCTTTTACGGCGAGAAACGGGATTAGCATAATTGAATCATTCCCCTTAATCAAGAATTAAATCACGAAAAATGTAAAGAATACAAAGTTTTTGCTCAAAACTATCAGCGACCTACCAGGTCGACCGCCACCGTGGCAAATCCTATTGCCTGAAAATACGCTGCTATTCTGCTGCGCATAGCGGGGTCCGCCAACCGCTTCCAGTGGGCCTCCTGAACCTCCAGATGGACGTGATCACCACGCGGTCGAACCCGGCAGCCCGGAAAACCGGCGCTGTGAACTTCTTCTTCCCACCTTTCGATTTCGCTGAGCCGCTCCCGGCTGATGGCGGTGCCGGTGGCAATCCGGGTTGCCAGGCAGGAATTCGACGGCAACTCGGCATTGGGCAACCCCGACTGGCGCGCCGCCTCGCGAATATCGGCCTTGGTGAAGCCGATTTCCACCAGCGGTATGCGTATGCCCCGCTCTTGAAGGGCTCTCAGACCCGGCCGGGTCTGATTGAGATCGTCGAGATTGGTACCGTCGATCAAGGTTGAAAAACCAAGTCGGTACATTTCCGCAAGCAGCCGGTCGTAGATCCGTGATTTACAGAGATAACAACGCTGCCGATCATTGGCGGCAAAAGCCCGGTCGGCCAAAGGATCGATGTCCACCTGATGGAACCTGGTCGTCGCCGGAAAAAAGGAGTTGATGACGTCTTCGGCAGCTAAGACCGTCTGGCGGGACAGCAGGCACGATGTCGCCAGCAGGACGAGCACCTGTTCAGGTCCCTTGGCAGTGCTGGCGGCGTGGCAGAGCAGTGTTGAGTCGACCCCGCCGGAATAGGCGACGGCAAGCTTCGGCAGCGTCCGGAGAAGATCGAGCAACTCTTGATATTTCTTTGTTACCTGGTTGCTCATCACGCTCACTGCGGTCCCGGCAACAATTGCGCCGGTTCATGCAGCAGAAACCGGCCCTGCCCGATCCAATCCTTCAGGATCTCGGCTATCTCCCGCGCCTTGACGACGCTTGACAACGGTGCCGTCGACACCGTCACGCCGTTGACGACGATCGCACCGCTCTTCAATTCCGCGTAACTGACCTCTCCGTACGTCCTGGCGATGTTGTTCGTGTAATCGTTTCCGTAATCGACCACCTGGGTATAAATATCTTCGTCACTGACACCGGTAGCCGCAGCGATTTCCGCATTGAGCATCGGAATCGGAATGCCGAGTCCGACCGCCAGTGAACAGCCATAGCCTAAAATCGACAGCCCTTTCAGCCAGGCTGCCTGCATCTGGTGCAGATCGCCCTGGACCATCAAGGTGCCGGCCGGCCGGCGCGGCACCCCGTTATCGCCTCGCGGCGCCCCCGGATTATGCTGGGTTCCGTGCCAGGTCACATAGCCGATGCCACCGCCGAGAAAAATACGGGTACCGATACCGATGGTCCGGTACAAGGGATCGTTGAGCAACGGGCTCAACTCGCCGGCACTGCAATACGTCGCATTACGACAGTGCGGCTTGAGCATACCCATATAGGTATAGACCACTTTGTCGGACAGGTTGACCGCACAATTGTAATTTTGATAGCCGTTACGAGGATTACAGAGCAGGGCATGGGGAAGATCGGCCAACGTGACTTCTCTTTTCATTTTACGTGCGGCATAACAGTCGGTACCGTACGCCTTGGCCTCAAGCAAAATCGTTTTGCCCTTGAGCAAATCTTCGATGACGTGGCCGCCGCCGTATTTGAACTCTCCGGGATACACCTTATTCAGCGGGTCGTCTTCGCATGGCTCAGTCGCCCCGAGATAGGCATCGACTGCAGCGAGGCCGCCGTAAGCCGGTACCTTGTTGAACCAGACCTGGGAGGCCTTGATAGTCGGCACCGATTGACGGAAATTGAGAAATGCTCCCGAGGAACACATCGGAGCAAACGTGCCGGTCGTAACTACGTCGATCCGCTGTGCCGCCGCCTCGGCCCCTTCCTCCCTGACAATAGTGACCATTTCCTCGGCGGTCACGACCACCGCCTTCCCGGCCTTGATCCTGGCGTTGATTTCAGCGTAGGTTTTTTCTGTCGTTTTTCGTGTCATTTTCCTGTCAACCCGATCCCATCCCGGGATGTAGATCCCATTTCAAAATTATTGCAGACCCGACGGCGACTTCCTCTGCCGGAACCGAGCCGCCCGTTGACCGCCCTTTTAATACTTGACATACATTCTTCTTTTACCTACATAATGAGAACTTGTGCTCACATCAGCTACCGCTTCGGTTCCGCCGTTAACAATCCATGTCATCCGCCGCCCTACCATGACAGACAATTCATTCGAAATCAATAAAATCAGAACCCGAATAGATGCCATCGACGACACCATTCTCGATCTGCTCAAGGAACGGATCGACTGCGCCAAGGCCATCGGCCGTCTCAAAGACGAGGAAAAACGCGCCAAATGGGATCCTCTGCGGGAACGGGAAATCTATAACCGGCTGATCAAGGCGAACAAAGGAGTCTTTCCGGAACCAGCGCTGCGTTCCATCTTTCATGAGATCATTACCAGTTGCCGGCTTTCCCAGAAAAAAATTCTGGTCGCCTATCTCGGTCCCGAGGCCACGTTCACCCATCTTGCCGGCGTCAAATACTTCGGTCAGGCAGCTGATTTCAAAGCGATGGAGTCGATCGACGAGGTCTTTGCCGAAGTGGAGAAAGGTCGTACCGCCTACGGCATCGTCCCGGTAGAAAATTCCATCGAAGGCGCCGTCTACTCGACCCTCGATTCCTTCATGAAGTACCGGGTCAAAATTTGCGGTGAAGTACGACTGGAAATCAGTCATAATCTGGTCTGCAAATCGGGCAATATTGAAGACATTCAGACCGTTGCCTCACACGCGCAGCCGCTCGCCCAATGCCGTGAGTGGCTCAAGAAAAATCTGCCGTCCATCCCGACCCTGCCGGTCTTCTCAACAAGTGCCGCCGCCCAGATGGCCGCTAATAATCCCAATATTGGCGCCATCGCCTCGTCGCTCGCGATCAAGACCTACGAACTGCAGGTGGTCGTCAAGGGGATCGAGGATTACCAGGGCAACACCACCCGGTTTCTGGTGATCGGCACGAAATCGCCGGAGTATACCGGCGCCGATAGAACGTCCCTTTTGATCGGTACCATCGATCGACCCGGCGCCCTGAACAAGATCCTCACCGTGCTCTCCGAGGAAGGTATCAACCTGGCCAAAATCGAATCGCGACCGATCAAAGGCAAGAACTGGCAATACGTCTTTTTTCTCGATATGATGGGACACATGGAGGAAGAACGGATCAGAAAAGGATGCGAACGAATCCGCAACAAATGCTCGTATTTCGAATGGCTCGGATCGTATCCGACCGGCGGCGAAACGACTACCGATCTGTAAGCGCGGTCGTCCCCGAATTAATCCTGGCCGGGCTCGACGGTGCACCGCACTCGGCCGGGCCCCCGATAAAGACAGATGATTACGCTCGGTATTGAAAGCTCCTGCGATGACACCGCCGCCGCCGTTCTCGATGATGACGACACCATTCGTGCCAACGTGGTATCCGGCCAGGATACTATCCATGCCCGTTTTGGCGGCGTGGTACCGGAGTTGGCCTCACGGCGTCACATGGAAGCCATCACCGTTGTCGTCGACGAGGCATTGCGAAGGGCGGCGCTTGACCTGCGCGACATTGACCTGATCGCCGCCACCCAGGGGCCGGGACTGATCGGTTCATTGCTGGTCGGTTTCTCCTACGCCAAGGCCCTCGCCTTTACCACCGGTCGACCGTTTGTCGGTGTCGATCATATGGCCGGCCACCTGCTCTCCGCTTTCCTCGAACCGGTCAAGCCCTGCTTTCCGTATCTCGCACTGATCGTCTCCGGCGGCACCACCGCGTTGTTCAGAGTCGACGATTTCTTCACTTTTACACTGCTCGGGCGCACCCGAGACGACGCGGCCGGGGAGGCCTTCGACAAGGTCGCTCGTCTGCTCGGTATCGGCTATCCCGGCGGCCCGGCAATCTCGCGTTACGCACGGCAGGGAGACGCTGAGCGATTCGTGCTACCCCGGGCCTGGCTCGAGGAAGGGTCGCTCGATTTCAGCTTCAGTGGCCTGAAAACCGCCGTTCTTAACCAATACCGGCAGATCGGTGACCACCGGGACGATCGATTGCTCGCCGACCTCTGCGCCTCATTCGAGCAGGCGGTGGTAGATGTTCTGGTCAGCAAATCCCTTCTTGCCGCCAAGCAGTTGGCTGTTTCCTCTTTGGTTCTGGGCGGCGGTGTCTCGGCCAATACCGCATTACGCACGATCCTGACCGATCGCTGCCGAGCCGCAGGCCTGCAGCTGTATCTGCCGGCGGTGCAGCATTGCACCGATAACGCGGCGATGATCGCTTTTGCCGGCAGGAAATGGCTGCAGCAGAAGGGACCGGGAAGCTGGTCGGATGATGTGTTCAGCCGATCACAACTCGGCCAGGTTAGCCAAACCTTCCGATGAACCTCGTCCGGACGACTCGCTTTTTTTATTTAAAAATCCTGCGCATCAGGGGCAATCCCCATGCCATTGCACTGGGTGCAGCGATCGGGATTTTTGTCGGCATGACGCCGACCATCCCCCTGCACACCGCGATTATTTTCATCCTCTGCCTGCTGGCCAGAGCCTCCTTTCTGTCAGGTCTGCTCACCAGCTGGCTAATCTGCAACCCGCTGACCTCGCTGCCCCTCTACTTTTTGGCGCTTCGCATCGGCAACCTGGTCACCCCCTACGAAGTAGACTGGCAAAGAATCAAGTCGGCAGCAACCGTTGTCTTCTCCGACGCCTCGCTGGCCACCCGGTTCAACATCCTTGGCGAAATGAGCACCGAAGCGGCGGCCGTCATGCTGAGCGGTGGCATCCTGCTCGCCCTACCGTTTGGCCTGTCGAGCTACTACCTGTTTTACCGCCTCGTTCTGCGCTATCAGCGCAGACGTTACGATAAGCACCTTCTTCACTAACCTCCATGAACGGGAGTCTCAACGAACAATGAACATCTTCGCCACGACCGGCAATTACGGACGACTGTACGGCAGAGAACCGGCCGCAGGGAGAGCCGAGCTGCCCGGAACTACCGTTTTGTATCCAACTCTCATCTGCGACGGAACGAGACGGTGAGCCGACCTGCCTCGGTAAAGACCACGCTGGCCGACCACCGACTCGCCCCGTCAAAGCGGCTCGGCCAGAATTTTCTGATCCATCCCAGTACCGCCGAGGCGATTGTCGCCGCCGCCGGCTTTGCTGCCAACGACCGGGTCATCGAAGTCGGGGTCGGCCTCGGCGCCCTGACCATTCCTCTGGCAGCCGCGGTGGCTGCGGTCACCGGCATCGAGATCGACCAAGGTCTGGTCCGCTATCACGAAAAACACCAGCTTTTACCGGCAAACGTAACACTGCTCCATGGCGATATCCTCCGCCTTGACCTGTCCGTATTGCAGGGACCGTCCAACGAGCGGTTGAAAATCATCGCCAATCTGCCCTATTCGATTTCCAACCCGTTTATCTTTCGCCTGATCGAGCTGCGTGAATCTGTCGACCAGGTCGTGGTCATGCTGCAAAAAGAAGTGGCGGATCGACTCCGTGCCGTGCCGAACACCAAATCCTACGGCATACCGACGGTGCTGCTTGGCTGTTGCGCCCGAGTACAACGGCTGATGACCCTGGATCGTAACCAGTTTCATCCGCGGCCGAAAATCGACTCAGAGGTGATTCGCATCAGTTTTTTTCAGCCCCAGCCGGACAACCACCTGTTTCACACCATACAGCATCTCGTTCGCGCAGCCTTTGCCAATCGACGCAAAACGCTGCTAAACAACCTACTGGCGGCAGCAGGAGGCGGAAAAACAGCAGCGGACCGGAGCTTGACGAACAGGGAAGATGCACGAAGCCGCTTTTCCCGGGCCATCGACTCCCTCGGCCTGCCGCTGACCGTGCGCGGGGAAGCGCTCAGCATCGAGCAGTTTCGGATCCTCGCCGCCGCCCTGGACGACGGGGCCCGCTGATGCAGGATTTCGTCTTTCATCAACCGGTCAAGGTCATTTTCGGTCGCCGGGCTCTGGCCGCACTGACAGCTGAGCTGAATCCATGGAGCGACGGACCGGTCCTGCTCGTCCATGGCTGCCGGTCAAGCAAGGCATCCGGACTGTACCAACAACTCTGTACGATCCTGACGGACGGTGGCCTCCGCTTTGTCGAACACGGTTCTGTGCAACCCAACCCGCTGCTCAACCACGTTCATCGGGGCATCGATACGGCCCGGAACAACGCGTGCAGCGCAGTGCTGGCGGTGGGCGGCGGTTCGGTAATCGATTCCGCCAAGGCGATAGCTGCCGGTGCCTGCGTCGATCACGATATCTGGAAGTGCTTCACCGGCAAGAAAAGCATCCGTCGCAGTCTGCCGCTGATTTGCATTCCAACCATCGCCGGTTCCGGCTCGGATATGAACGGCGGCATGGTCCTGACTCACGACGGTAAGCAGCGAAAATTCGGTTTTGCCCACCGGTTGTTGCTGCCGCGGGTCAGCCTTGTCGATCCGTCGCTGACATTTTCGGTGCTGCCGCAACAAACCGCCTGGGGAGCGGTCGACATCATCGCCCATTGTCTAGAGATCTACCTGACCGGGGCAATCGACGAGGCACCGCTGCAACGAAATTTTCTCGAAGGTATCTGCCGGACGACGATGGCTGCCTGCCGGCGATTACAGACCGAGCCCCATTCCTATGATGACCGGGCAACCATGCTCTGGGCGGCGTCGCTGGCATTGTCGGGCATCACCACCGCCGGGGTCGGTCGTATTGCGATGGAGCTGCACCTGCTCGAACACGCCCTGTCGGTCCGGCAGGATATTGCCCATGGCGCCGGTTTAGCGGCACTGTTGCCCGGCTGGCTCAGGTTTCGCGGTCCGATAGTGCACCGGCGTCTGGCAACCTTTGGTCGAGCGGTATGGGGACTTGAAGAAAACAACGATGATAAAGCAGCGGCCATGACCATCGAGGAATTCGAGGTCTTTTTCTCCGCCATCGGCTGCTCGTGTTCACTGGCATCATGGGGGATCAACGAGGACCGGTTGCCGGAGCTAATCGCTCATTGCCGGGAGCAGGCACGCATCTGGCGTCTGTCTGAGATGACGGACGAAGTCGTCAATGGTGCCTATCGTTGCTGTTTTTCCAACGCATCGAGCTGAAACGCGGCGCTTCAAACACCTTCAGACACCGGAGGTACGCACAGTCCGGACAGCAATTCCCTGACGGATGGGCACGCTTCTATGGCGCGCACCCGGGCAACGATTGCTTCGCAGCGCTGCGAATCGACAACATCGCCGGCAAGACTGTTGAATTTTACGATAATCTCGTCCCACGTCAGCGGATTCTCCGGGTCTCCTTTGGGATGATCGAGCCGGCACCGGCAGGTCCGGCCGTCCGTGGTGACGATGGCAACGCTTGCCGGCCATTTCCGCGGAAAATCCTTCTCGATAGTTTCGTCACGAACGCAGTGTACCCGCTTCATGAGCGCCCGAACTTCCTCTGAGTTAACATTTTCCAGGCAATACTGATTGAGAAAAGCGTTGCCGTTGCAGAGCGCCACCGCTGCTCCGAACGGCATCGAGAATTGCGCATCCACGACGCTCTGCGGATTGGCTTTGAGCTCCGGGGGGTCGGCCACCAGAGCGAAACCGGCCTGCAGGATGGCCACCTCGATCCGTTCCACATCATCCGGACCGATCTGCTGCTCCCGGGCCAATTGCAGGATACAGTCGATAGCTCCCTGTTTATAGCGGCAGCAAGCATGCGGCTTGATGCTGGTATTCATCACTTCCCAGGGGCGCGCCCAGCCGGCCAGGACCTTGCTGCTGTCGGAAGCCGGTGAATAGGCGTGCAGGAAACCGAATTTTCCTTCGATGATGCTCGCCGGACCGGTAAATCCTTCGGCTGCCAGCAGTGCGGCGATAACACCGGCATGTGCCGACCAACCGGCATGCAGCCGCTTGGTGAAGCTCCCGTCGGCGAGAAATTCCATCGACCCGGCCGCCTGACTGCCGGCGATACCGAGGGCGTTGGTCATCTGCTGCTCATCGAGTCCGAGCATGCAGGCCGCGGCAATGGCGGCGCCCATGGTGCCGCAGGTACCGGTGGGATGAAAGCCTTGCGCGTAGTGGGCGGCAGGATCCAGGGCGATTCCCAGTTTCACGGTTACCTCGTAACCGGCGACAATCGCCTCGATCAACCTCGCTCCCGAACTTTCGGCCAGGTATCCGGCGGCCAGGGCAGCCGACATCACCGACACGGCAGGGTGCAGAGACGCGGCGTTGACCACATCATCGAGTTCCAGGGAATGGGCGGCAGTACCCAAGGCCAATGCGGCATAGGGGGCGTCGGCACGCAGCCCGGTGCCACAGACCGGCACAGCGGACGGACCGGCAGCACGGCCCAGTAGAAAACGTTGGATTGGCTGCGAGGAATCGCTGAGCGTACCGCGAAGAGCAACACCCAGGTAATCGAGGAGCAGGTAGGCAACCCGATCTCTGACCGCTTCATCGAGTTTGCTACAGGTAATCTGCTGACAGCGACGAACAATCTCTCTGGTCAGTTCCATGACACTCTCCTCCTGCTGAACGGTGGTGTGCAACTCTGCTGGTAAACAATATCGCCCGTTATGAGGACGTTATCGCCCCCTGTTTGGCCAAGGCCATAAAATGGGCGACATCGATTTCTTTTGGACAGACAAACGAACAAGCCTGCGACGAATGGCAGCGATACACGCCATTTTCGCTGTAAATCGTCTCCAGCCGCTGCTGTTTTTCATCCTCACGAGGATCCATGACCCGGACGATGGCGGCCAGCATTGCATTGGGACCGAGAAAGGTGTCATGGCTGGCGATACAGGCCGCAGAACAGCAAAAACAGTTGATACAGCGCGTCGCATCGACGTAGCGGTCCAGTTCCTCAGGGCTGATCTGGTGCGCTTCCCCGTCGGCGGCAGGCTGGCGGGGCGAAATGATATAGGGCTTAACCTGATCGATTCGGGCGTAGGCCTGATCGGTATCGATTACCAGATCACGGACTACCGACGCCACCGGAAGCGGTTCAATGAAAAACGTCGTGGAGCCAAATTCATTAACCGCATTTTCGACAAGCAGCTCGCAAGCTAGCATCGGTTTGCCGTTAATGCGCACCGAACAGCTGCCGCATTGCCCGTGCTCGCATGATGATCCCCAGGCCAGGGTGGCATCCTGTTCATCGTTTATTTTACGAAACAGATCGACAAAACGCATGATCCGGCCGGCTTCGAGTTGGTAGGTCTGCACCCAGGTCCGATTCTGATAGGGGTCGTAGCGTCGTATGTTCAGCGTCAGGTCGTAGCTTGTTTTCATCGATGTCACCGGTCAGGGCAATGGGTTGAGCGTAACGAAAGAAAATGAGATCAATATTTCCGCTCGATGTAGTCGAATTTTTCATGATGTTCACCGCCGGCAGCAAACAGGCTCATGTCGATTTCCCGCCGGCCGATCTCGACCGTCGGGAATGACACCATTGAGGCCAGCGTATGGTAGTTGAACTCATCCTTTCGTTCCGGGTAATCATCACGAAAATGGGCACCGCGCGATTCTTTTCGATGCAGCGCGGCCTGGCTGATGGCCATGGCGACCATCAGCAGGTTGTCGAGTTCCCAGCGGTTCAGCAACTCCTGATTCATGGCCAGATCCCGGCACGCCAACGGCGCCCGATGGGCTCGCTCGTAGGATTCGGCAAGGTCTTCGATGGCCTCGTTCATGGTCTTTTCAGTTCGAAAGACACTGACTTTTTCGGTCATCATGGTGCGCATCGCGTTCCTGATCAGACCAACGCTTTCGCTGCCCGTCGCCTCCATATAGGTAGAAAACCTGGCGGCGAAACGGTCGCCGGCGATATCCTGATGCTTGCCGTACTCCTCTTTGATATATGGAATTAACCGCTCAGCCACCAGCTTGCCCATGGTAATCAATTCCAGGATGGAGTTGGTCCCAAGACGATTGAAGCCGTGGAAACTGGCAGCTGCGCACTCGCCGACCGCGTAGAGCCCGCCGATAATCTGTTGGTCGCCATCCTGCACTTCCCCGAAGGCATTGGTCGGAATGCCCCCCATGTGGTAATGGTTGCTCGGCCGCACCGGGCACAGATCCTTTTTCGTATCAAGGTTGACATAGCGTTTGAAAAAGGATGAAACTTCGGGGATCTGTTTTTCATGTACGTCATCGGAGAGATGGCGCAGATCAATCCAGACATGGGGAATATTATGATCGGGATTGACGATGCCCCGCCCCTCACGGATCTCCGATTCGATAGCTCGAGCGACCAGATCACGTGGAGCCAGTTCTTTCATCTTCGGGGCATAGTTGACCATGAATGGCTCAAGATCGCGGTTGCGAAGGATGCCGCCAACCGAACGTAGCGTCTCGCTGGCCAGAATCCCCGGGCCGACAATGCCGGTCGGGTGGAACTGCACCGCCTCGGGGTCCATGATCGGCAGGCCCGCCTGCAAGGCGAGCGCCAAGCCGTCACCGGTGTTCTGCCGGCAATTGGTGGTGACCCGAAAAACCTGGCCGCTGCCGCCGGTGGCGATCACCGTGGCCTTGGCCAGGATTTTGACGAATTGGCCGTCTTTCTGCTTGAAGGCAATACAACCACCGCACCGGCGATCCTTGATCAACAACTCGACGGCAATACACTGGTTGAAAAAGCGGATACCGTTTTTCAGGGTTTCTCCCCAGCTGGTATCCATGATGCCTTTGCCGGTACGATCGGCCTCAAATACCGCACGATAAACCGAAGCCTCACCAAAATTTCTGGTGTGTCCGCCAAATGTCCGCTTGCTCAACCGTCCTTCCCGATCGCGGGAAAAATGCATGCCTCGATTTTCCAGCCAGAGGATCTGCTCCCAGGCGGACTCGCAGATCAGTTTCACGACGTTCTGGTCGGCGGTGCAATCGGAACCTTTCCAGGTATCGAACATGTGAAACAGTGTTGAATCCAGCGGATCCCTCGGGTCGACGGCGGCCAACCCACCCTGGGCGGTGGAAGTATGCGACTTCTGGGGATGAGATACCTTGGTCAGTGCATAGACCGACGCACCCGGCATCTGTTCGAGGACTTCGGCGGCACAGCGCAACGCGGCGCCACCGGCACCGATGATTAACACGTCGCACCGCAGGGTTGCGGCTATATGCAGAGCAGCAGTCATCTGTTCTCCTCCGTCAGATCGAAACGATCATTTGAACGCCTTGCCAGGTGAAATACAGACTGACAAGGACGATAACACCGGTACACACTGTCCTGGCCCGCGGGGAGGCCAAATAATCGAGAAAGATACCTCGAACACCGTAGGCGGCGTGAAACATGACGCCGATCAGCAGCAGCAGATCGACGAGTTTAATAAAACCATTGTTCATCCGGGCGATGATCACCTGAGCATCTCTACCGAGTGCCGGATCGAGGTGCATGAAGAGCATGTGCGCCGGGATCATCAGCAACAAAAATGCCGCACTGATGCGTTGCAGTTTCCAACCCTTGGACGCGCCGGAGATGCGTAGCCTGGTGATAGTCATATAGGTAAACAGGACACTGCTCAAAGCCAGATAACTCCAGAAGAAGACGGGTGAAACCTGCTGGTTGCCCAGGGCCATGAAGATACCGAGAAGCAGCAGGTAACAACCGGACAGCACCATGACCCAATTGAGCACGAGGCGATCCCTGCGGTTGCCAAAAACTTCGTAGAGCAGTAATCGGCCTCCGTTGAGCGCGTGAAAGATAACCGGAACAGCCAGCAACCACTCAACATAAATGGGAAAGAGTGCCGCGAACGTCTGCATCTTGTTTTCAAAAGCGGCAGGATTGCGCAGGCTGGCCAGTGTCGTAACATGAAAGAGCAGATAGCCGGCCAGCAACACCCCACTGATCCGGTGCGCCCAGGAAACAACGTAAGGCCAGCCTTTGATTCGATGCAGATGGAAAAAGTACCTGACCAGTGGATATCGTTCAGCCGTGGAAGATGTCATGATAACGCTCCGCTCGCAAATCTCATTGATGGTCCCGTTGTTTGCTGTTTTCCCGTCGTTTCTTGCCCGCCGCTTTATCCCGTTCAACCGGCGTCAGTCCACGACCGCCGGGCCGCTCGCACTTGCTCAAATAGTCGAGAAACCGATCCAGGGCGATATTGATATGATCCTCTACCAATCGGCCGATCTCATCGACATCGGCATGCGGATCGGCAAACATATCGTAAATCTGCTGATGGACCTGGCAACTGTTTTCCAGGCTCTCCTGGTAGTACTGGTAGGAAAAGCGATGCCACAGATTCTGCATCCGCAGCGTCCGCAGCGTTGCGATGAGCAACTCGTTGCCCGAAGCTTTGATGAAGTGTTCGTGAAAGATCAGGTGATGACGGTAGTAGGCTCTGGTATCTCCTCCTGCCACCGCGGTTTTCATCATATCCAGGGTGTCGGCCAGGGCGGCCAGTGTATCCTGCTTCATGGCGAGGGCCGCAAGCCGGGCCGCAAGCCCTTCAAGGACGGCCCGCACCGGAAAATGCTGCTGGATGTCGGTGCGGCTGATACGTTTGACAAAAGTGCCGCGTCGCGGCAAAATGTCGACAAGGCCGTTTTTTTCAAGCTCTCTGAAGGCTTCGCGGAGCGGCGACCGGCTGACTCCGAAATGATGCTGCAGGTCCTGTTCGACAAGCTGATCTCCACCCTTGAACTGCCCCTCCAGGATCGCCGTGGTCAGCATTTCGGCGACCTGGGCACCAAGTCCAACCGGTTTTCGCCCCCCCTCATTGTCTCCTGCCTGCGTCAGTGCCATCAGAAAACGTTCCTCCCACCCGGCGTGCCTGTTCAGCGCCATATCGTAGCTGCCTGAAGGCGGTTTCACGCAACAAAAAAACGAGCCACCGGTGGTTGTATTATTGTCGATACTGCAATTGTCGACAATTTACCGCGCTCTATTCCAAAGGGCAAGGAAATTCGTTCTCTCGGGAACCGGCCGCAACACCGGTTTACCACAAGTGCTTATAAACCGAGATCTTCGTTAACGAGAATGATGGAAATCCTACCCTTTGGATAAGACTTTTCGGTGATGGTCCAGGTGTTGCAAATTCGATCCGGACTTCGGCAATCGTGACAAAATGATGTTTTTCGACACGGCATTTTCCAACCATCATGACGCAGGGCGTTGAGCGGTGCGGCAATCCTCTTGATGCGCCGGCGTGCTTCGTCCACATCGGCAACTACTTTGTTTCGGCCAATAACCAGAACCACCGCACGCGGACCGAAGGTTATCGCTCCGACCCGATTGCCGACCATGTCCAGGTTGACGAGCTGCCCCGCCTCGGTAACACCGTTGCTACCGGTCAAAAAAAGATCAACGAGCAGCGCCTGCCGGCGTCGCTCGAGTAGTTCCTCCCGCGGCACGCCTTCGGCAAAGGTCTCGATAACCGTGACTCCCGGCAGATTTTTCGCATCGGTAAGGATGCCGGTCGCCTCGAGACTCATCGAATCGGCCCATGACACCGTCTGCACGGAAAGCGTAGGAAGAATTGTTTCGTTGAATATCGCTCGAGCTTCGCTGCAGGAATTGGCAATGACGACGCGAAAATTGTTTCTTGTCAAGGCCTCACGACAATGCTCCAACCGGAGCTGCCAAAAGTGCTCGTGCCATACCTCCATCTCGGTTCCTCCATAAAGAGAGATAGTCCTATCCACGATCAGTGGAGCAGTCGATAATGCAGCAGAACGAATGAATGCTGCAAAAAGGGGCAACAGAAGTCAGTGCCGATGCGAGCCGCGCCCGCCTACCAAAGTAACGGAGTCATTAAAGTTTTTCCGCCCCCGCAAAAACGGATGAGCCCCGGCGCCGGATCAGGCCGCAGCAAGGCGTCCGGTTTTTGCTTGACTGTGGTCCGATCGCCATTATATTTTCGTCAACCGTGTAGAGCGGGGGCTTACGCTCCTCGACAAGAACAGATGATCAAAGACCTGCTAACAAGAACGTATCCTCTCTCATCCACCACCGACTCGAAGGAGCCGGGTAAGGCGAATCAAGTCGATCGCTAACACACGCAATGAACATCGTAATCAGTTCCGGGGAGGATGCACTATGACCCTACTCGAAGGCCTGCTATGGCTGACCCTCAACGTCTATCACGAAGCCCGATCCGAACCGCAGATAGGTCAGGTGGCAATCGTTCATGTGACGCTGAACCGGGCGCTTGAACAGCACCTGCCAATTCAGGAGGTAGTACGGCAGCCGTATCAGTTCAGCTGGACCTTTCAGAAGCAATCATATCTGCCCGAGGACCCTGACGCCTTTCTGCGCAGCCTGCGCTCCGTTCTGATTGCCTTGCAAACACCGGACTTTACGGCCGGCGCAACCCATTACCACCTCGACTCGATTACTCCCGATTGGGTTTCCGACTATACCTACATCGCCCAGTTCGGTTCCCACAAGTTCTACAAATAAACGAAATAAAAACGGCCGGCGAATCGCTTCAACCGGCCGCTTCCTGTCGGCAAACAGCTTACGCGTCAGCCGCCATTTGCAAAGCCGTGGCAATCTGCGCCAGACGGCTCTCCGGCATTTTGATGGAAACCGGGTAGACCAGCGTCCGCTTCATCAATTCGACCGACGCAGGCAGCGCATCGGGATCGTAGACCACCCGTTTACGGCCGCCCGGCTCGGCAAACGGCCAACCGCTCGCAACCCGCGAAGAACCGGCCAACAAGTGCTCCCAGCGCGGGTAGAAGTGCCAGCTGTTATCGGCAAAAGAGATTGCTCCGACACCCTGCTCGCAAAGAACGGTATTGACGCGCCGCTGCTGCTCTTCATCTTGCAGAATAAAAGCGAAGAAGGTAGCGGAATCACCGGCTGCATCGGGATGTTTGCGAAATTCGACTCCCGGCAGCACGGCAGCAGCCTCCTGCAAGCGACTCTTATGTGCTCGCTGGGATTCGATCATTGCATCGAGCTTGGCCAACTGAGCAAGTCCGATGGCACCCTGCAATTCCATCATCCGGTAATTATCACCGAGAAAGTGACGCCCCTCCCCGCCCCTGCCACCGGCATTGGGCAGATGATCGTGGCCATGGTCGTGATACTCGGACATGGCCCGCCACAACTCCTCGTCATCGGTGATGATCATACCTCCTTCTCCGGTGGTCAGCGTCTTGACAGGATCAAAGGAGAAGGTGCCGCATCTGCCGAATGTTCCCAGATGACGGCCGCCAACTCGACCACCGGCCGCCTGTGCCGTGTCTTCCAGCACCGGAACGCCCGCTTCTGCACCAATGGCGGTGATACGGTCGATATCGGCAGCACCGCCGAGCATGTGCACCGGAATGATGCAGGCCGTCCGGTCGGTGATCTTCTTTTTCAGGTCGCCGGGATCCATGGCCAGGGTCTGATCGATTTCGGCAAAGACCGGAATGGCCCCAACCTCGAGAATCGCCTCCCAGGTGGCGACGAAGGTGAATCCCTGGGTAATCACTTCATCACCCGGGCCGATGCCGAGGGCCCTGAGCGCCACTTTCAGGGCCGCGGTACCCGACGTTACCGCCTGAGCGCAGGCGGCTCCGGTATAGGCCGCAAACGCCTGTTCGAATTCTCGAACCTTGTAGATGCCCCGTCGCTGTTCAGCAAATTCATAACGAAACAAGACACCGGTGTCCAGAACCTCCATGATCTGCTGCCGCTCTTCCTTTCCCAACACTTCGAAACCAGGCATTCTCTTCTCTCCTCTGCTCTCATCGACCGGTTACCCGGCGATCATCTCTTTGATACGATTATTCGATCCGAGCAAGGCGATCTGCGGTCGATAGTTCGCCAGATCGGCCGCGTCGACCAGGCAGTAGCTGACGATGATTATCAGATCGCCGACCATCCCCTTCCTGGCTGCCGCGCCGTTCAACCCGACCGTGCCGCTGCCGCCGGGCGCCTTTATGGCGTAGGTTTCAAACCGCTCGCCATTGTTGATATTGTAAATATGGATCCGTTCGAACTCACGCAGCCCGACGGCCGCCATCAACTCCTGATCGATGGACAGACTGCCTTCATAAGATAGTTCTGCATGGGTTATGGTGGCCCGATGCAGCTTGGCTTTGAGCATAAACTCCTGCATAATTCTCATCTCACTCGTCTTTTTATCAGTGGGGGCCGGTCAACTGAGCGTCATTAGTGCCAGGTTGTCGATCAGCCGCACCCTGCTGCCGACCTGCATGGCGCCGATAACGCGGCATCCGGAATCCACCCGATCGCGTTCCTGCAACGATACTTCTTCGATAATGGTGAAATATTCAACGCTGCACAACGGTTCCGCCGCAATCATCTTCCGGCCGATCTCACGCAACTCGGCCGCCGGTATCTCGAATCCGGCCCGCTGCGCCTCCTGCTGGACGGTCAGGAGGGCCCGATAGAGAACCAGTGCCGCACGCCGCTCGTCCTCAGACAGATAAACATTTCGTGAACTCATGGCCAGGCCGTCTTCTTCCCGAACGGTTGGATGACCGACAATCTGCACCGGCAAGTGCAGGTCGGCCACCAGCCGTTTGACGACGGCCAGTTGCTGGAAATCCTTTTCACCAAAAACCGCGTAATCGGGATCGAGGATATTGAACAACTTAGTCACAACGGTGGTCACACCGCGAAAATGTCCAGGTCTACCGGCGCCGCAGAGTCCCTGGCTGAGGGGTCCGACTTCAACGATCGTCTGGTCTTCGGGCCCGTATATCGCGTCAACTTCCGGACAAAAGAGTAGATCGACCCCCCTGGCCCTGGCCTTGTCGCAATCCCCGTCAAGATCGCGCGGGTAAACGGTGAAATCTTCACTGGGACCGAATTGCGTCGGATTGACAAAGAGACTGACCACCACCCGGTCGGCCAACTCTCGCGCCTTGTCCATCAAGGCGCAATGACCGGCATGGTAAAAGCCCATGGTCGGTACCAGGCCGACCCGGTCGCCCTGGCGCCGCCATCGGCCGATCATCTCCCTGGTTTTCCGGATTGACGATTCGACGATCACAGCGTCGCCTTGAGGCTGGCAATCTTCTCTTCGACCAGACCACGCTGGCCGCTGCCGCCCTGTCCGGCAGCATTCGTCAGATATTGCTCGTAGACCTGCACAGCCTGTTCGCTCTGGCCGGACAACTCATAAACCCGACCGAGGCCGAGATAGCCGATATCGGCAAAACCCTCGGTGGTTTTCAGCGTTTCATAGGCGGCCCGCGCCCGGTCGAAATCGGCCAGTACCTCGCTGGTCAGCGCAATGCCATAAGTCAGCAGCGGTCGCAACGGCGACGAGCCACCGATTTCTTCACGTACCTCGATATAGGTCTGTCGGGCCCGCTCGACGTCGCCGCTGCTCGCCTGTTCATGGGCTCGGGAGATCTTTGCCCAGAGTGCGGCATCGGTGCCGCTGTAGGATTCTTCAACGGCCGTCAGCGCTCCAATCAGTTCCTGGCCGTTGTGTTCGACGGCCTCGGCAAGTGCCGCGGAGGCCTCTTCGATTCTGTTTTGCCGATATGAACCGTACCATGAGCCGGCGACCACACCGACGACGATAAGCGCCGCAACTATCTGGATAGTGCGCGTATGCCGTTTGACAAAAGCGATCCATGCCGGCGGCAGATTGAATTGTTCCAGCAACCCTTCGAGATTGTTTTTGTCGCGCTCGTCGACATACGGTTTTACAAACACATCTTCTTTGGCCATGACGGTCTCCGCATCGATCAATTGCCGATATCACATTTTCCGGGTAAATTTCAGGCTGTCATTTATAGTACAAATGCATCCGGGTGTCCATCGGTAAACGCTGGAAAATTCCCGGCCAAATCCTCTGACCAGAGCATCCGCAATGATTGTCAAGGACGTCAAAACCGTCAGTGAACTGACCAAAGACATCTCCCAGCTGCTGGAAGGCAGGTACCGATTTGTCCGTGTGGCCGGAGAGATTTCCGGTCTGCGGCGCCCGTTCTCCGGTCATTATTATTTTCTGCTTAAGGATGCGCAGTGTCAGATCAGGGCGGTTTTGTTCAAAAATCAGCAGTCGTTTCTGTCCCGGGATCCGTGCGACGGCCAGCAGGTCATCTGCGACGGCCGGATTACGGTTTACGAACCGCGCGGCGAATACCAGATTATCGTTGACACGATCGACTTCCATGGAACCGGGCACCTGCAGATCGCCTTCGAACGTTTGAAACAGCGCCTTAAAGAACAGGGCCTGTTCGATGCAGCCACCAAACGATCGATTCCTCGCTTCATCGAAAAAATCGTGCTGATAACGTCGCCGACCGGGGCTGCGGTTCATGATTTCCTTACCGTTTGCCGTAAGCGCAGGGCGTCGCTCCAGGTCCAGATCATCCCGGTTCGCGTCCAGGGCGAAGGAGCGGCCCAGGATATCAGCGGTGCCATCGACCGTGCCCATGAGCTGCACCCCGATGTCATCGTGCTCTGTCGCGGCGGCGGCTCCATTGAAGACTTGTGGGCCTTCAACGAGGAGGAGGTAGCCTGGGCGATGCACCGGGCGCGAATCCCGATCGTTACCGGCATCGGTCATGAAACCGATTTTACCATTGCCGATTTCTGCAGCGACCTCCGCGGGGCAACGCCGACCGGGGCAGCTGAACTGCTGGTCATCGACAACGGTGTCCTGAGCGAGCGGGTAGCGTCTCTTTGCGCACGCCTGCAGCGGAGTCTTACCTGGCGCATCGACTCGATCGGGAGCCGGCTTGATCGTCTCAACCACTTCCTGTCGACATTCGATGCCGCGTTCAGTCAACCGACGTTGCGGCTCGACCGGGCGGCGTCACGGTTGATTGAAAACATGTCCCGTCGCCTGGAACGAGCCCGGCAACGCACCGACGAATTGACCGGTCGGTTGCGGCATAATTCGCCGATCCACGCCATCGACGCCTATCAGAGCCGGGTCAGCCGGCTCCGCGAGATGGTGACCATCTGCGGCCGACAAACCATCGACAAAAAACGCCATCAGTTGCAGCGGGCCGCCGCCGTGCTCGATTCGCTCAGCCCGCTGGCTACAATGGCCCGCGGCTATTCGATCGTCTCCACCATGCCGACCCGAAATCACGACAGCCGCCTGATCACCGACGAACAACAAGTTACCGTAGAGGAACATATCGCCATCACGCTGCATCGGGGCCGGCTCGAGGCACGGGTCACCGCGACACACCCGTCTCCCGCTTCTCCGAAGGCGGCTCTCGATACCGGCGACTGACGGGGGAGACAAGTGCTGCCGGCAGGCCGGACCGAACAGGCCCGGCCCTGTCGCAGCACTGTGGCGAGGATCGTTCAGGAGTTGGTCAACAACTCCAGACCGGAAAAGAAATAACCGATCTCGAAGGCAGCGGTTTCAGGAGCATCGGATCCGTGGGTGGCGTTTTCGCCAACCGACGAGCCAAACTCGCGCCGCAGGGTGCCTGACGCCGCTTCGGCAGGATTGGTGGCGCCCATCAACTCCCGCCATTTTTTGATACCGTTCTCAGCCTCCAGGACCATGACCAGGCACGGCCCGCTGCTCATGAAGTCAGTCAATTCCCCGAAGAAGGGGCGCTCCCGATGAACCGCATAAAAGCCTTCCGCTTCGATCTTACTCAAAAACAGCTTTTTTATGCCGACGACGCGAAATCCTTCCTGATAAATTCTCGTCAGGATTGAGCCGGCATGACCGGCAGCAAAGGCATCTGGTTTAATAATGGCAAATGTTCGTTCCATGGCCGGTTCCCCTTTCTTTTCAGCGATGAGATAAGTACAAGAAACTGTGCTTTCGGACTGATCGTCTCTGCCGGAGACTGCTCGTCAAACTCCAGCGCGACGAGGTTCAGATCCGAAACTGATAGTTAGCGGGACGGAGTGATACCCTGCCCCACCGGCGGTAGATTCTGCCGGTGGCGCTTCTGTAGCATTACCCCGGCGTATTGTCAAGGCTCACGGGCGGTGATCGAGAATCGATCGCTGGCCAGCAGGATGGAATCGACTTCCGCTTCTATCCTGTGCAGCGCGGTGAGGGTTTCCTCGGTACCATGGCGAAATGCGCCGCGCAACAGATCACCCCAATGCTGAATCATATCCGTATCGATTTTCCGCGTCTCGTTATTCTTGGCCCATTCCGTGCCGATTTTCACCCCAAGCCGTTGCATCATCACTTGACGGGTCGGCCATTCTTCTTCGGGGAAGATGGCCAGTAGCTCCTCGGAAATCTCCGACCAACCGTCAAAAAACAGTACCCCTTCCTGGAACCGTCGATACCACTGGCGCTCCTGTTCACTTAATTGCTCGAGAACTTCAGGGCCGATCTCGAGCACGTTGCTGCGGCCACGTTGCTGTTGCTCGAGCTCGCTGCGCTGGCCGTTGGCGGAGACACCGGCGGCACCTATCAATTGGCCAAAAAGGGGGAAAAAGACAATTACCAGGCACAACAAACGAACCTTGTGCATCAGTTTTCCTCTCTGATTTCGGCAATGTGCAGCAGCGCATTAACGATCGCCACGGCTATCGAACTGCCGCCGGTGCGCCCCGTATTGGTAATAAATGGATAGTCCTGTTGCCGTAAAAGCGCTTTGGCTTCGGCGGCGTTGACGAAACCTACCGGCACGCCGACGACCAGCTCCGGACGGAGCTGGCGCCGCTCGACCATCTTCATCACCGTGAGCAGTGCGGTCGGTGCGTTACCGACGGTAATGATGCCGGGATCGTCGGCCATCGTCCGCCGTAGGGCCGTTTCACTCCTGGTCTGGCCGTTGCGCCGGGCCTCTTCGGCAATGCCCGGATCGCCGATCCGACAGATTACCCTGCCGCCAAACCGTTCTACCAGGCCGCGGTTAATGCCGGCCGCTCCCATCGAAACATCGATGACGATCGCCCTCCCCTGCCGGATCGCCGCGATACCGGCGGGGATCGCCCGCTCGTGAAAGACCAGGGACCGGGCGAAACTGAAATCGCCGCTGGCATGGATAACGCGCCTGATGATCCGGAACGTGTGCCTATCGAATGACTCCGGGTGAAGACCGGTCTGGTCAAAAAACTCTTCTTCGATCATCGCGAAACTGAGACGTTCGATATCTTCAGGAGCAACGTCTCTAATCATTCCACCGCGCATGGTTGGTCCCGTTCAAGTTGTCGTCGAAGATGAATCAACACCTTCGGGGTATTGGCAAAATGCAAATGAACATAGCTCCCCAGAGCCGATCCGATACTATAGCCTTCCGAAGAATTATTATCAAGGCGATAGCAGGTCACGATGGGAGGTGTTTCATCGACCGACTGGCCGGCGTCGAGGTCCGAATAATGAAATTCATGACCGAACAGACGGTCCCCGCTACGCCCGAGAAGGCAATCTTGCTGCAACTCGACGGTTCGATAACCGAGCCGCCGCAGCCGCGTCCCCATGGTTGTCCGGAAGGGGAAGATATCGGTCATTTGGTGCAGCTGCCCGGACTGATCGACCAGTTGCCGGCAGAGATACATGAAACCGCCGCACTCACCGTAGATCGGCAGTCCGGCTGCGAAACGCTCGCGCACCGCCGAACGCATCTCCTCGTTGGCACTGAGCGCCGCAGCGTGCAGTTCCGGGTAACCGCCGCCGAAATAGAGCAGGGCCACCCCTTCTGGAAGGTGCCGGTCATGAAGCGGACTGAAGCGAACGATGTCGAAACCGGCCGCGATCAGCAGTTCGAAATTCTGCCGGTAATAGAAGCAGAATGCCTCGTCTTCGGCCACACCGATACGCATGGTCGGCCTGGCTCCGACCGGAGGTCGACCCTTCCGGCCGCGGGACCGCTCTGGTCGGCGCGGCGGGACAGCCAGCTCCAGCATAGCGGGCAGATCGAGATGCTCCTCGATGGTCTGCTCCAGCCGGCGGCGATCGTCATCGGCGAGGGGGTGCTCGCTGCCCATGTGCAGCCCGAGATGCCGCTCGGCAATGGTGAAAGCATGATCGCGCATCACCCAGCCAACGATCTTTGTCCGGCAGTGCTGCCTTACCGTCTGCTCGATCAACTGACGATGGCGCGGTGAGCCGATCCGATTAAAAATCACCCCGCCGATGGTCAGCTCTGCATCGAACTCCTCAAAGCCTTTCAGCTGCGCACCATTGCTCTCCGCACTCGACTGGGCATCAACGATTAGAAAGACCGGTACCTGCAGCACCTTGGCCAACGCTGCGGTGCTGGCGGAGCCGCCGTCGAACAGTCCCATGACCCCCTCGAGCACACAGATATCTGCGGTTTCGGCCCGCTCAAAAAAAAGGTCGCGGCAGGCGTCGGCGCCCATCATGTGCAGATCCAGCGTGTAGGAGACGCGTCCAGTGACCGTTTCGTGCAGCGTCGGATCGATAAAATCCGGCCCGCATTTGAACGGCTGTACACGGTAACCGCGCCGCACCAGGGCTGCCATGATTCCCAGCGTCAGCGTCGTTTTGCCGGCGCCGCTGTGCGTTGCGCCAATGATAAAACAAGCCTGAGCCATATTACCCTGCCACCGCACCAAGCGTGCCGATCGTTATCATCATAGTCGCCGTAAACAGGATTGCGGCGGCGATTAACAGGCGATTGCAGCGCTCGATATCGCCCGCTTCCGGCGGTCTCAGGCCACCGCCGATCAGCGGCTTGGGTTGCTCGGTGCCGAAATAGCTGGCCGTCCCACCCAGCTGGACGCCCAAGGCGCCGGCCGCTGCCGCTTCGGTCTGACCGCTGTTCGGGCTCGAACTCTGCAGACGGTCGCGCCGGAAGACGCGGGCCGACTGCCGGCCGTCGTAGCCGAGCAGGACGGCGGCGCCGATGACGATCAGGCCGCTGATCCTGGCCGGCAGAAACGTAGCCATGTCGTCCGCCCGGGCGCCACACCAGCCGAATTCCCGGTAGCGATCATTTTTGTAACCCCACATCGAGTCCATGGTGTTGATCGCCTTATAGCCGACAGCACCAAGCACCGCTGCACCGTACGGTTCAAGACCGAAACCGGCGCCGGCAAGCGCCGCGACAAGGGCCCAGAAAATCGGCGCGGTGACGCCGTCGACCAGGTTTTCGGCCACCGATTCGATGCAGGCCCGGGCGATCCCACTTGCGTCAAGGGCATCGGTGTCCCGACCGACCATCATCGCCACCGCCTGCCGGGCCTGAACGAGATGGCCCCCGAGCAGGTAACGGCTGACCTGCCGGGCATGACGGATCAAATCACCGGCGGCAATACTGAAAAAGAGAACGGCAGCGGCGAACACCATACCGGCGAGTGGCTGCAGCCGGCTGACAAGCAGCAACAGCGTCAGTGCTACCGCCAAACTGACACCGCTCACCATGCCCCAGGCGAGCGCGCCGCAGAGCCGGACCGGCAACCATCGCTCGGCCCGGCGAGCCAGTCGCTCAGCCCGTTCACAGAGCATGCCGAGCAACCGAACCGGGTGATAGCGCCAGCGGGGATCGCCGATCAGCAGATCGATCGCCAGCACTGCGGCAAGAGAGATGAACAAGACCGCCATAAGCCGTCACAGACCGATCAATCGATAGATGTGTTCCAGCGAAAAACAGGCCCGCACCGTTGCCGCCAGCTCGTCGAGATTCTTGTCCAGATCGTACGAGGCAAGTACCTGGTTCATAGCCGGTAATCCTTTGGCGAGCCGCAGCCGATCGACAAACCAGCGGCGAAACAAATCCTCGTCGAACAGCCCGTGCAGATAGACGCCCCAGATCCGGCCCGTATCGTCGCTGCCGCCGCATGTCGATCCGTCCGGAAATGAGAGCACCGGTGTGAGATGATTTTCAGTCACCCCGTGGTGAATCTCATAGCCGGAAACCGGCAGATTTGAGAGGAGATGGGTGCCGGTCCGCCGGCGCAGGATCTTGCCGGACTGCAGCACGGAGGTACCGGCAAGCAGGCCGAGTCCGGCAACGGCCTCATTATTCGTCTCTAGCCGGTGCGGATCCCTGATTGTTTCGCCGAGCATCTGGTAGCCGCCGCAGATGCCGACCAACGTGCCGCCGGCCGCGACGTATCCATGCAGCGCTTCGACAAAACCCGCCCGGGCCAACGCAACCAGATCGCCGGCGACATTTTTCGATCCGGGCAGAATCACCGCGTCCGGTCGACCGAGGTCAGCAGCCTGAGAGACGAACCGGATGACGACGTCGGGCTCGCCGTGCAATCCATCGATATCGGTATAATTGGAGATATGGGGTAAATCGACGACCGCGATATCCACCTGGTCGGCCGTCGCTGTCTGCCTGCCGTAACAGCCCTCGCGCAAGGCCACCGAATCCTCCTGCGGGATCGCCATCCCGGAGATGTAGGGAACCACCCCGTACACCGGGCGGCCGGTATGACGCTCGATAAAGCGATGGGCTTCATCGAGCAGCGACTGATCGCCGCGGAACTTGTTGACGATAAAGCCGGCGATCAACCGTCGTTCCCACTCTTCGAGTACATCCATGATGCCGGCAAACGACGCGTAGACACCGCCCCGATCGATGTCGCCGACCAGCAGGACCGGCGAGCGGGCCTCCCGGGCCATTTTCATGTTGACAAAATCGTGACGCTTGAGGTTGACCTCGCCAGGAGAGCCGGCCCCTTCCAGCACGATCACATCGTAGTCGGCAGCCAATTCGTGATAGCTCTGCCGTGCGGCGGCCCATGCCTGCTCTTTGTACTGGTGATATGCCCTGACATTCATCGTGCCGACCGGCCGGCCGTTGATAATCACCTGACTACCGGTGTCGCTGTTGGGTTTCAGCAGGACCGGATTCATCCGCCAGTCCGGATCGACCCGGGCCGCCATCGCCTGAACCACCTGGGCCCGCCCCATCTCGCCGCCGTCACGGGTTACATGGGAGTTCAGCGACATATTCTGGGCCTTGAACGGCGCCACCCGCAGACCTTCCTGCAGCAGGATGCGGCAGAACGCTGCAGCCATGATCGACTTGCCAGCGTTGGAGGAGGTGCCCTGGAACATCAAGGCCCGCGCCCGCCTGGTTGGTCGTGACGAAGCGGTCCTTACCGGCGATTCGAAAGCATCCTGCAGCGCCTCGATCAGCTGCCGATTTTCTTCTCCGGTTCGCACGGCGACGCGCAGATAGGTGCGATCGAGACCCTGATAGTTGCTGCACCGCCTGATCACGATGCCCCGTGCCAATAGCCGGGCATAGAGCTCTTCGCCATCCGGCCCGGCGGTACAGCGCAGCAGCAGATAATTGGCCGCCGAGTCGTATACCTTAAGACCGCTGATCCGCGCCAGCCTGCCGGCTAGTTCCTCGCGCAGCCGTCGGCAAGTGCTCCGGGTCGACCGGCAGTAATCGTCGTCGCGCAGTGCCTCGGCGGCAACGCTCTGGGCGAGGGTATTGACCGACCACGGCGGCAATGACTGCCGCATCCGTTCGGCGTAGCGCTCGGGCAGGATACCGAAGCCGACGCGCAGCCCGGGCAGTGCGAAGAACTTGGTCAGCGAGTTGAGCGTGATGATATTGTCGGTGCTGCCGCCAACGGTCTGAAAGTCGGCGGTAAAATCGTGAAACGCCTCATCGACGACAAACAGCGTGTCGGGAAAAGCCTCGGCCGCCGCGCGAATCTCCGTATCGGCCAGCAGTGAGCCGGCCGGGTTAGCCGGGTTACCGAAGATCACGATTTCTCCGCCGTGCAGCCAACCGGCAAGCCGCTCTCCGGTAATGGCAAAACCGTCGGACTCGTCAAGCGTTACCGTCTGTACCGCAAACCCGGTGCCGGTGAACACCCGCTGGTAATCGATATATGACGGCACCGGAATGATCACCGGCCGCGGCTCGATGATATGCGGCAGCAGGTGGAGCAGTTCCGTTGTGCCGTTGGCCGCTACCACCAGGCGTTCGTCGACCCGGTAACGATCGCCAATTGTCCGGATCAATTCCCGGCACTCGGGATCCGGGTAGTGCGCAATCATCGCCAACTGACGATTGACCTGGGAACGCAACCAGGCCGGCGGGCCGAGCGGATTGATGTTGGCGCTGAAATCAAGCAGTTCTGCGGTGTCGCTTATCTCCCGCAGCAGTTTGTAGATATTGCCGCCGTGTTCCTGCCGGCTGAGTGGCGTGCAGTCGGCCGACCGGCCATTTTTATCTGCTGTTTTCATCGGGTGCGCATCATCAGAGAGTCATCGAGAAGACGATCAATATCGTCGCTTCCATCATCTCGCAGGTCGCTCCCAGGGTATCCCCGGTAGCGCCGCCGATTTTTTTCCGGCACAGTGCCGCCAGCAGCAACAGCAGTGCGGCCGCCGCAGTGAAAATCGGCATGAACCTGTGGCCGGCCGACACCAGCACGAGCACTGCCAGCAGCAGAATCGACACGACCGCCGCCTGCCGGGTGGCGCCGCCGTAGAAGAGCAGACCAAGTCCCGAGCCGCTGCGGGCATAGGGTAACAGGGCCATCATACAGACGATGCCGACCCGGCCACCGGTGGCCGCTACCAGCAGGGCAACAATCATCTGCCCGCCATCGATCGAAGCCAGTGCCGCAACTTTGATCACCAACAGCGAGCAGATCGCCGCACTGCCCATGACCCCGATCCGGCTGTCTCGCATGATTTCCAGACAGCGCTCGCGGGGCGTGCCGCTGAAGAAGCCATCGGCGCTATCGGCCAATCCGTCGAGGTGAATGAAGCCGGACAACAGACTGAGCAGGACTGCCAGCAGCGCACCGACCACCAGCGGCGGCAGGATCGGCTGCAGCACCAGGAAAAAGACGGCGGCCAGTCCGCCGAGCAGCAGGCCGACGAGCGGGAAATAAAACAATGCGGCAGCAAACTCACCCCGCTCGTCACCGTCGCGGGTGGTGATCGGAATGATACTGAGAAAACCCAGAGCCGTCAGCAATGACCTGACGGGGTGCGCGACGGCCCGACGGGCGCTGCTTTCCCGGTGCTGAGAGGGCACGGTTATTTGTCCGCCTGGGCGACCGCCGCCTCGGCAAAGGTGGCGATGTCGACCAGCACCGCCCGGGCCGCTTCGACGATATTCATGGCCAGCGCTGCCCCGGTCCCCTCACCCAGTCGCAGATTCAGGTCGAGTAGCGGGCGGGGCCAGCCCAGCATCTCCTGCATGTATTTATGGCCCGGTTCGACCGAACGGTGGGCACAGATGATATAGTCGCGAACGAACGGCTCGATCCGGTAGGCGATCAGAGCGCCGGCCGTGGAGATCAAGCCGTCGACCAGGACCGGCTGTCGCTGCGCCGCGGCGCCGATAATCAGTCCGGCAATACCGCCGATTTCAAAGCCGCCGATCGCGGCAAGTACCTCGAGTCCGTTGCTCGGATCCGGGCGATTGACCTGAAGAATCTGCTCGAGAACGTTGATTTTCCGGCGATATTGCTCGTCGTTGAGGCCGGTTCCACGGCCGGTGACCTCTTCAACCGGCCGGCCCGTCAGCACCGCAGCGATCGCCGAGCTGGGCGTGGTGTTGCCGATCCCCATGTCTCCGGTACCGAGCAGGTCGTACTCCCGCAACGATTGGGCCACTTCTATACCGGCCTCGACGGCGCGCCGGGCAGCGGCAATGCTCATCGCCGGTCCCCGGGCGATATTGTTGGTTCCCGGGCCTACCTTCTTATCGATGATCTTGCCGGCCGCACTGAGAGCGCTCAAATCGCTGTTTACACCCATATCGACCACCAGCACCTCGGCGCCAACCTGTCGAGCCAACGCGTTGATCCCGGCGCCGCCGTTAACGAAATTGGCGACCATCTGCGGCGTCACTTCCTGGGGAAACTTGCTGACCCCTTCGGCGACCACGCCGTGGTCGCCGGCCATGGTTACCACGGCTTTCCGCTTGAACGACGGAGACATCGACCGGGTCATGCCGGCCAGTTCGATGGCCAGGTCCATCAGATCACCGAGGGCCCAGTGCGGCAGTGCCAACTGGTCGAGCCGGGCTTTGGCCGCCGCACGCATTTCGCTATCCTGCGGGAAAATGTCCCGACAGGTTTTTTCCAACAGCTTCATACTTCTCCTTTGCTTGTTTTGAGCCAGAGTGGTAAGCCGCAACTGACGAGCACCACCTCATCGGCCAGCCCGGCAATCCGTTGATTACAACGGCCGAGCAGGTCGCGGTAGAGACGGGCGAGCCGGTTTTCCGGCACGATACCCATACCGACTTCGCTGCTGACCAGGATGACGCTGCCGCCGCTCACCCGCAGTCGTTGCAGCAAATCGTCGATCAGCTCCATAACATCGGCTTCCAGGTCGTCGGGGGAAGCGTGCGGCCTGTGGTCCAGGAGATTGCCGAGCCAGAGCGTCAAGCAATCAATCAGATAGACGTCATAGTCCGGGTGATCCTCCAGGGCTGCGGCGAGCCGCAACGGTTCTTCGACGGTCGTCCAGTCCTGCGGGTCGCGGGCGGCCCGGTGACGAGCCACCCGCCGGCTCATTTCCGCATCGGCTTCCCTGCAGGTCGCCATGAAACAGCGGCGACCGGTGATCGCTTCGCCGCGCCGCTGGGCATAATCGCTCTTACCGCTGCGCGTGCCGCCGACCACCAGAATAATCTCAGCCATCGCGCTCTCCACCCCGATTGAGGAACTCGAGAACGCAGAAATCAGGCCGGCGGTGAACCAGGGTAATACCTGCTTCCCTGATTCCGAAGGTATAGACGTGATCGTGCCCGAACCCGAGGAGATGGCAGAGCGCCCGCCGGATAACGCCGGCATGAGTAACAACAAGGACCCGCTGATGGTCGCGGCAGGCGAGCCGATCGAACCAGTCGGCGACCCGCCGGCTGAAGGTCTCAATTCCTTCACCGCCGGGAAAGGAAAATCGCCCCCGCTCCCGCTGCCAGCGATCCAGGTTGAGCTGGTCACGCTCGGCTATTTGAGCCAGGGTCAGTCCTTCCCACCGGCCGAAATCGATCTCCCGTAATTCATCTTCAATCGCTGCCGTAACAGGCACACCGAGCAGATCGAGGGTATCGCGGCAGCGCTGCAGCGGGCTACAATAACAGGCATCGAAGGCAATAGCCTTGAGCAGCGACGACGAGTACCGGGCTTGCTGCATCCCCTCCGGAGACAAGGCGATATCGGTGCTGCCGTTATAGGCGTCAGGAGCAGTGGTGCGACCGTGCCGAACAAGATAGATGTGCATGGTTTTCAATCCAGTCGATACTTTGAACGATAGCCGCGTGGTGTAATCATCTTGCCACGCCAGACAAAGGTGTGCGAATTACCGACAATGACCGTGGTCTGCATATCGACCAACTCCACATCAAAGGCTTCGAGGCTGGTAACGACGACCCGTTCCCGCTGCCGGGTAGCCGCCGTGACGATCCCGACCGGCGTGTCCGGACTCCGGTGCTCGCCGATGATGTCGAGGGCGCGAGTTAACTGGTGGCTGCGTTTTTTTGATCTCGGGTTGTAGAGGACAATGACAAAATCAGCACCGGCGGCAGCCTGCAGACGCTGTTCTATCATCTCCCACGGTGTCAGCAGATCGGACAGACTGATTGACGCGAAATCGTGCATCAGCGGCGCACCGAGACGCTCGGCACAGCCGTTGAGGGCGGCGATACCGGCAATGACTCTGATATCGACACGACTGTCGAGCTCGGCGGCCATCTCGTAGACTAAACCGGCCATCGCGTAAACACCCGGATCGCCGCCGGAAACGAGGGCTACCTTCTTGCCGCCTTCGGCCAACACCAGCGCGCTCCTGACTCGATCCACCTCCTGCATCATTGTCGAGGAGACGATATCTTTGTCGGCGATGACCTCGCCGAGCAGATCGAGATAGGTCCGGTAGCCGATCACCACATCGGCGTCCCGCAGGGTATCCCGCGCCGCCGGGGTGAGATAGGCCAGCGACCCGGGACCGGTACCGACAACGCTCAATCTACCCGCTGAGCCACTGCTGCCGTTATTGTTTTCCATTTCACTTTGTTGATGATCAATGTACCTGGTTTTTCAATGGATCCGGCGGCAAGCATGGCCGCCGCTTCGCAAACACTGTGTGCTCCGGTTTTCTCATAGACCTTCGCCGACACCGAAGGAGAGACGATGCGATTGAGCTGCTCCGCGGAAAAAAAACGGATCGGCCACCGATAACGCCTGGCAATCTGCAGCAATCCGGCTTCTTGCGCCTTGATATCGATACTGGCGACACCGGCGACACTGCGCGGATCGAGACCGAAGCGCTGCTGTAGATCGGTTACCGCCCGAGCAAAGTCTTCTTCCGCGACCCCCTTCCGGCAACCGAAGCCGATAAAGCGGCGGCACGGCAGCAGCTGGAGCGAGGAGCCGCAAACCGACGGTTGCCGGGAAATGATCAGGTCGGCATCCTCGCTGGCGACGCAATCACGAAAATCATCGGGCAGCCGGTCAACATACCGCTCATCCTGGAAAACACGGATGAACCCGCGATTGAGCAGGCGGGCGGTAACTGCGGCCAACTGCTCCGGGTTGACGATGCGGCACTGCTGCTCGACGGCCCAGAGATCGACTGCGGTATGGCCGCTCACATCGGAAGCGGTGGTAATGACCGCCTGGCCACCGCAGGCGTTCGCCACCTGCCGTGCCAGATCGTTGCCGCCACCGATATGGCCGGAGAGCAGCGATATGGCAAACTGCCCCTGCTCATCGACGACGACCACACACGGGTCGCTGATCTTGTCGCGGCAAAGACCGGCAATACAGCGGACCACGATACCGGTAGCCATGATGCAGATCAGCCCGTCATAATAGCGCCAGGCTGCTTCGATGGCCTTTCTGACCCCGTCTTCCGTGGTCAGCAGATCACCATCGCCCATCTCCCGACTGATCGTTTCGGCAAGACGTCGTCCCCGGTCGGTGACTGCGAGCAGAGCGATTCTCATCATCGACGGTTCACGCTATCTATCGCTTCGGCGCCGGGCAAGCGGCATCTCTGATCCTTGATCATGGCGTCTGACCGGTTGCAGTTTGCCCGGACCGGATTTCCCGGAAAAGCCGTGACGCTTCGTCCTGGCCGCGGGCGATCTCCGCTTCGCTGAGTACCGTAGCCAGGTAGTCCCGAGCCTGAACGCCGTCACGAAAGCCGTTGCCGGCGGCGATGCTGAACCAGGCGTAAGCCTTGGTCAAATCGCTCTGCTCGACGCCGTTACCGGTATACCAGATGATGCCCAGGTTGTATTGGGCAACCCCGCTATTCTGAAAAGCGGCCTGACGAAAGAGTTCATAGGCCCTGGTGAAATCCTGCTCGACGCCGCGCCCAACGAAATGCAGAAAGCCGAGTTCTATCTGCGCATCCGTATCCCCGTTGACAGCCGCCTGCTCATACCAGTCGGCCGCTTTTCCGAAATTTTGCGGGACAACACTGCCGAGCAGGTAAAACTCGGCCAGCGCCCGCTGGGAAGCCGGGGAACTCTCACCTTGCCGTGCCGCAAAATCAAGGTAGGTAAAGGCCTTGGCCAGATTCCTCGTCGTCCCCTTTGCGGTATAATACATCCCGCCGGCGATATAACTCGCTTCGGCATCACCGAGGGCTGCGGCTTGCTCGTAGAGCTCAAGAGCCCTCCGATAATCCTGCCTGCCTCCGTTTCCCCAATAAAAACGCTTCGCTTCATTCTTTAAAAGCTGGGCGCGCCGCTCTGCCGGCTGTTGCTCGACCGCGACAACAGTACCGCAGAGAACCGCCAGCAGCAGACCGGCCAGCCCGGCCGCGGTCAAAAAAGCGCAGCAGCGGCCCGCCGCGGTCACGGCCCCTCTCCGAGCATCTCTTCAAGTTGGCTGCGGGCGAACTCGATCCCGGAATCAAGCGTCAGCGCCACGGTGAACGCCTGCAGCGCCTCGTCACGATGGCCAAGTCGACGATGGTTGACGCCAAGATTGGCGTAATCCATAGCCGACGCCGGATTGAGCTGCACGGCCCGCTCAAAATGGCTGATTGCCGTTTGGAAGTCCTGCTTTTTGAAGTAGCAGAAACCGAGCAGGTTGTGGATATCCGGCCGTTCATCATCTTCCCTGCAACCGCGTTGCAAGGCCTTGATGGCGTCGTCGTAGCGCTGCAGGTCTTTGAGTGCCTGTCCTTGATAGGACAGGATATACGGCAGGTCTTCCTGCTCCGGCTGCAAAGTAAGTGCCTGCTGAAAACACGCCAGTGCCCGCTCCGGCTCCTTCTGGTTGTAGGCGGCGACGCCTCGATAGAACCAGAGATAGTAGGCTTCGGGCAACAGCGCTTCCATCCGGTCGAGTTTTGCGGTGACCAGCTCTGCGTCATCGACCAGTTCGTTGAGCAACTTGGCGGCAAAGAGCCCGGCATCTCGGCGAACCGATCGTTCCCGAAACTGCGCCCCGGGAATAATCGTATAGAGGGCTGGAATATCGAGTCGCGGTTGACTGACGTCGATCATGAAAACCTCCAGACCGATCTCTTTCAAGACATCAAGGCACCGCTCGATCTCAACGCGCATGTTATCGTCGGACAGATCCGCCATCCTGCCAACGGTCGTCCGTTGCGGCGATTCGGTTAGATACCGGACCTCGTCCATGGACAATGGCTTGGGCAACCCCGAGGCGACATAATTGGCTCCGGTATTGAAGTCGCCGGCAAGCTGCGCAACCTCGGTAATTGCACGGATCAGAGCCTTTTCCGGGTGGGGCGTGGTGCCGGCTGTATAGACGATCTCGCTGCGCTCCGGAAAACTCGACCGATCGATGGCCAGAGCGCCGACCGTACTGATACCGGTATCGAGACTGAAATCGGCACAATAGAGATCAATGTTACAGCGCTTGAATTTATCGAGCAATTCTTTGGCAACCGGGTCGGTGACCGACTCCAAGTCGATGAGCGGCGTCACCAGCCGATGCTGGTTGATCAGTGAGCAGACATGGCGCTCAACTACTTCGCAAAGCCCCTGCAGGGCTGCCTCCTCGATGGTGTTGCCGGCCGATGGGCCGTTAAATTCGTTGATTGCATAGAACCAGGAAAAGGGGATGAGCAGCGTTTCGCCGTCCGCCACCCGGGTGGCCATGGTCCAGCGCAACGGGATACCCGACAGCAACTCCAACAACTCCTCGGCATTGAGGTGCTCGTCCCTGACCGACTTGAGCAGCCAGCTGGGATCAAGCACCTGATATCCCAGATCACGAACCTGCCGATAGTCTCCACGGATAAAGTTCGTTTCGTCGTTGACAAACGAAAAGAAAGAAAAGCGCTCGGCCAGTTCCATGCAGGCAGATGCCTTGGCCTGCATCGGCGACGCTCCTTTACCCATCTGTTTCCTGGTCCCGGTCAAGGCCCGGGCTTCATCGGTGCAGACGCTGAAATAGACCGGTATATCCAACCGGCCGTTATCGATACGTTTGACTTCACTGACTATATCGATTTCGAATTGCTTGATTTTCTGGAAAAACTGGGCGACGGTCTGTTCCGGCGACAAAGCTTTGTCCTGGTCCCGGGTAAATGTCTTGAAACAATCGTTAAAGATAATGCTGTCCGTTCTCATGGCCTTCTCGGTTCGTGACTGGAGCTCGCCGTTCGACAAACGGCGACGGCGGAATCCGGCAGGCCCAGAGCAGCAGCGCGTGGCCTGTCGGCTCGTAACGGCGCCCAACCCGTCTCCGCGGTTCGGGGCGGACCGTTTGTTCGCCGCACAAAGTACCGTGAAACACCATCAATGTCATCGGATTTTCATCCCCGGTCCGCTGGACACCGCGTGTCCCTGTCACCATCAGGTTTCATAACTGTCCGCCCAGTCGATCGCATCAAGCTGCATGACCGATAACCGCTCCTCGTCCACCTGTAGCTGCTGCCGCCAGCGATCCACCGCCGACCAATCGGCCCGCTCGCAACTCTCGATAAGGCTTAACGGTGCGGCCAACGGGCCGCTACGCTCGACAAGGGCCCGCCGGATCGCCTCACTGACTGGCAAGCGGCCGACCAAATCGTCCATGGTATTATCGAGCATGGCATCGATCAGGGAAAACAGGCCGAGCAGGAACAGCTCGCCACCGTCAAGCCCCAGTTTCGGTCCGAGCTGTTCGAGAAACCGGGCCCTGATGATCGACATTCGCACCAATTCGTCCGGCTTGTCCTCGGCCAACTGGCTGGTGGCAACCAGAGAGACGAACAACTTGACACCGCGCTCGCCGAGAAAGGCAATCGCCTGCCGGATCGACTTGAGCGGGGCCAGGCGGGAAAAATAGGCTGAGTTGAGATACTTGAGTAGTTTGTAGGAAACGGCAACGTCCCGGCTGATCAATTTTTCCAGCGCGGAAACATCGAATTCACTGCGGTTGATCTCGGAAATCAGCCGCAGCATGGTCAGCTTGTTCTGCGGAATGTCCTTGTTTTTCAGCACCTCCGGACGGGAAAAAAAATAGCCTTGAAACAAATCGAAGCCGGTGTCCCGGGCCCGGTTGAACTCGGCATACGATTCAATTTTCTCGGCAAGCAGCCGGCATGAAAACGGTCGCAGGTGGTCCAACAGAGAGCGGATTTCGGCTTGCGGCGTCTGACGAAAATCGATTTTAACGATGTCGATCAACGGCAGCAACTCGGCAAAAGAATCGTCAAAGGTGAAGTCATCAAGGGCCAGGGTGTAGCCCTGGCTTTTCAGCGAACGGCAGGCACGGATTATCTCGGCGCTTGGTCTGATATCTTCCAGGATCTCCACCATGATCATCTCCTGCGGAAACAGGGCGGGTGTTCCCCGGAGCAGGAGCGCTTCGGTGAAGTTGATAAACGACTTCCGGCCACCGGCAATCCGGTCGATACCAACTGAAAAAAAAGAGGATGACAGCAGATTGGAGGTGGCGACATCGCCGTCCAGCTCAGGAAACGCATTGTTCATGCCCGAACGGAAGAGCAGCTCATAGCCGAACAGCTTTTTCTTCCTGGTAAAAATCGGCTGCCGGGCGACAAAAACGTCCATGCTGGTCTTCCGCTGCTCCGTCTCAGGGCTTATCTGGTGTACCGGCCAGACGGTCGGTCAGCTGTTCGATCCGCTGTTTCCAGGAAAGCGCGCCACTGCGAAGACGTGCGAACCGGCGTCCGGCATCGACAATATCAAGATCGACGAAGAGTGTGCTATCGGGGAACACCGATTCGGCCCGTTCATACCATTCGACGACAGCAATACCGGAGCGATAGAGATATTCGTCAAGTCCCAGTGCGACAACATCATCGGCGCCGTGCAGACGATAAAAATCCATGTGATAGAACGGGATCCGTCCGTGGTACTCATGAAGCAAGGCAAAAGACGGGCTGTTCACATATTCGGCTGGATCGACGCCTGCACCGGCGGCGATCGCCTGGGTCAGGGCCGTCTTGCCGGCACCGAGATCGCCGCCCAGACCGATTACATCGCCCGGCTCACAAAGGGCACCGAGCAACCTGCCGAAGCGGCCAGTCTGCACCGGCGAGGTCAAGATGATTTTTCCCGAATTGGACACCTCGATGACTCCTTCGCACTCAACTTGTTCAACAACGATTCCAGCTTTGAGGGAACCATGAATATAGACGATTACAGTGAATAAAAAAACCCCGAAACGTTCTGCAACGTCTCGGGGTCTACGACCTATTATTCCCGATCTTATCAGCTCACCTTGACAACATTTTCCGCCTGCAACCCTTTGTCTGTCTGAGCTACCGAGAATTCAACCGGTTCCCCTTCTTCAAGGGTGCGAAATCCGTCTCCTTGAATGGCACTGAAATGCACGAAAACATCGGCCTCTCCATCCGGCCTCTCAAGAAATCCGTACCCTTTGCTTGCATTAAACCACTTGACTTTTCCCTTGACACGATCCGACATACGATTTCCTCCCGGCGATGCGACGGGGCTGATTTCCCGTCAGGTCGAACATGGGGCCTCAGCCCCTTGAAATTATTGACACTCGCAGAGATCTGGAGCATCCAACAGCACTGTATCAACAGCTTATCTGAGCGTCAAGGAAAAAATAAAAATTTTTAACCTCAGAACAACAAGTTAGCGACAAAAGAGAATTGATACTGACCAGAAAAGCGTGAATCGTTCTTATTGTCTATTCTTGTTTCATTTGTAAAAACGAAGGGTCGCGGCTCCACCAGGTGAGTAAAAATGATATGTAGTCATAGTAGACTGGCAACGTTTCCGGTAGGTTGAACTTGTTGTGATAGGCCAGGCGATGGGTGTTCAAATACCAGTTCGGCACCAGGTAATAGCCATACCAGAGAACCCGGTCAAGGGCGTGGCAGGCGGCGATCAACTCGTCACGATTTTCGGCATAGATAATTTGCTCGACCAGCATATCGACGACCGGGTCCTTGATGCCGGCGATATTGCGTGAACCCTTTCGATCTGCCGCCTCGGAATGCCAGTAATTGCGCTGTTCGTTGCCGGGCGACTGCGATTGGCCGAAGACAAAGACGCACATATCGAAGTCGAAATTATTGATCCGCTCGGTATACAAGGCCGGATCAATAGTCCGATAGCGGGCGTCAACACCGATCTTGCGCAGGTTTTGCACATACCCGGCCATCACCCGCTCAAAGCTCGGCGACACGAGGATAATCTCAAAAGATAGCGCAATCCCCTGGTCGTTATGCAGAATCCCGTCTTTCAGTGTCCAACCGCGCTCTTTGAGAAGCCGTGCCGCTTGCTGGAGATTTTTCCGAATCCCGCCCGGCCCGTCGGTACGTGGCGCGGTAAGCGGCTGATCGAATACCTCCGGGGGAAGCAGGTTACGATACGGCTCGAGCAATTGCAATTCCCGCTCTGAAGGCAGGCCGGATGCCGCCAGGTAAGAATTGCTGAAATACGAGTTGTTCCGGACATACTGACCATAAAAAAGAGCCCGGTTGGTCCACTGGAAATCAAACGCCAGACCGAGTGCCCGCCGAACAACCGGGTCGGCAAACTGCGGGCGCCGGGAGTTCATCACGAATCCCTGCATGCCCGCATTGTTCCCGTGCGGAAACGCTTTCTTGACAATCCGCCCGTCGTCGATCTTAGCCCCGCGCAGATCCCGGGCCCAGTGCTTGGCGATGTTGACGGCCATGACATCGAATTCGCCGGCTTTAAAGGCCTCCATAGCAACCGTCTGATCTTTGTAATACTTGATGACGATTCGGTCGAAATTATACATATAGCGCCGAACCGGATGATCAATCGCCCAGTAATCGGGATTTCTGCGATAGACCACGGATTTCCCCTGGCTGAAAGATTCGACGACGTACGGTCCGGAACCGGTCGGTATGCGCAATTCCCTGCTGCCGAATTCCTGCTCGTCAAACACGTGCTTGGGCAGAATCGGAATCTGTCCGGCAATCAACGGCAACTCGCGGTTCCATTTCTTAAAATAGATGCGTACCCGGTGTGCATCGATGACCTCTGCCCGTTCGATATCAGCATAATAATAGGGATAAAAAGGGTGTACCGCCGCGCTTTTCAAGGTCTCTACGGTGAACTTCACATCTGCGGCCGAGACCGGGATGCCATCGGAAAACCTGGCTGCCTCATCGAGCGTGACGGTCATCGACAAACGGTCGTCGGCAACCTCGATGTCGGCGGCCAGCAGACCGTATTGGCTGAACGGCTCGTCCAGGCTGGCCTGGCTCAGCGGTTCATAGACCAGCGTCTCGAGCAGCCCGGGAGCGGACCCTTTCAGAGTGAACGGATTCATCTTGTCAAAACTGCCGATCTGATGAATCACCAACTCTCCCCCTTTGACCGCATTGACGGACACATAGTCGAACCGGGAAAACGACGGCCCATATTTCAACGCACCGTCGATGCTCAACCCGTGATCAGCCGAAACCGGGTGCACGCAAAGGCTGCCTATCATGAAGGCGAATACGGCCCAAAACAATCTGAACATGTTCTACCCGCGCTTGTTTTTATGAAAGTACTTTCCCTGGGCTGGGCGGTTCTGCCAGAGGCTGCATCGCGAAGGCCCGGCTGGACGGAGAACCAGGATGACGATTTCCATGGTTCGCTGTGCCCCAAGCTATGGGTGGTTGTTATACAATTCCATGCAGTTAACTGCTACCCCAAAGAACTGTGGCAACGATACCACGATTGAGGTAAGTTATCTAGTCCCGATCGCCGGGTGAGACATCACGACTCGCCCTAATCTCGATCACAAAATGATGCCGCAGGCACTACAAGAGCTTTCCGCCACTTTATACACGGAGCTGCTATGGGAAAAACAATCACCGAAAAGATCTTCGCTGCCCATCTTCGCGATCAGCTCAGCGAAGATTCCATGGTCCTCGACCTTGACGTTGTCCTCTGTCACGAGATTACCACTCCGATCGCCATCATGGACCTGATCGACAAGGGCAAGGACCAGGTCTTTAATCCCGATCGCATCAAGGCGGTCATCGATCACGTCTCTCCCCCGAAAGACAGCAACACCGCGCTGCAGGCCAAGATCCTGCGCGACTGGGCCCGACGCCACCGGATCAAAGACTTCTTTGATATCGGCGCCAACGGTGTCTGTCATGCAATTTTTCCGGAGAAAGGCTTCATCAGACCCGGCAACACCGTCATCATGGGCGACTCACATACCTGCACCCACGGTGCCTTTGGTGCCTTTGCCGCCGGTGTCGGCACCACCGATCTCGAGGTCGGCATCTACAAAGGCGTTTGCTCCTTTCGCCGGCCGCAGAGCATAAAAATTAACCTCACCGGAACGTTGACGCCGGGCGTCGTCGCCAAGGACGTAATACTCGCGGTGATTGGCCGACTGAGTGTCAACGGAGCCACGGACCGGATAATCGAATTTACCGGACCCGTCGTCGAGGCCATGTCCATGTCGTCCAGGATGACCTTGTGCAACATGGCCATCGAGGCCGGTGCCACCTGCGGTATCTGTCAGCCCGACCGAATCACGGCACAATTTCTCTGGCCGTTCATTGCCGATCAGTACGGCGGCCTCGACGACGCAGTCGCCGAGTTTAGTCGCTGGCACTCCGACAGTGACGCCGTCTATGAGTCCGTCATCGACATCGATGTCAGCGATCTTGAACCACAGGTCACCTTCGGTTTTAGACCCGACCAGGTAAAAACCGCGGCGGCTTTTCACGAAACGGTCGTCGATCAGGTTTATATCGGCTCCTGTACCAACGGCAGGATCGAGGATCTGCGGGATGCCGCCGCCATTCTCAAGGGGAGGCACATCGCCGAAAAGCTGCGCGGCATCGTCGTGCCGGCCACGACAGATATCTACCGGCAAGCGCTGGATGAAGGCCTGTTGGCGATCTTTCTCGACAGCGGTTTTTGCGTGATGAACCCGAGTTGCGGCGCCTGCCTGGGAATGAGCGCCGGTGTGCTGGCCGAAGGAGAAGTCTGCGCCTCGACCACCAATCGCAACTTCAACGGCCGTATGGGTAAAGGCGGCATGGTCCACCTGATGAGCCCGCTGACCGCGGCCGCAACCGCGGTAGCCGGCAGCATTGTCGACCCGCGCCCCTATCTTTCTTCTGAGGTGACACGATGACTCGTTTTGGCGGACCGGCGTTTCGTCTCGATCGCGACAATATCAATACCGACGAAATTATTCCGGCACGATATCTTACTGAAAGCTCGAAAACTGCGCTGCAGCCTCATTTACTCGAGGATCTGCTCATCGACGGCAAAAAATTCGACAGGAACACTCCGGAGCTGCAGCAGGCGACTGTCCTTATCAGCCGTAAAAATTTCGGCTGCGGTTCCTCCCGCGAGCATGCGGTCTGGGTACTTGAGGTAAATGATATCTCGGTCGTCATCGCCGAGAGTTTTGCCCGGATCTTTCGGCAAAACATGTTCAATTGCGGCATTCTGGCCATTGAGCTGGACGCGGCGGCGATAGCCGACATCTTCGCTCTGCCCGCTCCGTTGGCCGTCCAGGTCGATCTGTCCCGGAGCGTGGTTGAAATCGGCCCCAATGGGCAGCAGGGATCCGGCAGCGACCTCCGAACGTTCCCGTTCACACTCAACGAGTTCGACAGGGAACTAATCGCCGCCGGCGGTTGGCTGGCCTACGCCGACAGCCGCTATTAACAAAGAGGGAAGGAGGTATCTGGTTTTCCGATCTACCAACCACTTGCCCTACGCCACACGTAGGCGGATGTTTTCATATGCAGATCAGTTCCCCGGGCTTGTCGGTTCTGCCGGAGGCTACATCGCAGAGGCCCGGCGGGCCGCAGAATCAGGCCCGGAGGGCTGCGAACAGGACGTCCGCAGCCGGCGGTCAGGCCACGGATGGCCTGTCTGCCGGCCTCGTAGGCCAGCCGATCAGGCTTCAGCGCAGCAGCCGGAGACAGAACTGACCAGCCCTTCCGAATATGAGCCGATTTTCATTGTTCGTTGTGAGGTTCCGACATGGGGGGATATAGGTAATCGTTCTCGCGGACTGGTTGGCTGCCCCGCAAGCTTCCTCGCGGTGGCCCGGCAGACCGGAAAATCAAGCCCGAATGAAAACGAACGGGACGTTCGTCCCATAGATTACAACTACAGTCCCATCTCTTTTAAAGATTCGATGGTTACCCGCTGTTCTTCGGTCAACTCTTTGGGCACCTCGACGCCGACTTTGACATAGAGATCACCGCGCTCGCCGATCGGCCCACTCGGCAGCCCCTGCCCTTTTATCCGCAGACGCGCATCTCCGTTGGTTCCGCACGGAACGGTAATCTTGAACGTTTTGCCATCGAGACTTTCCACCTCGATACTGGCCCCGAGACAGGCGTGACTGTAGGGTATTTTTTTATAGTAGATCAGGTCGTCGCCGTTGCGCTCGTAACTGGCATGGGGTTCCATCTGAATCTTCAGATACAGATCCCCCGCTGCTCCTCCCGTCGGGCTCGGGCCGCCCTTACCCTTCAATCGCAGTTTCTTGCCTTCCTCGATACCACGGGGAACCTTGACCGAAACGTTTTCCGACCGGCCATTAGTGCGCAGCGTTATCTGCTTTTCCGCACCGTTGAGCACGTCTTCCAGGCTGACAACGAGTTGATAAGTAATATCCGGACCCTTGACCGGTTGACCGCAGCCGCCGCCACAGCCGCCGCCTTGACCGGAGAAGCCGCCAGCGAAAAAGGAATTGAAACCAGAAGACGGGCCACCGTTGCCTGCACGAAAGCTGCTTTGATTAAAACTCTGGGAGCCGAAACCGAATTGCCGGAGGATATCGTTGATGTCGAAGTTTCGAAAAATATCCTCTTGCGTGTAACGCTGATGGAAGCCGGCGGACCCGTATGTATCGTATTGCCGGCGCTTCTCGGTGTCGGAAAGGACCGCGTACGCTTCGCTGATTTGCTTGAATTTATTTTCCGAGTCCTTGTTCCCGTTGTTCTTGTCGGGATGGTACTTCAGAGCAAGTTTTCGATACGTTTTTTTGATTTGTTCGGCGGTTGCCGATTTCGGCACACCGAGGGTTTCATAATAGTCCATACGGCAGGTTGATCACATGGCAACATTGGCTCAATCGGACGATATGTCCGACTCTCTTGATGGCACCACAATAGGGACGGACGACCCGCCAGTCAAGCGTCCTCGACATTTTCCCCGGCTTCCGCGCCTTCCTTTCACCCGTTTTTTTAACGGTAACCGATGCCAACGTGGATGCCGCCATCAATCCGCCGACCTCCGGATCCCGCAAAGCGGTATCACCACAGCGCCTTAAAAGGGAACGTCCTCTCCCATGCCGCCGTAACCGGGTGATGGCTCCGGATAGTTCTGCTCCTGGCTGCCACCGCCACCGCCGTAGCTGTCCCCGCCGCCTTCGCGTCGGTCGAGCATCTTCATCTCACGGGCGACGATTTCGGTGGTCCAGCGGTCATTGCCGTTCTGGTCCTGCCATTTTCTGGTCTGGATTTTCCCTTCGATGTACACCTTGGAGCCTTTGTGCAGATACTCGCCACATATTTCAGCAAGTTTCCGCCAGGCAACAATTCGGTGCCATTCCGTCGATTCCTGCTGGGCACCACTTTGATCTTTCCAGCGCTCGGTTGTGGCAACGTTGAAGGTGGCGACCGGGGCACCGCTCTGAGTAAATCTCATTTCCGGGTCAGCGCCAAGATTACCTATAATTATCGCCTTGTTAATCATTAATCCTCCTCCTTTGGTGGTCGTGGTCGTTTGTGCCTGCAAACTATACGATAGTTGACGGAAAGAACAAGATCATTCTTGTCGGGCAGCAAACGACCGCGGACGTCGGGCAGCGCCTTGCTGTTCTCGGCTACCGGTCAATCGTTCGGTCGAGCATGGCCGGCAAACCGCCCCGTTCGGCCGGGCAAAAGCCCATCACGGCACGCCAGATTTCATCGCTTTCCATACAGAAATAGATGCAAGTTCGCGGGTCACAATAACGCTGAAGGTGGGCGTATATTTCCTGGTACATCTCCACTCTGAGCGTCCGGAAGTAACGTTGCTTGCCGTCGAGTCCCGGAACGAACTCGTGGTGATAAATCTCTGACCTGGGAAAACGGCTGATGCCGATCTGTTTCAGTTTCGGGATAAACCGGAAGGCGCCGAGAGAAATCCACTTGATCGCCGCGGCCGGCACCGCCGCAAACAGATCATCGATAACCTGCCGGTACCCCTGTCGCCAGCCGGGATGATCGATAATCGGATCGAAATGAAAGGCCAGCGGATAGCCCCAGGAGGCGCAGCGCGCGGCAGCCCGTAATCGTTCATCAAGGGAGGCGGTTCGCAGCTCTTCACGGACGGCGATGGCCGGGGCGTTCAACGACCAGGCCATAATGGTCCTGCCATTATGATCACAATCTGCCAGGTAATCGACATACGCCGCTTTACTCTTCAATTCAAGAACAACACGGTTCTGGCCGGCAAAAAAAGAAACGAGCCGCCGGCTCAAGCCGGTAATCCGGTCCAAGGCCATCGAATCGGTAAACTCACCGGTGCCGATGCGCAGCACGGATCGATCGACCAGAGCGCAGGTCGCGGCAAGTTCTGCCAGCAGGTCTTCGGTATTGACGAAGAACGTCAGATACGGTGTGTTGAGATAGGCCTGCAGGATGCAATAGACGCAATCCATCGGGCAGCCGGTACCGATGTTGATCACCTGGTAGCTGCAGCAGCGATACTCTCTGGTCGACGGGCAGGGTTTAAGAAAAGTGGTGGGATTTCGACAGAGCAACAGGGTTCGCTTGCCGGCCTGCAGATTATCAGGATAGTCGCCGGCGATAAGCGTTGCCAATTCTTTCTCACCGACGATGCGCACCGGCAGTGCGGCTCGTTCGGCAATTTCCCGGGTATACGGGTGGTCGGCAACGCTGCGCTCGATGGCCAGCTGTTGGAGAAAGACGCTCGGGTCGCCGCCGCTTGCACTGCTCTTCATACTCCCTCCTGTCCGCTCAATCCGGCCAACGCTGCCCCCCAGTCGGCAAGTCTCAGGTAATGGCGTTCTTCTTCAGGTTTATCGTGTTTGCCGCACCCCCGACCGTAAATTCTGCATTTTTTGACTAATTCGTGGCCGAGGTGCAGCCGCTGAGACGTGCTCATCTGCGGATTTACAAGTTGTTTGGCCAGAGCCTGGATGCGAAAACGGTCCATACCTTGCCGATATCTGACCGAGACCTGGTCGGGCCGACCACCGTGTTTGATGGTCAGTGGCTGTTCGACCAGCAAAAAAGACTGACTGACCGCCACCCGCAACCAGAAATCATAGTCCTCGCAACAAATGAGCGTTTCGTCGAACACACCGAACTGCTCGAACAGCGCCCTGCGGGCCATCACCGTGGACATGCCGACACAGCAGAGCGGCAAACACTGCTCGAAGATGGCGCCGTGCGGCGGCCGATGTCGTTTCTTCTGGTTGAGGAACTGCCCACGGCGATACCACGATTCCCGGGTATGCGATACCAACGTGTTCGGGGACGACCGCATGGCCCGCGCCTGCAGCTCAAGCTTGCGCGGCTCCCAGCGATCATCGGAATCGAGAAAGGCCAGCATGTCAAAAGAGCAATTGGCGAGACCGAAATTACGCGCCGCTGCCGGTCCTCGATGGGGTTGGCACAGATAACGAAGGCAGCGCGCCCCTTCTCGCACCAGTGCGGCGACCCGATCCTCGGAGTCGTCCGTCGAACCGTCGTCAATCACCAGGATCTCCGCCGGCTCCAGGGTCTGTGTCAACACCGAACGAACGGCTCCGACGAGCAGCTCGGCGCGGTTATAGGTCGGGATGATGACCGAAATCTTGTCACTGTCGCTTTGTTTCATTCTTTTTTTAATCAAGGCGCAAGAGAAGGTGCACATCTTCTGCAAAATATTGTATAGTAACCGTTTTGTTACAGAATATAACAGGTAACCACTGCTCATGGTAGACATAAGGAAACCCATAAGGTTCCCATAACAACGATCTACCCGTTGAAGCGTACCGTTGCCGAACGCAATCTGTTAGCCCACTCTCCCGGCTGGAAGTGGTCTCCTCCTCCAGGTTCACCTGATGTTGACAGCCTCTATCAATGACGACAGAAATCCTCATAAATTCAAGAAGATACGAAGTTAGAATCGCGCTCGTGGAAAACGGCAATCTGACCGAATTCCACCTCCAGCGGCCGACCGAAAAAGGCCTGATGGGCAATATCTACCTCGGCCGGGTTGTTCGCGTATTGCCCGGCATGCAGGCAGCCTTCGTCGATATCGGCCTTGAACGAACCGGATTCCTTTATGTTGACGATGTCTTCATACCGCAATCGGAGCTCGAACAACGTACCGCGGAACTCGAACCGTCGGGACTTCCCGACGTCGCCGAACCGGTCCGCTCCGAACGTCGCGACAGCCCGACCCACAACATCGAAGATCTGCTCAAGGAAGGACAGGAAGTCATAGTCCAGGTGAGCAAGGATCCAATCGGCACCAAAGGCGCCCGGCTCACCTGTCAGATCACCCTGCCCGGCCGCAATCTGGTCTTTATTCCGCAGACCGATCATATCGGTATTTCCCGCAAAATCGAAGACGAACCGACACGCACCGCCATGCGCGAGTTGATCGAAGATCTGCGACCGAAAAGTGTCGGTTTTATCGCCCGAACCGTGGCCGAACGTGCCTCCCGCGAGGATCTCGAGGCGGACATGGAATTCCTGATGCTGCTCTGGGAGGAGATTCAGGACCAGCGGCCCAAGGCCACCGTTCCCGGTCTGCTCTACGAAGACCTCGACATCACCCTGCGCTCGGTCCGCGATCTGTTTACCAGCGATGTCGATTACCTGATTATCGACAACGAGAAGTCCTATGAAAAATTGATGCAGTTTGTCAACACCTTCACGCCCCAGCTGAAAAGTAAGATTTCCCTGTACCGCGGCGACCTGCCGCTGTTTGAAGCCTACGGCATCGATGCGGAGATCAGCAAGGCCCTGGAGAAGAAGGTGTGGCTCCGTTCCGGCGGTTACATCATCATCGAAAATACCGAGGCGCTCGCTGTCATTGATGTCAATACCGGCCGCTTCGTCGGTAAGGACGACCTGCATGAAACGATCTTCAAGACCAATATGGAAGCGGCCAAGGAAATCGCCTACCAGTTGCGCCTGCGCAATATCGGCGGCATCATCATCATCGATTTCATCGACATGGAGGGCGAACACCATCGCGATGAATTGTTCAATTTTTTCCGCGAAGCGGTAAAAAAAGACAAGAGCCGCATCAACATCCTTAAATTGTCGGAATTCGGCCTGGTGCAAATGACCAGGAAACGGCACAGCGAAAACCTCAACCAGATGATGTGCGAGCCCTGTCACTATTGCGGCGGCGAGGGCGTCCTGAAGTCGCGCCGTACCATCTGTTACGAAATCTTTCGTAAAATCAGCAGGACTTCCGGCCATACCGGCGGCTCCACCGTTACCGTGCGGGTTCATCCGCGCATTGCCGACATGCTGCTCAAAGAAGAGGAGCCGACCGTTAACCAATTGGAGGCGGATACCGGCAAGCGGCTGATAATTGCTCCGGCCAAAGAGCTGCATATCGAAAAATACGAGATTATCTGGCAGCGCTAGTCGCTGTCTTTCTGGGGACATCATATGACGACGCTCAGCTCAAGACGAAAATCGACATCGGCAACACTGCTGCTCATCCTGCTGCTCATCTTCGGCGGAGCGCTGGTTGCCGGTTTCCTGCTTTTTTTTGAAGGCGGCTCGCCGACAGTCACTATCAAGGCACCCGCTTCATATCTCGGTACCTCAGGCACGATCGGTATCGGGGCTCAAGACGATGAAAGCGGTTTGCGCCGGCTCCGGGCAACACTCAGCCAGGGAGCGGTGGAAAAAGAATTGCTCAGCGATTCCTATCCCCGCCTCGGTTACACCGGAATGATCGGAGTTGCCGAAAAGCAGGTGGATATCGACGTCCAACCGGCACAGCAGGGATTTGCAGACGGCCCCGCCACGCTGACCGTGACTGCCGTCGACTACTCCTGTCGCGGTTTTTTCCGTGGCAACACAGTGACCATCACCCGCGAGCTGATCATCGATACAACCGCACCGAAGATGGGCATCCTCTACAGCGACCGCTATGTCAGTCCAGGCGGTTCCGGTCTCATCATCTATCGCGTCGACGATAGCAGTGCCGCAAGTGGCGTTCTGATCAACGATAGCTTCCATCCCGGCTTCCTCTCCAACGACGGCCGCGACGATATCTACGTCGCGCTCTTCGCCTTGCCCTACGATGCCGAGACTATTTCCGGAGCCCAAATCGTTGCGAAGGATCCGGCCGGCAATCAAGCAAGTCTGCCGTTTTCCACCACCTTTAAAGCCGTCTCCTTCAAGCAGGACCGAATCACCGTCGATGATCGGTTCCTGGAAACCAAGATTCCGGAATTTCAACGCTACTATCCGGAAATGACGGGCAGCCTGCTTGAGCAATATCTCTTCATCAATACCACCGTTCGAAAACAAAACAATCAAATGATTTCAAGTTTTTGCAAGAACCCCCAGGGTAAGCGACTGTGGCAGGGTCATTTTGCCAGGATGCCGGGCAGCCCGCGCGCCGGCTATGCCGACCATCGCACCTACTTTTATAACGGGGAGGCCATCGATAAGCAGGTCCACCTCGGCATCGACATTGCGTCTACCAGGCAGGCGGAGGTCCGAGCGGCGGCCACCGGCATCGTCGTTCACGCCGATTATCTCGGCATTTACGGCAATATGGTGCTGCTTGACCACGGCCAGGGACTGTTCAGCCTCTACTCGCACCTCAGCCAAATCAACGTCTCCGAAGGCGACACCGTCGAGGCGGAGACGCCCATCGGCCGAACCGGCACCAGCGGCATGGCCGGCGGCGACCACCTGCACTTTTCAATGCTGGTCAACGGCATCTTCGTGACCCCCGTCGAATGGTGGGACCAACACTGGATAGATGTCAACATCGAAGGCCCATTGCAGGACGCACGGTTCCAATAGATCGCCACCAATCCGCCTAAACCGCGACAGACAGCTTCTCCCGCCATGACCATCTCCCGAAGCGATCGATAACCTGCAATGTCGGAATCATCGCGAAAACACCGGCTGCCGCTTCTCTACTACAGCTATCTGGCAACCGAGATGCTGGCCCCGTTTTTCGCCAGCTTCGTAATCATGAACGGCGTTTTCTTTCTCGTCAAACTGATTCCGTTTCTCGACGTGGTCCTCGAACTCGAAATCGGTTTTGCCGATTTCGTCAGGTTGTTTTCCTATCTCTTCCCGAACATGTTCCTCTACTCGATTCCGATGGCAGCCATGCTCGGCGTAACCATCGGTTTCTCAAGGCTGGCCAACGACTCGGAGATCCTTGCTTTCAAGGCGAGCGGCATCGGCCTTTATCACGTCCTGCCGCCGCTCATCATGGTCTCGCTCAGCGTTGCCCTGATCACCTCATATTTCTCCATCAAGCTGATTCCGGCCGGTGACTCGGCAATGCAACAGATGATGTATCAACTGGCCAAGGAGAAAATTGACAAAGGCATCAAAGAACGTGCCTTTACGGAAGCCCTCGGTGATCTGGTCGTCTATATCGACTCAATCGATCAGCAGACCGGCCAATGGCACAATGTCTGGGTTTCAGACATGCGTGACCGGACCATTCCCGCCATTACCATGGCCCGATCCGGTTCCATGGTATCAAACATGGATCGCATGCTGGTGACCCTCGTTCTCCGTGAGGGAAGTATGCATATTCCGGAAGAAACCAACGCTCAGACAGTCTCTTTTACTACCTATGTGATCAATATTCCGGTTCAACCGCACGCCCGGCCACCCGGCACCCAGACACGCGGCACCATGAACATGACGCAATTACGCGAGCAGGCCGACGTCGTCGGCCTGGATTCCGAGCGGGGACGATCTTATCTGACCGAACTTCACAAACGCCTCGTCCTGCCGGTGGGCTGCTTTTTCCTGTGCCTGCTTGGCATGCCGCTTGGCCTGCAAGCCGGGCCGGGCCGACGGGCTATCGGCATACCCTTCGGCTTGGCGTTATATATCGTCTACTATCTGATGTTTTCCATGTCCCGCACTATTTCCGTCGATAGCACGGCATCCATCCCGCTGGTCATGTGGATTCCCAACGTCGTCTTTAGTCTGCTCGCCCTGTTCTCCATCTACCGGGTTGCCCATGAACAGCCGCTCATTCCCGGCCCCGTCCGACGTTTCTTCGAATCCATCGGCAACGCCTCAACATACCTTGCGCATCAGTTCTTTGAGCTGGTACGTCCGTCGTCGCGCGCGCACGGCTCCGGCGAAGCTGCACAGGTCGGACACGACAGTACGTCTGTACCAAAAAAGACCAAACTCCGTGGCAATGTTAAAAGCAGGGTCTTTCATTTTCCGGAATGTGACTATTATTATTGCAAAAATTGTTCAATTGAATTTAAAGATGTTAAGGTGGCCCAACAAGCGGGCTTTGAACCCTGTCGTTTCTGCCAAACATTGATGCCCGCCCCCGATACCGACGATCAGCAACAAAGCTGATCGCTATTTCTGTGCAAAGGAGGAATCTGACCATGAAACTTCCCGGCTCCGAGGAAATGAGAGCGATCGATCGGTGCGCAATCGAAGAATTCGGTATTCCCGGAGTTGTCCTCATGGAAAATGCCGGAACCGGAACCGTTCGTCTGATTGAAGAGCATTTCGGTACTCTGTCCGGCACCTTCGCGCTGATCTTTATCGGCCCCGGCAACAATGGCGGCGACGGCCTGGTCATCGGCAGGCATCTGCACCAGCGAGGCTGCGAACCGGTTTTTTTCTTTCTGGTCAGCCCTGACTCGTTGACCGGCGATGCCGCCGTCAACCTGGCCGTCGTACAAAAACTCAAGCTGCCCTTTCACGTCATCGACTCGGCAACCCGGGTCAAGACCATTCCGGTTTTATTCAAACAGATCGAATCCCGCGGCAAGCCGTGCTGTGCAATCATCGACGCCATCTTCGGCACCGGGCTGACCAGGGACATCTCCGGCCACTTTGCCGACACCATCGACCTGATAAACGGTCGCAGCTTTGCCAAGCACACCCCGGTGGTGGCCGTCGACACGCCGTCCGGCCTCGATTCCGATACCGGTAAGATCTTCGGCAGGTGCGTCACCGCAACTATGACCGCTACCTTCGGTTGCGCCAAACCCGGCCAGGTGATGCAAGGCAGTTCCGCCGTTACCGGCAGCCTCCATGTCATCGATATCGGTATCCCGCCGGAGGTGATCGCCAAGAACACCATTGCCACCTCCCTGATTACCGCCGAGACTGCAGCTGACTGGCTGCGCGGCCTGAAAAGGCAGGCCAATACCCACAAGGGCAGCTACGGTCATCTGCTGATCCTGGCCGGATCGGCGGGCAAGACCGGCGCCGCCATCCTTGCCGCCCGAGGCGCACAACGGAGCGGCTGCGGCCTGGTCAGTCTGTGCGTCCCTTACGACCTCAACACGATTTTAGAGACCAGCTTGATCGAAGCGATGACGGTACCGCTCCCGACCTCGTCTTCAGTCCTCAATGTCTCCGACCTGGCCACCATTCTCAAACACCTCGACGACAAAACAGCCGTGGTAATCGGTCCGGGGCTCGGTACCGACACGCGTACCGCCGAACTCGTTCTCTACCTCTACCATAGTGTCAAGCAACCAATGGTCGTCGATGCCGACGCCCTCAATATCCTGGCACGTCATGTCGATCAGTTGAGGACACCGGCCGGTCCCCGGATCTTGACTCCCCATCCGGGCGAGATGGCCCGTCTCATCGGCAGAAATGCCACCGAGGTGCAGGAAAACCGGCTGGATGCCGGCAAGCTCTGCTATCATCGATTCAAGAAAAAGGGCCGGGAACTCGTCGTTATTTTAAAAGGAGCGGGCACCCTGATCGTCACCGATAACGAACAGGTGCTGATCAACACCTCGGGCAATCCCGGCATGGCCGCCGGCGGCATGGGCGATGTACTGAGCGGTATTATCGGGTCATTACTCTGTCAGGGATTGTCTCCGACCATTGCCGCAGCTGCCGGTGTCTACCTGCATGGGATGGCCGGCGACGGACTATACTCAGAAAACGGGCACGGCTTCACTGCTTCGGACCTTGCCTGCAACCTGCCAAGATGCCTCAAACAACTACTCGATCATCTATCATGAAACAAGCCCAGGATATCATGACCTCCACGGTCATTACCGTTCGAACGGACACCCCGGTCAGGGAGATCGCGCAAATCTTCACCGAAAACAATATCAGCGGTGTTCCAGTAGTCGACGACCAGGACAAAGTTATCGGCATAGTTACCGAAAGTGACTTGATTTTCCAGAACAAGCGACTCAGCGTACCGCCGGTCATTACCATTCTCGATTCATTCTTTTTCCTCGACTCTCCTGAAAAAATGGAGCGGGAATTGAAAAAGATCGCCGGAGCCACTGTCGGGGATATCTTCAGTTCACCGGTAATTTCCATTTCACCGGATACACCACTCGATGAAATTGCCACGCTGATGACCGAAAAGAAGATTCACACCTTGCCGGTTCTCAGCGAATCCGGACGCATGGTAGGCATCGTCGGCAAGAGAGACATTATCAGAACAGTGCTCTGAAGACACCGCTCCGCTGCTACCAGTCGATTTCCGGATAGCTGTTCTTCTTCAGATAACGGTTGCATTTGAGGAAGACGCCGGAACCGAGAAAACCCTTGTGGGCGGATAGCGGCGAGGGATGGCTGGTCTTGAGTACCAGATGTCTAGTGAGATCGATCAACTCCGCCTTTTTCTGTGCAAAGGCCCCCCAGAGCATGAACACTACGTGTTCGCGCTTGTTGGAAACTGTCTTTATGATGTCATCGGTGACAACCTGCCAACCAAGGGAAGCATGAGAATTCGATTTGCCGGCCGCAACTGTCAGGCTGGCATTGAGTAACAACACCCCCTGCCGGGCCCACCTGGTCAAGTCGGTACTGACCCGTCGCTGCCTGCCGCCGTGCAGGCTGTCATCTATTTCTTTGAAGATGTTTTTCAATGATGGCGGCGCCGGAATTCCTTCGCGAACGGAAAAGCAGAGCCCATGCGCCTCCGGCCCGAGTTCCCGATGCTCGTTGATATAGGGATCCTGTCCGATGATGACGACGCGAACCTGTTCGAACGGAGTGATCCGCATCGCGTTGAACACCAGTTCACGCGGCGGGTAGACCGTTTGCCGCGGTGACGCCCCGTAGGCTTTATGAATCAGTTCTCGATGAAGTCCCTGCCGCAGGAGCGGCACCTGTTCTTCCCAGAGCACGCTCTGTTCTCCCTCGATGGTTCCTGGCAACAATCACTTCCGTGTGCCCGTGTCCCCTATCGCCGAATCGTCTCAGGCGGTAGTGGCCTCTCCGTTGGCCGCCTCATGCAGCTGCGCGAGGCAGCCGGTGACGTCCTTCTCGTCATAAATTCTATCCACCATACATTTCCGCAGGATATTTTCGCCCATTTCCTTGCACAGGCAACTGGCCGAATTCAAGACAACGGACAAGCCGCTGTTTTTCTTGATGGCGTTGATTCCTTTCTCCCCGTCGAGCTCACTGCCGGACAGAATCACCCCAGCCACCCGGTTTTTAAAAATCGGAGCAGCCGAATGCATTACCAGATCGATCGGCCCGTAACCGGGTTTGGCCTTGGTTTGCCGAATCGTATAGTGAGCGCTGTATGGTTTCAGATAGAAATGATCGACCGCGGCGGCGACATAACACGTTCCTCCTTCCACGTTCAGGCCATCAACCATGCGGACGACTCTGATGTTGCTGACCGCATCGAGATAATCGGTAAAGGCGTCGATATGACTGCCTTCTGCGTAGAGTACGACAATAATGGCACCGCCGATATCCTCGGAGATGTTCGGGATGATCCGCAGCAGGTTGCTGTAGCCGCCCTGGCCTGCGCCAATCACTGAAAGACAGGTGATGCGCCGGTATTTATTGATCAGGTTGACCTCGAGTACATCCCCGCATTGTCGGCAACGCAATTCGACCTGCTCTCGCCGCTGTTCTTCATCGATGGTGTTTCGTGTTCCACATTCCTCGCAGAAGATAATGTCACTCGCTTTAGCAACGGTGGGGGGGATATCGTCCTTGGAGGCAAATACCGGTTCAACCGAGCGCACCTGTACCCGGGATGCGTAAATGATGCGGTGCACGATATGCTTTTGAAAGCCGACCAGATCCTGGTTATGGAAAAAGGAGTCTTTGCAGACGAAGTCAACCGCGCCGTTTTTGATCGCATCGAAACTGCGCGCCGTTCCCTCCTGGGTCAGGCTGGAAAACATGATGGTCGGTGTCGGCTTGTGGATCATCAGGTGCTGCAGAGACGTCATACCGTCCATCAGCGGCATTTCCATATCCATGATGATAACATCCGGGTCCAGTTTGAGCACCATATCCAGCGCTTCAATACCGTTGGTTGCCTCACCAATGATTTTTACGCTGTTGGTCTTGTCAAACACGTCGCGCAGTATCCTCCTGAATACCAGCGAATCATCGACGATCAGCAACCTGATCGGTTTGTGGGCTGAGATGATCTTCGTCTTGCCTGCCATGACCCAATTTTTGTCAATAATGCCTGTTCTTTTCGAAAAATATACGTTTGGACAGGTCATCATAAACCCATTCGTCGATAATGCAAAGACCGAATGCAAAGACGAATTCGGATAGCCTGTCAAACCTCATCATCTCGGTCACCGCCCGGCAGTGATTCATTGCTCGATTCCTGGTTCAGTCCTGCCGATAAAGCCGTTGTTCGTCTATATATTCGGCGACAGGCAGCGGCACCAGGTGCTGCCAAGGCTTGTTTTCGGCTATCCGGCACCTGATGTCGGTGGACGAGATATCATCGATCGGCGCGGTCAGCACCCGCACGCTGTTGCCCTCCCGGCCGCGATAGTGCCCCGGCTCCGTCTCCGGCTGCGGACAAAAACCGTGGTAATCGAGCACATCTATGAGCTCTTCGAGCGACGAACCGCGACGGACAGCAACAATGAAATCGGTTGAAGCGAGCAGTTCCGACCAGCGATGCCAGGTCTCTATCTCGAGGAAGGCATCGCCGCCGATAATAAACACATACGTCGTCTCCCCATGGCTGTCGGCGCGGAGACTCAGCAGTGTATCGATGGTATAGGAGGGTCGTCCGGGAAACGCCTCCTGCTTTGAAATGGCACACCGCGGCAGCGGGCTGATTGCCCGACGAACCATTTCCAGCCGGTGCTCGATGGGGCAGAGCGCGCTGTCCGTCTTGTGCGGCGGAGACGCCGCGGGGATAAACAGGACCTGATCCACAGCAGAGCGGGCCAGTACCGCTTGAGCAAGCTGCAGATGCCCGTTATGAACAGGGTCGAACGTTCCCCCGAGCAGCCCGGTGGTGTGCATCAGGAGCGAACCTGCCCGGAGCCGTAGACGACGAATTTGCGTGTTGTCAGCTCCTCCAGTCCCATCGGTCCGTAAGCATGCAATTTCGTGGTACTGATACCGATTTCGGCACCGAGTCCGAGCTGACCGCCGTCATTGAACCGAGTCGAGGCATTGACCATCACGGCTGAGGCGTCAACGCTGCTGACAAACAATTGGGCAGTGCTGTAATTTTCGGTGATGATTGATTCGGTATGCTTTGAGCCGTACCGGGCAATATAATCCATCGCCTCAGCCGCCGATTCAACAACCTTGATGCACAGTTGCAGATCAAGAAATTCGCTGCCCCACTGATCGTCTTGCGTCAACATGGCCTGAGGACAAAGCGCGACCGTTTTCGCGCACCCCAGTAAGCGTACACCGGCCGCCGCTAGTTCCGCGCAGATTACCGGCAGATAACGCTCGGCAACGGAGCGATGCACCAACAGTCCTTCGAGAGCATTACAGACACCGGGACGCTGTACTTTACTGTTGACGATGATCGGTGTCGCTTTGTCGAGATCGGCGTCCCGATCGACAAAGATATGACATACCCCTTTGTAGTGCTTCAACACTGGAATTCGTGAATGTTGCGTAACGAAGCGGATGAGCGTTTCACCGCCTCGCGGTATAATCAGGTCGACCGTGTCTTCCTGCCCCAGCAGCGCCAGCACGGCATGCCGATCGACGGTCGGCACCACCTGCACCACGTCCGGCTCGACACCGTTGTCAGCAACTGCTCTCCGCAAAATATCGGCAAGGATCAGATTGGAGCGCAAGGCTTCCGAACCACCCCGCAAAATCACACTATTACCGGCTTTCAGGCAGAGCGCGGCAGCATCGACGGTCACATTCGGCCGCGATTCGTAGATCATACCGATGACCCCGAGCGGAACACGCATTCGGCCGACCAGCAGGCCGTTGGGTCGTTTTCGCAATTGCTCCACCTGACCGACAGGATCGGGCAATTCGATAATTTCCAACAAACCATCGCACATCGAGTCGATACCCTGGTCGGTAAGGGTAAGCCGGTCGAGCATCGCGCCAGACAGTCCTTTTCTTCTGCCCTCTTCCAGATCCTTGCCGTTTTCTTCTTGAATCCGTGCCGTCTGTAACCGGATTTGTTCGGCAACACGCTTCAGGATTGCGTTTTTGGTTGCCGTATCGAGGATGGCAAGGTGCCGTGCGGCACGTCGCGCCCGTACGGCCATGTCTGCAATGATCGTGTCGATTTCCGCCTGGTTCATGGGTGGTCTCCTGCCCAGCGGAAAGAGAGATCACTGTTGACCTCGATCCGCTGTCGTTTGTTCGGCGTCAGCCTGTGCTGTAACGCCCGTTTGTGCAACTGTCCGCTGAGAACCTATCGTACCGCCGGCAACCGAGAAGCGCAACCCCGTTCCAGTCTCCCGATGCTTCACTCCTGCAACTGCTCTTTCCGGGGGCGCAGCAGGACGATGTTGTCCCGATGCATGACTTCTTCGCTGTCGTGATAACCGAGAATGCTTTCGATCCGGCTGGAATGGCAGCCCATGATCTTTCTGATTTCCGCCGCCCCATAATTGATCAACCCAACCCCAATCGCCTCTCCCCGGCCGTTGCGACAATGTACCGCATCACCGACGTCGAAATCACCGACAACCTCGACAATTCCCGATGGCAACAGGCTCTTTCCCCGCTCCAGCAGCGCACGACAAGCGCCATCGTCGAGCACGAGCGCTCCCTGCGGCTTGAGCACCGAGGCAATCCACCGTTTTCTACTGTTGATTCGTTCTTTTTTCGGCAGAAAAAAGGTGCCGATCAACTCGCCGCTGAACAGCCGGCGCAGAATATCGTGCTGCCGTCCGGGACCGATAAAAGAACTGCCGCCGCCGGAAGCGACGATCCCTGCGGCTTTAAGCTTCGATTGCATACCGCCGGTACCGAGCGAACTTTTGACGTGGGTAACCATTTGCTCGATTTCAGGGGTAATCTCGACGACGGTGTAGAGCGGGCGAGCCTGCGGATCGGCGGTCGGATCACCGCTATACAGGCCAAGAACATCGGTCAGGCAGATGAACATATCTGCTTCGATCAGGTTACAGATATGGGCCCCGAGGGTATCGTTATCACCAAAGCGCAGCTCTTGCACCGAAACCGTGTCGTTTTCGTTGATGATCGGTATCGTTCCCCATTTCAGCAAGGTAAACAGCGTATTACGGACGTTGAGATAGCGGTCCCGTTTGGCCAGATCACGGTGCGTCAACAACACCTGGGCGATGTTCTTGCCAAACGCGCCGAAGGCCGCATCATAGGCCTGCATCAGACACGACTGACCGATAGCCGCCAGGGCCTGCTTTTCTTTCAAGCCGAGCACCATGGTGTCATCGATCGCTATTTTTTTCCGGCCGGCAGACACAGCCCCGGAACTGACGAGAATCACCTCGCGGCCGGTATTGTGTAGAAACGACAAGTCCCGCGCAATATTGCCGATTATGACTGCATCCAGACCGTTTTCACCGGTGAGTACGGCGCTGCCGACTTTGATGACGATCCGCTGTGCTTTGTCAAACAGTGTCTGTCGCAGATAGAGGCCCTCTTCCATTGAGATCATGCCGCACCTCTGCTACAGGTCAGCCCGACGGCCGGCCTCGCCGTCGGCTCCCTCGAGAATTTCTATCAGCGTCTTTTTCAGATCGTCTACCCCGTCTCCGGTCAAAGCGGAAATCCTGTTGACCCGAAAGCCCTGCCGGGAAAACTCGGCAGCGATCTCGTCGACCATCTCCGGATCGACAAGATCGATTTTGTTCAACACGACGCATTTGACCCGGCGCGCCATACGGGCCTGATAGGCCGCCATCTCCTGCTCAATGACCTGAAAGTCCCGGCGGTAACTGTCGGTGGAGATATCGAGTACATGGGCGATCACCGTCGTTCGCTCGAGATGTCTGAGAAACGCGTGGCCGAGGCCGACGCCTTGGTGCGCGCCCTCGATCAGACCGGGAATATCGGCAATGATGTAGGGTGCGCCGAAACGTTGCTGGAGTACGCCGAGTTGTGGCTCCAAGGTGGTGAACGGGTAATCGGCCACCTTGGGATTGGCGGCGGACAGCCTGGCCAGCAGGCTTGACTTGCCGGCATTGGGCAAACCGACAAGGCCGACATCGGCGAGTAGTTTCAGCTCGATACGCAACCAACGCTCCTCGCCGGAGCCTCCCTTTGTCGCAAATCGGGGAGTTCGATTGGCACCGCTGGCAAAATGCATGTTGCCCAACCCGCCCTTGCCGCCCTCGCCGGCGACAAACTCCTGGCCGTCCTCCGTCAGATCGGCCAGGACTTCGTTGGTCTCGTGATCCATAATTACCGAACCGAGCGGAACTTTTATCAGACAGTCGCCGCCTTTGGCGCCGTGCTTGTCTTTTCCCTGGCCGTGCTGCCCCCGCTCCGCCTTGAAATGACTGCGGTAGCGAAAGTCGATCAGGGAATGCAACTCTCGAGTGGCCCTGATGATAACGATCCCGCCCCGTCCACCATCGCCGCCATTCGGACCGCCTTTCGGGACATATTTTTCACGCCTGAAACTGACGCAGCCGTTGCCGCCGTCTCCAGCTTTTATGTGAAATGTTGCTTCATCGACGAAAGACATGGTCATCTGTTTGCCCGAGCGGAACAAAAAAGTGTATTGGTCAAGACAATGCAGAACGCTCGCTGTCCTCGACGAAAACGACGAACGATCTTGCCCTGAAAAAAAAACTCGACCACCGCCTATCGCGATGATCGAGTCAAAAAAGAAAGGAGCGCGGGATCGCGTTCTCTACATCATCCTCCGCTAGGCAGCCGGATAGACACTGACCCGCTTTCGATCCTTACCGAATTCTTCAAAGGTGACAACCCCATCGACCTTGGCGAACAGCGTGTAATCCCTGCCGCACCCGACATTGGTGCCGGGATGGATCTTGGTACCGAGTTGCCGGACGATAATATTGCCGGCCCGTACCAACTCTCCACCGAATTTCTTTACACCGCGGCGCTGGCCGCTGCTGTCGCGGCCGTTCCTGGAACTGCCGCCTGCCTTTTTATGAGCCATAACTTACTCCTTATCACTGTCGGGACCCCGAAGGTCACCCCGCTTGCTTACCGGTTGATTTCTGCAATCTTCAACGCCGTGAAGGTCTGACGATGTCCCCTAGTGAGACGATAACCTTTTCTGCGTTTCTTTTTGAAGACTCTGATTTTTTTATCTTTTCCCTGCTCAGCAATAGTCGCAACCACCTTGGCGCCTTCAATGACAGGCCTGCCGACAACAATATCATCGCCGTCTGCTACCATCAAGACATCTTCGAGTTCGACCGTGTCGCCGACATTGCCTGCGAGCTTTTCAACCCGTACTTGCTCTCCGGCGGCAACCTGGTATTGCTTCCCGCCTGTCCTTATAATTGCATACATATTGAGTGCCTCATCTGTCCAGAACGATTCATACCATATTAAAAAGAAAACGACTCAAACGGATGATTATATCAGTCGTTATAACTTTCTGTCAAGATGTTAAATAGCCTGACATCCCCATCTGCGAGGACACACGCACCTGTGCAATTGTGGTTTTCACGAAAAACACCTGTCGGTGAACGGATCGCCGACGATCAGCCGGTTAAACGCCGAGTCTGGCAGTCTCTCGGCTTCGACGAATTTCACAGGCCCGCTCGAAAGCGGCTTTTTTCCCATGCTTCTTGATCGATACCGAGGTCTTTCCCTGCTTGCCCTGCGGCGTCACCCAACTGACCTCGTAGCGATTCAGATTCTCGTTGAGACGGACACCGACCACTCCGGTACCGGAATTGCTGACGGTAACCATATGCTTGTTTGTCCGGACCTTGCCAAGCTTTTTCTCGGTCTGGTCCCGCCAGGAAATCGCTGACAGCAGGCTCGAATAGCGGCCGCCACACTTGCGATCCGAGAAGAATTTGGAATGGGTTCTTCCTTTGTAACGGACCCGCACGTACCAACCGTGAGTTCTTTTCGATTCCTGATCGATACGAGCAATGTCTTTGTGTTTTTCCAACAACAGCTTTTGTTTCTTATCTGCCACAATCACTTTGCAAAACCTCTCTTTTCTGTTTTGTTATGGTCGTCAACCGGTTTCTGCAGAATCGCTCCGTCCGAATGTCAACCGACGAAGTCTCGTTCCGGCTGGAATTGCCCCGGCATTAACCGTGCCGCGCCTAGACTACATAGTTGGTCAGGTGATAATTGTCAACCTTTTTCGGCGTTTTCCGAAGATCTCCACGTAATTTCCGGGATGTCGCCGATCTTCTTCAGCGGCGGTACACCACCGTTGTCTGCCCATGAGTATGTTATGAAAGAGACCGTGACCCATTTCGAGAAGCTCCTATCGACGATTCACCGCCTTCGGGGCGAGGCCGGCTGTCCCTGGGACCGCCGGCAAACAACCGATTCCTTGGCAACATATCTCAACGAGGAGTTTGGCGAAATCACCGACGCGATCGCCCAAGGCGATCGCCAGAACCTTTGTGAAGAGTTGGGTGATTTCTTATATTTAATCATCATGCTTGCAGAAATCAACGCTGAAGAGCAGACTTTCACCCTCGACGATGTGCTGACGGCCATCAATGAAAAACTGATCAGACGGCATCCCCATGTCTTCGCCGGCGCCCCGATTCTCGACGACGCGGCCCTGACCGAGCAGTGGCAGCACATCAAAGCTCAGGAAAAAGCAGAGAAAAGCTGAGCTATCGCCAAGAGCGTCGGCGCCGCAAAACATGGTACTGCGCCATCACCACGCATGGTAGGCAGATACCTGCCCGAGTCGGTACAGTATCTACCAGTTGATTCCGAGAAATCATTTGACTCAGCCGACCATAATGCAGTACAATTGGAAGTTTGTCGGTGGACGGATGACCCCCATCCGTCCACTCGTATCCCTCCTCGCTCTCTGCACGATACACGGAAAGCGAGGGCCGAACGGCGGCATGACCCGCCACGCAAAACGTCCACGAGGAGGATCGCATGAGAAGGTATGAACAGGTCTATATTCTCCGCCCGTCCCTGAGCGAGAATGAGATCAGCACGGCAATCGAGAACACCAACAACATCGTGCTCGGTGATCAGGGAACAATCATCCAGCTTGACAAGTGGGGCATGCGCAAGCTGGCGTATCCCATCAAGAAAGAAACTCAAGGGTTTTATGTATTTTGCGATTTCGCCGGGACTCCGAAAGCCGTCGCCGAGATCGAGCGAAAATTTCGGATCGACGATGCGGTACTCAAGTACATGTCGGTAAAAATCTCTGATTCCATCAGCGATGAGGAGATAGCTGCCGCGCAAGAAACGGCTGCCGCCAAGGCAAACGCTGCCGACCAGGATGACGAATCCGAGGATTCGCCGGTAGCAGCGGATGATGCCGACGACAGCAAAGATACCGAAAACGAGGACGAACAATAATCGCTCACCCGTCGAAACCGGAGCCCAAGGAGATACATCATGGCCGCACGACCACAAAGAAAACTCTTTTCCCGAAAAAAAGTCTGCCGATTCTGCATGGATAAGGACTTGACCATCGACTACAAAGATCACAAGACACTTCGCAATTTTGTTACCGAACGGGGCAAAATCATTCCGAGAAGAATCCTCGGTACCTGCGCTACTCACCAGCGCCAGCTCTGTTCAGCCGTCAAACGTGCCCGCCAAATAGCCCTGCTCCCCTATTCAGGAAATACCCAGGGTTAAATGGAAGCAGCGACAGGAGCGGCAGTGATCGACCAAGAATCAGGTCCTATCGGGAACAACCGGGCAGTGCAGTTCGTTCTGCTGTTTGCCCTGCTCATCCTGTTGCCCGGCCTGCAGGGAGCCTTCTTCGGCTGGCTGTATTTTATGCTGCCGACAGCGGTGCTCTTTGCCATGTATCGCTGGGAGCACGGCTTTCGCCTGGTGCTTGCCGGGCTGCTCATCGCCGCCGTAATCGGGGGTCTGATCGGTGCCTGGGGAACGATTGTTCTTGCCGGCTTGCTCATCCCGACCGGCTACACCTTGGCCAGTTCCGCCCTGCAGCATGACGGCCCGGCAATGTCCGGTCTGAAGGGCACCGTGGCGCTGCTTTCCTGCTGCTTGCTGTTGATCGCCGGCCAAACACTATTTTCCGGTGTCAACCCGATCAGTGCCTTTCTCGGCTCCCTCGACCACGATATCGAGGCGGCACTTGCATCATACCGGCAAAGCGAAGCGTTTGCACCGGACACGATGGCCCTGCTGGAACAGTCGTTTTATCAGATGAAAACGGTGCTGCCCAATATCCTGCCATCCCTTTTCGCCAGCATGGCAATGTTTGTCTCCTGGCTGGCCATGCTGACCGGCAACCGACTGATCCGCCGTCTGACCGGGTATCAGCCATGGGAGGAGCACACCACATGGCACCTTCCGGATCGTCTGGTCTGGCTGTTCATCGGCGCCGCAGTGCTCTCTTTACTACCGCTCGGCACAATTCGTCTGGTCGGCATCAACCTGTTGATACTGCTCAGCCTGGTTTATGTCCTGCAGGGGTTTTCCATTCTCGCCTTTTTTCTGCATAAATGGAAAACTCCCCTGCTACTGCGCTTTTTCGTTTACGGCATGATGCTCTTTCAATCGTTCGGCGCTATGTTGCTGCTCGGCGTTGGCCTGGCCGATGTCTGGTTCGACATGAGACGGCTCGGCAAAAGCGACCCGCCGCCGGAGGACGATGTTCGACCGTAACAGAAACACCACTGCTTAACAGAATCGTCAAGCATAACCCGATATGAGGAATCAACCATGGAACTCATACTGAAACAAACCATAGAAAAGCTGGGCCGTGAAGGCGACATCATCAAGGTAAAACCCGGCTACGGCAGGAATTATCTGCTGCCGCAGGGCAAAGCGGTCCTCGCCACCCCGACCAACCTTGCCGTCCTTGAGAAACACCGGGCTGAGATCCAGGCCCGCCTTGCCTCAGAGCAGAAGCAGGCAGAGGCTGCGCTCAACAAACTCAACGGTGTCGTCCTTGAATTCGATGCCTTGGTCGGCGATGACGACAAGTTGTTCGGCTCCATCTCCGTAAACGATATTTGCGAAAAACTAGCCGACAAGAAAATCGTCGTAGAGAAGAAGCAGGTCATTTTGAGCGAACCGATCAAATCACTCGGCGAACGTCAGGTCTCCGTCAAGGTCGGCTTCGACCTGTTTGCTGAAATCACCGTTAAGGTAAGTGCTCAGCAGAGCGACGCCTGACATCCGGCACGCCGTCCGGCGCCTCGCTTGTCCGCCGCCGACACATCCTGGCCGGACAATTCCGGGGCGGCGGAGACGAAATATGAACACACCGGCAGTTGGCCAGCTGTCCCGGTGTGTTTTTGTTTTGACAGCAAAGAGACGTTGTATTAGACAGCAACCTGTGGTCCCCTCGAAGCAGATGCCTATGAATGATTTACTCTCGTCAGCAACAGCTCCCAGCCGTCCGGCCGGGAGCCGTGTCCCGCCGCACAACGTCGAGGCCGAACAATCGGTGCTCGGCTCGATTCTGCTCAAGGACAAGGCCTTCGCGACGGTGGTCGATATCGTTTCCGCCCAGGATTTCTATCGTGACAGTCATCGGATCATCTTCTCGGCGATGATCGAGCTTTTCAATCGCAACGAACCGCAGGATCTGGTCACCATCACCAGTCTACTCAACGACACCAGCCGGCTTGAAGCCGCCGGCGGTGCTTCCTACCTGGCGTCGTTGACTTCGATCGTGCCGGTTACCGCCAATATCGCCTCCTATGCCCGAATCGTTCGCCAGAAGTCGGTCCTGCGTAACCTGATCAACGCCAGCAGCGATATCGCCAACCGCTGTTTCGAGGAACAGGATGATATCGATCAACTGGTCGATGACGCCGAACAATCGATTTTCGATATCGCCGGCAAGAAGGACACCACCGTCTTCCAACCCCTGAAAAGCGTCATCCCCGGCTGCTTCGACAAGATAGAGCAACTCTACAAGCGCAAGGAACTGATTACCGGGGTACCGACGGGCTACTACGAACTCGACAAACTGACCGCCGGCCTGCAGCCGTCGGATCTGATCGTGCTGGCCGCTCGGCCGTCCATGGGCAAGACCGCCTTTGCTCTGAATCTGGCCCAGCATGCCGCGCTCGTCGAAAAGACCGGTGTCGCCGTCTTCAGCCTGGAGATGTCCCGAGAACAACTGGCCATGCGTCTTCTCAGCACCGTCGGGCATATCGATTCGCAACGGATCCGCACCGGGCGGTTGCATACCGAAGACTGGCCGCACCTGACCCGGGCTGTCGGCATGCTCTCCGACGCTCCCATTTATATCGACGACACCCCGGCCCTTTCCGTCCTCGAGATGCGCTCAAAGATACGGCGACTGGCGGCCCGAAATGATATCGGCCTGATCATCGTCGATTACCTGCAGTTGATGCGGGGGCGCAACGCCGAGAACCGCACCCAGGAAATCAGCGATATCTCCCGCTCGCTCAAGGCACTTGCCAAGGAACACGGCGTACCGGTACTGGCCCTGTCCCAGCTTAACCGTGGCCTGGAAAGCCGGACCGACAAACGGCCGATGATGGCCGACCTGCGCGAGTCCGGCGCCATCGAGCAGGATGCCGATGTGATCTGCTTCATCTACCGGGATGAGGTCTACAACAAGGCAGAAGACAATCCCAATAAAGATATCGCCGAGATCATCATCGGCAAACAGCGAAACGGGCCGACCGGGCTGGTTCGCCTGTTTTTCAAAAAAGAGTACACGATGTTCGAAAATCTCAGTTCCTACGACGAATCGTCATGAAACGGGTCGATCGCCCGTCGACTTCCAGCAACCACAGACCAGTCAGCTGCAGGAGAAAAAAGGCATGAGTGAGGACAGCCCTTTTCCACAGAAATACGATTTCTGCACCGTGGAAAAACGATGGCAGGAGTATTGGGAAACCAATAAGACATTTCGCGTCGTCGAAGACGAGGCGAAAAAGAAATATTACGTGCTGGAGATGTTCCCCTACCCATCGGGTCGCATCCACATGGGACATGTCCGGAATTATACGATCGGTGACGTGGTTGCCCGCTACAAGCGATTGCGTGGCTACAACGTGCTCCACCCGATGGGCTGGGACGCATTTGGGTTGCCCGCCGAAAATGCCGCTCAGAAACACCGAACCCACCCGGCCAAGTGGACCTACGAGAATATCGCCTACATGAAGTCCCAGTTAAAAAAGCTCGGTTTCTCGTATGACTGGGATCGGGAATTCGCCACCTGCGACGCCGGCTACTACCACTGGGAACAAAAGCTGTTCCTGGAAATGTATGACCGTGGGCTTGTCTATCGTAAGATCACCACGGTCAATTGGTGCGATACCTGTCAGACCGTACTGGCCAACGAGCAGGTCATCGAAGGAACCTGCTGGCGCTGCGACGCGTTCGTGCAACCGCGAAAAATGCACGGGTGGTTCTTCAAGATCCTCGACTACGCCGACGAACTCCTCCAAGACCTGAGCACGCTCGACGGCTGGCCGGAAAAAGTGGTGACCATGCAGCATAACTGGATCGGCAAGTCGACCGGTCTGATCTGCAATTTCCCGATCGAAGGCGGTGATGAAGAGCTCGCCATATTCACCACCCGCCCCGACACCATTTTCGGTGTTACCTTCATGTCGATCGCCGCCGAACACCCCTTGGTCGATACCCTGATTGGTGGCGGTAACCGGGAAAAAGAGCTGCGGGCCTTCATCGCCGCCATCGCCGATGAAAAACGGCGGCGCCCGGTAACCGACGAACTCGACAAAAAAGGGATGTTTACCGGCCGCTACTGCCGCAATCCGTTCAACAATCAGCGTGTACCGATCTACATTGCCAACTTCGTGCTGATGGAGTACGGCACCGGCGCCGTCATGGCCGTCCCGGCGCACGACCAGCGCGATTTCGAATTCGCCCGGACTTACTCGCTGCCCATCGTGCCGGTGGTCATCCCGCCCGACACCGAACTCGATCCCGACCAGATGACGGCCGCCGCCACCGAGCCCGGTCGCCTGGTCAACTCGGGCACCTTCAACGGCATGGACTCCATCGAGGCACAGGCCGCCATCATCGTCCATGCCGAAGACATCGGTTGCGGCACAAGCCACACCACCTATCGTTTGCGTGATTGGGGGATCTCCCGGCAGCGCTATTGGGGAGCGCCGATCCCGATGATTCATTGCCCGAGCTGCGGCGTGGTCCCGGTTCCGCTCGAAGATCTGCCGATCCGCTTGCCGGACGGCGCCGATACCGGCGCCGAGGAATGCACCCCGCTCAGCCGCCGGCCTGACTTCATCAATACCACCTGTCCGTCCTGTGGCGGACCGGCCCAGCGCGAAACAGACACCATGGACACCTTCGTCGAGTCGTCGTGGTATTTCGCACGCTTTGCCTGTTCCGACAATGACGACGCCATCCTCGACCGTCGTACCGACTACTGGCTGCCTGTCGACCAGTACATCGGCGGTGTCGAACACGCCATTCTGCACCTGCTCTATTCACGTTTTTTCACCAAGGTGCTGCGCGATCTCGGCTATTTGAACATCGATGAACCATTCACCAATCTGTTGACCCAGGGAATGGTCATCAAGGATGGGGCCAAGATGTCAAAGTCCAAAGGAAACGTGGTCGATCCCGATCAGTTGATCGGTCAGTACGGCGCCGATACCGTTCGCCTCTTCAGCCTGTTTGCCGCCCCGCCGGAACGCGACCTGGAATGGAACGCCCAAGGGGTCGAAGGGGCCAGTCGCTTTCTCAATCGGGTCTATCGCACCATCGCCCATCTCGCCGAACACCGCACCATCGCAGCCCCGGCCGCAGAACCCGACGAAAGTGATCGTGACCTGCAACGAAAACTGCATCAGACCATTAGGAAGGTGAGCTTCGACATCGACAACGATTTCCATTTCAATACCGCCATCAGTGCGGTCATGGAGTTGTTCAATGCGCTGTCCGCAGCGACCGACGAAACGAAGCCGCAACAGGCAACCCCGGCTGTCATTGAAGAAGTCATCAGGACCATGCTGGTCCTGCTCTCCCCAATGGTGCCGCATTTCTGCTCGGAGATGTGGCGCATCATGGCTTTCACCGATACGCTCGAGGATCAATCCTGGCCGTCCTTCGATGAGAAGACGGCTCGTGAAGATCAACTGACCATTGTTCTCCAGGTCAACGGCAAGGTCAGGTCACGTCTGCAGGTTGGCGCCGACATCAGTGACGAGTCGCTCCGTGAACAGGCCGTAGCCGATGCCAATATGGTCCGCTATATCGAGGGCAAAGCGATCAAAAAGATCATCGTCGTCAAGAAGAAACTTGTTAATATCGTTGTTTAATACTAGTATAAAACAGTTCCGGCGCCGCTGGCTGCCGGCGGTAAGACGACAGTCGCTGTCGTTTTCAACCCATCAGAAAGGAGTCCTGCCGTGAAACTGCTCGTTCGTTTCTTCGTGGTTGTTCTGGGAACCACCCTTCTGCTCGGTGGCTGCGGATACCGCAATCCCTATGTCTATTCCGGCCCGGAAAAATCCATTTACGTGACCACCTGGAAAAACCGAACCAGTGAGCTGCAACTCGATGCCGATATCTACCAGGCCTTGATCAGATGGTTCCAGAAATCCGGCTCCATCTCCATTACCAAGCAGAAGGAGGGGGCCGACCTGATCCTGGCCGGCGAGATCATCTCCTACAATCTGCCGAGCCTCACCTATGGCGCCAATAATGCCGCTTCGACCGTCAAACTGCGCCTCAGGGTACGCTATATCCTGAAGGAGCTCAGCACCGACAAGGTGCTGATCGAGCAATCCTCGGAAGAATGGATCGAGGATTTCCGGGTCAGTTCCGATTCAGCACTGACCAGGGACAATGGCGACCGGGCTCTGGAAACCATCATCGAAAACATGGCGCAGAAAATCTACCAACGCTCCCTGGTACAGATTTCCAAACTGCCCTGACTAACCGGCTTTCTTGAACGCTCACGCCGGCCTCCGGCCGCTGCACGTGCCAGGCCGGCGTGAGTAGACATCGGCCCTTCGGGCCGGTCGTTCGTGCAGCGTTTCGCATTCACGTATTATCCGAGATCATGTCCATCGGCAACGTGCCTCTCTCCGGACGATTAATTCTTGCTCCACTCGCCGGTTACAGCGACCTGCCGTTCCGGCTGTTGTGCCGGCGGCACGGCGCAGCCCTCTGCGTGTCGGAAATGATCAGCTCGCACGGAATCGCCTACGACCAGGCGGCCACCAATGCGCTGCTCGTCAGTTACCCCGAGGAGCGGCCAGTGTCTTTCCAACTCTTCGGGGCCGACGCCGCGATCATGGCAGCGGCCGCCGACCGGCTCAACGATTATCATCCGGACCTGATAGATATCAATATGGGCTGCCCGGTCAAAAAGGTAACCAAACGAGGCGGTGGCGCCGCCCTGATGAACGACCCGGAACTGGCCGAACGAATTATCTCAGCGGTGGTGGCGGCAGCCGACTGCCCGGTTACCGTTAAATGTCGGATCGGACCGGATCGCGCCAATATCAACGTTACTGAGTTCGCCCGCATGGCCGAGGACGCCGGCGCCGCCGCCATCACTGTTCATGGCCGAACCTGGAAACAGGGTTTTTCCGGACAGGCCGACTGGCGCCAGATCGCCCGGGTCAAACAGGCCGTCTCTATTCCGGTGATCGGCAACGGAGACATCAGCGATTACCACCAGGCACAGGCACGACTGGCTGCAACCGGCTGCGACGCAGTGATGATCGGCCGCGCGGCGCTTGGCAATCCCTGGGTATTCTCCCCTGCCGGTCGACCCGGCTCGCCTGAAGGCATCCTCGCCACCGCCCGGCAGCATATGACCCTGATAGCAGAGCATGGCAACACCACCCATCTCGGTGCCATAAAAAACCATATTGGCAGGTATTACAAGGGCATGCCTGGTGCAGCTCGTTTTCGTGCAGCCATCTACCAAGCAACCGACTGGCAGGCGCTGACCGCTATTCTCAACACCGTCAGCGTGCCGTCGGATTGAGACTGCCTCCCTTCTTTCTTTTACCGATTCCGATGACACACTGGAAACACTTGCTCCGTCAAAGCATTACCAGTTACGAAGAGCTCTGCCACTGTTTTCCCGGCCGGATCGATCCGGCCGTCGCTGCGGTCATCGAGCGTTATCCGCTCCGCATTAATCCCTATTACCTGAAACTGATCCGGACAACCGGTCTGCCGCTTTTTCTGCAGGCCGTTCCCCGTCCGGAGGAACTCAACGATCCTGTCGGGATCCCCGATCCGCTCGCCGAAGAAACGCTCAGCCCGGTCCCCGGTATCGTGCACAAATACCCGGACCGTGTCCTTTTTCTGGTTACGAACCAGTGCGCGCTCTTTTGCCGGTTCTGTACCCGCAAACGGCACGTCGGTCGGCCGAGCATGCCGGGAGGCGATTCGTCGTTTGCCGCCGGTCTTGACTACCTGAAAGATCACCCGGAAATCAAAGACGTGCTGCTCTCCGGCGGCGACCCGCTGTTGCTCGACGACGACCGGCTCGACGAGATACTTGCCGCACTGCGGGCCATCCCTTCGGTGGAAATCATCAGGATCGGCAGTAGAGTGCCGTGTACCCTGCCAATGCGCGTTACCAAGAAACTGTGCCGGACCCTTAAGCGGTACCATCCCCTTTTCATCAATACCCACTTCAACCATCCGGCGGAGTTGACCGACGAAGCGCAACTCGCCTGCCACCGCCTTGCCGATGCCGGCATTCCCCTCGGCTGCCAGACCGTTCTTCTCAGGGGAGTCAACGATTCGCCGGCGATCCTGCGCGACCTGTTGCGCGGCCTGCTGCGTCTGCGGGTCAAACCATACTACCTGTTCCAGGCCGACTTGACCAACGGCACCGATCACTTCCGGACGACCATCGAAGAAGGCCGAGCCATTATGCGAGAATTAATCGGCTATTTATCCGGCATGGCCATCCCCACGTACGCCCTCGACGCACCGGGGGGAGGTGGAAAAATCCCGCTGACTCCCGAATATCAGGTGGCAAGCCATGATATCTTCCGGTTTCAATCCTATCGTGGTGAACTCTGCAGCTATCCCGAACCGCCCCCGCCCCCGACTCATTTTTCAACGTGAAAACTTGCAACGTTTGATTCGAAAACGATATAGTAGGTGACAACATCTATCACGCGCCTGCTGCTCGTTATCTGTCCCGCTCTCCTCGCCGCCCTCCGGCGGCACCGTGGCGGCGGTGGGCGCATGCTTGCGGGACGAACCGAGATCGCCTCCACAATCACGAGCAGTACGGGACTTTTATGGATCACGACGAACTATTGAGAACGGTGCTCGCCTCCGATGAGCTGCCAACCCTGCCGACGGTCGCCTCCAAACTCATTACGCTGACTTCTCGGGAAGATACGACACTGACCGATATCGCCGATCTGATCGCGCAGGACGTATCGCTGTCGGCAAAAATACTCAAGGTGTCCAATTCATCCTTTTACAGTTTTCCGCAACAAATCGGCTCCATCAAACAGGCCGTATCGATCCTTGGCACCAACGCGGTGCGAAGTCTCGTCCTCTCCTTCTCCTTCCTCTCGATTCGTAACGGATCGCGCAAGAGCCGCTTTGATTTCGCCAAATTCTGGGAGAGGTCGCTGGCTGCCGCCGTCGCCTCGAAACTGATTCTGGAAAAGGTCAAGGGGGTCGATACGGAGGAGGTATTCATTTCCGGGCTCCTGCAGAATCTTGGGGAATTGATCTTTGCCCGCACCTTTCCCGACACCTACGAACAGGTTATCGAGGCGGTTGCGGACAATCAATATGACCTGCTCAATGCCGAACAATCGCTGCTCGGGATCACCCATTGCCACATCGGCTATGAAGTCGCCAAACACTGGTCTTTCCCGGAAACCCTGCTGCAACCGCTCCGGTTTCATCATCGTCCGGCCGATTACCAGGACGGCGACCGGACCATTCTGGCCACGATCAAGGCCGTCTATCTCTCCGATCTGCTGATCAATATCCTCTTTTCCAGCAAGCCGGAAGAATACCACAAGCAATTTCGCAAAGAAGCAAAAAAGCTTCTTGGACTGACTAACGAGGACATCGAGGACATCCTGGAGAAAGTCCATATCAGTGTCGTCCAGGCCGGTGCATACTTCGGCCTGAAGATGAAACACACCAAATCCATCCAGGAGATCCTGCAAGAGGCAAATATCCGGCTCAGCCTGCTCAATCTGGATTACGACCAGATGAATAAGCAATTGGTCGCCGCTAAGATCGAACTGGAAAACCTTACTCGGGAACTGGAGAAAAAAAACAAGATTCTCGATAATCTCGTCCATATCGATGGGCTGACCGAGATTTACAACCACCGTTATTTCCAGACGGCCCTTGATCGCGAAATCGACCGCTCTATCCGACAGGACGCCTCAGTGTCCCTGCTGTTCATCGATATCGATCATTTCAAAATGTTCAACGACACCTACGGCCATCAGTTAGGCGATGAGATCCTTAAAGATTTCAGCTCACTGCTCAAATCTCACCTGCGCACCTACGACACCCTTGCCCGTTACGGCGGCGAGGAATTCGGTGTTATCCTCCCGGCCACTGATGGTGATACCGCGCTGCTCGTCGCCGAAAAACTTCGGGCTGAAATTGACGACAACGAATTTCTCGTCGACTCTGAAAAGCACCATGTCTCCGCCAGTTTCGGTGTCTGTTCGAGTCGCCCCGGCGTTGAGGACGATTTTTCCAAATCACTGATGATCAGCCGGGCCGACCAGGCACTCTACGAAGCCAAGCGCCAGGGACGAAACCGGGTCTGTCTGTGGACCCCGAAAAAGAAATGGTATCGGCTTTAGCATAACCGGACGCAAACCGACGAAGACCACCAACCATCAATAAAGGATAGCCAATCGTCATGCAGAATACCTTGCAAGATCATTGTTCATCATCCAAAAATTTTCCGGCTACCGCCTGAAACGACCATGGATCAACACGATATCACTATTAATTACAGTTTCGATCTGGCCAACGGGACGAAAAAGCGCTTTCTCATCAGACTCGACCCGGCGACCTCGCTGATGCGCCCCTCTTCGAACAGCAAAGCGGAATGGACCAAACTGGCCACCCACCAATGCACTTGCTGCCGGCTGGATCGCGAGCGAATCGGCCATTGCCCGGTGGCGATCAACATCGCCGATCTGGTCACTGCGTTCAGAGACATCCTGTCGCATGAATCATGCACGGTTTCGTGCATCACCACGGAACGAACAACCATCAAAGAGACTATCGTCCAGGACGGTTTAAGCTCGATCATGGGCATCATCATGGCCACCAGCGGCTGTCCGACCCTGGATATCCTTCGTCCGATGGCCAGGTTTCATCTCCCCTTCGCAACCGTTGACGAATCGATGTTCCGCATCGTGTCGGTCTATCTGCTGCGTCAGTATTTTATCGAAACGGATGGCGGAAAGCCTGATTATCACCTTGATCGTATCAAACAATACTGGCGGCAGATCGAACAGGTTAACGAGGGGATGCTCAATCGAATTCGCTACGCGGCGGAACTCGACGCCGACAAAAACGCCATCGTCATTCTCAATTGCCTGGCCCAGATCTTACCGATGGAAATTGACGAAAATCTCAACTCGCTGCGGCCATTTTTCTTCCGCCAGGAAACACCGCTCGACCCGTAACCGACCGGGCCGAGGTTTTTTATGAAAATCGGTGTTCCAGACTGATGGTCGGCTCTTCCTCCAGCTGCAGCTCTCCGGCTGTATCGCCCATCTCGATCATCGGGGGGACAGGTTTTAACCTGTCCCCCCGCTCACTTTCACTAACCAGCCCTTCCGACCATGACGCCCGATTTTCATCGTTACTTGTGGCGTACCGTCTTGGGGGTTAGAGCATATTTTCCGGGTCGACATCGATCAGCACCCGCTGCCCCCCCGATCGCTGAAAAGATGCTGCCAGGAAATCGGTCAGCCGGTGCAGGTTGGCCGTATCCGTCGACTTGAGCAGGATCTGCCAGCGATACTGGTCGCGCAACCGTTCGATCGCCGCCGGCGCCGGCCCGAGCACGGAGATCTGCGAGGACAGCGCATTGCCACTGATCCACTGCCGCGCTCCCCGACCGATATCCTCTGCCCTGGCGCGCGCCCGCGACTCCTGCCGATCTTCAACGAGAAAGAACACCAGCCTGGCGAACGGCGGAAAACCGGCGGACGCCCTGATCCTCACCTCCTGTTCGGCCAGATCGGTATAACGGTGTTCGGCCGCCAGTCCGATGGCGTAATGATCCGGCTGCAGGGTCTGGATGATTACCCGACCGGGCGTATCGCCTCTTCCGGCTCGCCCGGTAACCTGGGCTATGAGTTGATAGGTCTTCTCGGCGGCGCGATAATCGGGAAAACTGAGCCCGCTGTCAGCCAGCACGATTCCAACCAGGGTCACGTCGGGAAAATGTAACCCTTTGGCCAGGATCTGTGTGCCGACCAGCACATCGAGCTCTCTCTTGCCGGCCGCCCTGAGCAGACCGAGAAACGTGCGACGATCGGCGGCGATATCCGAATCGAGTCGGGCGATCCGCGCCTCGGGCAACAACGCCGCCACTTCCTCACCGACCCGTTCGGTACCGAACCCGACGGGGTGCAACCGGGTCGAACCGCAGATCGTGCAATTCGTCGAAGACGGGAGCCGGTAACCACAATAGTGGCAGAGCAGCAAATGCGGTCGTTTATGCAGGTTCATGGTCACTTTGCAATGACGACATTCGACCATCGTACCGCAGTCGAGACACACAACTGACGATGAGAATCCCCGCCGGTTGATCAGCAGGATGCTCTGCTTTCCCTGGTCAAACGTCTCCTGCAGGGCCGCTTTTAATTCCGGATGAAACAGTCCTGCCCCCTGCCGCTGCTGCTTTTTCATGTCAACGATCGACACTTCGGGCAGGCTTCGACCGCCTACCCGCCGGGTCAGCTGCAGCAGCTCGTACTTGGTGCTGCGCCCGTGTTGATAACTGGTTACCGACGGGGTCGCCGAACCGAGAATTACTACCGCGTCATTCATTTTCGCCCTGACGATTGCGACATCACGGGCTTGATAGCGCAGGCCGTCCTGTTGTTTGAAGCCGCCGTCATGTTCCTCATCGACGACCACCAGACCGAGGTCGGGCAGCGGTGCAAATACGGCTGATCGTGCGCCGACGACGATCTTCGCGGCGCCGGAGAGGATCCGGCTCCATTCATCGAACCGCTCGCCCGGCGACAATCCGGAATGAAGCAGGGCCACCAGCGGGCCGAAGCGAGATACAAAATGCGCCTCAAGTTGGGTGGCCAGGGCTATTTCGGGCACCAGAACCAACACTCCACGCCCCTTTTTCAATGTCCGTTCGGCAGCGGCAAGATAGACCTCGGTCTTGCCGCTGCCGGTAATGCCGTGCAGCAAGAAGGTGCGATAGGCTTGCCGCTCGAGCGGATCCACGATCGTATCTATGGCCGCCCGCTGCTCATCGCTGTGGTGCTCGATACGGGGGTAAAACGGCAACAGGTCGCCCAACGGGCTGCGATAAACCCGGCGGTCCAGAGCGGTGACCAGGCCTTCCGCCGCCAGGGCCTCGATGATCCTCGCCCCGTAGGGATACTCTGCCGCCAGTTCCCGGCGCGGGACATCGGCGGCGCCGCTACCGGTACCGATCGCCGCCACGGACAGCAGGGTTTTGACCTCGGCCCGGCCCGGCTTTCGGCCGATCTTTGCCAGCACCCACCGCTCGACCGACGCAGCTGCCGCGGGATCACCCGCAGCACCGCCAATTTCCCGACTCAGTTCCTCGTCGATTCGGTAGCAGCGTTCGAGCTTCTTGCCGACAGAATCCTTGCTGCACCGTTTGATCACGCGTACCGCCCCGGCATCGATCAGTCGATTGACCGTTGCCCTATCGCGCCTGTCGGCGAGCACCTTCTTGCTCTCCCGCGGCGACAGGGAACCGCCGGACATAAGTCTGGCCAACCAACCTTCGGTAGGTGTGCCGGTCGACCAGTCTTCAGCCTCGCCAGCGCCCTTATTTTCTGTCAGGCATATGACCGGCTCAACACTGACCTTCAAGCCGCCGGGCAGCGCTGTCTTGATCACCTGGCCGAGGGGATAGTGGTAATACGCAGCCAGCCAGCGGAACAACTCGACCATGGCGGCAGGGAACAACGGCACCGCATCGATGAGGTCAAACACCTCCTTGAGGTCGATCGAGACGTCCTGGCGTTGTCCGTCCGTCAGGATATAACCGCTGGCCCGGCCACCTCCGAACGGGACGAATACCCGGCGCCCGACCAGGGTCCGGTCCGGCTCTTTTTCGTCGACCAGATTATCCGGCAGCAGATAGGAGTAGGTCTGCCTGACCGGGGCGGCAACGGCAACCTCCACACACCTCATAACGACGCAATCGTCTCCTGCAGAAAACTCTTGAAGGATGGTCCGAGCTCGTTGTGACGCAATCCGTACGCGACGATTGCCTGCAGATAGCCGAGTTTATCCCCGGCATCATACCTGGTACCTTCAAATTCATAGGCATACATCTCGCGTCGTTTGCACAGGGCGAGTAAGGCGTCGGTCAACTGGATCTCACCACCGTGCCCGGGCGTGGTGTTGCTGAGAATGTCGAAAATGTCCGGTTTCAGGATATATCGGCCAATGATCGCCAGGTCGGAATCGGTCGTACCGGGCGCGGGTTTTTCGACCATCCGGGAGACTTTGTAGGTTCGATCACGACCGTTGGCCTCTCCTTCGACAATACCATACTGGTACGTCTGCTCATGCGGCACTCGTTGCACGGCAACGATGGACTCACCCACGTCGCGATACAACTCAAGCATCTGTCGGGCGCAGGGCACATCGCTGAGCACCAGGTCGTCGCCGAGGCAGACCATGAACGGTTCATTGCCGACGATATGACGGGCCGTCCAGATGGCGTGACCAAGGCCAAGCGGTTTCTTCTGTCGTACCGAGACGATATCGATCAGGTTTGAAATCATGTCGAGTTCTTTGCCGAGCGTCGTCTTGTTCTTTTCCCGGAGGACGGCGTCCAGATGGAAATTATAGTCGAAATGGTTCTCGATAGCCGACTTCCCCTCACTGGTGACGAAAATGATCTGCTCAATCCCGGAGTTAACTACTTCTTCGACAATATATTGGATGGTCGGCCGATCGACGATGGTCAACATCTCTTTCGGTATGGCCTTGGTTGCCGGCAGGAACCTGGTTCCCAGTCCGGCAACGGGAATAACTGCTTTACGGATGTCCATGGACTTCTCCCCTTTCGTAATGACAGCAGAAACGATTATATGGTATAGCAACCATTTCTCAGGAATCGGATTGTTACCATAAAAGCACTGTCTCAGCCATCGTTTTCATGGAGTTCTCCTACCCATCAACGCTGCCGATCACCCCGTTCATCCCCGAGATCACGGCACTTCTCAAAGAGCATCGGGTCGTCGTTATCGCCGGCGAGACCGGTTCCGGTAAAACCACTCAATTGCCGAAAATCTGCCTCGATCTGTTCTTCGACCAGCCCGGCCTGATCGGCTGTACACAACCGCGCCGCATTGCCGCGACAACGGTCGCCCAACGCGTCAAAGAAGAACTCGGCGGTCACGGCTATCTGGTGGGCAGCAAAATTCGCTTTCACGATCGGACGACACGAAATACCCGGATCAAATTCATGACCGACGGGGTGTTGTTGGCAGAGACCCGGCAGGATCCGTTTCTCAACCGGTATCGCTGTGTTATCGTTGATGAGGCGCACGAACGCAACCTCAACGTCGACTTCCTGCTCGGCTACCTCCACCGTCTGCTGAAGAAGCGTGACAATCTTCAACTCATCATCACCTCGGCGACCATCGACACGAGCGCGTTTGCTGCTCATTTCGGTCAGGCGCCAATACTGCAGGTCACCGGTAAAACCTACCCGGTTCAGATCCTCTATCAGCACCCCGACGAAACCGACGAGGATAGCTCCTACGTGGACGCCTGCGTCGACGCGGCGGCACAGCTCTGCTCATCCTATCCGCCCGGCGACATCCTGATTTTCCTGCCGACGGAAAAGGATATCAGAAATTGCTGTGAGGTGTTGCGCGGGCGTCTGCCGCAGCGCCGTGTCCTGCCGTTGTTCGGCAGGCTGCAGACCGCCGACCAGCAACAGATCTTCAAGCTGCAGCAGTCTCTAAAGATTGTTGTTGCCTCAAATGTCGCGGAAACCTCGCTGACCGTCCCCGGAATCCGCTACGTCATCGATTCCGGTCTTGCCCGTATCGCCGTCTACAATCCCCGGGCGCGAACCACCAATCTGCCGGTAACAACAATCTCCCGAGCCAACTGCGATCAGCGCGCCGGTCGCTGCGGCAGGATCGGACCGGGCATCTGCCTGCGTCTCTACAGCGAGGAGAACTATCTGAATCGCCCACAATTCCCCGTTCCAGAGATCCAACGCGCCAACCTCGCCGAAGTCATCCTGCAGATGGTATCGCTCAAACTTGGCGACCCCTTTGCTTTTCCCTTCCTCGATCCGCCCAAACCGGGCGCAATCCGGGAAGGCTATCGCATGCTCAATGAACTCGGCGCCCTCACCGACGACGGACACCTTACCAACAACGGATCGATCATGGCCCGGTTGCCGATCGATCCGGTCATCTCCCGGATCCTCATTGAAGCGGAAAAAAACAAGTGTCTCAGAGAAATTGTCGTCATCGCCGCGGCTCTGGCCATCCAGGACCCGCGGGTTCGTCCGGCCGACAAGGAACAGCTCGCCGATCAGGCACACGCAGCATTTCAGCACCCGCAGTCGGATTTTTTGATGCTGCTGACCATCTGGAACCGGTGTTTTGCCGAAATAGGCAGCTTTTCCTGGTCGGCGTTGAAGCGATTCTGCGGCCGCTATTATCTGTCTTTCCAACGGATGCGGGAATGGATCGACCTGCACGAGCAATTGAGCCGTCTGCTGACCGAACAACACCGGTTCACCTTAAACGATGTTGAAGCCTCCTACGAGGCCGTGCATCGATCACTGCTCGCCGGTCTGTTCCGGCAGTGCGCGCGCAAGACAACCGGCCCGAACTATCAGGGCATCGGTAACCGCGAACTGGTGATCTTTCCCGGCAGTCACCAGCACACCAGGGGGGGGCCGTGGATCATGGCCGGCTCTTTTATCGAGACGTCTCGCCTGTTCGCGCTCACCGTCGCCGCCATCGAGCCGGAATGGATCGAATCCGCGGCCGCCGCCTTCTGCAGCTATTCCTGGACGAACCCGCGCTGGCAGAAGAAGACCGGTCGGGTCATCGCCGATGAAACCGTTTCCCTCTACGGGCTGGTCCTGATCAGCGGCCGGACGGTTAATTTCGGCTCCCGGGACGAAAAGAATCGAGCCGAAGCGCGAAAAATCTTCATCCAGCAGGCCCTGATCGACGGTCACATCAGCGGTTCCTTTCGATTTCTCAAAGACAACGAGCAGTTGCTGACTCGATGGCGAGAGGCTGAAGCCCGGTTGCGTAAACGAGATGTCATCGTCGATGACGGCGTTATCTTTGATTTTTACGACAGCAGACTGCCTCCTTCGGTCTACGACCGGCAGTCTCTGATCAAAGCCATCAAGCGTGACGGCGAGCAGAACCTGCTGATGACCGAGGCCGACATCCTGCTACGGGCGCCCGGTGACAAAGAACTGATCGACTACCCGCCGGCCATCCACCACGGCTCGATCGCTATCGAACTGCGCTACCACTTCGAGCCGGGCAGCCCGGATGACGGTGTCACCGCTCTCATTCCGGAACACCTGCTGGACAGCCTCAAAGCCGAGCTCTTCGACTGGTTGGTGCCGGGGTTGCTGCCGGAGAAGACCGCTTTGCTGATCAAGGGGCTGCCGAAGCGACTCCGGAAACGACTCATCCCGGTCAACGAAACGGTTGCGCGACTCCTTGATGAGATGCCCATCGGCAAAGGTTCCTATCTGAAAGAAATGACGAAGGCCATCGCCAAGCTCTACAACACGACCATTCAGCCGGGCGACTGGCCGATGGAATTGCCCGACCATCTGCGCATGCGCTTTGTCGTTGTCGATCAAAGCGGCAGTGAGAGCCGCTCCGGCAGAAACCTTGATTCCCTGCGCCGTAACTCCGGCCAGCCGTCGGCGAAACGGGCGACTGGTCGTCTGCACCCCGACGACGAGGCACTGACCCGGGAATTGGCCGACACCGTTTTTCACTCCTGGCAGTTTGCCTCGGTCAAACCCCGTTTGCACCTGATCTCTGAAACCGGCCTGACCGTTGGTACGCTCTTCCCTGCCCTTGAACCGATACCCGGAGGAAACGGCGTACGAGTGATCTATCTCCCCGACTCTGACGATGCCCGGCGCCGCACCGCAACAGGGGTGCATTATCTGCTGCAAATCAGCTTCCAGGATCAGTCCCGCCAGCTGAAACGTTATCTCAAGACGGCCTTTTCCGGCCCATCGTCGAACTGGCTCAGTTCATCACTCGGGTCGGGCGGCAACGCCCGGGAAGCGATCTTTAGCTTTGTGTTCAATGCGCTGTTTCCGGTAGATTTCGATATCTTCCAAGCCGAGGATGAATATCGACGACGTCTCGATCAGATACGCCACAGTGGCTTTTTTGCCGGCGGACAACACCTCGTTGACAGCATCATGGCAGTATTGCGACAACGCCGCGAGGCGGCAACGCTCATCGAGAAGATAAGGCGCGACATCCCCAGTGGTGAAACGGCCTGCAGCGATCTGCAACGCCATCTTGATCTGCTCTTGCCCACCGACTTCCTGGAACACGCTCGGAGCAGCGATTTTGATCACCTCGGTCGTTTTCTCAAGGGCCTGAAAATCCGGATCGAACGGGCTTCCCACAACCTGATTCGGGACCGGGAAAAACAGCGTCCGTTTCTGCCACATCTCGGCAACAGCGAAAACTATTCAAGTGCAGTATATGACGCCGATTCGTCCTGCCGAACGGCCTACCGCCGATATCGCTTTTTGGTTGTCGAGTTCGGAATATCGGTGTTCTCTCCGGAGCTGAAGACCAGCGAAAAAGTCTCGGAGAAGATTATCGACCGGGCCTGGCAGGAGGTATTGTCCGTCTGTCCGTCGGCGCCGGCAAGCAACCGGGGGCGACGATGAACAAAGTGAGTCTGGGCGTCCTGCTATCGATCAGCGCATTGATTCTGCTGCATCAAAACCAGTGGGCCCTCGGCCTGGCCGCTTTTATTCTCGGCATCCTGATTATGAATAAGCGATAAGACATCCCGGCCAAGGGACGTGACAAGATCTGGGTCAACTCACACCGCCTCCCCGACCGAGCGCCAGGATATTGCGCAGATCATCGAGGGTATAGGGCTTCGGCAGGGCATTTGAAAAACCGTAATCACGGCAGTGCGACATCACTGGACCGACCGGCGTACCGCTGGTAGCGATAATCCGCACATCCGCATCGATTGCCCGCAGGTTTCGGCACAATTCGACCGCCCGAGCGTCTTCTTCTTCTCGGAGGTTGATCAGCGCCGCGGCAAAGCGTGCGCCATTCCCGATCGCTTGACGATAACGCGCCAGCGCTATTTCGCTGGTGGCCGCCGATACCACTTCCAAGCCAAGATATTCGATCATCGCCGCGGCGACCAGAGCGGTCTGCTCATCGCCCTCGACAAGAAGAATGCTATTTCCGACATGCGTCACGGATGTCGCTGCGTCCTGCTGCTGCTCTAAGAGCAGCGGCAGGTAAAACGATACCGTGGTTCCCCGGAACATTTCGGAGGTGACGACGACGTAGCCTCCGTGATTACGCAAGGTCGAGTAGACAACCGCCAGACCGAGCCCCATTCCTTTGACGACGCCCCGCTGCTTCGTGGAATAATACGGATCGAAGATTTCCGGGATATGGCCGGCCTCGATGCCACCGCCGTCATCGGTCAGATCGAGCTGCAGATAATTCCCGGCCGGTACGTATTGACCGGCAACAACGAGCGGCTCGGCGAAGCGGACCCGATGCCCGCTGATCGTCACCCGGGTCGCCCCGGCTTCTGCGCTGTTGCGCAGGACATTGACAACGGCGGTGACAATCTGCTCCCGGTCAATTGAAACCGACACGTCACCGCTTTCAAGAACAATCTCGACGGTCGGTGCCGGATCGGCGGAAAAGCTGGCCACCGCGTGCTGCAGGACCGAATCGATATCGCTCGTTTCCCGATCGATAATTCCATACGCCGAAGACTGGGAGATTTTTCTAACCAGCTCGACGGCGGTCTGCGCCGACATTTTGGCCCGCTCCAGCTTTTCCCTGACCTGATCGGCAGCGCCGCTGTCAAGGGCCAGCTCGGCCACTTCGATGCTGCCGCAGATAACGGCCAACAGGTTATTGAAATCGTGGGCGACGCCGCCGGCCATTCCGCTCAACGCGTCCATTTTCTTCACCAGTCGGATAGCCCGATCAAGTTTCCGCTGATACTCCTCAGCCCGGTATTGCCGGGTGATATCGCGGATAATACAGATACCGAAATAGCTCGCTCCGGCAACGGCCAGCAGGGAAACTACCAGCACCCGGTTATGCCGCCTGATCGGTCTGTCATCGCCGATGGTCAACGGCTTCATGCCTCGGCCGCGCAATTCTCCGTTCAACCAGGAAGCAATCGTCTCGTCATGCTCGCCCCAGCCGATCGCGACCAGATCGGAACCGATGATCCCGGCGACTTCGCAGTCGAGGATATCCAGAGCTGCCCTGTTGATATCGACAATTTTGCCGTGCTCATTGAGTTCGATCACTCCTTCGGACAGCGAGGCGACAATTTCCTCCCGATGCATTTTTTCCGCCAGGATTTCACCTGCGATGGACAGTTCGCCTCCCTGACGTTCGAACAATCCGGCCTGGTCGCCAAGCACCTTGTCAGCGGCAACGGATTGGCGACTAAATCGCTCCAATGCTTCGTGAATATTGCTGCGCATCTCGGCCAGACTGCCCTTGACGATGCACAGATCGCAGGAGATGGTGGCCATGATCCGTTTTGCCTCAGCTATCGGGATGGCCGAAATAACGACGATGAATACCGTGCCGCGATCCGGGGTCTGGCGAATCACTCGGCAGAGCTGCTCGCCGCTCACCAGTGGCATCACCAGGTCGGTAAAAACGATGTCCACCGGCTCCCGTTTGAAAATTTCCAGCGCCTCGAGGCCGTTCTCGGCGGTGTGCACCAGGCACCCTTCCCGCTGCACCAAGGTTGAAATCGCCTTCAGCAGGACCGGGTTATTGTCGACGACCAGGGCTCTGGGTTGCCCGCTGCTCATTGGCTCTCCCCGCGGCCCTCTATTGCCCGCCACTGCCACACAGCAGCAAGCATCTGATCGATTGCCAACGGTTTGCGAAAAATCTTCCAGGCACCGAGAAGCTGGGCCACTTCCAGATACTGGTCCGGCGACAACCGCCCGCCGCCGGAGATAGCAATGACGCCGACCTCGGGAAACGACCGCCGAAACGAGGAAATCGTCTCAATCCCTTCCTGTACCGGCATGATCAGGTCGCAGACCACCAGGTCGACCGGCGTTTTCCGGTGCAACTGCACCCCGTCCCGGCCGTTTTCCGCCTCATAAACCGTCCACCCTTCCATCTCGAACCAAGTCCGAAGGATATCTCTGATTGCCGGTTTGTCGTCGATAATGAGAATTTTCATTGTTGATTCCAATCCTACTTCCCTGACGGCAGGTCACGATAAACGACAAAAATCACCATCGTGAGCAAAAGATCCCTTGTTGTTGGCGGAAGACCGGTTAAGCCCTGTCCCGCCACGGTTGCCATACCGCCGGTCAGGCGCCCCGACTCACTGCTGCTTGCCGAAGACCGACTGGCGGAAAAAGGTGGTCAGACGCACGCGTCGATCCCTGGTCCTTATCTGTTCGGGAATCAGGTCGGTCTGATGCATTTTGAGAATGGACATTTTATATTCGATATGGCTGGCCAGGCGGTTGTCCAGATACCAGGCGTACATCAGTCCCATCAACAAGCCGGGCGGAGTGAACCCTTCCTCACTGTTGACTACCCTGGTGAAATGGCAGGAAGTCACCTCCTTCATCCGTGACAGCGCAAGAAACTCGCGCAGCTCTTTATCGGTGAAATAACAAGAGCGCTCTTCAATCGGGCGCAGCAGCAGATGATAGATGTTGCCCAGGACGATGGGGCCGCACTGCAGCGGCTCCATTCTCTTTTCCAGCGCATAGTTGCCGAGCAGTGCCTGACCGACAGCGATCAGGAAGGCAACTTCGAGCTGCTTTTTGTCATCCACACGATCCCGGCGGAGATAGATCTGCCTGTCTTGAGGATCGTAGAAAGAAAAGACATTGTCCCATCGTTGGTCACGGCGCCAATGGTCCCGTTGGACACAGGTAATGCCGTTGATCGTTGCGAAATGGGCGAGCGGGATGTCCTGGTGATACCAGATCATGTCCACCAGCTCCTCGCGAATCCGCTGTTCATCAAGGCAATCGTTACCGGCCGGCCGGAAGGAAAACGGTAGGTCGGCCAGGCATCTACTAACCTGCTGGTATTTTATCGCCGGTAGACAAGTTGTATAGCGACTGGCAAGATGTCCGACACCGTCGGTGGTGAGTTCTGTCGGGTCGTCGGATGGTGGCGGGTGACTGGCCAATTGTTCGGCGAGATAGAGTGTTTTGACGGTTTGGGCGACGATCTGCGGATCATGCTGAATGACCTGCCGTTCATGAAGGGCCGCTTTCGAATAAAAGCCGCACTCGATCGCCGCAAACCCGTGTCGCTTCAAGACCTCCCGATCCAGATAGATGGGACTTTTCCCTTCCACGGCATAGTTCTGAATAACCGACCCGGGGATATCCTGAAGGGACAGACAGAGGACCTGGTCAAAGAGTCCTCGCACGCCCCCGGGCAGATTCCGGTTATAGGCCCTGATCATGTCCGAAACATGAAATTTTCGCTCCGGGTCGAGATTGCTTCGGTCCGTTTCTCCGTCCTGAACCCAGAGGTTGGCGATCAGCAGCTTGAGCGCTCGCCGGTTTCTCCTCACCGCCGCGGCGATACCGGGAACTTGCATGACCGGAATGATCGAGCTATAGAGACTGCCGGGCGCCATGATCAGGATATCGGCTGAGCCGATCCGTTCAAGCAGTGGTTCCGGAACAAAGGGGTGGTCGCAGAAATCAACAAAGACCTGATCGACGGGAAAGCCCCGCCGTGCCTCACTGGATTTTCTCTCTCCGGTGACCTGAACGCCGTCACTGTATTGAAAGCGTAATTGTGCCGGTGTGGCCGTGCAGGGCATGACGGCATCCTCACCCGCCCCGAGCAACAGTGCGCACTCGGCGATTGCATCGTAGATGTGCTGGCCGTACCTGACGGCGATTCCGTTCGGGTCGTTTTGGAGCACATCATCCGGCAGGCGGCGACAGATCGCCGACATAATGATCAGATTGCCGAGGCAATGCGGTCGCTGCAGGACACGCCGGCAAAGACTGTCAGTAAAACAGAAGGACAGTGTCTGCGCGACATAGTCCTTGATCTCGGGCGGCAGGCTGTCGAGCGTCGCCCCGCATTGGTTGAGCACATCCTCCACGGATGCCGGTCTGGTGTTATAGCGATAGTTAAAGAGCGCCGACAGATCGCCGGCCACTTCGGTCGCCTCGGAAACGGTCAATTCATAGCGTAATTGCAGCTGTTTCAACTGGATCGAACTCAGCAGCACATGGCGGATATCACCAACGGCGATGACCGGCACGTCCTTGAGCAACTCACCGGTCGATCCGCCGTCGTCGGTAACACAGACCACCGCCGTCGTCCTCGGAAAAACGTGTTTGAGGCCCTCGAATGGCCGTCTCGCCCAACCTCTTTGCCGGCAATCACCGCCGATAATATTGGAAAGACCGGTACCGCCGCCGAAGACCACGACCCGCAGGTCGTCGGTCCTGGCCTCGATCAGGTTTTGGCGAAGTTCGCCGAACAGCGAATTCGATGGGAGATCGACCAGCCTCGGCCCGTCATTAAGTACCAGATCGACCAGTTTCTCCCGCAGGTCGTGATGGGACAGCAAATCGAGCGGAGCCAGTTGTCTGGTGCCGAGTTCTCTGAGCAATACCCTGTTTTTTTTGATAAAATCCTCGCTCATTGGCACATCTTTGTCCGGATAATCACGAAGCAGGGTGCAGCTGACCGATCGCTGCCGCTTCTTTTCCAAGCAACGCCGCCACCCGCGCCAACTCTTCCCTGGTATCGACCTCGATGGAATCATGCTCTGTCAGGACTACCTTGATTTTGTAGCCATACTCAAGGGCACGGAGTTGTTCTAGTTTTTCGTAATGCTCCCATTCACCTTCAGGCAACGCAACAAACGTCAGCAAAAACCCTTTGCGATAGGCATAAAAGCCGAGGTGCTTATAGTAGGAAGGACCCGTTTCGTCCGGATTGCGCTGAAACGGGATCGGCGACCGCGAAAAGTACAGCGCATGCATCTCTTTATCGAAAACCGTTTTGACATGATTGGGATCGAAGATCTCCTCTTTCCTGACGATCTTGTAGATCAACGTAGACATCGGCAGTGCCGGATCGTCGAGCAACGGCGAGACCACCTGTTCGATCACTTCAACCGGGAACAGAGGCTGATCTCCCTGGATATTGACGATCACGTCATGTTCGGAAATCCCGAGCAGTTCCGCCGCTTCGGCCAATCGATCGGTCCCGGAGACGTGATCTCCCCGCGTCATCACGCACTCGGCCTGAAACGAGGCGACGGTATCGGCGATGCGCCGGTCATCGGTGGCGACCACCACTCTGGACAACAGCGGGACCCGACGAGCACGCTCCACCACATGCTGGATCATCGGTTTGCCGCAGATCGACGCCAACGGTTTACCGGGAAACCGATTTGACTGGTAACGGGCCGGGATGATCGCAACAACCTGGACATCGGGGTTTGATTCTGGCATCTATCTCAGTATCCTCCTGGTACGATTGATCAGGGACGGTCAACGGGTCACCCCACTACTTAAATCATTTTTCAATGGATATCAAACAACGCATCACTATCAGGGCCGTCTCGGACCGCGCCGCAGATCTCGCTTGCGCCGAGCAGCTTGCCGACACGCTCGGGCTCCCTCTCAGGGTGGCGGAAGACGACACCTCCGGACTTTTCTTGGCCTACCACAACGACCGCCTTCAGTTGCACGACAACTCCCTGCCCGCCGCAGCCCATCCCCTCAGTGTCGACTTCCTGGCCGGTCCCTCCTATTATCGGTTCCTTAGTGATCGTCGGATCAGTCAGCCGCTCGCCAAGGCGGTCGGTATCAAGCAAGGGGTGAGGCCGGAGGTCTGTGACGTCACCGCCGGGTTTGGTGAAGACGGCTTTGTCCTGGCTTGTCTCGGTTGCCGGGTTGTCCTCGTCGAGAGATCACCGATTATCTGGGCCCTACTCGACAACGGGCTGCGACGGGCAGCAGCTCACCCGCTGATCGGGCCACTGGTCGCCGAGCGGATCAGCCTGCACCTGGCCGAGTCAACCAGGTTCCTCGATACCGCCGGCCGGTCGTTCGCCACTATCTATCTCGACCCGATGTATCCGGCAACCAGGAAATCCGCACTGAACAAACAGAAAATGCGTCTGCTCCGGGCAATCGTCGGCGATGATTCTGACAGTCCTGCTCTGCTGGCCGCCGCCAAAAAGGCCGATCCCGCCCGGATCGCCGTCAAACGACCACTCAGGGCGCCGCCGCTGTCGTCCGCCCCCGCATCGTTTTCGATAAACGGAAAAAGCAGCCGCTTCGACGTCTATCTCCCCCCTTATTTGTGATAACCGGTGCCGGCCCGAATGGAAAAAGCGCGATACAATTGCTCAAGCAGCAGCAGGCGGGTCATGTCGTGGGTAAAGGTCATCGGGGACAAGGAAAGCACCAGGTCCGCCGCCCGGAGTTGCTCATCGGCCAGACCGAGCGGTCCGCCGATGACGAAGACCGTCTTCTTTACCCCCCGGCCGAGCAAATCCTCCAGCAATGAGGCCAGTTGCTCCGAGCTGAATTGGCGCCCGCAACGATCCAGGGCGATGCGATAGCAGTTCCCGGCATCAATGCGATCATTCAAAGCGCTGCTTTCCATCGCTTTGATTTCCTGGGCGGTTTTGCCGCTCGTTGCTTTTCCTTTCAAATAGGTCAGCGTTACCGGACAGAAGTGTCCGAGTCGCGCCCTGAAGTCATCGATCCCGGCGGCCAGATAGGATTCTTTGGTCTTACCCAGCAGAAGAACTTCCAGCTTCATCAGCGGTGCTCTTCTCTTGACGATTTCCTGTCCAGCACGCGTTTCAGAATACTGCAGAAGTGGTGATACGACAGTTCTTTTGTAATACCGGGGCACGATTCGCTGATGGCCTGGTAATTGGCCTCGTCGAGCAGCAGCGCCGGCACCAGAGGCCATTGCGCGCACCGCCACGGTCTGCCGTAATAAACGGAGCAACCGTTATTATAGAAAATGCAGTGGTGGTCGACGATACGCATCTGTACTACCGATCCGGAGACCCGCCAATACCTACGGGCTACCTCATCGCGCGGCAGCTGCAAATAATCGACCATCCGCTGCTGATCGGCAGCATCGAGTGACACCGTGGTTTCACCATGACAGCAGAAACCGCATTGTCGGCAGGTAAACAATTGTTCGAGCTCTTCCATGATCCGGATCCTGATATCTGGTTTGGCCACTGCCAAAAAACGACCGCACCGATGATACCAGATCCGGAAAAAAGATGCCGCAGTTGAAATAGCGCCGGGGGAGACATCTCGCGACGCCAGCTTAAGGAAGGTGAACAACGCCGCTCAAGCGTAGCCGATCATGTCCCCGAAGGTTGAGATATCGATACCATAAAGCATCGCCGCCATCCGCCACTTCTCTTCATCGGCGACATCGAAGATGATATGGTCATCGGCGGGCAGGGTCAGCCAGCCGTCGGCCAGGAGCTCCCCTTCCAGCTGCCTCGGCCCCCAACCGGCATAACCGAGCAAAAACAGGTACTTGTCTGGGCCTCGCCCGAAGGCAATGTCTTCAAGGATCTTAGTCTCTCGGGAAAGCGAAATGGTCGGCGAAATCTCCAGCCGGTGCTCCGCCTGGTAGTCGGATTGATAGAGGATAAAGGCCGACTCCAGTTCGACGGGGCCTCCGATATGCACCGGCGGTAATTCTCCATCGGGAACCGGCAGGTTGGCGGTGCGTAAAATCTCGCTGAGGCTGAAAAACGGGTTCGGCTTGTTGACGGCAATCCCCATGGCCCCTTCGTGACTATGTGCACAGATAAAAATCACCTGCTCTTCGAACCGGGGATCGGGCATCTTCGGCGTCGAAATCAGGAATGAACCCGTTAGGGTATCGATGACAGGCGTTTTCTCGGCAACCATTTTGGCACCCCTGCAGAAACGTGATCTGACGTTGTCTTTCTGCTTTAAGCGTATCAAATAGGGACTGCCACCGTCAAGAGGGTCGCTGCGGGGAACGCAGCGGAATCGTGGTTCTCTGTGGTAGCATGGCGTATTCTTGACAGAAAAAAACCTCTTTTGTCCATGACATTTTCGCTGCTATACCCTACTATTTGATTGGAGGCCCCGCCAGGCTGTGCAAAATTCTTCCATCATTGCCGGTACTGATCGGCCTGAATCTTTTTTTCTACCACGTGGTTTCTATGAATGACCTGCAAGCTGCAATCCTCGCCGCCGATTCCTACGACCCGTTCCACTTCCTCGGCGTCCACAACCACCCGGACAGAACCGACTGGGTTATCTTTCGCTGTCTGCACCCCCATGCCGAGACCGCCGAACTGATCAGCGGTGACAACGAGTATCCGCTTGAACGATCCCATCCGGACGGACTCTTCAGCATCAGCCTGCCTCGATCCGATCTGGCCTTTCCAGATCTCGATCCGTTTGACTATCGCTATCGGGTTACCTATCGCTCCGGAGTCCAGCACCTAATCAACGATCCCTATCGCTTCCCGCCGCTCCTTGCCGATCAGGATCGATATCTCTTCAACTTCGGCACCAACTATTCACTCTATAACCTGATGGGTGCCCAACTCGGCCTGCACCACCGGGTCAGCGGCACCCTTTTTCGCGTCTGGGCCCCCAATGCCCGAGCCGTTTCCGTTATCGGTCATTTTAACGGCTGGGACAACCGGGTACACCAGATGCGGGTCCTTGGCAGTTCCGGCATCTGGGAGCTTTTTATCCCGGGAGTCGTTGAGGACGAGTTGTATCGCTTTTCCATCAGAGCCGCAGACGGAACGATTCGTGAAAAATCAGACCCCTATCAATTCTTCGGCGAGTTGCGACCGAAAACCGCCTCAGTCGTCCGCGATCTCAACCGTTATAACTGGAACGACCAAGCCTGGTTGGAGGGAAAACGGGCCAACCAACCTTATAACCGGCCGGTCGCCATATATGAAGTGCATCCCGGATCATGGCGCCGCGACCCCGATCAACCAGAGCGCTTCCTGACCTTTCGCGAACTTGCCGACCAGCTCATTCCTTACGTGAAAGACCTCGGTTACACCCATATCGAGTTGATGCCGGTCATGGAACACCCGTTGGACGAATCCTGGGGATATCAGGTCACCGGGCCGTTCAGCCTGACCAGTCGCTACGGAGTACCGGACGATTTCATGTACTTTGTCGATCAATGCCATCAAAACGACATCGGCGTCATTCTCGACTGGGTGCCGGCCCATTTCCCAAGAGACGACCACAGCCTGGCCCGCTTTGACGGTACCGCTCTCTACGAGCATGAGGATCCGCGCAAGGGAGCCCACCCGGAATGGGGGACAATGATCTACAACTACGGGCGCCGCGAGGTTAGCAATTTTCTGATTGCCAACGCCCTGTTCTGGTTGGATCGCTATCATATCGACGGCCTGCGAGTCGATGCCGTCGCCTCAATGCTCTATCTCGACTATTCTCGGAAAGATGGGGAGTGGGTGCCCAATTGCTATGGCGGCAGAGAGAATCTCGAGGCCATCGAGTTTATTCGACACATGAACTCGATCATCTATGACCGCTTTCCCAACACCCTGATGATCGCCGAGGAATCGACCAGTTTCTACGGCGTATCAAAGCCGGCAGACCAAGGCGGGCTTGGTTTCGGCTTCAAGTGGAACATGGGGTGGATGAACGACATCCTCAGCTATTTCAGCAAAGATCCGCTCTATCGAAAATTTCATCACAACGCACTGACGTTTTCCCTGATGTACGCCTTTTCGGAACAGTATGTGCTGCCGCTGTCGCATGACGAGGTGGTACATGGCAAACGTTCACTGCTGGAAAAGATGCCGGGCGACCGCTGGCAGAAATTTGCCAATCTCCGATTGCTGCTGCTGAGCATGTATCTTCACCCCGGCAAAAAGCTGCTCTTCATGGGCGGCGAATTCGGGCAGATCTCCGAATGGTATTGCAAGCGCAGTCTGGACTGGCATCTGGCGGAACAGGACGGCGATCATCGTTCGCTGATCGATTTCGTCCGCGACCTCAATCATTTTTACCGAGCCAACCCGTCGCTCTGGCAACTCGACAACGATTACCGCGGCTTCAGCTGGATCGACCTGGAAGATCAGGACAATTCGATAATTTCATTTGCCCGGCTGGCCGCAGATGGGCAAGATCATCTCGTCTGTCTGCTCAACTTCACACCGCAAACCATCTCCGGCTATCGCCTCGGCCTACCGACGGGAAACGATTACCGGGCAGTTTTCTGCTCAGACAGCGCCATCTACGACGGCAGTTCGATCTGTCCGGAACAGCCGTTTACCGCTTACCCGGAGCCGCATGCCCGCGCCGACTATCACACGCTGATCACCGTTCCACCGTTGGCCGGCGTCGTGTTGAAACCATGCCAGGGAGCGTAACAACATGACTTCGCCACCGTGCCATTCACCGCTGGCCTCGGACAAATTGAAAAAAGCCGTCCGAGCCTTTGCCGATCTGCTGGAACAATATCCGGAGAAATCGAGACATGACCTGCTTCAGCACGTCGAACTGAACTTCGACCTGTCACCCCTGGAGTGCGAATTTCTCAACAAGTGCCTCAACCAGGAAACTGAGCCGTGAACCGGCGGGAAGGCGCATTGAAACATCTTCACAATGATACGTTCCGGGGCACCGCCACGTACTACCCAGACGCGGAGGGATTATGGACGCATACCAACAGGTGATTGCGACAATCGCACTGACCATGGGGGCCGCCTGGGCCAGTGGCATCAATCTCTACGCAACGATCGGCGTACTCGGCCTGCTCGGCAGCAGCGGCAATATCGTCTTGCCGGAGACCCTGGTGGTCCTGCAGAACCCGCTGGTGATCGGCGCCGCGGTGCTGATGTATTCCGTTGAATTCTTTGCCGACAAGACACCGGGCGTCGACACCGGCTGGGACACCATTCACACCTTTATCCGTATCCCCGCCGGCGTTATGCTGGCCGCCGGCGCCGTCGGCGAGGTCAATCCGGCTATCGTCGTCGCGGCCGGCATTCTCGGCGGCACCATAAGCGCCACCAGCCATACGATCAAGGCCGGCTCACGGGTCTTGATCAACACCTCCCCGGAGCCCTTCACCAATTGGGCAGCCTCCATCGCGGAAGATATCGGCGTCATCGGCGGACTGTTCGTCGCCCTGCACTATCCGGCGCTGTTTCTCGTGCTCCTCGTGCTCTTCATTATTCTGTCGATCTGGCTGATCCCCAAGCTCTGGCGCGGTATCTGCTTGATCTTTGCAAAAATCAAAACGTTGTTTACCACCGCCCCGCCCGCCACCGAACACCCCCCGTCGCCACCCCCATCATCGCCCGATCTGCCGACTCGCTAGCAAGGCAGATCTATGACGGCCGAGGTCCCTTGTCCCACCGTACTGTCCAGGGTGAGCCTGCCGTGGTGATCGTCAATGATTTTCCTGGATAACGCCAGCCCGAGACCGGTTCCTTCCGGCTTGGTGGTGACATAGGGATCGAAGACGGTTTCGAGCAGCTCGGGAGCAATTCCCGGACCGTCATCGATAATGCTTATTTTCAACCTGTCTCCTTCCCGATCGGTGGCAACAGTCAGGACCCCGCCCCGGTCCATGGCCTGGATCGCGTTAAGCCCGAGGTTGAGCACCACCTGGATGAGCCGGTCCTGGTCGACGGCAAGCTGTCGACCACCACAGCGATAGTGCTCTTTTACCTCAATACCAGCTGCCAGCGCATCGGATCGCAGCAAGGCAACGGCCTTGGCCACCACGGCATCTATCTCAACCGGAGCGATCTGCAATTGCGTCGGCCGGGCGTAATCAAGCAGCTCACCGATACTGCGATTGAGCCGTTCAACTTCGGTCACCAGCAGACCGACGGTTTCCCTGCCGAGCGCATCCTGATGCAACCGCCCCTGGAGCAAAATGGCCAGTCCTTTGATGGAGCTGAGCGGATTTCGGATCTCATGGGCGACACCGGCGGCCATTTTCCCGATAGCCGCGTCTCGCTCCACTCGTGCCAATTCGCTCTCCAGCGCCCGAATCTGGCTGAGATCCTGAATCAGCAAGAGCATCCCGGCCTGCTCACGATCCGGATCCTCGAGCGGTAGCCTGACGATATGGAGCGATGTCGCTCCGCCAGCCCGCTCTGGCAGGGTCACTTCCCACCGGGTCTTTTCAGTCATGATCTGCCCAGGAGAGAGCAGGTCCCGAAACCGTTCGGGCAACACGGAAACGGACGGTTTGCCCAGAACCTGCTTTTCTTCCAGCCGCAACATGGAACAGGCGCTGGCGTTGCAGGTCCGCACCCGGCCATCCGGCCCGGTAGCGATCAAACCGACCGGCAAAGAAGAAACGAGAAGATCGGTAAATTCGCGTATTTTCGTCAAACGGATTTGAGATCCGCGCAACCCCTGCAAGGTCATCAAGGAGAGGATACCGCCGATACCGACCAGCAGCAGGACGAGCGACAGCACACCGACCTGAATGAACTGCTGCCGCACGGCCTGGTGAAACGTCTCAAGGCCAAGCTCGACGACCCAGAAGTATTCGCGGTGCCCGATGCGGTCGAGAAACCGCTGGAAATCCGGCGCCGAGAGTCTCTCCAGCGGCCGCCCCTGCCTCCCGCGTCCCATTGGGTGCGGCATCATTTGGTTGTTAGTGGCCACGGCAAACGGCAGCGCGACCTGAAAGACCTCCCGGCCGTCACCGCCGCTGACGATGCGAAACGGTTCCTGCCGTGCATCGTGTTGCCTCAGGAAGGCGATCATCTCATCGGCCACTATCGTGCCGTCCCTGGTCTGATCGCTGTGGACGACGATATCGCCGGCCATCGTCACCAGATAGAGGGCGTCGATTCCGGAGTGGTCCGAACCGTTTTCACTGGCCTGCCGGATTGTCTGCTGCCATACCTGTTCATCGAGCTCTCCGCGCATCAGCGATCTTCGCAGAGAAGCCCGGGTACTCGCCGCAACCAGATTGAGAATCGCCTGCCCTTCCTGTGACAAGGCCGCGGTCATCAATTGTTTCTCCCGCCGCACGTTGTTGACGGCAAAGACACCGATGATGACGGTGAGCAATACGCAGGCACTGGCAAACAGCAGCGGTGACGCGTAAAAAATCCTTTTCGGACCTTTGCTAGGGGACATGGTCGGTACGCAGAATTTTCTCGGCAATTACCTTGGAAATCTGATAGGTCGGCATGATCCCTTCATCACCCATCGGGCCGGAGGCCAGCGTCTCACCGCTGATCAACGGATTATCCGAGGCGTAATAGGCATATCTCGTTTTCATGGTTTTCGGGATATGGCGCTGGATAATCGCCGCATTGATTGCCCGCTGATAATGCCCCCCTTCCATCTCGATACCGACCGCCCGCCAGGACGAGGAGTGAAACCGTTCCAGCACATCACGATTCTGCAGGGAGGTTCCGAGGACGGTAACCATCGGACCGCAGTAGACGTCAAGATCACCGCTGAAATCGTGAGGCGACAGATCGTTGTCGAGGATATAGTTGTGCGGTGTTCCCTCCATCACGTGGGCCGTGGCCAGCATGATATCACCTTTCTTGCCAGGCAGGATGCCGGCCTTGCCCATGATTGAAATCGATTCGATGCGCAGGTTCCATTCGCCGCGATCGGACACGAAGGGACTGAGCAACTCGTCCATGACTTCATACGCCTGGGCACCGAAGGCATAATCCATCACCAGGATCACCGGTTGATCTTTTTTGATATAGTCCCAGGACAGCAGGACGTTTTGATGAACGCAGGCTTCAGTGAGGCGCCCGGTATCGATGATCTGCACGTCGATATTGGACCCTGAAGAATCCTCGTGTTTGGTATAGCCAAACGATGCCGCGTAGCGCTCGATATCCGCGTCGCATTCCCGAAGCTGATGAATCATCTCGTAGAGATCGTCGGCCGGCTTGACGCCGATCTCCTGCAGGGCACCATACCCATAGATAATGTTTCTAAACGAGTGCATATTGGCGCTGATGACATGGATCGACCGATCCTGCAAGGCCAGCGCTGAGAGACGCTGTTTGATAGCGATTGCCCAGTGCGAGGCGTAACGATGATGGCCGAGAATATCCTGCAGCGACGGCGTAAAATAGATGGTCAGCCGATCTTCCTCGCCCCCTTCCTCCCGAAGGATGCGGCTGCCGAGTCGTTGAATAATGCGAAACAACCCGTTATTGAAGCCCTTGACCCGGTTCTGATCGAGGTAGTGATAGGTCTGCCTCGTCTCACGATAGGTGCGCCCGAGGATGATGGAAAGGTTCCAGAGAGCCTGGTCAAACTCGGGCCCCTCTGCCAACTCCTCGATGTCGACAATCTCCTGCAGGGCCCTCCACTCCAGGCTGGCCTCGCTTCCCTGGCGGTTGATCTGGGTCCTGATCTTCTGCGCCTCGATATTGAGAAACGTCAGGTGCGTGAGGATGTCATAGATTTCCGTGGATCCCTTGGTTATCACAAAACAGATCTCCTTGCGCGACACCACATAGGACAGCCGCCGCCGCTTGAGCGGTCGGATCTCCTCGAACGAGGTCCCTTCCAGGTCCTCCTGGGCGGTCAGCACGATCTTGTTGCATTCTTCGATACCGCGCGGCAACCGGTCGATGACATACTCGAGTCCCTTGAGTTCGACCACCCGCTGGTCGGACATCGAGCCGTAGATCTCCGGGCTGAACTGCCGCAAGGCTTCCTCCAACTTGCGGCCGGTGGTTCCGGACGGCTGATAGGATCCGGTCAGGATAAGGGCATCGGTAAGGGTTTTGAACGCGGCTATGGCGGATCGTGCCCGCTGTGATTTAGAAAGTTCTTCCATTGCCTGGCTCACTTTGTCTGATGGGGTAAAGCTCTTGTCGGACCGGCACGTTCGCCTGCAGCCGGGCAGATATCCGCCTGCCGACCGGTTATCGATCTCGCCGGCAGCGTTTCAGGGATCCCTTCGGATACAGCATAGCAGATATTCGCGGTGCTTTCTAGCCTCCCGAATTAACCAGGATTTCCCGAAGCGATCAAGACCTGTCCTTGTGAAGTCGCTTTTTCCCGGCAAGGGACTGTACCATCAGCCCGGCCATGATAAAAACCAAGCCGACCAGAGATGACGGCAAAATATCTTCGCCAACGATGAAATGGATCAGAATCAGCGACAGAAACGGTGCCAGGAAAATCAAGTTGGCCACCCGTGCCGTCGAGCTGGTCAGCTTCATCGCCATCAGCCAGGCCACATAGGCGATCCCCATTTCAAAGCAACCGGTATAAACGGCACCGGCCAGGCCGGCCAGCGGAACCATTCTGAATTCCTCAAAGACGAGAAGATAGCCGCCGATCAGCGGCAGGCTGCAGATAAAATTGAGCAGCAGTCCGGCAATCGGGTCACGTTCATCGCGGGTCGCGGCGATCCAGTAAAATGCCCAGATCAGCGTCGAGCACAGAACCAATGCGACGCCGACCGGATGGGCGAAAGAAAACGAGAACAGGTTCCCTTCGCTGGAAATGATATAGACGCCGAAATAACTGATCAACACAGCTGCCAGCTCGAGCAGGCGCAAACGATGACCGAGCAGCGGCACCGACAGCAGCGTCAGCGTGATGGCCCAGGTAAAATTGATCGGCTGGGCCTGTTGCGCCGGCAATACTTCGTACGCCTTGAACAGGACCAGGTAATAGAGGAACGGATTGACGGCCCCGAACGCCAGCGATCGTAGCCAAGTGGCGCCGTCGGCCTGCCTGACCAGAAAAAATTTTCCCTGACAGCGGAGGATGATTGAAAGCAGGACGATCGAACTACCGGTCGCATAAAACAGCAGTTCGGCTGCCGACAGATATCGCAAACTGATTTTAAACGCACTGGCCACCGTCGACCAGCAGAGGACGGCCGTGAGGCCGTAAACCATGGCTTTCGCCTGCCTGGTCATATCCGCCCCGGTACTAGCTTTGGTTGGAGCTCAGCTTCGTGGCCCGGCCGAACGGCAGCGCCAGCACAATCAACCCGGAAAGTATCAGAATCAGGCCGATCCAGCCGACACCGCCGACCTGTTCGCCGAGGACCGCAACACCGAGCAGACCGGCGGTAAATGGTTCCGCCAGGGTCAGGGTAACGGCGGTCGATACCTGGACGTGTTCAAGGCCCCGGCAAAACAGGAAATAGGAAAGAGCAGTCGCCAGCACCCCGAGGTGAATGACCACGGCCAATCCGGCAGGACGGGCGATCCAGGAGAGATCGGCAGTAAAGAGAAACGGCAGCAGCGCCGCCGCACCGATGCAAAAAACCACCGCCGCCACCGATTCGGGCGGCCGGCCGGGAAGGAGCTTCTTCATGAACATGGTGTAGACGGCATACGCCAGTCCGGCACCGGCGGCAAGGCCGATGCCCAAGGGATGAACTTCGATCCGTCCGGAATTGCCGAGCAAGATAATGCAGCCAAGCAGGGCCATCAGTGTCGCCACGTACCACTGGCCGGACGGTCGCCTTTTCATGAACAACGTGTCGAGGACTCCTGCGAATACCGGTGCCGAACCGATGCCGACCATGGTTCCGACGGCAACTCCGGTCAACGCGACTCCCCAGAAGAAACAGAGCTGATAGAGCGCCACGAACAGGCCGCCGCCGACAGCGAGCCATACCGGCATGGCGGCCAACGACGGACCGTTGCGCATTAAGCTGACCAACGCCAGGGCAACTCCGCCGACCAGGAGACGCAGCGCGCCGATGATCTGCGGTGTACTCTCGATCGGCGCCAGTGCTTGCGCCGTACCGGTTGTCCCCCACAAAACGGCAGCGGCAACGATGGAAATCATGCCGACGACAGTGTGTGATATTTGCAAGATTACGGTTTCCTTAACAATAATTGATTCGTTTGCCGTGTGTACCGCGCTGCGCCCGCCTCAATTTCTCGTTTCTCCGCTCGGAAGATGGAAAGCAGCGGAGCAGCCGGTTCGGATTGTATTCATGATATAACGGTTTTCCGCAAGAGCAAAGAGTGTTTCTCCATTCCTATCGACAGCCAGATGCTGGACGGACTATTCTGCACCCAGGCCTGGTATCGAGTTGTGCCGGCGAGGCGCTCGGGTGGCACTTCTCTGCTCAGCTGCGAAAATCGTTTTTTCCCCACGAAGACCGGCCGGCCTTATCGGCCGCGAAGCCGATTTTCATTGTTCTTGTGACTCACTGTCGTGGGGAAAATCAAAAAATCTCGTTGAAGATGAAGGCAGATGCCGAGAAAATGTTCGGAAAAACGGGCAGGATCTTGCGGCAATGGCTATTTTCTAGTAAAAAGTGGTCCCCTGTATCGCCAGCTTGCCTGCAAAAGCTGACGTGAGTGTTGCGGTTTGCCTCCCGAGTTCAGGGGAGCTTGAAAAATTCAGGCTCCCGTGCTGCAGGCAGAAAGGCGATAGTGCGAGAAGACCTTGTTCTCGCGTAACGCAGAGCTTGGGCAGAGGCGCCATGCATCGTGGCTCATTATTGTTGCCCACTGTTCACCTCAGAGAGTTTGAGCGATGTCCGATATAAAAGATCACCTGGCCGCCTACCATCCCCCGACCATTTCCATCCCCCCTCACCCCCAGTGGCCGGAACTGACCCCCGAAGACGAGCGGGCGATGAAGGCGCGCATCACAACATTGCTCAAAGAACAGAACGGGGTGTTGGTCGCCCACTACTATACCGATGCACGTCTTCAGGATCTGGCCGAAGAGACCGGGGGCTGCGTCGCCGACTCCCTGGAGATGGCCCGCTTCGGCAGTGAACATCCGGCCGACACCCTGGTCGTCGCCGGAGTTCGCTTCATGGGCGAGACGGCCAAGATCCTGAGCAACGAGAAGCGCGTTCTAATGCCGGACCTGAACGCCACCTGCTCACTTGACGAAAACTGCCCAATCGAGGACTTCGCCCGCTTCTGCGACAGTTATCCCGAACACACCGTGGTCGTCTACGCCAACACCAGCGCCGAGGTCAAAGCTCGATCCGACTGGGTGGTCACCTCGGGAATCGCCCTGCCGATCGTCAAACATCTGGCCGCACAAGGCAACAAGATTATCTGGGCCCCGGACCGCTACCTGGGCAGCTACGTCCAGAGGGAAACCGGCGCCGACATGGTCCTCTGGCCGGGATCCTGCATCGTCCATGAAGAATTTCGCTCAATCGCGTTGCAGCGCCTCCGCCGGCTCCACCCGGAAGCGGCAATTCTCGTTCATCCCGAATCGCCGGAGGCGGTCATCGCCCAGGCCGATGTCGTCGGTTCCACCACCGCTCTGATCAAGGCGGCGGCAACGCTGCCCAACGACACCTTGATCGTCGCCACCGATAAAAGAATTTTCAACAAGATGCGGCAGCTGGCACCCGGCAAACGGTTACTGGAGGCACCAACCGAAGGGGAAGGCGCCACCTGCCTGAGTTGCGCCCGCTGCCCGTGGATGGGAATGAACTCCCTGCAGAGCCTGCTCGCGGTACTGGAAACCGGCGCCAATGAAATCCAGGTGTCAGCCGAGCTTGCCGCCCGGGCGCGGATCCCGATTCAGCGCATGCTCGATTTCGCGCGACAGCTCACCGCTCACTGACGGGAAGCGGCACCTTCAACCCGGTCCGCTCGATGATTTCGGCGGCAACCAGGGAAACAGGGCGACCGGTCACATCGATCTGCAGGTCGGCGACCTGCCGGTAGAGCTGTCGCCGCCGGTCGTAGAGACGGCGCGCCTGGTCCAGGTCCTGCAGCAGCGGCCGCTTTTTAATTTTCTGCCTGGCCCGCGGATGACCTCTAATCGCCGCAATAATCGCATCAAATTCGCTGTGCAGATGGACGATCGTGCCGATCCTGCCCAGATCGGCGACTGCCGCAAAACCGCCACCGGTTGAGACGATCGTCGCGCTGACGCACTCGGCAAGCCATCGCGCCACCCGCCCTTCCAGCGCCCGGAAATACAGCTCGCCATGGGTCGCAAAGATATCGGCAATGTTCATTTTTACCAGCGATTCGATCAAATCGTCACAATCGACGGCAAAACGACCGGTCTGCCTGGACAGCTCCCGGGCGGTACGCCCTTTGCCGACGGCCATGAAGCCGATCAGTACGATGTTGTCGGCCATACTCCTCCGCTTTTTTGAATCTTTTTTAATCCCCGTTGATCCAGCAACGATAGTCGCCGGCCTGCATAGGCCAGGAAAAGCGTTCGGTCAAGGCGCGGCCTCGCTGTGCCCCCAGCCTGCGACGGGTCAGCAATGCTGCTTTCAGGTGCTGATAAAGGCCACCGTCCGGGTAGAGATAGGTGTCGACAAAGAGTTCCGGATAGGCCAGGCGATTCGGCAGGACCGGCAGACAACCGGCCCGTACCGCTTCGATCACGGCCAACCCGAAGAATTCATGATGGGCGGTGGACACGACGATATCGCCCTGGGCGAGCAGCGCCAGGTAGTCCGTTCGCTCCGACAGATAGCCGAAATGGATGATCCGTTGTCCGAGTTCCCGGCGCGCCCGAGCAAAGCATGGCGGCACATCGCGAAACTGCTGGCCGAGAACGCAACAGCGAAAGGCTATCCCGTCCCGGTGTAAGGCGGTCAAAACCGCGAAAAATTCCTCCGGATTTTTATCATGCTCCCAGCGATGGTTCCAGATAATCAGTGGCATTTCCCCGCACCGCATGGTGTCAGTCGATACCATATCAATTTCACCAAAATGGATGCCGGGATAGATAACCCGGCTCTTCTCCTCAAGCGCTGTCAATTCATCGGCTAGATCGATATCGGCGGCCTTTTCGACATAAAGCCAACTGTTCCGGAAAAAGCCCTGGCGATTATAGTGCGAATTGAAGGCAACACCGTCGGCGGCCAGCGCGGTGGTAAAGTTGATTGCGGTAAACTGGTGATTGGTCCTTTTCGGCAGGCGTCCCGGATATTGAAATTGGTTCTCATGGAAATAGGCAAGAAACCGGCAGTCCGGTCGCCAACCGGGCAGTCCGGCGACCAGGGCTCGGAACACCGCCAGATCGGTGAAGGTCGATGCCAGCACCGCATCAAATGCCCGTTCTCGCACCGGTAATCCTTTTATCCGGGCGGCAAACCAGGGAGCGGAAAGCTGCATCCGCATTTTCCATTTCCGTGCCGGCAGATGAAGAAGGACAAAGCGATCCGGCAGACAGGTTGTCAACCCGTCGAGAAACAGGCGATGTGATCCGCCGTAATATGGCTCAAGCAGAAGGATCTTTTTTTCGAGCATTTCTTCGGTGCGCTGTCCGCAACCGTTTGGCAAACGGAACGGCCGAGGTGATGGCAAAACCGCAACCGGGCGGCAAAACTCCGCCGCAGAGCACGAGCGACGTGGTGGGAAACGATTTGCAGATCGCCGGACGGTTTTCATAATCACCGCACCGGCCGTCATCCTGAAGCGAGGTACAGCTCAGCTGCACTAGTCCCTGATCATCGATGCCGCTGACCGTAAAACGTTGGTAGTCGGGATGATCGCGGCAGACCCGTTCGAATTGTTCCGGCGAGTTCAGCCACCTGCCGCCGACGCGCAGATTGATGCACTCACAGCATGCCCCACAGCACCGGCAGCCACCGGTGCGCACCAGTTTCCGCCCGCAAAGACGAAGCAAAAATAGGGTCAGGCCGCCGGAAAAAAACTCTTTGCCGACTGCCAGCAGCCTGCTTATCTTTGAACGCTCCCCAGACGATCCCATTCTCTCCGCGTTACTTGTCCAGCCATCGGGTCAGCGCGACTGGACCGGTCGCTCCCGGAGCAGACCGTTGCCGACGATATGGTCCCACAGCAGATCTGCACTGCGCATCTTTGAGGTGTGCGGTAATTCCGTCACCCCGTCGTTGTCGATCAGGATCAGACGATTGGCGTCGGTCTCAAAGCCACAATGGGCACTGCCGATATCGTTGACGGCAATCAGATCGAGGTTTTTCTTCGCCAGTTTTCTGCGCCCTTCCTGCTCGAAGTTGGAACTCTCGGCGGCAAAACCGACCAACAGCTGCTGTCGCGGGTCACGAAGCGTTCCCAGTTCCAGCAAAATATCGGGGTTCGGTTCGAGACGGAGCACCGGTGCGCCCTGATCTTTTTTGATCTTTTCCCGATACTCGTCGGCGCTGCGGAAATCCGACACGGCGGCCGCCTTGACGATTACCGATGCCTCTTGATAATGGGTCAGCACCGCTTCGTGCATCTGTCGTGCCGTCGACACCTGGACCAGCCGCACCCCGGCCGGCGGGCTCAAGTGGGTCGGCCCGCTGACCAGGATCACCTCCGCACCGCGGCGAAAGGCGGTACGGGCAAGGGCGTAGCCCATCTTGCCGGAAGAACGGTTACTGAGAAAACGGGCCGGATCATAAGGTTCGCGCGTCGGTCCGGCGGTCACCAGCACAACCTGACCGGCCAGGTCCTGAACGGCAAGCTTTCGCAGAACATATTCCTCGACCACATCCCATTCGGGCAAACGTCCGCTGCCCCGTTCGCCGCAGGCCATCACCCCGCTCTCCGGGTCGATCACCAGGTAACCCAGCTGCTGCAGCGCAGCGATGTTTTGCCTGGTGGCGGGATGCTCGTACATCTTCACATTCATCGCCGGGCAGACGATGACCGGAACCGTTGCGGCAAGGATGGTCGTCGACAGCAAGTCATCGGCCATGCCGTGCGCCAGACGGGCGATGGTCTGAGCGGTCGCCGGTGCCACCAGGATACAATCCGCTTCACGGGCCAGGCCGATATGCGACATCGAGCCGCTCTGTTCGTCGGCGAACATATCACCATAAACCCGGCGTCCGGACAGAGAGGCAAAGGTCAGCGGAGTGATGAATTGCCTGGCCGAAACGGTCATGATCACGTCGACCAGCGCCTCTTCTTTACTCAGAGTACTGACCCAGCCGGCGACCTTGAAGGCGGCGATACTGCCGGTTACTCCGACAACAATGCGTTTCCCGGCAAAACTGGTGTGCATGGCGGCCTCATCGGCAAGCCGGGCCTCTGAAAGCGCTCAGGACCCGGCCGTAACGGAAAAAAGCGCGAATCAGTTTCTGGAGCCGCCGAAAAAGCGCAGCAGCATCAGGAACAGATTGATAAAATCGAGATAGAGGGCCAGTGCGCCCATGATCGAACCCTTGACGATCGCCTCCTGTCCCTGGCTCATGATCCCTTCCTCGCCCATGCGTTTAATCTTCTGCACGTCATAGGCCGTGAGCCCGGTAAAGATCAGAACGCCGATCATCGAGGTAACCCAGTAGACCGCCGGGCTCTGCAGGAAAATATTGACGACCATCGCGATGATGATACCGATCAAGCCCATGAACAGAAACGACCCCCAACCGGACAGATCACGTTTGGTCACCAGTCCGTAAACGGCCATGGCCCCAAACATACCGGCGGTAATCAGGAAGGTGCCGGCAATGGATGATCCGGTATACCTGAGAAACAGGGTCGAAAAAAACAGTCCGTTGAGCACCGCGTAGCCAACAAACAGCGCGGAAGCGGTCCCGGCCTGAATCTTGTTGATCCGGGCCGACAGGAAAAAGACCAGGCCAATGGTGCCGATGGCCAGCACGATAAACAGCGGCGACCGGGAAATGGTCACCGCCAATCCGGTAGCGGCGGTCGCGTAGGCAACCAGGCCGGTGATACCGAGGCCGACCGCCATCCAGTTAAAGACCTTGGCAAGAAAGATCGAGGCCACATCCTGCCTGACCTGTGAAATACTGATCGGTGCTGCTTTGCTGTCCATGGGAGACTCCTTTGTGTCGATCATTTATGGTGAGATAACCAGCTATATCATAGGCATTCTTACGGCTCTGGCAAGACTGGCCGGTATTCCGGCAGCACCGATCGATTCGGAGTTTACACAACACCGCTCAAAGTGCTCAATAGGCGCCGTTGCCGCGAAACATAATGTACACGGTCCGGATGATAATCCGGATGTCGGTCCACAACGAGTAATTGAGAATATACCAGTCATCAAGGTCTACCCGCTGCTGGTAATCATCGATATCGGAACGTTTACTGACCTGCCAGGGGCCGGTGATCCCCGGTTTCATCGAGCAATAGCGTCCGGCGCTTTCCTTGTAATACTCCTGCAACTCACCTCCGACGATCGGCCGGGCGCCGACTACGCTCATATCGCCGCGAAGCACGTTGAAAAATTGCGGCAGCTCGTCGAGACTGGTACGGCGGAGCACCCTGCCGATTCTGGTGATCCGGGGGTCGTTTTTCAGTTTGTAAGTCTGCTGCCATTGAGCCCGGAGATGCGGGTCTCCGGCGAGCAGCTCCGCCAGTTCCCTATCGGCACCGGCGCGCATGGTCCGGAACTTCAGACAATCGAACTCCTTACCGGCGGCGGTGATCCGTTTGTGCCGGTAGATGACCGGGCCACGGTCCTCAATCTTGATCAGCGCGGCAATGACCGCCATCAACGGTAGCGTAGCGATCACGACCAGCAGCGAGAAGATCACATCAAAGCTCCGTTTCCATTCGGTATGCGGATTGAAATTGAGAATCAACATCTTGCCGATCGATTGCAGTTCGGCATGGTGCAGACCATAGAGATAGAGATCCGGCACAAGGTAGATGCGGGCGCCAAGCGAACGGCACTCGCGCAGGATGGTGAATATTTTGCGCTCGGCCCGCATCGGCAAGGCTATATAGACATAATCGATATCGTTTCTGGTCAGGTAGTCGGAGAGTTTGGAAATATCGCCGAGCACCGGCTTACCCATGGCGGTCAGTTCCGGTTCTTCGGCAACCTTGTCGTCAAAGAAGCCCATGATCTCGATACCGGCCCAGGGGATGGTTTCCAACTCTTTAGCCAGGCTGATACCCAGATCGCCCGCCCCGACAATGACCGCCCGGCGAATATTCCTGCCCCGCCGCCGATAGTAGCGAAGGATCCGGCGGGCCGTCATATGTAGGAAGAACAACAGCACCGGGGTGGTGATCGACCAGATCAGAAACACCACACGGGAGTAAGCAATAGAGATCTTGAAGATGAAGAAATAGAAAAGCAGCACGCCGATCACTGTCGCCCACGCCTTGATAATTACGTAGAATTCAAGATAGAACTTCCAGCCGCGCCACGATCGATAGAGTTGAAATGACTGAAAGAAAAACAGGCACAGACAGAACGTAATGATCGCCAGACGGGTATAGTAAACGCTCCAGGGTACCCGGTACCAGTTTACCAGCGCCCAGAGATAGCCGACCACCAGCAGGCAGTCCACCAGGTGCAGGAGCCTGGCCATAAGGGAACTCTGCTCGCGCAGATTGGTTGAAATCATCTATCGTATCTCTGTTGCGGTCTCGCAGGTCCCGTTGGACCTGTCAGTCAATGGCGCGACGGCTCCACCAGTTCCGATTCAGGCTCAGCCGAATCGCTACGCTGCGCGGCAGCAGGCGAAAACGGCGTCCCATTTGATAGCCGACCCATTTCAGGGCAACTCTTACCATAAATTCCGCCAGGGCACTATAGCTTCGGCGACCGCCAAGAGAGATAATTCCCGATTTAATGTAGCGTATACCGCGGCCACCGGCCCCACCATAGGTCGTCAGCAGCCAGTTTTCGGTTTCATGCAACACGCCGATATCGAAATAGCGGCGAAACTCATCTTGCCGCGATTGATTATGCGAGTGATAAACGGCAGCATCGGCTGCATAGGCAATCTTGTAACCGCACATCAGTAACCGGCCGGCAACCCAGGTGTCCTCACCGAAAATCAGTCCATCGGGGAAAAAGCCGGTTTCGGCAAGCATGCTGCGCCGGTAAGCGGCACAGGAATTGGAGGCGAAGATCGCCGCCAGCCCAAGTTGTTCCCGATCGGCAAATTCCCGGATCGCAGGCTCCGGCGGATAGTTGAAGCAGCGCAAATGCGCTGCCAGCTCATCGGCACCAAAAGCCGGCAGCTGCCGGCCATAACTCATGGCGACGTCCTTGTGGCGCAGCAGCGGTGCAACGAGGTTTTCGATCACCGCCCGATCGGCCGGCAACACGTCCTGGGTAAAATAGACCAGGACCTCACCATGGGTCATCTTCGCTCCGAGACTGCGCGTGGCACCGTGATCAAAATCGTCGGCGCCAATGCGGTGCACGATTGCCCCGTAAGCTTCGGCAACGGCGACGCTGTCATCATCGGACGCGGAATCAATGACCAGAATCTCGTCGGGACGACGCGTCTGGATGCGCAGCGCGGCAAGCAATTCCCGCAGCGTCGCAGCACCATTTTTGGTCGGGATGATCACCGAGATCGTCGCCGTTGCCGAACGGTCCTGTTGCTGGGTGTCGTCAGTCATGGTCAACGTATCGTAAATCAGAGGTCTGCCGCCCGGACGAGCAGATATTTGGCCAGTGCCCAGGCAATATACGGTGATCGATGCTTGACGGTCAATCGCACCTCGTTTCTGGCCGCCATGAGACGCACACCACGGCTCATCTTTTTGCGGTCCGCAGTCCAGCCCCGGCAGTGGAATACCCCCAGTTTCGGCTCATAACGGCACTGCCAACCCCGCCGGCGCAACCGGAGGCAGAGATCGATATCCTCTTTGTAGAGGAAAAAGGCTTCGTCGAAGAGCTGTGGCAGTTCGGGATCCACAGCCCGCCGCCGGCAGAAGAGAAAGGCCCCGCACAACGCCGGTACCGTTTGCGCGCTGCGATAGTTCGCACCGTCGGGCTGCCCCTGACCGCGATCATACCACTTGCCGTACCAGCGGCGAAAGATTCCGGTAGAATCGAGGCGTCCGGTCGGTATATCCAGGTCGCTGTCATACCCGGTCAACCGGCCGCCGACGATGCCCACCCTATCGTTTTCGGCCATGATGGCCGCGGCCGCGGCGAGAACGCCGGGCGACATGAAGGCATCGGGGTTGAGAAAAAGCAGGTAGCGCGAAGCGGGCGAGGCCAAAGAAACACCAAGATTGTTTGCTGCAGCAAAACCGATATTGTCGGCATAATGCAGCTGCACATCGTCACTTTCCAAACGCCGAAGATAGCTGTTTTCTTGTGAACCGCTGTCGACGATAACTACCTGTTCCGGCCGTGCGATCTGGCCCCGGATGGCCGCCAGACAGCGGCCTATCACCGGCTGTGAATCGTGCGTGACGATAATGGTCGTCACCGGACAGATATGGGCAGCGGGTCGATCACTCATCAGCAGAATATCCGCAGGTACCAGCGCAGGGCCAGATTCCCTTTACCCTGCTGCGCTCGTCGGGCCATGATCGATGAAACGACCTGTCGCTCCGACTCGATGATCCGGCGGGCCAGTTCGCGGTCGCTGAGCCGGGGCACGTCCATCAGCACCCCCCGTCGCCGGACCATAACCGGCAATCTGACCACTGCCTGACACAACCCCTGCAGATAGGCGACAAATTGGTGTTTCTTGATCACGAACAGCAGCCAGAACAGCTGGTAGACCAGAATGGCCGGCAAGAACCTGAGCAGCAGCGCCGGCGAATAGTTCTTGGCGATGACGAAGATGTTGTTCCTGGTTGAGAGTCGCACGACGAAGCTGTTGATCTTCGAACCGGACGAAGCGCTACCGATATGATAGACGACGGCCTCCGGCAGATAACGACAGCGCACCCCGGCCCGGACCGCCCGAAGGTTGATATCGACATCCTCGAGATAGGCGAAGAAATCCTCGTCGAACAAACCGATCCGGGCAAAGATGCTCCTCCGGTACAGCGCGGCTCCGGCACAGGCGCCGAACACGTCGCGGCTCAGATCATACTCCGGACCATCGATTTCCATCGTACCCAAGCGGTAGCCGACCCCGCCGCGCAGCACCCCGTCTCCCGCTCCGTCAAGCACTTCCCGCCGCTCGAAACCACACATTTTCAACGCAAACATCTCCACGTCGTCATGCCGCCGGCACCGATCGAGAAGCGTTTGGAGGCAGTCGGTATGCACTTCGGTGTCATTGTTGAGCAGCATCACCCACGGGTGGTTGCCGGCCTTGATACCGGCATTAACGGCGGCGCTAAAACCTCTGTTTTCAGGCAGCGAAATCACCTCTACCCACGGAAACGTATCCCGGACAAACGATACGGAACCGTCGGTGGAACCGTTATCGACGACGATAATATGGATTTCCGGCCGCCGTTGCGATTGCAGCGACCTCAGGCATGTCGGCAACAGCATTTTGCCGTTCCAGTTGGGAATAACAATGTCAATCCCTGTCGATACCCGTGAACTCATGAAGACTCGCTTGAGTGCGAAGCGGAACTGCGAAATACTTCCCGAATGTGATAGACCGGTTTCTGCTGCGACTCATGGTAGGTTCGCGCCTGGAGTTCGGCAATGAGCCCCAGCGAGATAAACTGAATACCGATGAAGATGAGGACAACGGCAAGCAGCAGCAGCGGCCGATCGGCCAGCGGCATATCAAAAAACTGGCGTTGGATGGTCATGATCAGGGCCAGCAGAAAACCGACTCCGCCGGAAACAACGCCGAGCAGACCGAACACCTGGATCGGCCGGGTTGCGAAACTGAGCAGGAACTTGACCGTGATAAGATCGAGGATGACACGAATCGTTCGCGAGATGCCATACTTGGTCGTACCGAATCGGCGCGGCCGGTGATTGACCTTGATCTCGGTGTAGGAAATGCCCATACCGCTGGCGATCGCCGGGATAAAACGATGCATTTCACCGTAGAGGCGAATGTTTTTGATAACCTCCCGACGAAAGGCCTTCAGGGTGCAGCCGTAATCATGCAGAGAGACCCGGGTTGTCCAGGAGATGATCTTGTTGGCGATAATCGACGGGAGGCGCCGGTTGATAAAAGCGTCCTTGCGGTCGAACCGCCAACCGGTCACGACATCGTAGCCTTCCTCGATCTTCTGCAGCAGACGGGGAATATCTGCGGGATCATTCTGCAGGTCGCCGTCCATGGTAATAATCACCTCGCCGGTGGCATAATCGAAGCCTGCGGACATCGCCGCCGTTTGTCCGAAATTGCGACGGAAAGAGATCGCCACCACCCGGTCATCTGCCTGGGCGATAGCCTGCAGCACGCTTAATGTCGTGTCACTGCTGCCGTCGTCAATAAAAATGATCTCCGAGGAACAATCGAGCCTCTCCAGAACCTCCCTGGTTTCCTGATACAGCAGGCTGATGTTCTGTTCTTCGTTATATACCGGAATCACGACGGAAATTTTCAAACCCGATCCTCCCGCGGAGCTAACCGCATCATCGCTTGGCCTCTACTTGCCCAATCATCGCGCATCACCGCTCTGGCGCCTCTTCTCATCGGTGGGATTACCTCGCGGCTGTTGCCAGATACGATACAGGAAGAAAAGTCCACCGATCAATGAATAACAGACCGCAACCACAACAAAGAGTACCGCAAGGGTCCTCGCTTCGATATCGCCCATACCGACCCTGGTAAAGAACAGGACGTAGCCGTAATCGCGAATGCCGACGCCGTAGATGGAGATAGGCAGCGCCTCCATCAGGGTGATCAGCGGTACGAATGCACTAAAATAGAAAAATGGCAGCTGCGCCCCGAGAGCGCAGGCCATCAGGTAGACGACGGTGATCAGCGAAACCTGAAACGCGAAGGAAAGCAACATTACCTGCACCAGCAGTCCGGTGTTGGCCCGATAGCAGGCAAACGACATGAGCAGTTTCTCGGTCAACCGCTCGATAACGGCAAATCGATTCAGGCCGAAAACCGCCAACAGCCGGCGAAGCGGCGTTTGCCGGGCAATGACGACGAGCACACCGAGAAAAGCAGCCAACAAACCAAGCGGTACCAGCATAAAGCCGGGCGAGCGAAATTGCAGCGAAACATACACCGACGACAGTAGGCTGAGCACCACCAGCGCGATAAAACCGGAAAACCGATCGGCAAACACCGACGCCGCCGAGCGCGCCCCATCACGGCTGCGCCGGGCGATATCGTAGATCCGATACGAGTCGCCACCAATATTGGACGGCAGGAACAGATTACAAAAGGTGCCGCTCATATAGGAGACTACCAGATCACCAAGACCGATGACAACGCCGTCGGCCCTGAGAAAGAGCTGCCATTTCCAGGCGGAAATGATGGTATTGAACAGCAACAGCAGTGCGATGATCGGCAGATAGCCGAATTCTATCGATACCAGCAATGTCTTGATCTGCTCAATCGGCGTCTGCCGATAGAGCAGGAACAGCAGCCCCAGACTCACTGCCAGTTTCAGGGCGACAAGAGCGAGCCGGCGCATATTACGATCGGTGTCTCACGACACGGGCCGGCACCCCCATGCAGACGGAAAAAGCGGGGATGGACCTGGTGATTACCGAAGCGGCGGCGGCAACACTGCCTTCGCCGACGCTGACTCCGCCCAGTACGGTGACATTGGCTCCGAGCCAGACATTGTCGGCCACCGCGACGCCGCCGTCGGCCATGATCGGCTGACTCCGGATCAATTCACCGGGCTGGGAGATATCATAATTACCACCACCGATCATCAGACACCGCTGACCAATGACGCAATCGTCGCCGATGGTAACCGGATTGTTGTTGGTCGACTGGATCACCGTATAAGCGTTAATGCCGACCTGGCTCCCGATGGAGATGGTGCCGTCTTTGCAAGAGAGCATCACGTTGTTGGACAGGATCGTCCCGTCGCCGACATCAATAACAGTATCCGTCAGCGAGTGTCGGCCGTCGAGAATGCAATACTCGCTGATCACCACGGCATCGCCGAGCCTTATGCGGCCGGGATGCCGCAGTACGATACCGTGTCCGAAAACGGTCTTTTTGCCGCAGGCGGCAAAGAGTCGCGGCCAGAACAGTTTCCGCAGCATCATACCGGGCGCCCCGGGCAGCAGGGAGAGCAGCTGGCAAAATTCGAAATAGAGCAGACGACCAAGCGAGCGACTACCAACGACGATCTGCTGATACTTCGCCAACGGCGAGCCCTTTCCGGTTACTGCTGCATGGGTTTTTTCCATCACTACAGACTCATCTTGTAACTGCCGACAGTAAAACAGGCTTTAACCGGATCTCCACCGGCCGGACAGATGTTGGGCGTCCGGTCCGCCACCTGCGTCGAAATCGCTCTGCCCTGCTCTTTCCAGCCGAAGCGAAATGTTTCGTTGCCGACGGTGACCTCCAGCCATGGGGTCAATCGAAGAACCGGTTATGCCAGATGGCAACGTTGATCAGCGCCCAGAGAATATGGTTGTGGTTGTGCTTCATCGCGGTATGTTCATCGATCAGTCGATCGATATAGGCGGTATCCATCTGCTCCCGCAACAAACGAGAATCTTTCAGCAAACCGACCATATACCGTTTCAGATCACCGCGCAGCAAATGCTTTACCGGCAGACTATACCCCTGCTTGCCGCGATAAACAACCTTGTCCGGCAGTAGCCCGGCAAGTGCAGCCCGGAAGATGTATTTGGTCGTCATCCGTTTCAGCTTCCAGTCTCCCGGCAGAGCCGCCATATATTCAACCAGCACGTGATCGAGCAGCGGCACCCGTATCTCCAACGAACTTGCCATCGACATCCGGTCAACCTTCATCAGCACCGAATCGGTCATCATGAAGCGCATATCCAGATAAATCTCCCGATTCAGCGCATCCCTTCCGGCATCGCAGCGATCACTATACTCCTTTACCTGTCGAAAGGGCTCACGACGAACGGCAGCCTTGAAGCCTTCGCTAAACAGGCCATCTTCCAGACGGTCGTTGAGAAAATACTGCCAGCGGAGATGCTGGCCGTCCGGATTGAGATTGGCCCCTTCGACAAAACGCTTGAGAATATTGACGGCGCCTTTCTTCTGGGGTTGATCCGGCAACAGCGCGGCCATCCGGCCGATGATCTCCCTGCGGACAACCGGCGGCATCAGGCTGAACCATCGGTTCAGACGGCTCGCCTTGAAACGGTCATAGCCGGCAAAGCTCTCGTCGGCCCCTTCCCCGGACAGGCACACCGTCACGTGCTCTTTGGCCTGCCGGCAGAGCAGGTACAGCGGCACGGTAGACAGATCGGTCATCGGTTCGTCGAGGTGATACAGCGTCTGCTCGACGTATTCCGGCCGCATCGTGTCAAGCATCAGGACGTGATGCTCTGTTCCGCAGTGGCGAGCAACCAGATCGGCATAATCGAGTTCACTGAAGGTCTTGTCTTCGTAGCCGATGGTAAAGGTTTTCAACGGGCCGTTGATATGCCTTCTCATCAGTGCGACGATGCAACTGGAATCAAGACCTCCCGACAGGAAGACACCCAGTGGGACATCACTCACCAGATGCGACTTGACCGCAAAATCGAGATGTTCCCGCATCTTTTCAACGGCCTCACCGAAATCCCGCGGCACGTCGTGCCCCTGAAAAGAAAGATCCCAATACTGCTTGACGCTCACTTGGCCGTCTTCCAGAATGAGATAGTGTCCGGCCGGCAGCTTGCTGATACCCTCGAACATGGTCTGCGGAGCAGGTACGAACTCGAAACCAAGATAATCGTAGAGCGCTTGAAAATTGACTCGCCTCTCGACACCCCGATCTTCCAGAATCGCCTTGATCTCCGAGGCAAAAATGAAACGATCGGCGCCGTGATAATAATAGAGCGGTTTGATGCCGATCCGGTCCCGGGCCAACAACAATCGCTTCTTCTTCGTATCCCACAGCGCAAAAGCGAACATCCCGCGCAGCCGGTTGATCGCGTCGACCCCCCATTCTTCATAGCCGTGGACGATCACTTCGGTATCGGAGCGGCTGGCGAACCGATGTCCTTTGTTTTGCAGTTCATCGCGAAGCTCGGCAAAATTATAGATCTCACCGTTGAAAACGATGATCACGCTGCCGTCTTCGTTGGTCATCGGCTGACGACCGTTTTCGCTCAGATCGATAATCGACAGACGGCGATGGGCCAGAGATACCCGATCATCGCAAAACACCCCTTCCTGATCAGGTCCACGATGGGCAAGCGTGCTCGCCATGGAACGGGCCAGCATCTCATCATTCCAGTTAAAACCGCAGATTCCGCACATATGATAGTCGCGTGATGAAAGAAAAAACCGGCCGTAGACTCAGGCCGGTTTGGGGTTGAGTAAGAAAATCTTATACTTCTGTTCTACGAAGGTGCGTAATTCCTTTATGCAGAAAATCCACAGCTCACGCCGCTAATAAGCATGCCCCGCAGAAAGTGCCCACAAAAATTCGCTGCGCCATGCAGTCCACGTCAATAGTGTCGCTATACCCGTTCAGGACCTCCACCACATTGTGCTTGAGACGCAGCGGCAAAACTCCAAACGAAAGACACCTGTTCCATACACTCATTGCTCACTTCGTTACAAGCAGGACGAACTCATTCAGACGGCTCGATAGCATCATTCAAGGGTACGCTGATCTTTCGTAACCATTCGTGGCCACTGCGCGTTGTCGACCGGAGATACATTCGCTGAACACTGCACCACCGTTAAGACAGGAGCAAGACGGAGGCTACTATACCTCCAGACTTCCGCTTTTTCAACATTCTGTAGGAATTAATTGTTTCCCCCAAAAAAAATGGTGATGATGAGACACGTGGAGTTCATAATACATCAACATGTTTTGGTTCAGCGCGAATTGGAGAATTCCCCCATTTGAGTTAGTTTACTCACAAGGAGGAATTCACCATGAAACGAAAACGCAAAAACTATTCAGCCAACGAGAAGGTTGCCATTATCAAGCGCCATCTTGTTGACAAAGTGTCGGTCTCAGACCTATGCGACGAATATCTGCTCAATCCTACGGTATTTTACCGGTGGCAAAAAGAATTTTTCGAAAACGGTGCAGCCGCCTTTGAGAAAAGCGATGCTCGTCGGCAACGGGCCGAGCGGAAGCGCTTTGAAGAACTGGAGG
>NZ_FQXS01000019.1 GCF_900130015.1 Desulfofustis glycolicus DSM 9705 | reverse complement strand
GAGAATGAGAATCTTGAAGAGGAGAATGGAATCGTAGCCCTTGGCCCCGGCGGGAGATTTGCGCGGCTTCTCCCGAGCTCGCTCGATGAGTTCGCGGAACTGTTCCCAGTCCACTGCTTCGTTAAGTTCGACCAGGGGATCACCGGCTTGATCGATTCGTGAGAGGCGTTTGTGATAATCGAAGAGTCCGAATTGAGTCATGGCGTTATCTCTGAAAGCTGAAGGGATGGAAAAATTTGTTTCAACATATTGATATTAATACATTTTCAGAGAGTTTGTCTGATTTTTTGGGGTAATTGGCCAGTTTTTTACCCGCTATTTTGCAAGGAACCCATAAGATCAACCCCACACAAAATGACGAGGATGCATATATGTTTATATCCTTTGGATAATCATCACTGATCGTTCAACGTTGAAATATCCAAGACTTCATCCATTAAAAAATCAGGTGTGTATTCTGGTATAATATCATGCAATTGCATTTTGATGTTTCGACTGCTATGATTTCCAGCTTCGATCAGTAACCGATTGAAGAGTGATTCCCTATCGAAGCTGTAATCAACATGATTCCTGAGCACCATGATCTTGTGATGCTCGGTCGGGACGATCCCCTCCCCTTCGGTGATCAATTCCTCGTACAGTTTTTCTCCCGGCCGCAGACCCGTGTAGACGATGGGGATGTCGCTATCCGGTTCCCGGCCGGCAAGCAGGATCATTTCCCGGGCCATGGAGTCTATCTTGATCGGGTCGCCCATCCTCAAGATGAAGATCTCGCCGTCACCGCCCATGGAACCGGCCTGGAGAATAAGTTGGGCGGCCTCTTCGATGGACATGAAGTAGCGGGTGATCTCCGGGTGAGTGATGGTTACCGGCCCGCCTCGCTCTATCTGTTGTTTGAACAGTGGGATGACTGAGCCGGAGGAACCGAGCACGTTTCCGAAGCGCACAGCCATGAACCTGGTGGTGTGATGTGGCGGTTCAGGTTGGTAGACGGGGTCGTCCGCCTTGTGGTTCACCTTCTGCCATTGCTTGCAGAACTTCCCGTCCCAGGTATTGCGGGCGTAGGTCAACATGAGCAGTTCGGTGAGCCGCTTGGAGGCGCCCATGACGTTGGTGGGCCGGACAGCCTTGTCGGTGGAGACGAGGACGAAGCGTTCGGCCTGGTGGCGGATGGTTGCTTCGATGAGCAGTTGGGTGGCGAAGATATTGTTGTAGACGGCCTCCCAGGGGTTACGCTCAACCAGAGGGACGTGCTTGTAGGCAGCGGCATGGAAGACCACCTGCGGGCGGTAGCGGTGGAAGACCTCATCGAGGAGGCGCACGTCCTGCACCCTGCCCAGAATCGGCTCCACCTCGCGGAATTGCCGTTCGTAGAGCAGTTCCATCTCCATGTTGTGCAGGTTCTCCTCGCTGCTGTCGAAAATCACCATCTGTGCCGGGGCGAAGCGGATGATCTGCCGGCAGAGCTCGGAGCCGATGGAGCCGCCACCGCCGGTGACGAGGACCGTCTTGTCCTTCAGGTAGTCGCCGATCCTGCTCTGGTCGAGCACCACTTCTTCGCGGCCGAGCAGGTCCTTGATGGAGATATCGCGGATCTTCTTGATGGAGACCTTGCCGTCGATGATCTCGGATAGGCCGGGGATAGCCTTGAAGGGCAGCCCGGTCTTGCGGCAGGTTTCCACGAAACGGTTCATCTGCTCCCGGCTGGCGGTGGCGATGGCGATGAGGATCTCGTCGGCACCGGTGCGCAGGATGTGCTCTTCCAGGTCGGCAACTTCTCCGAGGACCGGCAAGCCATGGATTTTCAGGCCGAATTTTTCCTTGCGGTCGTCAACCAGCCCGACCGGCAGGTAGGGGAGATCCGGGTTCGAACGGAACTCGCGGAGGACCTTCTCCGCCGCGTCGCCGGCCCCGATGACCAGGAGCTTTTTCTTCTTTGTGGGTTTTCTTGCACCAGTCAGCGGCAGCAGGGTTCGGTTCGAACCGTTGAACGAACTGTAGAAATAGCGGATTGCCACGCGATGGCCGCTGATCAACAGAAAGGTGAGAAGGGCATCGAGCACGAAGACCGAGCGGGAGAGCCCCCCCAGGCGATTGATATAGATCAGGGCAACCAGGATGAGGATGAAGGAGACGGTGATCGCCTTGGTGATATTGATCAGATCCTGCGTCGAGGTGTAGCGCCACATGCCGCGATAGAGACCGAACAGGTAAAAGACCGGGAGCTTGATCAGCAGCATCACCGGCAGGATGGCCGCGTAGGGAGCGAAGCTCCCCTTCACCAGGGCCGCGCTCTCGTAGCGTAGAAAATAGGAACAGTATAAGGCGAAGACAAGTAGCAGCAGATCGACGGAGAAGATCATCCAGAACTTGGGGTTGCGCATGAGCAGGCCGCCCAGCTGCAGGTGGTCCTGGACCGCCGCTTTCATAGAGGCAGGCAAGGTTTCCAGGTTGAGGGGAGGTGCTTTGCTGTTCACGATGTTCTCATCTCTTGGCCGGGAACGCTGTTAGTGTTCGAAATGGTAATCGAGCGTCTCTATCAGAAACGACGAGTCTCTTTCCTGCAAGCGAAAGGCTATGGGGCCGCTGCCGCTCACCTGGTGGCCGTCCCGGTAGTGGAGGTTTACCGTAAACCGACCGTTCACCTGAACACCTTGCGGTGTTTCCTGCCAATCCAGCTCCTGCAGTTGCAGGGAAGCGTGATCGGTGCTTTGAAACAGATCCAGGTAGGTCTGGACCATGGTGGCGAACGGCTTGTTGTTTTCCACCGCATAGGTGGTGAAAAAACGGCTGAACGACAGGATGTTACGCTCGGAGTAGGCGGACAGGTAAGAATCGAAAAAGGATTGCAGCCGTTGGTCGAGAGATTTTGCCTTCGTTGTAACTTCCCCGGGCCCGTCGGCGGGCAGGCCGGGTGGCAGGTCAGCAGACCGGGCGAGATCGGAGTGCTGGGAAGCTTCAGTATCTGAGGATATTTTTTCGGTCGGTTCGGGCAGCCTGACCTGAACGACGGTTGGCTCCCGCAGGGACGCTTGTTTTTTCTTAGTGTCAGGTTTTGCTTCTCCTTCGGATCTCCTCGGAGCCTGTACTTGTGGTACTTCTAGCGCAATGGGCTCGGTTTTCCCAGTTTTCGGTACCTCGGTCGATGTTGGTGCTATTGTTGCCATTTGACCGGCAGATTTAAGATCCGCATTTTTTTTCGGGGAGAGAGTTACTTCCGCCTGTTGGCGAACGGGAGTGTTGAATTGGTCGATTTTGGAGTCTACCAGAGAAGCGGTAGTCGCTGCTGCGCGGGATTCGAGCGGAGCATTTTTCGACTTGTATGATTCTGCAACAGGTGTTTCGGCGGGTTCAGGTAACGGTACTGCAGCGAATCGCTCTGAAGTATTCGGCTCACCCACCGACCTGGCTGGTTTCTGTTCCTGGTCACTGACAGTCGTTTTGGGTTCGGCTGTTGGAATGGGGTTACCAGCGGCAGCACTGGCCTTGGTCGGTGGAACGAAAGCACCCCGGCTTTGCTGCAAACCGGCAATCATAGTATTTTTTCGGTAGTTAGTGGCGGCAAAGAATGAAATGACAAGAAGCAGGATGAGCAAACCCAGGCTCCAGGCAAAGAGTTTTTTGCGTGGGGGAGAATGTCTGGCAGCCTGCTTCTTGTGGCGCCAGGTATTGTTTGGCGTTCTCTGCTTGATTGGCTGGAGCGGCTCTGTGTACTTGCCGAGCAGGGTTTGGTAGGCCCTGGTGATTTTTATGAATTGGTCCGGCTCGTTGCGGCTTTGTTCCGGCGCCGTGTCCGGGTGGTGTAGCAGGCTGAGTTTTCGGTAGGCGCGCTTGATCTGTTCGGGGCCGGCTTCCGCTGTCAGTCCGAGTACCTGGTAGGGATCTTCGTCATCGGTATGGGGGGAAAATAGCTCGATGATAGTGCGAATCTCTTGGAGAAAGGCCTGCTCGTCGATGGCTGCCTGTTCGCAGCGATGCTGCAGCCAGGTCTTCAGCTCGGTGGCACCGGCGTCGCGCTTATTCAGCAGGTTTCGACAGGCCCCGAGCATGCCGTCGGTAGTGGTAACGGTACCGATCAACGACTCGGTTGAGGAACCTCGGTAGGCCTTGATCAACCGGCTGATCAGTTCTTTCTGGCTGTCGGTCATTGTTATGGCCCGTCCTGCCAGAGCTGAAAGGGTTGTGGAGCGACGGCGGTGATTGCGGGCTGTTTGATCCAGAGTCGACCGGTGATTTTATTGTCAAGCATGGTGCTTTCCTGGCGCCGCAGGCGGACTACCATGGCCGAGCAGCCGAGCGGGATGTGGAAATCAATGGTGTGCTCGGTCCAGTCCTGGTCGGCGGCGACCATCTCCGAGCTGACACGCGTTGCCTGGCATTTATAGCCGTAGACTTCCCAGAACGGTTTCTGGTCGGTGGTCAGTTTGGCGGATTTCATCTGCACGGTGAAACGGTAGTCGCTCTGCGGCTCGAGCGGGACGATTTGCAGCAGATGGTGGTAGCTCAGGTTCTCCCAGCCTTTGAAGCGAAGGTGGATGGCATGGCTGCCCGGCTGCGGCAGCGGCTCGAAGCGTTGGTCTACACCCTTGTGATCGGAAAGGCGCCAGCCGAAGGCGCGACCGAGCGGGCGGGCCTGGAAATCGGGATTGAAGATGGTGTCTTGGTCGTTGAATCGCTGCCGCCAGATGGGTACCGCGTCGGCGACGTGGTCGGTGCGCAGCAGCATGTCGATAAAGGCCAGAACTTGCTTATCGTCCGGGGAGATCTGTGATTGTGTGATGTGGTACCAGAAGCTCAGTGCCTCTGGGGCACGTTTGGTGCGCACGGCGTGGTTGAACAGGTGGGGCAGGTTTTCCGGGCCGGCTTGGGTCAGCAGATTGGTGGGATCCGGCCAGAGGGTGAAGGCCAGGTTGAGAGCGTCGGTGCGGCTCTTGCCGGGAATCTGGGCGATGATGTAGCGCAACTCGCCGGGCAGCAGGTCGGTCAGGCCAAGCTGGTAGGCGGTCAGGGTTTTGTCCCAGCGCCAGCGATTGATGTTTCTGGTCAGGCTGTCGGCGTAGCTGACGATGGCAACCGCACGCTCTTTGTCGCCCCGGTCATTGAGCAGTTCCGCCAGGCCCAGCCAGGCCGGTACGTAGAGCGGGCTGCTGATCAGGGCCTGCCGGAAGAGGCGCTGGGCGGTGTCGAGGTCGGCCTCGAAGAGGTGCTTTTCTTTGGCAAAATTGAGCAAGACGCGGGGGTTGCGGATGCGCTCATCGGCCAGTCGGTCGGTATTCTCGCTAAACTGCAGCTGCTCCTGGACACCAAAGCGCAGTTGGGCGACGGCTACGATCAGCAGCAGCAGGAAGAGGAAACTTTTCCGATATGGATGCCAGGGAACCGCCACAGTGGTCTATTCCTCGTCCTGTTGTTTGCCGTAGTTGTAGTTATAAGAGTAGTACTTGTAGCTGCCGTAGGAGCTGTACCCCTTCTTTCGTCCTGCTTTATTGATGATGGTGCCGAGTATCCGGCCGCCGACGTTACTCAGCGCCCGCCGGAAATGCTTGACGCCTTCTCGTGGCGTATCGCCTTCCACCGAGATCAGGATGACCCCATCCACCATGTGGGCGAGGACAAGAATTTCGGCAAAGCCCTGGTACGGCGGGCCGTCGATAACGACGCGGTCGTAATGGCCGGCGGCCACTTGCAGCAGCTGCCGCATCCGCTTGGAAGAGAGCAGTTCGGCCGGGTTCGGGGGGAGCGGGCCGCTGCTGATGAAATCAAGACCCGGATAATCGGTTTTATGGACGACTTCGGAGAGTTTGGCCATGCCGCTGAGTACCGAGGAGAGGCCTTTTCCCTTCATGCCTTGCTTGAAGATTTGATGCAGACTTGGTTTGCGCAGGTCGGCATCGATCAGCAGACAGCGCTCATCTTCACTTAAGTAAGAGAGGCAGGAGTTTGACGAAAGTGAACTTTTTCCGGCGCCGGGCAGAATGCTGGTGAACAGGATGGTCTTGGGCGGATCATCGGCCACCGATAGGCGCACCGAGGTCATGGTCGTGCGGAAGGCTTCGGCCACCGGAGAGCGCGGTTCGGCGTAGAACTTCAGGGCCATGTTGCTGCGGTCGTCGACGGCCTGTTTATCATAGGGGACCAGCCCGAGTACCGGGATGCCGAAGCGCTCGCTCATCTCATCGGGGTTTTTGATGGTATTGTCGAAAAATTCGAAGACAAAAGCCAGACCGACCCCTCCGAGCAGTCCGATGGCCAGGCCGAGCGCCAGGTTCAGTGCCACCCGGGGTTTGAATGGATAAAGGGGCGGCCGGGCATAATCGACAACCTGGATATTGGTGACCAGTGCGCCGACGGTGGCTTCGATCTCCTTGGCTCGCTCCAACAGGCTGTTGTAAATGCCCTTGTTGGTGGCCACCTCGCGTTCGAGAATCTTGTACTGGGTGGCCTTTTCTTCCTGGTCCATGGCCCGCTGTTTCTGTTCCTCGGTGCGCTCGGCCAGGTATTGTTCGGTTTTCAGGGCCGTTTCATAGTCGTTTTTGATCGAGTCGATAATGGCCTGCTGCTCTTTATAGATGCTTTCCTGGACTTGATCCATACGCGCTTTGAGCTGCTGCATCTTCGGATAGGCTGGCTTAAAGGTCTTGCCCAGATCCTGGTATTCCGCTTCCAACGTGGCGTATTGGTTCTTCAGGTTCTGGATCAGCTCGTTCTCCACCATCTGGTTGAGGTTTCTCGTATCGGCGGTGAGAATCTGCTGATATTTGGCCTCCTGGGTAATGCGGTGCGAACGGGCCTTGGCCAGCGCCTCGTTGAGTTCCTCGAGCTGCCGGGTGACCAGGTTGGTTTTCGAGTCAAGAGACACCACGCCAATCTTGCGGGCGAACTCTTGTAGCGCTATCTCGGACTGCTCCAGCTTGATCTGGACCGCTTCGATCTGTTTTTGCAAGAATTTACCGGCATCCTGGGAGCTGCGCAGCCGCGAGTCCATGTGCATGTTGATGAACTCGTCCATCGCCGCATTGGCCACATCGGCCGACAGGGCCGGGGACACCGAGGCGAAGCTGATTTCGATGAGTTCGCTGTTACGAACCGGACTGACGGTGAAAACGTTGGAAAATTTAGTCAAGGTGCGATCGACGACGATCCGATTCCGGGCATCTTCGTCGAGCAGGTTGAAGGTGTCGGTATTCTCTTCGGGTCGTATGAACGACTTGATGGTGTCGAATACACCCTGGGCATGGGCTTCACCGGAACCGGAGCGGGCCTGGCTGTTGAAGTCCGGGTTGTTGATCAGGTCCATCCGGTCAATCACCCGGGAAGCGAGCTGCTCGCTTTGCAGCAGTTTGACCTGGGTCTGCTGAAATTCCATGGTTTTTAAGGCTGAGGACTCGACATTCTCGAATTTAGTTAGCTTGTCGTCCTGGGCGGAGACGCGGAGCACGCCTTTGGCCTTGAACTGCGGGGTAACCGTGAAGGTATAGAGGGCGACCAGGGAGAAACAGGCCAGCAGCGTGATCAGCACCACCGATTTGCGGCGGATCAGGGTGTCGATCAGGTCGCGCAGGTCGATCTCGTCGCGAAATTCGGGGGCTACTTCACGGACCTCGGTGCTCGGCAGGTAGTTGGCGTGTTGAGTATGGTCTCGAACCACCATGTGGCGATCATTGGGTTGGTCCATATCCTGGTCGTTGAGGGAGCGCTTCTCTTTCATGGCTGCTGGTTCCTGAAAAGTGATGGGTCATGCGGTGCCTGGTCGTCGGTTGCGAAGATCAAGCGGGCGCTGTTTTGGCAACAGCGGTGCAACAATTCCGGGCCACCAGGCAGCTCAAGAATCTGCTGCCAGTCGGTGGCGGTTAGTGGTCCGCGGCGCGCGGCATCATGGGCATCGGAAGCAAGAAAGTGCAGGTGCCCCTGTTCTTTGAGTTCGGCGGCGATTCTGTGACACGTTGAGCCGAACCGCCCGAGCAGACTGCCGGTGTTGACCTGCAACAGGACGCCCTGCTCGGCCAGTTGCCCGAGCAGGTGCGGGCTCTGCTGAAAGCCCTCGATTCGCTCCGGGTGAGCGAGGATAAAGTGGAAACCGTCCAGTTGGAGTGCGGTGAGGAGGCTTACGCATTCCCCCTGATCGCCCTGGAAAGCGGGTTCTATCAGGTAGTAGGAGGAATCGGCCAGCGGTAATACGTCGCCGGCCCGGAGCCGTTGTTCCAGTTTGCGGTGGAAGGCAATCTCCATGCCCGCCATGACGCGCAGCGGGATAGACAGCTGATTTAAGTGGTGCTGGAGTTCATCGACCAATCGATGGACGGTGGCGGCGGGGGTGGCCCAGGAGGTGCCCGGTAGGAAATGGGGCGTGGCAACGACCGCAGCGATTCCGGCCTGCGTGTAGATCTGGGCCAGGGTGGTGCTCTGGGCCAGATCGGCCGGGCCGTCGTCTACGCCTGGCAGGATATGGCAGTGCATATCTATGAAGTCTGTTATGTGGCAGGTCATGGGGTTTCTCCCCGCTTCTCGGGAGAGAAAAAGGTGACTGGTTCATCAGTTCCCTTTTTCTCCGGGGTGGCCGCGGCATCAATCATTGCCAACAGGGTTACGGCATAGACGAGGTTGGCCGGCAGCCGCCAGCCGAAATCGACCAGGCCGTGAGCGAGAAAGCCGATCACCCCGCAGAAGGCGGCGACAACGACGATGCACCGGCTGCGCTCCTCGGCGGAACGGAGGGCCGGGGTTCTCAGTTTGCCGGCAACCCTGATCAGACCGGCGACCAGCCAGCAAAACAGCAGGATCGCCATCGGGATACCCAATTCCAGTGTCAGTTCCAGGTATTCGTTATGCGCCCGGTCGAAATGGATGTTTGCCGGAAACCCCTTCAGGTACACCGGGGAAAGCAGGGTGTACGACTCCAGACCGATCCCGGCCAGCCAGTGGTCAAACAAGATGGGCAGCGAGGCCAGGTAGAGCTCGAGCCGCGTTCCACCGGAGCCGCCGATGGAGCCGAACCGTGAAACAATGGTGTCCAGCCCGAGCAGGCTGCCGTAACCGCCGAGCACGGCCAGAAAAAGCGCGACGAAGATGATCTTCTTTTTCACGGTGAATGGCAACAACACGATCAACAATAAGGCAACCAGCGTCATAGCCAGGATACCGCCACGGGACAGGGAAAACAAGACCGCAAGCAGCATCGGCACGGTGGCGGCGAAAAATAAAATGGCCTCGGTGCGAGAAACGCTCAGGAAGCGTCGCTGCATTCGCATCTTGCGGGACAGCTGCTGCCCGCCCTTTTCTTCGCTTCGGCCGGCGAAGTGGGCGGCAAACCCGGCCACCGCCAACGGCCAGATCATGTTGAGCAGCGAGGCAAACTGATTTTTATAGATAATGGTGCCGTGCGCCGCCCGCCCGGGGATATCCAGCCAGAGCATGCCGATCGACGGGTTGATGAACTGCATCAGCCCGTAGATCGCCTCGATCAGGCCGACACCAATCATGCTGTAGAGCAGCCAGCGAAACACCCGGCGGTTCTGCCGGATCATCGATCTGACACTGTAATACAATACGAGCAATGCCAGCAGCAGGAAGGAGCGGTACAGTCCGACCGGGCCGTTCTCGCTGAGCGGCAGGAACCTGATATCGATACCGGCCAGTTCGTTTACTTTAATTATCCGATCAGCTCGCTGGGGCGAGATGATCTCGACCCAAGACAGGGGTAGCGGGAGAGCCTGGATCACCAGCCAGACGATCAGGATGAGCGGCACGATGCTCCAGAAATTGCCGATACACAGCTCGCCGGGTTCGGCGGTAAAGACCAGCCAGCCACCGAGGACGACCAGGATCAGCAAGACATAGCTACCCAGCACGATCGGGTGCACCGCCCCGAACAGGAGCGGGATGGTGCCGACAATGGTGCACAACAGCAACCAGACGAGTGTCTGGAGTTTTGCTCTGAGGTTGTTCACGAGCTTCAAGTGGGTAAGGGACGTGTGCGCCTAGTTGCCCGGATTCCTGAAACTGACTCCGGTACCCATGAAACCAAGGGTAAAACCGGCGCCGGAAAACAATTTACCACTGGCACTCGATTCAGCATAGATGATGTCCTGATCCTTCAGCATCAACGTATCACCGACACCGGCCTGCAGATCGGTATAACTGAGACTGACTACCTGCCGCTCCTGGCCCCGTCCCATATAACGGATCAGCTTGATCTTGTCGTCATCGGCCCAGCCGGCCAGGCCGCCGGCCAGCGAGATGGCTTCGGTGATAGTCATATTGCTGGTGATCGGGTAGGTGCCCGGTTTGCGCACGGCGCCGTCGACGAAGCAATTGCCCGACTCGGGGACGAAGATGACGTCACTGCCGAGAATCGGGTAGTTGTAGGCCATGTTGCCGTTTTTTACCAGATCGTCGAGATCGACCATATAGTAAGCGCTCTCGCCACTCCGAGGATCCTCTCTCGTGATATAGGCGATCGAGCCGGCATTGTCGGCCAGGCCGCTGCCCATGGCAAGCACGTCGAGCAGGCGGCGCCGGGAAACATATTCGTAGGTTCCCGGTTTACCGACGGCACCGACCAGGGTGATCTGCTTGCTCATGTGCTCCTTGATATAAATGGAGACATGGGGGTCGTGCAGGTAGTTTTCCCGGTACAGGTCCTCGATTTTCTGCTCCGCTTCGGCGGCGGTCATGTTCAGGACATTGACGTCCTTGAGCAAGGGGAGGTTGACAATACCGCGCGAGGAAACCCGCACCTCGGTGTGCAACTCTTCGGACTCAAACACCTTGATAGACAGCAGATCGCCGGGGCCAAGCAGATAATCGCCGCCTTCCGGTCCGGCCTTGATCACGGGCGGTGCTTCGGAGGCCTTGATCTTGGTCTTTGCCTCTTCCTCTTTCTGGAACTCTGATGACTCGCGGAATTGCTCCAAGCTTGTTGTTTCTTTAAAGCGTTCTTCACCACCGCAGGCCGATAAAACGACAGCGGTCACCAAGCAACAGAACAACAAAAGACTTCGTTTCATACTGTAATGATCTCGTGATCGGGCCGCTGAAACCACGCGGATCAAGGATTGATCATCGGGTCGGCGGCTGATGAACCGGAGTTGACGATACGATTAAAACATAAAAAGGGTTACCCCGCACAAGAATCAGGATAACCCTTCATGGTGTTCAACAACGAGCCAACCAGGAACTCGGGCTGGCCGATAATCAGGAGCTCGGGCTGGCCGTTGTGGTTTTGGTTTTTTTCACCGTCGGTGAAGGAGTCGGTGTTGGCGTCGGGGTCGGGGCCGGTCCCGGAGCGCCACCGCCGGAATCGCCACTGTCATTGGCGATCAGCAAAGCAGTGGCCAAAGCGCCGCCGCCAAGCAGGATCAGTCCCAAGGTCGAGTCACCATCCTGGCTGCCCGGTGCCACTGCCAGTACGATTTTATGATCGGCATCGACGGTTTTCATGCCATCGGCTGTGGCGAAGACCATGCGCCCCTCGGTGACGGAGATCTCTGTCTTGCCGGAAGCATCAACCACGACCGACCCTTTCACAACCGGATTACTGTCGGCGTTGAAAACGACTTCGGCAACGGTGTAAGTGCCCTGGGGGGTATAGAAGGCGATCTTGCGGGCGTTGCTGGTAATGACGTAATCGACACTGCCTTCCTGGACATACAAGTTGAAGGTGCTGTCGTCATTGGTAACTGCCATTTTCGACTGATCCTTAGCTACCAGCGAGATCCCTTCCGACTTGAGCATGCACTTGCCGTCACAGACCAGCAGTGCCCCGTCTTCCACCGGGTTCTGGCCGCTCAGCTTGCCGGCCAGCGTCTCGTTTTTATACACGGAGATATCGCCGTAACCAACGCTGCCACCGGCAAATGCCATCGGGGCCGTTGCCAGCGAGATAACCGCTGCCAGGGCGGCCGCTTTTTTCATGATTTTCTTCATCTCTCACTCCTCAAGTGATTTTATCTGCCGGACCACATACTGCATGTATCATTCTTCTGGCAAGGCTACCTAACCACACTGCTCCAGTCAAGTACTTTTTTGTAATTCTCTGGCTGAATTTCCTTGAAATATCGGGCCACCAGCAAATAATGTCATTAATTTTGCATCGTTCAATACCGTACGGGAGCCAATCATCCCCTGACAAACTATTTGCGGATCGGGCGAAGCAGTTGCGTACTGCCCTTGCGGGGGATGATGACTCTTGACCCGGTAGTCGGTTTGACGACCTGAGGTTGCGGCGGCTGTTCAACGGCTGCAGGCTCGGAGCCGACAGGACGGCCGATCACCTCCTCGATGGTGGTGACCGGCATCACCGGCGGCTCCGGGGGAGGTACGTTAACCTGGCGCGCCTGGGAGATATCGAGCATCTCGTCTCTGCCGTCGATATTGAGGATGACCTTGCCGCGCATGATATCTTTGACAGCCGCCTGCTGTATATAATCACCCTGCTGGTAGAGGTCCTGCCGGCCATTGGTTTTATCGTAGATGATGGCCCGTTGGTCCTCTTCGATACCGGCTGTTACCGTGCCCATCAGGACCACATCGAGTGACGAGAGTTCCATACCCTCAAGCGGGTCCTGCTGCTGAGGATTGGGACCATCGCCTACTCGCGAGCCAAACAGGTTGCGGCTGGTGATGACCGAGATGTCGGGATCGATCGGGGTTTGTTCTAATTCAGTGGTGGTGGGCCCGGTCGGTGGCTGGCTTTGTGGTGTTGGTTGCTCCGGTGCCGGTTGTTCTACGGTTAGGTGCTCTTTTGGGCGTATAGAGGTATCGAGAAGATAGTAAAAGCCCTCCACCGCCCCGATGCACAGCAGGGTGATGATCAGCAGCGTGCTGATTGGGATGATGAAGGAGGTTTTTGTTGCGGTTGGTTTGTTCATACTATTTCAAAAAGCGAGAAAAGCGGGGTCAGGCTTGACTTGTTGACAAATTGCGTGCAATTTGTCAACAAGTCAAGCCTGACCCCAGGTTACGATCGTTACGACAACGTCCAGCAGGTCTGGCTGCTGGCTGCTTTGCTGGATGGCAATTCGTTTGGTGACGACGACGTTTTCCACCGATTCCACCCGGGTCATAAAATCAACCAGTCGTTCCAGGGTTACCATGTCTATTTCCATCTCGACAGCGGACTCTCGGAAACCATCCTCGAATTCCTTGGTCGACGGTTTCATCGAGGTTACTCGGTCCCTGATGCCGGCCTCGGAGGCCTTGGTTTCGAGGTAGCTGAACAGGCTGAACGAGGCGGGACGCTGCTCGATCTGCCGGGTGATGCCGCCCTGGCGAATCTTGAGTTCCCGGTAGTCCTGTTGCAGCAGGGCCATATCGAGCGCTTCCTGTTTCTTTCTGGCCAGCGAACTCTCCAGTGCCGACCGGGCGCCGAGATAGGGCACGATAATACCCTGGATAATGATGAACCCGGCGACGAACACGATACCGGCCAGCAAGAACCATTTCTCCCGTTTCTCCAGGCGGTTAAAACCGCTCTTCAGTCGGAGACGGGACAGCTGAGCGCGAATCGAGCCGGTCATCAGAGCACGTTGAGGTCGAGTTTGAGTTCGAAGCGAACGAGCTGCTCCTTTTGCGACATATTGGCCGAACCGATGCTGACCTCCGAGTAGAGCGGCGATTGCTCCAGCGCCTGCTTCATCACGTCGACGGTGTTGAAGGTGTCGGTGAGGCCACGAATCCTGATGGTCTTGCGGTCATAGACAAAGCGCTCGAACGAGACCTTCAGCGACGGCTCGATCCGCCCGGAGATATCGGCGAGCAGTTTGACAATGCTCACCGAAGGGTCATGCCCGGTGCCGATAGTAGCCGTCTCCCTCAGTTCATTGACTTTGACCTGCAGCTCCTTGAGAGGATCGGGGCCGGGGCGGGCGTCGGGCAGCGTCGCCTCGTAGAGCGAGGCGATGAGCTTGGTCTGCTCTGCCAGTTGCTGCTTTTTGGTCTGATAGTCAAATACCTGGGAGAAGACGGCCACGCAGAGCAGCGCCGCCACAGCCAGCGCTCCGAACTTAAGCGGTCGCGACAGCCCGCCGCCCTGCCGGGCAAACTCGCCGGTCCTCAGATTGAGCCGCTCCCGATCTTTCGGCAGGCAACAGGCGAGCGCCAGGGCCTGATCGAGGGACCCCTGCGGCCACGGGCCGTCCAGTTTATTCTGATTGTCGATCTCGACAAAGGGCAGCCAGGCGGTGTCGAAGACATCGGCTTGGAGTTCCTGGGCGAGGACATAGCGCAGTTGCTGCTGGGCGGGTGTCGAACCGATCAAGCCGATCGACGGTTCGCGTCGCTGTGTATCAGGGACCTGGAGCGCTAGCAGGGTGTTGGCGATGTCGATGGCTAGGCGTTTGGCGGCGGATGGAAAAGCGGGGTCAGGCTTGACAAGTGGACTTTCTCCTTGAGAAAGTCCACTTGTCAAGCCTGACCCCTTGGTTGCTCCCAAGCCTGACCCCAAGATCCGGATGGCGCGGATGGTGCGTTTTTGCAGCAGGATCAGCAGCGAGCGATGGGAGGTTAGGTGGAGCAGGACGCCGTCGTCCGGGGCGGTCTGGTGTTTACGGCAGATCAGCTGTGCTGCGGGAATGCCGGTTACCGTGACCAGTTCCGGGTCGAGGCCGTGGGTAAGCAGCAGATCGAGCCAGGTGCGCATCGTCTCTTTCTTGACCAGGACCGCGACGACATCGGTACCCCCGTCTTCAGCGGCTTCGAGCAAGCAGTCGAAGACGAAATCTTCGTCGCTGGTGGAGCTGCTGTCTTCAAGCTCGTAGGGCAGGACGCTGCGCACCTTTTTCTGATCGCTAAACGGCAGGTGCAACAGGCGGTAATGAAAATGCGACGCGCCGAAGGATACCAGGCACCGTTTGCCGCGTGCCCCGCAACGGTCGAGCACTTCGGCCAGGGCCGTCCCCAGGTCGGTATCACCATTAAGCTGCCGGAAATGCGTTGCCAGGATCGCCGGCGCCGAGCGCTTGCCTTCGCTGTAGAGCACACCACCAACAGCGTCATCGCTGATATCGAGAGCCAGTATCGATGTGTCGGCCATGAATTAGTCGATCCTGAAAGAGAGAATTTCCATTTCCTGCTCGTTTTCTCGCCGGATGACCGTCTCGGCTATCATCCGCGCATCCCGGTAGACGGCCTCGGAGATGATCCGGAAAAAGCTGCCGCCGGTCGTCAACAATTGCTGATCGAGGACGATATCTCCAGGCCAGCCGGGTATCGTTTGGTACCAGGAGACATCGGCCAAAAGTTCTTCGTTTTCCGGCTCTCGCCGGAAGGCCTCGATCAGTTCCGCCTCCATATCGCCGAGGCGCTCGTCCAGGGCGAGCAGTAGCTCGACCGGGGCGGTATTGATATTAATCTGCCGGCCGTCACCATGCACTGTAATATACTCTGCCAGCGCGCTCATTTCATCATTTCCGTAGAGCAGCTCGGCGGTGATTCCTTTGACCAACAGCAACTCGTCGATGAATTCGACTTCGGTGTTGGCGGCCCCGTAAGGTTTCTCCAGCGACTCGTAGTAACTGCTTTCTGCCCCATAAGGTGACTCGTTGTCATCGCTGTCCAGCCAGTCAACCAGGCTGTCGACGATTTCCCGGGCCTGGCCTTCGTCCTCGATGGCAAAGCGACCGCTGAGCAGCAGCCGCTGCAGCATGTCGCGCAAGTGCTCCGGCGTGCTCCCCTGCCCTTCACCACCGCCGCCGGAAGGCACGAGGCCGTTGATCGGTAATCGGCCGTCGAGGTTTTCAATGGTCAACTGCAACTCGGTATCGCCGCCGAGGATGGTCAGCGATTCCGCACCGATCAGGGCCCACGGCTCGAGGAGCGAATCGACCTCACCGCCCACCCGGTCGGCCCGCAGCACCGCGATGCCGATATCGGTGCCGGACTGGACGGCCGCTGCGAGCACGGCGCGATCCTGATAATGGGACGACTCGACCAGGGCAGTGCGCATCGACCGCCCGAACTGGACGATAACAACCGTCAGCAGACTGATCACCGAAACGACGAGCAGCAGCGCGATCCCCCGGTTGCTTCGGGGCGGATATGTCAGCGCGGAACGGCCGACCATCTTACGTCCCCTCGAAGGTCAGCTGCGCCGGGCGCAGATAGACCGCGGCCGGGTAGCGCTCACCCTCGACCCCCTCGCCGGCCGGGTCGGCAAAGACCAGTTCCAGCTTGACCATCTCCGGGAACCGTTCGTCTTTTTCCTGCTGCTCGGCGGTACCGGAACTGCTGTCCCATTCGTCTCGCTCTTCCATGCCCCGGAAATAGCTAACCTCGACATCGCCAAGCCCCCGGCACAGCACTGTCTTGACACCTTCAACGTCATCATATTCATCCTGGCCCGGTAGGATCGGCGATTCCGATCGGAGCAAAACAGCCGTGTCCTCATCATCGTCCTGTAGATAAAAACGAATCAGGGTCAACGGCAGCGGCGGTTGCGAGGGATCGAACACGAGCCGGGTGGTCGACAGAAATTCGAGAAACGGCTCGTCACCTCGGTAATCGATGGATCGGCCGATCAGATAGCCGCGTTCGCCGCGATACAGACCCGCCAGATCGTGGTTGATCCGCTCCAGGGCCACCTGGATCCGATCGTTGTGCGCCATCTTCTCTTCGACCCGATCAACCACGGAGATCATCGCCCCGTAGAGAGCGTAAACGATGGAGACGGCAATGGCAAACAGGCTGATGGCAATCAGCACCTCGAGCAGCGTAAAGCCGGTTGGCCGGCCGATGGCGCCGCTTCTCATAGCCGCCCGCCTTTGACGACAACGCGCTGCAAGGTAAAGATCCGGTTATCGTCCGTCCGCTGCACCGTCACCGCGATGCGCCGCAGCTGCCCTGTGGTATCGGCCAGCAACTCCGTGTCGCCGACGTCGAGATCATCGATTTCCACGTCCCAGCTATAGCCGGGAAACTGCTCGCCGAAGTCGCCGGAAGAGACGGCCGGCAGGTCATCTTCGGCAATGATTTCTGCTAATTTCACGCGGGCCAGCAACGCCGATCGGGCAGAAAAATCGGCCTGCTCGGCGGCCAGCATGCTCTGGCTCTGACTGCCGAGCAAGGTGGTCAAGGCAATGGCCAGGATGGCGATGGCCACCATCACCTCGAGCAAGGTGAACCCTCTGTTCGGCAGGGTACAGCCGCGGCTCATTGGAACTCCCTGTCGTCCGGAACGATGACCTGGTCGGTCACCTCAACCGCCGGCAGAAACGGCGAAACCCGCAAGCCGACGGCCTCGTCGCCGTCGCTCAGATTGATGATCGACGGCTCCATCAGGCCGCGCCGATTGATCCAGAGGACCGCTGTTCCGGTCGTCACCCGTTCATCGTCGGCAGCGAAGATGGATTCGATCGCCACCGGTTCCGACACGGTGATCGACAAAACCGGCCCGTCCTCGGTATCGTCTGCATCCCCGTCTGTCTCTTCCCCCTCGGTGGTTCGGGTCGGAACGGGGCAGAACAGCTTGATCGCTCCACCTTCGATGTCAAGCTCGAGATAGCAGCCGAGATCACTGACGGCGGCGCGCTGCCGCGCCTCTCGGATCAGGGTGATCAGCTGGCGGGCCGCCTTTTTGAGAGGGTCGTCGAGAATCGTAGCCCGGAAGCGCGGGATGGAAAAGGCCAGCATGATCGACAACAACACCAACACGACCATCAGCTCGATCAACGTAAAGCCTCGCCGGCAATCATCTGCGCTGTCGGCGTGGCCGGGATGCAACAAGATCGGCAAAGCGGGTTATTCCAACTCCCAGTTGTTGATGTCGGCGTTATCCCCCTCGCCGCCGGCCACCCCGTCCGCCCCGTAGGAGCTGAGGTCGAAATCGCCGTTGAGACCGGGGCTGAGATAGACGAAATCGTTCCCCCACGGGTCCTTGGGTACCCGTCGCGCGTCGAGGTAGCCGCCGTCGCGCCATTTCGGCGGCAGTCTGCCGCTGGATGGCGGTTCGACCAGGGCCTGGAGTCCCTGTTCGGTGGTCGGGTAGACACTGTTATCGAGTTTGTACATCTTCAAACCGGTCTCCAGTCCGCCGATCTGCAGCGCCGCTTTGGTCCGCCGCGCCTCTTCCGGCCGGCCCATGATCTTTGGTCCGACATAGCCGGCCAGGATGCCGATGATGATCAGCACCACCAGCAACTCGATCAGGGTAAAACCCTTCGAGGGCCCGACCAACAACCGGCGGTGAAACCGGGAACACTCTTTTTTAACGCTTTCTTTCATGGCATCCAGATGCGCACACGATTGCGTGCGGGTTGATAGGAACGATGCAGCCACCAGGCAACGAGCAGATACGGCCCGACCACCGGCAGATATACAAGCAGCAGCGCGCCGGCCGCCAGCGGCAGCAGCAGCCATAGTGCGGCAAGGCGCAGCAGCGGTATGGCGGCGACCAACTCGGCAAGCGGCGGCGAGACTTGGTAGTAAACAGTAATCAGGGACTGTCCCCAGGCAAAGGGCTTGAGGTAGCGATCCCGAAACAGGCGCAGCGCCCTGACCGCGACATGATCGATCGAACCGAAGGCCGCCGTGGCGATAAAACAGGCGTCGTCGGTCTTGAAAAACAGCTCGTTGCCGTAGATAACCGATCCGTCGGACAGCACAGCATAGGCGCGGACGTAGTAGACGGTCTGCGGATTGACCTGCTCGATCTCGCTGGTAAAGACGCCAGCACCGCTACCGTCCTCGGTCTGCCCTTTCTTGACCAGGTAATCGTCGAACAACAGCAGGTTGCCGGAACCAAGTGGATTGGCGTCGGTCAGGTCCCCTGTTGCGTCTCCACCATCCTGATCATCGCCGGAAGTGTCACCGGCATCGACGCCATCTCCATCATCGTCTCCGCCACTATCTTCACCATCCGACGTGGCGTCCCCATCGGTGTAGACAGGGCCGGGCGTGACCGAATAGACCACGCCGCGCTGCGTTACCGTTGGGATCGCACAACTCTCGACACAAGCATCGGCGCAACTGACAGTCTCGGTTGTCGACTCGGTACCGGGATCGGTATCATCATCGACAGTGGGATCGCTGTCCGTTCCGGCATCAGTCCCGGCGTCGGTGCCGGAGTCTGTTGTCCCGTCTTCGGGGCAGGCGGCCTGGCAGACGGCAATGCACGTTTCGGTATCGACTGCCAATTGGGTGATGGCACCGCCGGTCAGCGCGCCGACCCGTGTGATAACGGTGATCGGTGTGGTCTCGATGGCATAATAGGTGGAATAGACCGGTGCCGTCTCCCGGGCATCGTCGGCGGTCTGATCGTCTGCGGCGGCATAACCGGCAACCATGATGGCCGTTTCGCCTTCGGTGCCGGAGGAGCCGGCCGTGTAGACGGTGCCATCGGCCTGGGCAGTGATCGCATAGCTGACCTCGTCGCTGCCTGCGACCGCGGTGGTCAACAGATCGGCCTGTTGCGGAGAGCGAGCGGAGAGGGCCGCTGCTTCGGAAAAGGCGCCCTCCTCCACTGCCAACTGAGAGACGACAATCGGTGTCTCATCCTTGGGAGCCGTGGGCGACTCAGGCGTCGCCAGCAGCGCGAGACTGGTATCAAAGGTCAGAATAATCGTGTCCTTTTCACCTTCGAGTTGGCGATATCCGGCCGCAACTACGGTATTGTCGGGCATTACGGCAACCGCATAAGCGGCGCTATCCTGGCCGAGGTCATGGACGAGCAGCCCATCGTCGGATAAGGTTAGGTCCGGCTGGCCGTCGGCGGAAAACCGGCCGATCAGAACGCTCCACCGGCCATCAACCGCACCCACCTCACCGGCGATCACCAGAGAGCCGTCCTGCTGCAGCGCCAGATCGTGGCCGATGATCTGTTCCTCGCTGTTAAAGACAACGACCATGCCCTCGCTACCAAACGTGGCGTCCGGCTGTCCGTTAGTCAGACGAAGCAGCAGCAAGCCGTTTCTCTGCCCGTCATCCGTGGCAAAGCCGCAGGCCAGCAGGTTGCCGGCATCGTCCGCCGTCACCGCGTGCAGAACTCCGGAAACCGTCTCGACGCGTTGCAGACCACCATCGCCGAACTCCTGATCTGGCGAACCGTCCGGTGAAAAGCGTGCAACCAGCGGCTGGGCGGTCTCGCCGGATACGACGGAACCGACGGCGGCGATCTTCCCGTCGGTCATCAGGTGGATATCCTGAAACTGCGTATCCACTCCGCCGACCGGGGCAACGGCAACACCCTGCTCACCGAAGCGGTAATCGAGCTGCCCGTTGGCCAGAAGCTTGACCAGCACCGCCGATGTACGGTCATATTCGGTGATAAATCCGGCCAGGATCAGTGTGCCGTCGTCCAGCACCGTCAGAGCCTTGACACCATCATCACCGAGTTCCGGGCCGATCAGGCGGCCTGCCGAAAAGAGAAAATCGGGATCGACCTCGCCGCTGGGCAGATACCGCACCACGGCCATATCCCTATCGATACCGGTATCGGTCGAGCCGGCGACGACAATCCGGCCATCCTCCTGCACCGCTATCGCCGCCGCTTCGTCGCTGCCGAGACCAAGTTTGGTCAGGACCATGCCGTTTTGCCCGAAGTCACCATTGGGCGCCAGGTCTGCAAAAACCAAACCGGGCATACCGAGGACCGCACAGACCGTCATCGTCACCATCAACCGGCAGATTCTCATCATGGCTGGTTACCTCTCAACGGGGTTAAAAACCCCGTGATCTTATGTATATGAAAATCGGTTTCCTAAACCGGTTATGATTAAGATGCGCATTGTTCGGTTCGATTGCCCGCCCAGGAAGCGAGTTTCTGTTAGCCGATCATCTGATTCATTTCGAAGATCGGCAGTAGGATCGACAACACGATAAAGCCGACCGCAACGCCCATCGAGACGATCATCACCGGCTCGATCAGCGAGGTCATGCCGAGCACCGCCGACTCGACGTCGCGCTCGCTCGCTTCGGCCACCTTGCCCAGCATCTCCTCGAGTTGACCACTCGACTCACCGACAGCGACCATCTGCACGAACATCGGCGGGAACCAGGCCGAACCGGACAAGGCGGTGGCCATGCTCTTGCCCCTGTTGATATCCTCGATGGCCCGGTCAATCGTCGCGGAAACGTGGGTATTGTCGATGATCCGCTTGACGATCTCCAGTGACTGGATGATCTCCACACCGCTGCCGAGCAGGCTTTCCATGGTCGAAGAAAAGCGCGCCACCACGGCCTTGCGCACCACCGGGCCGAATACCGGAACTCTTAATTTTACCATATCCCAGATAGATTTGCCCGTTTTCCGCCGAACCAGCATTTTACCAGCGAAAAAAGTGCCAAGCAGCGCCACCACGAGCAGCCACCAATAATCTCGCAGCATTGAGCTCAGGCCGATCAACACCACCGTGGGCAGCGGCAAGACCTGGCCCATCTCATCGAATACCCGGGTAATATTGGGTACGATATAGGTGATCAGGATAAAGAGGATGCCGGCCCCGATCACGGCCATGAACAGCGGATAGATCAACGCCGCCCGCAGGCGCGCCTTGAGCGCTTCCTGCTTCTCGCTGAAATCGGCCAGCCGGGACAACACCCGGTCGAGCCCGCCCGAGGCCTCGCCGGCTCGCACCATATTGATATACATGTTGGGAAAAAGCCGGTTGAAACGCTGCATCGCCCGGCTCAGCGGCTCGCCCTCGCTCACCGACTCCTTGAGCTGCACCGTGACCCGCTTCAAGGCCGGGTTCTCGCACTGCTCGACGATGCTGCCGAGCGCCGCATCAAGCGGAATTCCGGCGCCGATCAAGGTGGCCAGCTGCCGGGTGAACAGGTGAATCTCGACCGGCTTGACCCGTTCGAACAAGTGCAGCCGGCCAAGCCCGCCGCCGTCCGCCTGGTCGATCCGTGCCTTGGTCAGCCGAATCGATACCGGATACTTCCCCTCACCGCGCAAACGTACACGTACCGCGGTCTCACTTTCGGCATCGACCACCCCTTTGCTCTTCTTCCCGTTTTCGAGCAGCGCTTCGTATTCGTAAACCGGCATAGACCAGCCTGGCAGGCACGATAACCGACAGGCACCGCGCCTCTATGAATGAATTGATGTATCGATCGGAAGCAGCCATGAACATAAGGCCACCTCATCTTAAAGCCTACCGGGGACCACCTGGAATTGCAAAGAAAAAAGCGGAGTTGAACAAGGAGAGGCGCCGCAGCAAAGCACCAGGAAGAATCTGGCCGGAGCAACCGGATAGAAACGTTTTTCATGACAAGAGGCAATTTACCCTTGATGAGCATTAACATGATCATTACAATGTAATTATAAGCAAGCGCCAACAACCAAGGAGATACAGCCATGACGGCAACTGCAGCTAAGACTGAGCGAATTACTATTTTGGGGACCCCACAATTCAAGGCGTTTCTGACCGGCGAAGCGAAACGAGAAGGGATCAGCGTTTCCGAGTTGATTCGCCGCCGATGCCAGCACAGGCAGCAGGAGCGAGACGAAGATCTGCTGCTGTCGTTGGCCGCAGAAGTGCGTACCGCCACCAAAAAGGCACAAAGTGCCTTGGACAAAGGGTTGCTCGATGCCGAGCAGGCACTTGCCGAACTGAGAAGAGGCGCGCCATGACGGCCATCAAAGACGTCATGACGGCTTTGAAAGAGGTGCTACTGCTGACCGAAAAAGTCACCAGGACCGGCGAAACGCTCTCCGAGGTCGCCCGGGAATTGCGGGAACACGATCGGCGACTGATCCGACTCGAGACGCTGGTAGACCTGGCTCGGTCGAAGAACAACCGACTCATCTCCGACTGAATGGCAGAAACGCTTTCGGGCTACCTCACAAAATGTCATTCCCGGCCGGCCTCTGGCCGCACCAGGGTGCGGAGCTTCAACTCCGTCTTTCAGTCAAGCACCACCTCAGCGCCGTTGAGGTAAAGTGCGCCATCACGAGTCTCCGCCCGGTGCACCAGCAGATCGCCGTCCCGCACGAAAAAACCGGTGGACATGGCCGGATGGAGCGGTGCCGTCAGCGGTGCCGGATCTTCGATGAGTGTGGCCGGCATGGTCAGGGCAGACTCCAGATCAAAGAACTGCAGAGCAAGGGACGGCTCGTTGGCCAGCGGCACGAGTTGCATGAAGCTCAGGTCGTCGCGCAGCCGGAAGGTCAGGTTGCCGTTGATATCGCCGGCGGGCATGGTGGCGGATAGCTCGGCTACCCGGATTTGAAGATCCTTTTTCAGCAATTGCTCGCCGGCGGCCAGCAACTGCATGCCGGTCATGGTCACCTTGTTTTTCAGGGCCTCGTTGTGATCGTCCCCGTGCGCTCCGAAATCGCTCAGCATACTGCCGGCCAACTCGCTGTAGGCTTCCATATAGCGCTCGTAACCGGCGGCATCGAGGTTGGTAACATCGAAGCGCAGCCGTGGACGCTTAATCGGCAGGTCTGCGTTACTCAACTCGTCGGCACTGAATTCGGTGTCAATGGCGATGAGCTGCTGCTTCTTGTCGAAATCGAGCCGGTAGGAGGCGCGCATCGCCTGGAAACCAACCGTCTCAGTCTGCTCCTCCATACGCCCTTGCTCGATTTCCAGCAGGAAATCACCCTCCCAGATATAGGTGGAGATCTTTTCCAGATCCGAAGTGAGGCGGACTCCAGTCAGATGAAAGAAATTTCCGGCGTTTATCTCCTGCAATGTCCCCGTGGTTTTAAACGAGACAAAAGAACTGTCGCTGGTCACGACCAGGTTGCCCGGCCCAATCCTGATGCGCTCCTCTTCGATAACCATGTCCACCGATGCCAGCGCGATGGTCGATTCGATGGCGCCACTGAGATGATAACGACTGGTGATGGTCAGCGGATCACCGCCGGCCTGGTTGGCGGCTACCAGCTCATCGTACCAGTGATTTTTTTCCAGACTCGTTTCGGAGACGATACCGGTCAACCGGTGCTTGGCCCGATCGATGAACCGTATCTCATCGATGCCGTAGACCGTGCTGAGCTGACCGAGCTTGAGTACCCACTCGATCTCCGATTTCAGGTAGCCCCGATGATAACGAACGATTTCCAGAGTGACGTCGGACCCCGAATCGGCATACAGGGCATTGGCCTGATCGTGGGCATCGCGGATAACCCGTTCCATGAGCAACCCGTTCACCAACGGGGCTGCGAGGATGACGACAACCACGATGACGAGTGCTATTCCGGTAAGTTTTTTCATTATTTTTCCCCTCAATAGTTGCAACACATAGCCGCGGATGATACCCCATTTCCGTCTCTCTTGCCATGGGAAAGCGGGAAAAGCGGGGTCAGAAGGAAAAGCGGGGTCAGGCTTGACTTGTTGACTTATTGCGTGCAATAAGTCAACAAGTCAAGCCTGACCCCATCGATTAACGTGACCCCATCGAGACCCCATTGACAAACGGCGGTTGGGGTACTAAAAGAGAATAAACCGCTTTGCGTGCAGGGGTGGCCGTGAGGGCCTGAGATAATACCCATTGAACCTGATCTGGTTAACACCAGCGTAGGGAATTGCAGCGTTCTTCGCTTTATCTCGCCTCATTTTCCCGTCTTGTTGTTTTCTTTTTGGCTTCCCCTTGCTCGTCGTTATTGAAAAAGCGGGGTCAGGCTTGACTTGTTGACTTGTTGCGCGCAACAAGTCAACAAGTCAAGCCTGACCCCGGGAGGTGTTTATGAACTTCAGTGAGCAGGCCGCAGAGAATCTGCGCAGAATCCAGGAAAACAAACCGCTTATTCACAATATCACCAATTTCGTGGTGATGAACTACACCGCTAACGTATTGCTGGCGGCCGGCGCCTCGCCGGTCATGGCGCACGCCGAGAACGAAGTCGAGGAGATGGTCGGCTTTGCCGGCGCGCTGGTGCTCAATATCGGCACATTGAGTGATGCTTGGCTGGCCTCGATGATCACGGCCGGCAAGGAGGCCACCAGGCGTGGCACACCGATCGTGCTCGACCCGGTCGGCTCGGGCGCCACTCGGCTGAGGACCGACGCGGCCAAGGCCATCCTGGCGCAGACTCGGGTGCGCATCGTCAGGGGCAATGCCTCGGAAATTTTATCGCTTGGCGACGCCGATGCCCAGACCAAGGGAGTCGACAGCGCCCACGGCGTCGACCAGGCCGCCGCCGGGGCCGCCGACTTGGCCCGCAGCCTCGATACCACACTGGCCATCACCGGACCGATCGACCTGGTGACCGATGGCCGGCGCATCATCCGGGTGGCCAACGGGCATCCGCTGATGCCCTTTGTCACCGGCACCGGCTGCAGCGCCTCGACCCTGGTCGGTGCCTTTGCCGCCGTCGACGACGACCCGGTCAGCGCGGCGGCAACGGCACTGGCCTTCTTCGGTCTCGCGGGCGAAAAGGCCGGCGCTGCGAGCAGCGGGCCGGGCTCTTTCATGATCGCCCTGCTCGACGCACTCTACCTGATCAGCCCGGACGAGTTGGAGGCGGGCTGCCGGATCAGCGACGAATCATGAAGAGCATTGATTATTCGCTTTACCTGGTGCTGGACCGGTCCCTGAGCCGCGGCCGGTCGCATGGCGACATCGTTGCCGCCGCCGTTGCCGGCGGCGTGAGTTGCGTGCAGCTACGCGAAAAGCAGTGCTCGACCCGGGAGTTTCTCGAACAGGCCCGAACCCTGATCTCCGTGCTGCGCCCCCGGGGCATCCCCCTGATCATCAACGATCGGCTCGATATCGCGCTGGCCGTCGGCGCCGACGGCGTCCATCTCGGCCAGGAAGACCTGCCGATCGATATGGCCCGCCGGCTGGCAGGAGAACAGATGATCATCGGCATCTCCGCCGAGACAGTGGAACACGCCGTCGCCGCCGAGCGGGCCGGCGCCGATTACATCGGCATCAGCCCGGTCTTTGCCACCGCCACCAAACAGGATCACTCGGCGCCGCTCGGGCTGGCCGGCATTGGCGTTATTCGTGCCCGCACGACCATCCCGTTGGTCGGGATCGGCGGCATCAACGCCGCCAACGCGGCCGCGATCCTGGCCGCCGGCGCTGACGGCGTCGCCGTGGTCTCGGCTATTGTCGCCGCCGACGATCCGGCTGCGGCCGCTCGTGCATTGCGGCGCTCCTGCAGGCCGGCCGAGTCCTGCCGATGATTCCGTCGGCCATCCATCTCGACGCTGTTTCCCTGACCTTTCGTGACGGCAGCCGCCTGTTCGACGGCCTGACGATGAATGTTGCCGCCGGCCGCTGCACCTGCCTGCTCGGTCCGAGCGGCTGCGGCAAGTCGACCCTGCTGCGTCTCATTTCCGGGGCAGCCGATTGTCATCTGGACGGGAGGTTGCGCTTCGATCCCGATCCGCCGGCTTCGGTGCGTTGTGCCTGGATGGGCCAGGACGACCTGCTGCTCCCCTGGTTTTCACTGCTCGATAACGTGCTGCTCGGCGCCCGGCTGCGGGGCACTCTCGATCGGGACCATACCGAACGGGCCCGAGAGCTGATCGCCGAGGCCGGACTGGCCGGCTACGAGCAGGCACTGCCCGCCGCCCTGTCGGGCGGTATGCGCCAGCGCGGCGCACTGCTGCGCACCCTGCTCGAAGAGCGGCCGATCATGCTGATGGACGAGCCGTTCTCGGCCCTGGACGCCCTGACCAGGATGCGGCTGCAAAATCTCTCCTGCCGCCTGACGACCGGCGCCACCGTAATGCTGGTAACCCACGATGTAATGGAGGCGCTTCGCATGGCCGACCGGATCATCGTGCTTGGCGGCACACCGGTCGCCATCAAGACCCAACTCGACTTGGCCGGCACGCCGCCACGGCGCCCCGGCGACCCGGAGATCATCCGTCATTACGAACCGTTGCTCGAGATTCTGCTCAGCGAGGCGCCATGATTACCGCCCGGCGCCTGATCATTATCGCTGCCGGCCTGATCGGGCTGTGGCAATTGGTGGTACTGGCAACCAAAGCGCCCCCATACATTCTTCCCGGGCCATGGCCGGTGCTACAGGCCGCCATCGCAAACGGTTCAACCCTGCTGCACCATCTGCAGACCACCGGCATCGAGATGGTCGCCGGCCTGCTGGTCGGCACCCTGCTCGGCACCTCCTGCGCGCTGGTCATGATCATCGCACCGCTGCTCAGGCGCTGGCTGTTGCCGGTGCTGGTGATCAGCCAGGCGGTGCCGGTCTTTGCCCTGGCCCCGCTGCTCGTGCTCTGGCTGGGATACGGCATGGCCTCGAAAATCGCGATGGCCGTGTTGATCATCTTTTTCCCGGTCGCCTCGTCATTCTACCAGGGAATGCGGCGCACCAACCGGGACCTGCTCGAGCTGGCCCGGATCATGGGCGCCCGGCCGGTCAACGTGCTGCGTTTTATCGTCATTCCGGCCGCGCTGCCGGCCTTTGCTTCAGGCTTACGGGTCGCCACCGCCGTCGCGCCGATCGGCGCCGTAGTCGGCGAGTGGGTCGGCTCCAGCGCCGGTCTCGGTTTCTACATGCTGCACGCCAATGCCCGGATGCAGGTCGATGTGATGTTTGCCGCGCTAGCCCTGCTTTCCGCCGTTTCCCTGGTCCTCTATTTTTCCGTCGATTATTTGCTCGACAAACTCATTTACTGGCAACCAACCCAAGGAGTTACCCATGAATAAACCACGACTGCTGATCATCGCCATCATCTGCCTGCTCTGGCCCGCCATAGCCGCCGGCCAGGACCGGGAAAAACTGACCGTCCTGCTGGACTGGTTCGTCAACCCCGATCACGCCCCGCTCTTCGTCGCTCAGGAGAAAGGTTTTTTCAGCAAACGCGGGCTTGACGTCCAGCTGATCGCCCCGTCCAACCCCAATGATCCGCCCAAACTGGTAGCCGCCGGCAAGGCCGATCTGGCCGTCTCCTACCAACACCAGCACCAGATGCAGGTCGACCAGGGGCTACCGCTGGTCCGCGTGGCCACCCTCATCGCCACCCCGCTCAACAGCCTGGTCGTGCTGGCCGACAGCGGTATAGACGATATCGCCGATCTGCGCGGCAAGACGGTGGGCTATTCGGTCGGCGGTTTTGAAACGGTGCTGCTTACGGTGATGCTCCAGCAGGTCGGCCTGCAGCTGAGTGATGTCAACCTGGTCAACGTCAACTTCTCGCTGTCTCCGTCCCTGCTTTCCGGCAAAGTGGACGGGGTGATCGGTGCTTTTCGCAACTTCGAGCTCAACCAGCTGGATCTCGAAGGACACCCGGGGCGGGCCTTTTTCGTCGAGGAGTTCGGCGTCCCCGCCTACGACGAGTTGATCGTCGTGGCCAATCGTGACGATTTGGACCGCCCGGAGTTGCGGGCCTTTGTCGATGCCCTCGAAGAGGGTGTTCAATACCTGGTCAACCATCCCGACGACAGCTGGCGACTCTTTATCGGCGAAGATCGGGGCGATCTCGACGACGAGCTCAATCGCCGAGCCTGGCGCGACACCCTGCCCCGCTTCGCCTTGCGGCCGGGCGCACTGGATCGATCACGCTACCTCCGCTTTGCCGCTTTTTTGCACGAACAAGAAATTATCGACGGGATTGCACCGCTGGCCGACTGGGCCGTTGAACTGGAGTGAGACCAGGCGCACCGTACCGAGAACCGACCTAAGGGGACCTTGAAAACGCTGGAGCGCTAATTAAGCTCTTGCTAAAAAGCTCATGATTTTGTAAAAAAGTCGGAAGGTTGTCGGAACAAGAAGAGTGAGGATTCTATGCGACCCGAAATCATTGAAGCAATTACGGCCAGCTGGAACGAAACCAGCAGCGATCGGCAGAAGACTTTGATCCGCAGCTACCTCGAGCAATACGGTACCGGCGAGAGCAGCTGCCCGTGGATGGAATACCTCTTTGACCAGCTGGAGATTACCGAACCGCAGATTTCCGTGGGCTGACAGCCCTCTTCCCGCATGACAGCACACGGCAGGTGATGTCGACAATCACCTGCCGCGCGTTCCGCCGATCCACCGCCTGATCAGGCGACGCGGTCTTTCGGCACTTTTCCGCCGAAATAGGCATCCAGGTTATCGAGTGCACGAAAGCCCATGGCGTCGCGGGTTTCTTTCGTGGCGCTGCCGATATGCGGCATCAGGAAGACATTATCCAGGTCCCGGTAGGCGGGATTGATATCGGGTTCATTGTTGAAGACATCGAGGCCGGCTGCATTGAGTTTGCCGGACTTCAGTGCGGCGATCAGCGCCTCGTCGTCGACCACCACGCCGCGGCTGGCGTTGACGACGATCGCCCCATCCGGCAGCAGCGCGATCCGCTCGGCGTTAAGCAGCTTTTCCGTCTGAGGCGAGGCGACGCAATGCAGTGCCAGAAAGTCGCAGTGCGGTAGCAACCCTTCAGGGGTATCGTGATAGATGGCCCCTTCTTCCACCTCAGGGGCGACCCGGTGCCGATTATGGTAGTGGATCTCCATATCGAACGCCCGAGCCCGCCGGGCGACCACCTGACCGACCCGGCCGAATCCGATGATGCCGAGCCGCCTGCCGGTCATCTGCACGCCGACCATGAAACTCGGACTCCAGTCCCGCCACCCTCTGTTGCGCACCAAACGCTCACCCTCGCTGGCCCGCCGGGCGGCACCGAGCATCAGCAGAATGGTCAGCTCGGCGGTGGCATCAGAGAGCACCTCGGGCGTGTTGGTCACCACCAGTCCCCGTTTTTTTGCGGCGGCGATGTCGACATGATCATAACCGACGGAGAAATTGGCGATGATCTTGACCCGCTCAGGCAGCCGCTCAATGACGGCGGCGGTGAATTTCTCGGTATGACAGGGCAGGATAGCGTCCGCAGCGGCCGCCTCCTTGATGATCCGATCGCCGTCGTAGAGCTCGTCGGCGGGGTTGAGAATCGGCTCATAGTCCCGCCGCAACCGGGCTTCGACCGCTTCGGGTAATTTTCTGGTTACCAGAACGACAGGTTTCATAGGCTATCCTCACTGTTTGGCAGGCATCTGCCGGCACCGGTCAAAGACAACCGCCGGGGCTTTTCCGCATCGCCTGCTCGCACCAATTGCTCAGATATGATCTTCGCCCACGGTGACCGATTTATAGAAATCGTAGAGCAGTGCGGCAAGGTTGACGCCGATGATCAGCCACAGGACAACGGATTGCAATCTGACCGCGTAATAAAGAAAGAAAACGACGGCCATCAGAACGGCGATTCCGCCGGTAATAATATTGCTCATATGCGTGTCTCTCCCTGGTACACGTTAACCGTTCAACTCCTCAACCAGCCAGCGGGCGGTGCGCAGCAGGGCTGCGTCGTCGCCGCGCGGCCCGACCAGTTGCACGCCGAGCGGCAGCCCCTGCTCGCCGACCAGCAACGGCAGGGTGATCGCCGGCATGCCGCAGAGGGTCCAGATGGTGCAGAACATCGGGCTCCCGGTGGAATCCAGGCCCAGCGGCGCCTCACCGACGGTCGCCGGCGTGATGATCGCGTCGTGCCATTCGAACACCTTGTCCAGCTCCTGGTTGTAGCCGGGAATGGTGGCAACCGCGTTATTGTAGGCAACGGCCAACTCCCGCTGCCCCCGCTCGATCATCTCCCGCAGCACCCCGCTCAATTGTTCCCGCCCGGTCTCGTATTCCTTGGCAAAACTTCGGGCCAGGTCGGCCTCCATGATGATACGGTGCTGCTCATGGGCATGGTTGAACGAAGCCGGCAGATCGATCTCGGCCACTTTGTCGCCGAGCGCCTCAGCCAGCTCGGCAAAAGCGGCGCGAGTCGACTCGTCGGCCCGATCCCAAACCGGGGTCTTTACCAGGGCCAGTTTTGGCGTCACCGGCGGTTCTTCGGACTGGATTTGCAGCAGGTGCGGCGTGGCCGCCAACCGGGTATCGGGGTCGTTGGGGTCATGGCCAATGATGGCTTCGGCTAGCACGGCACAATCTTCGATACTGCGGGCAAAGACCCCCACCTGATCGAGCGGCCGGGACTGCTGCAGCACCAGGTGCCGGGAAATCAGGCCAAAAGTCGGTTTGTAGCCATAGACGCCGCAAAACGATGCCGGCCGGATCATCGACCCGTTAGTCTGGGTGCCAATCGCCAGCGGCACCATGCCGGCGGCCACGGCAGCGGCGCTGCCGCTCGACGAACCGCCCGGTGTTCGCTGCGGGTCATGGGGGTTACGGGTTTTTGCCGGTGCAAAGACCGCCAGCTCGGTGGTCACCGTCTTACCCATGATCACCGCACCGGCCGTCCGCAGCCGGTTGACTACGGTCGCATCGGAGAGCGGCTGCCGGCCCCGGTGCAGGACCGTTCCGTCTTCGGTCGGCATGTCCATCGTATCGAAAATATCCTTGATTCCGACCGGCACGCCGTGCAGCGGACCGAGCCGCTGACCGGTCCGCTTGGCCTGATCGGCCTGGACGGCCTGATTGACGGCCAGTTCCGGGTCGAGGAAGGCCCAGGCCTGCACCGTCTCTTCGAGCTGGTCGATCCGGGCCAGACAGGAGCGCACCAGTTCTTCGGAACTAAGCCGTCCTTCGCGAATCTCGCGCGCCGCCTGCACAGCCCCCATCAACGCCGGTTCCATAACGCCTCCATTCGTCATCTATCACCCACTTTACCGGGCACCGCCATAGACCAGATCCGGCAGCCAGGTAGTCAAAAATTGGAAATTATACAGCAGAATCATAGCCAGGATAACGATCGCCAGAAACGGCATCGACCCCCGGAAAATCGCGGTAAGCTGGATATGCGGTGGAGCAATGCCTTTCAGGTAATAGCAGGACATGGCCATCGGCGGTGTCAGAAAGGACGTCTGCAGGTTGAACGCGACGAGGATGCCGAAGAACAGCGGATCGATGCCGAAGGCGTCGAGCAGCGGCAGGAAGATCGGCACGAAGATGATGATGATCTCGCTCCATTCCAGCGGCCAGCCGAGCAGGAAGATGATCACCTGGGCTAGGATCAAAAAAGCCACCGGCGGCAGGTTGAGACCGATGACAAAATGCTCGATGACGCTATGCCCGCCGAGATAGGAAAAAACCGAGGAAAACGTCCAGGAACCGACAAACAGCCAGCAGACCATCGCCGAGGTGCGGGTCGTCAGGTAGACCGAGTCGCGCAGTCTGTGCCAGGTCAGCTCACGATAGCCGGCCGCCAGCGCGATGCTGCCGAAAGCGCCTACCGAGGCGGCTTCGGTCGGGGTGGCCAAGCCGAACAGGATTGAGCCGAGCACCGCGAGGATCAGCAGGGTCAACGGAATGACCGAGGTCAGCAGCATCATGAACAATTCCCTGGCTGGAATATCGGTCTGCTCCTTTGGTGGTTTGGGTGCCAGTTTCGGGTTGAGCGTCGCCCGCATGACTACGTAAATGATATACATACCGGCTAGCATGAAACCGGGCAGCAATGCGCCGGCGTAGAGTCTGACGACCGAGACGCCGGAGATGGCGCCATAGACGATCAGCATGATGCTGGGCGGTATCAGAATGCCGAGACAGCCGCCGGCACAGACCACACCGGCCGAGAGCTTCTCATCGTAGCCGGCTTTGAGCAGGGCCGGAAAGGCGAGCAAGCCCATCAGCGTGACCACGGCGCCGACGATACCGACGGCAGTGGCGAAGATCGCACAGGTGATCAGCGCGGCAACAGCCATCGCCCCGGGGATAAACCGGGCGGCGATATTGAGGCTGAAAAAAAGGCGCTCGACGATATTGGCCCGCTCAACGATATAGCCCATAAACAGGAAGAGCGGCACGGCAACCAGCACATCGTTGGTCATAACCGAATAGGTTTGGTTGACGAGCAGGTCAAAAATGGTGTTTTGCAGCGGATGGTCCATCCAGGTCGGTGTCGCGTAAGCGTAGTAACCGAACCCGACGCCCATCGCGACCAGCGTGAAGCAGATCGGAAATCCGAGCAGGATCGAGGCCACGAACGACCCCATCATCAACATGGCTACCTGGGGATCTGTCATTGTGCGCCCTCCTCTCGCTTGGCGGCCAGCTCACGCTCGGCCTTGGCGGCCTCGCGCTTGTGCTGTTCGATCAACACCTTCTCCATCTCCTCGACATCGTGCATACGCGCCGGCCAGCTGCCGTTTTTCAGACAGAGCACGCAGCGAATAGTCTCGGCAATGCCCTGCAACAGCAGGATTGCCGAAGCGATCGGCAAAATGGTCTTGAGCGGCGCAATCGGTACACCGGCAGGACTGTTGACGCTGATTTCCCCCTTTGGTCCGGTAAACCCGTACGGCATATAGCCCCAAGACTCAATCGCATAGCCAGTACCGGCATAGATCAGGGCGAGTATGCCGGGGTAGAAGAAAATAAAGTAGAGCACCAGCTCAATTCCGGCCTGGATTCGTGGCGGCCAGAGTCGATAGACAAAATCGCCGCGGACATGAGCATTGCGCGACAGGGCATAGCCGCCGGCCATCATGAACAGTGTTCCGTACATGATATAGCTGACATCAAACGCCCAGTCGGTTGGGTTTCTCAGCGCATAGCGGACAAAAACTTCATAGCTTGTCGCAAAGGTCAAAATCAGGATGCACCAGGCAAACGATTTGCCCACCCATGCACTCAAGCGGTCGATAAAATTCAGGAAATGATTCATACTCGCATCCTCGGCTGAAAATCGGCGACGTTTGAAGAGGCGGACGCCGCACCTGGCGGCGTCCGCTGGAAAAGAAACAACAAGCCGTTACATCATCAATAACCGAGTTCTCCCGGAAAATGATGGTCGTAGGCGAGTTTGTAGTCCGCCGTATTGAGCAGCTCGTAGTAGGCTACCCGGTGGGCGAATTCTTTCTGAGATTTGACGACTTTGGCAAAGAACGGATCTTTCTCGAGATCGGGCAGCAGAGCATCCCAGGCATCGAGCTGTTTCTTCAGAATCGATTCCGGGGTACGGACCACCTTGACTCCGGCCTCGTCCCTGAGCCACAGCAGATCCTTGGAATACTGATCCTGGCCACGCCAGAAGTTGGCTGAGGAAGCGGCCTCGGCACCATACTTGATGATCGCCTTGTGCTCATCCGGCAGCGCGTTGAACTTATCCTTGTTGAACATGATTTCGAAGAACTCGGCAGCCTGATGATAGCTACTGAGCATGTAGATCTTTGCCACATCCTGAGCGCCGAAGCTCCTATCCGAGGTCGGGTTGTTGAACTCGAACGCCTCGATAACGCCACGCTCCAGGGCCGGTACGATCTCGCCGCCCGGCAGCTGGGTGACCTTGACGCCCATCGACTGGAAGAGGTCCGCGGCCAGACCGACGGTCCGGTACTTCAGGCCGACCAGATCATCGGCCGATTTAACTTCTTTCTTGAACCAGCCGAGTGGCTGAGCAGGCATCGGCATCGCAAAGAAACTTACGATATTCAGGCCGAGCGCCTCCATCAGCTCGTGATACAACTCGTTGCCGCCGCCATGGTGCATCCAGGCCAGTCCCTGATGGGCGTTCTGGCCGAAAACCGGGCCGGTGCCGAACAGGGAAGCGACCTTGCTCTTGCCGTACCAGTAAACGGCAACCTCATGTGCAGCATCCAAGACGCCCTTATGAACGGCATCCTGGACCTGGAATGCCTTGACGACTGCGCCGGCGATCAAATACTCGATCTTCAGCCGTCCGCCGGCCATCTCGTTGACCCGCTTGACATAGTCCGTCGCGAAGTCGTTGAAGATATCCTTGGCACCCCAGGCACCCTGCATCTTCAAAACCACTGTTTCAGCGCGGGAAACCATCGGGAAACCCATGGTAGCGACTGTTGCCGCACCAGCGGCAGCGGCAGCGGTTTTCAAGAATTTACGGCGGCCGGTCTTCACGTCGTCCTGCTTGGTTACACTGGTGTTCATCTCTTCTTTCTTCATCAACGGTACCTCCTCACTGAGCTTTGATAGTTTGTAAAACTGATCAGCAGCAAAAATCACGTCCGATACTCCGGCAAGATTCCGCCGCCCGCTCCTTTTACGACATCACAGCAGAGGAGCCGCGTTGCCGTAAAACCTGGTTACCACGTTGCGCAATTACCTCCCGCGACACTGTCGCAGCGTTACTGCCCGATTCGTGGCCGGCCGCCGGTCGGACGGTCGGCAGAAACTGGTATTACCAAGATCACAATCGGGAAATTTATTGAAAAAAAGAGACAAACTACCGTATAAAAATAGACCAAGTTCCGGAATAGGCAGGTCGTTGGTGTGATGATGCGGGGAACAATGAGACGAGTGTCTATGAAGAAAAGAGTCGATGGGGTTCGCCACGAGTCTTGTCGAGCAAAATTTCGAATATACACGCCGTCTGGAATAGCGGTGCATATCGTTTACCGCTGCTGAGAATCTGTCATGACAACTGTTTTTTCTGAGCCGGACACGGCTTGGGGACGCAAAATAATGCCTGGCAAAGAATACGACAATCGGCCAATCTGCAACGGGAGCATCAATTTATCTTCTATTAACTTTCACAAATTTTGCAAGGAAAATCAAGTGCGACCGTCGAAAGAAATTATCGCGTCCTGCCATCTCTCTATTTCCATGTAGTAATTCGTCATACCGGAGACTGGTAATTCAGTTTCGTTTTAGTAATCAATCCGTGCTAACTGTGGACATACCATTTGTTGGTTTAACCACAAAAATACCTCCAATGATTTGCCTGCGGCCTGCCACCAGGCGGTCGGCCGCAGACCTCAGCGAACTCGAAAATTACACATATTTAACCATATATGCAGCAACCTGCTGCAATCCAGAATGGCTCCGCCAAGCAACGCCCGCAAGCCGGTGACGCAGGCGGCAGAAAGGGAGAAAATATTTTTTAAAATGGAATGATATTTGCTTGTACAAAAGTACCCCTCTTGAAAAGCTGTTTATCCAATAAACAGCCCCCCCGAATCGGGTAGAACCTTTGTACTGGGTCAGGTTCTACCCGATCTTTTCTTTTATTCTTCCTCACCATCAGCGTGCAAGCTGCAGGTTACAGACGCCTTGCGCTCCGGCACGGTTGCGAAAAATTCCCCCCCGACCCGGCCGACGTTGCCGAAGGTTACTCTCCGCCGACCCTGCGGGCTGCAGCATCAAGCTTATGCAAGCGGGCAACAACAGCCGCACGTAAGGAAGCATTCACCAGCCGGCCAGCCGCGGCGAATCCCGTCGTTGAGTGCTACGGCCTCCGACAGTAAGAACTAGAAGAGGATGATCTCCGAAGTTTTCATAAAGAAGATGAAAAGGATCGTAAAACCGGCCAGGAAGCTATAAGGCAGGATCAAATCCCGGGTGGTGACCCCGCCCCCCTTGAGACGGTCGATAATACGATGGGTCGCATAGAGTGAGGCGAAAAAGCCGCCGGCCACGGTGAAGACCTGCAACAAGGCCGAGGCATCCGGCGAGATCAGTCGCGCGCCCGCCTCGATCGGTGCCATCGCCAGGATTTCCCGTATATTGGCAACCAGCCGCCAGGATTGACTGACGAAAATTTCAAAGTGAACCGCAAGATAGACGCCGAGGATGATCGGAATAAAGCCGTAGCCGAGCAGCGGTAGCAGCATGGTGCGATCAACCCGGGTGAGCTTAGCCTGGACCTGTACCATCAAGTAGTAGCCAAGCTGGAAGAGAAAAATTAGCCCGAAGAAGATCAGCGAGCCGATCAGTGCGAACGGCAACCGGCCGAACCCGTGCGGATAGGTCTGTTGCAGCCAATATATCCATTGATAAAGATCCTGGTGCAGCGCAAACGGGAAGAAGATTGCGCCGAGCGCCACGATCAGGAAACTATCGGCCTGCCGCGGCGCCTCGATGTCCCATAACTCCTGGGGCGCCATACGAACGTTGAGGTGGATGGAGTGTTTCTTACACTGCTTGATACACTGGCCGCAGACGATGCAGTCCCGATTGTTGTCGACCATGAACGGGTGGCGAAACATCGGGCACCCTTCCTGATCTTCCAGTCCGGTATAACACGCGTGATCGGTGCAACGGTTGAGACAGAGATGCCGGTTGGAACGGAGCTCGAGAATGGACGGCATGGCGAAGATGGCATTGATCGCCCCGAGCGGGCAGAGATACCGGCACCAGGTTCGCCGCTTGTAAAAAATACTGAAGAAGATCGAGCCAATGGTGATGCCAAGGATAATCCAGCCGGAAAGGATCGGCCGTTCGTAGGCGTTGAAGACGATCTCCACCCAGAATACCAGGATGCACAAGGCCGACATCAGCCAGCCCGAGTAGTTCTTGATAAACTGCGGCGTCGGACGCTTCGGTTTGATCGCGTATTGCAAGAGCGTACCCGGCATGGCCAGCGTGCAGACCGAGCACCAGGTGCGGGCCAGGAAGAAAAACGAGAAAAACAACAGCGGCCAACCGATGACCCAGCTCAGAGTGATACCGATATTTTTTTCGGGATCGGTCGGACCGAAAAACAGCGTCGCCACCGCGATGAGCAACACAATACCGACCACGGCCCGCGGTAGGGCCGGATAAAGTCTGCTCTCGAACAGCGAGCGGACCCAGCCGATGCGCAGCAGGTTGAATTCCCATTTCCCTTCACTCTTCGGCAGCCCGAGCAGGATGTGATCGCTGTGCAGTTCATCGTCCCTGGCCAGCATCACCGCGCGCTGGATCACCGCAGAGAGCTCGGTGAGATTACCGGGCCAGTCGTAATTCATCAGGATGCCGAGCGTCTCCGGCGAGACCTGGGAGATATCCTTGCCGTACTCCCGGCTGAAGCGATGCACGAAATAATCGATAAACGCGGGTAGATCGCGTTTGTGGAAACGCAGCGGCGCGACATGGAAACTGTGCGGCGCCAAAATGTCATCCAGCGTTTTGCTGATCGATTCGTTTTCCTTCAGCTTTTCCGGTGACAGATCGCTGGTAAAAATGAGCCGGGCCTGCAGCGCGATCTGCCGGTCCTCACCGATCCGTGAAAAGGTCATGGTTTTGATCGCCTCGGCCAGCCGCTCCTGGACCGAAGGCGGAATCCTCTCCAGATGGCGCAGCACGATGGTCCCCAGACAGAACTGCTCGAGCAGACCGGTCTGCCGAACCCGGCTGAACGGAAACGGATCGTTCTTCACGCCGAAAAGCTTCTCGGCCAGTTCGTCGCCGTTGTAATCCCGGACATCGATTTCGATATACGGTCCCTGGGCCTGCTTGCCTTGCAGGTGAATGTGCTTGGCCATCATCCGCCGCCCAGTGCCGGACTCACCGGTCAGCAGGATCGGCTCGTCGATCTTGGCAAATGTCTTGATGGCGGCCTGGATTTCCCGCGCACATTGCGAGCGCATTACCCGCTCCTGATCGCTGCCGTTTGCCGCGCCATTGTCCTGGCCCATACCGACGATGGGCATCATGTCGGCGACGCGAATCTCTTCCCGGGTTGAGATGTCGCAGGCCAGCGCGCCGGCCGCTTGATTCTGAAAAGCGATCCGCAGCCGCTCGGCCAGGGCCGCCTCGATGCGTTCCTGAACGATCCGGTGCTTGCGCAGCAATTTTTTGAAAAACGGAGCCTTGAAACAGATCAGTACCGATTCGCAGAGGGAACGGATGGTCAACGCCTGCGGTTTATTGGTGAGCAGCGAGGTCTCCCCGAAGTGACCGCCGGCGCCGACCCGGCCGACGATAGTCTTGACCCCGTCTTCACCTTCGATGAGCAGTTCCATCTCCCCGACGCCAACCACATAGAAGGTATCGGCCTCATCTCCGGCGCGATGAACGACCTCTCCCTCGGCTACGTGCTTGACCGTTGCCTGCGAGGCAATCGCGGCCAACTGCTCGGCGTCGAGATTGCGAAACAGCAAGGACTGTTCTAGGTAGACCTGAATGTCGTCCGCTTTCATCGCATTATCGTAGGACCGCCGCCCGTTGGTTCAATAGTTGAAATGCGACGATAGAATCTCGGCGACGAGCGGTGCCACCGAATAGACATCGAGCAGATCGTCGGATTCGACACCGGGGTAGGTGTCCGAACCGATCACTTTTTTGATTGGCGATGCAGCGAACCGGCGACGTGACTCGCCGGCCAGCACCAGATGGGTCGCCATCACGTAGACCTCGGTAGCGCCGGCATCGAGGCAGCGGCAGGCGGTCTGAATGATCGAACCGCCGGTCCTTATCATGTCGTCACAGACAATTGCCGTCCGCCCCCTGACCACGCTGGACACCTGGCCGACAATGGTCTTGTCCGTGTCGTAACGATCCTTGTCCGCCGCGGTATGCGGGCACTGCAGCAGGCTGGCCAGCCTAGCGACCCGTTTGGAAAAACCGTAATCGGGCGATACCAGCACGTAGTCGTCGATGCCCAGGCTGTTGATTTTTTCGACGACGAGGCGATCGGTCCAGATATGCAACGTGCCGATCTCTCCCGAGTGGGCATGGAGGACGGCCTCGGAATGCAGATCGATAAAGGCGACGAAACCGGGTCGGGCGAGAAATATCTGGCGGGTCCTGGTGATGCCTTTCGGAATCTCCCGGGAGAACGGCTTGACCCGTTCCATTGTCGAGTAGCCGAGAAACGGGATCACCACATTGATCGATGCGGCGTTCCAGAAACCGCCACCGGCGATCAGATCGAGCACCTCCTGGTGCGATGCATCATCGTGCGTCGCACCGACAATAATCAGGTGCCGGCCGGCCACATTGCAGGGAAAGGCGTGGAAGACCTCGCCGTCGGCAAAGCGTTTACGGACCATCTCGGAAAATTCAACGCCGAGCTGTGCGGCTACTTTCCGTGCCAACGGCGCAGACGCCTCGGTGGCGACGAGCACCAGTTCCCGTTGCTTTTCCATCACCCGATCCCTCCTGCCAACAGCCGGTTATGAACCCGCCGTCAACTCGCCGACGATGGCATCGCCCATCGCTGCGGTACCGACCGGTTGTCGGCCGCCGGCGGCGATATCACCGGTGCGGATCCCGTTTTCCAGCGTCTTTTCGACAGCCTGATCGATGGCGGCCGCCGCCTCCTCGAGACCGAAGCTGTAGCGCAGCATCATCGCCGCGGACAGGATTTCGGCGATCGGGTTGGCGATCCCCTGGCCGGCGATATCGGGAGCGGAGCCGCCGGCCGGCTCATAGAGTCCGAACTTGTCGCTGTTGAGGCTGGCCGAGGCGAGCATCCCCATGGAGCCGGTGAGCATCGCCGCCTCGTCGGAGATGATATCGCCGAACATGTTGCCGCATAGCATCACGTCGAATTGATGGGGATCGCGGACCAGCTGCATCGTCGCATTATCGACATAGATATGGCGCAGCTCGACATCCGGATAGTCACGGGCCACCTCGCTCACCACCTCGCGCCAGAGCACCATGGTGGTCAGCACGTTGGCCTTGTCCACCGAGGTGACCCGCTTGCGGCGCAGACGGGCGGCGTCGAAGGCCATCCGGCTGATTCTCTCGATTTCCCGCCGGGTATAGCTCATCGTGTCGAAGCCGCGCTCTTCCGGACCGCTGCCTTCACGACCCTTCGGCGTGCCGAAATAGATGTCCGAGGTCAATTCGCGAACGACCAGGACATCAAAACCGTCACCGACGATATCGGGGCGCAGCGGGCAGGCCGCGGCCAGCGGCGGGAAGACCCGGGCCGGCCGGAGATTGCAGAACAGGTCGAAATGTTTGCGCAGCGGCAGCAGGGAGGCGCGTTCCGGCTGTCGTTCGGGCGACAGCCCCTCCCACTTCGGCCCGCCCACCGAGCCGAACAGGATCGCATCGCTCTGTTCGCACAACTGTAAGGTGGCCGCGGGTAGCGCCTCACCGTGACGGTCGATGGCCACGCCGCCGACGTCGGCATATTCAAAATGCAGGGTGAAACCGAATCGGCGTTGGGCAGCGGCCAGCACCTTGATCGCCTCCGCCATCACTTCCGGGCCGATTCCGTCTCCGGCCAATACAGCAACCTGTTTCATGATCTCTCCTCAGTATCGAATTCTCGACCAACAATGTACACAACTCAACCAACGGTGGAAAACGTCTTTCAACTAAAAGGGGGACACCTCTCAACTATCGGCGGGACAGGTTTTAACCTGTCCTCCGCTCACTTCTGTCCTCCGCTCACCCCCATTACTGACTGAAGCCCACAACGAACAATGAAAATCGGCATCGGGATCGGCAGGGCTGGCCGGTCCTGCTTCCAGCTGCTGCGCTGCGGCCTGATCGGCTTGCCTCCGAGGCCGGCAGACAGGCCATCCATGGCCTGGCCGCCGGTGGCTGACGTCCTGTCAGCCACACTACGGGCCTGATTCTCCGGCCCGCCGGGCCTTCGCGATGCAGCCTCCAGCAGAACCGGCCAGCCCGGGAAGTTCAGCCTGTGGAACTGATTTTCATATAAAAACCTCCTGTCGTCCGCTAGCTGATTACTGAGCGGTCCGGAAGACGAGCAACACCCGCTCGGCACCGGAGACGGGCAACCGATACTCATGGCGTTGCTCCAGATGCCACGGTTCCGGCAGCGTGGCAACAGCCGCCAATTCCTCCTTATAACGAGGCCCCTTCATGCAGACGATGCGGCAATCCGGACGACGAAATGACGAACACCGGGTCAGGAAATCACTGATGCTGGTCACCGCCCGGCTGACCACCCACCGATACGCCGCCTCGCCATCGACCGGAGCACCCGGCTCGAGCCGGCAGGCCAGCACATCGATATCATCGAGCCCCTGCGAGCGGATGACCTGGCGAAGAAAAGAGACCCGCTTGAGTCGCGGTTCCATCAAGCGCACCGGTCGCCGCGGCTCGACAAGCTTGCAGACCAGCCCGGGAAACCCGGCACCGCTGCCGACATCGAGCAGTGCGGCGGCCGGATCGCCAAGCACACCAGCCAGAGCCAAAGAATCGACAAAGTGCTTGTCGACCAGCTCCTCATCGGCCATCTCCTTTGAGATCAGGTTGACCTTGGCTGCCCGGCGCCGCAGCTCGGTAAAATAGTCAAACAACCCGGCGACCGCGGCCGGATCCGGCCGGTAACCGACAACCGCCCCGCCGGCGGAGACCTGCTCGCTGAAAGCCTGAAAGTGCATCAACTCTACTCTATCCGCGCTCAGCCGAGTCTCCTGGTGACCGAGGCGGCGTGTGCCGTCAATCCTTCGAGTCGGGCAAGGGCCCGGATGTGGTCGGCATCGCCGGCCAGCGCCGCCGCCGAGTAGGAGATAATCGAGCTTTTCTTGAGAAAAGTCTCCACGCCAAGCGCCGAGGCAAATCGGGCGGTGCCCATGGTCGGCAGCACATGGTTCGGTCCGGCCAGATAATCACCGGCGGCTTCCGGGGTATGGCTGCCCAGGAAAATGGCGCCGGCATGGCGGATGTGCGGCAGCTGCGACCACGGATCACCGATCTGCAGTTCGAGATGCTCGGCGGCAATGTCGTTGGCCAACTCGATTGCCTCCTCCAAGGAGGTCGCGACGAAGATCCGGCCGTGTTCGGCCAGCGCCGCACGGGCTGTTTCGGCCCGGCTCAACTCACCGAGCTGACGGTTCAACTCGGCGAGGATACGCTGCGGCAGCAGCGCGTCGATGGTGATCACCACGGCCAGCGCCTGCGTGTCGTGTTCGGCCTGGGCCAGCATGTCGGCGGCGATATAGGCCGGATTGGCAGTCTCATCGGCGACGATCAGCACCTCAGACGGGCCGGCGATCATGTCAATGCGCACCAGTCCGGCGACCTGCCGTTTGGCCTCGGCGACGAAACGGTTCCCCGGCCCGACGATGACATCCACCGGCGCAATGGTTTCACTGCCGTAGGCGAGCGCCCCGATGGCCCAGGCGGAACCGGCCTTGTAGATCTCGGAGATGCCGATCTCCCGGGCAGCGACCAGCAGATGCGGGCTAACGGAGCCGTCCGGTGACGGCGGCGTCACCATAACCCGGCGCGCCACCCCGGCGATGCCGGCCGGAATGCCGTTCATCAGCACCGACGAGACGAGCGGCGTCGAGCCGCCCTGTCCGCCGGGCACATAGAGCCCGGCGCTGTCCACCGGCCGCACCAGACGACCGACAATACTGCCGTCCGGCCGGGTCTGCAGCCAGGAGTCTTCCATCTCCCGCTCGTGAAATTCGCGGATCCGGTCGATGGCTACTTCCAGCGTCTCCAAAAACGACGTATCTACGGTACGATATGCTGCCTCCATCTCGGCCGACGAGATCACCAATTCGGCGAGTGTCAGCTCCGGCGCGTCAAACCGTCGAGAATAGTCGAGGATGGCATCGTCTCCGCGACGCCGGACATCGGCAAGAATGGCGGCCACCTGGTCCCGGCAATCGTCATCGACCGACTGGATCCGGGAGTAAAGCCCTTCAAGAGCAGCCCGTCCGGCCGGACTGCCTGTTGTCAAGATTGTGATCATCAGTACATCCCATCGTCCGTTATCGCCGTAGACCGGCTGAAAAAAGTAGTACTTCCACGCACACGGCGACGCATTATACGCTATTTGCCCGGCTTTAGAAAGGGTAACCGGCGATGGCACAAGCAGTGTTCCGGGGGGATCGCCGGTGGTGTCCAGGCCCGCTTAACGAATGCCGGCACCACCCCGCCGGAGACCGGCGGGGTGGACTATCTGCCGCTTTTCCTTTGAAGTTGCCGGAAAAAGAAATATAGTTACGCCTCAAGCAACAAAACGCCAAAGGGGCGCTTGAAAAAATCGAAATTTCGTTCAAGATCTTGGCGCGCAAGGAAATTTTACCGCAGGCATAGTTGATATTCCGAGGATAAAATTTGATTGCGCACCGATGATTGTGGACGAAATGGCGACTTTCAAGGTTCCCCAAAGACGCATCAGCCAACGGCACGGTCATGGAATTCGAACCGAAATGGATCGCCTGGGAAACCACCCGGCGCTGCAACCTCTCCTGTGTACACTGCAGGTCGTCATCAGAGCTTGAGATACAGGGACACCCTGATTTCACCCTGGACCAGGCGAAAACAATCATCGACGATATCGCCTCTTACGCCAGCCCGGTCCTCGTCCTTTCCGGCGGTGAGCCGCTATTGCGTCCGGACATCTTCGATATCGCCCGGTACGGCACCGATCAGGGACTACGCATGTGCCTGGCAACCAACGGTACCCTGGTTACCGAAGAGATTTGCCACCAGATCAAGGAGGCCCAGATAAAAATGGTCTCCCTCAGCCTCGACGGGGCCAATGCGGCCACCCACGACAATTTCCGCAACCAGCCCGGCGCCTTTGCCGGCACAATGCGGGCTATCGAATTGTTCAACCGCCACCAGATCCCCTTTCTCGTCAACTCTTCATTCACCGTGCGCAACAAGGACGAGATTCCGCAGATCTTCCAACTGGTCAAGGAACTGGGCGCCGTCGCCTGGTACATGTTCATGATCGTGCCGACCGGCCGCGGCGAGGACGTGGTCGACGAGCTAATACCGGAATCGCTGTACAACGAGATCCTCGAATGGCATTACCGGGTGGAAAAAGAAGAGACAAAGATCCTGATGCGGCCCACCTGCGCACCCCACTATTACCGAATTGTCCGGCAGAAGGCCAAGGAGGACGGCGAACGCTTCACAAGGCGCAACTTGAACTTTTCCACCGGCGGCTCCAAAGGCTGCCTGGCGGGCCAGTTGATCTGCCTGATCGATGTCGATGGCGAGGTGCTGCCCTGCAGCTATTTCCCCAAATCGGCCGGCAATATCAACCAGGTTCCGTTCAAAAAAATCTGGGAAGAGTCGGAGCTCTTCCTGCAGCTGCGCGACTTTTCCAGCTACAAGGACAATTGCGGCCGCTGCGAATACGTCAATGTCTGCGGCGGCTGCCGGGCCCGGGCCTATGCGATGACCGGCGACTACCTGGCCCAGGAACCGTTCTGCAGCTACCAGCCGGCCACCCGGCGTCACCTTTCCCAAACCAGTCAACACTCATGAACGATACCTTCCTGAAGGCCTGCCGCGGCGAGGCCACCGACTACACGCCGGTCTGGATGATGCGCCAGGCCGGCCGCTATCTACCGGAGTACCGGCAAGTGCGCGGCTCCATCTCTTTTCTCGAGTTGTGCAAGACACCGGAACTCTGTGTCCAGGTGACCCTGCAGCCGGTCGAGAGGCTCGACGTCGACGCCGCCATCCTCTTCTCCGACATCCTCATCCCGATGGAGGCGATGGGATTGCCACTGGAGTTTCACGACGGGCGCGGCCCGATCTTCCCGGAAACGGTGCGCGACCGGGCCGGTGTCGAGAAACTGATCGTCCCCAACCCTGAAGAGACCATGGGCTTCGTGATGGAGACCATCCGGCTGCTGCGCCGCGAGCTGAAGGTGCCGCTCATCGGTTTTGCCGGAGCGCCGTTCACCTGCGCCACCTACCTGATCGAAGGCGGCTCGTCCAAGGCGTTCTGGGAAACGAAGAAAATGATGTTCACCGCGCCGGAGCTGTTCCACCAGCTGATGGACAAGATCAGCCGCTGTACTACCGCCTACCTGCTCGCCCAGGCCCGGGCCGGCGCCCAGGCCCTGCAGCTGTTCGACTCTTGGGCCGGCATCCTGGCGCCGTGCGATTTCGAGCAATACGCCGCCCCCTATGCCGCACGCATCATCTCCGAACTACAGTCGACCGGTCTGCCGATAATCTATTTCGCCAATAACGGCGCCACGCTGCTCGAGCAGTCGGCGGCCACCGGTGCCAACGTGATCGGCATCGATTGGCGGATCAATATCGGCGAGGCGATCAAACGTATCGGACCACGGGCCATCCAGGGCAATATCGATCCGGCGGCCCTGCTGCTGCCGGCCGAAAAACTGCGCGAGCGGATCAAAAACCTGCTCGACGGCGCACGTGCGGCCCGGGGCCATATCTTCAACCTGGGGCACGGCATCCATCAGTTCACCCCGCCCGAGCAGGCTCGCATCGCTGTCGACGCAGTGCATGAGCTGAGCCGCCGGTGACGCTGTCATCCGCCATGGCTATCGCCATCCCCAGTCGCCCCACCTGCCTGGCCCTGATGGAGCAATACGACATGCTGGACAACATCCGGCAACACTCGCTGCTGGTCGCCCGGGTGGCCGAGACCTTGGTGCGTTATCTCCATGCCCCCGATGTCGAGACGGCCGATGTCGCCGGCGTTGAACTGGTCATTGCCGGAGCCCTGCTGCACGATATCGCCAAAACTCGCTGCCTGGACGGCAGTTGCCGCCATGCCGAGGAAGGCCAGTTGATCTGCGAGGAACACGGCTACCCGGAAATCGGACGAATCGTTCGGGAACACGTGATCCTCAGCAGTTTTAAGCCGGATCGCTACCGCAACGGCATCTTCCCGGCCCGGGAAATTGTCTACTACGCGGACAAACGGGTTCGTCACGACCAGATCGTCTCTTTACAGGATCGGCTCGACTATATCATCGAGCGCTATTCCGACCACAACCCGCTGATCGAACAGCGGATCAAGGACAACTTCCTGACCTGCCAGGAACTGGAGGGGTATCTCTTTTCCTTCCTGCCGTTCTCGGCTGACCGGTTGGCGGATCACGTGCCGGCCGACAGCGACTAAGCAACGCCGGCCTACCTCATGCCGCTATTGCCGCACCCACCGTACCTGCCCCCCTTTCCGTTCACCAGCGGCCACCTGCAGACCATTTTCCCGACTGCCTGCCGACCAACGCCGCAAACCACTCCCCTGGCCGAGCGCATCACCACTCCGGACGGGGACTTCCTCGATCTCGACCGCCACCGCTGCCGAAACGGATCGACAGACCGACTGGCGGTGATCAGCCACGGGCTTGAGGGCCACGCCCGGAAGAAATACCCCCTCGGTATGGCCCGTCACCTGACTAACCATGGCTGGGATGTCATCTGCTGGAGTTTTCGCGGCTGCTCCGGTGAGCCGAACCGCTTGCCACGTTTCTATCATTCCGGTGTTACCGACGATCTGCACACGGTAGTGACCCACGGGCTTACCGGTGGCCGGTATACAACGGCGGCACTGATCGGTTTCAGCATGGGCGGCAACCAGACCTTGAAATACCTCGGCGAGGATCCGGCGCTGGTACCGCCGGAAGTACAGGCCGCCGTGGTCTTTTCGGTGCCCTGCCACCTGGCCGATGCGGCGGCGGTGATGAACGGCCGGAAAAATCGTATCTACATGCGCTACTTCATGAAGAGTCTCAAGGAAAAGATCAAACAGAAAGCGAAACTCTATCCGGAGCTGTTCGATTTGCGCGGCTTGGATGAAGTGACCACCTTCGAACCGTTCGACAATCGCTATACCGCGCCGCTGCACGGTTTTCGCGACGCTGCCGATTACTACCAACAAAGCTCCTGCCTACCCGTGCTGCCGCAGATCGGCGTGGCCACGCTGATCATTCAGGCTATGGATGATCCGTTCCTGGCCGCTTCATGCTACCCGGTGCGCGTCGCTGAGGCCAGTGCCCATCTGCATCTGGAGATACCGCACTTCGGCGGTCATGTCGGCTTTATGGGAGGATGGCGGGATACTGTCTATTGGTCGGAACAGCGAGCGGAAGCCTTCTTGAGAGAAACGGCCGGGTTGCGGTGAAAGCAGGTGTCTGTATTTACCATGACAGGGATCACAATGAACTTTGAAATCGTCATCGTGGTCGGCAGGGCTGGCCGGCCCTACCTCCGGCTGCTGCGCTGCGGCCTGATCGGCTGGCCTACGAGGCCGGCAGACAGGCCATCCATGGCCTGGCCGCCGGCTGCGGACGTCCTGTCCGCAGCCCTACGGGCCTGATTCTCCGGCCCGCCGGGCCTTCGCGATGCAGCCTCCGGCAGGACCGGCCATCCCGGGGGACTGTTTTTCCATACCGCCATGACAGGGCTCACAGCGAAGCAAAAAACGTCACTACAGCTCTTTAGCAGAGCTCGGCCGGGCGTCGCTCCGGGACAAAGACGTGCTCGATCGAACCCTCATTCCAGGCTGCCGACACGTAGAGCCCGCAGTAGCAGCTGCCGTATTCCCGGACATCGGGTTCGCGATAGTCGCAGGGGCAGATGATATCCCGGTCTGCCTTCCGGTCTTCCCTGGCCAGGCGGCAGGGGCAGCACATGTAGCCGTAGCGCTCGCGGTTGGTCAACAGCCCTTCGAGAAGAAACAGGGTCTGTTCCCGATCGCGGTTGAAAAAGTAGCCTTTCGGTTCGTTAACCGTCTTGAGTTGGTCATAGAGTTGTTCGGCGTTCATTGGTTCACTCCGAGTTCTTCCATGATGAGCTTCCTCTGGAAGCCGATGATGGCCTTGTCGCCGATGAAAATCACCGGAAAGGCCTTTTTTTCGTTATATGGAGCCATTTTCTTGAATAATTCCGAGCGTTCGTCCTTGGGCATCAGGTCAACGTGCGTGACGTCATAGTCGATCTCGTGGGTTTTCAGCAATTCCATCAGGGCCTTGCATTGCAAACAGGTGGACAGGACCAGGAGACTCACTTTCTTGTCGGTCATGGCACTTCTCCTTGTATTTCCGTTGTATCACGCTTCGTGATCTTTGGTTTGCAGAGATAACAGATATGACCGCAAGTTTCTACCGGTACCTGTCATCCCGAGTTTCTTCCTGATCTGTTTGCGGTGGAAATCGACAGCCGCCGTCGAAACCAGCAGCACATCGGCGATCTCGGCGCTGCTGCGCCCTTCCCGAACCATGGTCGCCACCTTGATCTCCTGCGGCGTCAGCTGTTGGTACAGAGCGGTCAGCCGGTTGAGAAACGGAGCTGTCACTTCGCCGAGTCGCTGCTCGATAATCTCGACCATGGTCCTCTCCCGCTTCGCTAATGGCCGATCCATGAGTTCCTGGACGTATGGCAGGATCAAGGTCCTGACATTGGCCAACATGTTGTCCTCGAGTTGCAGCCGATCCTTTTGCCGATGATCGAGCAAGACCTTGAGAGCGATATTGCTCTCCGTCAATTTTTCCGTCTGCTCCCTGAGATCGCTTTCTCGCTCGGCCAACTCCCGCTGGATATGCATCAACGGAGTGATATTCTCGTGCGACATGATCACCTTGTGAGCACCCGGCTCGCGAAAGCGCACCACCCGGAGCGCGAACCAGCGCTCTTCCTCCGGTGAATGACAGGGATAGTTGATAAAAACCTCCTCGATCTCCCCCTTGATGACCTGCCTGATGCCGGCGGCAATGACGGCCGGCTCATCGTAGGGCTCGCTGCTTGCCCGGTCACAGGTGTCCAGGTAATTCAGACCAATACAAGATGCCTCGATAGTGATGCCGTTATCCCTGCCGAATTCCCTCCAGGCCCGGTTCGTCTCAACAATCAAGCCGGTATGGTCAAGGATCGCGACGTGCGCGGAGATCGAATCAAGCGCCACCTGGTAGATATTGAGCATTGTCTCTTCCATCGTCCTCTCTCCAAATGTTTTTCATCGACCGGCCAACGCGGAAAAACCGGTAATCAGGCGAAACCATGTACGCCACATTATGCCGCCACCGGTTTTATGGTAGCATAAACTATCATAAAACTACCTTTTTTCATCCATTGTAGCAAGAGATGTCCGGACTTATCTTTGAGTCAACGCCAACCAAAGAACAGGAGGATGTCATGAAAGGCGGATATGAATCAATAGTCTGGATCAAAGATAAAGACGGCAAAGAGTACGCTTGCTACATCGATGATATCAACCAAGACGCCCATGTCATACAGGCGTTAAGCAGGGAAGAACAGGCACGGTGCCTGGATGTCAACGAACTGGTCGGCACCGAACGCTGGTAAGCATACATCCAAACATATCATACAAGGAGACAGGTCATGAAAGGTGGATACGAATCACTCGTCTGGATCAGGGACAAAAATGGTAAAGAGTACGCCTGCTACGCCGACGATCTGAAAGGCAAGATCCGAACCAAGGAAGAGTTGACCGAAGAAGAAAAAGCACAGTGCACCGATGTCAGTGAACTGGTCGGCACCGAACGCTGGTAAGCACACATCCCAACACACTGCATAAGGAGACAGGTCATGAAAGGTGGATACGAATCACTCGTCTGGATCAGAGACAAAAACGGTAAAGAGTACGCCTGCTACGCCGACGATCTGAAAGGCAAGATCCGGACCAAGGAAGAGTTGACCGAAGAAGAAAAAGCACAATGCACCGACGTCAGTGAACTAGTCGGTACCGAACGCTGGTAGAAACATTTTCGCCGGCAATTCCGTTGCGCCCCGGTGCGGCCCCTGCCGAACCGGGGCGCAAGCCGTTTTCAATTCTCGCAGAACCGTTTGCAATCAACGGGGTGTTACACTTTTTTCTTGTATTCCTGAGAAAAGGGTTTATTGTTGTCTGGATTGAGAAGGTACTCAACGAACGGATCACGCATAGCGTCTGTTACCATCTATCTTGTAGCGCTCCTTTTCCTGTTGCCGATAGAGATACGTGCTGATCACAGCCCCTTGGAGAGGCGGGATGAAGCTCTTTATCGGCAATCTGCCCTATGATATAAACGAAACGGAATTGCGCGAGCTCTTTAGCGCCCACGGCGAAGTCGTCGATATGAATCTGATCCTGGATCAGTTCTCCGGCCGGTCAAAAGGGTTCGCCTTTGTCGAAATGTCTTCCCGATCCGGTGGCCAGCAAGCCATGGAAGACCTGAATAAGCGGACCTACAAAAACCGTCAATTAGTCTGTAACGAAGCAAAACCAAAAAAGAAATCACGGGGCCGGCGCTAGTGCGTCGGAAAACGACGGCATAGCTTGCCTGCCGGCGACCCGCAACACGGCATACGATCACCGAACATACTATAATCAGATAGTCATCCCACAGGCATTCGCTTCCTCTCTCGCTTGCCGTGCTCGATCCTGTCACCTCGAAACGACATCCTATTGTAACGACAACAACCCCCAACGCCTTCTTCCGGACCTGGTCCCGTCGACGGCAGTAAACCATTTTCTATCTAACACAAATCATCAATGACGGCCTTCGGGCCGCCTGCCGGAACTCCGGGACATTTCGCCCCGGCATTGATTCCGGACTTATGCATCATCTACAAGGAGTATTCATGAGCTTTACCGAATTTTCGTTTCACCAGCAGCTCCAGGCGAACCTGGACACCTGCGGCTACCTTGCCCCGACCCCGATCCAGCAGCAGGCCATCGGCCCGGTTCTGGACGGTCGGGACTTGCTCGGCCTGGCCCAGACCGGCACCGGCAAAACCGCCGCGTTCGTGCTGCCCATCCTGCAGCGACTGCTCAGCGGCCAGCGCGGTTGTCTGCGCGCCCTGATCGTTTCACCGACCCGGGAACTGGCCGAACAGACCCACGAGTATATCACCAAGCTGGCCTCCCGCACCAAACTGCGCAGTGCCGTAGTCTACGGCGGCGTCGGCAAACCGGCGCAGATCGCCAGAATCAGAGGCGGCGCCGAGATTATCGTCGCCTGCCCCGGACGCTTGCTTGATCTCGCCCAGGACGGTGTCGTCAATTTTTCCAAAGTGCAGACCCTTGTCCTCGACGAAGCTGACCACATGTTTGACAAGGGCTTTCTGCCGGATATCCGCCGGATCGTCAAACTGCTGCCGAAACAGCGACAAAACCTGGTCTTCTCGGCCACCATGCCGCCTGAGATCCGCACCCTGGTGGAAGGGTTGCTGACCGATCCGGTAACAGTGCAGGTCGACCACGACAAGACCATCGACACCATCTCGCACGTTTTTCTGCGCGTCGCGCAGCACAACAAGATTGTTCTGCTCAGGGATATTCTGCAACAGGGCGGCGTCTCAACCGCCATCGTCTTCACCCGGACGAAGCACAAGGCAAAGAGCCTTGCCCAGCAGCTGGCCAAGAACGGACACAAGGCGACCTCACTGCAGGGCAACCTGTCCCAGCAGAAACGCCAGGAGGCCCTGAACGGCTTCAAGAACGGCACGTACACCATCCTGGTGGCAACCGATATCGCCGCGCGAGGCATCGATGTCTCGGATATTTCCCATATCATCAACTTCGACATGCCAGAAACGACCGAGACCTATACCCATCGGACAGGACGAACCGGACGGGCAAAACGGCACGGCGAAGCGCTCAGCTTCATCGCCGAGGACAACGGCCGTCTGGCATCAACGTTGGAACGGATGCTCGGCAACAAGCTGGTCTACCGGACCCACAGCCACACCGGCCAGGCAACCCGGACCGACAACCAGCCGCAGGAAGCGCGACAACAAGATCACAAAGTCGACCGGAATAAGCGCCCACCGCGCGGCAAACGGTCATCACAGCGCAACCGTTCACTGGCGTTTGACTTCGGTGTCTGACAGCACCGGTCAAACAACCGTGACCCAAGCGCACCATGCAGCACCAGAATTAGTCACCCCGGATCGATCATCGATCCGATTTATCAAAACGGTCTCCGCATTGACGGGGCCACATTCGAAGGAGCAGTACTCATGGCAAAAGGCACAGTAAAATGGTTTAACGACGCAAAAGGTTTTGGCTTCATCGCTCAGCAGGACGGTGCCGACGTATTCGTCCATCACAGCGGTATCATGTCCAATGGCTTCAAGTCACTGGACGAAGGCGCCAGCGTTACCTTTGATGTCGTCGACGGTCCTAAGGGCCTGGCGGCAACCAACGTCGTTCAGCAATAGCAGCCTGCTTTTCGGCAGTTCCCGGGGGCGGCGTCTTCATCAGACGCCGCCCCCGGCTTTTCTCTCACATTTGCCTCCCCCCGACTCACCCTTCATTTTCTCCACAGCTCCCCCTTGACAGCCCCCTCTTCTGACGGTCTACTTGATAAACACCTACGGAGTTTTCCAGGAGACGACAATATGGAAGAAACCACCGCTTCAATGGAACTCGGGAAAAAAGACGCCCGGACCTTCATCAGCAATGAACGCATCGACTATCAACCGTTTATCGCTCTAAGCGACATGCATCTGGTGCGTAAAACCGTTCCCGCAACCTACCAGCTCCTGCAGGAGACCCTGCTCAAACTGGACGATGACTTGTGGCTGGAAATCGATACATCGACCAGCCGTCTCGCCGAACAACACGGCACCGCGTTCAACTTCGACGAATACACCAAAGGCTTCGTCGCCGGTGTTGCGGCAGTTTGGGAAAAGATTCGTGATACAGTGCTCTGATCGCCTCTCTTCCGCCACGGCAACGACCGAGAATGCCATCAGACAGGTCGTGTCTGGCCCGGTGACACAATGTAACACGTTAAATCGATTCGCTTTTTTCCGGTTGCTTTTGGCCGGCAAACAGGCCATCATTCAACCGCGCGACTGAAGTCGCAACGTACGGTCAATGCTGTCAGCCAGGCCGGGAAATCAGCCTGCCACGTAAATAATCACCAGCAGAGGGAGCTCACCATGGCCAATTTTCTGTTTGTCCTCCGGGACAACGACTTTGAAAAGGCAACTAGGTGTTTTCAATTCGCAAAAATAGCCCACGGAAAGGGACATCATGTCGATCTGTTTTTCATCGACAGCGGCGTCGATTGGGCGATAAAAACACGCGACGGCAGCAAAAAGACGGATACCGGCGATTGCGTCGACGATTATCTGCCGTATCTGGTGGAACACGAAGTGCAAATCGGGATCTGCACGCCATGCGCGAAGAACCGCAAACTCGACGAAGCGCACTTCCATGCCAACATGGCATTGGACGGCGGGCCGCATCTGATCGACATGGCCGCCGAAGCGAAGGTTTTCAACTTCTAGGATCTTCCGGGAAATACCGGCTACTCTGCCGGACCGGCGACAGGTAGTGGCCAATGGCCGACGGCTATACCAGGCATCACTTCGACTTTGATACACTCCCGTGGCTAACCAGCCCGCGCCGTCAGTTGGAGCTGCGTGGAGTGGCCCTTGGTTTGATCAAACTCCCGGCCGATCAGGGCTACACCTTCACCCATCAGCATCGAGAGCAGGAAGAGGTCTACATCGTCGTTGACGGTAACGGGGAAATGCTGCTCGATGGAAAACGGGAGCCGCTCGGCCGGGGCGACATCGTTCGCGTCGATCCGGCAACGAAACGGGCGCTGAAAGCCGGTCCGGACGGTCTCTTCGTCATCTGCGCCGGGGCGGTGCCGGCGGGGTTTCCGAAGCATCCCGATTCGCGCTACCTGATCGACGACGGCATCCCCGACTACGCTGATATCCCACCGTGGTATCAAGGAGATGAAACGGTAGTGGAGAATAATGCCCGGCTCAAGCGCAGGATGCTCGCGGCAGAAAAGCGGCGTGCCGAGAAAAAAAAGAGTTAACCCGTAGAGCCGATCAGCGACGGACAACCCCGCACTCGGTGACAAACGTCGACAACGACCGGTACTCTTGGGCACCGACCAGTTTTTTCTCGCCGATGACAAAGGTCGGCACACCGGTTATGCCCAGCGCATCGGCCCGTTCCCAATCCCGGTCAACCGCTTCGGCAAAACTCCGTTCGGTCAGCACCGCACGGGCCTCTTCAACGTCGAGTCCGCACCGCTGGACGATCGTCAGCAACACGTCCTGCTGCGCCAGATTTTCGTGATTGACGAAATAGGCCTTGAAGGCCTGGTCGTGAAAGCGTTCACCCGCTCCCCTGGATTCGGCCCAGAGGCCGAGTTCCTGCGCCAATCTGCTGTTAAACGTCTTCGACCGTTCACAATAGGGCATATTCAGCGCCTTTGCGTTTCGGCGCAGATGCTCGATCAAATCTGCTTTCGGGTACGGGTAACGTTGGTAGATCTCGTCGAGTTCGCGGCCGTCTTCCGGCGTATCGGGATGCAACGGAAAAACGCGCCAGGTAATGGAGACATCGAACTCTTTGAGTAATCGATCGATTCGCCCGGTCATGAAATAACACCATGGGCAGACATAATCGCAGTAAAGGTCCATCTTGGTCATCATGGTAATAGGTGCCCCCGCTTGTTACTGCTTGATCGGATATCGACCGGTCTTCTTCTCCAGGAAAAAACGATTCCGTCTGATACGGTAACCATCTCGGGTCGCATTGCCATCGGAAGAAAATCGCCGCCGGCCGTCAACCGAGGCGTTAACAGACAAAGCGGGGTCAGGCTTGACAAGTTGACAAACCGCAGGCGGTTTGTCAACTTGTCAAGCCTGACCCCGCCCCTCTCAACCGGCAACCGGTTTCCGCCACTCCGTCGTAAAACCGTATCGTTTCAGACGGGTCACGCCGTCGGCAAAATAATTACCGACATCTGCCACTCCATGTGCATCGTCTCCCGGTACCACGGCAATCCCGAAGTCATGCGCCAGACGCAGGATCGACTCGGTCAGGTAGGGTTCGTCCGCTCCTTTGGCAAGTGCTCGAAGATTAAAATCGAGAATAAGGTCAAGATGCCGGATCAACTCCAGATTCCTTCGAATTTTCTTATTGATCTCAGGATGCTCAAAGCGCTGTCGATAGGCCGGATCAAAGATCCTGATCAAATCGAAATGGCCGACCACCGCTGGCCGCAGCAACGAGATCATCTCGTACTGCTGGTCGAAATATCGAAGGTAGAGGCGGTCGATCCCACCGGCTTTGACCGCCGCCCGATGATACATTTCAGGCGAATAGTCGAAGTTTATATCATCGACGAAATGAACGGAACCGACGATATAATCGGGCGCAAACGCTTCGATTAATGCCGGTACGAATAGTTGATAACCGCTATAAGTCTCGATCTCCATTGCCGCGAAGAGACGGATCTGCGGAGCGTAGAGGGTTTGCAGCCGACGACACTCGACCATGTAGCGACCGAAACGCTCATAGAGCAGCTCCGGGGTCAGCCCGGCCTCTCGCTGATCGGTGTAAAGCAGCTCCTGACTGATGCCGGGTGCATGCTCGGTGATACCGGCCCAGGCAAATCCCCTGGCAATGTAGGCCTTGACGATCTCCTCGAGCGAATCGACCGCGTGATTGCAAAACTGGCCGCTATGACCGCCGTGCACCGATACTTTCTCTTCAGGCTCCATGGCATCTTCTTCTCTGAGTAAAATCAAGTGCTTCCCCGCCCCGGTCCGACACCGGCGGCACGTCATGTTTTTGTACTAGAAATTCACTGGTATCTCAAGGAGTCATTGAATTATCCCATGGTGAACTTATGGTTGAAGAAACATGAGAAAAGCGGGGTCAGGCTTGACAAGTTGACAAACCGCAGACGGGTTGTCAACTTGTCAAGCCTGACCCCGCTTCTAATATAATGGAATTGATTAAACTGCGATTACGAGGCTTGGGGGAGGTCCCGGAAACGAACTGGGTGGAAGTCACTTCCGGTTTGAACCTGCTTCAGGTGCGGTCCGTCCCACGGAAAACGGCACTGATCAATGCATTGGCAACGATCAATCCGCCATATCCGTGCGAGCATGCCGACCCGTTTGCCGATCTGCCACGGCAGATCAGCCGGCAGGGGTACACGCGAAGGATCGTGCCGCACAAACGAACCATCGCCATCACCGTTTTCAACAGTGATCCCGGACTGATACAGGAACTGGCCGAGATCAGCCCCGTCCTCTACGAAACGGACCTGATCGAGGTCGGCCGCCGGCTCGACTATTCCCGCTGGATTAATTTTATCGAACTCGCCTCATCGACAAGATGGGGCGACATAGCAGCCGAGGTGGATTCTGTACTCCCCTCTTCGGCCCCGGCCACCGGCAGCGAAGAACGGTTGCGCCGTCGCCTCGACACCCTGGCATCGTCAGATCGTATCAAAGAAGAGCTCATGTCTGAGCTGGCCGACTACCTCAAAACAGCGGCGGCCGAAGCACCTGCTGCCGAGAAAACTCGACTGACCGAACTACGCCATCGGGTTCTCCGGGCCCGTCACTTTGCCACCGCCCGCACAATAGTCGAACAGTGGCTGCCGCTGCTGGCCGCCATTGATCTTACGGATCTGCCGTTCTGGCAGTTCGGTGACTTGCGTCCTGCCCCGGAGATTCGACTCCCACCGCCGCTTTCCCATCTCCTGGAGAAACTCCGGAACGTCCTGGAAACTGTAGATGCGGCTGCAGCCGAGGAGTTGCTGCACCGGCTGCAAGTGGAACTTGACCGCCAGGGGCCGACACCGGCACTGCACGTGCGATGCCGGCAACACCTGCCCACCGTCGAGATCAAAGCTGAAAACGGCGGGCTGCGGCCCATCGACGGACTGGCTCCGCTCGACCGGCTCGCCGCCTGCTGCCAACTGCTCATCGCGCTGTCCACGGTCCTGCTGCGTAGCCGGCCAATCCTGTTGTTTTCCCTGCCGAGCTGGGCGAGCTTCAGGGAAGATCGAGATCTGCTGGCCAGCCGAATCACCGAGCTGGCCGACAGCTGCCAATGCCTCTGCGTCACCACCGACAGCCGCCCCTTTCCCGACCATGACGCAATTTTCGTGGACAATTAGTCCCGATCGTAGGCCCTGTGCCGAGGCGAGGAACCTGACCGACAGGTCCCTCGCCTCGGGGCTCCTCAGGAAACGGTGATCAGCGGTCTGATCTTTTCGAGCATCTTCGGGCCGACACCCTTGACGTTGAGCAGATCGTCAACAGATTTAAACGGACCGTTCTCCTCACGGTAGGCATTGATCCGTTCAGCAAGCTTTTCGCCGATTCCCGGCAATGTAGCCAATTGTTCAAGATCAGCCCGGTTGATATCAACCGTCTCACCGGCGACCTGGGCCGCCGCCGCGGCCGATTTGGCTCCGGCGGCTTGACTCAGGGCCGGACCGGCCACGGAAAAAAGCAGGACAAGTGAACAGAGTATGGACACGATTACGCGATGCATTTTCATCAGACTTCCTCCTGTTGTCTAGGTTCTTCTATCGAAAAATAGTGATATTCCATGGTCTCATCGGCCGAGGAGATGGAATGCATCGAACATAGCCGCTCTATCTGACAATTTTCTGACACCTGCCGCTTTTTTCCTCCTGGAGGTTGTTTTTTTACTAGATAATCACCTCACCCCGGCTGATCGGTTCTACCGGAGGCTGCATCGCGAGGGTCCTGCGGGTCGGAGAACACGCTAAAACCTATCCCGCCGTTGGAAATTTGCGCAGGACAGGTTAAAACCGGTCCCGCCGTCCGCTGAGATGGAGATTTTCATTGTCTGTTGTGACCTTCCGTCATGAAGGTTATAGTAAGTTTTAGGTAAGGGCGGAAATTCCGGAACAATCCGGACAAATAGGCACCGAAGCGGCGACAAGCAAGTCGACGGGAACGTCGACAGGAGCGTAGCACCTCCGGAGGCCTCCTTTTGGTGCATCTCACTTATCCGCGGGTTGATTATGTTCGCTGTCTACAACGATAGAGGCTACAGTTTTCGCAGCACGCTCGAGGAAGTCTATCGGGTGGAGGGAATCACGCCAACCAAGCGTGTCAAGCCGCTGCTCTCCGACGACCAGGGCGAGTCAGCCGATACCGGGCAACAGTCGCCGTTGACCAACGAGGCGGTCAACGCCTATAAAAAAATGATCCAGTCACGGCATGAAGAAGCGATCTATCATGCCTATCAGATCATGAAGCGGCCGGTTTTCACCGTCGGCGAAAACATTTCAATCTCTGACTGCTACGAGATGCTGACAAGCAAAGGGATCAAACAACTCCCCGTCATCAACGACGAAAACAAACCGGTCGGCCTAATCACCAGGGAAAGCCTGCTCAAGGTGTTGCTGGTTGACAACGAGACCGTGCGCTCGCCTGAGAGCGGGTCGATTGCCCCTCTCGTTTCGCGACCGCTGATCTCAGCCGATCCGGTTTCAGACATCAGACGTGTCGCCCAAGTGATGTACGAGTGCGAACTCAACTGCATTCCGGTAACCAACGCCGCCGATGTGATCATCGGCATCATTACCCGGACGGATATCGTCTACGCCGTTTCCACCTACCCGGCCATAACGCTCTGGGCATAACCCCGGAAAGGCAGCAGGCACTCCGACGCGACCGCAACTGCACCGGCTGCTCCGCATTATCGATCTCACACAAAGATTTTCTTGTCGACCAGCCCCAGCGCCGGGTGATTAGATGTGGTATCGTTTCAGTTTTTTCAGCAACCCCTGCCTGGTAATGTCAAGCAACGCTGCCGCCTGAGTCTTGTTGCCGTTAGTCCGTTCGAGGGCTTGTTTGATCAGTCCGACTTCCAATCGTCTGGCCTGAGCCGGAATAGCAAGATCATTGAAATCGGTCTCGCGCCGGCGCTTCTTGTGGCTGTTGAAAAAATGGAGCAGATCGCGCGAGCAGCGATCCGGCTGAATAATCTGGCCGTTGTCGGTTAGGGCTACCAGCCGCTCCACCTCCTTGAGCAACTGCCGAACGTTGCCAGGCCAGGAAAACCGCTCGAAGAGATCAATAACCTCCGGCGAGAACCCGGACACGTGTTTAGAGAAACGCTCGTTGGTAACACTGAGAAAATGCTGAGCCAGCGGCAGGATATCCTCTTTTCGATCACGAAGCGGCGGGATGACAATCTCCACCGAAAACAGCCGGAAGAACAGGTCTTCCCGAAACCGTTCTTTTTTGATCTCCGCGGCCAGATCGCGGTTTGACGCGCTGACCAGGCGCAGGTCGTATGATATCACCTTGTTGCTGCCGAGCCGGTGCCCCTCGCCTTCCTGAATAACACGCAGAAACTTCGGCTGAATGATCAACGGCATTTCTCCGATCTCATCGAGAAACATGGTTCCGCCACTGGCCTCTTCGAAAAAGCCGCGACGGGATTGCTCGGCGCCGGTGAACGCACCTTTCTCGTGGCCGAAAAATTCACTCTCCACTAGATTCTCCGGGATACAGGCACAGTTTACCGGCACGAATGGTTTGTCTGCCCGATCGCCGAGGGCATGGATCATCCGGGCGACAAGCTCTTTTCCGGTACCGTTTTCCCCGAGAATCAATACATTTACCGGTGTTTTGCTGATGATGCGAACCAAGTTGAGGACATCTATCATGGCCTGGCTCTCGGCTATGATCTTGGTGCCATGGATGGTTGCCTGCTCGAGCCGTTCGACCTCTTTTCCGAAGCGAGAGGCGATGGTCAGGATTTCCTGATTGAGCATCACCGACTCGATGGAAATGGAGAGAAAATGTGAAATCTCATCCAGTTTATGCAGATCATCGACGGTAAAGTCGCGACCGTCCTTTTTGTTGAGCAGCTGAATTGCCCCGGTCACACTTTCGCCGGTGACACTCCTGATAGGACAGCAGACGACGTTTCGACTGACAAAGCCGGTCTGTTCGTCACTGCTGGAATGGAAGCCGCGATGCTCCGCGAGATTATTTTCGACGATGCCGCGACCGCTCTTGATCACCTGACCGACAATGCTGCCCTCCAGCGGCGGTTCAATCTGCTCCTCCTCCAGGCCGGTGCCGAACATTGAACAAATCCGGTTGCTGCCCCGCTGCATAATAAAGATGGTGCATCGTTCCGCCTGCATGAAATCGGGAAGAATACGGGAGTAAAAGGTAATAAAGGTCCGATAATCGTCGAATGTCCAGGAACTGGTAACCTGGGCAAGGCGGTTGCGTAGCTTGACGAGCTGTTCCTGCGTAACCGATGGGGAAGTTTTAGCCATAATCGTAAACGATATTTACATTTTTTAAACGGATGAAGAGCCAACCGTACGTTTCGGAGACACCCCGACACACCTGTCAGCATCATTTAACCTTAACGACATGATGCAAATTTGTCAAATCGTTCCAACACCTTTCCTTTTTTACGTAATAATACAAACAGTGCTCTTCCGGAATCGAGTTGATTATCTCCGTCACACCAGGAATAACCCTGACAAAGAGAAAAAGCGAAGAATCGGTTGTCGTTAAAATCGTTAACTCCGTTGGCATTTTTCACCTCAATCCTCTCACAACGGTGTCACCATGATACACGGCAGTCTCACCACGAAACCGCTCGACCCACCAAATATAGACGAATATTCAGCATGATAATCACTGACAACAGCATTGTTTACAGAAAAATCAACATAATAGGCAACATTGGCACACGTCGTGCAATACCTGAGACATGAGACAACAAGCAACGAAAATCATTTCACTGAACGAGTCGCCGGACATGAGTAGCCAACGAGACAAACGAAATGATATGCGGCAAATCGGGCGAGGCTTCATCGTCTGTAACCAGGGTGCGTTGATAGGACGAAAACTTGCAAAGGTCTACATGGACCAGCAAAAACGCACCTATGTTGAAATAAACGGGGAGTTGGAAAGACTCACCGAACAACACGGCTATCTTGCCGTTGATTGAGAGGAAACGCTTCGTGAATATGCTCGGCAGAGACATCCTGGAGACTCGTAGGGAGAATCTGTTGCCGATCACCTGCACACCGGCCGGTACCAATCAGCCGAGGTGCGATAAGCCCCCCCGGGGATGTGGAGTGGCTGGTTCATCAGCTGTCAGTGATTGTACGCCGTCTGGAAGCACCTGTTGCTGGATCATCCATCGCCGATCCACAAATATCACCTGTATCTGATTCCACTCCACATCCCCACCCCCAGTACGCAAAAACCGGGACAGCCAACGGCTGCTCCCGGTTTTTCTTATAGGAACCATGAAAAATTGTCATTTCGCCCAATCTCTTCGTTGCGCGATCAAATTTTACCCTCGGAATATCATCTATGCCTGCGGTAAAATTTTCTTGCGCGCCTCGATCTTGAACGAAATTCCGAATTTTTCAAGCTCCCCTTATGTCATCATTGTGGCTTGGACCGGTGATCAGGGCGAAGACTCCCCGTCGTCAGCTGAAGCTTCCTCATCTTTCTCGGAAACACGGACACTGCCGGTACCGGCAACGGTCACCCCGCGTGACAGGAACAATACTTCCAAGGCCAGTAACTCATCATCGACGACTTCATCGTCACTTTCCGGTAGGGCGTCAGGCTCGCTATACCATTCTTCCCGTAATTCAGCCAATCGATCTCGCATCGTATCCTCCTCAGTCTATCGGTAACACCTGCGGATACTCAGTATGTAACCGGAACGAAGCCGTTTGACAAGCAGGCAAAAGCAGCCTCCGCTTTTGCCTTTTCCGCCATCGTTCCTATTTTGTAAGGTGAGAATTACTATTATCCAGTTCTCGATAAACAGCTAACCGAATCCGGGAGGTCAAGCGGTGATTACTATCAGCGAGGCAGCACGTACCCAACTGCTCGACCGCGGCGGCGGCGAAGGTCTGATCCGTATCGTCGTACAGTCCGGCGGCTGTGCCGGCATGACCTATCACGCAGAAATTGTAGCGAAAAAACAAGAACACGAAAAAATCATCAAACGCGACAGAGGGTTGACCGTCATCACCGACGACGACAGCCTGCCGTACCTGATCGGACTGCAGCTCGACTACTCGGATGATCTGATCACCGCCGGGTTCCGCTTTTATAACGGCAGCAACAAGTCATCGTGCGGTTGCGGCGCCAGCTTTTCAACTGGTGGCCAGCCGCTCTTCAAAGACGAGGGGGCCGGCTGTGGCGCCTGAGCCGATACCGCTGCTCGGCGGTAAATCCGTGCACTGCATCAACGAATCGCAGATGGCCGAGGCCCAGCACCTCAGTGAGAGTGATGCGGTCTCCGCACCGAAAATCCAGGCCCACCTTCACCAAGCGGAGGCCGAATTGACGCGCAATGAACGAGCAGCGCTGGCCTTCGTGTTGATCAAACGTCTCAAGGAAACCCAGGGCGACTAGCATTCCACGGATCAAACGGTACGAGCATGGCTCTCGGGCACGTATCCCTTCAAGCAATGCCCGGCGGCGGGAAGGCCTTGCAGAAAGCGGCGACATCGGCGCCGATCTCGGTGATAAGCCGCTCGTTTTCCGGCTCAGAGACCACCGCGTTAATCCATTCGCCGACCTGGAACATCTCCGCTTCCTTGAATCCCCTCGTCGTTACCGCCGATGTTCCGATCCGAATTCCGCTTGGATTGCCCGGTTTTCGTTTATCGAACGGCACCGCGTTGTAGTTGACCACCAGTCCTGCCATATCGAGGGCCCTGGCTGCTTGCTTGCCGGTAACCTTCTTGTTGGTCAGATCGACGAGCAACAGGTGGTTGTCGGTGCCGCCGGTAATCAGATCAAAACCCCGTTTGCACAGCGTTTCGGCCAGGGCCCGGGCGTTTTTCACGATCTGCCCGGCATAGTCGGCAAACTCGGGTGTCGCCGCTTCCCTGAAGGCCACCGCCATGGCTGCGGTGGTGTTGTTGTGCGGCCCGCCTTGTATGCCGGGGAAGACCGCCTTGTCGATGGCCGCCCCGTATTCCCGCTTGCACATGATGATCGCACCGCGCGGTCCCCGCAGCGACTTATGGGTGGTGGTGGTCACCACATCGGCCCACGGCACCGGCGACGGATGCGCGCCACCGGCGACCAGCCCGGCGAAATGGGCCATATCGACAAGCAGCAGGGCTCCGACTTCGTCGGCAATTTCCCGAAACTTTTCAAAATCGAGGATCCGCGGATAGGCGGAATGACCGGCAATGATGATTTTCGGCCGGCACTGCCGGGCCTTTTCCAGGATCTGTTGATAATCGATCAGACCGGTTTCCCGGCTCAGCGTGTAATGTTCAGCCTGGAAATATCTGCCGGAAATACTCACCGCGGCGCCATGGGTCAGGTGGCCGCCGTGCGGCAGAGCCATGCCGAGAATGGTATCGCCGGGTTTAAGAAAGGCGAGATAGACGGCTAGATTGGCCGGCGATCCTGAATACGGCTGCACGTTCACATGCTCGGCGTCGAACAGGTCAATGGCCCGCTCGATGGCGAGGCGCTCCACCTGGTCGATGATTTGCTGTCCCTCGTAGTAGCGCCGGCCGGGATAGCCTTCCGAATACTTGTTGGTCAACACCGAGCCGGTCGCCTGCAGCACCGCTGAGGAAACGTAATTTTCCGAGGCGATCAGGCGGATCTTGTCGAACTGCCGCCGCTCCTCCTGCTTAATCAAATCATAGATATCCGGATCGGTCTGTCTGATGTCGTCCATAGTTCCTGCCATCGGTTCCTCGTCAAAAAAGTCGCGTGCTCCGCTTCGCGTTTATTCGCTTTCTCGCAGCAGCCGCGCCGCCTCCTCATCGCCCTGTAGATTGCGCCGATGCAGGTAGGAGGCAAGCCGCTGTTTGGTCTGCCGATCCTTTTTCTGAGCCAGATCACTCTTGCCGGTGATCGATTCGATGCGTACCGCAACCACCAGACACAATGCCACCGCCGGTGTTTCGGCGGTGATCGGGGGAAACTCGGTGGCAGGCTTCTCATGAGCGGTAACCAGGCCGTTCAAGGCGCGCACTTTCTCATCGATCCGCTCGACGACCTCGGCCCGCCCCCGGATGATAACACAATGGTAGAACTGATGGACCAGGCACGGTTCGGGAAGATCACCATAATAGCCGAGATCGAGATAGGCAAGCGGAATATCGACGGTAAAGCAGACCCGCGGATCGCGCCTGATATTGTCGAGTTTCTCGCCGGCCCGGGCACAATGAAAATAGATCGAGCCGTCGAGATAGACGTAGTTGACCGGGGTGATGTAGGGGTAACCGTCGTTACCGAGAGTGGCCAGCCGGCCGATAGTGGTGCGCTGCAGGATGGCATCCATCGCCGTCCGGTCGGTAATTTCACATCGGGCTCGTTTCATATTGTCCTCACGCGCGTGCCGCCGGATGATCGAGATCCTGCCGTTGCCACAGGGACTGCAGCGTTTCGATGCCGGCCCGGGCGGAGTTTTTCATCAGGGCGAACTCCCCATCGGTGAGCGGCCGCCCTTCGGCGGACACCTGGATCTCGACCCAGTCACCGCCGGCCATCACGAAGTTACCGTCGGCCTCGGCTCGGGCGTCTTCCCGATAATCGAGATCGAGCAGCACTTCACCGTCGACAAGCCCGACCGAAACCGCCGCCACCGGCCGCAACAGCGGCAGACAGGGCAAACGGTGCTCGCGCACCATCCTGGCGATGGCCGCCCGCACCGCCAGTGCCGCTCCGGTAATCGCGGCCGTCCGCGTCCCGCCGTCGGCGTTGAGGACATCGCAATCGACCCGCAGCGTATACGGGCAGAGCCGGGTAAGATCAACCATCTGTCGCAGACTGCGACCGATCAGCCGCTGAATCTCCATGCTGCGTCCGGACCGCGCGGCCGTTTCCCGACGATTGCGCGACGAGGTGGCGCCCGGCAACATCGCATACTCCGCAGTAATCCAGCCCTGACCACTGTTTTCCAGAAACGGCGGCACTGCCTCTTCCAGGCTGACGGCGCAAACCACCTGGGTGGCGCCGGTGCTGATCAGCAGCGAGGCATAGGCCTGCGGCTGGATGTCCGGCTCGACGCGAAGCGGCCTCAGTGCATCTGCCGCCCGGTCATGGGCTCGCTGCCAGGCTTTCGTGGTCATGGTCGGGCGCTCCTAGAGTTCACGTTTGTCGATGATCCGGTTGCCCTTGCCGTTAAAGCGTTCCAGACTCCGCTCCTCGACCAGCTTGACCTCGACGCTGACCCCGAGTTCCGTGGCCAACCGTTTCTTGATCTGCTCGATAACCTGCCGCTGCTTTTTCATCTCGTGGAAAAACATAGATTCGACGACTTCGACGAGAACGGTCATTCGGTCCTCGTTCTGCTGTCGCTCGATGACCAGATTGTAATGGGGTTGCGTCCCTTCGATATCGAACAGGATGGCCTCGATCTGCGTCGGAAAGACGTTGACCCCTTTGATGATCAACATATCGTCAGTCCGGCCGGTGATTCGTTGAATCCGCTGCAAGGTGCGGCCACAAGGGCACGGCTCGAGCAGCAGCCGGGTCAGGTCGCGGGTCCGATAGCGGATCACCGGGAAGGCCTCTTTGGTCAGTGTGGTGATGACCAGCTCGCCGATTTCACCCGGCGCAACCGGCTCCAGCGTTTCCGGATCGAGGATCTCGATCAGGAAATGGTCCTCGTTGACGTGCAATCCGTTGCACTCTAAACATTCCCCGGCAACACCGGGACCCATCACTTCTGAGAGTCCGTAGTTGTCGGTGGCGATGATGCCGAGGCGCTCATTGATTTGACGGCGCATTCGCTCGGACCAGGGTTCGGCGCCGAACAATCCGTATTTCAGGGACAACCCACTTGGGTTGATGCCCATATCCATCATCACATCGGCCATCTTCAATGCGTAGGACGGTGTGCAGACCAGCGCCGTGGTCTTGAAGTCCTGCATGATTTGGATCTGCCGGCGGGTATTGCCGGAGGAGATTGGAATAACCGAGGCGCCGAGCCGCTCCGCCCCGTAATGGAGGCCGAAGCCACCGGTAAACAGGCCGTAGCCGAAGGCGATCTGGATGACATCATCCTTTGTCACCCCGGCCGCGGTGAGGATGCGGGCCACCAGGTTCGACCAGGTGCGGATGTCGTTACTGCTATAGCCGACCACGGTGGCCATGCCGGTGGTCCCGGACGAGGAGTGGATGCGGACTACATCGCGCAACGGCACGGCAAACAGGCCGTAGGGATAATTGTCCCGCAGATCCTGTTTGGTGGTAAACGGCAGCCGGCGCAGATCGTCGAGCGAACCGAAGGACTCGTAATCGAGCTTCATGTCGAAGAACTTGTTGCGGTAAAACGGCACATGGGTACCAACCCGATACAGTGTCGCCTGGAGCCGCTCCAACTGCAATTGCTCCAGTTCGTCCCGCGCGATGCACTCCCTCTCCTCTTCCCAGAACATCATCTCACTCCATCTCTTCGTATCAACCTGCAAGCCGGCACGGCGCCGGCGGTTAGTGAATCCGTTCCCGCCCCAGGTAGGCTCGTTGCACGTCACGATTGGCAAGCAAATCCTCGGCCGACCCCTGCAGAATCACCTTGCCGGTCTCCAGGACATAACCGCGATCGGCAATAGTCAGCGCCGCCTTGGCGTTCTGTTCGACGAGCAATACCGTATTACCTTCTTCACGCAGCCGGCCGATAACCCGAAAAATCTCCTGCACGATCAGTGGAGCGAGGCCGGTGGACGGCTCGTCCATCATAATCAGCGACGGTTTCGACATCAGGGCTCGCGCCATGGCCAGCATCTGCTGCTCGCCGCCGGACAACGTCCCGGCCAGCTGCTGCCGCCGCTGGTGCAGGATCGGGAATAACTCATACTGGTGGGCCAACTGCTCGGCGAGCAGCTGTCTTCCCTGCCGCCGCAACACGTGACCGCCGAGAATCAGGTTTTCTTCGACCGACAGCGGCGCAAACACCTGCCGACCTTCCGGCACCATCACGCAACCGAGCGCCGGGAGCTTCTGTGCGGCCAGGGTGGTGATCGGCCGGTCACGAAACTCGATCTCGCCCGACGTCGCCCTGAGCAACCCGGCAATCGTGGTCAGCAGGGTCGTCTTACCGGCCCCGTTGGCACCGATGATGGCAACGATCTCGCCGGCCTTGACATGCATGGAGACCTGTTTGAGGACCTTGAGCTTGCCATAACCGGAGGAGAGATTCTTGATTTTCAACATGACCCGTCCGCTACTCCCCGAGATACACCTTGATCACTTCTTCGTTGCTCTGAATCGCTTCCGGTACATCTTCGGCAATCTTTCGACCGAAACTGAGCACGACTATCTCATCGGAAATATCCATCACCAGCGACATGTCATGCTCGACGAGCAGCACGGTGATGCCGAGCTGTCGGATCGAACTGATCAGCCGGCCGACCTCGGCCGTCTCGTAGATATTGAGACCGGCAGCCGGTTCGTCGAGCAACAGCAGGTCCGGCTCCATGGCCAGCGCTCGGGCCAGTTCGACGGCCCGTTGCTGGCCGAAGGCCAGGCTGGTGGCCTCGAGTTCGGCCAACTCGGCGATCCCGAGCATCTCCAGACGCTCCAGCGCCGCCTGCCGGATCCGCTGCTCTTCGGCCAACACCCAGGGCAAATGGAGCATCGAGGCAATGAAACCGCCGCTGCTCCTGATATGCCTGCCGATCATCACGTTCTCCAGCACCGTCATGCCGGGAAACAGCTTGATGTTCTGAAAGGTCCGGGCAATTCCGAACGAGGCGATCTGGTGGGGTCTGTGGCCGGTAATATCGCGGCCGTCAAGCAGCACCGATCCCGACGAGGGCGTCAGCGAACCGGTGATCAGGTTGAACAGGGTCGTCTTGCCGGCCCCGTTGGGCCCGATCACCGCCTTGATCATCCCGCGCTCAACCGAAAAGGAGACCTCGCTAACCGCCTGCAGGCCACCAAATTGTTTGCCCAGGTTCGAGACTGCCAGCAAGGCCATCAGCGCAGCCCTCCCGGCTCTTTTACCCGGCGCCGGCGGCGGCGGAAGAAATCGAGCACACCGCTGAAATTCAGCAGGCTCAGGACACCGTTCGGGGCAAACAACATGATGCCGATCAGAATCAGGCCGAAGACGGCATCGTCATAGCTGCCGAAAACACCGCGCAGCGACAGGAAGTTGAGTACCACCCCCATGACCAGCGCACCCCAGAGGTGGGCCATGCCGCCGACCGCGACGATCGCCACATAGCGCACCGATTTCATCACCCCGGCCTCCGACGGCCCGATACCGCCGTTGTAATGGGTCAGAAAGACCCCGGCAACGGCGGCGAAAACGGCGGACAGGACAAAGACCTGCAGTTTGCAGCGGGCCGTGTCGACGCCCATCGCCCCGGCGGCATCCTCGGAGCCGTGAATGGAACGGAGTGCCCGGCCAACCCGGCTGTCGATCAGATTCCTGAGCAGGATCAGACCCATGATCAGCAGGCCCCAGGCGATATAGTAATTTGCTTCCCGGACAGCGAAGCTGCCGCTGACCTCCAGGCCGAACGGCAACAGGAAGGGCGGCACCTCGGAGATGCCGTCGGCCTCGCCGAAATATTCGCTGGCCAGGGCAATGCGGTAGATAATGATGCCGAAACCAAGCGTCGCCATGGCCAGGTAGTGTCCTTTCAGCTTGAGCACCGGGATGCCAAGCAGCCAAGCGATCAGGGCCGCTGCGATAATCGCGACCAGACAGGCCGCCCAAGGGGCGACTACCACCAGTTCGGCTCCATAGATATCCTGACCGGTAGCCAGGATACCGGCCCCTTCAAGCAGTCGAAAGAAGGCCTGGTCCTGAAAGAACGCCAGATTCCTGGTAGTCAGCGCCGCGGAGAGATAGCCGCCGATGGCGAAAAAACCGGCGTGGCCCAGCGAGATCTGACCGGTATAGCCCATCAACGCGCAAAGTCCGATGATCAGCAGCGAATAGTAGGCCGCCATGGTCAACTGGGTCAGGTAATACCTGGTGTCCGTCCAGTCGGTCAACACCTGAACGCCGACCACCAGGATCACCAGCGGCAGTAGGAAAAGAAGGCGCCGCATCGCTAGAACTCCTTCAATCCGGCAGCCGTCCCGGAACCGAACAGGCCGTGTGGACGAACGAACAGAATGATCAGCAGGATGGCGATGGCGATGGCATCCTGAAAGGCCAGCGGCAGCACCGACACCGAGAATGCCTCGATGATGCCAAGCAGCAGACCGGCCGCCACCGCCGCCGCGGAATTGCCGAGTCCGCCAAGGATGGCCACGGTGAACCCCTTGATGGCCAGACCGGTACCGTTATCGTAGGCAGTCGAGGTAATCGGCGACATGACGCAACCGGCCAGCGCGCCGATACCGGCGCTGAGGACAAACGAGAAGGTCACCATGTCGCGGGTATTGATGCCGCAGAGTACGGCCGCCTTGCGATTGGCGGCGCAAGCCCGCATCTGCCGACCCACCGACGTGCCCTGGAAAAAAATACTGAGAAACGCCACCATCAGACCACAGGCGCCGATTACCCAGAACACCTGGGGTGACACGCGGGCACCAAGCACGTTGACGGTGCTGATCTCGTTGCCGACAAAATACGGCAGCGAACGGATCGACTCGTCCCAAACATGCAGGGCCGCCTCACGGGTCAAAATGGACAGGCCGATGGTGATGATGACCATGCGCAACACCCCGGGATTGTCCAACCAGCGGATAAAACAGATCTCCAGCAGCGCCCCGTAGAGCATGGTCAGGGCCACCGCCGCAGCAATGGCCAGCGGCAGCGGCATGATCGGCAAAAGCGAGATGGAGATCATGCCGCCGAGCATGACGAACTCGCCCTGGGCAAAATTGATGATGCCGGTGGTGTTATAGATGATATTGAAACCGATGGCGACGATCGCATAGATCGAGCCGTAGGTAATCCCGGCAAAAAAATATTGAATAAAGAGTTCCAGGGTCATCGGTCACGCCTGCGCCTGAAAACGCCGGGCATCGCGAGCCCCGACCGCCGGGGCCCAAGATATCCGGCGGAGTCCGGTCGACAGCTCTCCTGCCCGGCAGCGATGCTTACTGCTTTTCATAGGGAACAAAAGCGCCGTTCTTGACGGTGACCATCTCGAACGATTCGAGATCGAGCCCGTTATGATCGGTGGCGGAAAAACTGAAGATGCCGGCGGTGCCGGGCAGACCCTGGATCTTTTCGATCTCGTCGCGAATCGACTGCTGATCCGTGCCGCCGTTTTCGATCGCTTTCATCAGAATGATAAAGGCATCATAGGCATGACCGCCGAAGGTGGACGCCTGTTCCTGAAATTTCCCTTCGTAATCGGCCTTGTACTTGGTCAGCAATTGCTTCTGCGGGTGATCGGCGGGAAGTTTGTCGGCCACCAGCAAACGGCCGGCCGGAAAGATGATCCCCTCGGCAGCCACGCCGGCCGACTCGACATACTTGATATTGCCGAAACCGTGACTCTGAAAAAGCGGCACGTCCCAGCCGGCCTGACGCATATTCTTGGCGACAATAGCCTGGGCAGGAACGATCGACCAGTTGACCACCGCCTGCACGTCCGGATTGGCTTTCATCTTGGCAACTACGGCGGACAGGTCGTTGGCATCCTTGTCATAGACCTCGGCCTCGACGATCTCGATGCCCATGGTCGGGGCGATGGCCTGCAGCTGCTCCTTGCCCGCTTTGCCAAAACCGGTGTTGCCGGCCAGCACCGCAATCCTGCTGATGCCCATCTCCTGCATGGTCATGAAGATCCGCCTGACCGCAAAGGAGTCACTCTGCGGGGTCTTGAAAACGAAGCCGGCCACCGGGTTGACGATGACCTCGGCGGCGGCACAGGAGAGCAGCGGCGTACGACTCTCTTCGAAGAGCTTCTTGACGGCCATCGACTCGCCGGACGTGGATGGTCCGATTACCGCGACGACCTGCTCCTCCTCAATCAGTTGCTTGGCAAAGGAGATGGCTTTTTCCGGACTGCCGCCGGAGTCCTTAATGATCAGTTCGATCTGCTTGCCGTTAATGCCGCCGGCCTGATTGACCTCGTCGGCAAGCATCTCGATGGTCCGCGATTCCGGTCCACCGAGAAACGCCGCCGGTCCGGTAACCGCCAGGATGGCACCAACTTTCAAGGTTTCAGCCATTACAGCCGGGGCCGCGGCCAAGCTCAATGCCAGGACGACCATCATCATGCGACACGCTTTCATGTCTGCTCTCCCCTCTTGCTGTTGAAAGCCGCCTGCACAGCCCGGTCACTGCACGACTTTCATCCCTGTTCTCCAGTCGTGCCGTACTTCACTGCCGGGGCACTCCCGGGAAGTGTCGACCGATCTATCGACAATGATGGTCGAGGCCGGTCTTCTTCTGCCTGCCGGCGAACTGTCAGTTGACCCGAAACCGGGCCGCCCGCCGTCATCATATGCTGCCAACTGCCCTGAGAAACGGTTTATCCGCCCAAGCTTGCTCTTCGGGCGGAAATGTGGTTCCAGTGCAACCTACAGGTTCCCTACAGGTTATAGATCTGCTGGCTCTCCAGAATCGTAAAGCCATCCTTGAGCAAGGTTTCAATAGCCCGATCCATCTCTTCGAAACGAAAGATCAACACCGCGTTTTCGCCGGTCTTGTTGACAAACGCGTACATATACTCGACATTGAGATTAGCCTCTTTGATGCTTTTCAGCACCATGGCCAGCCCGCCGGTACGATCGGGCACTTCGACGGCGATGACATTGGTCTTGCCCACCGTAAAACCGGCGCCGCGCAAGGCCTGCTCCGCGGCTTCCACTTTGTCGACAATCAGTCGCAGGATACCGAAATCGGCGGTATCGGCCACCGACAGAGCGCGGATATTGATACCGTTGTCCGCCAGGATCGAGGTGATCTCCGCCAGTCGTCCCGACTTGTTCTCCAGAAAGACTGCAATCTGCTCAACGCGCATGGTCACTCCTCCCGAACTCAGATTTTTCGTTTGTCGATAACGCGCTGCGCCTTGCCTTCGCTGCGCTGGATCGCTCGCGGATTTACGAGCTTGACGCGGCAGGTGACGCCGAGGATATCCTTGATGTCATGGGTGATCTGTCGGGTCAATTGTTCGAGCTGCTTGATCTCGTCACTGAACACCTTGTCGCTGATCTCGACCTCGACGGTCATCGTATCCATCGAACCATCGCGCTCGACGATGATCTGGTAGTGCGGCTCGACGCCGTCGATACCGATCAGCACGTGCTCGACCTGCGACGGGAAGACGTTGACGCCGCGAATGATCAGCATATCGTCGGTGCGGCCGGTGACCTTGCCCATGCGTACCAGCGTCCGACCGCACTCGCAGGTGTCGTAACAGAGGCTGGAAATATCCTTGGTCCGGTAACGGATCACCGGGAAAGCCTCTTTGGTCAGCGTGGTGAAGACCAGTTCGCCCTGCTCGCCGGGCGGCAGCACCTCGCCGGTGACCGGGTCGATGATCTCCGGCAGGAAATGGTCCTCGAAGATATGCATCCCCTTGGTGGTCTGCAGACACTCCATGGCCACACCGGGACCGATCACCTCTGAAAGCCCATAGATATCGACTGCCCGCAGATTGAGCTTGCGCTCCACTTCCTCGCGCATATTCTCGCTCCACGGTTCGGCACCGAAGATGCCGACCCGCAGGGCCAGATCCTGCGGAGCGATGCCCATCTCCTCCATCGTCTCGGCCAGGTTCAACGCATAGGACGGGGTCGACAGCAATACCGTCGAACCGAAGTCCTTCATGATGGTGATCTGCCGCTTGGTATTGCCACCGGAGACCGGAATAACTGTTGCGCCAAGCTTTTCCGCACCATAATGGGCGCCGAGACCACCGGTGAACAGGCCGTAGCCGTAGGCGTTGTGCACCATATCACCGCTGCTCGTACCGGCGCAGGCCAAGGCTCGGGCCATTAGGTTGGCCCAGGTGTCGATATCTTTTTTGGTGTAGCCGACCACGGTGGGTTTTCCGGTCGTTCCCGACGAGGCATGAACCCTGACTACCTCGTCAAGCGGCACGGTGAACATGCCGAACGGATAGTTGTCACGCAGATCCTCTTTCAGGGTGAACGGCAATCGGGCCAGATCGGCTAGAGACCGAATATCCTCCGGCTTGATGCCGGCCGTATCCATTTTCCGGCGATACGGCTCCACCGTCCGATAGACCCGCTCAATCAAATGCTGCAGGCGCCGCAGCTGGATCGACTCGAGACCGGCCCGTGGCAGGGTTTCCATCTCCGCTTCCCAATACGTCGTTTTGTTGTTTGCCATACCCGCTCCTTTGCTCATCGCTCTTGTCGGCGTCCAGCATGACGACCGGCTGTGAAGGCCGCCATGTTTTCGGCCCGGAACCGCTCCGGAACCCGGCTCTCGATGATGTCTTGAAATACCTGTTCGTCAACCGGCAGATGCACCGACAGGGCGCCGACCAGAGCCACGTTGGCGGTGCGTACCTCGCCGGCCTGACGGGCGATGGTGAAGGCGTCGACGGCAATCACCTCGATAGCGCGGGAACGCAATTCGTCAAGCACGTTCTCCGGATAGAGTGCTTGGCCGGTGGCCACCGACGGCGGCAGGATCTGCTGGGTGTTGACGATCACGGTGCTGCCTTGATGAAGATACGGCAGGTAGCGGACCGCCTCCATCATCTCGAAGGCCATCTGGATGTCGGCGCAGCCGGGATCGATAAGCGGCGAATAGACCTTGGTACCGTAACGCAATTGCGCCGTAACCGAACCGCCGCGCTGGGCCATGCCGTGCACTTCGCTTTTTTTCACGTCAAAACCGACGGCCAGCAGCGCGTAGGCGGTGATTTCACTGGCCAGCAGGATGCCCTGGCCGCCAACTCCGGAAAAAAGGATGTTTTTATTATCGCTCATTATTTCGGCTCCCCCCTGGTAATAGCGTTGAATTTGCACAGGGAGGCACACTGACCGCAATCATTACACAATACCTCGTCGATCTGCGAATACCCTTTCTGACTCTTCTTGTACCCTCTCGCCTCAGCCTCGCCCTCGGCAAACGGTGTCCAGCTGATCGCCGGGCAACCGAGCCGGATGCAGGATGTACAACCGACACAATTGTCTATATTGGTATAATAGCCGACCGGCTTGCGCAGCTTCAGCTCCGGCAGCAAGACACAGGGGGCTCGGGCGATGATCACCGACATCTCGTCGCGTTCCACCTCCTCTTTGATGATCTTGCGGCACTCCGGCACCTCGTGCGGGTTGACCACCCGGACGTGTTTCACGCCGATGGCCCGGCACAACGCCTCAAGGTCGAGCGACTGGGCCGGCTCACCTTTGATCGACGTGCCCGATGCCGGATTCGGCTGCTGGCCGGTCATTGCGGTGATGCGGTTGTCGAGGATGATCAGCGTCGCGGCGGAGCCGTTGTAGACTGAATTGATCAAACCGGTGATGCCGGAATGGACAAACGTCGAATCGCCGATGACCGACACCACTTTGTCGTGCGCCCCGTCGCCGATAGCCTTGACCATGCCGTGCGCCATCGGGATCGAGGCGCCCATGCAGACGGTCGAATCCAGAGCATTGAGCGGCGGCAGAAAACCGAGAGTATAGCAGCCGATATCGCCGGAGACGAAGACCTTGAGCCGCGACAGATTAAAAAAGATGCCGCGGTGCGGACAGCCGGGACACATGTTCGGCGGCCGCGGCGGCAGCACCACCGGCTCGAACAATTCGGCGGTATCGCGCCCGGGGTCGATGGCCCTGCGGACGATCGCCGTATTAAGCTCACCGATGGCGGGAATCAAGTCCTTGCCGTGGCAGATGATACCCATTGCCTTGATCTGCGTTTCGAGGAATGGATCGAGCTCCTCGACTACGTAGAGCGTCTCCACCGAAGCAGCAAATTCTCTGATCTTCTGCTCGGGCAGCGGCCAGCACATGCCGAGCTTGAGCACGGCGGCCTCCGGGAAGGCCTCCTTGACATAGAGATAGGAAACGCCGGAGGTGATGAAGCCACGGCGGCGATCGCCGTCCTCGATGCGGTTGTCGCTATCGTTTTCGGCCAGTTCTCGGCACCGCATCATCCGCTCCTCGACAAAGAGCCGGCGCCGGCGGGCCATGGCAGGCAGCATTACGAATTTTTCCGGATGCTTCTCGACTCCGGGCGCCAGCGGCGCCTCAATGCGCTCACCGGGACCGGCGACAACTCCCTTGACGTGGGCGATCCGGGTGGTAATCCGTAGCAGAACCGGGGTGTCGAGCTGCTCACTCAAGACAAAGGCCCGCTTGAGAAAATCGCGGGACTCGGCCGGGTCACTCGGTTCGAGCATCGGCAGTTTGGCGGCCAGGGCGTAATTACGGTTGTCTTGCTCGTTTTGCGAGGAATGCATATCCGGATCGTCGGCGGTCAGGATCACCAGGCCGCCCCGACCACCGGTATAGGCGGCAGTGAACAGCGGGTCGGCGGCAACATTGAGGCCGACATGCTTCATGGTCGCCAAGGCTCGCCCACCGGCAAACGAAGCGCCGATCGCCACCTCGAGCGCTACCTTTTCATTCGGCGCCCATTCCGTATACACCCCGTCGTAACCGGAGAGGTGCTCCATTATTTCCGTCGACGGCGTACCGGGATACCCGGAGGCGACCCGCACGCCTGCTTCCCAGGCGCCGAGTGCTATCGCCTCGTTTCCCGACAGCCACATCGTTGTATCTTGGTTACGCTGAGTCATGAGTAGCGAATTGTCCCACTCCTTCCTGTCGTGATTAATGGGAACCCTGAAAAATCGTCATTTCGCTCAATATCTTCGTTGCGCAATCAAATTTTATCCTAGGAATATCGTGTATATGCCTGTGGTAAAATTTTCTTGCGCACCTCGATCTTGAACGAAATTCCTGATTTCTCAAGCTCCCCTGAAGAGATATCGACCCGGTACGGGCCGGTTGCTGGAATAACCTAGGAAACTACTCTGAAATCAGGATTTCCGGCAAGTTTTTTTTGTCGCTTTGTACGCACTCCCCGCCACTGTCCGCTCCTGAGAGAAATCTTCATTCATCATGGTTCTTTACCTATCAAAGCAGTTTGCTTTCCGGCTATGATACCGTATAATGATGCTGCAACCGCTTCACTGTCGCCCGGTTCGCCCCCGCTCACTATCAACAAGGAGGATACCCATGTATATCGGCCGGATCATGCATACCGATCTGATCACCGTCTCACCGGAAGCGAGTCTTGTTGAGGCGCGCAAACTGATCGAAGAGAAGAAAATCGACCACTTGCTCGTAGTCAACGACAAGGGCAGACTGGTCGGACTGCTGTCCGACCGCGACCTGAGGCAACACTGGGCATCGCCGGCGACCACGCTGAGCAACCATGAACTCGGCTACCTGCTCGACAAGATCCTGGTTAAGATGATCATGATCAAGACCATCGTCACCGTCACCCCGGAAACGACCATCGAACGGGCCGCTCTGATCATGAAGGACAACAATATCAATTCACTGCCGGTCATGGACGGCGACGAACTGGTCGGCATCGTCACCAGCACCGACGTGATGCACGTCCTGCTCGAGGCCATCGGCATGAACGAGGAATCGGTGCGCATCAGCGTTCTGGTCCAAGATCGCATCGGCACTATCGCCGAGGTCAGCGCCATCCTGCGGGATCTCGACATCAACATCCAGAGCCTGGTAACCTGGCCGCTACGCAATCACCCGGGCGTTCACCAGATGATCATCAGGATCCCCGGAGACGATGGCGCCCGCGCGGTGTCGGCCCTGAATCGCAATCATTACAAGGTAATGACCCACTACATGAAGGATATAACCCCCTATCTGCCCAAACCTTCCTGAACACCTCTGCACCACGGCACCGCCCCTGTTCGGCAGCCGGGCCTGTCGGTCGGGCTGCCACGGACCGCTCCGTCCACACCGACCGGCGTAACACAGCGACAAACCGGAGCAGCGTATCACCGCTCAGCACCGATCAATTGATTATTTTCCCCGCCGGTGCGAAAGTTGCATGGAAAATAGCATAAAAGGGATCCGATAACTGCCTGCCACAATTGTGTGGTATACTCAGGCAAGTGCCCCTTTGAAGGCAACGCTTGCCACAGCTTCGTGGCTGAAACGGACCGGCACAGTGGGAATACCGACGATGTCCCCGGCGAAGACACAGCGCACTGCGCACACCAACAAGGTGATGCTCCGCCGCACCAAGGTGTTGCGGGCCATCAACCGTTTGAGCAACTCTGATCTGACAAACCTGAGCCGCAACGAGATACTGGCCCGCTGCGGTGAAATCATGCTGCTCAACAGCGAGTTCTGCGGCGGCTGGGTGGGACGACACGACCCTGAGGAAAAACAATTAGTTCCACTGGTCTTCTTTTTGCCGCTGCCACGACCGGACGGCAGTCGAGAGCTATTCCGCAAACAGGTGTTACTCGAGGAGCCGATCGTTGCCCCGGCCCGGCTTACCATCGAAAAACGCCGGCGCCGTATCCTGAAAAACATCGATCCGCCGCTGCATATCCCGCTGCTGCCTGGTGAAATCTCGTTTCACTCGGCCGGCTGTTGGCCTCTGGCCCATCTCGATCAGGTGTATGGGACAATTACCGTCTATTCCTCCGAGCAGAATGGCTTTCCCAAATCGGAACTCGACTTTCTCGACGGCACCGTCACCGACCTGTCTCTGGCTCTCTACGCCCACAACGTTTCCCTGTTGCTTCAGTACGAGCGTGACTTCAGCACCGAAATCATCGATTCCATCCAGGCCCTGATGGTCTCGGTCACGCCCTGCGGCAAGATCCTGCGCTTCAATACCGAAGCCGAACGGATCAGCGGCTATCAACAGCAGGAGGTGCTCGACCGCTACTGGGTCGACGTGTTGCTTTCGCCGGAAAACCGCATCCACTATCAAAACCTGTTTTCCGACCTGCTGAAAAGCGACCGCCGCAATCTCAGCTTTCGCGCTCCGTTGCTGACCAAAGACGGCACGTTGCGCACCATCGACTGGCACAGTTCGATCAAACCCGATATCGACCGGGGCACCGTCGGCATGGTCCTGTTCGGTCTCGATATCACCGACCGGCTGGCCGCCGACCGCCTCTACGACAGCACCGTCGCGAAATGGGAAAATATCTTCACGACGATCCAGGACCCGGCGCTGATTGTCAGTCGCGACGGCTCTATCCTCGACGCCAACCATGCCACTTTTTCGGCATCCCGCAGAAGCCGCGAGGAGGTCATCGGCCAATCGGTCTGCATAATCCTGCACGGCGGTCACAAGCGCGAGAGTATCTGCCCGCTGGAAACAATTATCAAAAGCGGCAAGAGCCGGATCCTGCACACCGAACTGAGCGGCCTGCACGGCGACTACCTGCTCACCATCAGCCCCTGCCCGAACACCTCGGTCAACGAAGAGATGACCCTGCTCGTCGCTCGCGATATGACCGAGGAAGAACGTCACCGGGCGGAGGCGATCCGCGCTGCACAGCTCGCCTCGTTGGGTGAACTGGCCGCCGGCGTCGCCCATGAAATCAACAACCCGATTAACGGCATCCTCAATTACGCCCAAATGCTGCGCGATCTCTCCCTGGATGAACTCGGCGAAAAGATAGCCGGTCGGATCATCGACCAGAGCAAGCGGGTCGCCAGTATCGTCAAGAATTTACTTGATTTTTCGAGACCAAAAGTCGAAGAACCGGAGCCGGTCAATTGCCGGGATTTGTTGCACACCTGCATCGAGCTGGTCAAGCATCAGCTGTATCAAGATGATATCCAGGTCGAATTCGAATTCGACGACTCACTGCCGCTGATCTATTGCAACGCATCCCAGGTGCAGCAAGTGCTGCTCAATATCATCAGCAACAGCAAGTATGCTCTCAACGAGAGATACCCCTCGGCACACCAGAACAAAAAAATCATCTTCCAGGGAACGATGACTCGCCATGGCCGGACACCGTATGTCCGAACAACCATAACGGATTTCGGCTCCGGCATCGAGCACCGCCTGATTGAACGGGTTTTTGAGCCGTTTTTCTCGACCAAGCCGGATGGCCAGGGCACCGGCCTCGGTCTGAGCATCAGCTATGGCCTGATTAGAGACAACGGCGGCTATCTCCGCATCAAGAGCCGCTACGGCTCGCACACATCGGTTCAGGTCGATCTGCCGGTGGTCGCCGGTGAAGGGGGGACACTATGATACGATACCATCGAAACACTGTTCTTGTTGGACTCGTCCTCGGCGTTTACACACTGTTGCTGGTTACACCCGCCTACTTCACCCGGGCCAGCGGCAATCTTCCTGAAACTACCCTGATCGGCCCCGCCGCCGCCACAGCGGCTCTGTTCTGCGCGACGCTGTTTGCACTGTTGTCGATCATCTCCTCACTGCGCAAGCGCATCGAGACCCTGCAGGTATCGCTCAGCCAGCGGGAAACCGAACTTGCCGACATCCGCTTCAACCTGGAACAGATTATCGAAAAACGCACCTTCGAGATCTCCGTGGTCAACGCCTCCCTCAACCGCGAAATTGCCGAGCGGCTGCAGGCTGAAACGCGGAGCAAGGAACTGCAGAAGCAGATGGAGCTGATCCTCAATTCGGCCGGCGAGGGCATTTTCGGCCTCGATGCCGATGGTAATCTCACCTTTGTCAACACCGCCGCCTCGCTGATGCTCGGCTGGAAACGCGGAGAAATGATCGGCATGAGCCATCACGAATTAGTCCATCACAGCCACGTCGACGGCAGTCGGCACGACCCGGAGCACTGTCCGATCCGCCAGGCTTTCAAGGATGGCATCGTCCATTTCAGTTCCGACGACGTTTTCTGGACCAAGGACGGCACCTGTTTCCCGGTTGAATACGTCAGCACGCCAATCATCGAAGATTCGACGATCAAAGGCGCCGTGGTCGTCTTTCGCGACCAGAGCACCTTTTCCTGACCGGCAATGAGGCCGGCTGCCATGATACTGCACGATTCCGGCAGCCGGAAATGAGGCAAGGAGGAACGGTTATGGCAGAACAACACAACAGAACGGGATCGATTCTGGTGGTCGATGATGAGGCCAGTCTCCGGGAGACCTTTCATTTCTTTCTCTCCCGGGAAGGCTACCATCCGGTGCTGACCGCCGGCGACTTCGAACAGGCCTTTGCCACACTCACTTCCACACCGGTCGACCTGGTTATCTCCGATATCGTACTGCGTGACGCATCCGGCATCGAACTGCTGAAAAAAGCGCGGCAAAACGGTATCGACAGCCCCTTTATCATCATCACCGGTTATCCCGACGTCGATACCGCCGCTGAGGCCGTACGCTACGGCGCTTTCGACTACATCGTCAAACCGGTCGACAAGGATGCGCTGCTGCGGTCGGTACGACTGGTCCTTAGGCAACGTCACCTGGAACGACTGAAAGTAACGGCGGAAGAGGAGCGAGAACGCTACCGGCTGCTGCTCGACACGGTTTTCAGAAGCGTTACCGATGCCATCGTCATCGTCGACGACGAACTGAACATCATCAACCTCAACGCTGCCGCCCGCCAGCTGTTTGCCAACCTGCTGCCCGGCTTCGACGAAGGAACCAACCTCAATTCCACGATCCGCTCCAACGAATTTTCTACACTGCGCACCGACCTGCTCCGTGTCCTGCAGACCGGAGAAGACGTCGTCGAGCATCGGTTTGAATGCAACACCATCGACAACAAACCGAAAATATTAAGCATCTGCACATCACCGTTCGCAGAGGGCGGGGCTCACGGACATGGCGCCGTCATCGTCATTCGCGACATGTCCGTCTGTGGCGAACAGCAGCGCAGTCGACGAAGCAGCTTTCACCGCTTCATCGGCAGCAGCGATGTGATGCAGGCGGTCTACACGATGATCGAAAACGTCGGCCGGGTCGACACTACGGTCCTGATCACCGGCGAATCGGGAACCGGCAAGGAACTGGCGGCCGAAGCCCTCCATTATGAATCAAACCGGCGGACCATGCCGCTGGTCAAAGTCGACTGCACGGCCATCCCGGAAAATCTGCTGGAAAGCGAACTATTCGGACATAAAAAAGGCTCGTTCACCGGGGCCGACAAGGACCGGCGCGGCCTGATCATGCAGGCCGACGGCGGCACCCTGTTTCTCGACGAGATCGGTGAGATCTCGGCAATGACCCAGTTGCGCTTGCTGCGTTTCCTGCAGGAGCGGACATTTTATCCGGTGGGCAGCGACACCCCGATGACCGTCGATACCAGGGTGATCACCGCCACCAATGTCGATCTTCGGGAGAAGGTGCAGCAGGGAACCTTTCGCGAAGACCTCTACTTCCGCCTGCGAGTTATCGACATTCCTCTGCCGCCGCTACGTAAACGAAATGGCGATATCCTCCTGCTAGCCGGTCATTTCATCAAAAAGTTCTCGGAGAAATTACACAAACCGATCAACGGCCTGTCCGATGACGCGATCAAGGCGTTGACCGGCCATCACTGGCCGGGCAACGTCCGGGAATTGGAGCATTTGATCGAGCGGGCGGTGGTTCTCTGTGAAGGGGTAACGATAACCACCAAAGACTTGCCACAGGATCTGACAAAACCGGTCGATCATATCGACATGAAAAACCATTTCAAGGACCAGGAACCAGCGCGATCGATCGAACAGCCCATCGGCAGACTCGATTCAGTAGCTCTAAGAATCCTCGGCACGCTCAACAAGTGCGGCGGCAACAAGGCCAAGGCCGCCCGATTGCTCGGCATCGACCGTTCGACGCTATATCGCAAGATCAAAGAATACGACATCGATCTCTCGACGTTCTCCCTCGAATAACCAGCCGCGACAATACTTGTTGCAACACTTGTTGCAACACTTCTGTTGCCACACTTTTGTGGTTTCCTGCCACACAAATGTGGTTCGAAGGTCGTTTATTGTCCCTTTACGGGGGAACCACACCGATAGCCTCGCCACAACCGGCAGGGTTGTTGGCCATGCCGCAGGCTGCACCGAAAGGGTCAGACGGGGCTCAGTGATGGTTTGCCGAGGGCAGTGCATAGCAAAGGACTGTGGCTTACGGGGGACTGTGGCCTGCTGGACTATAGCGGCAGATAGCGGAAGGCAGCAGATAGCGGAGGACAATAGATCAATAGATAGCGGAGGACAGGTTGAAACCTGTCCTCCGCTATCTATTGAGACTTGGTCCGCCGTTGATTGAGACTTGGCCCGCTGTCGGTTGAGATTCGGCATCGATTATGCACAGTCAATGATAAAGCTGCTGAGTCCTCAACGGCCAGATACGACGGAGGGAACCGATGCAACAGGCTACGCCCCTGCTGGATGACCAGAACCGGTGGTCAGCACTGTTGCGCGATGAAACGTGGTGCACCAACCACCTCTTCCTGCTTCGCTGGCCGCAAGAATTTATCTGCCCCGCCTGTGGCCGCAGCGGTGGCCGACGGTCGCCGGCGGCCCGGGTCACCTGCCGATATTGCGGCAAAACCACCTCGATCACCACCGGCACACTGCTGCACGGCACGAAAAAGCCACTTTCCCTCTGGCTGCAAGGGCTCTGGTGGCTCAGTGCGCTGCCGCAACAGCTGACCGGCAAGACACTGCAACGACACCTCGGCCTGAAAAGCTATCAGACGGCCTGGAGTTGGCTGAAGACGCTGAGACGAGCGATGAGGGATGCGGATCGGCAGCGGTGCTCGGGAACGATCGAAGTGGACTGCGGTTTCATCAACTTCGACAGCGACGAGACGCAGGGGCGCGCCCTGCTGGCCGTCGTCGAGGTGGAGCCGAAAAACAGGATGACCGGCCGACTCCACCTGGCTCACTGCGCGATACCGACCCCGCAGTTGTTGGTCGCGTTCATCGAAAATACCACCGAACCGGGCAGCACTCTCCTCGCCCCGGACCGCCCCCTCTTCGCTCTGTCCTCCCGACCGAATCGACTCTACCTGGTCGAAACCGGATGCACCAGCCAGGAACGCGCCCGGGAAGTGATCGACCGTTGTTGTGCACGCTTTCGTCAGCAACAGGGTCCGAAATGTTCGCCGGGCCGCCTCCAGGAACATCTCGATGAGTTCTGTTTCCGTAACAATAGTGCTCTGTCGGCCAACCGACGCCTGATTTTCGACCGTCTCGTCGAAGCCGTGTTGCTCATCGATGGCGACATCCGGCAGCCGGTCCCCGGCGAGCCGCTGCTCGCCGGAGGTTTACCATGAACCTTCCGGTGCGCGGACTACTGGCTTTGATCCTGGCAGCCATCCTCATCTTTATCGGATTCAATATCTACCATATCAGCACCCGCCTGCCTGAACGCTCGTACAGCGCCTTTCTCGACGACCTGGAACAGGGTGACATCAGCGATGTGACCATCAAGGATGGAGTGATCACCGGCACCGACAAGCAGAGCCGCCAGTTCACCACCTATTCGCCCGACATCTCCTCACTGATGCCCCTGCTGCGCCGCCACCGGGTGGACATCACCACCAAACCATCACCCCAGAGCAGCGCCTTTTTCAGGGAGATGTTGCTGGTACTGCTGATTCTCGGCGGCTGGATGATCCTGAGCCGCAAGCGAAACAATCAGTCGCTCCAGTTTGCCCGCAATAAAACCTACAAACAAAACCGCAACCAGTTGACCAGGGTCTCGTTTGACGATGTGGCCGGAATCTCAGAGGCCCGGGAGGAGATCATGGAGATCACCGCCTTTCTCAAGGAGCCGGTAAAATTTGGCGCGCTCGGTGGCCGCATTCCCAAAGGCGTACTGCTCCAGGGCCCGCCGGGAACCGGCAAAACCTTGCTGGCCAAGGCCATTGCCGGTGAGGCATCGGTACCCTTCTACTCCCTCGGCGGTTCCGACTTTGTCGAAATGTTCGCCGGACTCGGGGCCTCCCGGGTTCGCGACCTGTTTGGCGAAGCCAAAAAGAACGCGCCGTGCATCATCTTCATCGACGAGATTGATGCCATCGGTGGCAAACGGGCAGGTCAATTCCGCAGCGGCTCCAACGACGAACGGGAACAGACGCTAAACGCGCTGCTCGTCGAAATGGATGGCTTTACCTCCCACGAGACGGTGATCGTCGTTGCCGCGACCAACCGTCCCGATATTCTCGATTCGGCACTGCTCCGGCCGGGACGCTTCGATCGGCGTATAACCCTGACGCTGCCGGATATCAGGGGCAGGGAAAAAATCTTCGCGGTACACAGCCGCAAGGTGGCCGTCGGCGGCAACGTCGACTTCAAGGTGGTTGCCAAGGGAACACCGGGATTCAGCGGCGCGGAAATCGCCAATCTGGTAAACGAAGCGGCACTGTTGGCCGCTCGCAAAGGAAAATCATTGATCGACCTGAGCGATTTTGAAGAGGCCAAGGATAAGATCATCATGGGGCTGGAGAGGAAAAACGCGGTGATCAGCGAAAAGGCACGCCGACTCACCGCCTACCACGAGGCCGGGCACGCAGTCCTTGCCATCCTGCTGCCTCAGACCGATCCACTGCACAAAATAACCATTATTCCACGCGGCCAGGCGCTCGGCCTGACCCAGCAACTGCCGTTCGACGAGCATCTCACCTATTCTCAGGACTATCTGGTCAACAAGATCAAGATCCTGCTCGGCGGCAGGCTGGCCGAAGAAATTATCTTCGGCACGCTGACCACCGGCGCGAGCAACGACCTCCAGTCGATCAGTCGGATTGCTTACCGCCTCGTCTGCACCTTCGGCATGAGCAGCCATATCGGCCCGCTGGCCTGCAGCGACCTGACTGATCAGATAACCGGCGATCCGGGCGACATCAGCTGGCAACGCAGCGAGGAGACCCGGCGGGAGATCGATATGGAAATCAGAAAGATCGTCCTTTCCTGCTATCAAAGTGCCAAAGAGGTGCTCTCCAACAACAGTGCCCTTCTGCACATGCTCGCCGAAGCGTTATTGGTCCATGAAACGCTGGACAGTGAAGAGGTAGACATCATTCACCGCTGCTATCTCAACGAGCATGAGCAGCATCACAAGAAATGGGACATTGTCCCCAGCAAGCAAGGAGCCGGCCATGAATAAGCGTCACGACCATCTGTTCCCGGGTATGCTCATGCTGCTCGGCATAGTTTTCATCCTTACCGCTGCCCGCACCGGCAGTGCCACAGATCCGTCCGACTACCTGGACCTTGATCGGCTCGGTGACCGCTACGGTGAAGTGGCCTTCGATCACGCACTTCACGCCGACTACGCGGCATGTAGCGAGTGCCATCACCACACCACCGGCGAGGCCCCGTCCGACCCCGTCTGCGCCGCCTGTCACCAGGCTGGCGACGAGGCCGAGTCGGTGTCCTGTGCGACCTGCCACCCGGTACAACCGTTTGCCGTAGAGCTTATCGAACAGAAGGCAAACTCGACTCGCTATCATATCGATATTGTCGGATTGCAGGGGGCTTACCACCTGAACTGCCTCTCCTGCCACGAGGCGATCGGCGGCCCGACCGGCTGCACCGATTGTCATCAAAGCCAACCGTGAACCTGGGGGAGGAACCTGTCATGAACGGTCCGTTGTCTCGTCGAAACTTCTTGAGAACCGGTCTTGCGACATTTTGCGCGACGCTCATAGGTACCCATGCCGAAAAAACCGCTGCCCGCGATTTCGAAGGGTATCACCAGAGCAAAGGAGTCCTGGTCGACCTGACCAGGTGCATCGGCTGCCGCAGCTGCGAAGCGGCCTGCAATAAAGAACAGGGGCTGCCACCGCCCGAGACCGGCTTTGACGATCCATCCGTTTTTCAGCTGGACGAACACGGGCAGCCGCGGCGCCCCGACGATCGGGCCTATACCGTGGTCAATCGATACGAGACAGAGTTTGCCGACCACCCGTTGTTTCGCAAGATCCAATGCAATCACTGTCTGGAACCGGCCTGCCTGACCGCTTGTTTTGTCAACGCCTACACCAAGACACCGGAAGGCGCCGTGATCTACGATGCCGATGTCTGCGTCGGCTGCCGCACCTGCATGATCGCCTGCCCGTTCTCGATCCCTGCCTTCAAGTATTCCAGCGCCTTTGAGCCACGCATCATGAAGTGCATCTTCTGTTACGACACCCGCCTGGTCAACGGACTGCCGCCGGCGTGCGTCGAGGCCTGCCCGACAGAAGCGCTGACGTTTGGCGAGCGGGAAACACTGCTGCGGATCGGGCGAAAACGGATTAGGGAGCGTCCGAACCGCTATGTCGATCATGTCTATGGCGAACATGAAGCGGGCGGCACCGCCTGGCTCTACCTGTCCGGGGTGCCGCATGATGAAGTCGGTTTTGACATGGACGTACCGAAACAGCCGATTATCACCTACGTCAAGGACTTCCTGGCCATCGTGCCAATGGTGCTGACCATCTGGCCGGCACTGTTTGCCGGTTTCCACCTGCTGGCCAGCCGCGAACAGAAAACCATCGAAACAAACCACGCATCTCAGGAGGACAGCCATGAAAGCACTGGTCAATGAGGCGCCCGGCCTGCCGATCGACCGCAGCCGCAAAGATCATGCATCATCCTGGAATGTTAGGGAGAAACTGCTGCTAGGCCTTTCGGTCCGCGATTATCTGGCACAGATGATGCGCAATCCGGTAAACTGGGTTCTGGCCGCTATCCTGTTGCTCGGCATCCCGCTGCTCGGCCAACGCTACCTGTTCGGCCTGGCCACCGTAACCCACGGTTCGCAGGATTATCCCTGGGGATTGCTCCTCGGGTTCGGCCTGTTCGGTATGGTGCCGCTATCGGCTTCCGGATTTTTACTGAGCACCGCAGTGGAAATCTTCCACCGCAAGGATTTTCTTCCGATCGAGCGCCTGGCCCTGCTCAACGGCCTGCTCGGCTATTTCTTCGCCGTCATCTATCTGCTCGTCGACCTCGGCATGCCGTGGCGGCTGACCTACCCGATGGTCGTCTCGTTCGGACCGGCCGCCGTACTCTTTCTTGTCGCCTGGCATGTCGCCACCTACCTCTCCGTCCAGATTGCCGAAATGGTGCCGGCCTTTGCCGAATGGGTCGGCTGGCCTGCGGCCAAACGCTGGATCAAGAGCATCGCTCTGGGACTGACCATTGCCGGCATCATCCTCTCCACACTGCACCAGGGGGCGCTCGGGGCACTGTTCTGTTACGCCCCGGCCAAAATTCATCCGCTGTGGATGTCTCCCGAATTCCTGTGGCTGCACTTCTTCTGCTCATCCATCTTTGCCGGCCTCTGCATGGTCATCATCGTCTCCACGCTGCTCAAGCATTTCATGGCCTGGCGCTGCGACGACCGTTTCCTCGACAATCTCGACCGGATCACCATCGGCCTGGCTAAGGGCTCCGCCTATGCGATGATCACCTACCTGGTCATCAAACTCGTCGCAATCGCCCACGACCAGGAATGGCAATACCTGATCACCGGCTGGGGATTCTATTACCTACTCGAGTTGGGCATCGGCGTGGTGTTGCCGATGGTGATGTTCGCCCGCGGCGTCCGCAATCACAATGTGGCGATCCTGCGTTTCGGGGCGCTCATCGCCGTCCTCGGCATCATCTGGAACCGTCTCAACACCGTCCTGGTCGCCTACAACTGGCGCCATTACCAGGAACTACCGACCTGGCAGGAAACCTGGATCGTCTTTACCGTACTGGCCTTCTATTTCATCATCTATCGCTTCATCCTCTATCGGCTGCCGGTTGTCTTCGCCTGGAAACAACCGTGACCATCTCGCGCCGGAACCGCAAAAACAGCGGCTCCGGCGCTTTTTTCTGCCTCCGTTTATCCAGAACAATACCCGACAATTGTGTGGCAGCGGCGCGACACATTACCCGCTGAACGCCACAGGTTTGTGGTACCACACAACAATCGCTCCGCTTTTTCTTCAGGGTTGATTTTCGAAAGAATTTTTATTGTTTTATTACAGGCACATAAAACACGATAAACAATACGCACAAAGTCGTTTCCTGGCATCATTGGTGCAATACCAAGAACAAAGAAGCCACTCATCCACAACCCGCTACAGGAGGATGCCATGAAAACAATCGTCACCACCAACAGCCGGACTGAAACCGATATGCAACATGAAGTGTCGGGTTTTCTGTTCACCGTCGTCTCGGCCTCGGCCCTGATCATCGGAATCTGGGGAGTTGCCTGTCTGGTCGGCGGACTGGTCAGCGGCGGCTTCATGTCTCTGGTCAAAGGATACCTGACCGCCCTCACCGGAATGTAGTACACACCGCTATCACTGGAGGAGTAACAGATGAAAACCAGTCCATCACGAGTCATGCTCAACACATCGATGGTCTTCGGCAGCCTGGTCGGCCTCTGGGCGCTCGCCGCCCTGATCGGCGGCCTGCGCCAGACCGGTTGGCAGGTTACCGAACTGTTGCGGCAGTACATGGTCGCCACCGGGATGATCCAGCCGTTTCATACCCTGGTCGATTTCTACAGTCACATCAAAGGGGTTGAATACCTGATCTGTGTCGCTTTCTTCGTAGCTTTTCCGTTGTTTTACCGCTATGTCAACGAAGAGCGCAAAGAGGTACGCACGGAGAAATGATCGCCGTCCAATAGGGCCGCCTCGACCTGGTCGATCCGCGTGATCACCAGGTCGGCCGTGGCAAAATCATGTCCCCTCGAATAACCACTTGGCACGGCAACCACCTGCAAACCGGCACGTTTGGCGGCCTGCACTCCTGATTCAGAATCCTCGAAGGCCAGGCAGCGGTCAGGCGGCAAGCCGAGCATTCGGCAGGCCTGCTGATAAATGTCCGGGGCCGGTTTTTTCCTGACAACCATGTCCCCGCCCACCACCACCTCGAAATAGCGCTCCAATGCGTGTATCTGCAGGATCTTCTGCAACTCGAGCAGGTGCGAGGAAGACGCCACCGCCAACCGGCAGCGCTCGCCGAAACGCTGCAAGACCGTCCGCACACCCGGTAACAAAGCGAGCTTCGGAATCATTTCCAGATAGCGAACCTGCTTGCGACGCACCAGTTCGGCGACATCGATTTCAAGCGACGCCGCGGCGATAAAATCCTCGGCTACTTTTTCGTTACTGGTACCGACGTAGACAAGAAACTGCTCCCAAGAAAAGGACGGGACACCATGGTCGGCCAGGGTCTGCTGCCACGCCAGGTGATGAAGCGGCTCCGAATCGACCAGCGTGCCGTCCATATCAAAAATCACCGCCTCTATCATTACCGTTCCTCCTGCCGGTGCAGTCAGCATCTCACATCACCAGTCTCTTAAAGAAAATCATTTTACCGGGCCGGCCAGCCCTTCCGACCATGACGCCGGCTTTCATTGTTCGTTGTGACGTCCCATCATGGGGTCATATCAATAACACAGCCGCCGAAAATCTCAAGCAAGCGCCGTATCCCGACAGGCAATCGTCACCAGGGCGGCTATCGGACTCTTATTGCTGTTGACAGCCTTTCATCAAACCAATTATTGTTGCGCTTCATTATACCTTAAGACTGTCGTGAAACACTCGGCCGTCCGTTCACCGGCAAGGAGAGCACGAACACCGTTCCGCTCGCGGGGGGGCACTATCCCGGGAACAGCTCGTTCATGCCCAATGCAACGGTCGGACGGGAACACCACGATTCGCGGCGGGGCAAACACGTATCGACCATGAGGAAGCACATGTGGAAATCAGTAGCAGCCGCTCCGGCGGACTCTATCCTCGGACTCACCGAGGCCTTCAGAAACGACGGTAATCCCAGCAAAGTCAATCTCGGCGTCGGCGTCTATATGGACGATACCGGTACGACACCGATCCTGAACTGTGTCAAGGATGCCGAACGCATCATGCTCGGCGTTGAAAACAGCAAGAGCTACCTGCCGATCTCCGGCGACCCCGAATACGGCCGCCAGGTCCAGCGCCTGATCTTCGGCGCTGGCAGTGAGGTTATCAGCAGCGACCGGGCAGCAACGGCGCATTCACCGGGGGGCACCGGCGCCCTGCGCATCGGTGGTGAATTGATCAAACGGTTCCGGCCCCAGGCAACGACCTGGGTCAGCTCGCCGACCTGGGCCAATCACCAGGGGATTTTCACCGCCGCCGGCTTCCCAATCAAACAATACCCTTACTACAACTCCGAAACCAAGGGGTTGCGGTTCGACGAACTGCTGTCGGCCCTGCGCAGCATCCCGGCCGGTGACGTCGTCTTGTTGCACGCCTGTTGCCACAACCCGAGCGGCGTCGATCCCGATGGCAACCAGTGGCGAGAGATTGCCGCAATCGCTGAAAGCCAAGGTTGGCTGCCGTTTCTCGACTTCGCCTACCAAGGGCTCGGCGCCGGCATCGAGGAGGACCGCAGGGCGGTGACTGAGTTCGCTGCCCGAGGCGTCGATTTCTTCGTCGCCAGTTCCTTTTCCAAAAACTTCGGTCTCTACAACGAGCGGGCCGGCGCAATTACGGTAATATCCCCGAACAGCCGGGAAAAGGACGTGGCGCTCAGCCACCTGAAATCGACGGTGCGCGTCTGCTATTCCAACCCGCCGGCGCACGGCGGGTTGATCGTCAAGACCATTCTCTCCGAGCCGACGCTTGAAGCCACCTGGCGTCAGGAACTGGCCGCGATGTGCGGCCGCATCGTCGAGATGCGCCGCGCCCTGGTCGACGGACTGGCCGCCCGTGGCATTTCCCAGGACTTTTCATATATAACGAGACAGCGGGGAATGTTCTCTTTCAGCGGCCTGACCGATGAAACCGTCGCCTGGCTCAGGGAAAACAGGGCCGTCTACGTGGTCGGCGGCGGCCGCATCAACGTTGCCGGCCTGACGAGCGCGAACATCGATTACGTCTGCGATTCTATTGCGGAGGCGTTGGCGTAGCGCGAGGACAGGATACCACCGGGAAAGAGAGCGGGTTGAAACCCGTCTCTTATTTAGTCAGCGGGGGACAGGTTGAAACCTGTCCCTCCGTTAGTAGAGACTTTAGTCTTTGAACACCAGCTTGCCGCCCATGTGGCCGGCCAGACCGGCGGCACCGACCATCGTCGCGCCGAGCAGCAGGTATATCCAGCGCCCCGGTGAAGTGAGCACCTGCGGGTCGACCAGGCGCCAGACGATCATCGCGATCAGGCACGCCGAAACGATGACCGAGGCCGCGATCTTGGTTGCAAAAATTTTGGTCATCACCTTCTTGTAGCGATTTTTCCATTCCAGATAACCGGTGACCAGGACCACCGGCATGGTCAACAGCACGAAGACCAGGTTGTAGAAAGCCGCCTGCTCAAACGTCGCGACGCTGAACACCAGGGCAATGACGAGAAACACCAGGGCGAGCGGCAGCACACCGTTAGGGGTGTGGACGCTGATCGGGTGCAAGTGGTATTTGAGTACCAGGCCGGCGATACCGCTTGGTGCCGGCTGTCCGCCAGTCGCTGCCGCCGGGGCGGCCGGAGCGTCCGGGGCCGCAGAACTACTTGCCGCCGGTTCCGATTCATCGACGAGTTCCTTGAAATATTCGGCACCCGCGCCGCAGACCGGACAGGTTTCCGGCGGCGCATCCCCCTCGTGAACATAGCCGCAGACTGTACACTCCCATTTTTTCATGCGCGCGTCCTCCCTGATTAACGCTATGACGCCGGTATGACCCGGCTTTGTCAACCTACAAATATCCGGAAATGCTGTTATTCTACCATACCGCCAGCCGGTCTGCCAACAGTAAACCGGGTCTGGTCCTCGGCCAACCAAACAGTTTTACGGTTCTCGACGGCGGCAACAGAACGAAAAACCATTACCGTTCCTCAGCAAGTTGCCGGTCAATTTCATCGATCCGGGCCTGGGCCTCTTCCCAGCGCAGCAACCAGCGGTCGAGACGACGCGCACTCTCCTCGTAGTCGGCACTGACCGTACTCCAATGCTGCTGGTCCTGGTAGAGATCCGGATCGGCCAGGGTCTTTTCCAGCTGCTCTTTCTCCCGCTCCAGCTTGTCGACCTGCCGCTCTGCCTCACTGAGCTTCTTCAGCCAGGGACCGGCCAGATCCTGCCGGCGACGGCGGCGTTCAGCTTCCCGGCGACGGCGCTCTTTCTTGCTGTCCCCGGACACGTCAGCCGTCGGCGCCGCCGTTTGTTCCGTTTTTTCCCGCTCCGCCTGCCGCTGTTCGAGCAGCTGCTGACGGTCGAGAAATTCGGCGACCGTTCCCTCGTAGACAGTCACTCTCCCATCCTTGACTTCGAGCACTTTGTTGACGAAACAATCGAGAAAATAGCGGTTGTGCGAGACGACGACGATGGTCCCGTCATACTGTCGCATCGCTTCCTGCAACACCTCCTGGGAACTCATGTCCAGGTGATTGGTCGGCTCGTCGAGGAGCATGCAGTTGGCCGGGATGGCAATCATCCGGGCCAGGGCCAGGCGACTTTTTTCACCACCGGACAAGACCGAAACCTTCTTGTCGACATCCTCGCCACGAAAGAGGAAGGCCCCGAGCAGCGAGCGCAGCCGAGTGGTGGTCAGGTCTTCTGCGGCGTGGGACAAGGTCTCCAGCACCGTGTAATCCGGCGGCAACTCCTGGGCCTGGTGTTGACCGAAATAGGTGAGCTGCACTCCGGAACCGAGCCGGCACTGGCCACTATCGGCCGGTAATTGTCCGGCCAGGATACGGAGCAAGGTCGACTTGCCGGCACCGTTCACCCCGACTACGGCGACCTTGTCGCCGCGCTGCAGCAGCAGATTGACATCCGTGAAAACCGGCTTGCCATGATAACTTTTGCCGACATCCTCGATCATCAGCACATCCCGGCCCGAATGCGGCGCCGCCGGAAAAGAAAAACGGATCTGCTGTTCGTCTTCGGCCAGCTCGATCACCTCCATTTTATCGAGTTGTTTGAGCCGGCTCTGGGCCTGGCGAGCCTTGGTGGCCTTGGCCTTGAACCGTTCAACGAACCGCATGGTCTGACGAATCTGCGCCTGCTGGTTACTGTAAGCCGCCTTCTCGATCCGCCGCCGCTCTTCCTTCTCCCGGACGTAGTAAGAGTAGTTACCCTTGTAGACGGTCAACCTGCCCAGGCTCAACTCCCAGGTCTGCCGGGTGGTCCGGTCGAGGAAGGAGCGGTCATGGGAAATAATCACCATCGCCCCGTCATAAGACTGCAGAAATGACTCGAGCCAGGTCAACGAATCGAGATCGAGATGATTGGTCGGCTCGTCGAGCAACAGCAGGGACGGCGCCGCCAGCAGCATCCGAGCGAGCAGCAGGCGCATCACCCAGCCACCGGAAAACGAGACCACCGGCCGCTCCAGATCCTCGTCGCGAAAACCGAGACCATGCAACACTTTTTCGATCCGGGTTCGGATCGTATAAACATCATGCTCTTCAAGTCGATGCTGCACCTCGCCCTGCCGCTCCAGGATCTGCTCAAACTCCTCGCTGTCCGGTGCGGCACCGGCAAGCCGGTGGTTCAATTCCTTGAGCTCGCGTTGCAGGTCGAGTACGGCGGCAAACGAGGTCTCCGCCTCCTGGTAGACCGTACGGTTCGAGCTGATTACCCCCGGTTCCTGCGGCAGATATCCCACCGAAAAGTGGCGGGCGCAGGTAACGACACTGTCATCGGTGGCAGTTTCGCCGGCCATGATCTTCATCAAGGTGGTCTTGCCGGTGCCGTTCACCCCGACCAGACCGATACGATCACCGGGGTAAACCACGGCGGAAAGGTCTCTGAACAGGTGTTTGTTGCCGTAGCGAATATCGAGATGATTAACGGATAGCATAAGAAAAAGATCCGCGCGCCAGCGTCCCGTCGAGTCTGACCGAAAAAGCGGCCGATTCGAACAGGGCGCCGAGACGCTTGAGATTGTTTTTCCCGGAACCGACGAAGGCCGAATGGTCCCGGGGAGAAATGGTCAACTCCACGGTCCGGCCCGGCCCGGCGGAGCGCAGCAGCCGCCTGACCGTGAGGTACCAGTCGCGGCTTGCCACCAGCTCACCGAATGCAGGGTGATACGGGCCGGCGAGCACTCGGGACTGCAGCTCGGGCGACGGCTGCAGCCCCATCCGGATCACAGGAATCCCTGCTGCCGTCAACAGCTGCCTGGCCCGGCCGGTCAAAGCGACCGCCCTGGCCAGGCCGAGCGGGCGCCACTGTCCCCGCCGGTAAAGCTCCGCCATCCCGGTGCCGGCCAGCACCAGGTTCGGGTAAAGGCGCACAAACGACGGTTTCAGCTCTATCACCTGCCGTACACCGGCAAGAAACGAGGCGGTGGTCTCCCCGGGCAGCCCGACCATCATTTGCAGACCGACGTCGCAGCCCCGGCGGACCAGCACCCCGACCGCCCGTATCGTCGCGGCACCATCATGGCCGCGTTCCACCCGCTGCAGCACCGCGTCGTTCATCGATTGTGCGCCGAGTTCCACGGTACCGACACCGTAGGAGCGTAAAAAATCGACGATTCCATCATCGATGCAGTCCGGCCTCGTCGAGACACGAAGAGAATCGATCTGCCCCCGGCGCAGATACGGCTGCGCCGTTTCGAGCAACAGTCGTCGCTGGTCTTCTTCAAGGCAGGTGAACGAGCCGCCGAAAAAGGCGAGCTGCACGATCCGGCGCCGTTGTCGGTAGCCAAGCCAGCTGTCAATCGTCCGGCGGAGCCGGTCGACCTGATCCAAAGGTTCCGCGCCGTCTCGATCCTGACCGGCAATCGTCCACTGATCACAGAACAGGCAACGATGGGGACAACCCCGGTGCTGGATGAAAAACGGGATGACCAGCATCTGCTCAGCGCTGCTCCTTCTTCTCCCAGGGCAGCAGTGCAGCGGCGGCGGCGCGCTGTTCCGCCTCTTTTTTCGAGCCGGCCGTACCGCTACCGAGCACCTCATCGCGGAACAGCACCGAAACGGAGAACTGTTTGCGGTGCGACGGACCGTCCTCTCCGTCAAGCCGGTAGACCGGTGCCTCGTTATGGCGGTCCTGCAACACTTCCTGGAGACGACTTTTGGCGTCACTGAGCAGCAGATCCTGTTTTTTCTGCTCGATCGCCTCGACAAATAACCGCTGGACGATGTCAGCAACGGTCGTATAACCGCTGTCTTCGAAGATCGCTCCGATCACCGCCTCGAACGCGCAGGCAAGGATCGACGACTTATTCCGGCCGCAGGACGCGTCCTCCCCCTTGCCGAGGCAGAGAAAGCGCCCGAGATCAAGGAAGCGGGCCATCTCGGCGAGATGGCCTTCATTAACCAGCGAAGAGCGAAACCTGGTCAACTCGCCTTCGCGCATGTTCGGGTAGCGCCGGCAGAGCAGATGACCGATCACCAGATCGAGCACCGCATCGCCGATAAACTCCAATACCTGGTTGTCGTTACCGGCCTGCGCCTGCTCAAAAGCATAGGAGGGATGCACCACTGCTTTCTGCAGCAGACGCAGATCGGTAAAGCGGTAACCGAGGGTGGTTTCGAGCGCGGCGAGCAGATCCTTGTTCTGCTGAACCAGCGCATCAACGGGGATTCCCATGGTAGTGTCCTCTCGATTCTCCTGTATCTTTCCTCTTGTCAAAAGCATGATCTATGGTATAAAGGACCTTCTTCGCCTGCGGGATGACGGCGGCGTAGCCAAGTGGCCAAGGCAGTGGTCTGCAAAACCATTATTCAGCGGTTCAAATCCGCTCGCCGCCTCCAATAATACCAGGGAGTTATCGACTACAAGCCGGTAGCTCCTTTTGTTTTTGTTACCGTTTTGTTACCAGTATTAAAAATAGCACTCCCCAGCGTGGCCGCTGCTACCGGATTCTCCGTCTTCAAGAGATGCCCGTAGATATCCAGCGTAACCCTGATGCTGCTGTGGCCCATTTGCGCCTGGATATACTTTATATTCTGCCCCAGGTCAATCTGCATACTTGCATAGGTGTGGCGTAGGTCATGAAATCGAACCTGCTGGATCCCGGCCCGAATCAACGCTGGGCGAAAATATCGGTATATCATATTGGGCGCAGACATTGGCAGACCCTTGTCATTTGGAAAAACGAGTTCACCGGGAGGACACGCAACCCTCCATTTTTTAAGCTGGGTGATGAGTTGCGGGGCCAGGTCTATCTTCCGTTTTGAACTTTTCGTCTTCGGCAAGTAGAACCTGCCATTATTGTAAGTCCTTTTAACATCAACCTGCTTCTGCCTCCACAGGATGTCATCCCATTTCAATCCAAGCAGCTCACCCTCCCGCATCCCGGTTGTCACCGCCATCATGAACAATGTGCAGTATTTTTCCCCTTTAGTGTGTTGCAGCAACAGACGCACCTGCTCATAATTCAGTGTGGTAACCCGTTCATCCTCTTCATGATTGACTTCCGACCTGGGTTTTGCAGCATCCCTAACAGGATTGTACTTGATGTAACCGTGCTTCACGGCATAAGTCATCACCTGCCCCAGCGTCACGATAATCTTTCTCAAGGTAAGGTTGTGGATGCCCTTTTCAGCAGCATCGGAAATAAATTCCTCCACCACATCAAGTCGGATAGCATTTATCTTTCGATTTCCTAACACAGGGTTTAGGTGCTTGTTGATATGGCTGCGGTACTGCCGGAAAGTGTTGTCCCTGACGGTAGTTTTCTTAATGCCAAGCCACCTGTTGGCAACATCGGAAAATAGCGGCTCCTTCTTCACTGGGAAATAGGATCCGCTGTCGATCTCCTCCAGAATCCTCCTCAGTTCCCTTTCAGCATCCGCTTTCTTGGTTCCAGGCTTGAGTGCCCTAACCGTCCGTTTACCGTCAACGCAGAAATCAAGAACATACCGATTGCGCCGTTTGCTTACGGTTGCCATGCCTTACCCTCTTGAAGTGTTTACAGAAAGAGGAGACGGATTTGTTGTGCCACCTTACCACACGGCCTTTTGATTGTGCCAAAAAACGAGGTGACAGCGCCCTCAGAATCTTTTGCCCAAACCTTATCGTTTCAATATTCGCAGCACCGCGGTCGAACTCCAGTCCTTACCCCGGATCGTCTTGAAGCCACGGGAGTTCAGTTCCTGTGCTATCTGCCGCAGTGATTTGTCCGCGCCGATGTCCTCGATAACTTCACGGATGCTTTTTGCATAATCAACTGCTTTCCGCAACTTCGCTTCCCGTGCCGCACTAGTGTCACCGCTACCGGGGATTTGTTTGCCGTCAGCAAAGCATGGGTTGCCCAGTTTGACACCACGTTTCTTCGCTTGCTCCAGTGCCGCCTTCGTTCTCTGAGAGATCAGCTTGCGTTCGTGCTGCGCCATAGCAGAGAAAATATGCACCGTCAATTCGTTCATGTCCGGTTGCTCTGCGATGACGAAATTGACCCCTGCTTTGCTCAGGGAAGTGATGAAGTGCAGATCCCTGCTCAATCGATCCAGCTTCGCTACGACCAACCTGGCGTTCTTTAACCGGCAATCCCTGATGGCCTTCTTGAGTGCCGGTCGGTCATCCTTACCACCCGATTCAACCTCGGTGTATTCTGACACCATCTCCCAGTGGCCGCCGTTCAGGTAATCCATGACCGTTTGTCGTTGGGCATCTAACCCAAGACCACTGTTCCCTTGTCGGTCAGTTGAAACCCGGTAATAACAGACGAATCGGCCTTCCATGATGTCCCCCTCTCTTGGTGATACATTGTTTCATGCCCTCGTTAGACAAAATGTATCACAACGATCAGACACAAGCAAACCTTTTTATTGTTCGTCAAACCTTGGGTAAACCTTAGGTATGCGCCCTCCACTTTTTTACCGCGTCAAAAAACCTTGTACCAACCTTGCACCTTTGCCAACCTCAACGCCTGGGATACAATAAAATCTCTGGCAGAGACGATACCCTTGCCCCAACCTTGCCCTATCCACGTCGATGAGGCCGGGATCGTCGAGCATGATCCTGTCCAGGTTGCCAATGGCGATAAGGAGAACATACTTTGCGGTCCCGGCGGCGACTAGTTCCGGGGTGCCGTACTTGATGACCTTCGTTGCGAAGTCAACGGTCTTACCGGATATGCCTAGTGCTTTTCCTGCTTGGTCGCGGGACTGGCCCTTTGTCTGTTCAGGTAAATTTTCCTTAACTGCTCTTGCGGCGTCGTTATTCTGTGCTGCGACCTGCCGCTCTCGCGCCTGCCTGTCCCAAATATCCCGCGCCTTTGCCGCAACCAATGACAGTTCCTTGCCCGCTGAACCTTTGGGAAACCTTTGGAGAAAACCTATCCAAAACCTCACCCGTACCCTTTGTAAAACCTTGGGTGTTCTGCCCCTTTTTGTCGCGTAGGAAAACTCTTCAGCCCTAGTCTGAACCTCTACCCTTCTCCTCTTGCGTTTACTTGGCGCTCCAACCTTTCGCAAGCAGCCTTTCAACGGCAACCTGCCAGCATGTTTCTGGTAGGGAGTGGATTGCTGCGAGGTGAGCGGCTTTGTCGAGTAAAGCGTCGGATCGTTCCGACAGTTTTGAATACACCACAGCGGCCATTCTAAGAGATGAAATTGTGTCCTTGTGTTTACCCACCCTCGCCGCGTACTCACTCAGCCCGCAGCGCTGGACCTAGCTCTTCATAAAGCGAGTTGCTATGATGAACTCACCCTTGAGAACGAGTCCCGAGACCGGCACACAACCACTAATTTCTCAAAAACGCTCCCATTTGAAACTGTGCAAACTGCTAATGGGTTCTCATGTAAACCACTTGACATTGGTATTTTTCTGCGTGATAACTAGCACAAAAGTTAACCTTATCCATTTCAATTACCGACGTGATAGGCATTAGGTTCCAAGATTGAAACGATGCTAGCCTAGCAGGGAAGCCTACTATGACTGAATTTGATACCGATAAAGAAAATGAAGACTCAATGATTAAAACAATTCTTGACCCACATCTGTTCAATTTTCGTCAATATGACGCCGCCAAAGGTCTAGGTCTGAAAGGCTTAACTAGATATGAATGGACCGGCAAACTGGAGCAATTTAATAGAATTATTTGGGCTCAACAATTTAAGAAACCTGAACTTAAAGCAGAATTGGCAAAATTGGCATTTGAGTCTGCTTTATCAACTACTGCCATTGCAATGGATCTTGATGATGTACGATTCCATACGCTTGTTGTTAGCGAAGAGGATGCAAAATATCGTGAGAAATATTTTTGTGAAAAATTTTGGAACTTCATTGTATTCATTGCAACAGATAGTATCCCTGCCAATATTGACGAAAAAAAGGTCTTATTAAAAATAATTGATGATTGCGCTCGGTACTGTTTTAGAGATGATCTCTCCCGAGATGAAGTGGAGCTACAACATCCTAGTAGGGCTGCTGAGAATCTTGGGAAAAAGACAACGATTCAGGAGGTTGAAGATGAGTATGGGTTAGGTTTTGAATGGGAAAAATTGAAACCCTTCATCCGAAACAATGATGAACTTTGGGCCTATGATACGGATCAAGAAAGTTGGGATCATCTAGCAGGAGAGTCTGGTGTTGCGTTAGTGAGAGATGGCGAGATTATAGCGAGTATAATGATTGAAATAAGTTGATGGATCATTGAATAGGGATCAAGCCAGCTTTTGTCTTTTGTTCCAAATTATCAATAACAGAGTAATACAACGATTAAACCGGTGATCATCATGTTAACAATGCCGCTTTGAAGGACTGAAAATCCTATCAGCACCTTTATTTGACCTTATTCCCGTTAAGGCCCAAATAGGCTTCGGGTTGAATGAGTTGACCTTCTTTCTGCAAAGCTCGGTTTATCCTTCAGCATCAATGATAGTGTTATATAGGTTGCGCCATCTTAGTGACAATTGTCAGATGGGATCACGTTTTTTACAATGTATTGCTAGAATGGCGTGTCATCTTCTTCAATTTCTTCTTCTCTGTCGAAAATCGAAGTCTTCTCTTCTAATTGCTTTTCACAATATTTAATAGCGTCCCTTGTTAATACAAATTTATTACGTCTTCTGGCCTCTTTAGTATCGATAAAGTTATTTTCAGTCAATTTGACACCCAAAACTGTTGCGTTGTCTTTGTAAAATTCTTCTTTTTTATCATCCCAGAAAGAACTCTTCTTTAGCTTAATGTACGCATCACTTATCTCGATATCTCCGTTATTTTGATAAATAATCATCAACAATTCATCACACAACAAATCATAAAATTGTTCATGAGATTGTAGGCAATCATATAGCTCTGTTTCTTCTGCCCAATATTGGTTTAGCATCTCTTCAGCAGCTTCTGGATCCATTATTTCATCTTCATCTTGGATTTCATCATCTACAATTTGGTCGTCATCGGGACCGGACATAAAGAGTTCCCAATCTTCTTCATCCATATCATCAAATTCTTCATAATCATTTGTTTTTCGATTACTCATTTCAAACACCAAATTGCAATGGTTACTTGAAAATTATAGGCAACAATGTGCATAACAATAACTAATCTAGCGCAATATATATGAAGGTTGAGAGAACCTTAAAACGTTTCTTTCAGCTCAATCTCGATATTGAAAAATCAAATTGATTCCTCCAGAAGTCATGTGTTTTCTTGCGACAATATTTTGCTTTGCGTTCTGATTTTTGATGAATCTAAAATTTTCATAATACCCATTATTATTGTTCGTTGAAAACTTTATTATCAATAATTACAAATACTCACATTGACACCGGAGCTCGCTGTAAGATTTTTGTCAGAAGAACCATGTATTGTCTCTCTAATTACCCAACGGAGGGCGCATGCAGGCAGACTTCATTGAAATTTTGATTGAGCGAGCTCATCAGATCCTCGGTGACTCATCGGTCTACGAAGTGATCGACCTCGATAATGCCGCTGCAAGAGATAGAATCAGAGAAATCTACGGTAATGTTGAGGCGGCAACAATCAATGCTTATTTGAAAGTCGTTGATGAGATCAGGGTGGTTACGATTCCATCTCAGGAGGATATCGTTTTAAAAGCAGACTGATAACCTCATAAACGACGCCGTAGATCTTCCCTTCTTTCGAAGCGCTTCTTCCTGCTACATTCAGCGTCTCAATTGCATTGGCATCAATCCACTGACGCATTATCTCACAAGCTTCAGCGGTTGACAAGGCTGTCATGTCGAGATGGAGCCACGGCCTGTTATGCTTGATCGCCAGCTTCCTTGTCAGGTCGGAGCCGCCAGACAATCTGCCGTGTGTAAATATGACAGTCCCGTCTGAATCAACGACATTCTGCTCGGTACGTTTCGGGTAACCGGCAGTCGGCATCTCTTGAACAATGTATCGTTCTAGTAAAGGCCCAGCCTCTGTTTTCCTGCCTTTCGGAACCCAGCCACCATACGAGAACCCATTATCAATAGCTGCGTCTATAGCCGCTATATCGGCCCCCATCTGGCAGCCTGAAACAATCTTCTTCAGCATACCGGATTCCCGCTAGGCCGCCGGTTGGGCAACAACTCCTTGCGCGCATCTTCTATTTTCGCCATCAACTCCTCTCTCGTAAACACCCCTTTCTCTAATAGCAGGTCGATTAATGCCTGATTAATCAGGATTTCCATCTGGAGAACGTCGTGGGGGCTTACAAGGTCGGTGGTCTTTATTCTATCTGTCATCGTTTACCATGAATTGAAAAGGAGTAATCATCTCCGGTTTCTTCGGAAATGGCTAAATATCATGTTTTCCCGTTAAGTTGTATATCCATTCGTCTGGTTGAACCGGTATATTAATCTTATGTGTCTATGTCATATAACTTCGACCACAATATTTTGACCTAGTTCCTTCGCTATTTTGGAAAGCAATTGCTTCTTGCTTTCAGTGTTACTATGGGTACATATATAATAGTTACCTACTTGCGTTTGACCATACTTTTCATGCTTTGAATCGCTCACGAGATCGACTCCACTAACTTGATGTCTCAAAGCTCGAACCTTTTCTATGCCAAACACTTCAATAGTATCTGCCATGGCCTGAGCTGCGGTGGGGCGCTGAATTACACGACCACTTGGCAGAGTGATTCTAAGAATCGTTTTCGTTGATTTCGAATGAGGCTTGATAGTATAGCCAGGCTCGACTTTAACCCTTTGCCTTGTTGATGCATCGATACCAGAACTCCATTCATTCCGGAGAGCTTCGAGTTTTTCTCGGAATTTTCCGAGTGCCTTTCCAGCCTCGCTGAGCCTTTGAGCATCATCATATTTACTTTTTGTAAAGGCATTTACGCCTTCCTGGTTTAACTGCTCTTCTACGGAACCAATTTCCTCCATTATGATGGCAAATGCTGTTGATACCCCATCAGATTTCATTGGTGCACTACCTCCTATTGTTCTGCGGATAATATTCATGGAGAGGTGCACCGCTTAAACCGTGCCCCCCTCGACAACCTTGTTAGGGCTTGACTTCATTAAGTGCTGAAGCCCTAAAGACCGAGCATATTCAGAAGCCGTTTGTCCTTGATCGTTTGATGCGTGGATATCAGCACCTTGGGCAAGCAGAGCTAGTACAGCTTTTTCGTCGTGACGGTGCAGTGCCCCAAATAATTTATGTGTGGCATCGACTGATTTGCGTGCCTTAACCTCACGTTGGCGGTTTTCTTTGGAAGAATTACGTTTTTTCGTATGTTCAGCGGGGTCTTTCACGGTCCCAATTGCAAGCATTACAACTGCAAGAATTGCACGAGGATACTCAGCAGCAGGGAGGAGGCGATCAATGCAGGTTTTCGTCCTTGTGGCAAATGTCGGCCATGAGAGAGTATTGGGGTGTTTTTTGCACACATGGACTTTTCGTGCGCGTGAGGCTGTTGCGCCGGTGTTGCGTTCCCTTTTTATGGCGTTGAAAAAGTACGATGAAATCGACACACCTCACTCAGAAGATACTTGATGTCTTTATACCTGATATCGGTTTCTACCAAGTCTTTTCAAGACCATCTCGTAGGATATTTTGTGATTGCCCAAAAGACTGGCAATCTCATCGTGGGAATAAATCTGCACCTTGTACTGCTCAGCTAATCTTCTAGTATTTGTTAATAAATGTTTTGCGTTGGTGGCAAATATCAAGGAGTCTATTTGTTTATTGAGCTCTTCTGAATACTTGACACTGGCAGCATAAACTGCTTGAATGGCGTTGTATCCATCATACTTTGCACTCATGGTGTGCTTGCACTGAATTAGTATCCCTGAGGACTTTGTGGTGAGAACAACATCCGCACCGTAGTCTGAGCCACTTTGAGTGAGCCAGCAATTGGATGCGTCAAACTCCTTTAAAAAAAGTTCTGCACACAGAGCCTCAAACTGCTGCCAAGATATTCGACTCAAGTCATCCCCTGTAATTCTATCACGTGGCACAATGCCTGCTGTGTGGATACCACCTGGATTTGGCAGTACCTGCTCAGCAGTTACTACAGCGTCCTTCAACAGTGTTTTCTTTGACAACAGGCTGTGCAGGTTTACATCAAATGATTCATAATCTGGATGATGTAAGATTGGCACAAACACATTTACATCTTTCTTTTGGCCAATACGGTATACCCGGTCTGTTGCCTGGGCCTCTTTTGCTGGGTTCCAATGCCTTTCCAAATGAATGACATTATTAGCGCCAACGATGGTCAGTCCTACTCCTGCAGCTATCGGCGACATGATGATTATGCCGAAACCGACACGTTCCTCAAAATCTCTGATGATTGTTTTTCTTGTTTCTATTGATGGATTTTTGGCTACTGCTTTAGTGTCACCGTTGATTATTGCCAACGGTCCTCCCAAGCCATAATACCTGGCTAAGGCAATACTTAAAAACTTCTGCAAACGCGTATTGACGGCGAAAATTATACATTTTTCTCTACGTTTCTGTATTTCTGTCAAAACTGACAGCAGACTCTGGATTTTCCCAGATTCATGCATTAAAGACTGAAGGGCTTTCTTCTCGTTGGTGATTCTCAACGTGCCACCATCAGCGAGTTGTGGATGTAAACTGACATCTCTCAACCGCTGCAGGGAACTTAGAACAAGGTTGATTTCTGAATCTGCCCTGGCCTTTAATGTCCCGTTATAGATATCGAGTTGATTTCCCTTCATTATTTTTGCAAGCGCCGGGAGATATTGCCACTCTTCACCATCAATTCCCACGAATATATTCTTTTGCGGCAATCCTTCCAGATTGTCTTCTTTTACACGCCGCAACATGAGCGGACCAACTTTTAAGCGTAGTGCCCGACCAATAGCAATACGGACATCTTCTATCTCATCGCCTGCGGCCTCAAGTATCGGCAGGACATAATTGTTCCGAAAATTTTGGTAACTGTTCAGGTATCCAGGGCAGGCGGTATCCATAAGGCACCAAAAATCGGACAAACTGTTTTCTACCGGAGTTCCTGTGGTCAGGAGCTTAAAGTCGGCTTTAAGACCTTTGGCGGCTCGGGTTTGAAGAGCATTGGGATTTTTAATATTTTGAGCCTCATCAAAGATCACCATTCCCCAGTCAATGGTACACAAGGAAAATTGATAATCTCTGAGGGTTTGATAGGTAGTAATGACCAATCTCTGCGGCATATCTAGCATATCCGGCAAATGCTTTTTACCTACTTTGAGCGAATACCTGATTTGGGCCGTTGTGTCGTCTTTAAGTAATTGCTGCTTGGTTTCAACACCACTTATTCTGAAACGACCAAGGTCAGCATCGGCCTGCAAGATGATGATGTCTTTGAAGGGAGACTCTGAAAATGTTTGATCAACTTCATCCTTCCATGTCTGAACCAAACTAAGAGGTGCCACCACTAGGCAGGGTTTCTTAGTTTTCTTCTTTTGACCTAGATTTTTATAAAGCTGGTCTACTGCAGCAAGCGCCATGAAAGTCTTACCAAGGCCCATGTCATCAGCCAGTAACCCTCCTCCCTGCTGCTTCTCAGCGAGCGCCAAGCCAAGGATCCAGCGGATACCTGTATCCTGGTGAGGGAAGGGAGTTCTCAAGTAGTTTGACCAGTCCAGTTTTTCTGCAGGATAGAGTAGATCAGAAATCTTTGCATCGAGCTCTTGCAGTTCAATAGCAACCGAATCGTCGTGAAGGTCTATATCGACAACGGCCGTTTCTTTTGAAGAGTTTTGTTCTTCCTTTTCGATCTCTTCTTTTCCGGAATCGCTTGTTGGAGCAGCCCCTTCAAGGATTTTTCTTTCCATTTTTATTACTGTTTCGGTAACTGTATCCTTGTCGCTGATATCAAAATATTTACCTTCAAAAAAGAGCTCCCCAGCGCCTGTCATTGTCGCATCTTTCAGCCGGGCTTTGAACTGCAACAATTTGTCAGCATCATGTATATATTCGGAAAGCTTCAATATGGGAAGAACTGATGCTGTGCTTGTATTCGTCGCAAACCAGTCAATACCTGATTCATCTGTTTCACCAAAGTAAGCATGTTTAAATTTAGTTACTCCGTGCACCCGAATGGAAAAACCAATTTCTAAATCAACAAGCGATGCATCTATGAAAGCTGTAGGATTTTTAAAAAAATGAGCAACTTTATCTTGGGGAACAATTCTGTTTTTTAATATTTCGTGAACGGCTTCAAGTTTCTTGTCGTCGAATAATATTATTTCATCACCGACTCTTAATGCAGTTGCCTTCTTTGATTCCAGTTGACCAAGAACCCGCTGTATTCTTTCGTTACTGGCATTTTGGCCCATAAAGGGAGTCAGCACCAAGTTACCAGCAGCGTCTCTTTCTGCCTCTATTGAAATTGATCTAGGAGCTTTGATTTCCTTATTTTCAAAATGAGCTAAGTTGATATTCGCACCAGCCTGTTGCCCTTCCTGTAAGGCAAGGAGAAGACGAAGATTGTCGTATTCTGTTTTTTCCGAAGAACGGTGAGCTTCAATAGCACCAAATATATGCTGTTGTGCCGGAGTTAAAGCATATTGCTGAGTTGAACCTATCTGCAAGAGGGGACCTGAAACCCTATAGGATCTGGAGAGAGGTGAACCTTCATTTTTGATTTTGAGAATAACCGCGAAGTTTGATCTGCGTGTATCCCCCTGGATATCTGCTTCAATGCTCCCGCACCAATCAATTGGCAAGCCTAACATGTCTTTTGTTGTTCTATCCAATCTGACAGCGACATCTGTGCCTATGATAAATCCATTGGGAATGACTTCAGCTTTTCCCTGCTCAACTAACATCATCATTGCAACATGCTGCTGAGTAATCCAAAGATCGGCAGTTCCTTGTGTAATACCGGATGTTCCAGACACAAAATGAAGTAACACCTTGATTTGCTGTTTTAAAGTAGCGATTTTAGAGAGAATTATGTAGGCATCAAATTTTACTCTATATATTTGACATAGTGTGTTATGTATGGTAAAAAGCAGGCATCATGCATATCCACCGAGTCAAATCAAAGCGCGGCGACAAGGTCTATACCCAGATTTTGCTTCGCGAATCGTACCGGGAGCGCGGAGAGCACGGCTCCAAAGTCAAGAAACGGACCCTGCTCAACCTGACTAAATATCCCGAGTCGGTTATCTCGG
>NZ_FQXS01000024.1 GCF_900130015.1 Desulfofustis glycolicus DSM 9705 | reverse complement strand
CTGTACAACAGTTCAGGTTCTCGATGTGCCGCGATCGGTGTAGGACCTCGCTTTCCTTCAAAGAGCGTTTTTGCCTGCTCTTGAAGTTCCTTCTTCCAATGCCCAACCGTAATAGGGTGGACCCCAAATTCTTGCCCTATCTCGTTGAGCGTTTTTATCCCTCGCAATGCCTCCAGAGCTACCTTGGCCTTGAACTCGGGAGTATGGAACTTTCTCTTCTTTCCTTCACTCATCTTTTCCTGTTCCTCGGGATTGCGTCTAGCTTAAACTACTGTCTTAAAACTGGGGTCCACTATATAAAGAAAATTTAAGAGTGGTTCTGAGGACCGCCGATGCAATTGATTACCTAGATAAAGCTGACAAGCAATTATTTTTAAGAAATAAGAAACGTGAGATCAATTACTTGCTAAATGCTCTCTATTCTTTGATTAGTAAGAAAGTGACTAACGGGGAATTTGATTCTCTTAAAGCTGTCAGCGAATACACGAACAGTATTTGGACAGTCAAAAGAATAAAGGAGAGGCTTGTCCAGGCGGGTTACAGCCCTTCCCCTAGTCAATAAACTCAACAAGAGGAATATCTATGCCTGACCAGGCTTTCATTGAGGAACCTGCGATTCTTATCAGGTGTGCAAAATTTTATAGAGAAGGCATGAGTCAGCAAGAGCTTTATGAAATTACAAGAGGTATATGGAGAATTGGTACAAGGCGTGAAAAGGCCAAATATGCCTTTTCCATATATAAGGGGGTAATTAAAGCGGTATATGAAATCAACAGCTGGCACAAGGCAGGCACAACTTCGTATCAAACACGGATTGACCTAAGTAGTATAGATAGTACGTCCCGCTATATCGGGGATAGATATGAATTCCTCGGCGAAGAATCTGAGAAAATGCAGGAAAAATATCTCGGGAAATCAGTCGCCCATTACTTCGAGCGGGGAAACGCCAATCCTGTAACTTACATTAATTGTTGAAAAGTCATTAATTGGAGAAGTCATGAAGGTGACGGCCTGGAATGATGGGAAAAAGACATACGGAATCCGTGTTGGAATTCGCAATCGTGATCGGTTTTTCAACAAGTCGTGGAGAAATATTGAGGTAGATATTGAAGGATCCATCTACCAATTCAAGCTTACCCCAGGATTTTGGAAACATTGTCCAGAGTTCCGAGATAGTGTTAAACCTACGATCAGGGAATGGTTAGAGAAATATAATCTTGTTGGCTGGCCGAAAAGAAAGCCTCCGAGATTTGAACTTGTTCAGATTGATAATAATAAGTTTCGTCTGGAGAAATATAAGATATCCCTTTGATTTTGCTAACTGAAAAGATCATTTATCCATTCCTCCATTCCTTGCTGTCCTAATCTCCTCTCAGGGGGACATCCCTATCCGAAAGACTTTGAAAAATTTGCGTATACGCGCGGAAATAATCTGGTCCGAAGTCAAAGATTATTTGAAAATCATATCGCGTCAGCAATCGATAATTTTCGAAACATAATTATATGCAATTTGAAAATACGATTATTAAACTTCAGTCGTTAGATTTCTTATTATTCTTATTTCGAGGATCCTTTAAGGGACAATAATCAGTAGAAGTGCGACTATGTTCAAAGCAAGCTCTTTGTTGATTAAAAATTTCTTTGCCATGTATTGTTTGTTTAAATGTTTTCGATTCGCGTCTAATATGAACTAATTGTCCACACTCAACACAATTGAATATTAATTTTTCTCCGTTTTCCTCAGATAAATTAACCGCTTCTGCAATATGTATCTCATTTCCCTTATATATGGCAGTCGAAATCCTCACTTCACCTTTGGCCATTCCGTACCCCCCATGCAAATATTTACTATTAAACTTTTCTACCCACATTCTTAATCGATCGGGAGAAAAATCTGATCAATAACGGGCTGGTTCTCGACGAGATCATATAAATGCTGTTTCTTTTCGCATTGAGCCGCACGGTAGGTACCTGTCCCTTCGGTGCAAAGCCACGGGTATTAACCGCTTCATCATCCACGCCGATCTCATCGCCCCAGTGAATTTCTTGCCTTTTCCCTTACCAAGAATACCTGAAAGTGCATTGTTAAGGTATAAAGAAGTTAATGATTTTAGTATCAGGGCAATATTATATCCACGTCTTGAAAAGGCCGGTAAGGTTTACGAGCGGCACCTAAACACCCGAATAATAACTAAAAGATGTCCTCAATAAAATTATCCCCGCCTAACCTGCTGCCATTCCCTAGGATCCTGTCTTCATCCTTCCCTTCATTATCAATTGGGAAGTCCAACCAAAATAATTTCCCTAGAAGATTAGAAAATTTCCTAGCAATCTATAGTATGGTAAATAATTGCGCTTATATAGTCAGTTATGGTTTAATGGTCGGGATCAGTAGAATCTGCTTGGGGGCGCTCTGTGACAGACGAATATAATATAACCCTCTTCATCCGGGTTTGGTTCATTACCACATTATTTATCTGTGGTCCTATATTTGTCTTCACCGGATTTTCAGATTACCTACCACTTGGTGCTATAGCGTCAGTCATTATAGCAATCATCGTATTCTTCATTGTCTCCCTCCTTGGTAATACTCTTGGTAATGTCTTATTCGGCGTTGGTGGTAAGTCAGGTTCAGGAAGGCCCTTTGCCGCTGATCTCGACAAAGCAAAACATTACCTTCAGCAGAAGGATATGGTGCGGGTCAAACAGATTATTGATGAAGTCCTCAGCAAAGACCAGGCATGTGTCGAAGCGCTGATGATAAAAGCACAGGCGCTAATAGCCTTGGGTAATAATGAACAAGCAAAAACAGTTCTCAGGACAATACTGCAAATTAAAACAATTGATGTTCAAAATCGACGATGGGCCTCTGCACTGTTAGATGAGCTTTCATATCGTTGATTTGAAACCATTATGATTCTCCTAACCACAGATTCCCTTAGAATTACTGTGATCACCATACATCAACAAATCCCTTTGAACTGCTAATGTTTTGATAAGGTTGCTATCAGCTGTCTCAGGATAGCGTACCTCCACATAGTCCCTAAGCGAAAATAGACGCATGTTCGCCGTTCGAACAAGCTGGTTGTACGTGCAAGCGGTAATAAATCCACGATTATCTAAATTGCGTGAAGTAGTGCGTGTGTGATCAATCTTATGTCCAACTACATAGGCGTGTATACGAGGTTCACCCTCTATATGACTGGAGTGCATAATTTCCTCAACATATTCCTCTGCTTGCTGCATTTCCGCTCTTCCGATAGTAGACTCTCCTTTTTTCAATTCAAGCAGTAGCATTTTTTCAAGCGTGGAAAAGCCGTCAGCGTTGACACCATCTACACCTGTGAGGGAAATTGTTGCATCTTCTAGAAACAAAAGATCAGGTCGCTTTCGAGGATTCTCGGCTCCTGTAGTACGCACGCGTTTCTGGGTCAGTTTGAAAATTACAGTTTGCAAGGTCACATTTGAAATGTAGTACGGTGAGTCATATTCTGGTCCAAACAACCAGCGCGCTTGAGCAACAAGCGGATGCAATGTATGCAACTCGTCAACATTTGGGTCACCGTTCAGCTTTTCAATAGCCTCTACAATGCGAATTCTCCTTCCGACCTCATCAAGTACAGTTAATGCATCTCGAACAGTCCATTCATCAAGGAGTTTATTGAGACCAGCAATGTCATCAGATCCCATTTGGCTGAGTTTTTGTATTAGTGCTTGGCCTGACCTAGAATTTTCGAGGTTAATTAGTGCATCAACAGCAGCTTCTATCAGCTCGGTTGTCGCGAAAGGCTGATTCATAGTAACTTCTCTTGTGAATTCAGCGACCTCTAAACGGGCCATGGGAAGAAGATTTGCAACTTCCTCACGCCTTTGATCAATAACTTCGCGTGTTCGCTCTTCAACCCGTTTAGATAATATGTCTTTCAGTATCTCAACAATTGCTGCAATGCTCGCATCAAAGAGTTGTTTAGTTAATTGGGAATCTCGAAAACAAGACCAATCATACTCAACATTATCGTGCAGACTGTCAAGTTTTATTATAAATGTTAATCGCTTAGCTTCTTTTGTTCGCCCGTCTAGCAAAGATCTATGCCCAATATTCCAACTAGGGTTTCCAACCAACCGTCCCCCGACCCAAAAAGCAATCCCATGTTGATATTTCGTCCTCGAAGAATCTTTGGAATCAATGACATAAACTTCTCCTTCGTGTTCATCAGCGAATTCGAATGTCTTTTGCAAGATTAAACCTGAGTGGTCTATTAAATCTAAGCAATTGCCGTTAACGCTTAAATAGAATTCAGGATCATACATGAACCGTGCAGAAAGAACTTCCAACATCTCTTCAGGATGTGGAAGAGTTCGGACAATTTTCCCTTTAAGAGTAGTTCCATGAGTGTCAGATGATGTTTCAGAAGTCTTTATAATTTCGAATGGATGGCCTCCAGAGCTTTCAACAACTTTAAACGTTGTCTTTGTGCCATTCTTTGCTGTTATGACTTCGTACTCGTCGCAAAAACAAAACATTGCATGCCGACCGACACCGTTTCGTCCGTAAGCTCGACGAGGTTTACGATTTTTACCAGGAGGAAATTCAACACTCTCTCCCTGATGACGTTTTCTATCGTACGAAAGTGTCCGCCAGCGATGGTTGAACTCATCGCCAGTCATTCCGACACCATCATCTGTTATTATAAGAAATTTATTTCGTTCATCTGGGATTTTAATTGTAACTGTACAAGCACCAGCATCCCAGCAGTTAGCTACTAACTCAGTAAGTGCGATGTCCGGCTGATTAACAACTGCGGAATGCGTTCGCCGAATAAAATTCTCTTCAAATAACGGGATTTGTTTTGACGACATATTCCCTCCGCATTGACGAAATATTTATAGGAGGTGCAATAGCTTTTTCCGGAATCATAATTTGTCGTTAAACCGTAAACGAATTACTACTGCAGTGACCCTGACTATTCTGAATCAATGCGGTTACGGTCATGTCGGCAGTGTTGGCATCTGAAGTCGTCTTCCTCCCAAGCTGTGGGCAAAGTCTCCTCGTCTACCTTCCCACTGCCAGTACAGGTGTCGGGGCCGAAAACTCCTTGACAGTCAACATCGTATAAGGGCTTGATACAGGATTCATACACATAAGTCTGTCTTGAGCTGAGGACACTAGTGTCGCCGCCGTTACTCAGGAGCAAACGTCCGACACCGATAGCTGCCTCCATGGTCGTGGAAGATTCACTTACAGCACTTTTAAGCAGCCAGTGTTCATTTTCGATTGCGATGCGCAGTATCTCTAGATTCATCTCTCTCCCTAAGGGTATAATTTTAATCAGATATTTGATCCGGACACGTTATCACTTTTTATAAGAAAAATCTTCCACAATTATTTATCAATAGGGGCATGAAGATACTGGGGGTGGAGTCCAGTATCATTATCGACGGATTTGGACCTCAAAGTAGTTTTGGACACTACTCTGTTGTTAAAAGGCTGAAATCCACCGACTCATGCCCGGTTTTATATCTGGTCATTCGCCCCAATTTCATTCATACGCTGTAACAACGAGTTAAGGATATTCGATGGAATCGGTTCTCCTTTACTCCTCAAGTTTTTTATTGCTGCATAGGGGTTGAGAATCAGGACATAATTGAATGACCCTGTAGCTCCGTCCCTGGCTTGGATAAAACCAAGATCTAATAGTTTCCGCATTCTCCCACTCCATGCCGCCTCCGCCCTTTGACCTGTGAAACCTGACTCAAAGGCCATTGCTCTCGGATTGTTTATGGTGATCATATACTCATCGAACGTATGACACCATAAAGTGAGATACGTTTGTGCCGGAGGCTTGCCAGATGAAAGAGCATTCATCACTTGTAGGATATAGGTCATTGTTCTAGGTATAGTGGTGTATCCAGTACTTCGTTTTCTATGCCACAGGTTGTCATCCTCGATATCCGGCCAGAGTTCATTTCTCAGCGCCAAAGTCTTCTCCCCGATTTTTTTAGATGCTCTTCTTTTCGTCGCCATCATGTCCTCCAAAGCTTCCTTTTGTTTGACCATAGAATAAAATATATCAATAGTTATTTCAAGGTTTTATATAGGTTACGCTTGTGTTGTGAGATCTCAACTTCAGCTATTTTGACAATGTTGGGATACACGATATTGTACAACTCAAAAATGAGTTGCTCCAATACAGTTTTCCACTTATTGCCGATAATAATTAAATTCAGTTGGTTATAAAAAATTATACGGTGCTCAATGGTTATCGAACGTTATCGCTGTGCTCATTGTGCTCGTGGTACTCGTGGTGGGATAGATAAGGGAGGGCCGAAATTGTATGCGGAAGTAAAACGCGGCAAAAATATTTGTAGGTGACTATCCTTGGAATTATTGGGAGTGATGGAGGGACAACCTGTCGCGGAATATAGAAGAAATTTTGTTGTATTGAAGGAAAATTACGACTGTCACTCGCTCTTCCTCTGACCTTTGGGTGTTGCCAGGATGTTCCCAATAACAGCAGAAAACCCTCTGTAAGCATTGAAAGCAGAGGGTCTGATCTATTCCAACGGCCTATCGTCGGCTCGCGATTTCGCTGGTGGGCGAGGCGGGATTCGAACCCGCGGCCTTTGGCTTCGGAGGCCAACACTCTATCCAGCTGAGCTACCCGCCCATATCGGAATTACGCCGAACGCAATGCACCGTGCATCACGCTCTGCAACGGTATGTGAATTCGCTGATACCTTTACCAGATCTCAGTATAAAAACCTAGTTTCTTTTGTCCTGCGGTTAAACGAAGTCGATCCTACTGCCTGATACAGAGGTCCATCTTCAGCTTGTTTTCTTATTATTTCCATTGCCATACCGGTATCGTATCGGAGCGGCGAGCGATCCGGCAGCTACCGGTCTGTCATTGAGCTGCGGCAGAGCGCACAATGGGTTCTTTGCTTCTCGTTTCAATCATCGGTGATTGGCCGAAACGGGCCGGCGGTCTTCCGGATGGATTTGTGGTGCCGGCGGTCTTCAGCGTGCCGAACCGGCAGTCATAGGTTGCCAGGGCACTGCCGTGTTCCTGCCCACCATGCGTGTTGATCACGAACGGAAACCATAATAATCGATTAAGCTATTGATCAAAATAAGTCGACCCTGTACGGCTTGCAAAAACGGAATTCGCAAGATACACTTTACATGCAAGTGCTGACTTCCGATCTGAACAGGGCAGGCACACCTCATGTGATGCGGAAATACTTTTACAACGGAGAGAGAGCGTTATTGAGCTTGCGCTTTCCCTCCTTCGGGCCCATCCGGTCAACCAACAAAGCCCCATCAGAGCCGTTTGCACGACCATGCGCTTCAAGATCAAAACGTATTTCCCTCACCTCCTCGTAGGTGTCTGCCTGACAACCGCGCTCATAAGCTACACTGCTCCTTCGAAACACGCTGCCGAATCTCCGACCCGCATCATGTTCGACACGGTCGGGGGATCGATTCTCTTCGAACATTACCGTCACGTCCAGGAATGGAACCTGACGTGCGATCATTGCCACCACTCGATTATCGCTCCCACCGCGGCACGGACCACGCCCTGCGACTCCTGTCACCGAGAGAGGGACCAGGGGATAAAAGCCTTGGGCGCAAACGGCGCGTTCGATCACACCATGCACAGTGAAGACGTGGGTGTCGCCTGCGATGATTGCCATCATGACCTGGTAGACAAGAGCGACCACTCCCCCCAGGCGTGCGGTTCGTGCCACATTGACGGTACAGGAGGCCACTCCACCATCAGTCGTACCGATGCCTTTCATGCACAGTGCATCGGTTGCCACTCAGCTTTCGATGTTACTCCTCAGCAATCCGATTGCGACGGTTGTCATGCCCCGCGCGGGCGAGGATCGGCATTTCATGACCTCTGCACCGGCTGCCATGAGGATGTGGGTGCCGGACCGATACGAAACGATGCGGATTGCAGGAGATGTCATGGCTTTTGATATTCCGCAACCGACAGCTGCAGGTGGCTGGAAGAGACAAGGACAGCAATGATTCACGGAGTGTTCTCCATACGTACAGCACCGTTGTTGCAACACGCAACGATCACGGACCTGCCCGACCGACCGGTCACAATAGAACCGGCGGGGACTCTTGTCTACCACCTTGAAAGAGGTGCGCACTCCGACAAGATCCCGACCGCGGACGGGGGGGGCGTGAAAATCGGGCAACGACTCTTTCTCGATTCACCGGACAAAGGGTACTGTCTCGCGGCACAAGCCGGCCGGATAACCGCCCGCTCTAACCTGACCGGAACATTTGGGCAACAACTCGTCGAAATCTCTATATCGACAACGGAAGACCTGCAGGAGTACGACGAGGAGTTCAGCGACGCCTGCCGAGACCCCTCCCTTGAGAAAGCCTCTCTTTTTTTCCGCGGTCTTCCCGGCAGACCAGACTTCCTCCCGCTGACGGATCCCCGGCAACAAATCGAGCGACTCGTTATTCTCGGGGTCGATGACGATGTGCAGGGCTGTTCCAATGGTTATTTGGTGAAACATCACATAAACTCGGTGCTTGCTGGAATTACTCTGCTGAAAAAGATCACCGGCCTGTCCGAAAGCTGGTTGTTTGTTCCGGATTATCTTGAGCCACTGCTACCCACTTCATCATCCGCGGTTCGCACCGTGAAAGCCGGCTACCCCGAGGCGAACCGGGAAGTGATCAGAAAGCGTATCTGCAGGGAACTCAACATCCCTGTAGCAGACGATAGGTGTGCGTTTTTCAGCGCCGAGGCGGCGTGTGCTCTCTCTGCCGTCTGCTCGGAAGACACCCGGATCCCCGGTAAGATACTTACCTTTGTCGATAAATGCGGGAAGCAAAGCCTCGTCTCCACGCCCGTAGGGACCCCGGTTCGTGAAATTCTCCAGTATTTCGGAGAGACCCTGCACGAAGGCGACCGGCTCGTGATTGGCGGACCGATGAAAGGAACAGCTGTCTTTTCAGTTGATTTTCCCGTTTCGTCAACCACGAACGCCATTATGGTTCAAGACCGTCGCGATATTGTCGAGACAGAGGATGTGGCCTGCGTCAATTGCGGGGCGTGTGTCCGCGTTTGTCCCGTAGATATCCAAGTCAACATGTTGATCCGGGTACTCGAGGTGGGAGAATATGAGGAAGCGGCTTCACGGTACAACCTGTTTTCGTGCATTGACTGCGGGTTATGCAGTTATGTTTGCGAGGCGAGAATTGCGGTTTTCCAGCATATCAGGATAGCGAAAACCGCCCTGGACTACGCCTAAGCCAAGCAGATTGCCGACCATACGGAGAAAATCACAGACGGGGTGTGGAAGAACCGGAGGTGGCACAGCCATCACCTGGCGGGCATGAAGGAAAAACGATGAACTCGAAGACAGAAAACAAATGCAAATTGCACGTGTCTCATGCACCGTTCTGGCACAACGGAAGCAGCGTTGCAAATAAACATTATCACATCCTTATCGCCAGCCTCCCGGCAGTGATCCCCGGGATCATCTTTTACGGCAGGGCAGCAGTGGGCGTCGTGACGCTGTCGATCGCATCGGCCATCATCTGGGAACTATTGTTCTCTGTCACAGCCAGACAAAAAATCACCATAGGCAACGGCAATTCCGCTCTGGCCGGTATGCTGCTCGCGATGATGCTGCCTGCGACGACACCATGGTGGCTGGTCGTCTGCGGGACGTTCTTCGCTGTCGTCATCGGTAGGGAGATTTTTGGTGGTCTCGGCGCCAACCCCTTCAACCCTGTCGTGTTGGCCCTGACTATTCTGACTGTTTCCTGGGGAAATCTCTTCGATTTCAACCGTGCCTTGCTCGACTATCATTTTACGGCCGCCTCTATCTATCCGCTGACGATGTCGAAAGCTTTCGGGTCCGCTGCGGTCGCCCCTCTCTCACTCTGGGAACTGTTGCTGGGGAACATGCCGGGCGGCATCGGGTCAACCTGTGGCCTGGGGTTGCTCGTCGGCGGCATCTACTTGATGATAAGAGGCTTTATCCGCTGGGAAATCTCCGTCTCGTTCATCGCCGGGATCGTTCTTGCTGCTGCGGTCTTCCACATCATCGACCCGCTCCGCTATGCCGGTCCCGGTTTTCACCTGGTGACGGGATACGCTTTGATCGGTGCATTTTTCCTTGCCACCGAAGATGCGTCCTCACCGGTGAATTTCCTACCGATGATCCTCTATGGATTATTAGGTGGGATACTCACTGTCTTGATCCGTAACACCGGCATTCACACCAACGGCGTTCCATACGCAATTCTGTTGATCAACCTCGTCAATCCACTCCTGGATCAGATCAAGGTGCCGCATAAACTGAGGCAGCCGTTATGAATGAATTGGTACGAATGACCGTCGTCCTCACGGGCCTGGCGACAATAGCCGGTGGAGTGCTGGCAGCCGTTCATTCCGGAACGGCAGATCGAATCGCAGCTCAGCAGCTGGAATATGTCAAGGGGCCGGCAATCAGGTCCATTATGGCCGCAACGACCAACAATCCCCTCGAAGATTCTTTCCAGCTATCGATTGGTGAAGAAGAGAAAACAGTTTTTATCGGTTCCCTGGCATCGGGGGGAACGGCCGTGGCTTTCGAGGAGTTCGGCAGAGGATTCGGGGGCGACATCGGTGTCATGGTCGGCATCAACATGGAAACCGAGACCATCCTGGGAACGGCTGTCACCGTGCATAGCGAGACACCAGGACTGGGGGCGAAAGCCAAAAACGATCGGTCGTTCACCTCGCAGTTCGAAGGATTGCCTGTTTCCGCCACTGTGGCCGTCACCCAGGATGGCGGGCAGATCGATGCGATCAGCGGGGCAACGACGACGTCCCGGGCGGTATGCGAAGCAATTGCTCAAGCGCTTGAGCGATATCAAATGTTGCACGCCGATTTGCAGAAAACCGTGAACTGATTGGGTACAAAGGAGGGTTCGGTGGCGAAAACGCTGAAGCAGGAATTTACCAAAGGACTCTGGAAAGATCTTCCTCCATTCAGGCTGGTTCTCGGTCTCTGCCCGGTTCTCGGGGTGACGACCACCATGGAGAACGGGCTCGGGATGGGAGTTGCGACAACCTTTGTGTTGTGCGGTTCAAATCTGTTGGTCTCACTGCTGCGACAGGCCATTCCTCCGCGGGTCAGGATCGCCTGCTTCGTCATCATCATCGCCGCCTTCGTCACCGTTGTCGAACTATTGATGCAGGCCTATACGTACCCACTCTACCTGAAACTCGGCGTCTTTATCCCGCTTATCGTGGTGAACTGCATCGTTTTGGGCAGAGCCGAGGCATTCGCCTACAAAAACAAGGTCTCATCGTCTGTGGCCGACGCTCTCGGCATCGGCATCGGCTTTACGCTGTCGCTGAGCTTGCTCGGCTCGCTCAGGGAACTGCTGGGCAACGGGTCTCTGACGATCTGGGGAGACCTGTCTTACAGCATCATCGACGTTGTACCGTCTTTTCAACCGTTTACCTTTGCGACTCAAGCACCGGGGGCATTCGTCTGCCTCGGCCTGATGCTCTGCATCATCAACTTGATCGGTAAATGATGTGTGCCGATCGCCGCAGGTCAACCGGCAGTTTACGCGAACTGCCATGACGGAGACCATTACCGCAGGGAGGTTCCATGGGATATCTTGAGCTCATTGTCAGCTGCATTTTCGTCAACAATATCCTGCTCGCCCAATTTCTCGGCAACTGCCCCTTTCTGGGAACCTCGAAGAAAATGGAAACCGCCGTCGGCATGGCTGGTGCCGTTGTTTTCGTCACGGTGCTCGCCGGAACGATTACCTGGATTATTTATCACCAGATCCTGGTTAAGTTCGATCTCGTCTACCTTCGGACCTTCTCGTTCATTCTGATAATCGCGACACTGGTTCAGTTCGTCGAGATGTTCCTGAAGAAAATGATACCGGTGTTGTACGCCGGTCTTGGCATCTTCCTGCCCCTGATTACCACCAATTGTGCGGTGCTGGGCATTTGCGTAATCAATATCGACGAAGAATTCACGTTCTCCGAAGCGGTCTCCGCTTCCCTGTTTTATGCGGTCGGATTCGGTCTCGCCCTGATCCTTTTTGCCGGAATACGGGAAAGAATCCTGTTGGCCCGGGTACCGAAAGCCCTGCAGGGAACGTCTATCGCGCTGATCACCGCGGGTTTTATTTCCTTAACGTTTTTCGCTTTCAGGGGCATGGTTTGAGCCCGGCGACGAACAAAGAGGCGACAGGCGCAGGCCCCCAGCCCACCCCTGTCATTGCGGATAACAAACTGAAACGCAATATGGTACTTATCTCATGCTCGAATCCATCCTGGTCACCTTCTCCATTGGCGCGGTTTCCGGCGTAGCGCTCAGCTATGCATCGAAGCTTTTTTATGTCTACGAGGATCCCCTGATCGCCAAAGTCGAGGGACTTCTTGCCGGCGCCAACTGCGGCGGTTGCGGGTTCGCCGGCTGTTCGGCGGCGGCCGAGGCGATCGTCAACGACAAGGCTCCGGCAAATGCCTGCATCCTGATCGATGAAGAAAATATCAGGGAAATTGCTGCAATTACGGGGGCCCATGCCGGTCCTCCCGAACCGCCATCGTCCTACAACAACTGCAGCGGCGGCAAGCGGGCGACCGACCGGTTCATCTACAGCGGCATCTGGTCGTGCACTGCCGCCGCCGCTCTCTATGGCGGTAATCGAGACTGCGCAATCGGCTGTCTTGGCTTTGGCGACTGCATCAGGGCCTGCAGGTTCAATGCAATCAAAATGGGAGGCCACGGTTTCCCCGTAGTTGACTATGACAAATGCGTCGGGTGCGGAGCCTGCGAAGCGTCCTGCCCGAAAACAATCCTGGAAGTCAAAACCCTCTCCCAGCGCCTGTTTCATCTCAGTTCCGCCGGCGACCCGCTTGCCCCCTGCTCGCAGGGGTGCCCCGCCGAAATCGATATACCCCGGTACATCGACCATATCAGGAACATGCGGTATGAAGAGGCACTCGACACCATCAGGGAAAAAAACCCGATGCCGCTATCCTGTGGCAGGGTCTGCCCTCACCCTTGTGAGTCTCTCTGTCGGCGAGGGATAGCAGATGAACCGGTCTCCATCAACCAGCTCAAACGATTCGTCGCCGATTACGAAATGAATTCCGGCCGGCGCCTGCCCATCGCCTGCAGCCCCGCTACCGGTAAGCGGATTGCCATAATCGGCGGAGGCCCCGCGGGAATCAGCTGTGCGTATTTTTTGAGACGGGCCGGTCATCACCCTGAAATTTTCGAAGCGATGCCGAAACTCGGCGGTATGCTCCGGTATGGCATCCCAGAATATCGCCTCCCCAAAAAAATACTGGACTGGGAGATCCAGGGAATCCTGAAACTGGGAATCGAAAGCCACACCAATGTGAGACTGGGCCTCGATTTTGATTTCTGCTCCCTTGTTGCCGCTGGATTCGACGCCGTCTTTTTCAGCGTGGGCGCCTGGAAGGATTACAATCTCGGCATTCCCGGCGAAGAATTGTCAGGTTGTATGACCGGAATAAATTTCCTTTCACGGGTGGGCGGCAGCAAGCCTCCCGCTATCGGTAAACGAGCGGCGGTGATCGGCGGTGGCAACACAGCCATCGATTGTTGCCGAACCCTGATCCGAATGGGTCTCGATAAAGTGTACCTGGTCTACCGAAGAACCAGGAAAGAAATGCCGGCCAATGAAGCTGAAATCGTTGCTGCCGAACATGAGGGCATCGAGTTTGTTTTTCTTGCGGCTCCGAACAAGATTATCGCCGACGAGGAAAAACAGGTGGCAGGACTTGAGTATCTGGCCATGGAACTCGGAAAACCGGACGCAAGCGGTCGGCACCGACCCGTTCCCATCGAGGGGTCGGAGCAGATTCTCGCCGTGGACACGGTTATCACCGCCATTGGCCAGTCGCCGCTGCTTTCGTTTCGCGGACGGGGCAATCGACTCGACGATTTGAATATCAGTCGGTGGAATACCTTTGAAGTGGAACCATCGACTTGCCAGACGAACGTTCCCTACATTTTCGCCGCCGGGGATGCGGCGACCGGGCCGGCACTCGTCGTCGATGCGATTGGGGGCGGCAGGAAAGCCGCTCGTTCAATCGATCTGTTTTTACGGGGAGAGGAGGTTAATCCGCAGGAAGACGCACTGCTGAACAAACCCATTGGCGAATCGATTTTCCCGTCCGTTCCCGGAGTCAGACCCATGGGCAGAATAGGACTGGATGAGATCGATGTAACTAATCGAATTCAAACGTTTGCCGAGGTTGATCTGACCATTTCCGAACGTGACGCCCTCGCCGAATCAAACAGATGCTTGAGTTGTTGCCGGCTCTGTTATAATGTGGATACTCACTGAAACAGATCAGTATCGCACGGTCATTTTTCCGCCGATCGGGAAATACCCGCATCGGTCCTGATTCTCACTTGCCGGGAGAACCCATGGTTTGGCTCAAAGAGTTGGAGACGACTTCGGTATTCAGGGGGTTGAACGATCAGCAACTGGAAACATTGAGTGCCCTGTGCACGATGGAATCCTACAAGCGCGACGACTGTCTGTTCAAGGAAGGCGAACCGGCGGAACACATGTGGATCGTCACCGAGGGGCAGGTGGATCTGCGTTTTGAACTCCCGGGGAACAGAACATCTTCCGCAGAAAACACGGTGTCGTCCTTTACTGCGCAGGAGGACAGGAAAAGAGTTCTCGGCTGGTCGTGCTTCGTGCCTCCCTACAGGATGACGCTCTCGGCGTATTGCGTCAGTCGGACCTGTTCCGTGATAAAAATCGGTCGTGCAGATCTGCTGGAAACATTTGAGCAGGACATGGCAATGGGATACAAGGTCATGTCCTACCTCATCAAGGTAGTCGGCTATCGGTTTCAGCAGTTCCAGGAAGAACTCGTCAAAGTTCAGGGACGCGATATCATGCACTCCTGGTAGCCATCCATCCTGTTCTTACAAAAATCGCTTCAGGTAATCTTCCCACTCGATGGGCAGTAACGACTTCTTCTTGTTGTTGCACTCTTTGCAGCAGGGCACCAAGTTGTCCTTGGTGCTGCGGCCACCGCGGGTCAGCGGCACGAGATGATCCATGGTCAGGTCGCGATGGGCGACTCTCTGGCCGCAATAGTAACAGGTTCCGGCAGCGGTCTTCTGCTGCCACCAGCGGGTCCTGCGCAGCTGGCGGGCCTTGGCCCGCTCCCGCTTGATCTGGGCTTCGTCAATCCCGTCCAGCCAGGAATAATCATTCATCGCCGACCACCTCCCCGACCAGCAGTCGGCGAAATTCACCGATCAGGTAGAGCGAACCGGCCGCCACCACCAAATCACCGGGTTGGGCCAGGATCGTGGCGCGAGACAATGCCTCGGCAACAGTTCCATGACAACTGACCCGTGACGGGTCGCTCTTTACAAGTATTTTGGCCATCTCCGCCGGCGCCGCCGCCCGCTCGCTATGCGGTCTGGTCAACAGCACCAGGTCGGCCAGGGAGGCCATCGCCCGGAGCAGGGGGGCGTAGTTCTTATCGGCCATAGAGGCCCAGACAACAATCAGCCGCTCGTAGATGAATTGCTCTTCGATACCGGCAATCAGGCACTCGACACCGGCCTGGTTGTGAGCGCCGTCGAGCAGAAACCGCAGAGGAGTACCCTGGCCTCCCTGCTCGTTGCGATCTTGACAGGGGACGATCACTTCCAGGTATTCCATGCGTCCCGGCCAGAAGGCAGCACCGATTCCGGCACGGATCATGTCGTTCGTCAGCGCAAAGCCTTGATCACGCAGGGATAGTGCGGCGGCAATGGCGCAGGCGCTGTTATCGAGTTGCCAGACCCCGTTTCTCGAAACGGGCAAGCAATCGATAACGGTTTTTCCACCCCGTTCCTGCCATGCCCAATGGTCCTCCCCGTCAGCTGCCGCCCGGAAGTCGCGCCCCAGGATGGAGAGCGGCGCCGCGCGCTCGACGCAGGTCCGCTCGATAACCTCCCGGGCCGGGGAATCGGTTACTCCGGAGATAACCGGAACTCCGTCTTTGATGATACCGGCTTTTTCGAAGGCGATCTGCTCGATGGTATCGCCGAGATATTGCTCGTGGTCGAGACTGACCGTGGTGATCACCGAAAGCAGCGGCACCACCACATTGGTCGCGTCGAGTCGGCCGCCCATGCCGGTCTCGAGGATAACGACATCACAGCCGCTGTCGGCGAACCAGCTGAAGGCCAGGGCGGTGGTGCACTCGAAATAGGTGATTTTCTCGGTGCCGAGACTGCGCCGGATACGCTCCAGCAACCGGGTAAACTCGCTTTCACCAATAAAACGGTCGTCGATCCGGAACCGCTCTCTGACCGAACTGAGGTGCGGCGAAGTGTACAGGCCGGTTCGATAGCCGGCACGGCTGAGCATCTCTCGCAGCATCGTACAGACCGAGCCTTTGCCGTTGGTGCCGGCCACGTGAATGGCCGGACAGCGCTTTTCCGGGGATCCGAGCTCGGCCAGGACGGCACGCATCGCCTCAAGGCCGAGTTTGATCTTGTGCATCTGCAGGTCGTCGAGAAAACAACAGGCCTCGGAATAGGTCGTCAGCGGGGATTCGGTCATGGTCACCCGGGATGGCAGCAGGAAATCCTAGCCATCGACAATATTCAAGGTAGCGTAATCAAGGTGCAGCGTCTTCAGGCCGTGGCGGTCAAAGGCCACATCGAGCGAGCGCGGGGCACTCAGTTTCCGTACCGTTCCGGCACCGAAGAAGGGGTGATTGACCCGGCAACCGACGGAAAAATCTTTCAGCGCCAGTTTCTTCTTTTTGGTCGGTGACGGCAGCGGCTCCGACGGCCGCGCCCCAAAGGAGAAAACGTTGCTGTCGGCGGGACGCGGCTCGAGCCGCTCGTAACTCCCCGGCGACAACTCGGAAAGAAACGGCGACATGCCGACCCGGGCAAAACGCCGGTCGGCCCCCATCAACTCGCGTGGGTAGCTGAGGTACAATTGCTTTCTCGCCCGGGTCGCCGCCACGTAGAGCAGGCGCCGTTCCTCCTCCCACTGCTCGCCGGGAAAGGCCGAGGCATGTGGGAATCGACCGTCAGCCAGACCAATAACGAACACCACCTCCCACTCGAGCCCCTTGGCCGAATGGATGGTAGACAGTATCAGGGCCTCACCGTCGTCACGATAGGCCTGCGGGTCGGCTTCCGGCGGGTCGAGTGCCGTGTCGTCGATAAAGCGCCGCAGGTCGTCGTAGGAGGCGATGATGGTCTGCAATTGTTCAAGGTCCTTCTGCCGTTTCGGATAATCGTCGGCATAGAGCCGCTCGAATACCGGTTGATACCAGACCAGCACCGCACCACAGAGTTCTCCGGGAATCGGTTCGCGGCGCTGCAGGTCCTGAAACAGGCCGACCAGCCGGGCAAATCCCTCCTGCCAGCTGCGGCCGGCCGGATAGGCGGCCAGCGCGGCAACCGGATCGGCGGCGTCGGAGAGAACGGCGGTGATCTTTTGGGCCGTCTTCGGCCCGAGCTTGTCGATAGTCAGCAGCAGGCGGTTCCAGGACAGGTTGTCGAACGGATTGACGAGCAGGCGCAATACGGCCAGCACATCCTTCATGTGCGCCGACTCGGTCAGCTTCAGACCACCCCGTTTTTCGAACCCGATGCCATGGCTGCCAAGCTCGAGTTCCAGTTTGAAAGAGTGAAACCCGGAGCGAAAGAGAACCGCGATATCACGGAGGCCGACACCCTCGTCGCGCAACTCCCGAACCCGGCTGACAACGAAATCAGCTTCGGCCTTTTCGTCGCGTGCGGCATAGAGCATCGGCTTGCGAGTCCCTTCGATCCTGGTGTACAGAGTCTTGGTGTATTTCTCGACCGCGTTGTTGATTATATCGTTGGTCAGGGTCAGGATCGGCTGGGTCGACCGGTAGTTCTGCTCGAGCTTGATGATCCGGGTGCCCGGAAACGTCTCGGGAAATCGCATGATATTGTAGAAATCGGCACCGCGGAAAGAATAGATCGACTGGGAATCGTCCCCGACCACCATCACGTTATCATGGCGATAGGCGGCCAGCCGAACGATGTCGGCCTGGATTGGGTTGGTGTCCTGATACTCATCGACCATGATATAGCGATAGCGGGCCGAGATCTGTTCACGGGCCTCCGGCGATTGCGTCAGCAGCCGCTTCCAGTTGACCAGCAGATCGTCGTAGTCCATCAGGCCGTGGTCGATCTTGAAACTGTGGTAGTGCTTCTGCAGCAAGATGATATCTTCGGCAAATTCGCTCAAGTGCGCGTAATCTTCGAAGATCAGATCCTCGAGTGGCCGTGCCTTGTTTACCGAACCGCTGAGCATGTTGACGATGATCCGCTTGGATGGAAATTGCTTACGGTTGACGGTGAGCTGCAACGAGGACTTGAGCAGATTGATGATCCCTTCGGCATCGGCTCGATCGATGATGGTGAACGACGAGCTGAAGCCGATACCGGCGCCGAATCGTCGCAGCAACATATTGGCGACGCTGTGAAAGGTGCCGCCGGTCACACGGCTGCAGGAATCGTTGAGCAGTCGACCGGCCCGCCAGAGCATCTCCTGGGCGGCTTTTCTGGTAAAGGTGAGCAGCAGGATGGCCTCCGGCTCGACACCACCGTTGATCAGGTGCGCGACCCGGTAGACAAGGGTGCGCGTCTTGCCGCTGCCGGCACCGGCGATGACCAGTACCGGTCCTTCGGTCGTTGATACCGCCTGAAATTGAGACTCGTTGAGTTCGTCGCGATAGGAGGATAGTTGATTCATGGCTGGCAACTGTACCACGACGCCGGAAGGCCCGCAACGCCGGTTGACAATGCTTTGACCGAACGGGTATTATTTGGCTGTTTCGGGGCTTTTTCAGAGCCACAACCGCCGGCGAACGTTGCACGGTTGAGGTGGCCCGCCATTGGGCCGGCTCTGGCCGTTTTTCGCAAGGATACCACACACCACATATCCGATGTGGTGTACACGTTTGCAAACCAGAACACTTCAGGTTGTCAGATGACTTCAACCAACGATCCGCTGGCTTCCCTGTTTTCCAGCCAGACCTGCGCCACCCTGCTGCCGCCGTCACGGGCGGACGAATTATTCGAGGCCATGTTCGGTGATGCCGAGGACGGGGCCTACGATTTGGCAATCGAATACATCGACACACACGGCTCGACGCTGCGCTTCGATATCCTGCTGACAGAACGACCCGGCCACTGCCTGGCCTGCAATCTCACCTATGGCCTGCCGCAGGTCTTTTCCCGACATCCGGTCCTCGATATTGCCGGACTGGTCGATAAAATCGATGCGATCCTCGGCCAACGGGGCACTGTCGGCGGTTGGCTGCTCGGTTCTACCAGCCAGCGCAGCCGCTCGTTGCACGTTATCCCGCTGACCATCGATTATCAGCCGACTGCTGCCCTCTGAGCACGGAAACAAAAAGGCCGGCTCACAACTGAGCCGGCCTTTTGCCTATAGATCTACTGACTCGTTTGCTGTGCTGTCAGGAAACCGCCACCCGGGCCCTTCCCTGCGCCTTGGCATGGTAGAGGATGTCGTCGGTCCGCTCCAACCAGCTGCGCAGATTTTCGCCCGGCACCATCTGGGCCATCCCGATGGAAACGCCGAGTTTTACCGTCTCTGAGGCCCGCACATCGAGATCATCGATTTTCTTGACCAACCGTTCAGCCAGGATCCGTCCCTGCTGCTGGTTGGTATTGTCCAGCACCAGCAGGAATTCATCACCGCCCATCCGCACCAGCAGGTCTGTCGACCGCACCGCCGCTGCGAGCACTTCGGCTACCGATTTAAGTACCTCGTCGCCGGCCTGGTGACCGAGATTGTCGTTGATATCCTTGAAGTGGTCGAGATCGAGCGACAGCATGGTCAGCGGATGCTTGTAGCGCGTGGCGCTGTCCATCATGCCGCTGATTCTTCGATCAAAGACGCGCCGGTTGGACAATCCGGTCAGTGGGTCGGAGCTGGCCCGTTCGAACAGGTCTTCGTATTCCAGCCCCCGCTGCAACGATTCGGCCAAGATGGTCAGAGAGTCGTTGATGATCGCCATTTCCGTATCGTCAAGTTCCCTGCCTTCTTTGAGGACCAGCAGAATACCGGCATCATCCACCGTCTCGAAAATCCACTTGTGGCCGAATTGTCCGTCATCGCTTTTAACCGCCCGACGCGGCGAGGTGCCGTCTTCTATCAACTGCTCGGCAAAGGCAATCGCCCGACGGCGATTAGGGCCATGACCGGAACAGAACAGATGCTTTTTCCCCCGGGCATTGTTGTTATAACCGATCAGTTCATGTTCGACGATCGGCATGAGCCAGACCGAATAAGCCTCAATCATGCCCGGCACACTGAGAACTCCGGCCAGTCTGGCGTGCAGGCGGTTCATCTGATCAAGACGTTCCGACTGACGCTTGAGCTGATGCAGCTCGAGCATCACTTGACTCAATTCATCGAGACTGGATGCCAGGGATGTCAGTTCAGGTCTTTGGGTCATGGTACTCATGGCTGCTCGCTTTCTGTGATGCACGAACCGGGTATTATTATTATCTATATCGGCTCATGACAGAGAATCTTTAGCGATTGTACACAATAATGACAGCAATATGCGTGCCAGCGCACGGAGCAGTTGATCGAGTCGTCGTCGACAGCAAATAAATCATACAAATACAATTAATTGTCAACACTAATACACTGTTTGGCCACCCGTCACGACCAAATTCCCGACAGCCGATGACAGAATACTGACACATGCGGGATCAAGAATATCATCGCCGGCAAAACAAGGCGAGACAACACGATCTGGACGAAGTAACATGGTAACTGCCTAAAACGATACCTCATTACGCTGTGCTTCGACTGTCGCTGTAACGAGACATGGATCTGACCAGACAAATCGCCACTCTGCTGATCGTCGGTTTTCCCGGCAGACGGTTCGCTGCCGATTCCGAGATCGCCCGAGACATCTCAAACCGCGGGCTGGGCGGTGTTATCCTGTTCAATCGCTGCCTGCATGATCCGGGGCAAGAGGGCAACATCGGCCCGGCCGAAGAGTTGCAACGCTTGACCACTGCACTGCAGGGCCTCAGGGACGAACCGCTGCTGATCTGTGTCGACCAGGAAGGCGGCTCGGTGCAACGCCTCGGCAGAGACAACGGCTATGCATCCATCCCAGCGGCACGGCAACTGGCCGAAAACGGGGCAGACACGTCGCAAACGGAACGCTATGCCGAGGAAACGGCGGCATTGCTGGCAGATGTTGGCGTCACCGTCAATTTCGCACCGGTGATCGATGTCGACCGCTGTCCGGAAAATCCGGTTATCGGCCGGTTGGGCCGCAGCTTTTCCGACTCACCCCAACTCGTTGCCACCCATGCCGCAGCTTGGATCAAGGCGCACCGCCGGCACGGCGTCATTTCCTGCGTCAAGCATTTCCCGGGACACGGCAGTTCCTGCGTCGACTCCCATCTCGGTTTCGTCGATATTACCGCCAGCTGGCATGTCGACGAGCTGCTTCCCTACCGATCCCTGTTGGCGGACGACCTGGTCGACATGGTCATGACCGGTCATCTCTGTAATCGGGCCATCGACCCATCCTTTCCGGCGACCCTGTCGCCAGCCACCGTCACCGGCCTGCTGCGCAACGAACTCGGATATCGGGGAGCTGTGGTCAGCGACGACCTGCAGATGCAGGCGATTACCGCCCATTACCCGTTTGGGGAGGCACTGTGCTGCGCCCTGACGGCCGGTGTCGACCTGTTGGTAATCGGCAACAACCTCACCTATCGCCCCGGTATCGTGGAGCACGCCGTGACGGCAATTCGAAACGGCATCGACCGGGGCCTGGTGACCGAAGCACGCATCCGTGAAGCTCACGGTCGCAGACAAAACCTGATAGCAAGGGAGAACCACTGATGACGAGTAGACAGTCGACAACCCATGAAGTGCTGGTTGGGTATTTCCTGTGGATTTTCGGCTTTCTCGGGGCGCACCGCTTCTACTACGGCAGACAGATTTCGGGAACCATCTACTTTTTCACACTCGGCCTGCTGTTCATTGGCTGGATTGTTGATCTTTTTCTTATCCCTTCTATGAACCGGGATGCCGATTTCCGTTTTATCGAAGGTCCGGTGAACTACAATATCGCCTGGCTGCTGCTCACTTTCCTCGGTATCTTCGGCATTCACCGAATGTATTGCGGCAAATGGCTTACCGGATTGATCTTTCTCTGCACCCTCGGTTTGTTTGGTATCGGAATCATCTATGATTTCTGGACGCTGAACGCACAGATCAGTCTGATCAACCACGCCGCCCGGAAAACCGCAACTCCCCCGCTCTGATCGACACTATCGCTCGGGGAGTCACACGTCAGGGTTGCCGGGGCGTACGCGTCGTCCAGACGGTAATCAGTGGGTATTGGCGATTAGCCGGGAGACCGTTCGCGCCAACTCGCGCAGGGAGACCGGTTTCATGCAGTATTCGTCTATGCCGGCATCCGCCGCCGCCTCCCTGCTGAGCCGCTCGGAGTAGCCGGTAAACAGGATAATCGGGATGTCCGGCCGGAGCTGTTTAATCCTGGCACTGAGTTCGGTACCGGTCAGGTGGGGCATGGTCAGGTCGGTCAGCACCAGGTCGTACTCTCCCTGATTTTCCTTGAAATGGTCGATGGCCTCGATCGAAGAGGTCCAGCCGCTGACCTGATAACCGATGCTTCGCAGCAGTTCCGCCGTTACCTGAACCACCTGCTTTTCATCGTCAACCAGCAGGATTCTCCCCTCACCGCCGGCAAGCTGTTCCGGACTGACGATATGATCAAGCTTGGTAGGTTTCTCGGTGATCGGCAGAAAAATTCGAAACACCGTTCCCGCCCCCTCCTCGCTTTCTACCTCGATCCTTCCGTCGTGCCGGGAAATGATGCTATGCACGAGCGCCAGGCCCATCCCGGTACCCCGTCCTTTTTCCTTGGTGCTGAAATATGGCTCAAAGATCCGCTCACGGAGTTCTCGATTCATACCGCAGCCGGTATCGCTGATGCTGAGCTCGAGCCATTCATTCTCGCCCCCGGAAAGCGACGTCTTTTTCAGCGCGACGGTCAAAACGCCATGACCTTCACCGATAGCATCGGCGCTGTTGGTGCAGAGATTGATCAGCACCTGGTGGATCTGAACCGGGTCGACCCGTACCGGCCCGCATTTCTCGTCGATATCTTGTTTAATCTGGATGGTCGAAGGCAAGGTGGAACGAAGCAGTTTCACCACCTCCTTGACAATCGGGTGCAGGTGTTGCGGGCTTTCCTTCTGTTCGGTATTGCGGGAAAAGGCAAGAATCTGCTCGACCAGTCCTTTGGCGCGCTTACCGGCACGAAGGATCTCGCCGAGATACTCGTCCATCGACTCGTCGGCAAACCCTTTCTGCTGCATTTTCAGCTTGAGGATTTCCGCATACCCCATGATCGGAGTCAGTATATTGTTGAAATCATGAGCTATACCACCGGCAAGCGTGCCGATTGCTTCCATTTTCTGAGCATGCCGGAGCTGTTTTTCGAGCTTGAATCGCTCGGTCACGTCACGGGCGATGACGATCACGCTCTCCACCATACCGGAACTGTTTTTCACCGGCGTACCGATAATCTCATAATAAAGCGACGCGCCGTTATTTCCCTGTTCGATCTGCTGAATACCGATTCTCACCTCTCCGGTCTGAACACTTTTCGGCACCGCGCATGCGGCGCACTGCTGATCGCTCTTGCAGATAATCTCGTGGCAGAATCTGCCGATCGGCATGTGTACCGACCGTCGGACCGTATCATTGACCCAGATCGCCCCCAAATCACGATCGAACAGCACGATCATCCCGGGAAAGCCGTCAAGGATGGCCTTTTTCTGGGACTCGCTGGCGACCAGGGCCTCCTCGATAGCCTTCAGATCGGTAAGATCAACCATCGTCGTAACGATGCCGGTTACCTCGCCGGCGCCATCATGGACGAGCGCCTTACGATACACCACGTGAAAGCGTCGTCCCCCGGCACCGAGAGCATCGTCTTCAAACGGCTGGATGGTACCGTTGTCCAGCAATGTCCGGTCAAGCTGCCGGTGCCGATCGGCCTGTTCTCCGGACAGCAAACGGTAAACTCCCTCGCGACGGACCTCGTCATCGGTTTTTCCGACAAATTGCGAGAAGGCTTGGTTAGAGCCGAGAAAAGCTCCGTTGATATCCAAAAAAAACAGCGGGATAGGAATGGCATCAACCAATTCCTGTTGATAGCTCTGGGATACGGCCATGGACACGTCCTTTATCTGTCAAACTCAGGTTTTCATGCAAACGGCACCGCCTCACATCCGGGAAGCATCATTGCCAGCCCACCGGGCAGCCATTTCCAGCAACAAGGAATTATAGCACCATTGGCCAGCAATTACCAAAAACCTGCCGAGACGTTGAAAACGTGCCGGAAGCCCGCTTTTGCTTGACTTTTCCACCGGCTCGTTTTCTATTTTCGGCAACTGACAGCCGATTTTTTCCCCGTAACCATAGCCGCAAACAAGGCCGACCAGCACATGACCGATTCTTCTGCAGACAATTCAACAGGCACCCCGTGCCGCCCCGAGATCAACTATCCCTGCATCTGGGAATACCGGGTTATCGGCACCGATCGGCAGCGACTCACGGAGATCATCATGTCCGCCTGCGAACCGGCTGTACCGACGATCAGAGACGGCAACCGCAGCTCGCAAGGCAGATATTGCAGTGTCAACGCGACCGTGGAGGTCAGCAGTGAGGACATGCGCCTGGCTATTTTCGCCAGGATCAGCAACAATCCGGAAATAAAACTAGTGATCTAAATGAGCACGACCGCTGCCAACAAACAATCCCGCTTGATCGCCATTCTTCGCGAAGGTGTCGGCCTGGTCCAGATGATCTTTTTCAAGGAGATGAAAAACCGCCTCGATCACGATCGTCCCGATCTCGACGTTCCGGCTCGATCCAAGCTTGCCGGCGCTGTGACCAACGAGCTCTTCGGCACCATCAACCCGGCCGCGGAATTCATGGCCTTTCGCCAAGAACACCAGGCCCTGATCGAACAGGAACTCCTCGGACTGGCGACCAACCTGCCGCACCTCCTGCCCGCTCTTACCGACGCCCTGCGCCTGCAGACTCTCTGCGACAACCAGGAAGGGGTGGCCACGGACGACACACTGGTAACCGCCGACAAGCTCGGTATATTGCTCAGGGATCGAGAGACACCGCTGCCATCAGCCTTTATGACCATGATCCGGGAACTCGGCGCCCGTTACCACCTGATTGTTCCCCCGACACCGATCACCGAGGAAGACGACCGCACCATCGTCCACTAACCCCCCATCACGAGACCTGACAACAAACATTAAAAACCGGCGTCATGGTCGGAAGGGCTGGCCGGTCCTGCCTCCAGGTGCTGCGCTGCGGCCTGATTCTCCGGCCCGCCGGGCCTTCGCGATGCAGCCTCCGACAGAACCGACCAGCCCGGGGAAATGATTTCCATATACCCCCCGGCCAGACGGGCGTCATCACGCCAACTGGCCACCACCATCGCCGATCAGCCGTGCCGGCAACACACCGCGCACCGCGTTGCAGAGATAGAGCCGCTCGGCCCGTAACAAATCATCGCGATAGATAATGCGCTCCCGCACCGGCAACGGGCCGGCAGTTGCCAGCAACCACCCGCGCATGGCTCCGGCCAAAAGGCCGCACTGCAGCGGCGGCGTCACATAACTACCGTCGAGCAGCACGAAGAGATTACTGATACAACCCTCGGTGATCTCCTGACGCTCGTTATGCCAGAGCACATCGAACAAACCGTCGGCTTCGGCCTGGAGCAGCCCCTGCTGGTAGGCCGGACGGTGGGTGGTCTTGTGAAAGAGCCAGGGGCTTGAAGAATCGACGGCCTGCCCGGCCAGACCAATCGCCACTTCGGCGGTGATCCCGGCCGCCTTTTCATCTGGCCAGTAGAGAAACTGCGGCGCAACGCACGCCGTTGTCGAAATCTGCAGATCGCCGTGCCGAGACAGGGTCACCCGGACCCGCCGGCACTCATCCCACGCCTCATCCTCGGCCAGATCGTGCAAGGTCCGCAGTATCCGCTGCCGGTCGCAACGAAAGGAAAAATACTCCGCAGAACGAGCCAGCCGATCAAGGTGGCCGGCCAGCAGGAAATAGCCTTCGTGCGGTTGATACAGCATCGTCTCCAGCAATTCGAACGTTGGCAACGGGTGGGTCAGGAACCGTGCTTTCAGCAAACACTCGCGCCACTCTTCAGCCGACGTGGAGTCGGCGACGATGCCGGAACCGATTCCCATTTCACCCTGCTCACCGTCGAGCACGACGGTGCGGATCGGCACGTTGAAGACGGCCCGCCCTTCCGGAGCGAAATAGCCGATGGCGCCGGTATAGACGCCGCGCGGCTCCGTTTCCAACTCGTCGATGATTTCCATGGTCCTGATTTTCGGCGCCCCGGTCACCGAACCGCAGGGGAAGAGCGCGCGAATCAGCTCGGCAGGGGGAACACCGTTGGTACGAGCGTACTCGGCAACCACCGTTGATGTCATCTGCATAACCGTTTGATACCGTTCGACATCGAACAGCGACGAGACCCGCACCCGGCCGCCGCCAAGACTCTCGACGAGCCGCGCCAAATCGTTGCGCAACAGATCGACGATCATCACGTTCTCGCTGCGGTTCTTCTCATCACGTTGCAAGAACTCGGCCTGAGAGCGGTCTTCCGCCAGCGTTCGCCCCCGGACACAGGTGCCTTTCATCGGCCGCGTTGTGATAGTGCCGGGCTCAGTGCGAAAAAACAGTTCCGGGGAAAACGACAGCAGATGGCGGCTGCCGTGTTTCAGAAAACAGCCATAGGGGACCGGCTGACTGCGCCGCAGATCGAGATATAAACCCGCCACCGAGCCGCTGAAGCGAAAGCGCATCTTGCAGGTGTAGTTCACCTGATAGGTATCACCGGCAGCGATATAGTCGAGGATGGCATCTACTGCCCGGCAATATGCGGCCTGCTCCATGTTCGGCGCCAGATCGCGGAGTCTATAATCATCCTGCTCAAGGGACGGAAGATCGGTCAGAACGGGAAACGATCCTGCATGCCGGTAGTGATCATAGATCAGTGGTCGGCGATAGACGCCGAATTCGGCCAGTATCTCCGGTGATGATTCGGTGACGGTGCCGCGCCGCTCGTGAAAAAATTCATAAGCAAACCAACCGGCAAGAAAAAAACCCCGGCCGAGCACGCTTTCCATCCGCCGCAAAAACGGTGCACGATTTTCGTTCGCCCGGCAGACCAGAAAGTCAACCGGATCGACGAAGAGGAGCGATTGGTTGTTGAGCCGGTCAGGTTTCGAGGTATCGAGCAGCAGATAGTGTTCGTGGCCGGACAGGTAGGCCAACAGGCCGGCGATCTGTTTGTCTGAAAGAGGGCTGCCGTTCATCACCGTCCACTGCGTCTACCGGGTGCCCCCGGGAAAACGTCTGCGACCATCAGAACCCCCTCGCTATCGTAGAGAAGCAACAGCCACCCGGCGAGCGGGCAAAAAATCCGTTCCGGCGCCCCCCTTGACGTGACGTCACAAAGAACAATGAAAATCGGCGCAAGGTCGAAAGGACTGGGCGGTCCAGCTTCGGGCCTGATTCTCCGGTCCGCCGGACCTTCACGATGCAGCCTCCGGCAGAACCGGCCAGCCCGGGGAGACTGATTTTCGTAGAAGAGCTTACCGACAAGGTGATGAACATCGGTACCGGAAAAAGAAAAGGGTCGCCAGAGCTGACTCTGCGACCCTCGATCTGCCCGGTTGCCACCCCTGCGATTCAACCTCCTGTTTTCCGATGCTTTTTCAGCTCTTCGTATTCCTCAACCGCCTTGAGAATCGATTCGTCCTGACGGGCTTTGATGGCAACAACCTTCTCCCGGATTTTTTCTTCCCTGATCGTCATCGTCGACACTTGGGCCCCGAACAGGGTATTGGCCAGGTAATCAAAGGAGAAAAACATCAATTCGATATCGTCGTTTTTAATCTTTTCGATGATGTCCTCAGCGACCTCGTAGGTCTGCAGAAACGAACTCTCGAAAACGAAACGGCGAAAATGGCCGAGATCGGTGGAGGCCATGAAAAACATCCGTTTTGCCTGTTCGGAAAGGCTCGCCTGATGCCCGAACGATTTTCGCCGCATGACCAGACGCAGCCACTTTTTATTCATCTCATCGCGGACATCGACGCCTTGATCGGCGCGCCACTCGGCAACGGTCCAGGTCTTGTCCTCTTCATGTCCCTTGCAATAATCTTCCTTGACCAGGAAAAAGAATTTTTCCTCCTCGGCGGTGATCTCGTTGCCATCGGCATCCTTGCTCCCTCCCTCACGAAAATCGGCCATTCCGACGGGATAGTAACGACAGGCGGTCGGGCGATCGCTGTAAACCGTACATCCGTCCGGCGTAACAAAAGGACACTTGTTATCTTCGGCGCGCATCTTGAACATTACGCCGGGCATATCGGTCTTTTCCAGATAGGTTGGTTCCGTGTAAACCTGCAGGAATTCGTGGGCAGGCATCTGCAGTCGCCTGGTCAGCATCAGGATATCGTAGGGGGTCAAGATGATCTTGATATTCCCGCAACAGGCGGTAAAACAGCTGACACCGGGATGGCAGCGAAACGTGATCCGGCTGTCCATGGTGAGCTTGAGCGGCTCGATATTCGACGGGTTGGTTTCTTTGCCGAAAAGAGTCTTTTCCTTTGAACTCAATATTGTTTCTGTCATAATATGCAACCTGCTGATCTTCCGAGGGAACGCCACAATGTGGCAGTCAGTTTGTCTTTTCCAAGCCGTCTATAATAAACCGTCGCTCAATCCCTGTCAAACCTCAAACGACAACACCACAGCACCTCAGTGTAATCGCCGATAATGGTCTCTCCCCGTTTTCCCGGCCGGGTCCACCGTATTTCATTGCAGTTTCATGGAAATGGTCTTATATGTTTCAGTCCACGAGAGCAGCTGCGGTTCCCGGGCCGCACCGGGCCGGAACGCGTGACAAGAAAGCAAGGATATGAGTATGAAATTGTTTGTTCGTCCCGTTGACCTGACCAGGGTCAACACCATCGTTTATCACCTGCCCGACGGGCCGTCACTATCCCTGAGCATTGACGGTATCGAGGAGTACATCGATCTTGAATTCGAAGTGGGTCACTACTGCGACACATCGGCCATTGACGGTATCTTGCATTTTTTCCCGCGCGGCAACGCCTGACCCACCGGTCGGCTCCCCGCCCCTCTTGTTTACCGGACTCTATTCCAGTACCGAACCACAGCAGGTTATCCCCGATGGAGCTTGATCTATCGGCCGACGGCCACGTGCACACGTATCTCTGCGGCCATGCCACCGGCACCATGGAAGACTACGTCATAGCGGCTATCGACAAGGGCCTGCAGCGTATCACCTTCCTCGAGCACCTGGAAGCCGGCATCGATTATGCCCCGCGGACCTGGCTCTGTGACGATGATTTCGATTTTTACTTCAGTGAAGGAGATCGATTGCGCAGTCGGTATGGCGATCGACTACAGATCGGTCTCGGCGTGGAGGTTGGCTACAATCCCGAATGCCCGGAAGTAATTATCGAACGGCTCGCGTCACGCAGTTGGGATCGGATCGGCCTTTCCTATCATTTCCACCGGTTGCCCGATACCCGGCGTCATCTGAACCTGCTCAGCCGGAAACGCGACAATCTGGAAATCATGGAACGCTACGGTTGCGAAGAACTGCTCAGTCACTATTTTGACGCGCTCATCGAGGCGGTCGCAACAATCCCCGCCGACGTGCTCTGTCATCTCGACGCCGGCCTGCGTCATCTCCCCGGCCGTCGTTTCTCAGGAGCACACCGGCAACAGATCGAGGTCCTGCTCGCGGCTGTCCGCCGCTCAGGCATGGCGCTGGAGGTCAACACCTCCGGCTTCGACCTGCAGGGAACTCCCTTCCCGCCGACCGATATTCTCAAGCGCGCCAATGAACTGGGTATTGCGCTCATCCCCGGTTCCGACGCCCACCAACCGAGCGACGTCGGCCGCTATTTCGATCGATTGCCGGAATTGCTCAGCGCAACTCGTCAGCCATTGCCGCCTTCAGAGAAGCAGCACTGAACGGTTTGTGCAGGATCCGATTCACCCCGGCCGTTCGGGCCGCTTCGTTATCCATCGCTTCGTTCTGGGTGGTCACCATGATGATCGGCAGGATTTTTGCCGGATAGATTTCCCGGATTTTTTCGGTCAACTGAATACCGGTTATTTCGGGCATATTCAGATCGGTCAGGACGAGCAGCGGTTTTTCCAGGCGCAGCCAGTCCAGCGCCGATCCGGGAAACTCAAAAAGCACCGGCTCGTAGCCAAGCTCATGCAATGTTGCCTTGTAGATGTTTAGAATCATGCGCGAATCATCAACGGCGACAACTTTTGGCCGGATGGTGGTTTCCTGTTCTCCCAGGATCTTGGCAGCGGCTTCGGCAAAACCGGCCTTCCTCAACAGACCGGCATAATGGGCGCGAATGTCTCGATGGGTGCGCGGCAGATAGGCTAGCGCCATTTCCAAAAAGAAATCTTCTCTGGCCAGGCTGAGAAACAAACGGTCGACCTGGGCGTCTACGATGATCTTGGTGATATGGTGTGCCTCGTCATCATCACTGCGCAGCAGATTTTTCAGACCGGCAACGATAATATCCGAATAATTCTTCTCGATTGCCCGGGCAGCGGCGATGCAGACATGCTCTTCGGCATCGGATAGACCGGCGGTCAGCGTATACGCCCCTTTGCGCAACGGCAGCAGGGCCAGCGCCTCGTAGGCGGCAAACCGGACATTGGCATCACGGGGCTCACTTTCCAGCAGTTTTCTGATCGGTTTGACCGCCGACTCATCACCGATTTCACCGAGGACATTGAGACTGTGAATCAAAAAATCCTGATCGTGATGGCGTAGGTTTTCAATGAGCAGCGGCACCGACTTCGGCCCGATGGTGATCAGTTCCTGTTTGGCAAAGGTCCGCATGTGTGCGTAATGCGAACGCAAGGTGTCGTTGAGCTTGTCAAGTGATACCTGGTCCTGGACTTCGGCGAAGATCGACAAGATCTTGAAGTCAATCTCGTTATCGGTGCCCATCCGTTCGGCCAGCCGGTGCATGGCCGTCGGCGTGCCGACTTGACCGAGGGCCCGGACAGCGGCCAGAATCATCTCGCGGTTGGCAGCATAGAGATAATCGGTCAGGGTATTGATGGCTTGCGGATCACCGATATCACCGAGCGTTTCGATGATCAGCAGAATCAAGGCCTCGTCATGCACCGTATCGATCAACTCGAGCAGCGCCGAGGTGGCATGCTCGTACTTCATTTCCCCGACCAGTTGAATGATTGGGGTCTTGTCGCTGATATCGGCGGACAGCAAGAATCCGTTGATCTGTTCTGGATAGGCGATCAAGCTGGAAAACAGCAGCTCCCGGATGGCCGACAACGAATCAGCCAACGTCGGGTGATCGGAGAGCAGATAGCAGAGCAACGGCACAGAGAACGATGGCTGCCCACGGGACATCTCGTAGACCAGCCGATTTTGTGTCCGTTCATCGACTTCGCCGATATGGGCCAGAACCAGCCGTGCTTTGAGACGATCACCGCTGCGCACGTTGGCCCTGATCTCTTCGATCATGTGTTCGGTGTTCGGTCCGGCCATTCCCCCCTCCCTGCTCCGAGAATTACAGATTGCTCCCCATCCTCTCACCTTCTAACAAATCAGCAACAATTCTCAAAGAGCAAAAATACAGGGCCCCGTTACGGTAGCCAGTCGACCGATAACCGACGCACGACATTCATGCCCCCGGCCAGCACCAGGGTCCGCTCGATACCGACCTGCCGGAGATAGAGCTGAGTCTCGTAAGAACGCGATCCGGCGTTACAGACGATAACCAGCGTCTTGTCGTTGGGAAGTTCGCGATAGCGCTCTCGGACTTCATCATAGGGCAGCGCCAGCCAGCGATCGCTGCCGAACTGCTCGACAAAAGGCTCCGCTTCACGTGGATGCCGCACATCGAGGAGCAGCCAGTCCGGCCGGCTGTCAGGATTCTCCATGAATGCCAGGAAATCACGGATGTCGATCTTTCGCATCCGCCCATCACAGATATTCTCGGCCACATAGGAAGCGGCGTTGATCGAATCGATGGCTGCCGAAAACGGCGGAGAATAGGCCATTTCAATGTTGTTGAAATCCTCGATAGCTGCGCCGGCGCAGAGCAGCGGCGCAGCCCCGTTAATCCGGGCGAGAATGCCCTCGCCCATCGGGCCGATTCCCTGCATGCCGAGCACCCGACGGGTACGACGGTCGAAGACCAGCAGGAAGCAGGCAATCGCCTGAGTCGGATAAAAATGGGCCCGATCGCTCGGCGATGTCAGCGACAAGTCGGCATCGTAACCGGCGGCCCGGGCCGCGGCCAGGGTGAGGCCGGCGGAACCGATGCTCATCTCGAAGGCCTTCATGATGAAACTGCCGACGCCGCCCTTGAAAACGGAAGGGATGCCGGCGATATTGTCACCGGCGACCCGGCCCTCCTTGTTGGCCAGTGAGCCGAGCGGGGCAAAGAACTTCGAGCCCGAGACCAGGCTGGTGATCTCGACACAATCCCCGGCGGCATAGATATCCGGATCGGACGTCTGCATGTGTTCGTTGACGACAATCGCCCCGCCTCGGGATACGTTGAGCCCCGCCTCACGGGCCAGGATCGATCGGGGACGGACCCCGGCGGCCATCAGCACCAAATCCGCCTCGATGGTGCGCTGGTTCGTCCGCAGACCACGGACCCAGCCGTCCTCATTGCCGAGAATCTCGACGGCCCCTTCCTGCAGGTAGACATCAACACCGTTGTCCCGCAGATGTTTAGCGAGTATTTCCGCCATTTCCCAGTCGACCAAATTGGGCAGCAGTTGCTCTTTGAACTCGACGAGGGCCACCTCGAGTCCCCAGAGATCCTTGCACGCCTCGGCCATTTCGACGCCGATGGCGCCGCCACCGATGACCGCGACTTTGCCGATCCGGCCCTTGGCGATCAGGTCCTTGATGGCAATCGCTTTATGCAGGTCGTTGACGGTGAAAACTCCCGGCAGGTCAACCCCGGGGATGGGCAGCACCACCGGCTCACTGCCGGTGGCCAGCAGGAGTTTGTCGTAGCTGAGTTGCTGCTGCTCGCCGGTTTTGAGGTTCTCGACCAGAACGGTTTTCTGCTGTCGATCGATGGCCAGCGCCCGGGTTCCGGTCATGGTTGTAACCCCTTTGGCCTTCTCGAAAAAACGCTCGTCCCGAACCATATGAAAACTGGTGGAGCGAAGTTCCTTTTCATCCGGAATATCGCCAGACACATAGTAGGGAATACCGCAGCCACCATAGGAGATGTAGGTATCCTGATCGATCAGCACGACTTCCGACTCGGCCTGTAACCGCTTGATCCTGACAGCCGCCTTGGGGCCCGCAGCAACCGCACCGATAACAACCACCTTCTGTTTCATGATTTCCACCTCATATCTTACCTGAAAAATGATGCGCAATTTTGATTTGTGGCATATGAACACCGGAAATCACTTTTTGCAAGCATCGAAACACACGTCACGGTCACCCCGACTGGTGATGCGTGCAACCGGAACCACAGGTTACCGGGTTTGAGCGGGTGACGTTACCGGGCCGCGGCATCTGCGGGCTCCGCACACCATCATGAGTGTCCGAACCACCATCCGTGACGGGACCGGAATCGAGCGAGACAAAGATACCGCCTCCAACACCGTCGCCACACCAGCCTTGCAAACATTCAGTATCGTGATATCCTGTCACTTTCCGAACTAACCCCCATGACAAAACGTCACAACAGACTACGAAAATCAACGTCATGGTCAGAAGGGCTGGCCGGCTCTGGCCCGGCAAACAATCGAACAGTACAGCCGGCAAAACAGCTGTCATGACCACAAACGACCAACCCGGCATCATCAAACACTGGGACGAGAGGGCCAGCGACTACCTGCAATCCAGCCGGCGGGATTTCGCCAGGAACTCGACCACCAATCGCTGGAAGGACCTGCTCTCCCGCTCCATCGGCACCTCGGAGTCATTGCACATCCTCGATGTCGGCTGCGGACCCGGAATCATGACCAGGCTGTTGCTCGAGATGGGCCATCGGGTTACCGCGGTCGATATTTCCAGGCAGATGCTGGACAATGCCCGGCACACGCTGATCACGCCGGCAACAGCGGTATCGTTTTGCTGCGCCGAGGCGTCGCGCCTACCGTTCCCCGACAACAGCTTTGACGTCGTGGTCAGTCGTTATCTCGTCTGGACCCTGATCGATCCGGCCGGTGCTCTACGCGAATGGCAGCGTATCAACAAACCCGGCGGGATCGTCGTCATCATCGACGGCAATTGGTTCTGTTATCACCGTACCCGGCACCCGGCTCACTGGTGGACCTCGTGCATGAACCTCCTGTACCGGATCTGGACGGGGCACCGGTCAGGCAATGATCTGGCTGCCGGCTATGCACTCGATCTCCCCTGTTCCCATGTATCAAGACCAAGGTGGGACATCGGTATCATGTCCGACCTCGGCTATATCGACATTTGCGTAAACCGGAGCGTTGAGCGACAGATCTGGGGGATCGTCTCCGCCAAACGGCTGAAATATCTGGGGAGCCATCAATTCGTCATTTCCGGAAGGAAACCGGAGTAGCAGTTCGCACGCGCACGATGATCCGGGACATGGCAATGAACAGCAGGATCATGAACATTGTGCAGTCGGAAAAGGTAACGGCTTCCTATTGAGATGAAAATCTGCAGATTCGGGCTCGGCAGCTGCCAGCCCGGTTGGGCCTGACAGCCAAGGGGAAATGGTGTAACGTTCAATGACCGGCAAAGCTGCGGCTGGCAGAGTCGGTGGAGGTTCCGCAGCTTTGCCGGTTCAAGGGGCGGACGGCCAGAAGCGTTCGACAGTCGCGCAGGGAATAGGCTGTGTGGCCTTGCGTCCATCGACGGTAATACGTTTTCTATTATATTCACACTGACCGTGGTTCCCTATACCTTGCAACACGCATCCCGTCAACACATAATTCATATTATTTTAAATTTTGGGTGAAATCGGTCCGCCGTTATTGAGCGACGCCTCGTTCGGCAGGAAGTCACAACAATCATCGAGCAATACCGTTACCGTCGGAGATCGGTCGATTCTCCGAAGATTGGCATAGCGGTCACCCGACACGGTGGAAAATCAGGAAAACATCCGAGCTTGTTCACGACTGATCGCCGGGCAGCAGTCGTTCGAGGCAGAGACGGTGACGATGGTCGAAGAGATGGCGCTCGATCATCAGAATGGCGCTGACCACGCCGAATCCGGCACCCGCGGCGATGAGCAGCATGATCAGGATCTGGTATTTGACGGCTTCGACCGGCGGGCTGCCGCCGAGGATCTGGCCGGTCATCATCCCGGGCAGGCTGACCAGTCCGGCAGCGGCCATGGAATTGATGATCGGGATCATGCCGGTGCGCATGCAGTCACGCCGTAATTCGCTGATCGCCTGGTGCCAGGTCTCGCCGAGCATCAGTCGCTGCTCAATCAACTCCCGCTGTTCGTAAAACATCGTAGTCATCCGGTCGGCGGCCAGAGCGACACCATTCATGGTATTGCCGAGCAACATGCCGAGAATCGGAATAGCATAGCGGGGATCATACCAGGGATCCTGCTGGAGGATAACAATCAAGGTCAGGACCGTAACCGAAAAAGACGAGACGAACATCGACCCGACACCGACACCGAATCCGAAGAGCCCCTTGATTTTGCATTTCAGCCGGCTCCGCACTTCGTGCCCGGCGGCGAGCAGCATCACCGATGAAATCAACATGATGAACCATGGCGTCTTGCTGGCAAACAGCGCCTGCAGGACCATGCCGATCAGCAGCAATTGCACGGTCATCCGGGCGGCCGAGATGAGAAGCCGCCGGCCAAGGCCGAGATTGAGGAAAAAACTGAGGACGGCAAGCAGCAGGATCAGTCCACCACTAAGAGCCAGATCGACCGCGGAAAGGGTTGCAACATTCATCGACCGGCCGCCTCCTGTCGTGGTAGCGGAGAAATCTGAAGACGATCACGACCGAGCAGCAATACGTGATCGGCCACCCGATCAAGCTGGTTGTGATCGTGACTGACCCAGAGCACCGGTGCCTCGTGGTTCCGTCGATAGTCGGCAATGACCTGTTCCAACCGGCGACCGGCCTGCTCGTCGAGAGCCGAACCGGTTTCGTCGAGCAGCAATACGGACGGCCGGCGAATCAGGGCTCGAACAACGGCCAGCCGCTGTTTCTCCCCGGTCGACAACCGGCTGACCTGCCAGTCCAGAACATCCCGGGAAAAGCCGCAGCCCTCAACCAGGGCCGTGACCTCTTCGGCATCAGAATCCGGCGGCAGATGCCGGCCGACCTCGGGATACCACCACCTCGGCTCGGCCGGCACCAAGGCCACCAGTCGGCGCCACTGCGGTGCCGGATACGACTCGCAGGAACGCCCGCCAAGCAATACATCACCCTGATGCCGGTCGAGATCGACGAGCGCCCGCAGCAGTAACGACTTGCCGATACCGGAAGGACCGCTGACGCCGAGACATCGGCCCGGACCGATGCTGAACCGATACGGTCCGTTGTCGCCGAAACGCAGATCGCGGACGACCAGTCCCGACGCTTCAGGGAAGGATGATGGTGAAGGTCGACCCGACTCCTTCGCTGCTGTCGACAAGGATTTCTCCATGGTGACGCTCGATACTGTTATGGGCAATTGCCAGACCGAGACCGGTCCCTTTACGCTTGTCGGTAAAAAACGGCTGAAAAATCTGGTCCACCATCTCTTCGGACATACCGCTGCCCGTATCGGTGATACGGACGATGGCCCTGCCGTCCTCGTTCCGTGTTACTGATACCCGGACAGTACCGCCACCCTCCGTCGCCTGGATACCGTTGATCAGGATGTTGAGAAAGACCCGGTAAATCATGTCTTCATCGACCTGTTTGTAGATCGTCTCCGTTCCCAAATCTTCGGTTATCGTTATGGTTTTCTCTTCCGCCAGGGGACGAATGAAGCCGATGGCCCGCCGTAGAATCTGATTCAGGTCGTGCGGTTGCAATTTCGGTTCCTGAGGACGGGCGAAATCGAGAAATTCGGTAACGATGGTGTTGAGTCGCGTCGTTTCGTCGATGATGATCTGGGCCAGGTTCTCGTTGCCCGGAGCCAGTTTGGTTATCCGCTTCTTGAGGATGTCGGCGGTACTGCGAACGATGCCGAGCGGGCTTTTGATTTCATGGGAAACGGTGGCTACCATGGTCCCGAGCTGCGCCAGCCGCTCGGTTCGGTTAAGCTGCTCCTCGAGTTTGAGCCTCTCCACCGTACGCTTCTCGATAATCTTACCGGCCCGCCAGACAATGGTCCGCAATACCAAAAAGAGTATGGTCATCACGACACTCGACACCATGATGATGCGACTCTGCAGTTTCAGGATGGCGGTGTAGTCCCGGGACAGATCCTTGACGATCTCGATGACGCCCATGATCGCCTCACCCTCTTCCCCGCTCTCTTTCACCTGGCGAAACGGGATGAAGGTCTTCAGCTGGCAGCTGACATTCGGCTCCGTCGACAACAGGCTCCAGATCGACCCGCTGTAAATGAACCGCGAATTGGCGACGCCCTCAAGGGCCTTCTCGTATTCGATGCCGCCGCGGTCGCGCATGCCGACCAACTCGTCTACGGTCGAATAGGAAATGATATTTTCGCTCGAATCGTAAATGGTGACCGAATCGATGGCCAGTCCCTGCACCAGCCCGTTAACGATCCGGTCGAGATATTCGAACTGCTCCGGGTTACGCAGCGCGATCCGACCGTAGCGGACCACCGCCGGCAGTACGAAACGGCGAAAGACCTGCTGGTTGAGATTGCCGGCCAGCAGCAACGAGTAGTCCTCGCTCTGCTTGAGCATGACATTGCGGGCATGGTTGGAGATAATCCAGGAAAGCACCAGCGTGAAGATGAGAAACACCCCGAGGGCTGAAAACGAGAAATACTTGACGAGAATAAAGGGCTGCAGACCGGTGTCGAGACTCTCCGGCCGGCCGGCCTGTGCTCTGTTTCCAGCTCCCCCTTCAGTCATGGCATACTCCGCATCGCCTGCACCGCGCCGTGTCGCAGGGCGGTGTCGTTTTGGCCGTAAAGGACCGGCAATACTCGGCCCAGAGGTATGCCTCAGCGATCCCCTGATCGACCACCTGCCACGGCAGGAACGAGTCTGGACCGTATTGTCGGGTAGCGAACAATTCCTCGGTCAAGTCGTGCTGTTTCATGGCCCGCCTCCAAGATATACCCGACCGGGCCATGGTCAGCAAGACCGCTGCCAGTCTCCTGTCGCCACGGGCCAGCACGGCCTGAAAGAGCGCCTGGTCGGGACCGTCGAAGCTGATCCGCACGTTGGCTCGCCCGGCCACCGCCCGCTTGAGCAGCGATTTCCTGTCGCGCAGCAGCCCGATCGCACCGCTGCCTGAAATGGTCTGTTCCGTCGCCAATTGCCGGCTGCTGCCGAAGGGGTGATACTGAAACGGAGTCCACGGTTTCGGCACAAAGCAATTGACCGACACCAGCAATTCACACACCCGCCCGCGCTTCCGGCCGACCGTCAGAACCTGCTCGCGGATCTTGTCGAGCAGGTCGACGAATTCGTGCAGGTCGTCCTCCGTTTCACTGGGCAGACCGATCATCAGATAGATCTTTAACTTGGTCAAGCCGGCCGCGGCAAGTCGGTGAGCCGCCGTCAACAGGTCATCCTCACTGAGCCCCTTGTTGATCACCAAACGCAGACGCTGCGATGCACCATCCGGGGCAATGGCCACACTTTTGAGCCTGCTGTCGGCAAGCACGGCGATAATCTCGTCGGAAATACGGTCGGCACGCAGCGACGAAAACGACAACGCACAACCGACCTCACTCAGATATTCAGCCACCGCCTGCAGGGTCTGCGGATCGGTCATTTCCATGCCGACCAGGCCAACCCGCTCGATACCCTCCGGTCGGTGTCGCAGGCTACGCAGCACGGCCGCCGTATCCCAGAGCCGCGGCGGTCGGTAGATGAAGCCGGCGGTACAGAAACGACATCCCCGTGAACAACCGCGACCGAGTTCGGTCAAGTACAGGTCGGCAAATTCAGTCCTCCCGGTCAGCAGCTCCGAGTGACCGGCGGCATCGGTGGTGCCAAGATGGACCCGGGCGATACGCGGCGGCAGTTCGGGTGGCGACTCGAGCGCCCGCTGGCGCGACTGCCCGTCGTAGACCGGCCGGTAGAATCGCGGTGCGTAAAACCCCCGGTGATGCCGATTCATCTCCCACAGCAGCGACTTCCGCCTGTCGCCGCACTGCAGGAGATTCTCGATCAAGTGCGGGATCAACACTTCCCCCTCACCGAGTGCAAACAGGTCGACAAACGGCGCCAGTGGCTCCGGATTCATAAACGTCGCCACACCCCCGCAGACAACCAGCGGAGCCCCCGGTGCAAACGATTCAGGCCGCTTTTCAGCGAGCGGTTCGAGCCCGGCAGCCAGCAGCAAGGCCGGCAGATTGATGTAGTCGTGTTCGAAACTGATTGAAAAAAGCAGGACCGGGAAGTTGTCGAGTGGTCGCCCCGACTCGATGGAGAGCGGCAGCTCGCCGGTCTCGGGGAGGAAAATGCGTTCGCAGACGATCCGGTCGATATCGTTGAGCAACCGGTAGACCAGCTGCAACCCGAGGCTCGACATGCCGATCCGGTAGCTGTTCGGGTAGATAAGCGCAACCGGATAACGTCCCGTCCACTTCTTCAGGAACGTGCCCTTTTCCTGGTCGAGCCACGACCTGTCGTCGCCGGCCGAAGTCCCGCCGCCTTTCGGCTGTCCCCTGCGTTTGCTCCGATTCAAGGAATCATGTCGAGCCGGCGGTCTTAATTGGCCTTCTTTCTGAGATAGGTCGGCGTTTCCAAGTAATCCTCACGCCAGCCGTCGGTGCGCGGCCGCTCCTCGCGTTCGGAACCGCGTCCCGGCCCGAGGTTATCAAACGCTTCGAAATTGGAGTTGGGCAGCACCGCGATCCGCTGCGGCCGGTTGGCCGGCGCCGGCTTATAGCCCTGTTGTTCGCTCTCCACACGCTGGTGCTTGCGCGGCAGGTCATCGACCTGGGCGATGGTTTCCTGTTTTTGGCGCACGTCGCCGACCCCGGTGGCGATCACCGTCACGTGCAGCTCATCGCCGAGTGAATCGTCGTAGAGCGCGCCGATCACCACCTTGGCATCTTCGTCGACTTTTTCCTGGATCAACGCGGATGCCTCCATGAACTCGGCCATGGTGAAGCTCTCCTCGGTCGCCGAGATGTTGATGAGCAGACCGCGCGCCCCGTCGATACCGACATCTTCGAGCAATTGGTTATCGATGGCACGTTTGGCCGCCTCCGCGGCACGATTCTCGCCGATAGCCGACGCAGACCCCATGATCGCCGGACCGACCTCCTTCATCACCGTACGCAAGTCGGCAAAATCGGCATTGATCAGCCCCGGCACGTTGATCAGATCGGTAATCCCCTTGACGGCCTGGAGCAATACGGTATCGGCAAGCGACAGCATATCGGAAAGCTTGGAGGTCTTCTGCATCAGGCTGAGCAAACGGTCGTTGGGCACGGTAATGATGGTATCGGCATATTTCTGCAGCTCGTTCCATCCTTCATCGGCGTTTCGCCGGCGATGTTTGCCCTCGAAACTGAAGGGCTTGGTGACCACCGCCACAGTCAGGGCACCCAGTTCCTTGCCGACCTTGGCCACCACCGGCGCCGCCCCGGTCCCGGTACCGCCTCCGAGGCCGGCGGTGACGAAGATCATATCGCTGCCCTTCAGGGCCTGCTTGATGTCCTCGATCGATTCCAGCGCCGCCTGCGCTCCGGTTTCCGGATCTGCACCCGCCCCGAGCCCCTTGGTAATGCTCGGGCCGAGTTGCAGACAGATGTCCGCTTTCGACTGGTCGAGCGCCTGCTTGTCGGTATTGGCGGCAATGAACTGCACACCCTGCAGCCGGTTGGTCACCATGGTATTGATGGCATTGCCACCACCGCCGCCAACGCCGATCACTTTTACCAATGCCACACTCTCAGTCTCAGCCATTCTGAACGGCATACCGATCTCCCTTCAATATCTTCTGATTCCCGGAAATTACACCAAAGATAATCAGCAAATTCATATAATTACAAACCATATCATCCGCCGTGTCACGAAGAAACAAAAATTCTCGCCTCACATGATTTTTTTAAACCACCCTTTCATTTTGTCCATCACGCCCGTCTCCCTGTTCAACCCGGATAACTGGTGCTCCCGGCCGTATATGACCAGGCCGACACCGGTCGTGCAGCGTGGGGTGTAAATATCATCGACCCGACCACCGACGCCGGTTGGATAACCGATCCGTACCGGTAAATCGAAAATCTGTTCGGCCAGATCGACAAGGTTGGCAAGCAGCGACGTGCCACCAGTCAGAACGACACCAGCGTTGATTCGATTCTTCTGACCGGACACGGACAGTTCCCGATCAACCATCTCGAGGATTTCGATCATCCGGGCCTCGATAATATCGACCAGCACCTTCTGGGTCACCCGTCGTGGTTCGCGATCGCCGACCGACGGAACATCAACCACGTGATTGGGTTTGATGATTGAGGACAAGGCGCCGCCGTAATCTTCCTTGAGCCGCTCGGCCTCTGCCAACGGGGTACGCAGCCCGACCGACAGGTCGTTGGTCAGGTTGTGGCCGCCGAGCCCCAGCTCACAGGTATGCCTGATGGTACCCTCGTAAAAGACCGCGATATCGGTGGTGCCGCCGCCGATATCGACGAGCACCACACCGAGTTCCGTCTCGTCAGGCGTCAGCACCGCCTTGGCCGAAGCGATCGACTCGAGCACCAGATCGGCCACCTGCAGGCCCGCTTTGTTGCAACAGGTGACCAGATTGTGTACGGCACCGATATCGGCGGTGACGATATGGACATTGGTTACGAGCCTGACACCGGTCATACCGAGCGGATTCTGGATGCCGGTGTGGTCGTCGACCATGTATTCCTGCGGCAGAACGTGAATGACCTGCTGGTTTTCCGAGATCTTGACGGTCCGCGCCCCGTTGATGACCTCCTGGATATCGGCCTGTTTGATCTCCCGGCCGTTGATCGCCAGGATGCCCGGACTGTTGAATCCTTTGATATGGTTGCCGGCAATCCCGACGTAAACCGCCTCGAGATCACAACCGGCGATATCTTCAGCGATTTTCACTGCTTTGCGAATCGAAGAGACGGTTGATTCGATATTGACCACCACTCCCTTGCGCATGCCGAGTGACGGCGTTGTACCGACACCAATGATATCGATCCCGTCGTCGAAGACCTCCCCGACCACGCAGCAGATTTTGGTCGTGCCGATATCGAGACCGACGACGAGATCGCCACGGTCGACCCGGCGCTGTCGATCGGCTGAATCTTCAAGCTGCTCAGACTGCTGTTCGCTGATTTCTTCCATACTCGTACTCATCAAGACTCTCTGTATCCGACGATGACCTTGTCTTGCAAATAGTTCATTCTGATATAGGCGACCCGGGCGATATCCATCCCCGACTTCCTCGGTTTATACAACACCTCGAGCACCTGCCGTAATCTGATATACTTCTGCCTGATCTCGCCGCTGCCGAAAAAAATAGGGAACGGATGCTCTACCAGGTAGACGACCAGTCCCTCCTCTTCGTCGACATGGAGTTCGGATACCGACTGGGCCGGCAGATTGGGATTGTTGGCACCAACGAGATGCAGGAAGGACAGAGGCTCGCGCAAACTCTCCCGCCGGCGTTCGTCATCCACCTCCTGTTCCAGGCCGGTCACCGCCGGGTAGTCCAGATCCATACCGGCATCCGTCTGCAAAAACGGCGTACCGTCACGATCCAGGTAAGCAAGCCGATTGCCGTCCTGGTCTGCCATCGTTATCAGGGCATAAGGCCGGTATTCTCTCACTTTGATGACCAACCGATCGGGCCAGTGCCGGGCGATAGTAACGTCCTTGATCCACCGGTCTGCAGCGACGACGGCCGAGGCGATTCGCTCGGTATCGATGGTGATCAGGCTCGTATTGACAGACACCCCGGCGGCGCTCCGGACCCGTTGCTCGGAAGCAGCGTGACAGCCACGAACATCAATGGCAGCCAGACGAAAATAGTCGATGGACTCCAACAGTCCGAGCAGACCGCCCGGCCCCTTGCCGGTGACGAAGACCACCGCGGCCAGCACCAGACAAACGACGAGTAGACTGCTTCGCCATTTGACCCCGCCGCGCCGCTCTGATCCATACGATTCCCGGACGACCATTTTTTTCTGCGCCCAATAGGAATTGAGCTTCTTCAGCAGACTCTTCTTCAGGCGCTGCTCCCGGCTGTCCAGCCGAACGAACTGGCCGGCAGCGGGAGAGGCGGTGGTGATTCGCCGCCGGGCGCGCCACCGGCGAAACATCTCACGAATCCGGGTCGGCAGGGACGCCTTCATATGCCCGCCTCCGCCGATAGAAATTCCAATTCCGGCTCCAGTCGGACACCGCTGTGCCGATACACCCGCTCACACACCAACTCCATCAGCGCCTGGATGTCTGCTGCCCGAGCCGCACCGCAATTGACGAAGAAGTTGCCGTGGGTCTCATCGACCCGGGCATCACCGATCCGGGCGCCCTTCAGTCCGGCCTCATCGATCAACCGGCCGGCGCTCATTCCGGGCGGGTTTTTAAAGACGCAGCCACCACTGGGAAGTCCCGACGGCTGAGAAGATCGCCGCTTGTCCAGGAGTTGACTCATCCGCTTTTTGATCACCTTCTGTTTCTCAGGTTTCAATCTGACCAGCACCGCGCTGATAACTCGATCGGCCTGCCAGTCGGACCGGCTCTCACAGCAGCGATAGGCGAACCGCAACTGGTGCCCGTCCAGTACGAGGGTATCTTCGGCGCCGGTCAATTCGACCGCAGCAACCACCCCAGCCATGTCCTCACCCCAGGCCCCGGCATTCATGATCACCGCACCGGCCACCGAACCCGGTATGCCGGCAGCGAACTCCAGGCCGCTCAGCCCTTCAGTGCTGCACCAGTCGGCCAACCGGGGGAGCCCGACCGCCGCTCCGGCGTGAACAATTGTCTGTCGTTCGCTTGCAGTTCCCTGCCTGACAATGTACTTGAACTTTCCCTCAAGTACAATAATCACCCCGCGAAAACCATCGTCATCCGCCAGAATATTCGATCCTCGGCCGAAGACCTTCCACCTCAATCCTTCGCTCCGACACAGCGCCAACACGCGCTGCAGCTCTTCGACAGCAAGCAGCGTGACCAGGGCATCGGCAGGTCCCCCGATCCGATAGGTCGTTCGGGATGCCAACGGCACGTCCCATCGGATCGAACGATCACCGACCGCCCTGGTCAACGCTGCTTTCTGGGAGGAACTGAGCGTCATCGTTTTCTCTTCACTCCTGCGGGTCAAGCAGGGCCAGCAAGTCCTCGCCGGCCTTGACGATGTTACCGGCGCCAAGGGTCAACACCAGATCGCCGGCCCGCAACTCGTCTCTGATCGCCACGGCAATGTCGTTGACATCGGCAATATAGCGCGTATGGCGTTGGCCGTGACGACGAATCTCGGCGAGCAAGGCCTCGCCGGTAATCCCTTCGATCGGCTCTTCACTGGCGGCATAAATGTCGGTCATGACAAGTTCGTCGGCCAGGTGGAAGCAGGTAAGGAACTCGTTGAACAACCCTTTCGTCCGGCTGTAGCGATGCGGTTGAAAGAGCACGATCAAACGCTTGTCCGGCCAGGCCTGCTTGATCGCCGTCAGCGTGGCACGGATCTCGGTGGGGTGATGACCGTAGTCATCGACAACGTTGATGCCGCACCCTTCACCTTTGCGCTCCATACGCCGCTGGACGCCGGCAAAGGATCCCAGTGCCGAGGCCATGACAGCAAAGGGGATGCCGAGTTCAAAGCCGACGCAGATCGCCGCCAGCGCATTATAGACATTGTGCCGGCCGGGTGGCGCCACATCGACCGGACCCAGTTCTTCGTTGTTCTGCTTCACGATAAAATGAACCCGGCCATCGGCAAACACGATATCCTCTGCATAAAAATCGGCCTGCCGGGTCAAGCCGTAGGTGATCGTCCGCTTGCCGATCTCGGGCAGGATTTCGACGATATGCCGGTCGTCGAGACAGACGATGGCGGCCCCGTAAAACGGAACCTTGTCGATAAACTGCAGGAAAGACTCTTTGACATGATCAAGATCTCGATAATAATCGAGATGTTCGAGATCGATATTGGTGATGACCTCCAGGACCGGCGACAGTTTCAGAAAGGAACCGTCGCTCTCGTCCGCTTCCGCGACCAGGAAATCCCCGGCACCCAGCTTGGCGTTACCGCCGAGACAATCCACCTTGCCGCCGACGACAATGGTCGGGTCGAGTCCGGCGCTGGCCATGATCCAGCTGACCATCGACGTGGTCGAGGTCTTGCCGTGACTGCCGGCAACGGCAATACCGTATTTCTGCAGGCGCATCAGCTCGGCCAGCATTTCCGCCCGCATGATCACCGGAATGCCGGCCTCCCGCGCCGCCACCACCTCTGGATTACCGGCGGCGATGGCCGACGAAGTGACCACCACATCGGCTCCCGCCGACCATTCCCGGTTATGACCGATGCGGATGGTGCAGCCGAGTTCGGCCAGCCGATCGGTGATACGTGACCGGCTCAGATCCGAACCGGAGACCCGATAGCCGAGGTTGGCGAGCAATTCGGCAATACCGCTCATGCCAATACCGCCGATGCCGACAAAATGGATTCTTTTAGTTTTTTGATACATATCAGCCTATCTCCCGGCGACTGCCAGACAAATATCGACGATCCGGTCGGCGGCATCGGCGATGCCCAGCCCCGCCATCGCCGTCGACATCTGCCGCAGGTGGTGCCGGTCACCAAGTAATGCTGCGATCTGCTCGCTGAGCCGCTCGGCCGTCAGCTCCCGCTCGGCGAACACCACCGCCCCGCCGCTGTCGGCATACCACCGGGCATTACGCTGTTGGTGATCGTCGGCGGCGTGTGGGTACGGAATAAGAATGGCCGGCAGGCCCAGCACCGAGATCTCGGCCAGGGTAGTCGCTCCCGCCCGGGACACGACCAGATCGGCCTGACGGTACACGTCAGCCATATCGTTAAAAAAGGCGGCGACCTGGCAGTCGATGCCGGCCTGGCGATAGCGTTGTCCGACCCATGCCTCGTCACTGGCGCCGGTCTGATGAATGACCCGCAGCCCGCCCAGAGATTCGGCCCTGGTGATCAGCGCCTCGCTCACCAGTTCGTTGACCCGGTGAGCCCCCTGACTGCCGCCGAGAATCAACAGAGTTCTGTTATTGCCGGCGGGGCGTGCCCGCTTCTGCATCACTTCGAGAATCGGTCCCCGCACCGGATTACCGGTCAATTGAGTCTTGCCGGCCGGGAAAAACCGAGCACTGTCGGGCAGTGAAATGCAGATCCGATCGACGAAGCGACCGAGTTGCCGATTGGCCAGACCAGGCACCGAATTCTGCTCGTGAATAACGGTCGGCCGGCGCAGCAGCCAGGCCGCCGCCACCACCGGGCCGGTCACATAACCGCCGACCCCGCAGACCACATCGGGCCGGAAACGCAGGATCTGCCAGCACGCCTCGACCAGGGAAACGGGCAGCACCGCCAGCGCCTTGAGCAATTCCAGCGGCCGTTTGCCCTTCAATCCATAGCTGTGGATGGTGCGCACGGCAAAGCCGCACCGTTCCAGATGTTGGCGATCAAGCCAGCGACCTGTCCCAACGAAAAAAATGGCACTCTCCGGCAACCTGCTGACCAGCTTCTCGGCGGTGGCCACGGCGGGAAACAGGTGCCCGCCGGTGCCACCACCGGTCAGCAGCAGACGAAAGGCGTGTTTGCCGACGGTCATGGCGCTCATGAGGCCACCGCCTGGCGTTGATCAGCCTGTCGGCGACGACGGACTGCCGCAACAAAGCAGTCGCCGCGCTGTTGATAATTGTCAAACATATCGAAGCTGGCACACGCCGGCGACAGAAGCACCGTGTCCCCGGGACTGGCCAGTTCCGCCGCCCGGCTGACGGCGTCGTCCATGCTTGCGGCATAATGGACCGGAACCAGGTCGCCAAGCGCGGCCGCCAACTGCGGTGCAGCCTCGCCGATGAGCACCAGATTGGTCACTCGCTCCCGGACGGTTTCGCGCAGCAACCGATAATCATCGCCCTTATCCTTGCCGCCGGCGATCAACACGACCCGGCCGCCGGCCTGGCTGAGCCCGCTGCTGACCGCTCCGGTATTGGTCGCCTTGGAGTCATTGATAAACCGTATGCCATCGATATCATCCACCACCTGCATCCGGTGTGCGCCGACCTGAAACGAGACTAGAACCTGCTGGGCCAGGGTCGGATCGATCTCGAACCGTTTGACGGCGAGCAACGCCGCGGCGCTGTTCAAACGGCCGGAAACGGTATTGAGCGCTGCGCCGGACAGATCATAGACTGTCCCGCCGCCCGCGTCAGCGATCCATAGCCGCTCGCCATCAACGCTGGCCGCAGCATCAGGGTGAGTGCCGAACCGCACCGCCGAACCATGCCATTGCGGCGGTAGGGCGGTGATCAGCTGCGGATCTTCACCGTTGATTACCGCCTCGGTCCGCTTTGGACCGCCCTGCAACAACCGCATCTTGGCAGCCGCATAACGAGCCAGCGAGCCGTGGCGGTCGAGATGGTCCGGCGTGATATTGAGCAACACCCCGACCTGGGGCACGAAGGCGCCGCTCAACTCGAGCTGGAAGCTGGATACCTCCAAAACCACCACATCATAGTCTGTCTCGTCGAGCAACAATGAGCCGATCGGCGTTCCGAGATTGCCGCCGACAAAGACCGACCGGCCGGTCGCCGCGAGCAGCGCGCCAATCAACTCGGTCACCGTGGTCTTGCCGTTGGTGCCGGTGATGGCGATTACCGGGCGGCGCAGCAACGGAGCGGCAATGGCCAGTTCGCCGATCACTTCGACACCCGTGCGTTGCACCGCAGCAATAGCCGGATGCGCCGGATTCACCCCCGGGCTGAGGACGAGCAGATCGGCCCGGCTCAGAAAATCGGCGCTGTGCCGGCCGCATTCGAGTTCGGCAACGCAGGAAGAGAGCACGGCCCGCTCCGACTCGGCGAGTGCCGACTCCTGCCGCGCGTCCGACACCAACACCCGAGCGCCACGCCCGCTGAGATAGCGAACCATCGCCCGGCCGGCCAGGCCGAAACCAACCACCGCCGCTGTCATGCCCGGAGTTATGGTGTTTTTTTCGGTCATCAGCGCAACTTCAGAGTAGCAATGGCCAGAAAGCCGAGAATAATCGACACGATCCAAAACCTGACGACCACCTTCGTCTCATGCCACCCTTTTTTTTCGAAATGGTGATGGAACGGGGCCATCAGGAAAATTCGTTTGCCTTTGGTCATCTTGAAGTAGCCGACCTGCAGAATCACCGACAACGCTTCCATCACAAAAACGCCGCCAACGATGGCCAGCAGCATTTCCTGCTTGATGATGATCGCCACGGCCCCAAGCGCTCCGCCCAACGACAGCGAGCCGACATCACCCATGAAGACCTGGGCCGGATACGCGTTGAACCAGAGAAAACCGAGACAACCGCCAACCATCGCCCCGCAGAAAACGGACAGCTCGCCGCTGCCGGCGACATAGGGCACCTGGAGATACTGAGCGATATAGAGGTGTCCGGCAATATAGGAGAAAACCAGATAAACCGCAGCGGACACGACGGTCGGGCCGGTGGCCAGACCGTCGAGGCCGTCGGTCAGATTGACCGCGTTTGACGCACCGACAATGACGATCATGGCAAAAACAATATAGAACCAGCCGAGATCAGGCCGGATATTCTTCAGAAACGGCACGCTCAGATGACCGTCGAAGCCGGGGTAGAGATAGATGAACAGACCGATCGCCGCCGCTCCGGCGAACTGCATAAACAATTTGCAACCGGCGCTGAGTCCGGCGCTGGATTTCCGGCTCACCTTGCGATAGTCATCAAGGGCGCCGATCATGCCGAAGAAAGCGGTGACTGCCAGAATCAGCCAGACATAGACATTGTCGAGCCGGGCCCAGAGCAGCGAGGAACCGAGGATGGCGGCCAGGATGAGCAGACCGCCCATGGTCGGCACCCCCTGCTTGGCCAGGTGCGTCGCCGGTCCGTCGTCCCTGACCACCTGGCCGATCTGTAGCCGGCGCATGGTCCTGATGAACCAGGGACCGAGAATCAGAACGATGACAAAGGCGGTCACTGCGGCGGAAATCGAGCGAAAGGTAATATAGCGAAAAACATTGAACCCGATGAAACTGGTGTGCAATGGATAGAAGAGATGGTAGAGCATGGAATATGTGGTGGCTAAGGATTGTCCTGTTGGCAGCGATCGACAAAGGCCTCGACAACGGTATCCAGGGCAATCCCCCGGGACGCTTTGACGAGAACCCAGTCTCCCGTTTGTAAGCGTGCACTATGCACCAGCTCACTGAGCCAGTCAACCGCTCTTTCCCTGCTCTGCAGCACAACGATGTCCTCGTCGTGCATGCCGCCGGCCAGCGCGCCACGCTTCATGTCTTCGGCAAACCCGCCGACCAGGCCGAGGTAATTAATACCCAGCCGCGCCGCCTGCAGCCCGACCGCTTCGTGCAGGCCGGGGGCATCGGCGCCGAGTTCCAACATATCGCCGAGCAGCGCCGCCCGTCTGGCGGATGCAAGCCGGGCCAGGGTTTCCAGTGCCGACGACATCGAGGCCGGATTGGCGTTGTAGCTGTCGTTGAGAATCTGGATGCCACCGTGCGTCTGGACAGCCTGCATGCGGTTGGCGCCACTGCGAAAGGACTCGAGTCCCGCGACGATGCAGGCCAGATCGATACCGGCGGCATGGGCAATGGCCGCAGCGGCACAGGCGTTGGCCGCGTTATGTAGTCCCGGTGCCCGGATCGTCAGCCGCGCCTGCTGTTTACCGACATGCAACCTAAATGTCAGTAAGCCGGCCCCATCGGCCACGCTGTCTGCCGCCCATACCAGCGCATCGACCGGCCGTCGGCCGGGTTGCACCGAAAACCCGACGGTGACCCGATCATGGCGCCGGGCGCAGGCGATGACACGCTCGTCATCGAGATTGACGATCAGCACCGCCCGCCGGTCGACCGTGTCGAACAATTCTCCCTTGGCCCTGGCCACGCCATCGATCGAGCCGAGCCCTTCCAGGTGGGCACCATGGATATTGGTAATACAGGCAATATCCGGGTCGGCGATCTCCGTCAGCCGGGCAATCTCTCCCGGCCGGTTCATGCCCATCTCGAGCACCGCCGCCCGATGACGTGTGGTCAACGGCAGCAGGGACAAGGGCAGCCCGACCAGGTTATTAAAATTTCCTTTCGTCTTCAACACTCTACCTGGCGGTCGGTCAACCCGATCAGGCCAGCGACAGGAAAAAATTGCCGCCGTCATCTCTTTGACCGTGGTCTTGCCGCAACTGCCGGTCAACCCGACCACGACCGGATTGTGTAGTCGCTGCACGGCCTTGCGGCGCCAGTTGGCCAGATCACCGAGCGCGGTCAGCGTATCGGCGACTTCTATGCAGGCGGCCGGCAACCCGGAGGCCCGCCGGGCATCAGCCACGACCAGACAACCGGCGCCATTGGTGACGGCTTGGATAAGATACTCGTGGCCATCGTGCGTTTCACCGCTCAGGGCGACGAAGACATCCTGCCCGCCGATGGTTCGGCTGTCCGTCGAGATTGTCGAAAACCGCCGAGAGGGGCGATCCACGTCACGGACGAGACGGCCATCGACTGCCGCGGCCAGTGTCGCCGTATCCCAGAGCATTCCGGCCTCGCTCGCAACCAGACAGTCGTCGAAAAATCGCTTGCCGGCGGCGGTGATCTGGTACCGCTCGTGTCCTTTGCCGGCAATGAGCACAATGTCTCCGGGGCCGGCAACGGCGACGGCAAGCTCGATGGCGGCATGGCGGTCACCGATCTCGACGCAGCCCTTGCCCGCCTCGCCGCGTCGCGTCAGCCAGTCGGGGTCATGGATCGGCACCCCGCTATCGCGCGCACCGGCCAGAACCAGGGACCGGATCGATGCCGGTTCTTCGCTGCGCGGATTGTCGTCGGTGACGATGGTCACATCACTCAGGGTAGCGGCGATCCCGCCCATCAACGGACGTTTGCTCCGATCCCGATCGCCGCCACAACCGACCAGGCAGTAAAGCGTTCGATGCGGCACCCCGGCCAGGGTAGCCAACACGTTGGCAAGCGCATCGGGCGTATGGGCATAATCGACAAAGACGGTTGGTTGGCCGCCTGGTCGCTCGGCCATCTCGATACGCTGCAGCCGACCCGGGGCGCCCGGCGCGCTGCTGAGCAGCCGGCCGGCGGTTTCTTCGTCGAACCCCATGGCCGTCAGCGCCGTCAATGCGGCCAGCAGATTGTCCATGTTGAAGCGCCCTACCAACGGCGAGGAAAGCGATCGCTGCACGCCCTGCAACCCGCGATACACCATTTCCGAACCGGCCAGCGTCGAGTGCGACTCGAGCAGGCGGATCTGCGCAGCATCGCCGCCGCAGGTCAGCAATTGCACCGGCAGGGTCCGGCATCGCGCCAGCACCCGTTCGGCCCAGCCGGCCTGCGGGCTCTGTCGATCCTCCGGCAGGACGACGACGACATAAGCACCGGCGTGCAGATGACGCTCGAACAACAGCGCCTTAGCCGACCAGTATTCCTCCATACTGGGGTGGTAATCGAGATGATCCTGACTGAGGTTGGTGAACACGGCCAGCGCGCAATCAAGGGGGCCGAGGCGTTGCTGCTGCAGCGCATGGGAGGATACTTCCATCACCACATGGGTAACCCCGCCGTCAACCATCTCGCGCAGGATACGATGGAGCTGCAGCGGGTCGGGCGTGGTGAACGGCGCCGGGTAGCGGATCAGTCCGCCGTCTTCTCCCCGATAACGATATTCGACCGTACCGATTACTCCGACCTTTAGCGCGGCCTGGTTCAGGGCGTGTTCGAGCAGATAGGAAACCGTTGTCTTGCCGTTGGTTCCGGTAATGCCGATCAGCGTTAGTGATTCCGCCGGATTGCCGTAGAACCGCGCGGCCAAAATCCCGAGGGTCAGACGGGCATCATCGACCACCAGGATACAGGTGTCGGCAATCAGTTGGTCGTGCCCCAACAGGTCTTCACGGTCTACCAGCACCGCCACCGCGCCGGCGTGGAGAGCTTCGGCAATGAAGCGATGGCCGTCGCTGGCCCCGCCGCTCAGTGCAATGAACAGATGCGCCGGTCCAATCCGTCGCGAATCGGCGCTGATTCCCCGGATGACCAGGCCTTCCGGCCCTCGCCGTGAACGGCAGCGATAATCGATGCCTTCGATGAGTTCGGAGAGATGCATAGCTTTTTGTTGATCACCACCTGCCCGTGCCCTGCCTTTATCGTCTATTATGGCCATTCACCGCACCCCCGAAGCCGGATCGTTCTTAAAGTCGGCATCGACCCGATCCTGCTCGAGCATGAGCAGGACCTGCGCCCCGGAGGACAACGGCGAACCTGCTTCCGGCCGTTGATCGACCACGCGCCCCGTCCCCTGAACCCGGACGGTTATGCCCGCTGCTTGCAGGATGCGCAAACTTTTCCGCAGACTCATGCCGTCCAGCTCCGGCATGACCACCTCCAGCCGGTTCAGCTCTGTCTCCTCCGACGCCTGGTCCCGAACGGGAGCCGTAGCCGAGTCGGCACCCACCACGGAGCGGTAATTGATACCGGCCTGGTCTCCCGGGCTCATCATATCGGCGAGATTCTTCATTACCCGCTGCAGCGCTATTACCGGCGCAATCAGCGACAGCACGTTCCGATCGAGATCGGCCGCATCCTTCTTCTCGGTCAGGTAGCCGGGGTCCGACCCGACGGCCAGCACCACCAACTCCGGGCGCTCGGCCGGGACCAGCGCCAAGGAGAGGTGATGTTGCTGAAAAGAGTTCATGCCGCCGTTCATCCGATACGAAGTGCTCGTCCCCGACAACAGGCGCGAATCGACAGGGCCGGCCTGCCCCATTGCCTGAAATAAGCGACGCAACTCCGGCGTCAGCGAAGTGTCGATCACGTCCCGTTTACCGGGATCACCGAAACTCTCGAGCAGATACTCGCTCTGGTTGCGCCGCAGCACCAGGCGATCGGCTGCATGAGGGGTGACACCGACACCGCCGTTGACGCTGCGGGTGATCGACGTCAACAATTGTAGCGGCGTCTGCATCACCGGGACCGTTTCGTAGTCCGGCAGCAGCACCTGCGGCGGATCGAACGAGACCCGCTCCGACACCGTTTGTGAAGACGAGGTGAAATCATACCCTTCGCGGTTGCCGACGCCGAGTTTTTCCCACAACTGTAGCTGCACACCGAGCTTGCGACGCTCCGTGACAACACTCCACGGCAGCAGGCCGCCGGCACCTTCGGGCTGGCTTGCCAGCAGGGAAATCTCGCGAAGAAAGACCTTGAACGGCTCAGGAACGGCCATCATCTCGTCAAAGATATCGGCAAACAGTTCCTCCCGATAGGTATGAAACCTGTTCGGATCGAATGAAGGTGTCTGTGCGTAGCCGATCAGGGCGCCGGTGGCCGCTTCCATAACGACGATTCCCCGTTTGCTGCCTGACGGAAGATTTACATAAGATGCCAAATGGTTGTCGAGTATCCTCTGGATCTTCAGATCAAGAGTCAACAGCAGATGCCGACCATCGACACCGGGGTGGCCATCTGCAACCAACGGCAGCGTTTCAACCCCTCGCTTATCGAGTCGATATTTCCGCTCCAGCCGGTTGTAAAACTGCTCGATACCGGCCAGACCGGTATCCCGCTCGACAAACCCGACGAGATGCGCCGCCGACTCTCTCTCCGGGTAGTGGCGGACAAATTCCCGATGCAGATAGACGCCGCGCAGAGCCAAGTCGGTGATCAGCTCTTCCTGTTCCTGGCTGATATCCCTGGCCAGCCAGATTCTGGGACTCCCGGCGCCAAGCCGCTCGGCAATATCTTCGGCCGGAATCCCGAGAACCGTGGATAGCGGCTTGATCACGGCGGCCAGATCGGGAATTTCACGGACGGTGGCATACACCGAAACGCGCTCGTAGGAAACGGCCAATACCTGGTAATTCCGGTCATAAATCGTCCCACGGACAGATTCCCGGGATCGAGTGTCGCGGTCTTGTTCCACCGCCAGATAACCGGTGATACGGTGCCAGAATTCCGGTTGCCACCTGCTGACATACCAGGCAGCGCCGATACAAACTAAGGTGATCAGTACGATGATGACCAGTCGCCGCCTTCCGACCTGTTTTGTTCGCAGACGGGACCGCTTGACCATCGTGTCGTCGGCTTAGCGAAGCTTGAGTACCTGATCCTGCTCCGGCGCAAACAGTGCCAGTCTGCTTCCCGCTTCTCGTTGAACCTGTTGCTCAGACATCAAACCGGCCCGCTCGGCCAGCAAGGCCATCTGCTCGTCTTTAAGAACCAGCTGGTGCTCTGCAATGGTGGCGATATCCTGGCGAACGGTTGAGACGGCATGGCCGAGCCACAGGTTGACAATCAGCGCGACACCGACCGCTACCAGCGCAACTTTCACCGCCGCCAGCCACAGCATGGCGCCGCCCGGCAACTCAAAGGCCCGCCGTCGGCCGCGACGCTGGGTAAAACCCGGCTGAAATACCGGTCGCCCGATGGTACATGAATTTTGATAGTTCATATCTTCCCCCTGTTGCTTAAGCCAATCGTTCGGCGACCCGCAAACGTGCACTGCGTGATCGCGGATTAGCCCCAATTTCCTCTCTTCCCGGCACAATCGGTTTCTTCGTCAATACTTTCAATTCAGCCGCACCGGCAAACGCCCGTTTGACGATGCGGTCTTCCAGCGAGTGGAAGGAAATGACGCATAAGCGCCCGCCGGGCAACAGATGGTGAACGGCCCGATCGAGAAATCGGCCGAGATTGGTTAACTCGTCGTTCACCGCGATGCGCACTGCCTGAAAGACCTTTGTTGCGACATGGATCTTCGGCGGATGAAACGGTTTCGGCACGGCCCGGGCAACCAGCTCGGCCAGCTGTCCGGTGGTGGTTATCGCCTGCCGCCGTCGCTCCTCGACGAGATATCCGGCAATTCGTCTGGCCTGCTTCTCCTCTCCAAAATAATAAAAAATGTCAGCTAGCTCCTGCTCTGTCGCCGAAGCCAGGAGCGTCGTCGCAGTGAGTGTCCGGCGCCGATCCATACGCATGTCGAGCGGTTCGTCGAAGCGAAAGCTGAAGCCGCGATCACCGCTGTCAAGCTGCAACGATGAGAGTCCTATATCGATCATAATGCCGTTGACCATGTCATAGCCGGCTTCCGCCAGACCGGCATCAATCTCCTGGAAATTGCGACGCATGATGATCAATCGCTCCCGAAACGACGCGAGCGCGATCTCGGTGCGGGCAATCGCCGCTTCGTCCCATTCAAAGGCGATGACCCTGCCGTTCGGGGCGCTCCGCTCCAAAATTTCCCGGCTATGCCCGCCAAGTCCGAGCGTGCCGTCGACATAGAGGCCACCAGGCACCACGGCCAGCATCCCGATGGTTTCTGCCAGCAAAACCGGTCGGTGAGTCGTTCCATGGATGGTGCCCTCCATCAGAGAATGCCGAGTTTGGCCAGGCTGTCGTTGTATTGATCGAAATTATCCCGGGTCCGGTTGAACTCGGCAAGCCAGGCGTCTTTGTCCCAGATCTCGACGAATTCGAGCATGCCATTCAAGACCACATCTTTACTGATACCGACTTCAGCCCTGAGCGGCGCCGGTATCAACAGGCGGCCCTGTTTGTCCAAAGAACATTCGCTGATGCCGGACACAACGTGTCTGATAAAACCCGACAAATTCGGCTCTTCCCTGCCCCTGGTGAGCAATTTGTCTTCAATGATCTGCCATTCGGAGGCGGGATAGGCGCGCAGATACGTCCCCCAGGAGGTTATCATCAGTTCCGGAGAACCGTAATGGTGCAGCACTTCCCTGAACCTGCTCGGGACATTGAGCCGTCCTTTCGGGTCGAGCGCGTGCTCGGACCTGCTGCGAAACCTGCTCTTGATTATCTCGTCTCTGGCCACGGGGTTATCCACGGAAAACCACTATCAACCGCTTTGCATCCACTTTTTACCACTTTCTGTCATTTATACTATCAACCAGATTGAAGTCAAGGAAAAAGACAAGGAACTTCAAGACTCTAGCGCCCTTACTCAATTCTTTAATACCTACTACATATAGTCGCGCCACATCAACGATGACACCATATACAGTAGTAACAGCACATATCTGCGCGCCAAAGCCTGACTTTAAAATGCTTCAGAATATCAATCTATGTGGCTGATATAATATACTATTTTATGATCAGCAGAAAAATGGCCAAAATGTCCGGAAATAAGAGCTGGTGGTTAAAAGTGGCTATCAGAGGGAAGCGCGACTCGACAACGGCTATGTGGCGCCTGGCAGAGAGGTGGTCGCCGATGAGCGACAAGTGCTTGTTTTTGTCAGGCAGGGGCGGCTGGAAATCGGTGTTCAGATCCGGTCCGAGCGAGTCGCTTACTCGACCGATTCACGGTGCTCTCTTCTATTCGTCCTGGTCGAACAAGGATGGTTGCATTCGCGCCGACCCGGGTGGCTTACGACCGAAATGCTCATAGGCGGTAATGGTTGCAATCCGCCCACGGGGCGTCCGGGCGAGGAATCCGGACTGGATGAGGAATGGCTCATAGACGTCCTCGAGCGTGTTTTTTTCCTCACAAACGACAGTGGCCAGGGTCTCCAAGCCGATCGGCCCGCCCTGAAACTTGTCAATGATGGTCAACATGATACGCCGATCCATGTCGTCCAAACCGAAACGATCGACATTGAGCAGGTTCAAGGCACCGTCGGCAACCCGCCGATCGACGACCCGATGGTTACCGACCTCGGCATAATCGCGAACCCGTCGCAGCAAACGATTGGCGATTCTCGGTGTGCCCCGGGAGCGGCGACCGAGTTCCAGGGCACCTTCGTCATCGATATCGACACCGAGAATCCGGGCCGAACGCTTGACGATGGTCACCAGTTCCTCCGGGGCATAGAATTCGAGCCGCAACATCACGCCGAAACGATCGCGCAACGGCGGCGTCAGCAGTCCGGTACGTGTGGTCGCGCCGACCAGCGTGAAGCGCGGCAGGTCCATTTTGATCGAACGGGCTCCCGGCCCCTGACCGATGATCAGATCCAGTTGAAAGTCTTCCATGGCCGGGTAGAGGATCTCTTCAACGACATGATTGAGGCGGTGAATCTCGTCGATGAACAGAACATCGCCCTCCTGAAGGCTGGTCAGGATGGCGGCCAGATCACCCTGCCGTTCGATCACCGGTCCTGAGGTCACCTTGATGCCCGTGCCCATCTCGTTGGCGATGATATAGGACAGTGTCGTCTTCCCGAGGCCGGGAAATCCGTGGAACAGGACATGATCGAGGGGTTCGCCGCGCATGCGGGCGGCCTTGATGAACACCTCGAGACTGGCCCGCACCTGCTGCTGGCCGATATATTCGGCCAACCGTTTCGGCCTGAGATCGTTGTCGTTGCTGTGATCCCGACCGATGGGCGCCGGATCGACGAGACGATCGTCGCCGAACAATTCTTCTTCGAAATTCATGCCAGGCTCCTCAGGCATTCTCTGAGCAATTCCTCGAGGGACAACTCATAAAACGCCTCATTGCCGACCCGCTGCTTGACCCTGGTCAACGCCTGCCGGCAGGTCGGGTCGCTGTAGCCGAGATTCGTCAGGGCCGAGAGGACATCCATTACCACCGAAGACGTTCCCGGTCCATCGGTCGTGCCGCCATCGGCCGGGTGGAAGTCTCCGGCGGACGCCAGGTGACCGACCTTGTCCTTGAGTTCCATGCAGATCCGCTCGGCAGTCTTTTTGCCGACGCCCGGCAGAGTGGTCAGCCGCTTCACGTCACCGGTACCGATGCTGCGACACAACTCGTCGAGCGGCAGCCCGGCCAGCACCGCCAGTCCCAGTTTAGGCCCGACCCCGGATACGGAAATGAGCGCCAGAAACAGCTCTTTGTCTTCCGCCCCGGGAAAACCGAACAGGACGATGGCATCGTCACGGACCTGCATATGGACATGGAGAAAGGTCTCCTCCCCCTTGTCCGGTAGCCGGGACAGGGCGTCGGCGGTGAGAAAGACCTCGTAGCCGACGCCGTGGACATCGATAATAACCCGGTCCTTCTTTTTCACCACTACCTTGCCGGCAAGCGCTGCAATCATCTCTATCCTCCCGTCTCAGAGACGGAACTGGTTGGCGTGGCAGATCGCCACGGCAAGGGCGTCGGCGGCATCGGTACTTGGCATGGACGGCAGCCCGAGCAGGACACGGACCATATGCTGGACCTGGGCCTTGGCGGCCTGGCCGTAACCGGCAACACCCTGCTTGATCAATTTCGGGCTATAATCGTAGACCTGCAAGCCGTTCTGCATCGCCGCAACCACCGCCGCCCCGCGGGCCTGGCCGAGCTTCAGGGCGGACCGCGGATTGGTCGCCAGGAAGACGTCTTCGATGGCCGCCGCCGTCGGACTGTGGATTTGTATCACCTCGTTGACCCCGTCGAAAATCTGGTTGAGTCGATGGGCGAACGGCAGCTGCGGCGAGGCCTTGATCACCCCGCAGGCAATGAAGCCGATCCGGCCCCGGTCCGAGACGATCACCCCGTAACCGGTCGTGCGCGAACCGGGGTCGATGCCGAGTATCCGCTCCATGCCGACCGGTTGTCGCTGGTCCGGACAAACCGGGTCAGGACAGTTTCTCCATCAACACGGCATCGATGTCGAAGTTGGCGTGCACTTTCTGGACGTCGTCATGATCCTCGAGATTTTCCAGCAACTTCAGAAGGGCTACAGCGATATTTTCCTCGTTCACCTCCACCGTGTTTTTCGGAATCATCGAGATCGACGCCTCAAGAAAAGAGACCCCTTGCTGCTCCAAGGCCTCGCACACGTCGTTGAACGATTCGACATCGGTTAACACCTGAAATTCGTTCTCTTCTTCGACGACATCCTCGGCACCCGCCTCCAGCGCTTTATCCATCAACTCTTCTTCTGCTATTGACGACTTGTCCACCAGGATCTGGCCTTTTTTATCGAACATCCAGGCAACGCAGCCGTTCTCACCGAGATTGCCGTTGCTTTTGGCGAAGTAATGGCGAACATCAGCCACCGTCCGGTTGCGGTTGTCGGTCATGCACTCGACCAATACCGCCACGCCGCCCGGCCCGTAGCCTTCATAGAGGATCTCTTCGTAGACGACCCCGTCGCCACCGCCCGACCCCTTGTCGATGGCACGGGAGATATTGTCTTTCGGCATGTTTTCGGACTTGGCAGCGGCGATGGCTGCCCGTAGCCGAGGATTGCCATCCGGGTCCGCCCCCTGCCTGGCGGCAACGGTTATCTCTTTGATAAGTTTAGAGAATATTTTGCCGCGCTTGGCATCGATGGCACCTTTTTTCCGCTTGATGGTCGACCATTTCGAATGTCCTGACATATACCTTCCTGTAATGTTGTTTATTCTGCCCGGCCGACCCGTTGTCGGGCCGCCGTGTCTTACCGCTGTTGCGGGTCCACCGTCTTCCGGTACTCCATGCCGAGGACGAATAGTTCGCGGCTTTCCTTACGGGAACTGTTCGGCTTGATCACCTTGACCAGGGAAAACTGCTCCTTCAGCGTAGCGATAAAAGATACCGTTTCCTCTCCCTGAAACAGTTTGCACAGATAGTGCCCCTTTTCATGGAGCAGCTGCCCGGCAAGATGCAGTGTTTGCTCGGCCAAACGCATCGACTGCTGGTGATCGGTCCAGCGATTGCCCGTCGTCCGCGGGGCGATATCGGACAGGAGCACCTTGAACGCCGGCCGGATCCGGCGGATCCGGGAGATCTGCTCCGGGTCGGCGATATCACCGCAGAACCAGTGAATAGCAGCGCCGCCGGGTCGAGCTGCGATGGCCGTCTCCTGCAGGTCGATACCGACGACGACCCCTTTCGGACCAACCACCTCGGACGCATAGAGCGACCAGCTGCCCGGGTGGCAGCCGAGATCAAGGACGCTGTCGCCTGGCCTGAGCAGCCGGTACTTTTTCTGCACCTCTTCCAGTTTATAGATAGACCGTGCCGGATACCGATCCTTCTTGGCCTTCTGAAAATAGTAATCCCTGACTTTTCGCACGGTTCATCCCTTGTGCCCGGACCGGGTCCGCTCGGGTCCGGAACGCGCCCCGGTTCGCCCGGACATCTCATGTTCCCGCTCGGCAAGATAACGATCGACCCAGCCAAGCGCCTCCTCCCGGGTGTGCACTACTCCTTCAACCACCGCCGTTTCAACGCCTTCCAACAGCTCACGAAACAACGGCCCGGGCTCCAGGCGCAATGTAGCAATCAGATCGTTGCCGGTCAACAATTTCGGTCCGTTCAATACCGGGGCGATGGTCTCGTGATAGAGACGGTCGACCCGGGCGTACAGCCCGGCCAATTCTGTCTCGATGGTTGCCGGCCGATCCGTGCCCTGCCCGGCCAGCGTGTCGGCCATGGCCAGGACAAACAAACCGGCCAGATCGTCACCGGCCCGGCGACAGATCTTCAGCAGGGCTCGGCGGCTCACCTCGCCGTCACGCCGGGCAACGTTACAGAGATGAAACGGATGCATGTGCATCGCGATCAACTCGGCGACCCGCTGGGCCCGCCGCCGGTTCCAATGCAGCCGCTCGGCCCGGCGCAAAAAAATTTCCCCGCCCCGTTCATCGTGACCGTAAAAGGTAATGCGCGGCTCACAACTGCCTGCGTCGGGGCGCAGCGCCTTAGCCGTCGGCTTACCGACATCGTGAAACAGTGCCGCCCATTTGAGCTGCATCCGATGACTCGGCTCGGCGAGATAATCGACCAGTGAGCCGGACGATTCGGGAAAAAACTCCGCCGGTGTATCGATGACCCGTTCCAGACACCGCAGCGTTTCGATATTATGGTCGAGCACATCGAGATGGTGACAGGCCGGCTGACCGACCCCGTCACCATGCATCAATTCCGGGGCCACCTCTGCCAGCAGTCCACAAGAATCCATGGCGGCGCAGGCCGAAGCCGCCCGCGGCGTCGCCATGATCCGCTCCCATTCTGCATTGATCCGTTCGGCGGCACTGCTTGTGATCAGGTGTGCGACCGCGCCGATTTCGGCCAGTGTCTCGTCCTCGATGACAAAATCGAGCTCAGCGGCCAATCGGATGGCCCGTAGCAAGCGCAGTGGGTCGGCGACGAAAGCGCCCGGGCAGGAGCGGATGATACCGTTTTCGATATCCTGCTTGCCGCCGAGCGGGTCGATCAGGGGCGCCTGACCATGCCCGTCCTTTGCCGCCAGGTCGACAGCCATGGCGTTGATGGTGAAATCGCGCTTGACCAGATCCTTCGCTATCTCCGTCGCCCCGTCTCGGAAACCGGCCGCATCGATAACCAACTCGGGCAACACCAGTCGGCAGGTATCATCGGCGGGATCGCCGAGTACCACCACCGTGCCGCTGCCGAGCCGTCGCGCCAACCGCCGCAGAAATCCGGCGGCGTCGCACTGAACGGCCACATCGAGATCGGGCGGCACCACGGCGACCCTGCGCAACCAGTCGCGCAGAACCCCGCCAACCAGGTAGACACACTGTCCACGGCAGCCGGCAATCTCCGGCAACAGGTCAAACAACCCATCCGGATAAAACCGGGCCAAAGCTGCCAACGATATCTGCTGCTTCTGTCGCACCTTTTTTTTCTCGCCGAAGTTGTCTATAGTAGCCGCTAACGTGCTGCCCAGGAAATCAGGGTACCATAATCACCCGATCTGCACACCGTTTCTCAGACGATTTGCCGGAGACCAGATGTCCGACAATTGGTTTTATCAACAGCTGCTTGCCTTCGGCCTCGAAGCGACGCTTGCCGAGTCGGCCGCCCTGATCATCAGTGTATCCTTGATCCTGCTGATCATCATGATCGCCACCATCGTTCTGCGCCGGGTCCTGCGGGCTATCAGCATGGGATGGATCAGGCGAAACCGGCATCGCTGGGATGATGTGCTGGTCAATCACCGGGTGATTGACACTGTCAGCTGGTTCGTACCGCTGCTGCTGATGAATCTGTCCATCGATGCGCTGCTGCCTGAAGGAAGTGCCATCTACCTGATCCTGAAGCGTACCACCCTGGTCTTTTTCGTACTGGTCGGCGTACTCAGCATCAACACCGTCCTGTCGGCTGCTGGAGATATCGCCCGGCTGGTGAAAATGAAACGGGCCGACGTGCTCAACGGCTTCGTCGATGCGGCCAAGATCGCCAGCTATATCTTCGGTGCGATTTTCGTCATCTCGATTTTCTCCGGCATGTCACCGTGGGGAATCATCTCGGTGCTCGGCGGTATGACCGCGGTAACCATGCTGGTGTTCAGGGACACCATCGTCGGCTTCGTCGCATCGGTACAACTGACCGCCACCGACATGGTGCGGATCGGGGATTGGGTCGAAATGCCGTCCTATGGCGCCGACGGCGACGTGATTGGTATTTCGATCCACACCATCCGCGTCCAGAATTGGGACAAGACGATCACCACCATCCCCACCTATGCACTGGTGTCAAACTCCTTCAAGAACTGGCGGGGGATGGCCGAATCCGGGGGGCGGCGGATCAAACGAGCGCTGATGATCGATATCAACTCGATCCGTTTCTGCGATCACGACCTGCTCGAACGCTTCTCCAAAATTCACTTACTCAAAGACTATCTCAGCGCCAAGGCCAAGGACATTGAGGAATTCAACCGGCAACACTCGTTCCCGGACGATCCGGCCCTGCCGATCAACGGCCGCCGGCAAACCAATATCGGCGTATTTCGCGCCTATGTCATCGCCTACCTGAAAAGTCTGCCACAGGTCAACCAGGAGATGACCTTTCTCGTCCGTCACCTCGCTCCCACCGAGCACGGCCTGCCGCTGGAAATCTACGTCTTCAGCAAAGACAAGCGCTGGGCTCACTACGAAGCGATCCAGGCCGACATCTTTGATCACCTGCTCGCCGCGCTGCCGCAATTCGACCTGCTGGTCTTCCAGAACCCGAGCGGCCACGATATGCGCCACTGGGGCCGGCCGGCCGCGCTTTCCGCTGTGCAAACGGACCAGCACGCATCGTGAGCGAGTCTTTGCAACCGGAACTGATCATGGCCCCGCTCAAGGGCATCACCGACGCCCTGTTCCGCCGAGTCTACGCCGCTCACTTCTCCGGCCTCGACGGGGCCGTCGCCCCGTTTATCAATCCGCAGAGCACCGCCGTCTTTGCCGACAAGGTGCTGGCCGACCTGCAGCCGGAGGCCAATACTTCTCTGCCGGTCACCCCGCAATTGCTCAATACCGATGCAACCGGTTTTCTGGCCCTCGGTAATCGCCTGTTCGAACTGGGCTACCGGGATATCAACTGGAATCTGGGCTGCCCGGTGCGAATGGTCGCCAAGAAACGGCGCGGTTCCGGGCTGCTGCCCTACCCCGACGCCATCGTCGCGCTGCTGGAAGCGGTCTTGCCGGAGCTGAAGCCGTGCCTGTCGATCAAGATGCGCCTGGGCTACCATGACGCTCGGGAATCGCTGGCACTGCTCCCCCGGCTCGACCCCTTCCCGCTGACCGGGATCACCATCCACGCCCGTCTCGGCAGCCAGCTCTATAGCGGCCAAACCGATCCCGATGCCTTCGCCCGCTGCTGCTACCTGACCCGTCATCGCCTGACCTACAACGGCGATATCACCTCCCGGCAGGTCTTCCACGAACTCGCCGGGCGGTTTCCCGCCGTGGAAAGGTGGATGATCGGTCGCGGTCTGCTCGCCAACCCGTTTCTACCGGCGGAAATCAAAGGCGAGGTTGCTTCCGGTCCAGCGCGACTGGTCTCCCTGGCCGCTTTCCATGACGAACTGTTCCTGGCCCTCAAGGATCGACTGAGCGGTCCGGGCCACCTGCTCGGCCGCTTGAAACAGATCTGGATCTATTTTATCGATGCGTTTCCCGGAGCACACAGGCACCTGAAGAAAATCACCCGGGCAACCAGCGAACACGCTTATCATGAAGCAGTACAAGCAATCGTCGGCACGGCAGAATAACCGCCACCTTCGCTGGAGAAAATGATGCCGCTGGAAGTATTGCTCATCGTGTTGCTCGCGGCTTTGCTCCACGCCAGCTGGAATGCACTCATCCGCGCCTCCTCTCACAACCTTCAGGACACCTGTCTTCTGGTTGTCGGAGCGGCGTTCTGGACGCTGTTCCTGATACCATTCCTCCCACTACCGCAGAGCGAAAGCTGGAACTATCTGGCGCTGTCGGTGGTGCTCCACGTAATCTATTTTGTCTTGCTGGCCGTTTGCTATCGTTTCGGTCAACTCAGTTTCTCTTATCCGATGATGCGCGGCATCGCCCCGGTCATAACGGCATTGGCAATGGCCTTGCTGTACGGTGAGTCGCCGTCCGTCGGGGCTTGGCTTGGTATCGGCTGCATTTGCGGCGGGATAGTGCTGCTCTCCGGCGACGCCTGGCGAGCGAAATCGCTGGACTGGGCGACGGTTGGTCCAGTACTGGCCACCGCCGCTATCATCGTCTGCTATACGCTGGTTGACGGCCACGGCGTGCGGCTGGCCGGCCATGCGCTGGCCTATACCAGCTGGTTGTTTCTGCTCACCGCAGCAGTGTTCATTGTCTTGTCGGCACTACTCGGCCGGATAGCAAGCTGGCGGCGGACACGAATACAATGGGCACGGGGGCTGGTTGGCGGGGCGTGCTCGCTGGCATCCTACGGGTTGGTTTTGTGGGCCATGATGCGTGCGCCAATCGCCCTGGTCGCCGCATTGCGCGAGACATCTGTGGTCATCGCGGCGATCATCGCCGTCTGCTGCCTGGGAGAGAGACTCACCTGGTTGCGCGTGCTCTCAATCTGTACGGTAACCGCCGGCGCCGTGGTCATCAAGATCATATGAAATGGCGGGAGGGTACGCAGCCTGCGCTCAGTCCTTGCGCTCGCTATAGCGATCGGTGACACGATCCTGCAGGAAGATGTGGCGGTAGTGGTTACGATCACCGTTCTCATACCACTGGTGCCCCTGCTCGATACAACGGGAGCAGGCCTTGCGCGGGATGGTCACCCCGAGCATGCGGACGCCGCGGTCGGAAATACTGTCGATCCGCAGGGCGCCGGCGCAGTCATCACAAATGCGGATAGTCTCTTCCTGTGTTTCCAGAATGTTGTCGGTATCGTAGAAAATCTGGCGGCGCCGTTCGCCGCAATCCGGCTTTTTCCGAACCGTATGGGTGATGGCCGCCCGTTTGTTCCAGATCTCCAGCGCGTAGTTGCAGGTCTTCTCTATCACCCTGGTCACATCGGGATCCTGGTGCAACCGGTCCGGGTTGAAGTCCGGTTCGCGCAGGTGACTGTAATCGAGACCGGCCATGGCCATGATGATACCGGCATTGACGTAGGGAAGCGCCCCTTCGATCGCGTAGCCGCCTTCGAGAACGGCGATATCCGCCTTGAGCATCGACGTCAACCGGGCATAGCCGCGGGCGGAAAAATTCATATTGGTGATCGGATCGGAATAGTGATTGTCCTGCCCCGCCGAATTGATGATCAACTGCGGCTGAAAATCCTCGAGAATCGGCAATACCGCGTGCTCGATGGCGTAGAGGAACCCTTCGTCGCAGGTCTCCGGCGGCAGCGGCAGATTGATGGTCGTGCCGGCGGCATTGGGGCCGCCGAAATCGTTGAGAAAGCCACTTCCCGGGTAAAGGGTGCGACCATCCTGGTGGATGGAGATAAACAGCGTATCCGGGTCGTGCCAATAGATATCCTGGGTACCGTCGCCGTGGTGGCAGTCGGTGTCGACGATCGCCACCCGGTCGACCCCGTAAGCCCGGCGAAGATATTCGATCATGATCGCTTCGATATTGATGTTGCAGAACCCCCGCGCCCCGTGAACCACCCGGTTGGCATGGTGGCCCGGCGGCCGTACCAGCGCGAAACCGCGTTCGATGGTGCCGTCCATGACCGCCATGCCGATGGTCTTGGCCCCGCCGGCACTGATCAGGTGCGACTCGGTAATGACCGCCCAGGGATCCGGCACACAGAAATGAACACGCTGAATATCCTTGATGTTCACCAGATCGGACTTGAGTTCGACGATGCCGTCGATATCGAGTAACCCCTCCTCGAACACCTGGTCCTGGGTATAGAGCAGACGCTCTTCCCGTTCCGGGTGAGTGGGATCGATGGCCCAGTCGAAGGCCGGGAAAAAGACGAGTCCGGTTTTGTGGGTGGCGCGAAGCATAACTGGAGATCCTGGCACGTTATTGGTGACTGCAGGCACCGGCTCCTGCCGTGAGCGGTCCTGCCGCCCTGCCTCCTCGATGACCGACACCGGGAGAGGCAGGCCTGATTATAGTGCTACAAGTCGGAACGATTCAGCGTTTCGGTCTGCGGATCGTAACCGTGGATCAATCCGGGTTTGACCTGGGCCCGTACCCGGATATTTTTGCCGACCGTATAAAAACCGCGCACCATGTTGAATTGCGCCTCTTCAACGACCTCGGTCTGGACAAACTCCGGATTGGCCCCGCGGGCCAGGGCCTTTTTCCGTACCAACTCGAGAGCGATCTCCCGGATGTTGCCGAGATCGAAGCTGGCAGGAATATTCTGATGATAGCCCTCACCCTGGGCCGTCACCACCTGGCGGGCCGTATCGGCGTAAACCGTCACCTCGCAGGTGGTGCGCGCCAACGCGCAGCCGATGGCATTGGCGACCTGCCAGTGCGGCACCGGCATGACCTCGCCGGGAAACAGCGTGGTCAACCGCTCAGCGAACTGGCTCGCCGGCCCGCCGAGAACGAGCATGCGGTCCGGCTGAATCTGGATACCCTCGTGCATCTCGTGCACGGTGTAGACCGGGCGACTGTTGATATCGCTCACCATATTCCGCGCTGCGGTCAAGATTTCCCGGCAGGCGGTGGTAAAAATCAATTCGGCAATCTCCTCGACGGACAGCTGTAGAGCAGCGGCCAGCGGCGTCAATCCCTGGACCGAGCGAGATCGGTCGCCGCCGTCGGCCAGACCGAGGACACAAAAGGCGTCGGTCGGTGTCGGCAGCGGCCCGCCGTAGGCCATGGCCCGCCCGAGGCGATCCGGACCGATACTGATCTGAGAATCGCGGACCCGAACGACGCTGTCGCCGCCGATGCCGATGGAGCGAGTCTGCAATGCGCGGATCAAGGTCTTGTATGGCCCGATTTCAATGCCCCCGGAGGCGAGCACCGGCACCCCATCGAGGATGATCGCCATATCGGTGGTCGTGCCGCCGATATCGAGAACCAGACAACTCTCGTCCGCGCGGGCATAGGCGATTGCCCCCATGACACTGGCCGATGGCCCGCTCAGGATGGTCTGGGCCGGATAATCAAGCGACGTTGCCATATTCATGTTGCCGCCGTCGGGCTTGAGAATCCGGATCGGCACAACAATCCCTTTTTGCGCCAGGGATTCCTGCACCGCCGTGAAGAAATCCCGGTGCACCGGATAGACGGCGGCGTTGAGAAAGGTGGTGGCGATGCGTCGGGGAAAACTGAGCACACCGGACAAGGGGTGCCCCATAAAGACCCGCTCGACATAGGGGGCGAGCAGTTCGGCCAGGCGCAGTTCATGCTCCGGGTTGCGTACGGAAAACTTGGTGACGACACCCACGTAGGGCAGACCGGCGGCCCTGATCTGCTCACCGACGGCCTTGATCTGCTGCTCATCGAGCGGCTCGATCTCGCGTCCACCGTGATCCAGGGCGCCGCGCACCACGTAATAATGATCACCGACACGAAAATGCTCGGGGTCGATTCCCGGACCTCCCGACACGATCATGGCCACCGGCGGCAGCGTGTTCTGCACCACCATGTTGGTGGCCAGCGTGGTGCTCAGTACCAACCGCTTGACGTCCTCGGGCCGTTGCCCCTCCATCAGCAGGTCAAAGGCCGTAAGAAGTGTTTCGTAGAGGTTGTCCGGGTTGGTCGGTACCTTGATATCACGTACCAGTCCCCGGGAGTCGAAAAGAACCGCGTCGCTGTGCGTGCCACCGACATCCAGGCCAATGATCATGGGCGTGCCCCGCTGTGAATTGTAACGATCTGTCGCCTGCAAAAGATGTCACAGCGTACCGGAAGCGTTGCGGATTGTCAATTACGCTGATGCAATCGATCAATTCCGGTGGCAGTGTCGCAAGCCGGCTTCCATAGCTGAGGGTCTCAACAAACAATGACAATCGTCATCGTGGTCGGAAGAGCTGACTTTCGGATAATCCATATGACTGAAAGTCACGATGAGTAATGGTGAGCGGCGCTATAACATATGGATTGATCTGTGGAAATCGTGATCTGAGCTGACGCTTTCGGAGGGAGAATTTCAATTTAGCCTGACGCCTTCAGCTCAAGTAAATCTCAAAATTCACAAGAACTACCTCAGGTGCTCCCTTCCACTCCTGAGGTAAAGATGTTCATGGGTAAGTTCTGGTTTGAGATTCCTGTTTTACTTTTAGGTATTGGAGGATCATTACCCCATAGGTATACAGGAACTATACGTAACATATCCTGTTTTTTCTATTGATATAGATGTGTTAGTTGCTCATATATTGTGCTCTTTTGGTCCTCGCGTCAAGGTCTTTCTGACCAGAGGCCCATCAGGAACTAGTTCCTGATGGGCGGAACCTCTGCGGCCAGAGTATCGTCGTTTTGTGTCTCCAGCCGTTCCATAACCCGGTAGTAATCATGCTGGGTTTTTAGGTTAGACAGTCGGCTGTAGCGCATGGTCAGTTCTATTTCTGAGTGGCCCAGCAACTCCTGGATCGTAACGATATCAGCG